>JACRJO010000013.1 GCA_016219985.1 Sphingobacteriales bacterium | reverse complement strand
TGTGCTCCTTTTCTGTCGAACTTCTTCGTACTCCTTGACAATCAATAGCCATTTGCTGGTCATTAACTGTTGTACGGTCTTTTTCATATGCAACAGTTTATCTAATTTATAAACTGTTACCGAAATACTGAAGAATTACACGGCAGGCAGGTTGAGCATTGAAAATTCAAACCTGCAAATCAGGACCCCAATGCCGGGTTCCAAAAATAATATCCGGGTAAAGACGCCGGCTACCGACTACAAACTACAGACTACAAACTACTAACTACAAACCTGTACCCCACTCCCTTAATCGTAATGATCTCCAGCGAAGGATCTTCTTTCAGGAAACCACGGAGTTTGGTGATATAGACATCGAGGTTGCGGCTGTTGAAAAAAGAGTCATTGCCCCAGAGCAGGTTCAGGATATCCCGCCGGTCGATGATCCGGTCGCGGTTTTCGTATAATAATTTTAGTAATTCACTTTCGCGGAAAGAGAGTTTTCTTTCCTCCTTCCCGTTGCTGAGTACCTGGCGGTTGAGCTGGAAACTGAATTTGCCCATCGTAACCGTTCCGCCATTGATCTTTTGCGGAGCCGTCGTTTTATTCCGGAGCAGGTGCTGGATCCGGACGATCAGCTCTTCCATACTGAAGGGCTTGCGGACATAATCATTCCCGCCGGTGCTGAATCCTTTCACCACGTCTTCGGTTTGTGTCTTCGCTGTCAGGAAAATAATGGGCACTTCCTCATCCAGGTCCCGGATCTCATCGGCAATGGTAAAACCATCCTTATTGGGCAGCATCACATCCAGCACGCAGATATCGGGCTTTGTTTTTTTAAACAGCTCCGTCACTTTGCCGCCGTCTTCTTCCATGATCACTTCAAAGCCGCGGCTTTCCAGGCTTTCCCGGACGATCTTCCCGAGAAAGAGTTCATCCTCCGCATATAATATTTTGGTCTGGCTCATGATGTATTTTTTGGTAAGCTGATGGTAAACAGGGTTCCCTTTCCGGGTTCAGATGTGACGGCAATGGTTCCCTTATGCTTTTTTATCACCTGGGCCACATAACTCAGTCCCAGCCCGTAGCCCTTTGCATTGTGTGTATCCCCATGCGGCACCCGGAAGAATTTCTCAAATACCTTGTCGAGGTATTCGGGGGCGATGCCGATTCCATTGTCCTTTATTAATAACTGCACCTGGTTTTCGTCGCCCTTCAGGTCAATGGAAATAACAGGCTGTTCCCTGCTGTACTTGATGGCATTGTCCAGCAGGTTAAACAGCACACTTAACAGGTGCAGCCGGTCTCCCTGCAATTCGGTTTCGCCCTCATACTGTACCGTTACCTCCGCCTTGCTTTTTTCCAGCTGCAGTTTCAGGGATTCCACCACCTCGGTCACCAAACCCCGCAGGTTCACCGTCTCATACTTCAGTTCGATCCCCTGGTTTTCAAACATGGAGAGCTTGAGGACTTTGTCCACCAGCAGGCTGAGCCGGTGCAGCTCATGCTGTGAAATATCCAGGTATTCCCGGGTGCGGGCCGGGTCATCAATAACGTTGAAATTCTTTAACGCCTCGATAGCCACTCCCACGGTTGCGATCGGGGTCTTCAGCTCATGGGTGATATTGCTGATAAATTCATTTTTCAATTCAGCCAGCCGCCGTTGCTTCAGCAGGTTTTTATACAATAATGAAAAGGCCAGAATGGTTATCCCTAATAATAATACAGAAAATAAAATAGGCTGGGCGATCCGCCGGACCAGGTAAGGAAAGGTTTTGCCCAATTGCAGGGTGTACGATACCGGGTGGGCCAGCCCGATGGTGACCGTACGGAATTTCTGGTTCTCTGTTTCCCCGGTCTTTTCATTCCGGAGGATTGTAAACGGAATGGAAAGCTTTTGTTTTATCAGCGCCAGCCTGTACGCAGAATCTATTTCGGTGATCCGCAGGCTGTCCTGGAGTGAATCCACTCCATAGAGCAGATTAATCACATGGTTATCCGAACCGGGTGGCGGGGGAATATCCATATCAAATTTCAGGGAGTCCTTACCGGCGTTCATACCGCCTGAAGTCTGCATGGCAATCACCATGGCCCTTTTCTCTTTTGAATGATCTTTCCGGAAGGAATCGGCCAGTTTGTCCCGGATCACATTGATCGTGGAGAGCACTTCCTCGTTGGAACCGGAAGGGAACCGGGCTTTTTTTTCGTCTCCTATAATGATCCGCATTCCTTTGTTTCCCGCACTGTCAAACCATACCCCGTCCAGTTTCAGTTTGGATACCTGGAGTTTCATCACCGATTCGCGGAACAGCATTTCGGCCCTTACGGATAATGTTTTTTCCTCCCGCTCATAGTTTTGCTGCAGCCAGTAAAACTGGAAGGCGGCAATCCCCAGGATGGAAATAACCATCAGCAAGGGGCCTGGTATGAGCCGGCGGCGTTTCATTACAGGACAAAAGTAGGCAATCCGCCTCCCCGGGAAAAGGGCCGTTAACCTTTATTAACCTTAATGAAAGGTGGCTTAACCTCCCGGGAAAACAAGCAGGTTTAGTTTTGGGGCAAATAATAAAACCATGAGAAAATACCTGGCGACCGCGGCCGGAATCTTAGTCGCCGTCCTTTCAGTACAGGCCCAGCAAAAACAAGGAAAAGTTGTGTATGACCGTACCGTCAAACTGCAATTCAGCTTTGCCGGAATGCCCGGCGGTATGGAGCACCAGATGCCCAGCAGCCGGACCGATAAATATGAACTGGTATTCGGCAATAACCAGTCGCTCTGGAAACAGGCCGAGCAGGAAAATGAAGACGAAGGCATTTCTTCCGGCGGGGAAGGCATGCAGGTCCGGATGATCGTGGCGGGCAGCAATGACGTGCTGTACAACAACTTTGACAATGGCCGGCGCGTGGAGAAAAGGGAGTTGTTCGACAAGACCTTTATCATTGATGATACCATTACCCAACTCAAATGGAAAATGACCGGCGAATCAAAAACCATTTTGAATCACCCGTGCATGAAGGCGGAAGCCACCCGGATCAGCAAACGCATGACGATGAATATGGACAATGGCAAAGTGGAAAGAAAAGAAATCGATGACACGGCGAAGATCCAGGCCTGGTTTGCCATGGACATCCCCGTATCCGCCGGGCCTTCTGAATTCCAGGGGCAATTGCCCGGCCTCATCCTTGAACTGGATCTGCGCAACGGGGACCAGGTTTATAAAGCCAGCCATATTTCAGAAACCGCCGATCTCTCGGTGGTAAAAGAACCCACGGGTAAGAAAAAATATACCCAGGAAGAATTTAAAAAGGAACGGGACAAGATGCTGGAAGAAATGAACCGGAATAATTCGGGTGGACTACGTGTGATCCGGATGAATTAGTCAACGTACCGGCCATAAGAAGGCCCCTCACAAAGCTGAGGGGCTTCTTGTACCCTGTGTATGATAAAAACCTTCTTTTTTGCGGAATTGCTTACGGTTCCTGCCCTTCCGGCAAAATATTTTCGATCAGCACATCCCAGTGCGAGAGAAGCAGTTCGAACCGGTGTTGCTCGTCTTTCTTTAATTTTTCCAGGTCCGGGTACAGTTCCTTTTTATACGGCTCCGTCAGGTTGGGATCAAAGGCGGCTTTTTCATCCCTGAACACAATAGTAACCTTAAAATCGAAACGGGTATCCTCACCGCTGTGCAGCCTGGGTTTTTCCGCAGTAACACTTAAAATATCTCCTTTTTTAAGGGCTTTCTGCAAAAGCGGGTAATGATTCAGCTTCCACAGGCTGATGAATTCATCCGCAAACCCCCATTTTACCTTGTAATAATTCTCGATCGTGAACCCCTTGTTTTGCTGGGCCTCCAGGGCCGAGGAATAAAAGGAAAACGCCACTAAAAGAAGGGAGCTCCAGAACCAGCTGTTCTTCCCGATACGATTGTGCCTGTTTTTCATAACTGATTTTTTAATGGTTAATGTATGAACGATTAGTTGCCCGGTGCGTATTTTTTTATGTATAACTGATGGCGGCTGGTTTATTTTCATCCCGGGGCCGGTAGATATTGCCCGCGATCTTCTCCACATAGGATTTTGGAAAAAACCGCGGAAAGAAAGCATGCAGCCGGTTACTGAATCCCGGAATGATCTCCGCCTTCCCTTTAAATAAACCCTTTACCGCAATTTTCCCCACTTGCTCCGCCGTCATATTAAAACGTTCAGCCGTTTTCAGCGTATAGGCCCCCATCCCGGCCCTTTTTACAAAATCCGTATCGGTACTTCCCGGGATCAGGCAACTGACCGAAACCGGTGAAGTCTTTAATTCGAAACGCAGGCTCCGGGTAAACGAGATGACAAAAGCTTTGGAGGCCGCGTATACCGACAGGTACGGCACAGACTGGTAACAGGTTGTACTTCCCACGTTCAGCAGGTAGGCCTTTTCCTGCTGCCTCAGGATGGGTAAAAAAGCATGCGCTATACTTAGCTGCGCCTTGATATTCACATTCACAATGGACAGCTGTTCATCAATCGGGATGGTTTCAAAATTCCCGTTCAGCCCAAAGCCGGCATTATTGACCAGTACCTGCAGCTGCGGATGATACGGCCGGCTCCATTCTTTAATAAGCCCGGCGCTTCCAGGTGATGACAGGTCGGTTTGCAGCGTAAGAACCGGGACAGAAAATATATGTTGCAGGTATTCAGCCGTTGTCTTCAACTGGCCGCCGTCGATATCCACCAGCAGCAGGCCATATCCCTTGTGTGCCAGTTCGCCGGCAATGGCACTTCCAATCCCTTTGGCAGCACCCGTGATTAATGCATAGTTCATGTATTCCGGTTTAGTAATCAGTTGTGTTTATGAACAAAGGATATTATTCCACAGCAAGCCCCGCAGCAGGTTTTTCTTCAGCCAGGGGTGTTCTTTTCTTCCGGTCAAACTTATATAATTTAAACTGGCTGACCCGGTGATAAAACGGGGTTGGGCTGCTGGCCGTTTTGGGTTTATACGCTCCTGTGATAACCGGTATATACATAACCCTTCGCCGGCTTCTTTCACCCGTAACCGGGGATTGCTCCACGCGATGCCACAAGCGGCCGTCATGAACAGTCAGGTCACCCGCTTCAATATCAAGCCCGATTTCGTTTTTATCTTTCTTGTTGTCCACAAAATATTTTTTTCGGAAAAACAGGGTGAACCAGCCTTTGTTATGCGTTCCCGGCAACACCTTCAGCCCCCCGTTACTGACCGGGCAGTCGTCCAGGTGCAGGCCCACATTCAGCATGGGCAAAATCCGCGAACCCAGGAAGAGATCCCGCGGGCTGTCGGTATGCCAGCCCAGCCGCGTGTATTGGCTGTTCTCCGTATTTAAGTAGTGATTCACCACCAGCCCGTCTTTTTCGGTTTCACTGATCCTGCCCGAATAAGGTTCCAGCAATTTTACCAGGAGGCGCAGCTTGTCACTCCGGAGAAACTCACTCAGGATCTCACTGTACCGGGAAGTAAAAGCCAACCGCTGGATAATGGCGGAGCCATTCACATCCAAACCAAATTTCAAGGGGATCCCGTTTACCTTGTTGACCCCGTTTTCAAGCAAATAATTCTCCACCCTGCTGATCTCAGCGAGGTAGAGCTTTACCGTACCGGGATCTATAAAATTTTTGAAATGAATCACTCCGTTTTTCCTGAAAAACTCGGCCTGCTTGTCGGTTACCTGGTCCTCCAGCCGGAAGCTGGTTTGTAAAATTGCACTCATATCCGGGTGTTTGGGGTTAATTATTAGTCTATAATATTTATAGAATATTAAAACAAAAAAAATCATCTCGTGAGTAAACCGGCATCCAGGACAAACTGGGACCCGGTAAGAAACCTGGCTTCCGCAGAAACCAGGAAGACCACTGCATTCGCCACATCCTCCGCCTCTATCCAGGGTACATCGATCAGGTTACCCGCGCTTCTTTCCGCCACCTGCTTTGGCGTAAGTCCTTCCAGTTCCGCCAGCCCGTCATTCATGGGTGTATTCACACCCGTGGGGTGAATGGACAGTACGCGGATATTATGAGGGGCCAGTTCAATAGCCCATGACTTAGTCAGGCCGGTTAATCCCCACTTGGAGGCAGCATAATGACTGAGCCTGTTCATTCCGCGCAGGCCGGCAATGGAAGAGTTATTGATGATCACGCCCTGCTTTTTCTCAATCATCAGGGGTATAATTCTCCTTGCAGTCAGCCAGGCCCCCTTCAGGTTAATGTCCAGCATGGTATCCCATTCCTCCTCGCTGAGATCCTGCGCCTGCCCGTAGGCACAGATCCCGGCATTATTAAAAAGAATATCCACCTGCCCGAAATGCTGTACTGTCTTATGCACGGCTTTCCGGATATCATCATCATTCCGGACATCCCCTGCCGTATAAATATATTCGCCTCCCAGTTTGCTGATCTCGGCGCCCAGGGACTCCAGGTCTTCAACAGTCCCGAGCTTGTAACCCGGGTACGAAATTTTCTTTCCCAGGTCAAATGCCGCAATGCGGACTCCCTTTTTTGCCAGCGCCAGGGCGGTCGCACGGCCCTGCCCATGTGCTGCCCCTGTTATAAACGCTGTTTTATTCCTGAAAGCCTCCTTTATTTCTCCCATAATGACCTCACTGGTGGTAAATATTCATTCAGATAATCGTCGATCTCCGTCTCCACCACGTTATTAAATATGTTGGTGGCGATCATTTGTCCCGCAAAGGCGACCAGGGTCACCATTTCCTCTTTTGAATAGCGCCGCGCCAGGGCATTATAGACCCCATCGGCAATATTTCCCTGGTATTTGGCAATGGCAGATCCGAAGACCAGCACCTCTTTTTCCTCCTCACTCAGGACCAGGTTGGAAGGGTCCTCCCCGCTGTCCAGTATAATTTTCCGGAAATAAGTGGAACAGAGCGGACAATCCGACGCTTTTGATATGGAAAAAGCAAATAAACCAGCCAGTCTCCTTCCCAGAATGGCTTTCACCCGTTCATACAACGGGTACCATTGCATATAAACCTCGAAAGCCGGCAGGCAATGGGCCAGTGTGGCTTTCATATTTGTGATGCGGGCATTGGAGGCCTGGATATGCCGCTGAAAGGCGATCCTTACTGCCGGTGAAGCGGAATTTTGTTCGATCGGGGGTATCCGGGACATGCTGTACAGCGATTATTAATAATGAAATGGAATTTCTCCTGTGATAAAATGGGTTTGCTGAATAGAGCCGGCCCTTTTCGCTGACCTGCTGTTTTCTTATTTGTCTACTAAATTAGTAGACTTGTAAGATATAGAAAAATATTTTTTTATCCCTCCCCGTACAGCCAGGCGGAGATCCTGTTCCTGCGCGGGTTTTCACGGCAAATGATCCCGGGAATTTTCCAATTTCATCCGACTTTAACAGGTGGCAACCATATGGTTTTGGATTTTTCTATACTTTTAAATACATGAAAAAAACCTGTCTTATCCTGCTCCTCTCGTTTTTGAGCACGTCAGCAATAATGGCCCAGGAATCCGACGGCTATTATATCAGCAAAAAAGGGGACACGATCCGGGGTAAAATACAGATCCCCCTGAAACCAAAACTAAAAGCAGGCGCTTCCTCCGGGCAAAACTATGACCCGCTTGGAGGAAAAGTACCGGATGAATCAACAGCGATAGAATACAGTAAGCTGACCTTCGACTTTAAATTTTCGGAAGACGGGACTAAGTTCAAAAAAATGGACCGCCTCAAAGTAAAGGGCTTCGGTTTTCTGTACAATGGTCATGCCTATGACTTTATAAGCTGGGACGTTACTGCCAATAAACAGCTTTACCTGATCCCCGCCACCGGGGATGTGGCGCCGGACGGCGTCTATTTTATCCTGCGCAGCCTGAATGGCGCCCTGCCGGTTTATTCCCTGTTCCAGGAAATCGAAGTGACCAAAAAAAATAACGGGCGAAATGAATATGACGGCAATGCCACAAAAAGGGATATTGTTTTCGAACACCCGCTCAAAGGGTATATTTATATATCGGACCAATACCCCCTCCTGTTGAAATTACCCGAGACATTAAAGTACCTGCAACTGGAAGAGGCCTTTATCAAAACCCTGGATAAAAAGGAAACTCTTTTTACGGTAGTGATGAAGTATAACGAGTGGAGGGCTAATCACTAAATACAAGTTTGTAAGTCCAAATGGTACTATTATAACTGAAAAGTTTGATTATACATGCCAAAATTTAGACGCTCAACTAAAGCAGAAATTGCACCTTGCATCATTTCGCAAGTAAGGTTTGCTTTAAAATTGAAAACCCAAGTTCCATCAAATAAAAAGGCTTGTTCAGATTCATATTGGAATGAAACAGTCGAAATTGTTGGGACTTATTACAATGTTGATCGTCAGATAATACGCAGAGCTAAAAGAAATCCTTAAAATTCCCCGGGAAGCTCACAAACCATCGTCTATGATCTATGAGGATAGTACTCCCCGCACTATCTTAGCATACAAACGATCCCGTGGACTCCGGGAAAACCTGGCACAACTGATTACCGCCTCTGCTCCGGTATATACGTATCCATATACCGCTTCACCGTGCTGTTCCATCCGTCCAGGAACTGGGCCCGCTTTTTGTTCAGCTCATTATTAGTGGCATTGTAGGCATTTACCCCGGCATTGATCTCATTCACGCCCTTATTGAATTCATCCACATCCTGCTGGGTGCGGCTGCCGGCCGGTTTGGAGTCGAATTTCTTTTTGATCTTATTGAAATTTTCCTCTTTCAGTACAAAATCACTGATCGCGGAACTTTTCTTTGCCTCCTCCTTGTAGAAATTGAGCATATTGCGGCAGGCGCTCACCAGGGAACCGTCGCCGGTATAAGGCTTCAGGGTCTTTAATTTTTCAAGGCCCTCTTCGGCAAAGCCTTGGAGGGAATTGATGTTCTGCTCAATGCTGTTCACATTCTTTTTCGCCACCGCATCCATCAGGTAGGCTTCCTGCTTGTAACTTTTGAAGAAAACCAGGTACACTTCATTATAATGGTGCATCACCGCTGAAGCGGTCTTCATCTTGGCTTCCAGTTCGGATGTATTTTCGAGTAATTTGATATTATTTTTCTCCGCGAATTTCTTCTGTGTTTCATTCTGCCGCTGAGAAGCCTGCTGCAGTTTCTCCTGGGCCTTTTCCTGGGCCAGCATATAGGCTTCCATCGCATCATAACTCTGCTCCGCGATCTCTTCCATGTTCACGATCTTACTGTAATCCTCATTAAACACGCTGTACAGGAGTTTCAGGTAAGCCGCGGTGGTATCACGAAAGGACTTATCCCCTTTATACGGCGGCATACCCATGACGTTCATCCGGGTATTGGTGATCGCATCCAGCACTTCCAGCCGGCGCTTCTCCACTTTACGGGCGCTCTTGCCATGCGACATACTGCTGATATATACCATGTATTTCAGGGTCAGCTGCTCGTTCGCTTTGCCAATATAATCCAGGTAATCCACCGGTGTCTCAAAGGACTGGGCGGCTGAAAAAGAAGGGCGGATAAATAAACAAAGGATCATCAAAAAAACGGCAGGGCGGGAAAAAAAATGCATGTTGAGTTCAGTTTTAGTATAAGGTAAATGGTTAGCGCAATTTAATCAAATCGCATAAAATAAGAAAAGCTTCCCGGATATAAATATCCTCCCCGATATCTTCCAGCCATTGCTCATTGAGCTCCCGGGCATATTCGTTATTGGCCAGCAGGACTTTATCGGAGCTGTGATTCCCCGTTTTGAAGGTATTGCCTGATGCCACAGCGGTTCCCTGCAGCGCCTCCATTTCTTTTTCATTCTGCATTGCCCACTTTTCAAACTCATCCCATTTCAGGGATATCGTTTCAGTTCGTTCCCGCCGGGCAATCATCAGCCCGATGATCCGGCGGATATCCCGGAAATTAACATCGTCTTTAATGCGGATCGCACTCTTCGCTGCCAGTTCATTCACCGGCAAAACCGGCAATGGCTTATAATAGCCATTCCTCGCAATGGGTTCACTGCTGAGTACATTGGGTAAAAATTTTTCCCGGTATTCGATCGCATCAAAGGCATCAGGCAGGTACACATCCGGCTGTACCCCGTTCTTCTGTGCCGACTCCCCGTTCAGCCGGTACAATTTACCCGTGGTGATCTTCACCATATCCTTCCCCGGATCATTCTTAGGCATTTTTTTGAGCAGCGTATCAACGGGTAACATTTGCTGCATGGTGGCTTTACCAAACGTGGGACTCCCCACAATCACCGCCCGGTTATAATCCTGCAGGGCCGCGGCCAGCATTTCAGAGGCAGAAGCGCTTTGGCCATTGACCAGGAGGACCAGGGGCCCGGAATAGATCGTACCCCGGTTGGGATCCTTGAGGTAAACGATCTTCGGATCCCTTGTTTTGATCCCGGCCTGCGGCCCTTCATCCACAAAGATGCCGATCATATCCATGGCCTCTCCCACAGAACCGCCCCCGTTATAACGTACATCCAGGATCAACCCCTCGATATTTTCCTTTTTCAGCTTCACGATCTCCTTGGCCACATCATTGGCGCAACTGGAGCCGGTTTCATTTTCCCATTCAGTATAAAATCCGGGTAATAATATATAACCGATCTTTTTCTCCCCTTCCAGCACAAATCCTTTTACCACGTTTTCCTCGTTCTCAATTTTTTCCTTGCGCAGTATCACGGTCTTCACCGTCCCGTCCGCCTTCCGGATCCTGATGATGACCTTCCCCTCAGCTGAACGGTCCAGTTCCTCATAGGCTTCCTCCAGATCCACCCCGGTCATATCCTTGTTTTCTTTCCCCTCCCAGAGTATACTCAGGATCACATCCCCCTTGTTAAGGTCGCCCGATTTCCAGGCAGGCCCCCCGGGTGCCAGTTTATCCACGGCGATCTGCCCCTTTTCATTTTCTTCCAGGTCAAGGCCCAATGATAAAGCTTCCGTACTCAGCTGCTCCTGGAATTCCCGCTTTCCCTGCGGGGAAAAATAATTGGTATGCGGATCAAAACTCTCCGCTAATGCATCTAAATATAATTCGGATATAAACCCTTCCATACCTGTCGGGTGATCGTTGATCCGGTCCAGGTTCCGCATTTCATTTTTCCGCAGTTGCTCCCTTATTTTACCTTCTGATGCAGTGATCACGGTTTTCAGGGAGACCCGGGCAGTTGTATCTTCCCCGGCTAAATCAAATAAATTATCCAGCGCCTTAAATTTCAGGTTGCGGGACCAGCGGCCTGCCAGGGCCGGCAGATCAGCAGCAAAATTGAAAGGATTCCCTTTCACGCTGGTTACCGTTTCATTTACGGTAAAATCAAAAGGCTTAGCCGTGACCCTGGTAATAATGGAGTCCGCCCTTTTTAACGCTTTCTGGTATAGTGTTGAAAAAAGTTCATAAAAGGCCCATCCCTTATTATTCAGTTCATCATCTAACTGAAGGCTATAAGCCTGCAGGGATTTGAACTCGGGGTCCGTAAACAGGAGCCGGCGGCCATCGGCCCGGTTGATGATCGTTTTGAACATACTCAGCGAAAAGCTGTCCTCCACCGGCCGGGGAGAGAGGTGGTTCAGTTCGATCATTCTTTTTACCATGATGGACTTTTGCTGAAGGGGGGCGGATTGCCCGGACAGGAATTGCTGCCACAGCAATAGCAGCAAAAAAGGAACAGGTTTCATGCCGGAAAAGTTAAGTATTACCCGGGAAATCCGGAAGATTGATCCCCCTTTTTTTCAGGCATCCATTCCTTCCCCCGGCTGTCGCAGTGAGGATTTATCGGTAAATTTGAAAAAGGCCTGAACAGAAACCGTATGAAGGGATCCTGGAAAAAATTTATTACACGGAGAGCATTAAAAACAGTTCCTGCCAAACAGGAAAGGGACCGTCCGGTTTCTGCTTACCGGCAGGCCAGGAGTTACCGCGAAATGCTGATCACGATCCGGCATACAGCCCGGGACTTCCTGTTGATTACGACGGGTATTTTTTCCGCGGCCTTTGGATTTAAGGGTTTCCTGCTGACGAATGGATTTATTGACGGCGGGGCCACGGGTATCTCCCTGCTTATTTCCGCCCTCAGCATCATTCCGCTTTATGTCCTGATCATTTGTGTGAACATCCCGTTCATGATTCTGGGCTATACCACCATGGGCCGCAACTTCGCCGTTAAAACGGTGATCGCAATCAGCGGGCTGGCACTCGTACTGGCCACGGTTCCCTTCCCCAATGTAACCGATGACAACCTGCTGGTAGCCATCTTCGGGGGCTTTTTCCTGGGTGCGGGAATCGGCCTGACCGTAAGAGGCGGCGCCGTAATTGACGGTACGGAAATTCTCGCCATTTACCTGAGCCGTAAGCTGGGGACTACGATCGGGGACATTGTCATCCTGATCAATATCCTGATCTTCTCGGCGGCAGCCTATTTTCTTTCTGTGGAAATCGCCCTCTATTCCATGATCACTTACCTGGCTGCCTCGAAAACACTTGACTTTATCATCGAGGGTATTGAAGAATATATCGGGGTGACCATCGTTTCCGCCCACAGCGAAGAGATCAGGCAGATGATCATCAATAAACTGGGCCGGGGCGTAACCGTGTACAGCGGGAAAAGGGGCTATGGTAAAAAGGGCGAAACAAAGGATGTGGACATTATTTATACCGTGATCACCCGGCTCGAGATCAATAAACTCAATACGGAAATTGAAAAGATCGAACCAGATGCCTTCGTGGTGATGAGCAGTGTAAAAGACACTAAAGGCGGCATGATCAAAAAAAGGCGGCTGAAACACTGATTGGCTCCCGCCTCCTACCTCGCAATCACTCTCATCCCCCCGCCACTTCCGGCATTGTTCAATCCCATCTTGCTCAAACTATAGGTAAAGCTGAGCAGGAAGAACCGGCGCAGGGTGAGCACCCTCGAATCTTCTATATAGTTATTACTGGTATTGCGGCTGATCCCTACATTCCGGTTCAGCAGGTCCCGGGCAGCCAGTTTCAGTTCCCCCCGGTTGAAGCGCAGCACCTGTTTGCTGATGCTGGCATTCCACAAAGGTACTTTCAGGTTATACCCCGCTGCCCGCTGGCTGTTCACGGTATAGGTAAAATCAGAGCTGAAAAAGAAACCCCGGGGCAACTGCCAGTCCGCTGAAGCCGAATACTCCTGTGAGAAGTAGTGATCATTGAAACCCGGCTGCAGGGAATAACTTGTATGGTTATAATTAAAGCCTGCCCCCATCGCCAGGGTCAGTTTCTCCGTGGGATTCATATCCAGTCTTAAATCCGGACCCAGGTTCAATACCTTTATCGCATTCTCCCTTGCTTCTCCTGAAACAGAGTTGAACAACTGTTTTCCTTTATTATACCCGGCATTACTGCTCAACTCAACAGTCCCCTTCAGGAAGCGCAACGGCATGCTGTAACTGAAATTGGCATTCAGGTTGTACACCCCGTTTACATTCACCGGTCTTGTTTTACGCACCCCCGTTTGCTGGTCCAGCGAATCATAGTTTACAATTTTATGCTGTGTGGCCTGCATCCGCAGGAAGAGAAACAGGTTTTTGTTCTTATAAGGACTTACCAGGGTCAGCCCGGCCTGCACATTATGATTGTACTCCTGCTTCAGGTCCGGGTTGCCTTCCCGGATATTCAATGGATTGCTGATATCCGGCAACGGCTGCAACTGCGACACCGATGGCTGGTTAGTATTGCTGCTATAGACCAGGGAAAGATTCCTGAACCGGGAAAAATTATACTGCATTCTCGCATTGGGTAACAGGTTGCGAAAGGTTTTACCAATCACCGAATCCTTCAGCCCGCTCCTGATCCTCCCCTCCAGGTCAGACTGCTGCCAGCTGAGCCCCAGTGAATAATTGTATTTCTTCTGCTGGTTACGGAACCGTAGACCCGCATTGGTATACCCATACTTATTTTCAAAATCATTGCTGAGCAGCTTATTCAGCTGGTCGTACTTCCCGTTGCCCTTATTGTAATCATAGGTTTCCCGGCCCGATACATTCTTTGTATTGCTTTGCCCCAGGCTGAATTCCAGCAGGGATCTTTTTCCCAACGGTTCCGTGTACACGGCCCTCGTGGTATATCCCCGCAGGCTCCCGTGGTTATTATTCAGCTGGTTCAGGGTATCCTTGCGCAGCAAGCCGCCACCCGGGTTATAAAAACTATTTACCGATGAAAGGCTGCCATCTCCCTCACTTTCATTCAGGCTGTTCTGCAGGGTCAGGGAAAAAGTTCTTCCCCTGCGGGCAAATTTCCGCCGCCAGGCGATCTCATTCCGGAAATTATAACCGGTGGTGGTAGCCGTACTGTTGCTGAACCCTTCATTGATCAGCGAATGCTGTTCTGACAGGGTCTGGTAATCGCCGACAGACTGGTTTCTTGTTCTTTGGTAACTAAAGGACGGGATCACCCGGACCGAATTCAACGAGTCCAGCTGGTATAGCAGGTTGAGGTTAAGACGGTGCGTATTGTTTAGGTTATCGGCATAGGTATTCGCCTTGTAATACGAAGTATCCGGGAGCATATATTGCCGTTGAATATGACTTTCCGAATTCGGATTGTAGCGGTTGTAAAAATAATTGCTCTGCAGGTCGAGTTTGGTCCCGATAATATTATTATAATTCAGTCCCCCGCCCCAGGCGGTATTGATCCCGCTGTTGCGGTTGCCGCCATTGATGCCCATTGCGGCTGCATCCTGGCTGGATAAATTAATATTGATATTGCCCCCGCCTCCCCGCTGCATCCGGGCCAGTTCACCCGTGAAATTTAGAATGTCCATAAAGGAAAACCCCTCCGCGTTGGTGTTATTTCCCATCCCGATGGCGGAAAACTGGCGGGCGCCCTTAAAGGAATTGACATTGAATTTGCCCTCATACCGTTCTTTATCCCCGCCCCCGGCGCTAACTTTTCCAAAGAGCCCTTTCTTTTTATCCTTCTTCAGTTTTAGATTAATGGTCTTCTCATAATTGCCATCTTCAAAACCGGTAAGCTGGGCCTGATCACTCTGCCGGTCATAGACCTGCACTTTATCCACGGCATCGGCCGGGAGGTTCTTGGTGGCTACCTTGGGGTCGTTTCCAAAAAATTCTTTCCCGTCCACCAGCACTTTACTGACGGTCTCGCCCTGCGCCTTTACCGTGCCGTCCTTCTCCACTTTCACCCCCGGTAATTTTTTAAGCAGTTGCTCCACGCTGGCATTGGGCGCTGTTTTAAAAGAGCCGGCATTGTACTGGATCGTATCATTGATCAGGGTAATGGGCGGGGCTTCATTGGCCAGCACAACCTCAGCCAGCACTTTCGCCTTATCATTCATCAGTATCGTTCCCAGGTCCGCATTTTTAAGGGAGTCAGTGATGGAAAAGTATTTATTGCTGTTATGGTAATTGACATGGGTGATCAACAGGCGGTAATCCCCATTGGCAAGACCCCTGATCTCAAACCGGCCATCAGCGCCGGTCATGGTAAAGGTCACGAGGGAGGAGTCCTTCCGTTCCAGTACAGTAATAGTGGCCGCGCCCACATTTTGCTTACTGATGGTATCAAAAGCAATGCCCTTTACGGTACCATTCTTCTGGGCAGAAAGGGGACCGGCAAGGCATCCAATAAATAAAAGCGTAATAAATCTTCTCATGGCTCCTGGTTTCTGCAGCGAAAATATCCAGGCCATGCGGGAAAATGGGTTAAGGGGGCTTTGTTTAAGGTTAAATAAGGTTAATGTTCTTAAAGAACCAAGAGCCAAGAAACAAGAACCAAAAAATACCCAAGTACCAAGCACCAAATAATAATCAAATTCCAAAACCTTTACCCGGGGCGGTGTTTGGTTATTTGGAATTCCTGGTTAACAAGTCAACTTATTAAAAGACTCAATATTCAACCTGCCTGCCGGCCCGCTCCGCCGCGAGGCGAGCAGGCAGGTGCTCGATTTTCAATACCCATTAGGCGACCCGCTACAAATCATCATCCTCCCGCCCCTGCTCATCATCCTCCCGCTCCTTATCATACACCAGGATCTTCACCTGCCAGTCCATCGGGGCTTTGTACTGAAGGGAAAGTTCCACTCTTATTTTCTTTACATCAGCGGCTGCCGGGTCGAAGACAAAAAGGACAGTCTTGAATTTATTGTCATCTGAAGGTGCCGCGTATTCACCCCGGAGGCGGAAATGTTCCTTACCCAATACCACGCCCAGGTTATTGAGCTGGTTGAAAAGGGATTTGTATTTTTTCTTCGCTTCTTCAAAATCATCGGTGGTATACATGCTGGCCTCCCAGCTGACCACGCCTTCCCTTTTGGAAGAGTAACGGGTAATGAACGCTTCTTCCGCCCCGTTGATAGTAAAATTGCAGAAATAATCGGTGGACTGCTCGTGCTGCACTTTCACTTCCCCCATCAGGTTAATAAACCGGTTGGGATAGTCCTCAATCACTTTTTTGATATCGGCAGCAAGGCCGCTGACAACCGGCAAGCGGAGCTGGGCCGGCAGCGCCCATGGAAGGGCGAAAAGAATCGTAAGAAATACAAGTGTTTTTACTGTTTTTTTCATGTGTACAGGATTTAACGGGTTGATAACAGGCGTCAATATTATTAAATTTTATTTTTATTGCATACTTTTAGTAACAACCCGTTCGTTAACCCTTCGTAAATTATCCTGATATGAAAAACAAACAGCTCGTTCATTACCATGAATCTGCCAAGATTTACCGTAATTATTACAAACCCTCTTTCAATGTTGTCCGTTTGCTGAAGTCTGTATTATCCGTATTTATATCCGGGTCTTCTCCTGCAGCCACGGGTCAATACCGCCGGCTCTGATCAACGCTTTACTAACCCTTATTATATGCAAAGGGACTCACCGTGTGAGCCCCTTTTTTTATGTTGTCATGGCTGTTATTATACCTTTTGAACATTAGTTTTACAGTGATTACTCCCGGTATAATACCGACAGACATTGGCGCCAGCTAGTAAAGGCATTTTTAATGTCTCGTCGGTATTAATACATTCTCACATCCCTCATATTTCGCTCCATGAACCGCGGCATTCCGGGCATACCGGGTTGCTGCTGCTGTGTTTTGCCTCCCATGCGGTTCAGGCTGAACAGGAAGCTTACCATAAAATAACGTTTCAGCACCATGCTGCGGGTGTCTTCCACATAGTTGAGCGTGGTGCTGCGGGTAATGCTCTGGTTCTGGTTCAGGATATCGTTCACCGAGAATTTCAGCTCCCCGTTCTTATTCTTGAAAAACTGCTTGCTGAAACTGGCATTCCATAACGGGATGTTCTGGTTGTACCCGGCCGCCCGGCCCGTATTGATCAGGATATCAAAATTGGTGGAGAGAATAAAATTTTTAGGGAAGGTATAGGCGATATCCCCCGAATAGGTCTGGGTATAATAATCCTCGTTCTGGCTGGTATTCACCGAATACTTCACGGTATTGTAGGCCAGGCTGGCTTTTAACCCAAAATCAATCTTTTCTTTATTAATATTGAACCCGGCGCCCTGGTTGATGGTAAAAGTGCGGGTATAATTTTTCTTTAGTGACAGCAGGCTCACATCCTGGATATAGGACATCGTATTGGTCAGGTTCACACTGGACCCCTTCAGCTTGGGGTTTTTGAACGGCAGGCCAAGTGTAAAGAAAGAAAAAGCCCTGAAATAACCATCCAGGTTTTCATAAGTAGTGCTGGTTTTCCGCCCCACGCTGGTAATGCTGCTTACGATTTTATTCGCGGTCGTGCTGAAACTGAGATTCGCCGCCACAAACTTAAAGGTCAGCATATTGAAGGTATTGAAGCCGATATTGAAATTATGGTTGAACTCCTGGTCCAGGTTCGGGTTTCCAATCCGCACATTCAGTGTATCGGTCAGGTCCGGTACATTTTGCAACTGGGTTACAGAGGGCTGATTGGTTCTCCCGTTATAATAAATACGCAGGTTCTTGCTGCGGACAGGGGAGTACGTGAAGCTGGCCGTGGGAAAAAGATTGGTATAGGTTTGCCCGGTCAAAGACAGTTTATTACTGTCCGCCCTGTAACTCTGGTTCTCCAGGGAAGAGCGCTGTACTCCCATCCCAAACTGGTAGTTGTATTTTTTCTCCTGGACCCGGAAATTGGCCCCGAACCGGTGCGCCTCAAAGGTATTTTTAAAATCATTGGTCAGCGTAAGATTCGGGCTGTCGTATTTACCGGATGAGCCATTGTAGTTAAAGGTCTTCCGGTTGGACTCACTCACATTGTGTGTGTACGCATAATTGAACTCCAGCAGCTTGTTTAATCCAAAAGGTTCGGTGTACGAGGTGCTGATCACATTATTCCGGGTCTCGGTCTTTTGCTGGTAGTTCTGGTTCTGTAAAAACTGGGACTGCAGGCTTCCGTCCGGGTTGTAAAAAAGGTAATTGGAAAAAGTAAACCCGTCGCTTTCGCTGTTGCCGGTGGTATTGTTCAGCCCGATAGTCAGGGTACGGCCTGTCTTCCCGAACTTATGGCGGAACAACAGGTTATTTCCCAGGTTCAGCCCGTCGCGGGTATTGGTATTTTTTGAATTTCCCTCAATGGACAGGAACTGTTTTGCCGGCGTAACCGATTCGGTGCTGCTGCTGTCAAGACTGAAATTATCCGAATGCTGAAAGGTAAGGGTTGGGGTGTACAGGATCGAATTCATGGAATCGATCAGGAATTCAAACCGAAGGTTAAACCGGTGATTCTGGTTCAGGTTATCGGAGATCGTCCTGCGGCCCTGGTTAGATGCTGAATCCGGGCGCCAGAAAGTTTTCCGGAAACTGCTTTGTTCCTGGCGGGGTCTTGAATCAGAGAAGAAATAACTGCCCGTGATCTTCGCTTTTTTGCCCCATTCATCACTGTAATTAAGTCCCAGGGAAGTGGACTTAATGATCCCGCTGCTGCCGCCACCGCCAAAGAAAGCCCCCATGCCGCCCCGGCCCCCGGAGACCTGCATGCCACCCCCGAAACCGCCGCCACCACCGCCAAAGTTTCCACCGCCACCGCTAAAACCACCCATGGCGCTGATAATATCGGAAAAAGAGAAGCCCTGTTTATTGATATTATTGGAGTTGAACAATAAGGAGATCCGTTGCGGGCCTGTGAATTTATTGACACTCAGGTTGGTTTCATAACGGCCTTGGTCACCCGCTGCCAGCAGCGCCCGGCCGAAATATCCTTTGTTGCGGTCCTTCTTCAATTTAATGTTGATGGTCTTGCTGCGGCTGCCATCATCGATCCTGGTGAATTTGGCCTGGTCGCTCATGTCATCAAAAACCTGCACACTTTCCACCATATCTGCCGTCAGGTTCTTGGTGGCTAATTTGGGATCGGTGCCAAAGAATTCCTTCCCGTCCACCAGCACCTTCTGTACCTGTTCCCCCTGTGCTTTTACGGTTCCTTCCTTATCCACTTCCATCCCCGGAATCTTTTTCAGCAGGTCCTCCAGTGAGGCGTTGGGCTGGGTTTTAAAACCACTGGTATTGAACTGTACCGTATCATTCTTTACCTGTATAGGAGATTCAGTTGTAATGGTAACCCCTTCCAGCATTTTATAATCCTTCTGCAGGGCCAGGGTACCCAGGTCAATCAGTTTTACGGAAGCAGTAATAGAAATAGGTTTTTTTATTTCCTGGTAACCTTTGCTGGTAATAAGTAACCGGTAATCACCTGCCACAAGACCCTTTACTTCAAAACTGCCCTGTTTATTGGACAATGTGAAGGTGGCGAGGGCGGAATCTTTTGCATACAAAACAGAGACGGTGGCATCTGCAACGGACTGCTTTGCAGTGGTATCCACCAGTTTACCCCTGATGCTGCCATCAGCTTTCTGCGCATGTACCCCGCTTATTAATCCAAAAAAAATAAGGGATAAGACAATACCCTTCTTCATAATCAGCTAAATGTGTGTACGAAAATAGACGTAAGGCGCAGGTGCAACCTTCGCGAAAAGGGCCGGTTTTACCAGAAACCGGGATGAAACGCGTGAAACCGCCGACAAGCGGTCTAACTGAACAGGTATTCCACATCCTCCCGGGTCAGGGTCTTTACAAAGGAAGCATCGTCCGAAATAATATCCCGGGCCAGGGCTTTTTTCTTTTCCTGTAGTTGGAGGATCTTATCCTCGATCGTATCCTTACAGATCATCCGGTAAGCGAAAATATTCTTGGTTTGCCCGATCCGGTGGGTCCGGTCAATCGCCTGCTGCTCTACGGCAGGGTTCCACCAGGGATCTACAATATAGACATAGTCGGCAGCGGTCAGGTTCAGACCCACGCCCCCCGCTTTCAATGAAATCAGGAAGACACGGACCTCATCATTGTTCTGGAAACTCTGAATGGCTTTTTCCCGGTCGGGAGCGGTAGTACTGCCATCAAAATATTCGAAACGGATACCCAGCTCGGTCAGTTTTTCCCTGATCAGCGCCAGCATACCGAGGAACTGGGAAAAGATCAGCGCCTTGTGGTTGCCCATATCCTCGCTTAATTCACGGGCCAGTTCATCCAGTTTGATGGAATGGTTTTCAAATTTTTCCTGTTCGTTCAGGATCGCCGGTGAATCGCAAATCTGCCGCAGTTTCATCAGTCCCTGCAGGATGGTCAGTTGTGATTTTTGAATACCCTGTGTTTCAATAGTCCCCAGGATCTGGTTGCGGAAATCATTGCGGTACGCATCATAGATACTGCGTTGTTCATCTTCCATTTCACAAAACAGGATCATCTCCTGTTTTTCCGGAAGATCCCGGGCCACCTGTTCCTTGGTACGCCGGAGTATAAAAGGATACAGGATCTTCCGCAGGTGATCCTTGCGGTCCTGTTCCCCGAATTTATCAATGGGAATGGCAAATTCCTGCCGGAAGAATTCCATCGTACCCAGCATACCGGGGTTCAGGAAATTCATCTGGGCAAAAATATCAAACGTATTATTCTGCAGCGGGGTACCGCTCATACAAAGCCGGTGCTTTGCATTCAGCAAACAGGCCGCCTTGGTCACTTTGCTCGAAGGATTCTTGATGGCCTGTGATTCATCCAAAATCACATAATCAAAATCCACGCTCATCAGCAGTTTGATATCGCTCCGCAAGGTACCGTAGGTGGTGATCGTCACATCGTGATCGGTCAGCTCCTCTTTTACCCGGGTCCGCGTGGCGCCATGGTGGATGCGGTAGGTAAGGGAGGGCGTGAATTTCCGGATCTCGTTTTCCCAGTTATAGATCAGCGTGGTGGGACAAACCACCAGTCCTTTCAGTTTGCCCTGTTCGCTTTTATAAAATTCGAGGAAGGACAGGGCCTGCACGGTTTTACCCAAACCCATATCATCTGCCAGGATACCGCCCCAGTTAATATCCTTCAGGTAATTGAGCCACTGGTACCCGGCTACCTGGTAGGGCCGCAGGATCTTTTTTAAATAATGCGTCGGCTCAATCTCCCTGATCTTATTAAACTCCCTTAATTTTTCGTATTTCTCTTCTAATTGCACCACCAGTTCCTCTTCGTCGCGGGTTTCGTACAACTCATCCACCACACTCAGGTGGTAGCGGGATAATTTCAAGGAATCCGTTTTCCCTTCACCGACCCGGAAGAGCAGGGAATATTTTTTCAGCCATTCCTCGGGCAGGATTCCCAGGGTGCCGTCATTCAGGTGTACAAACTGCTGCTTATTGGCCAGGGCCCTTTTTACTTCGGCCACGGTTACTTTCTGGTCGCCGAATAAAATATCCACCCGCGCATCGAACCAGTCGGTATTGCTGCTGATAAAAATTTTGGTCTGCGGCTTGGCCGTATTGAAGCGGAAATTCTTGAGCGCTTCAAACCCGAACACAGGTGTCTTGTTCTCCTTCATCGCATCCACGAAAAGGAAGAACCAGTTATTCTTCAGCACATCCGTGCCCTTGAGGGCCAGGGTGGCAGAATCTTCGTTGTAAACAAAATTGGAATGCAGGTTCTGCAAAGACTGTATAAACTCCTGCTCCTTCTCCCGGTTGCGGTGCACCACCAGCACTTTGTCTCCCTGCGGTACAATCACCTCATCCCGGTCCCGGGCTTTTGTTTCGTATCCTTTATAGGAAAAAGAAGGCTGGAACACGAGGTATTCTCCTTTTTCCAGGAGGAATAATTTTACCTCGGGATTACCATCTTTTATCTCCTGCACCAGGGCTTTGTCAAAATCCACTTTATGTTCCCGGGCCAGGGGCATGATAAACTTTTGCAGACTTTCCTGCCAGGCGCCGGCGTTGATACTCATCCTGCCGCCGGGCAGGAATTTCTCCACCAGGTGAATCACTTCATTGTTTTTCCAGAGATGCGCCTGGTTATTGTATAAAAAGAACAGGGGTGTTTCGGCCTCATTGTCCCCCAGGTCAAACTCCAGCGGACCGGCCTTTACCCGGCACTGAACACTATAATGCGAATTCTTGCGGATAATAAAATGCGGCTGTGCATGCTCCGCCTGCAACTGCAGCGGTTCGAGGTTATTTGTTTTGAAGGTTTTGCCGCCGGGCAATAAAAACACAAAGGGATTACCGGCACAATCGGCGAACAGCTTTTTCAATTTGGGCAGCATGTATTCCGCCATCAGTTCCTTGGTCTCATCCGGCAGATCATCTTCTTCCTGGTGAATGATGTTTTCCCAGATACCGGAAAAGGGGGAATTCCGGCTGATGTATTTATTGATCTCGGGCTCCTGCAGTTTGCGCAGCATGGTCAGCAGGTCCCGGTCTCCTTCGGGTAACTGATCGGTATTCACATAGCGGCTGATATCCGTTTTCTCCACTTTGCCCGCAAATCCATCCTGCCCTTCATTGGGTTCCCCGATGACCACATCCACCGAAAACCGGGGATAATTTTTCTTATTGAAATTAAAGACCACCCCGAGCCGCTGGGAAGACTGCGGTACAGCTTCTTCCTCCAGCACCGGCAGTTCTTTTTCGCTCTCCCGCTCCCGCTGGGGAAGCAGGACCGGGCGGTTCGGTGCGGCCAGGGGCGCCACCCGTTTGATACCGGGATCCAGTACCCTTAAAAAAGGTTTCCCGTCCTTATAAGCAAATTCAAATTTTCCTTTCAGGTCATCCTCCAGGGAATAGCCGTAGGCTTCCAGCAATTTATTTTTTTCCTTATCCCAGTTCCGGATGCTGTCAAAATAATTGGCGCCATGGGCATTCAGTAACTGGAGCAGCACAATCATCTTGGGCAGGCACAACGGGTGGTTTTCATCCTCGTAATCGCAGCTGGTATCAAAATTCCGCTCCTCGTTTTTCCGGATGATCACTTTATAGGTTTGCCCGTTCAGGTTCACCGATGCTTTCACGGTTTCATTTTCCGCGTATTCAATACCCGCCTTATTGGTCCGTAAAAAAGTTTCCGCATCTGTAAAGGTTTCGGGGGAACAAAGCAGCCGCAGCGTTTTCAGTTCAATGGTCTTCATCTTGGCCACGGTATGGCGCTGATCGTACTTCACATTTTCCGACTGCAAATGCCCGCGGTCAATCAGCTCCTGCAGCTGGAACAGGGCCGCGGCTTCGTGGCGGCAGATATCGCCCAGGTTATACGGGCAGGCACAGCGGAGTGAAGTGTCTTTGCTGTCCTTGAATTTCTGAATATATACTTTGTAATAGGTGGAATAACTGTCGTCCTTTACCCGGAACACCGCGGAGCCAAACAGGTCATCGTATTCCACCAGCTCTACATAACCGATAGCATGTATTTTTTTTCCCCTGCGGATCACTTCATCCGTTCCATGGGTATACACATATTTAATAAGGTGCGGTAAGGCCATTTAATCTGTCTGTTTGCAGTCCGCAGTCATCATCCGCAGTCGCAACTTCAGGGCTGCTGGCTGCCGGCTGTCACTGCCAACTGGGGTTGGGGCAATCGGCAAATCTAAATGAATATGAAGCGGAATTCCTTGCGAAATGCAATAAATAAAAAATTAATTTTTTTCGGGAATTGTACCCCAAAAAAGAAGTATCTTAGTAGATTTTTTATTTCACAATCAGTTTCCCTTCTGTATAGACGGGCAGTATATTCGCCACATCCGGCGTGAGGCAGAAGCGGATATCTTCGATCAAACCGAAACGTTCCACCAGGCGGTGGTAATGCGTCAGCTTCGGTGCAAAGTCCACCAGTTTATTTTTATACTTGATATACATGGTCTCCGCCATCAGGGAGCTGTCGCAGTGAATGGTAAAATGTTTATCGAGCTGGTGGATCACCGCCCCGGCAAACAAAGTGTCTTCCAGGTTAAACCGGTCTTTCCAGCCGGCACAACCCAGCACCACATTCTTTTTTTCTTTCAGCAGGAAATCACAAACGGCGGACAAGTTGGGAAAGGAACCCGAGACAATCGTGTCCGCATTCCGGTCCAGCGCCATCTGCAGTAAACGGGTTCCGTTGGTGGTGGTCAGCACCAGGGTTTTATTTTCAATAAATTCCCGGGAATATTCCAGTGGGGAATTGCCATGTTGCAATCCCTCGGCGATCATCCCATCCCGTTCACCCGCGGCAATACCATCAATATTCCGGCTGATTTCTATGGCCCTTGCCACTGAATCCACCGGGATCACAGATTTGGCGCCGTTGAATAAAGCGGAGGCGATAGTGGAAGTGGCGCGGAACACATCAATGATCACCACCACGCTGCTGCTCAGATCGTATAAGTTTAATAAAGCCGGGGAAATAGATGTATGCAGGGAGGGTTTTTGACTCATAGTTATGCTGCAAAAATAATGCAACGGTGCCTAATACCCTGAACTGTTTATTGGTCCAGCCATTTTTTCCATTTCCCGGTTTCTGCATATTCCCGGATGGTTTTGTTCCGCTGATCAAGCAGCTTCCTCATATACCCGGTTAAGTAAAGCGCATTGAACCACCGGCCAAAAATGCCATAGGGCGTTTCAAAATGAAACAGGTCGATCAGGATGGTTCCGTTATCACAGGGCTTGAAATAATGTTCGTGCTTCATCATTTTAAAATCGCCCTCCACCTGTTCATCAATAAACATTTCCCCTGTTTTCATTTCGGTGATCTTTACCCGAATCAGCCGCTCCTTAAAAAAATGGCGGGCCCGCCAGGTGACCGTCTCGTCTTTGCCGATCAGGCCAAACCGGGTGCCTGCCACGGCCTCTTCCTTATGACCGGCCATGGATTCCTTGTGCAAACCGATATGACGGCTGAGGTCAAAAACAACCGCCGCAGGTGCGGCAATAAAACTGGTCAGGTGAATGGTTGGCATGCTGAAAACAATTTAGTTCAGTTACCGGACCGGGAAGGTACCGGGCTCCTTTCCCGATGCAAAAACAGGACCACAAGTTTCTCAGGTAAAGGGAATCTTCGCCACTTTGGCCAGTAGGAGTTTGTCCCGCACCTGGATGTAAATCTGCGAATCGATCGCTGCAAAAGCCGGTGGTACATATCCCATCCCGATCGCTTTGCCCAGGCTGGGCGACTGCGTGCCGGAACTAACCACGCCGATGGCATTACCCGCCGCATCTTTTATTTCATAGCCATGACGGGGAATCCCCTTGTCCGTCATTTCAAATCCCACCAGCTTGCGGCTTACCCCTTCCGCTTTTTGCTTCGCAAAGATTTCTTTTGAAGTAAAATCCTTGCTGAACTTCGTGATCCAGCCCAGTCCCGCTTCGATGGGCGAAGTGGTATCATCAATATCATTCCCGTATAAACAGAATCCCATTTCCAGTCGCAGGGTATCACGGGCACCAAGGCCGATCGGCTTCATTCCCTGCGGACCGCCGGCTGCGAAAATGGCCTCCCAAATTTTATCGGCTGCTCCATCCTTGTCTTCAAAGTAAATCTCCACGCCACCGGCCCCGGTATAACCCGTTGCACTTACAAGTACATTCTCCACCCCGGCAAACACGCCCTTGGTAAATGTGTAATATTTCAGGTTGATGATATCCATCTCCGTCAGCGGCTGCAGGATCTTCGTGGCATGGGGACCCTGGATGGCCAGCAGGGCCGTCTTTTCAGAAATATTATGCATCTCCACGTTCCCGGTATTGTGCTGAACGATCCAGTTCCAGTCTTTTTCAATATTGGAGGCATTCACCACCAGCATATACACTTTATTCTCTTCGATACAATAAACCAGCAAATCATCCACGATGCCGCCCTGTTCATTGGGCAGGCAACTGTATTGTGCCTGTCCGTCTTTCAGTTTGGATGCATCATTGCTGGTCACCCGCTGGATCAGGTCAAGCGCCTTGTCTCCCTTTAAAATAAATTCACCCATATGGCTCACGTCAAACACGCCTGCATTTTTACGAACCGTGGCATGTTCATCGTTGATACCGGTATAGGAGATCGGCATATTATACCCGGCAAAGGGGGCCATTTTAGCGCCGAGGGCAATGTGTTTTTGTGTAAACGGGGTGTTCTTAATAGTCATACTGTAATGATTGAAGGGCACAAAGGTAAGCGAATATTGTACGCATAATAAACAGAAAGACTCCCCTGGGGGAGCCTTCCTGCGGTCCCGGGTATTGGGACCACCAACGATCCCGCGGAACGGGACTTCAACCTCGCTTATAAAATTCCTTATAATACCAGGGAAGATACCGGTGAGGGGATCCCCACAATGGCCCCTTCTGTATCAACTATTCTTTTTACTTTCCGCACTACCGGCTTCACGGCTTTTTGCTGGTCTTCCAGTTCTTTTATTTTCCGGTCGCTTTCTTCCCGTTTCCGTTTTTCTTCATCCAGTCGTTGCTGTATCTCGTTTTTAAGTTCTTCTTTTTCCACGCTGTCACCGGCATTATAGCGGTAATCGTTATTGTACCGGCCCTGGATTTTCGTTTCGGGGGTATACGCTCCTTTCAGTTTTCCGTCAATGCCCATGGTATAATCCACCCCGGTGCTGTAATCGAAGGAATAATCCTCATCCATGCGGATCCCCACCACCCGGTCTCTTTTATATCTCCGGCCCACGGTGAACCGCATCGGGTTCAGCTTTTCCCGGATAGAGGCATCAAACCGGATCTTTTTTCCAATGGGAATCTGGACAAATATTTCAACCTGCTGTAACCGGAACTTACTTTCCTTATCAATCGTATATCCGCTCGCGAGGTCCAGCACACTATCCCGGGATACTGCACTGTATGAAATTTTGGCCGCTCTGGTTCTGGCTTCTTCATCCGTACGGCCATAGCTGTATTTTTTCAGGTACACATGGTAAAAACTATCGGCGCTGGCCTCAAAGTTGAAACGTACGGTGGAGAGCTTCATCGTATCAGATGAAATATCCCAACCGCCGGCTTCGTCACTGACCCAGCCAAATCCGCCGCTGTATTCCAGCTCAGGCTGGGAAACGGCAAGGATCATTTTCCCTTTCACGGGCTGTACGATTACCAATTCATCTGAATCCGCGGATTCATAGGAACTGAAATCGCGGCTGATGCTGGACGCGAGCAGGATCATCGAAATCCAGCCAATGGTCCAGAGCGCACCGAAGGTCCAGCCCAGGTAATTACTGCCGGAACGGGCCCGGATAATGCGGCGCACCACCCAAACAATAAAGGCGACCAGGGGAACAACCAGGAAAAACAGGAGGGTGCCCCAGGCAAAAACCTGCTGCCATTTGCTGGTCCATAAGAAATTATTGACCGGCCACCACTGCACCCCGCTGAATAAAAGGGCGATCAGGGAAACAAAAAGCGCAAAGGCAATGGTGCCAAAGATGAACAGGAAAAATACTTTGAACAATACCCCGATCGCATGACCGAGTCCGCCACCGGTCCGGCGGGCGGTTTCATTTACTTCTCTCGCAAATTCCTTTCCTCTTGTATTGCCGAATTCTTTTGCTTTTTCACCGAATTGCTGTGCAGATGATTTCACTTCCTCTGTCCAGCCCTTCATTTTGTCTTTCATACTGTCCACCCCTTCCTTCACATTCTGGCGGATCGTGTTCACATCCACTTTCTCCCCCCGCATTTCCATTTTCTGGTACGTGGTATTTGCCTCGGGCAGCACGATCCAGAGAATAATATAGATCAGGATAAATGTGCCGGTAATTGAACTGAACCCGATATTCCAGAACATGTCGAAATCATAATGCCAGCGAAATCCGTTAATGGAACTAAAAATGATATTCAGGATCAACGGCGCGGCAAAGATCAGCCGGATCGTGGAGGAGCTCTTTCCAAAGTAGGCAGCCAAACCACCGGCTACCCCGCCGATCACCCGGTCTTCCGGGTTTCTGAACAGGCGCTTGCCGCCATATTCATCCAGGTCTTTTGGCGGCAATACCACCCACATAATAATATAGGCCAGGAAACCAAGTCCAAAACCGCCAAAGGTGACGATCGCAAAAAGGATACGCACAATAGCAGGATCCACATTCATGTATGCGGCAATACCACTACATACACCCCCGATAAATTTATCGCTGGTATCCCGGTATAAACGGCCTCTCGGCTTTTTTTCCTTTTCTGCCTGGGTACTGCTTTGCTGGTAAGATTGCTGTTGCTGCTGGTTACCCTGCAGGGGAATGTCGCCGGCTGTCACGGCTTCGGCTTCAAAATCTTCCGGGCGGCCCATCGAACCGGCTATCTCATCCACATCCGCATCGGTGATACAGGAAGCTCCTTTCCGCACTTTCTCACTCATCAGCTCCGCAATGCGGCTTTCAATATCATTTATGATCTCGTCCCGGCTTTCCTCATTGGCAAAGTAACGGCGGAGGCTTTCAATATAGCCCTGCAGGTGCTCGTATGCCGAATCTTCAATCGGTATCACCCGGCCGCTCAGGTTTATGTTAATGATCTTTTTCATGATAAATACTATTTGGTTGAAGTTGGTTGGTTAGTAGTTGACCGGGGTTTCGGGTTTCTTGTTCGCCAGGGTGTTTACCCCGTTTGACAATTCATTCCATGTCTGCTCCAGTTCTTTGTAAAATACTTCACCCTTCTCTGTCAGGGAGAAATATTTGCGGGGTGGCCCCGAATTGCTTTCCACCCAGCGGTAGGTAAGCATGCTGGCATTCTTGAGGCGGGTTAACAAAGGGTACAGCGTGCCTTCCAGTATCTGCAGGTTGGCCGCCTTCATCTCTTCCACGATATCACTGGGATAAGCCTCAGCCCGGCGAATGATGGAGAGAATACAGAATTCCAGGATACCCTTCCGCATCTGGCTCTGTGTGTTTTCAATGTTCATATTATTTCAATTTTATGAATCTGTATCAAAGATAGGGTGATATTTGGTACTATGCAAAACAAAGTACCATATTTTTTATGGTATCCATCTGGGAAAATCCGGGGCGAAACCCCGAAACCCTTTACCCTCTTGGGTTTGCCCGCGTTTTGGTCACCGGGATCCGATCTGGCCTTCTACACGAATGGCTAAATTCGGGGATAAGCGATTTTTAGGTGAAATCTCGTTTTTTTCCCGACTTTTACCCTTTAATGCAATGAAAAAGACAATTTTCCCCTCCTTTTTACTGATTTTCCTCCTGTCGGCCTGTACGGATAAATACCTCGCTTTTCAAGGCCGCTATCCCTTCAAAAGCGCTGACGGGGGACCGGATTACAACCGGCTGGACTATTGGGCCGCCCACCCCTCGAAATGGGATCCGTCAGACAGCGTGCCGGCTCCCCTCCGGAATGAAGCCCGGGACAGCCTGGTGGATGTTTTCTTTTTGCACCCTACTACATTTACCAAAAAGAAGGATGCGGAACAGCCCAATGCCGCTATTGATGATGCCTATATCAATGCAAAGACTGACTACAGCACGATCTTATTCCAGGCCAGTGTTTTCAATAACCAGTGCCGGGTATTCAGCCCACGCTACCGGCAGGCTCATATCCGGAATTTTTATACCACCGACACACTGAAGAGCAAGGCCGCATTTGAACTCGCTTATTCCGATATAAAAAATGCATTTGAATATTACCTGCAGCATTTTAACCAGGACCGGCCCTTTATCATTGCCGGACATAGCCAGGGAGCCCTGATGGCCGAACGCCTGCTGAAAGAATATGTGGAGGGAAAACCCCTGGCCGGCAAACTCGTGGCCGCCTATATTGTGGGCTGGCCGGTCCCCGGAAATTATTTTTCTTCCCTGGAAGTCTGTTCTAATCCCAACCAAACCGGTTGTTTCTGCAGCTGGCGTACCTACCGTAAAGGATATACACCCGCATATCATAAATATGAAACCGTGACCGCACTGGTGACCAACCCCCTGTGCTGGACAACGGGGGGAGAATGGGTAACCCGGAAACTGAACAAGGGTGCGGTGGTGCGTTTTAATAAATTTTACCGGCATACCGCCGATGCACAAATACTGAATGGCCTGCTCTATACCCGTAAACCGAAATTTCCCTGGAGTTTTTTATACCGGAGCAAGAACTACCATGTGGGGGATATCAACCTTTATTACCTGAATATCCGGGAGAATATCAAACAACGGATTTCCATGTTCAGCCGAAATCAAACCCACTGACCCCCGTATGCGACCCATCCTGAATACGGCCCGTCGTTTTCTTTCCGGTAAACGGACCACGGTCCTTATTCTCAGCCTGGCGGTAGCGGTTAAGTTAATTATCCAAATCAGTTTTTTTACCATTGACGGGGATAAATCATCCCAGTTGCTGGCAGCTAAAAACCTGGCGGAAGGGCACGGGCTGACAATCGGAACAGCAGTGGATTCAAACCTGGCCACCGTACAGTATATTCCGTTGACGGGATGGCCTCCGGGTTATTCCGTAGTACTCGCCCCGCTGATCCTTTTATTTAATCATGACTACAAAACAGCCGCCCTGGTCTTCGACCTCCTTGCTGTACTTCCTTTTCTTTTCTATTTATGGATGCTGCTGGATTATCTCAGCCTGCAAACCTGGCTGCGGAATCTCTTTCTTCTTTTTGCCGGTTTTTTCTTTTATCCCTTTGGCCCCAGCACCTGTACCGACCTGGTCGCACTCTCCTGTTTACTGGCCGCTTTTTATTACTGCCTGCGGCGGATGCAGGAAGAAAAAACTACATTTCTTCAGCTATTGCTGCCTGCTTTTTTTCTTTTTCTGTCCGGATTCTTCAAATACCAGTATATACCGGTTGCCCTTTCCTTTCCCCTGCTGTTACTGATAGCGGGCAAACTCAATCAAAACAAAAACTGGATCCGCACCGGTCTTCTTATCTTCCTTCCCCTGCTCCTGCTGCTGGCATCCCTCCTGCTGTTTCAGCAATACTATACCGGCGCACCTGCTTTTCTCAATACCAGGGAAACCGGTTTTTTCCCGGCAAACCTGCAAAGGATGTACCCCGTCGTTCCGGCCAGTTTTCTGGATATTGAAATCGCTTTAACGGTTTTCAGCAAATACAGCGGGACCGCCTATCTTACAAACGGGAAGATCTTACTGATTGCGGGCTATCTGCTGTTTTTTATTTTATTGTTCCTGGTTGCCCGCTGGTTATACAGAAAAAAATTCCGGCTGACAAACCCGGCTGATTATTTTGTATTCCTCGGAACCGGGATCAGCCTCGTGATCACGCTCCTGTTGTTTTATCTTTCGGCCAGGAACTCTTCCATCCTGTCGCCCTTTTACCAACCCTGGACCTATATACAGGAGTTCCGGTATTTTCTTTTCCCTGTCATAATCATACAACTGTCTGCCTTTTTCTTCCTGTTCAACCGCTTTGAAAAGCTTTCCCTTACCTGGAAACGGGTGGCCTGGGTTTGTGCGGCAATGATCTTTATCCAGTTTGCGCACAAAACCTATATGATAACCCGCCTGCTCGTCAGCCGGGAACCTTTTTATCATTCCGTTTACTTCAAAAAAGATGTGCGGTCTGTAACGGATGTCTTTACATCCGTTCAACAACAAAACCCCGGGTATGAAATCGTGGTCGTTTCGCCGGATTATAATTTTGCAAACTATGCCGGGCTCGAAAACAGGAAGGCCCTGTATATTTCTCATACGGACAACAAAGCGCAACCCTACCGCTCTGCGGAGCCGGTGAAGCTATTGCTGGTAATGGATAAAAATGTGTCGGAATTCTATTCTGAGCGGTTCGGCTACCCGGCCGGCCGGCCCTTTTATACACTGGGAAATCTGTACTTTTACCTGCTGGATGTTGAACCCCACTGACGATAACATTTTTGTCTTACTCCCCGTTTTTAATGAAAAAACCGAATTGCTGGAACAAATCGTTTCCGGGCTGCTGCTGCAGGGCTACCGGGTCGTGGTAGTGGATGATGCATCTGCCAGAAAAGTGAAGCTGCCCCCGGCAGACCGGCTTTATCTGATTCGTCATGCCGTCAATCTCGGGCAGGGGGCGGCCATCCAGACCGGTATGGCCCTGGCGCTCAGGAAAGGAGCGGATTACCTGGTTACTTTTGATGCCGATGGCCAGCACGCTGTTGCCGATATTCCCGCCCTGCTCCTGCCCCTGCAGGAACAAAAAGCAGATATCACACTGGCCTCCCGGTTCCTGCTGCCCGGTCACCACAATGCATCCCGGTTCCGGCAATTACTCCTGAAAACCGGCCGCTGGGTCAACTATTTTTTTACAGGATTCTATTTATCTGATGCGCACAACGGCTTAAGGGCCATGAACCGGATGGCGGCTGAAAGAATAACGCTGAAGGAAAACCGGATGGCCCATGCCACCGAGTTTCTGTTGCAGATAAAACAACACAAACTCCGGATGCAGGAAGTCCCGGCTGTGGTAATGTATACAGACTACTCTAAAAGCAAGGGACAATCCGCATTCAACAGCCTCCGCATTTTTTTTGATCTATTTTTACATAAATTGTTCGAATGAACGGTATTAAAATATTACTGATAACCGGGGTGGCTTTTATTGCCGTTTATTTTTTTGTGCGCCTGCGGAACAGTCTCTTTGACCTGCTGCTCCTCTTATTATTATTGTGTACGGCCGTGGTCTTTATTCTATTCCCGGAACTGACCAACCGGCTGGCCCATAAACTGGGAGTGGGGCGCGGAGCCGACCTGGTATTCTACACCAGCATCATCCTGTTCTGGTTTGTACTATTAAAACTCTATGCCCGTCTCCGGAAACTGGAGCAGGTCATTACCACCCTGGTGCGCAAAGATGCCCTGGAAGAAACCAGCCATAAACCCGAAGAATGACAAGGTCCAGTCTCGAGAGAATATACCCGGATACAAATGACAGGGACCATGAGATTGGGGGGGCAGATACCTTTCAGTTACATGCGGCCCGTTATCACTATGCTGGTAAAAACCTGGTGCCGGGACCTGTTGCTGATATCGCCTGCGGGGCGGGATATGGTACGGCAATCATTGCAGCCCAATACCCGGCGGGGGTGGAAAGCATAACGGCAGTGGATAACAGCGAAGAAGCGATCGGGTATGCACAGGAAAAATACCGGCACCCCCTGATCCGGTTTATTCAGGCGGATGCGCTGACTTTCAAAGCACCTGCTCCTTTTTCCACCATTATCAGCCTGGAAACGATTGAACACCTGGCTGCGCCGGAAGATTTTGTTCGCCATTTAGCCGGTCAGCTGAAAAAGGGAGGCCGCTTTATCGCGTCCGCGCCAATTACCCCTTCGATGGACGCCAATCCCTATCACCTCAGCGATTTTTCAAAAAACTCTTTCAAAAAATTATTCCTGTCAAACGGTTTTAGAGAACTGGATTCCTTTGTACAGGTACAACGGTACAACCCCTTTGCCCTCTTCAATAAAAAAAAGGGGGGGCGAACCGGCGATCTCCGAAAAGGACTTCTGACTTATTATCTCCGGCATCCCGGGAAGTTTTTCCTGCGGCTGAAATCTGTTTTCACAGACGGGTTTGCCAATAAATACCTGGTCGTGATTTTTGAAAAGCAATAACGCTTTATTTCATCCGCGGCTGTTTTTGCATCCAGGTTCTTTCTTCCGGGGTCAGGTTGACCACCGCATATTTTTTCACCTGGTTGATGCTCATTTCATCCAGCACATTCACCAGGTTTTTATAGGATGTGCCCGGCCCGGCTTTGATCAGCAGCATCAGGCCCCCTCTTCCTTCTCCCGTATGTCTTGCATCCAGCCATTGCTGCCTGCGGATGATCTGGCCCCGCAGGCCTTGTTTTCCCGACAGGCTGACCGGCCGGATCCTGTTTTCCTCCAGGGCATTTTTCCAGTCACCGGTATAATACCAGGCCCGGTTATGATCATCCAGCAACACGGTAAAGGCATTGGAATCACCCAGGTCCATCGCTATACCATCTGCGGGCATGATCAGGTTCATGGCTGTCGGTTTGCTCAATTCCGTTGTGATCACAAAAAAACTGATCAGCAAAAAACCCAGGTCCACCATGGGGGTCATATCAATTCTTAACTGTTGTTTGAGCGGGCGCCGTACCCCGGCGCGGCTTCTCTTTCCGGGCAGGCAGCTGTGGTCTCCTGTATTCAGGGCATCCATAAGCGTTGTTTTATAATCAGATACAGGAGTCCCGGGTTTCCATAAATAATCATTGGTGTTGCTGATAGGCGTCATGGCTCCTGCTCTTCAAAAAGTGGTAACTTTAAGCACAATCATTTTATAATGAAAACCATTATTGTTCCCACCGACTTTTCGCCCATTGCCACCAATGCGATGCATTATGCAATTGATATGGCGAAAGCAGTAAATGCCAGTTTATTATTGCTGCATGTGTACCAGGTGCCGGTCAGTTTTACCGATACCCCGATTGTGCTGGTATCGATTGAGGAACTGAGAAAAGGAGCAGAAGAACAAATCGCAAAACTCAAAGAGGAAGTGGAGCACCTGACTTCAGGCGCCTTGAAAGTATATACCGAAACGCGGCTGGGTAATGTAACCGATGAACTGGAAACCCTCTCCGGTAAAATAAAACCCTTTGCCGTGATCATGGGTACCAAGGGTGCCTCTGGTATGGAACGGATCTTATTCGGCAGCAATACGCTGACCGCCATCCGCCATCTCACCTGGCCGGTGATATGCGTGCCTCCCGGAAAGACCTATGGAAACGGGATCAAACGGATTGGATTTGCCTGTGATTTTAAAGATGTGGTGCAATCCACCCCCACTCATTTTATCAAGGACTTTGTAAAAGAATTTCATGCCGAACTGGATGTACTGAACGTGGATTATCACAATCGTCATTTTAAACCTGAAACACCCGAACAATCCGTCCTGCTGCATACCTTACTGGAAGAAGCCAACCCTTCCTATCATTTTATTGAACATGCCGATATCGAAGATGGCATCAATGATTTTGCAGAAAAAAACAACCTCGATCTCATCATCACCATCCCCAAAAAACACCGCCTGCTGGAAGGCGTATTTAAAGCAAGTTCCACCAAGCAACTGGTATACCAGTCACATGTACCGGTGATGTGTGTGCACGAGTAGTTGAGAGGTTCAAAAGTTGAAATGTTGAAAAGCTGAGAGGGGTCAACGGTAGTATAATACCATTGACCCCTTTCCGATTTCTTCCCCGGCCTGGCCTCCTCCAACCATAACCAGCCACATAGCACGTCGGCCCCGGCTTTGAAGGATGCTAAAGGGAGACCCGTGGCTGAAGGAGGGTCTAAAATTAAAAAGCCCGTCCTTCGTCAAATACAGGACCAGGGCTTTAATATTATTCTTCCTACCGAAATTCTGATGCTATTGTACAATCACTTTATAAGTGATCTGCTCATTTGTTTTATTATTGCTTACCTGCACCAGGTAAACACCGGCAGGCAAAGCATCCATCGACAAATAACGATACCGTGTTGTACCCTGTACCCGCACCGGTACCAACTGCCCATTTGCATTCATCACCTTTATCAATACCTCATCATTACCCTGTGGCAATTGCACGATTACCGTTCCTTGAGTAAGGGTCGGGTAAACCAGTACGGCCTGTCTTCCGCTGCAATTGATGATTATAAGACGTTCCCCACTGTAAGTTGATCTTCCATCTGCGTCAACCTGCTTAATACGATAATAGTTGGTACCAAACGATGCATTTCTGTCAACAGCCTGGTAATTTTTTGACTGGCTCGAATATCCCGCTGCAGTTATTCTTGTAATAGAATTGAAATTAGTCCCATTGGTGCTCTGCTGTACTTCAAAATAAGCAGTATGTTCTTCACTGCTAGTAGTCCAATCGAGCTGCACCACACAACCATCCTTTATCTCAGCAGTAAATGATTGCCATTGCAAGGGCAAAACAAAATTGATGCTCCCGATAGCAAGGGCTGTGATGTTGACACCCGGAGGGATAATTCCACTCAGTGTACTGTTCTCCGTATTACCACTGGCAGTGGCGCCGCCACTAAGGTCGATCCATGCTGTACCGTTCCAACCTACCAGTCGCAAACTTGAGGTTGTGGCAAATGAACTCATATTGGGTATGGAAACTGTTACACCCAGGTTGTCGTCGTCGCCTGATACAAGTATCCAATCCCAAAAGCCAACGGGGCTAACCGATGTAACAGGACTTTGCACTGCATTGATGGAATGTGTGGCTACGTCCGAAGGATCGGAAATGCTTGAAGGATCGCCTGCAAACCAGGCAGTGCTGATTTCGCTGGCAATTGCAGGTACATTCATGCTCACCGTGCGTATATCAGTGCCACTGCCAACAGGATATACAAAGGCATCATTGCCTATTTTGCTCACATAGCCATTTACATGTTGTGCATCGCTATTACCACCGGAATAACCTGCACCGTTTTCAAAACGAAGCGCACCTGTTTGATGATTGTTACGAATAGTAGTCGTGATACCATTGCTGAATGTAGCGGTATTTCTTACGTTGGCTCCATCGGTATTAGTGATATTGATCTGATCAATAGCTCCATTATTTAAAATCAGGTTGAAAAAAAATGGTCTCGCACTACCACCGATTTCCTGAGCACCGGTAGCACCGAGCGGGCCCAGAAATTGATCAGTGTGACCGGCTGTGGCATTATACACTCCGTTATTGATAAAGGTTTGCAACGAAGGACCCAGATGGTCAAATACACCGTTGTTTCTACCATTGAAGACCCCATTGGTTGAACTAAACCATTGCGTTTGCCAATCACTGATCAGGTCACCATCGTTGGTCACCAGTCCATCGTTATAGAATTGGGCACGTATAGTGGTGACAGACACAAGTATTGTTGTGAGGACGAATAGGATTTTTTTCATGAGATATATTTTTTATTTAATCATTGTTTATTACAATGTCAATTACAATCGTGTAATCTCCAGCCTTCGTCTGGTAGAATTCATGCCGGTACCGCAACCGAGACACATGATCACATTAACAGTGATCTGATCACCAACTGCAAGATTAACGATATGGGTTACCGCGCCACTGCTGAAGGGACCTGTGGATACATAGAAATATTGAGTCGTGAGAGGGGTGCCATTATTTAATATGGAAAAACCGGCGTGGCTCTGATTTCCGGGAACAGTTGGGGAGCCCTGGCCTTCCACATATATCCGGTAGGTGCCGGTTTGCGGGCAGGTCCAAACATTTGTGCCCAGGTTAAAATCTGCACCTGCATTGGTACTGTATTCCAGTGCCGTAAAATCAGATTGAGTATTAGATCCATCGGCGAAGTTTTGTGATCCGCCTGCTACTGCGAGGTAATAGGGAGATTGTGTTTTTGCTATTTGCACTATCTCCCAGGTAGCACCTGTTGCATTGTTAACGCTTGTCTTTACCAGCAAGGCTGTTTCACCCGAATGAATAATGATGGTCTGGCTGTTGTCTATAAGTTCAATACCATCTGCATCAATGGTGAGGTTGTATGTATCAGAAGTGTTTTTGAAAAAGTACAACCTGCCAACTCTGTCAGGTCCGCTTGTTGAGGGCGGCAAGGTGATGGTGCCCGCAGCAGCTCCATTCCACACTATATAAAAATCATTTTCACCTGCTGCGTAAGTAGTAACAGTAATTGCCGCATAGGCAGCGCCGAAAGAGCCATTGACAGTGAGTTTGCTTCCGGGTGTGGAAGTGCCAAGTCCTGTATTTCCTGCCTGGGCATTAGCAATGCTGCTGATTACTGTCATGAAAAGAAGTTGGTAGATTTGTTTCATTGCATTTGTTTTAGGATTGCTCAAGTTTATTAAGGATGTGAGTTTAGGTTTAGTAAATCGTAGTGGCGGTGATCGAGCCACCCGCCTGGTTTATAGTATAAGTGGACAGGTTACTGAAAGATGATATGATATATCGCACTTCAATTGTATGATTGCCCGGAGCAAGCGAAACCGTACCATTGATCGTGCCTATGAAGTTGGAAGATGCTTCCGTGCCACCGCTAATCCTGGTGGGTTCTGATTCAATAAAACTCCTGAAGCTGGTGGCCACACCATCAACATAAATGTAAGGGATCATGTGTATATACATATTAATTGCACCATTCAAAGGTGTTGCTGCGCCGGCATCGAATGCAATGTTGCAATTGATTAGATAATTGAGGGATTGATCTGTGGGGTTATTCACAGACAAGCTCATACCCGGTAATACATCTGCGGTGCTAGTCGTCCCGGTAAGGGTAACAGAACCGGCACCTGCAACCACGGAGGAGGTGTGGAATTGAGGAATAGAAGCGCTTATGAATGAAACTACTTCCCAGGTGGTGCCACTGGTAGCACCGGTGTTCACAATATTCACTCCATAACCTGAAGGGATGGAAATGCCGGGATTTCCGTCAATTAATTCACTTCCATTAGCGGCAAGCACCAGGTTAAAAGAAGCCGTGGTATTCTTGATATAATAAAGTCGGCCTTTGTAATTGCCAGAGCCACTGATAGCGGCCGGTAATGTAAGGGTGCCGTTAGCACCAGCATTCCATACTACATAAAAGTCATTAGCTCCAATTGTGGCAGTGGTGGCTGCCTCTGACCGGTAATTGGCAGCCAGTGAACCATTCACGGTGAGTTTTGAACCGGGTGTTGAAGTGCCAATACCAGTATTTCCTGTTTGTGTATAGCCAGTGCTATACATAGCTGTGATTAAGAAAATGGTTGGGATAAATTTTTTCATGGAGTAGCATTGATTTCTGTTTTGAGAATTGATCATCTCATGAATAGCACATTATGTGTATCTGAAAAACATGCCTAATTCTGAATTTTAACTGCAGATACATACACCACTGGGTTACCAATATTACATTGCGTAGGAACAACAAGATTACTTTTACCAGCTAAAATAGGATAACTACCTGCGGTGAGAAATAACATGCGGGATTGCTCCCGCGGAACATAAAGAGAATTGGCAGCAACTGAACAATAAACCCGCCAGATATCAGCAGCACCAGATGGTGTATTAATATACATCCAATAATCGTTGCAATCGGATCCGATGGTGAGTCCGGATTCGATATAATACCATCCATCAGAAGGTATAGCGATGCTTAAACCTGTAGCGAAACCGGTGCCGCCCGCCCCCCCATTATAAGGACAGGTAAAAGTGCCCGTAGCAAATATTTTGGTATTACCAAAATTATTACTTGCCAGCCGCACCCATTGCGTACCATCGTTATAATACCAGCCAGGGTATACATTAACCGGTGAAGTGCCTGCAGTAGCAGTATTATATACCAACATACCCTCTATATGTGCAGTCAGCGGAAGCGGGGAATTGGTAGCTGATAGTGATACACGGTTCGGCAAAAAACCTTTGTTGGTGGCTGCCAACTCAAGAGCAGCATTGCTGTTTGGTGTATTGGTGCCGATACCCACATTACCACTTTGCGCACCAGCAATGACTGTTCCAAATAGCGCTGCAACGATCAGGATTCCGTTTTTTAATTTGGTAGAGAGTTTCATGATGGTTTTATTTTTTAATGATAGAATTTTTGGATTATGAAATAACATGGCAATCATACCAGGTTGGAATGCCTGAGTACTGTAAGCCTGGTCATAACTTCTGTCTTGCCGGTAAAATATACATATCGGAGTAAACGGGTACGATTCATAGATATTTGTCTATTGCCAAAATTTTCAGTTAATGAGAATCATCAACCGTGAATCAAAAGAAAAGACTAACTAAACAGAGCACTACGTTTTTTTGTTCATATCAGGTAGTAACTTTTCTTCAGGGATAAGGTATCACCCAAATTAATAGTGTGGGCGAATCTATACTAAGATAAATATAAAAATCACTTCTGCAAACAGTCGGGATTAATTCTTTATCATTTCCTTTCCCGACGGGTCTCCTCCAACCGCAACCAGCCCTGACAAACAATTGCCCCGGGATCCATAGCTTGTGGCGCCCTATAATACTCATTCCTAAAATTTCAGAAATTCCCGGTAATCTTTTACGCAATACTTCCCTTGTTTACCACTGATATAGAACCCAGCCGAGCTGTACGGGTATTGCAATATATCTGGCGCCAGCATCCATTTACCCGAACAGGGGTTATTATGAATGTAGGCCAGTTTTTGCATTATGAATTTCTCTGTCCGGCATTCCTTAACATCAAAGCCTCGCTGTCCGTGTCCGTGGTGTTCTTTTCCTCGTCTTAAAAATAAGAAAATTACAAATCTAAGACGGCTGGCCTGAGCCTGCGGCTCAGGGCCGTCAAAACCTCTACTTACAGGAAATTTACTTTTAGCAATCCCACCTTATCAGCAGCCTGGTAATCCCGGGTACTGCTGTATAAATAGTGTTCCGGTCTTTCCACGATTCCTTCTTCTACCGGATGATCCCTTCCCTGGCCCGGCCTCCTCCAGCCGCAACCGGCCTTAACAAACTATTGCCCCGGGGACCTGACGTCTTACTTATTATCACTGGGCTGCCGGCAGATATAAGAAAGAATCACCTGGCCCCATAACACCCTACACCCGGCTTTAAAGATTTCAAAAGGGAGACCCCTGGCCGAAGGAGTGGGTGATGAGCCATGAGCGGCGAGGGGGTGAGGGGCGAGGTACAGTACTATTTGCCGCTCGCCACTTGTAACTCATAGCTATTAGCTCGTAGCTCCTTCCCTGGGTGGTTCTAGTTTCCTTCGAGGCTTGTTCGGGATTGCTTCGACAATTTGCGAAGAAATATCGAAGAAGTATCGGATCAGTATCAGAGCAGGCAGCGGACAGCTTAAAACTCCGCGCTTCCAGGCGTCCTCGGAAATGCAATTACATCCCGGATATTTGTCATTCCCGTTACAAACTGTACCATCCGCTCAAAACCCAGCCCAAAACCGGCATGCGGTACTGTGCCGAAGCGCCGGGTATCCAGGTACCACCAGAGTTCGTCCGCAGGAATCCCGATCTCTTTCATCCTGGATTCCAGTTTATCCTGTCTTTCTTCCCGCTGTGAACCGCCCACGATCTCGCCGATTCCCGGGGCCAGTATATCCATGGCTGCCACGGTTCTCCCGTCTTCATTCTGTCGCATATAAAAAGCCTTGATGGCAGCAGGGTAATTGTACAGGATCACCGGTTTCTTAAAATGTTTCTCCACCAGGTAGCGTTCGTGCTCACTCTGCAGATCCATACCCCATCCGGTCACTTCGTACTGGAATTTCTTTTTCTTATTGTGATTGCTCTCACGGAGAATAGTAACCGCGTCGGTATAGGTCAGGCGTTCAAAATTATTATTCAGTACAAACTCCAGTTTTTCGATCAGTCCCATTTCACTGCGTTTGTCCTGGGGCAGTTGTTTTTCTTCATCCGCCAGCCGCGTGGCCAGGAATTCAAGGTCTTCCCGGTTATTGCCCATCGCATACCGGATAATATATTTAATGAATTCTTCGGCCAGGTTCATATTGTCCTCGAGGTCATAAAAGGCCATTTCCGGTTCGATCATCCAGAATTCCGCCAGGTGACGGGTGGTATTGCTGTTTTCGGCGCGGAAAGTGGGACCAAATGTATAAATATCCCCAAATGCTGTAGCCCCCAACTCTCCTTCCAGTTGCCCGCTTACGGTAAGATTGGTGCTACGGCCAAAAAAATCTTCCTTATAATTAATGCTGCCGTCCTCATTTTTCGGAGCGGTCCCGTCCATGGGTAAAGTTGTAACACGGAACATCTCCCCGGCGCCTTCCGCATCACTGGCCGTAATGATGGGTGTATGCATGTACACAAAGCCTTTTTCATTGAAGAACTTATGTATGGCAAAAGCCAGTGCATGGCGTACACGGAAAACCGAACCAAATGTGCTGGTACGGAATCGCAGGTGTGCTTTCTCCCGTAAAAACTCAAGGCTGTGCTTCTTGGGCTGCAGCGGGTATTTCTCCGCATCACTGTCACCCAGTACTTCAACCGCAGCGGCGTTCAGATCCATTTTTTGTCCCTTTCCCAGGGACGGCACAACCGTACCCGTAACTTTCAGGGAAGCAGATGTGGTAATGCGTTTCAACAATTCATCCGGGAAAGCTCCCAATGTCAGCACTACCTGTAAATTATTATTGGTACTGCCATCATTTAATGCAATAAACTGGTTGTTGCGGAAGGTCCGCACCCATCCCATCACGGTTACTTCCTGGCCGGCCGGTTCCGCTGCCAGCAGCGCTTTGATCTTGATTCGTTTGTTGAACATAATAGCTGTTTTGCGAGGGGCAAAGGTAAAACATGGAAAGCAGCATTCAGCAGTGATTCCGCTAATTCGGTTTTTTGCCCTAAACCCTTGTTTTTCTGCTGACTGCCGGCGTTGATTCAAGCGCCCGGAATCAGCCTCCCGCAGCCAAAAATTTTTGATTTTCCCCGAATTAGCTGTATACTTGCAGCGGAAAGAGGCCGATAAGTTTAGCTCCCAAGGCAATTGGCTCATCATTTACCTGCCTGTTTCATTCAACATAAACTCAAATTTTTCAGATTCCAAGATTGGTGACCGCGAGTTGTGACTAACCTCAAGTTTTTAATATGTATGATATTCTCCAACTGAACGACATGCTCGTTCCTGAACTGCTGGACATTGCTGACCAGTTGAAAATCCCTAACGCCAAAAAGCTGAGTAAACAGGACCTCGTTTATAAAATTCTTGATGGCCAGGCTATTGCCGGCGCCAAAGGAGCCAAACCTTCTGAAGATGGTAAACGCAAACGGATCGTCAAAACAAGTACCAGTACAGGCGGCAGTGAAGAAGCCGTAGTAGAGAGCGGCGGAGAAGAAAAACCCGCCCCTAAAAAACCCAATATGCCCATAAAAAAAGAAGCCCCTGTTAAAAAAGGCCGCAAAAAATCCGATGAAAAACCCGTGGTTGAAGAAACCATTACAGAAGAACCCCTGGTAAACGCAGAAACGGAGGTCGATAATAAAACCGAACAACTGGCGCAGGCGATCCTGAATGAAGCCAGCCAGCAGTCCGGGGAAAACAGTGCCGCCAGCAATAAGTTTTATCCTCCCCGCCGGGAACAACAGTTCAATGTGGAGTTTGACGGGGTGATCCTCGGTGAAGGCGTGCTCGAAATGATGCCTGATGGCTATGGCTTCCTTCGCTCTTCTGACTACAACTATTTATCCTCCCCGGATGACGTATATGTTTCTCCCTCCCAGATCAAATTATTCGGATTAAAGACCGGTGATACCGTGCACGGTGCCGTTCGTCCGCCGAAGGAAGGAGAAAAATACTTTGCGTTATTAAAAGTGGATACCATCAACGGGAAGAGTCCCGAAGAAGTGCGCGACCGGGTCCCCTTTGACTACCTCACCCCTTTGTTCCCCTTCGAAAAACTGAATCTCTTCACCACGGCATCCGATTATTCCACGCGGATCATGGATCTCTTTACCCCCATCGGTAAAGGACAACGCGGTCTGATCGTGGCGCAGCCCAAGACCGGTAAGACCATGCTGCTGAAAGCCGTGGCCAATGCCATTGCGGCGAATCACCCCGAGTGTTACCTGATGGTGGTGCTGGTGGATGAACGCCCGGAAGAGGTAACCGATATGGAACGCAGCATTAAAGGAGAAGTGATCGCTTCCACTTTCGATGAACCTGCTGAAAAACACGTAAAAGTGTCCACGATCGCCCTGCAAAAAGCCAAACGGCTCGTGGAATGCGGGCATGATGTGGTGATCCTGCTGGATTCCATTACCCGCCTGGCCCGCGCACACAATACCGTGGCGCCGGCTTCCGGTAAAGTATTATCGGGTGGTGTGGAAGCCAACGCGATGCAGAAACCCAAACAATTCTTTGGAGCAGCCCGTAAAATTGAAGGCGGCGGTTCCTTAACCATCATCGCTACCGCCCTGGTGGATACCGGAAGTAAAATGGATGAAGTGATCTTCGAGGAATTCAAGGGTACCGGTAATATGGAACTCCAGCTCGACCGCCGTCTTTCCAACAAACGGATCTTCCCGGCCATCGATATTGTGGCTTCCAGCACCCGCCGCGATGACCTGCTTCTCGAAAGAGATGTATTGCAGCGGATGAACCTGCTCCGTGTTTACCTCACCGATATGAACACCGAAGAAGCCATGCGTGAGCTGCAGAACCGGATGAAGGGCACCAAGGATAATGAAGAGTTCCTGGCCAGTATGAACCGGTAATCAGTCAGCCTGAACTATATTGAATACAGCTGCTCTTTAACCGGGCAGCTTTTTTTATAATTTTTTGACGATCCCTTGAGCTATTATTAATTTCCGCACTGGTTTATGGCCGCTGAAAGAATACATATCGGACCCTTTCTCGAACTGGCAAAGCAATACCCGGTTTTCGATGTCCGTTCCCCCGGTGAATACAAACACGCCCATATTCCCGGCGCCCATTCTCTTCCTTTATTTACTGATGAAGAACGCAAAGAAGTCGGTACCGCCTACAAACAGCGAAGCCGCGAAGAAGCCATAAAAATCGGGCTTGATTTCTTCGGTCCGAAAATGCGGAAAATGGTGGAAGAAGTGGAGGCCCTTGTCAGCCGGCAGCCGGCAGCGGAGGATACACAGCCCCCAAACCATGAATCGAAGATTATTCTCGTCTATTGCTGGAGAGGCGGGATGCGCAGCGGCGCCGTATCCTGGTTACTCGATCTCTACGGGTTCAAAGTGTTTACCCTTGCAGGCGGTTATAAAAAATTCCGGAACCATGTGCTGGATAGCTTTAAACAACCCTACCCATTTAAAATTCTCGGTGGGTTTACCGGCTCAGGTAAAACGGAATTATTGTCGGTTTTAAAAGAAAAAGGGGAGAAGGTGATCGACCTCGAAAGCATCGCCGGTCATAAAGGATCCGCCTTCGGCAATATCGGGCTGCCGCCGCAACCGACGCAGGAGATGTTTGAAAATATTCTCAGTTGTCAGTTGTTAGCCTGCCTGCCGGACAGGCAGGTTGTCATCCTGCCTGCCGGACAGGCAGGATGTCAGGACGAGTCGATGGCACCCGAAAGTTCGTATCCGGCACAAGCCATCTGGCTGGAAGACGAATCTCAGCGGATCGGCCTGGTGAACCTGCCCAACGAACTCTGGAAAAACATGCGGCGCTCCCCGGTCTGGTTCCTGGACATCCCTTTTGAGGAAAGACTAAAGCATATTGTACCGGAATATGGCCGGTTAGACCCCGAAAGCCTGGTTTCTGCGATTGAGCGAATTAGCCAGAAATTAGGCCATTTGAACGCAAAAACGGCCATTTTGCTACTAAAAGAGGGCAAAATCAGTGAAAGTTTCGAAATTTTGCTCAAATACTATGACAAGTTTTATTTCCGGTCCCTGCACAATCGGGAGGGGGCGGATTCGTTATTACATACAGTAAATTGTAAATCCGTAAGTACTGAAAATGCTGACCTGCTCCTTCGTGAAATCCATCCTTCACTCCAAAAACCTTTGGCTTAATTTCCTGTTCCTTCTAACCCCTGTTTTTTTTTACGGCCAGTCCCTGACCGGACTCTGGGTGGGTTCTGTACACAACGACAGCGCCACGGTAAGGAAAGACCAGTCTTTTGAGATCGCCCTGACTGAATACAAAGGGAAGGTCTATGGCTATTCCCGCAGCGAATTTATCGTCAACGACACACTCTATTTTATCCTGAAACGGGTAAAGGGTACCATCGAAGGGGATATCTGCGAAGTGACCGATGATGAGATCGTTTCCTATAATTTCCGGGGAAAACTGGATAAACGGATCAGGGTGACCAGCACTTTCCGGCGCAATAAGAACGACAGCACCTGGTACCTGGACGGAACCTGGAAGACAAATGCCAACAGGAAATACTATGCCGTTAGCGGTAAACTGACACTGGCAGAAGAAAAGGACCTGACCGCCTCCAAGATATTTCCCCACCTCGAAGAACTGAACAAAGCCGGTGATGTGGCTTTTTATAAAGAAAGAAAAGAAACTCCCCCCGTGGTAAAAATTGCCAGGCCGGAGCGCATCAATACAGCGTACTCCGATAAGGCGGAGGTCCTGCTGGAGAATAAAGAAGTGACGGCCGTACACCGGCCCAAACTCCCCGAAACGAACAAAGTTCCCCTGCCTGCTGAAACCTCTCTTGTTAAGAAACAGGATGAACCTGTTGTTTCACCTGCGCTTAGCACAAGCGCCACGACCCCGGAGTCAAAACCGGAGCCGGTGATAAATTCATCTAAACCCGTATCAGTTGATACTGTTTCTGCCGGCAGGAATAACCTAACTATTGTAAAAGAAATTAAAGCAAAAGAAGAGTCGGTTCCCCCGGGCAAAACAATACCTGTTGCTGTAAATACCGGCAACCCCGCGAGCAATCCCGTTGAAAGTAATACCAGCACTCCGCAGCCGGCCGCAACCGCTGTAAAGAATCCGGAAATGGCGAAAGCAAATACAACCCCAGAAACGGAAGAACAAAAATCAAAATCCGGTAATCCTGTTCCCCCGCCAAAGCCCAGGCCGGTAGCTCTTGTGCAGCCGGTTGAGATAAAAGCGGCGGAAAATAAGAAAAAAGAGACGGGGGGCCTGCCGTCCATTGCGGACAAAACGATAATCAGCAATCCGGCCCCTGCTCCGCGCAAAGAAACGACCAGGGATCCTGCAGCCCTGGTGATCAAAAAACCATCGGAAGACCCGATTAAAAAATCATCCGTCATTGCCGGCCGGAAATCTGAATTTTCCCAGGAAGTGAATTTCAAATCCGACAGCCTGCTTCTTTCTCTTTATGATAACGGGGAGATTGACGGGGATACCGTAAGCGTATTCCTGAACGGGGAAGTGGTGATGCCCGGTCAGGGTCTGAAAAGTTCGGCGATCCGCAAAACCATCTATATGCCGGAAGGAATTGATTCCTTTACCCTGGTGATGTTTGCCGAAAGCCTCGGCAAATACCCGCCCAATACCGGGCTGCTCGTGATCCGGGATGGTGAAGATGTATATAATCTCCGCTTCAGCTCGGATTTCCAGAAGAGCTCGGGTATTGTATTCCGGAGAAAGAGATAACGAAAATTCCTTAACCCCGCAGGCCAACGGCATTCTTCACAGAAATTATTAAATTAACAGGATGAAGACCCCCTGCCTGTTCCTTATCCTCCTGCCCGGCCTGTTTGCCTCCGCGCAAACCACACAAACCGATACTGTTTATTCCGCGCAGGTAAAAGATAAATTCATCATTACTATCCGCAAGCCAGCTGGTTTTTCCGCTGCAAAAAAATACCACCATGTTTACATGACCGATGGGTCGCTGGGGATCGGGGATTATGTTTTTGGAAAAGACAAATACTGGGCTGCAGTAATTCCTTCCTCCTGCGTGATTATTGCGATTTCCCATATCGGGGACTGGCACGAAAAAAGGTCCCGGGATTTTATTCCCGCAGACATCAGTAAGAATGTGGAAACCAATTTTGGAAAAGCGGATCTGTTTTATGGGTTTATGCGTCACGAACTGATCCCCCGGATCGAAAAAAAACTGCCCAATAAAAAGGACCGGGTTTTTATCGGGCATTCTTTCGGGGGCTTATTCTGCCTGTATACCTTATTTAATACCGACGAGACATTAAAAATGCCTTTATTAGCTGGCGCCAATGTCTGTCGGTATTATACCGGGAGTAATCACTGTAAAACTAATGTTCAAAAGGTATAAGACCGATAAACTTTTCGACCGGCATTTTGCCATCAGCCCTTCCATCTGGGCCAATTATTACGAACTGGATAAAATTGAAACGGCTTATTTCAAATCCAATAAAGCCCTGAAAGCCGATGTAATGATCTATGTGGGCGGCCTGGAATTCTTAAACAAAGTCCTGTATTCGACCCGGAGTTTTTATACTACCGTGACCGGCCGCAAGTACACAGGACTCCGGGTCCGCAAGGAAGAGATCGGCAATGCCAATCATTTCAGCATCCGCAAACCGGCAATCGACCGGATATTTGAGTCCCTGAAAGATTAACTTTGCCGGCTCAAGTAGTAGTATGACACAGGAACCCATCAGGCTGACTCAATTTTCGCACGGCGCCGGCTGCGGCTGCAAGATCGCTCCCAAAGTGCTGGATGAAATTTTAAAAACATCTGTTTCTTTCCCCGATAACGATAAACTCCTCGTGGGCAACCACAGCCGGGACGATGCCGCCGTTTATGACCTCGGCAATGGAACAGCCATCATTTCCACCACCGATTTTTTTATGCCCATCGTGGATGATCCCTATGAATTCGGCCGGGTTGCCGCTGCTAATTCCATCAGCGATATCTATGCCATGGGCGGAAAACCCCTGATGGCGATCGCGGTTTTGGGCTGGCCGGTTAATAAGATCCCGGCTGAAGTAGCCCAAAAAGTAGTGGAAGGCGGGCGCAGCATCTGCGCCGAAGCAGGTATCCCGCTGGCGGGTGGTCACAGTATCGACTCCCCGGAACCCATCTTTGGACTGGCGGTTACCGGCATTGTTCCTATTGAGCATTTAAAACAAAACAATACGGCCAGGGAAGGCGATCTCTTGTTCCTGACCAAGCCGCTGGGCGTGGGCATCCTGTCCACCGCGCAAAAAAGAGGCTTGCTGAAGGAAGACTTGCTCGGGGTTATTGTAAAACAAATGACCACCCTGAACAAAACAGGGGAGGAGCTGGGAAAAATTAAGGGCGTGCATGCCATGACGGATGTAACCGGTTTTGGATTACTCGGTCACCTCATCGAACTGGCCGGCGGAAGTGGCCTGAGCGCCGAGATCTGGTATGACCAGATTCCTGCCATCCCCGGGGTGAAAGACTATATCGCCCAGGGCGTGTTTCCGGATGGCACCACCCGCAACTGGAGCAGTTACGGGGAAAACGTAAAATTTGAGAAAGGAACACCGGTGGCAGAAGCCTTTAAATTGCTGCCGGACCCGCAGACAAACGGGGGATTACTGATTGCCGTTGCGGAAGAGGCAAAGAATGAAATAATAGCATTATTCGCAAAAAACGGGCTCGCTGATTTTACCTCGCCCATCGGCCGGATAACAGCGGCAGGCGAAAAACTGGTTTTGGTAAAGCCGTAAGGACATCACTATCAATGCAGGCATACAAACAGAGTATTCCCGGACCTTTCGTTGAAAAAGGCGGGTCTATTTCTTTTTTAAAAATATTTCCACCATCATACAGCGTACACTTCCGCCTCCTACCTGCTCGATCGTTGGTACGGCCACCGGCAACAGTTTCGCATAATTTCCAAGCTCCTGTATCTGATCGTCCCGCAAGGAATCAAATGCCGCCTGGCTCATAACGAGAATGGATTCTCCCCTCCGGTTTTTTACTTCCAGCATATTGCCGGCAAAACAAAGCATTTGTTCCCGGGTAATCGGTACGATCGTATGCCCGGTTGATTCCAGCAATTGTTTTACCGCGATCAGTTCCCACTCTTCCTCAATGGCCTCTTCGCAGAGCACGGCGAATTTTTCTCCCAGGCCCATCAGCACATTGGTATGATAGACCGGGTGCCCGTTGAGGTCCGTGGCGAGAAAAACAATCGCCTGGAATCCATTGGCGCTGGAAAACTTTTCGAGCACGGATAAATTGGTCCGCTCAGAAATAGCCGCATAGATCATTTCATGGTCGTGGTCAATGACCATACTGCCCGTACCTTCGAGGAAACGGCCCTCGGCTTCAAACTCAGTCCAGTCCTGCACATCGGTTACCACGAAATCCCGGGCAAGCTGTTGTAAAATTTCATCTCTTTTCTCCGTACGCCGGTTGGCCGCATACATCGGGTAGAGTATTATTTTCCCATCGGGCGAAGTACTGATCCAGTTATTGGGAAATACCGCGTCGGGTTTGGGCGGTTCCTTGCTGTCTTCCATCACCAGGACTTCCACTTCCTCGCTGCGTAAAAGGTTCACCACCTGATCGAATTCCACGAGGGCTTGTAGCTGTACTGCTTCCCTGCTCATGGCCGGGTGCTGCTGAAAGAAATTATTTGCCGCCGTTTCATCATTATACCCGAAAGCGGCGGGACGAATCATTAGTATCGTGGAGGCGGAGGGCAAGGGTTCATTTAATATTTATCAAGACGGATGATCTGTATATGGGGATCACAATGACCGGTCGCAATATCCTGGATTATATAGGTGCAGATCCTTCCTTCCGCAAGACTGTCTTTCCGGACCTCTTCGGCGGTAACGGGCCGGTAGTTCAGGACTTCGTATGAGACCGTATCTTTTTTACCGGCCGACCTTACCCCGGCCTCCAGTTCAAAATAGGCTTCATAGCGCAGGCTGTCTCTCGTTTCCAGCCGGATCAGTTTTGCCGGGTGCCGGGTTTCCCGGTACGTGCAGGGTCCGCCGTCAACCTTACTCTTTTCATCATTGCAGGAGAAAAGCAGGGAAACAGTAATAAAGAAAAGCAGTTGTTTTTTCATTGCAGTTGCTTAAAGAAGGGCATCAATCCGGGCAGCCAGTTTCCGGTCTTTTTCCGTAACGATATTCCCCGCATCATGCGTACTCAGCCAGATCTCCACCGTGTTCCACACATTGGTCCACAAAGGGTGATGGTTCATCTTTTCCGCCTCCATCGCCACCCGGGTCATAAAGGCAAAGGCTTCGCTGAAGTTTTTAAATTGAAACTTCCGGTAAAGGGTGTTGTTGGTTTCTGTCCACATGGTTGGTTGACGGGTTTATATGTTTACAGGTTTAGAAGGAAGTAGCTTCACAAAAACTCATTAGCCGGAACAATCAAAGCCCGTAAATCAGCAGGTTTCAGGCATTTTTCAGAGAATACTTTGAGATTTAAATATTGATACTTATTTGGCCTTTGAATTTTGAATATTCTTTGCCTGCCTGCCGGCAAGGCAGGGATCTTGGCATCTTGGTTTCTTGGAATTTGTTTCCCATAAAATCTAAAAAACAAGATTCTCTTTATTCTTTATTTGCTCTGTCGGCAGCTCCGCCACCAACTGCACCGTGTTAATACTCCGGATGACCTGGATCGTTTGCTGCATGGTATCATCATTCACTTCGTCTCCCTTCATCAGCCAGAGAAAGTCGAGGTGTTTGAATTCCGGCAGTAAATACTCCCCGTCAAACTGATTATTATAAATATAGTGTTCAAGCGAACCGGTGGGCACCCGGTATTCGTAGACCGTAAAAAAATAATCCCTTTTCTTTTTTACCAGTTTGATCTCAATATCATTGATGCGGAAATCCAGCCCGATGGTATTGTTGAGATGCCAGCAAAACTGGTAATCCTTGATGGGCGCCATGATGCCCAGCAGGCGGGTATCTTCGAAGAACCCTTCCGTGAGCCCCCGGTTGTCCAGTACCAGTTTGTTGCGTTCAGCCATACGATTTTCCTTCCCGTAAGTTACAAATTAGAATTCAACGGTTGTCTCCAGGTTGTCCTTCCCTCTTTTGTAAATCACTTTCGGCTTGTCCCCTTTTTTAAACTTGCCCAGGGTTTGCATATAAGATTCCATGGACGTGATCTTATACTCCCCGATCTGCAGGATAATATCCCCGGCTTTGAGCCCGGCTTTTTGCGCAGGTTTTCCCTCACTGACTCCGTCCGCCCGCACCCCCGTACCCGACCAGGTATAATCGGGCATGATGCCCATGGAAACACTAAAACGGGCCGTGGTAGTGGTCTGGGTCTCGCGGGTTTTCAGGAAAGTAAGTTTTTGCTCCGCATTCATTTTGTCGACAACATTGGTAACATGACGGAGCACCCGTACGATCCCGTCATAATTGATCTTATCGGCATCGTCGCTGGGTTTATGATAGTCTGTATGCAGGCCGGTGAAATAAAAGAGTACAGGAATGTCTTTCCGGTAAAAAGAGGTATGATCGCTGGGGCCGGTGCCGCTGGAATCAATCTTTACCCGGAGGGGGTTGCTGACAAGAGGGGAGATCACGGACGACCAGGATGCCGATGTGCCATAGCCGCCAATCGTAATGGTATGATTGCTGTCCGGCATCCGCCCCACCATATCCATATTGATCATATAATTCACGGTCTTCAGGTCGATCGTGGGATGTTCGGTAAAATATTTGGATCCATACAATCCCAGTTCCTCCCCGGAAAACGCGATAAAGAGATAATTATTCTTTTTTGCTTTGGAGGATTTCAGCTTTTTAGCCAGCTCGATCAGGGCAGCTGTCCCGCTCGCATTGTCATCGGCCCCGTTGTGAATGGCCGGCTCTTTCGATGTGTTCCTTGAATTCCCGTCCTCTCCATAACCAAGATGATCAAAATGGGCGCCCAGCACCACCGTGGTAGCTGCGCCATTGTCCTGGTAGCCTGCCACATTATACCCTGTTCTTTTCTTTTCGCTGAGGGAAACAGTGAATTTTATACTGATGGTGGCGGAAGGATCTTTCAAATATTTTGCCGCCGCTTCCTTCCTTATATATAATACCGGGATCGTGAGCGTTTCTGATTTATCCTTCCCATTAAAAACCAGTTTATCATCCGTGGCAGAGGTATTATATAAAATAACAGCCGTGGCGCCCTTATCCTTTGCTTTTTTGCAATTGGTATAAATATAATCCGCCAGGTCAAAATGCGGGTTATTCTTGTTTTCATCCAGGCCGTCTTTGAGGTCCACGAACCAGGGCATATCCGCTTCCTGTACAGCGATGGAAGGGAGGGCTTCCATTTTCAGGTTGGCGCTATAGGCAAGGGGAAAATAATCCTTTCCGGCCTGCAGGAGGATTCCGTTTATACTGAATTGGGTGGAGGGATCAATTTGTTTTCCTTCGTTTACTTCAAATGCCTGGTAATACCCATCGCTTCCTTTGGGCTGCAGGCCCGTGGCACGGAACTGGCTGCTGATATATTCCATCGCGAGCTTTTCACCGTTCGTACCGGTACGACGGCCTTCCAGTTTATCATCGGCGAGGTACTGAATATGCGACTGCAGGTTTTGCAGCGTCTGTACTTCATCTTTATTAATCCTCTTGGAAGGAGAGCAGGCGGCCAGTGCCAGCAACAGTCCGATCATTAATCTTGAAACAGGAGAACCCATGGTAAAATAATTGATAAGTTGCAAAGGTATTAAGCCGCTCTCTTTTTCCCCCGGTTAATTGCCGGGTTTCCGCCCATCTTTTCCCTTTTGCAGCCGCTAAAAATCGTATTTCGTAAGGCTGTTTCGGTTTACCGCTCTACTTTTGCCTTCCTTGCCCGAGGCAGGTTTATTACCGTGGAAAAAAACAATTTACATATTGCCCTGGTCGGTAATCCAAACAGCGGAAAAAGTTCGCTGTTTAATTGCCTGACCGGGCTGCACCAACAGGTGGGTAATTTCCCGGGGGTAACGGTTGATAAAAAAACCGGGACCGCTGTTTTCGGGGGCGTTGCTGCCGAAGTGATCGACCTGCCTGGTTCTTACAGCCTTTACCCCAAACGATTAGACGAGTGGGTGAGTTATAAGGTCCTGATCGGGGAAGACAAGGAAATCAAGGCGGATGTGGTGGTGGCGGTGGCCGATGCGAGCAACCTGAAGCGTAACCTGCTTTTCTGCACCCAGATCATTGACCTGAAAGTTCCGGTTGTGGTGGTACTGACCATGATGGACCTGGCCCGGAAAAAGGGGATCAAGATAGACCTGGCCACCCTCGAAAGAGAACTGGGTGTGCCTGTGGTGGCGGTGGATCCCCGGAAGAACAAGGGAATTATTGAATTAAAAAAAGCCATCAGCCTGACGGTTCAGCAGGCTTATAAAACTCCCGTCCGGGATTTTATTGACAACAGGGCCCTGGCCGAAGCGCCAATTGATGAGGTAAAACAGCATTTCCCCCGGCTAAGCGACTATAAAGCGATTCATTATCTGATCAACCACGAGACTTTTGACCTGGATGCGGGCATGCAGGATACCATTGAAAATATTGAGATCCGCAACCAGTTCAATCCCACCAGGACACAGGCCGAGGAGATATTACAACGCTATAGCCGGATCCGGCAGATCATGCAGCAGGCGGTATCAGAACCCGATCCGCTGCAAAAATCCATTTTTACCGAAAGGCTGGACAATTTACTCCTGCACCGCCGTTGGGGCTACCTGATCCTGCTGGCGGTCTTGTTTTTGCTGTTTCAAAGTGTATTCTGGCTGGCCCAGTACCCGATGGACTGGATTGATCTCGGTTTTTCAAAAATCAGCCAGGCCCTGGCCGGTTCTTTGCCAGAAACCCGCTGGACCGACCTGTTAATTAACGGGGTGATCGCCGGCCTCAGCGGGATCCTTGTCTTTGTGCCCCAGATCATGATCCTTTTCGGACTGATCACCCTGCTGGAAGACAGCGGCTATATGGCAAGGATCAGTTTTCTGTCCGACCGGCTGATGCGAGCAGTGGGACTGAACGGGAAAAGCGTAATGCCCATGATCAGCGGGTTTGCCTGTGCGGTACCCGCCATTATGAGTGCCCGCAATATTGAGAACCGGAAAGAAAGGCTGCTGACCATTTTGATCACCCCGCTGATGAGTTGTTCAGCCCGCCTGCCTGTATATACCATTCTTATTTCATTAGTCATTCCCCAAAACTACCTGCTCGGTTTTTTGAGCCTGCAGGGTTTGGTGATGATGGGGCTTTACCTGCTCGGGCTCCTGATGGCCCTGATCGTTTCTTATGTGGCCAAATGGTTTATCCATATTAAGGAGAAAAGTTTCTTTATCCTCGAGCTGCCCACCTACCGGGCGCCCCGCTGGAAAAATGTATTTCCCACCATGATCAGCAAGGCCCGGATCTTCGTCATGGACGCCGGCCGGATCATCATGATCATCAGCCTCGTGCTCTGGGCGCTGAGCTCCTTTGGCCCGGGGAATACGATGCAGCGGATCACAGCCAAATACGAACAACTTAAAACGCAGCCCGGTGCGGATGCCCGCAAGCTGAATAAAGAATACCATACGGAAAAACTGGAGAACTCCTATGCCGGGTTGATAGGCAAATCCCTGGAGCCGGCTATCGCCCCGCTGGGTTATGACTGGAAGATCGGGATCGCCCTGGTTACTTCCTTTGCGGCCCGCGAGGTTTTCGTGGGCACCATGGCTACCCTCTACAGTGTGGGGGATGATGACAGCGGTTCCCTTTTACTAAAGGAAAAAATGAAATCTGCTGTACGGCCCGATGGTAAGCGGGTGTTCTCCCTCGCCACCGGCTTATCCCTCCTGATCTTTTATGTATTTGCCATGCAGTGCATGAGTACGCTGGCCGTGGTAAAAAGAGAAACCCGCAGCTGGAAATGGCCCCTGATCCAATTAAGCTACATGACGGGGCTGGCCTACCTGCTCAGTTTGCTGGTGTACCAGTTATTGAAATAGAAGCGTCATGCTTCGGTACGCGGGCTAAGGCCCGCTACTCAGCATGACATCATCATTACGTTTATTACGACAGCGGTCGTACCGTTACTGTCATGCTGAGTAGCCTGCTTTTAATGGCCGGACTGATTCTGTTATGCAAAGTAGCAGCTAAAAGCAGGCGTATCGAAGCATGACGTTACGGGTGCTTATTTATAATACTCCCACAAGTATGCCGCCAGTTTCCTCGCCATTGCCCATGCTTCATTCTCCCTTTTCCAGCTGGTATCCTGGTTGTTTTTCGTAAAAATACATAGCACAAAAGGATTCCGGGGTGCATTCACAATCATCACCTCGCTGCGGGAAGCATTGACACAACCGTTTTTACTGAATACTTCAATCGTAGAGGGAATTACAGAAATCCCTTCGTTCTCATCCCAGAAATTCCGGCCCAGGCAGCGCAGCATCCGGTCGCAGCTGGCTTCTGAATAAATCTCTTTCCGGTAAATTTTTTCTAAAAGCACTCCCATTTCGCGGGCTGTGGTTTGCCCCCAGCCAAACCGGGCCCGGTTCTCCTCCCGGCCGGGTGTACGGGAGTTTACCCGGGTATGGGTAAAACCAAGACTGTCGAGCAGGCTGTTTATGCGGGTGCCGGTACCGGCCAGGCTTTGCAGCCAGAGACTGGCCGTATTATCGCTGGTTGTCAGCATCAGCATGATCAGTTTTTTCAGGGCGATTTTCTCTCCGCTCTTGAAGGAACCAAGTATGTCCGCGCCTTCATACAGCAGGGAATCTTTGTAAATAAAAGACGAGTCATAGTCAAGTTCTCCCCGGTACATCCGGTCCGTGATTCCCAGGAAGATGGGCAGTTTCACAATGCTGGCCGTTGGAAAAACAGTATCTGCATCAATAGATACGATTTTCCCGGTGCGCAGGTTTTTTATATAGATCCCGATATCGCCTTTATACCCATTGATCATTGACCGGATCGCTGATTGCAGTTTTTTATCGGTACGCTGGGAGGCGGCCGGCTGGCAGATCATGCCGATGAAGACGGCAAGGAAAATTTTTCGCATGGCCTTATTTTTTAACAGTGGTCTCCGCCTGCATATAGTCGATCACCAGCTGGCAAAAAGCCAGTATCCCCGTCTTCATACCACTGTCATCTACATAAAAATCGGGCGTATGATGGGGCGGGGCGGTGGCGGGGTCCTTTCCTTTCGGCATACCCCCCAGGTAAAAGAAAAATGCCGGGGCCTTCGTGCCATAATAGGAAAAGTCTTCGGCCCCGGTGACCCAGTTTCTTTCCCTGACATTATCCTGCCCGGCTGCTTTTTCCAGGGAGGGTAGCATTTTCCTTACCAGTTCCGGTGTATTATAAGTTACCAGGGTCTTGGTATCGATGCTCACTTCCGCTTTGGCCCCGGAAGCTTCGGCGATCTTTTCCGCCGTCCACTTTATTTTCTCATGCACCTCCTCCTGCATTTTACTATCAAGAGTCCGGATGGTTCCTTCCATTACACATTCCTCGGGTATAATATTACTGCGGACACCGCCCTGAATTTTACCAACGGTAATCACTACAGGCGCTTTAGTAAGTTCGGACTGGCGGCTGACAATTGATTGAAGTCCCGTGATGATCTGTGCGGAGATCTGTATCGGGTCGATCCCCTTCCAGGGCTGTGAGCCATGGCTGCCCTTCCCTTTCACTTTGATGGTAAACCAGTCAGAAGAAGCCATAAAAGCCCCGGGTTTGTATTCAATTTTACCAGCTTCGATATCTGATTCAATATGCAGCCCGAAAATCACATCTACTTTAGGATTGTCCATTACGCCCTCTTTGACCATCAATGGCGCGCCGCCTTCTTCTCCTTCGGGAGGACCCTCTTCAGCGGGCTGGAAAATGAATTTTACAGAACCACCCAGGTCGTTTTTCATACCAGCCAGTATTTCGGCTACACTCATCAGTATGGATACATGCGTATCGTGTCCGCAGGCATGCATGACACCGACCGCCTGCCCGTTATAGGTTGATTTCACGCTGGAGGCATAGGGCAGGTTCACCCGCTCCACCAGCGGCAGGCCATCCATATCGGCACGCAGTGCGATGCAGGGACCCGGCTTGCCTCCTTTCAATAAGCCGACCACACCGGTCTTACCCACTTGCTCCTGCACCTCCAGCCCAAGAGAGCGCAGGTGATCCGCAATAATTCTGGCAGTACGGGTTTCGCGGTTACCCAGCTCAGGATGCTGGTGAATATCACGACGCCAGGCAATACATTTTGCTTCGATCTGATCAGCAGCCAGCTTCATGCGTTCAGTCAGCCCGGTCTTGACTTTCTGGGCCGGCAGGAGGAAGGGCGACAGCAATAATAAAATGATCAGTCTTTGTTTCATTGATAGTAGTCTTTATGGTTGTAATAATGGGATGAAAAGAAGATTGAATTTACAGGAAAAGGAAAGAGTTTGAATGAACAGGTCCTGCTTAGCTGAAATTTTTTATATTTAAACTCCAATGCTACTCCGTCATCTCCATTTTTTAAGGGCTGTCTTCCGGCACAGCATTACTGCCTTTGGCGGGCCCCAGGCCCACCTGGGCATGATGATGAAAACATTTGTAGAGCACACCCCTTATGTTACGGAAAAGGAGCTGATGGAGTACAATGCTTTTTGCCAGTTGCTCCCGGGGGCTTCCTCCACCCAGACCCTCACCCTGATCGGGTATAAAAGAGGCGGAATCCCCCTGGCCGTGCTGACCCTAACTGTCTGGATCCTGCCGGCCAGTATCCTGATGGGAGCCTTTTCCTTTTTATTGCAATACATCGATAAACGGGAGCTGGGAACAGATATTTTCAAATTCATTCCCCCTATGGCCGCCGGGTTCCTGGGTTATGCCGTGATTCATATTTTTCCTATTGCGATCCGGAATATGATCACCTGGATCATCATGCTCTGCAGTGTGGCGGCCACTTATTTCCTGTTTGGGAAAACCTGGGTCATCCCCGTGCTGATCGTTGCGGGGGGAATTGCCACGAATTTCAGCCAGACCCGTATTCCGCAGGTGGAACAAAAACCCCGCAAAACCCGCTGGTGGAATTTCTGGTTATTCGGTATCATTTTTATCGCAGCCGGTATCCTGAGTGAAACGGCCCGTAAAAACGACTGGCCCAACCGGAAAGCGATCAATCTTTTTGAAAACACGTACCGGATGGGAAGCCTGGTCTTTGGCGGGGGCCAGGTACTGATGCCGATGATGCTCGAGCAATGGAGCGTACGCCCGGAGACCGTAAAAAAAAGGAATCCGAATGCAGTACAGATCGATGAAGAAAAATTATATACCGGTATGGGGATCGTGCAGGCCGTACCCGGACCCGTATTTTCTATTGCCGCTTTTACCGGCGGGATGGCGCTGAAAGATATGGGCGCCCACATGCAGGTGCTGGGTTGCCTGATAGGCATGGTGGCCATCTTCCTGCCCAGCGCCCTGCTGGTGCTGTTCTTTTACCCGATCTGGCACAACCTGCGAAAGTATGCCGTGGTCTACCGTTCGCTTGAAGGGATCAATGCGGTGGTGGTGGGCATCATGCTGGCCTCCTCTTTTTATATCATGCGGGACATTTCTTTAACCGGCCCCAATACGGTTAGCCTGGTTAATGTGCTCGTGATTCTTGGCACCATCCTGCTGCTGCAGTTTACGCGGATCCTCCCGCCTTTTATCGTGATCTCCTGCCTCGGCCTGGGTTATTTTTTATAATAGCCGCCTTTTTCAATTTCCTCCAGCACCATATCCGGCACCATATACCGGACCGATTTTCCTTCAGCAATGCATTTTCGTATATGCGTTGCAGATAGTTGTAACAGGGGGGCCCCGACGATATGCAGTTTTGCCCCGGTATGACTCTCCACCGGGAAACCGGGACGCGGATACACGTAGATCTCATGATCCCGGATGATCAGTTCCGCATTCTTCCATTTCGGCAGGTTCTGGAAACTATCGCTCCCCATGATGATGCAGAATTCGTGTTCGGGATATTTTTCCGCGAGGTAGGTGAGCGTGTTGATCGTGTAGGAAGGTTTGGGCAATCCAAATTCTATTTCAGAAGCCTTGATCCGGTTGTCCTGCCCGGTTGCCAGTTTCACCAGGTGAAGACGATGGTATTCATTCAGCAACCCGTTTTCCTGTTTGAACGGGTTTTGGGGGGAAACGACAAACCAGACTTTCTCAATGTCCGTTTCGTTGAGAATATGACTGGCGATGATAAGATGCCCGACATGAACCGGGTTAAAGGAGCCAAAATAAAGACCAATTTTCATTTAATCTATTGAATATCAATGTTTTAATTCAACAAAGATATGTTCCGCCTCATTCAGGCGCAAACTCAGGTGATAACCGGCCACGTTCACAGAGATCGGGTCGCCCAGGGGAGCTATCTGCTCAAGGAGGATTCTTTCGCCGGGAACACAGCCCATTTCCATTAATTTCAGAAAGATCTCATTGTTTTGAAATTCCCTGATGATTCCCTCCTGTCCAGGTTTTAATTCAGAAAGCCTTGCAATCATTTATCCGGTATTATTAATTGTGCAAAACTACCCTTGTTGGATGGTATTTCTTTACGAATTTTGAAATTATGCCTTCACAATCAAAAGTTTGTTTCTTTTACGAATGCACCGGCTTTAGCCTGGAAAACCGGGCTGGCCTGAAAGCCTTTATTGAAACCCTTTTTAAAAAAGAAGGTCAAAAGCTGGAGGCCCTCAATTATATCTTCTGTTCGGACAAAAGACTGCTTGATATCAACCGGCAGTACCTGGCGCATGATTTTTATACGGATATCATCACTTTCGACTTATCTGCCGGTCCCGCTACCACGGGTGAGATCTATATCAGTATCGACCGGGTAAGGGACAATGCCAAAACCCTGGGGACCACGTTCAAATCCGAGTTGCACCGGGTGATCTTCCATGGCGCCCTGCATCTCTGCGGTTATGGCGACAAAAAGAAAGAAGAGATCGCAACCATGAGAAAAAGGGAGGATTATTGGCTTTCCAGGTACTTTTCTAACTAATTGCTGCTTGGGGAATTATTAATTATTCAGAATCTCATGGAGGGAAAGGCTTTAAAGGTGGATTATTTATTATTAGAGCCTTAGGAAGGAAAAGGCTTTAAAGGAAGGTTATTTATTATTAGAGTCTCAGGGAGGAAAAGGCTTTAAAGGAGGGTTATTTATTATTGGCTTTTCTGAATAGTCAATCTTCTTCAATAGGGGCTGCAATCTCAATAGATTTCAATAAATAATCTGCCTTCAGACGATTACTACTATAAACGACCTCAATAATAAATAATCCAACCTTAGGACACTTGCAACTATAAGCGACCTCAATAATAAATAATCCAACCTTAGGGCACCTGCTGCTGTAAGCAGCCCAATAATTAATAATCCCGCCTTAAAGTGCTTGCTACCATAAACGACCCAATAATTATTAATTCAGCTCTGCGGCACTGTTCCACGGGACACCGTTTCAACCTGAAACAGTGTCCCGTGGAACCCCTATCTTTGTGAAAACGAGGCTTTATGACCAGAAAACGATATACAAAGCAGGAAGAGTCTCCCGAAACCCTGAAGATCAGGGAAAAAAAGAAATGGCAAATCGCACTTCGCCGCTATGTCCTGGAAAGACATCCCTGTGCGGCCTACGCAAGCTATTTTGGACTGGACATAACAAATATGCGGAGTTGGTTTGAATCACAGTTTAAAGAAGGGATTGGTTGGGAGGATTTCGGAAAGAAATGGCAGTTTGATCATATTATCCCGGTAGCCTATTTCGACTTTACCCGGGAGGAAGACCTGAAAGCATGCTGGGGCTTTCCCAACCTGAGCATAGAATATATTCCGGAGTCCAAAGAAACAGGAAAGGGCTTTAATATGCTGGCAGCCCGAAACTTCTTTCAAACTCTTTGGGAAAAGACGCATTATGCTCCCTGTAAGGCGCTTTTAAGCAAATTAACCCAGTTAGAAGATACAGAAAGACTTCCCCTGGAACCCCGGGAGCGATTTATCCGGGAAAAAATAGAGTACCTGTCGCTGCTTGAAGGCTATACTCAATACGAGTTCGGACTTCTGAACAGCGGAAAGAGTCCCGCTGATATTGAAAAGGAAGTCCGCTTCCTTAAAAACTTTGAAAAATAGCCCGCAGAACAAGATACCTTTGCACCCCATGTTTCCAGCATACGATGTCATAGTAGTAGGGGCCGGTCATGCCGGCTGTGAGGCCGCCGCAGCAGCCGCCAACCTGGGCTCAAAAACCCTGTTGGTGACCATGAATATGCAGACCATTGCCCAAATGAGCTGCAATCCCGCCATGGGGGGAATCGCCAAAGGCCAGATCGTACGGGAAATTGATGCCCTGGGTGGCTATTCCGGAATCGTAACGGATTTGTCCACCATACAGTTCCGGATGCTGAACCGGAGCAAGGGTCCCGCTATGTGGAGCCCCAGGGCCCAGAACGATCGCATGCTTTTCCATTTGAAGTGGAGGGAGATGCTGGAGAATACCCCGAACCTCGATTTCTACCAGGACATGGTAAAAGGCTTATTGGTAAAAGGGGGCCGCTGTTATGGAGTGATCACCGGGATGGGTCATGAGATAAAAGCAAAATCCGTGGTGCTCACCAACGGGACCTTCCTGAACGGGATCGTGCATATTGGTGAAAAGAATTTTGGAGGTGGAAGAATTGCAGAAAAAGCGGCAACTGGTATTACTGAACAGTTAGTTGAACAGGGATTTGAAAGTGACCGGCTAAAGACGGGAACACCACCCAGGGTAGATGGAAGAAGCCTGGATTATTCCAAAATGGAGGAACAGCCGGGGGACAGTGATCATACCGGTTTCTCCTTTCTTGATACAGAAAAACCAAAACAGCAAAGAAGCTGCTGGATTACTTATACCAATCAAAAAGTACACGATATCCTGAAGACCGGTTTTGACCGCAGCCCCATGTTTGCCGGCAGGATCGACGGGGTGGGACCGAGGTATTGTCCCAGTATAGAAGACAAGATCAACCGCTTTGCTGAAAGAGACCGGCACCAGTTATTTGTGGAACCCGAGGGATGGAACACGGTGGAGATCTACCTGAATGGCTTCTCCACTTCCCTGCCTGAAGAAACACAATACGAAGCTCTTCGTAATATACCCGGATTTGAAAACGCCAAAATGTTCCGTCCCGGGTATGCGATCGAATATGATTTCTTTCCGCCGACACAATTAAAATATTCGCTGGAAACCAAATTGATTCATAACCTGTTTTTCGCCGGCCAGATCAATGGTACGACCGGTTATGAAGAAGCCGCCTGCCAGGGATTGATGGCCGGTATCAATGCGCATCAGCGCGCAACCGGAAAAGAACCCCTTGTTCTTAAAAGGAGTGATGCCTATATCGGGGTATTGATTGATGACCTGATCAGTAAGGGAACCCGGGAGCCCTACCGGATGTTTACTTCCCGTGCTGAATTCAGGACCTTGCTCCGCCAGGATAATGCGGACCTGCGCCTGACAGAACTCAGTCATACCATCGGCCTTGCCTCCGAAGAGCGGATGACTAAAGTAACCGAAAAGAAATCTGCCGTAGAGCAGATCAAAAAAATACTCAAAGAGCTGCCCGTTGAACCGGGCGAGATCAATGCCTGGTTTGAAGAAATCGGGTCTTCCACGATCACTGAAAAACAAAGGGCTGAAAAAATCCTTCTTCGTCCCTCTGTGGAACTGCCTGCCCTGGCAGAAGCCTTGCCCAAATTAAAAGCCGCCCTGTCATCCTTCACTGCGGACTCCATTGAACAAGCCGCCATCCAGGTCAAGTACGAAGTGTATATAGAAAAAGAAAAGGAATTAGTCAGCCGCATGTCCCAGCTGGAAGAACTTGAAATACCCGAAACCTTCGACTATAAAAAAATCGGCTCCCTCGGCAACGAGGCCCGGGAAAAGCTCAGCCGCGTAAAACCCCGGACCCTGGGGCAGGCCAGTCGGATTTCGGGTATTAACCCCAGCGATGTACAGATATTAATGGTATTTATGGGGAGATAATTAGTGCCCTCCGAAAAAGCAAAACCCTTATCATTTCCGGGTTCTGAACGAATAACTATCTTTAGTACAAACCCGCTGAATATGAAAAAGTATTTCCTTCTTCTTTTCACTGCCTTCCTGTTTTTTTCTCCCTCGTCAAACGCACAGCAATACAAATTGAAACAATCCACCTCTATGATGGGGATGAAGTCTGAGTCTGTTGTGTATGTAAAAGGTATGCGCAAGAGAACAGAGCCTGGCACCATGATGGGTATGCCCGCCCAGCCCATTACAATTGAGCAATGTGACCTGCAGCGCACTATCAAAATCAATGACAATAAAAAACTCTACTATATTGATTCCTTTTATAAACAGGCCGAAGAAATAATAGAGGATGAGGATGCGCCGGCCACCAAAAAACCGGTTACGCCCGCAAAAGAAAAAACCGCTCCGCAAAAAGGAGGGGTGATCAGCACCTGGTACAGTATCCGGGATACCGGCGAACGGAAGAAAATGTATGGCTTTACAGCCCGTCATGTATGGACCACCCGTAAAATGAAGCCCTCCCCGGATGCCTGTATGATGAAAGACAGTTTCGTGGTTAAAACTGACGGCTGGTATATCGACCTCCCAAAATTTAACTGCCCGGTTCACTACCCGCAGATACAACGGAAACCCGGTGAAAAACCCAAGCTGGATTGCAGGGACCGTTTTGTTACCCATCGCAGCGGTAAGGGCAAACTGGGTTTTCCCCTGACAGAGTCCACCACGATGATCATGGGCAACCAGTCAACGGCCAATGAATTTAAAACCGACCTGGAAACCCTGGAGTTTTCCACGGAGAAGCTGGACTCCATGCTTTTTGAAATTCCCCCGGGTTATACAGAAACTAAAAACGAAGAAGATCTGCAGGAAAAGATGGATATCGGGAATATGATGACTGACATGATGAAAACGGCGAAAAACAAACAAAAGGAAAATCAGGTCAGTGAGCAAAAAGCCCCTAATGTGAAACGTTTCGCCGTTCTGCAACCCAAAACAGATGACCAGGTGCAGGCCGCTGAACTGCAAAACCGCCTCGCGGGTGTATTAACCGGCGGTTCCACAGATGCAGTCGTGATCAGTTCGGTGGAAGAAGCGAAAACCCTGAACTGTGATTACCTGCTGACCAGTGAGCTGACAAAAATCAAATCCGGCAGCAAAGTGGGCGGTTTACTGAAAGCCATTAAGAATACTGACCCGAATGCGATGTCTTCTTATACGATTGAAGGCAGTGTTACGCTGATCCGGGTATCGGATGGCGCTGAAGTGGCCCGCCAGAAAATTGACGGAAAATTTGAAGGAAAAATAAATGAGGCCGCCGGTAAAGCGTTGGACGAGGCCGCACAAAAAATACTGAATAAACTGGAATAGTTCCTTTCAAAATCCGGGGGAAAAGCGTGGCTCAGGCCACTTCCTTAAACCCTTCGTTTCCGGGAACGGGTTTATCCAGGTCATCTTCCTGTATCTCAATGCGCCGTGTGATATCATTGAGGGAGGAAAGCCGTTGCACCGTATAGGGAATGGTATCGAGTCCCGACACGAATTTCTGAATATAGCTGTAAATACCGATCAGGCTGCCTGCTTCAATACCTGAACCAGCCATTTTATTGGTGATCAGCAACGAAAGACCGATAACAAGCATGACCAGTATTTCCATAATCCCAAAATTCCAGGCCTCCTGGTCGCTGATACGGATCTGCCATTTCCGGAGATTTTCATAGTGCTGCCGGATCAGGTGGCTATTCCCCGTGGAAATAATATTCACCTGCTTTTCCAGTTCATCATTTTTCTGCCTGTTCAGCTGCTTCATTTTCCGCCCATAGAAATAACTGAACCCGATGACGGGCAATAAAATTCCCAGGCAAACCAGCACCACAGACGTATCATAGAAAAATAAAAGGAGCAGGGAGCCAATCAAACTGTAAGCCGCTTCAATTACATATACAAGATCAAATTCCAGGAAGTCCACAAACTCCCGGGCCAGGGTGGAATGGGCGCTGAGCCGGGAAATATCTTCCTTACCGTAGCGCCTTGCCAGGAATTTCGTAACGAGTGAAGTATAGATGGCCGTATAAGTGCGGGTATCGAGGCGATGACGGATCGTACCGGTAATCAGCCATCCCACATGTACGGCTGATAAGAACAAAAGGCCCTGGTAACTTCCTTTGATCAGGTCATTCACGGCCATACCGAGGAAGAAAGGGCGCATCAGGCTGCCCAGCATTTCCAGGGAGAAAAGGAAATACGTGAGCGCCAGCCGGTAGCGCTGTTGCAGCATGATTGTTCTGAGTACGGCAAAACGGGACATAGTTCATCCTTTTAGATAAATTCATCTTAATGGTCAGCAAAAATTTAATGGAGTAAGTCTGAGACCGGGGAGTCAGTAAGTCGTTTAACCGTTAATGGTTTTCTCCCGCAAATTTAAAGAATTGCCCGCTTGCCCCGAAATCTTTCCCCGGCAATTAGCGGCGCCGCATTGACAATCAAAAGGTTCCATATTCTCGTCTAAAAAATCGGCGTAATCAAGAGTGAGTTCCTGTCCCTTAGATATATCGCATAATGCTAATACATTCAGACCCTCGAAAGCTGTGTTCGGATTACAGCAATGATTCTGGGGCGCCCATTCCGAAGGGTCTTCATCCCAGAGGATAAACACCTGCTCGCTTACGGGATAAGCATAGCGGCGGAAATGCATTTTTTCCTCTTCGTTCCAGTTCTTTTCAACAAATCTTTTAGTTATGATCCGCTGGGCCCTGCCCTCTCCCTTAAAAATAATCTCTCCCTTCCGGATATTCCTTTGTGCATAAATGCCATAACCGGAAATTGAATTGCCCTTCATAATAAAAGGTTTCCTTTTCCGCTGATGCCGGGCAATACCTTCCGCAATCATATGCCGAAGGAAACCGGCTTGCCCGATACCATCAAACTTTAAAATAAAGTCGGCGGAGCCTTCATATCCATCCTTATAAAAAACAGAACAGGTAAAATTTATTTCGAGGAAATAGATCTCCCCTTTCTCATTCACCCGGAAATCAAGCCTTGCATAACCCACGCCGTTAAAGCCCTTGAATATCCGTTCCGTAGCGGCCCGGAGTTGCCTGTCCAGCTCGTCATCGGTACAGGGAACATTACAATCCGGGTGTAGTTCAGAGGTTTTCAGCGCATAGGTCTTAAATGTTCTTCCTTCGGGAAAAAGATATTCAACCGGGCGGAAGACCGTACAACTGTGCTCATCCGCAGCCGCAGCCACCAGCACCGTAAACTCTCTTCCGGCAATATATTCTTCCACCAGCAACGGGCCGTATTCTTCCAGTATACTGATGCATTTTTGCTGCAACTCGATCTTGTTGTGCACCAGGGATTGTTCATCGACCCCGAGGCTGTCGCCGGCCTTGGCTGGTTTTACAAACAGGGGAAAGGACAAATGCCTGACCGCCTCCTCCACATCGTTTAATTCATCCACGATCACATACCCCGGCGTTTTTACGCCTTCACAATATGCCAGGTACTTCATGAGTTCCTTGGGCGGATCGTACAATTTGGCAGAGGGGCCGGTAAATGGAAGGTTGAGGAGTTCCAGGGTATAGATCACATCAATACTGGGGACCTCCCATTCGAGGTACCCTTCGCAGAGATTCACAAAAATATCATAGCCCTGTTTGCTCAGTTCTTTCAACTGCCGGTAAGTGGTCAGCTTGTTCAGGAAAACGGTATGTACTTCGTGTTCCGGTATCAGTACGGAAAGATCCCGGGGCGGGTCGTAGTTTTTATAATCCACCCCGGTGGTGGAATAGTCCGGTTGCAGTACACAAACTTTCATGAATTGCTAAGGTAATATTCAGGGTAATACAAAACTTACTTGACGGGGGCCGTCTTTTTCTTCCGGAGACTTTTTGTTTTGGCGGCAGCTTCTTCCCTTTGTATACTTCTCCGTAACGCATCTTTTAAAATTTCAGCGATGACCGAAGTAAAGGAAACACCCGAAGCTTTGAGTATCGCCCCGATAGAAGTATAGTTTTCATCCTCACTCAACCCGCACTGGGCATTGGCCTCCAGCATATAGAGTTTCCCGGTATCAGCATCCTGCCGGATATCGATCCGGGTATATCCTTTGCCCCCGCAGGCCTTATAGGCTTCCAGGCTCAGTTCTTTCAACCTGCCGGCCAGCGCACCCCTTACGGGCCGGTACTCATAAAAACTCCCCTCTCCGGGCATGGGGGTTTCGTCCTCATAGATTTCCCAGAGCCGGTCAAAGGAAAGGAACTTCTCCGCTTCAGGCAGTGAAGGATGAAAGACTCTTTCCACGGGTTCATAAACAATACAATGATCAGGATCGCCGGCAGATCCTGTTATAAAAGTGGTGTACTCCGGCCCGGTGATGAATTGTTCCACGAATAAACCATCGGCCAGCAGGTTCCATCCCCGGTATCCTTTTTTGATTTCTTCCACTCTTTCGGTCAATTCTTCTTCTGTGTTCACCACATTCTTTACTGAAACACCCATGCTCCCTCCTGAAACGGCGGGCTTAATGATCAGAGGGGTTCCCACCCGCTTGCAGATTCCTTTTACCGTCCCCTTCTTTTCCGTAATCACCCGCCAGTTAGCGGTGGCCACACCGGCTTTATCAAAAGCCCTTTTCATCGGGATCTTTGAAGTGGTGATTGTATAGAAATGGGCATCAGATCCGGTATATATAAGTCCAGCTTTTTCCAGCGCATGAATAACGGACACACCGGGTGTTCCGTTTACTTCATCCCCGTCGCAAAGGTTCAGCACCAGGGGGGTCTTCCCCCCGGAAGCGGTCACAACGGACCGGATAATCTCTTTGTAATTATCCATCCTGACGGGTTGCCATTTCCATTCCGTGTTCAGTTCTTCAAAAACACGGGTATATTCTTTGATGCTTTGGGTAAAATCGTAATAGTATTGAAGATTGGGATCCTCCGACTCCAGTTGCGGCGCCAGCACCCATACAATATAGGGCTTGAGTAACCGGGTGGCTTCTGCGTTTCTCATCAGCTCAGGCTACTTTTTTATCCGCTTTCTTCGCCAGGCAGGATTGAATAAAACCGGTGAAGCGGTAGGAGGCTGCAGCTTCCCGGGAAAGATAGGCCGCACCCCTGATTTCGCCCAGGCAGCCTGGTTTTCCGCAATAACAGCGGAAGGATTGGGTCATTTCCCATTCGGAAGATGGGTAGAAAAAAGCCAGTTCTGTTCCGGCCGCTATTTCTTTTAATGCCACGAGCTGCATCAGCGTGGTATCAAAAAATACATTGGGCTCACAACTGTGGTTGATGTACTGGAGAAACTCCGGTTGCAGGGTGATGTGCATTCCTTCCCCGACCTGTACCGTTAAGTACGTGGGTTCAGAGGAAATGCTGCCGGCAGAGAAATCAGCAATCAGTTCACCGGGTTGCCAGTTCCTCAAAGTGAACAATGCGTTTTGTCCATTGGTAATTTGCTGCCGTACTTCGGCAAAACCATGGTGGCTGACGGGTCGCCAGGCGGGGGTAGAAGCAGAATCCATAAATGAGTTTAGTAAGTAATAGAATGAAGTTATTGATAAACTTTAATTCAACAAGTTTAATGAACTCAAATGTGAATAATTCGTGATTAGGTTTTACCAGCAGTAATAATAACAGTTGTTTGAAGATGCGGGCAACCCGCCCTGACCAACAAACCGTTTAGTACCCGGTTTGTTATCTTTATAAACCCCGCATTCATCAATAAACCTTAATTGGAATACCGCTTTTTTATATCGGCACTTTTATTTAACTGCTATACAGGTAGTTTGCCCGCCCAGTGTACACAGGTGATAGCAACCTTCCCCTACCAGGAAAGCTTTGAAAATTCAGGGGGCGGCTGGACAAGCGGTGGCAATGGTTCTTCCTGGGCCTGGGGTACAGCTGCCAAACCGGTTATTAACAGTGCGGGGGACGGGAACAGATGCTGGATAGCAGGCGGGTTAACCACGGGTACTTTTTATTCAGACGGGGAAGCATCCTGGCTGCAAAGTCCCTGTTTTGACTTTACCTCCTTGCAGCACCCCTGGCTCTCAATGAAATTGTTTTGGGAAACGGAACAGCAATGGGATGGCGCATCGTTCCAGTATTCAACCGATGGCGGGAATAGCTGGATTACCTTAGGCAATGCCAATGAAACGGCGGATTGCCTGAATAAGAACTGGTTCAATACACCGGCAGTGAACGGACTTACAGCAATGACAACAACTCCCCGGGGATGGACCGGTAACAGCCAGCCCACTAACGGATCCTGCCTGGGCGGCAACGGGAGCCGGGCATGGGTACAGGTTGCCCGTACCATACCCGCGCTGGCCGGAAATTCATCCGTAATATTCCGCTTTATTTTTGGCGCCGGTACCACCTGCAACAGCTATGATGGCTTTGCCATAGATTCCATTCATATTGATGAAGCCCCACCCAATGCCGCCGCCTTTACCTATACCTGTGCCGCAGACCGGACCATTCATTTTACCAGCACATCAGGTTTGTGCCCGGCCAATTTCCGCTGGGAATTTGATGAGCCGCTTTCATCGGGGAACAATACATCCAATCTGCCCGACCCCAGCCATACCTATGCTTTTCCGGGGACCTATACCGTAACACTTACTGTCGACGGTCCGGGTAATGCACCCTCCACCATCACACATGATGTAACGGTGGCGGAGGTAACGGTGGCATCCCTGTCATCAGCTGCCTGCGAAACCAATACCGGTGGATCGCTGTCTGCAACCGTGAGGGGAGCCGGGAATGCAGCATTGAATTATTCCTGGAATACCAACCCGGCACAAACCACTCCCATAGCCACAAATCTGGCAGCCGGTACTTATTCTGTAATCGTAACCGGTGCCGGTATCTGCTCAACGGGCAGCAGTGGAATGGTGGAACTGGACTCCGCCTGTAACGGGTTATTCTTCCCGACCGCCTTTACACCCAACAACGATGGCCTGAATGATCAGTTTGGCCCGCTGGGCAGTGTGGCAGCCGTAAAGGAATACCATTTAAGTATCTATAACAGGTGGGGGGAGCGCGTCTTTTATGCTGACAACCCGCTTGAAAAATGGGATGGCCGGACGGAGTTGAAGAAATCAGGTTCCGCCCTGTACAGCTGGCATTGTGAGTTTGTACTGCCGGGAAAGCGCAAATCCGTTAAAAAAGGAACCCTGCTCTTAATCCGCTGACCGGCCGTTAGAAAAATCAAGGGCTGCCATCATCCATCTTATTTCACTAAAGCTGGCCTTATTTCCCAGTTGTTGCTTTACGGGTGTAATGGATTTCCCCGCTTCCTTTTTTAAAGCCGCTTCTATCAGTCCCCTTTTATCATGACTGATCAGCTCATTGATATCAATTTCCCCTAATGCAATAAATTTTTCAAGGTGCCCTTCAATGGTTGAAAGGGCCAGGTTTCTTTCTTTGGCGATCTCTTCCGGCATCTTACCTTCTTTGTACAAGCGGAACGTTTCAGCATGGGAGATCCCTTTCTTACTGGCCGCAGCTGTTCTCTCCTTTCTTTCTTTTCGTTCTCTTTTCGGGCTCTTTTCATGAATCAGCGAAGAAAGATTTCTTTCTCTGCAATAATCAAGGATACTATCCAGGAACGACTGGCCGTATTGTTCTGTTTTGGCATCTCCCATTCCGCTGATCTTCCTGAGTTCGGAAAGGCTCTGGGGAAGATACCGGACCATTTCATCCAGGGTTTTGCCGGAGGCCACCATATAAACCGGCAGGTCCCTGCGGGCACATATGGCGTCCCGTTGTTTTTTTAATGCCCTGTACAATTCGGGATGGAGGCCTTCCGTAACCGATGCAGCCACGCCGGCATATACATTCACGGAAAAAGCAGGCAGGGTAAATTTTCTCCGCAGCAAATGCCAGCTTTCTGTATCCAGCTTTCCGGAGAAGCTCCGCAACAGGTAGATTGTAAGAGAAAGTCCTGCAAACAGGTCTTTGAATTGATCATTTATTTCTTTCGCCTGAATTCTGCTGTCGGTAATGATCGTGGTATTCCTCAGGTATGTAATCACCGTTTCTGTCTCTGCGGTAAAATGAGCGGCTGCCTTCCGGGTTCGTTCCAGCAGAACCGGGTTTTCTTCCGGAGGTTCCGGAAGGAGAAATTGCCCGGCCACCCATTGTTGAAATTTTATGGCGGTGTCCTGCAGGGTATTCAACCGGTTCAGCAGCTCTCCCGCCCAGGCTGCGGCTTCTTTATTAAAGGAGGCGGCATTTCCCAGCAAATACGCACTTATTAACTGACCAGATAAAACCGCCTGTTGAAAATCAAATGTGTCCGCCAGCATTCTTTGCTGGTAGTTTCTACGGGCTGCAGCCAGTTCCGCCTGTAATTGCAGAGAAGAAGAGATCTGTTTTGTAAACTGCAGGATCCGGGGGTCTGTAAACAGGCTGCTGCCGCGCACTTTACTCTTGAGAATCATTCCATCCAGACTGGTGCAGCGGCTCAGGGCCACATAAACCTGCCCGGGAGCAAAAGCATCCCCGGCGTCAATGATCGCCTTTTCAAATGTAAGCCCCTGGCTTTTGTGTATGGTGATCGCCCAGGCCAGCCGCAGGGGAAACTGGGTAAATGAACCCAGTACATCTTCCTTCAGGGTCTGACTGGTTTTATCGAGTGTATAACGGATGTTTTCCCATTTATCCCGGGTTACTTCTGTCTCGCCGGCCTCGTCCGGGCAACGGACAAAGATCTTCTCTTCCTCCAGCCGGGCGACCGTACCGATCTTTCCGTTATAATATCGTTTCCCTCTTTCGGCCGAGTCGTTCCGGATAAACATGACCTGGGCGCCTTCCTTCAGTAACAGGAGCTGGTCCGCAGGATAGGCCTGTTCCGGAAAATCATTTTCCAGTTGCGCTTCATATCGAAAGACCTTTGTATTTATTTGCTGCAATTGCGCCAGGTTAATATTCCGGGCCTGCTCATTGTGCGTCGTCAGCAGGATATAACCGTCTTCCTTTGTTCGCCTGAAAACCGGCTGGTAACGGCTTTCGAGGATCTGATGCCCTTCCGGATCCAGTTCATTATTGCGTACCTGGTTCAGCAGCCTGATAAATTTCTCTTCCCGTTGCCGGTATATTTTATCAAACTCGATACAGAGCGGTGGTTCTTCCCGGATCACCTGGCTGTCAAAAAAATAAGGACTGTTATAATGTTCCGACAACAATTTCCATTCCGGATCCTTCACCACCGGTGGCAATTGGTACATGTCGCCAATAAAAAGAACCTGAACACCGCCAAAGCGTTCGTTATGCCGTTTGCGGATATGCCTCAATACGGTATCCACTGAATCAAGCAGGTCGCAGCGCACCATGCTTATTTCATCAATGATCAGGAGTTCCAGTTGTTGCAGCACTTTCTTTTTATCCGCGGTAAACCGAAGCCGGCTGACCAGGCTGTGGGGGTTGCTGATCACCGTCCCGGCGGGTAAGAAGCCCGCTCCTTGGCCGGAGGGGATAAAGGGGGAAAAGGGGAGCTGGAAGAAAGAGTGGATCGTGACGCCTCCTGCATTGATCGCGGCCACGCCGGTGGGAGCCACCACCGCCAGTTGTTTGGGGCAGTTCCCGCGGATATATTTTAAAAAAGTGGTTTTCCCGGTACCGGCCTTGCCGGTAAGAAACAGGTTGCGGCCGGTCTGGTTGACCAGGTCGGCAGCCAATTGAAAGAGTGTATTGCTGGTATCGGGTGTGAAGGTTTCCACTATTACATTTTTTGGCCACGCCTGCCTGCCGGGCAGGCAGGAAAGCACACGAAGGAACACGAAAATAGTACACAATAACCCGGTTGTACTCGAGCGCTTCGGTACAAAATTTACTACAGCAACAAGCTGAAGCAGGCTGGTTTTGCCACGCCTGCCTGCCGCGCAGGCAGGAAAACACACGAATAAACACGAAAGTACTAAACAATAATCCGCTGTACTCGAGCGCTTCTTTCCAAAATTTACTACACGATCAAGCAGAAGCAGCCTGATTTTGCCACTAAATCACACGAATGGGCACGAAAATACTACACAATGATCCGTTTGTATTCGAGTCGTTTCTTTCCAAAATTTACTATTAGCCCTAACCTGAAGCCGGCTGCCTTCAGATAATTTAATATTTGCTCAAAAGTTTCCTCGATAGTACCGGGCCCCCCGGATTTTACTTCCACAATTATTTTCCCATACATAATAAAATCTGCCCTGAATTTGTGTCTGAGTTTTCTTCCTTTATAGTTCACAATCAGTTCGTCTTCCCTTAAGTAGGGTATCTCATTATCCATGAATTCAAGCTCCATCGCATCCTTATATACAACTTCTGAAAATCCATATCCCAGGTGTTTCCAGACTTCCATACAATATCCGGCAATGCAGTACACTTCTTCCCTGAATAGTATTTCTGACATCATAATAATTTAAAAAACCACAAGACCCATTCATCCCCCTTTCGTGTGATTTCCTGCCTTTGCCGGCAGGCAGGCGTGTGATTTCGTGGCCATCCTAATAATTTAAAAAGCCACGAAACCCATTCATCACGCTTTCGTGTGATTTTGTGTGATTTCGTGGCCAGCATAAAACTACGCCTCGCTTGAACGGGCGCCCAGGAGCAGGAGTTCATTCACCTGAATTTCGGTGATGTACTTCTTCTGACCTTCCTTGTCATTGTAGCTCCGGCTGACCAGTTTGCCTTCGATAGCCACTTCCTTACCTTTTACCAGGAACTTCTCGGCGATCTCAGCCAGCTTGCCCCATGCCACGAGATTGTGCCATTGGGTGTCTGTTACTTTTTCGCCTTTCGCGTTCCGGTAATTTTCGTGGGTGGCCATGGAGAAACGGGCCATTTTCTTACCGCTATCGAGCGTTTTGATCTCGGGGGCCTGCCCCAGGTTTCCGATCAGCTGCACTTTGTTTTTTAATGCATACATAGTTTTCCGGTTTGTGCCCCGGGTATTTCACCGGGGCGGTTAACAATTTGATTATCCCAATCAACCGGCTGACGTCGCACCAGATGACGGGTCAAAATTGTGCCGGCCTGTGTTTCTTACCCGGTTTTTACCCGTTTATTCCCGAAACTAAACGGGTAAATCCCATTTGCACCTGTTTATCAACTTGTAATTTAATAGCCTAAAAAAAGTATACCATGAATTCATTCCGCACAGAAAAAAGGCCCTGCCAGGCCTGTGGAAACCCGCTCCGGGGCCGGGCGGACAAAAAATTCTGCAACGATTACTGCCGCAACCATTTCAACAATGAACTAAAGGCAAAAAAAGGATACAGTCCCTGTGTCCGGAATATCAACAACCTCTTGCTGAAGAACCGGAAAATACTGGCTGAAGTGCTGACAGAAACCGGGGAGACCGTCAAAGCCAACCGGGACAGGCTGCTGCAGCTGGGTTTTCATTTCAAGTACCTGACCCATCATGCTACTACCCGGGCAGGGAAGACCTTTTACTACTGCTATGACTACGGCTACCGGCCGCTGGAAAACGATTGTTTTTTGATCGTAAAGAAAAAAGAAGAGTAGGCTTTTGCCATTACATTTGCAGCATGTCAAAACCCGTCATCTGTATCGGCGCCGCCCTGGTCGACGAACTCTTCCACGCCACTTCTGACATGTTGCTGGCCACCACCAATGATGCTATCGTAACAAAAACAGCCGGGGGCGTAAGCCGCAATATTGCGCAGCAGCTGGCCCTGCTGGGGGTGCCGGTCCAGCTGGTCACTGTGGTAGGAAATGACAGTGACGGAGACTGGCTCAAACAGGTTTGTGTTTCTGCAGGAGTACAGCTTGATGCCACGATAACCAAGGATGGCCTTACCGGAAAGTACACCGGCATATTAAATGTGGATGGCTCACTCTTCTCCGCTTTTCTCACCAATGCGGCCAATCACCTGATCACCCCGGAGCACCTGGCAAAACACAGCGACCTGCTGGGTTCCGCCTCTTATATACTCGCCGATGCGAATATCAGTGTGGATACAGCGGAATGGCTGCTGGGCTTCAGTCAGCAAACCGGGATTCCCTTTATACTGGAGCCGGTATCGGTACCGCCTGCCCGAAAATTCAGAACTGTGAACCTCTCGGGCTTGTATATGGTCACCCCCAATGAGGATGAGCTGCCGGTACTTTGTTCAGAACAGGCCACCATGACCCAGATGCAAATAGAAGAGCTATTGGATAACGGGGTACAGCATATCTGGCTGCACAATGGAAAAATGGGCTCAGCCCTCTATAAAAAAGATAAAGCGATTACCCTGCATGCGCCTAATATCGAAGTGCGGGACTGCACCGGCGCCGGGGACGGATCCCTGACAGGGTTCATACTGGGTAAATTCATTGGCCTGGATGATATGGATTGCCTCAAGCTGGCACATACGCTTTCTGCGGAGATCCTGCAGGTAAACGGGGCCATTGCCACCCACCTGAACCAGGAAAAACTCCTGGGCCTTATTGACAATTATTATCCTGCCTGATGAACCCCTTCCTTGAAATACAACCCGAAGTAAAAGAGGCGCTGGTTTCCGGCAAACCGGTTGTGGCGCTGGAATCCACTATTATCTCACACGGAATGCCCTGGCCAAAAAATGTGGAAACAGCCCTGGCGGTTGAACAGGAAGTAAGAGAACAAGGTGCTATCCCGGCAACCATTGCCATCTTCAACGGAAAATGCTATGCTGGTCTGAGCAAAGAACAAATTGAATACTTCGGCCAGGCCTCCGGTGTATGGAAAGTGAGCCTGCGGGATATGCCCTATGTGCTGAGCCAAAATTTATATGGCGCCACCACCGTGGCAGCCACCATGCGGATCGCGTCCATGGCGGGGATCCGGGTCTTTGTAACCGGGGGTATTGGCGGAGTACACCGGGGGGCGGAAAACAGTATGGATATATCGGCAGACCTGACTGAAATGGGACAGACCTCTGTTGCGGTTGTATCGGCCGGGGTAAAATCCATCCTCGATATCGGGCTGACACTGGAATACCTCGAAACAAAAGGAATACCGGTTATAACCTATGGACAGGATGAGTTTCCCAGTTTTTATTCCCGCAAAAGCGGGTTCCGTTCACCTTTACGGATCGATACGCCCGAAGAAATAGCTGCCCTGCTTGATACGAAATGGAAGATGGGATTAGAGGGATCGGTATTAATTGCCAACCCGGTCCCGGCCGACCGTGAAATCGGGACGGAGGAAATGGAAGTTCATATCCGGCAGGCCCTGCAGGCAGCCGAGGCCGGGAAGATCAGTGGTAAGGAGGTAACGCCCTTCCTGCTAAAATATATCGCTGACCATACAAAGGGTGAAAGTCTGGAAGCCAATATTGCGCTTATCAAACACAATGCCCGGGTAGGTGCGGCCGTTGCTACTGCTTATACCAAAATATAAGAGTATGAAGAGTCTTTTCTTCCTGCTCGTTCTTTTCCTCTGTACCTGCTCGCCTAATGGCGAAGCAAGCTCGCCCCGCGACAAAGCGGATCAGAAGGGAGCCACTACAAAAGAGATGAAAGCCTCGGTAAAAGTCTCCGTATTACCCCTGGGGGAAATCAATAAAACCTCCGTAACTAAATTATATGAGCAGCTGCAGCTCATCGTTCCCGGCACCCAATTACTCCATCCCGAACCCATGCCCGGTTTTGCTTTTTATAAACCCCGGAACAGGTACCGGGCAGATTCCCTGATCGGCTGGCTGAGAGATAAGGCTGGTAAAAATGAAGTATATCTGGCTGTTACCAGCCAGGATATCAGTACCACGAAAGATAAAAACCCGGATCATGGCGTCATGGGGCTGGGCTTTATGCCGGGTAAATCCTGCATTGCTTCAGATTACCGGCTCAGGAATAAGAAAAATCTGTTTAAGGTGGCAATTCATGAACTGGGGCACACGACCGGGCTTCCTCATTGCCCGGTAAAAACCTGCTATATGCGGGATGCGGAAGGCGGGAATCCAACCGATGAAGAAACCGGGTTCTGTCCCGATTGCACCCGGCACCTGCGCAAGAGGGGGTGGAGGATTTAGTATCTGCCCGTATTCACAGGTATACTTCTGAAACAATTGGCAGGAAAGAAAAAAATAGGGCCGCTTTACAGCAACCCTATTCAACCACCGTTTATTGAGAAAAACTTTATTTCAATTTTATTACCTGATACTGACCACTCTCCTCACGGCAATATTGGTAGCAGAAATAAATTTTACCAGGTAAGTTCCGGAAGGAAACTTGCGCAAATCGACCTGTTCTGTAGTGGGGCCATTGACCAATACATCCTTCTTTTCATAAACCAGGCTTCCGGCGCTATTATACACCCGGATAACAAATCTTTCAGCAGCAGCCTGGGTAATAAGCACATTGAAAAGACCATTTCCGGGGTTCGGATAAATATGAAAGGGATCCAGGTGCTGATTGACCACCATCCTGATTGCATTTGAAAGTGCAGGGCTTCCCGTAACACAAGGAGCATTGGATATCATTACTACAGAAACCAGGTCCTTGTCTTCAGGAACATAGGTATAGTTTTCCCCCACGGCCACGGCCACGTTGTTCTTAATCCACTGGTAGGCGGGTGCCGTACCACCATTAACAGGGGTAGCGGTAAAAGTAACAGCCGTGCCGGCCCCAACAATATTTTGACTCACAGCAATAGAAACGCTTGCCGGAATAAGCGGGTTGACAGCCATGGTAACTGCATTCGAGCTTGCCGGACTTCCGTTTACGCATAATTCGCTTGATGTCATCTCTGCATAAACCACATCCCCGTTCGCCGGTGAATAGGTATAGGATGGGCCGGTGGCAACTGCCGCTGCATTTTTATACCACTGGTAACCGGGTGCGGCGCCCCCGCCAGCCGGACTTGCTGTAAATGTGACCTGCGTTCCGATACAAGCCGGGTTATCCGAAGGAGCAACAGATACACTCGCAGTAACCATTGCAGCAGGCGTTACGTTCAGGAATTGAGTTGGCCCGCTGCCCCAGCCATTGGAGGGTGTGATCAGAACAACACCCGGAGTGGCTCCGACTGTTACCGTAACAGAATTAGTAGTCAGGCCGGAACTAACAACCCAGTCAGCAGGGAACTGCCAGGCATAGGCAACACCCGGCACGTTGATAACACTATAAACCTGTACCGACCCCACACAGGGGGCCGTCAACCCGGTAATTGTACTTGTCTGATCCGGGGCTGAGCCTGTCAACGTGCGCCGGAAAACAGGAGAGGGTACTGTCCAGTTGTCGGCATACATATAATTCCCTTCAACATATATTGAATTCGCCTTGGGAGCAACAGGATACCCCTGGTTAAAATCTGTCCAGGTTAAACCATTATCGGATGATTTAAATATACCACCAAGCGTTCCGGCATATAAGTCGTTTCCGTTTACCACTAATGTTCTTATGTCCAGGTTTATCAAACCGGTGCTTACCGATTCCCAGGTGGCGCCGTTATCCGCCGACCGGTAAACGCCGCTGGCGTGCAGGTTGGGATCTTCCCAATAGTTGCTGGTCCCTGCAAAAACAAAATTGCCGTTACTCGCCAGGCAACTAACCGGGATATCCTTTGTCAGGGCCGGGTAGCAGGAGGTCCATGTTAAACCGTTATCGGCCGACTTGAATGCCCCGTAAGTTGTACCCGCAAACATATAGGGTCCATTTCCCGTTATTGACAGAACGGTTGGATAGCCCCCGGAAGGAGACAGGCTTATGATCCCCGAAACTGGAGTCCAGTTGTCTCCGTTATCAGTAGAATAATAGACCCCAACGTCCAAAGAACCACCGGCGAAAATAGTATCTCCCTTTAAATAATAGGTATAGGTAGGGCCGCCAAAGTTAGCCGCCAGGGGATTTATCTCCCAGGTTACACCGTTATCGAAGGAACGGTACTCATTAATAAATAAAGTCGTGTCGTGTAAAAGAAAAGCATCGCTCCCTGCATTGATATTAGCCGCAACAACCCAGTTAGCTCCCTGGTCTGTCGTTTTGTAAATCACGCCCTCATAGGTTGCCGCCAGTATTTCCGTACCCCGGCCTTTGATAATCTTCCGGGTGCTGAGTCCCTTCATTCCCTGGTTGACCGGTGTCCATGTTAAACAATTATCCACAGACCGGTAAGCTCCTTTTGTACTGAAGGCTGCAAAAACATCCGGCCCCTTCACTAAAAGCTTACCAAATCGCTCTGTATTGTTGACCTGTGTCCAGCTCAGTGTGCCGCTCAGGCCCGAACGCCAGAGGCCGGTATTGCCCCCACAGTAAATCATGCTGTCCTTAATAATTAAAGATGTAGAATTAAGCGCCTGTGTGGATAAACCGGCAATTTCCCGGGTCCAGGTTGTTCCATTGTTTACTAAATGATAGACACCCCGGCCTGCGGTACCGGCATAAATATCCGTTCCGATTACCACGAGATTATTAAACGCAGCTGTTCCCGCGGTAGTTAACCCGCCGTAAACCGTTTCCCAGCTTACCCCGTTATCGGGTGAACGCATCACCTTTTTACCCCCCGAACAACCCGCATAGATATAGGAGCCGCAAACCGCCAGCGCTCCGATAGAAGGAGCAACTCCGCCGGGAAAATTAGCGTTCAGGTCTGTCCAGCTTGCTCCTTCATCAGTTGAAACAAATAACCCCGAAAACCCTCCGCAAAACAAGCTGGTCCCAACCGATAAAAAACAAACGGGGAGATACTGCCCGCCATAGTTCGCAGATGTCCACGAATTCCCATTATTATTTGAGCGCTTAATACCGCCCTCGCTGGAGGCCACCAAATAGGGCCCCGTTATTCCCATCGCATATAACCCGTTTATCCCGCTGATAGCAGTCCAGCTATCCCCATTGTCGGCAGAACGGAAAGTCCCCACACCGAAAACACCCTGCCCGGTACCGGCAAAAAGATAGCTGCCATTGTCTGCAAGACAAGTCAGGGTTCCCCCGAAAGGACCATTTGTCGGACCCCAGCTTTGCGCACAGGAAATCCCGATGCCCAGGAAAAAAAATAGTAAAAACTGAAACGAGGCCTTAAATTTTAGAACTCTTCTCATAATGTTTGTTTGTTTTATGAATGACTAATTGGACCCGGTCGAATCCGGCACAGGGTTATTTTGGTTTGAAAGCATCCGGTCAGAACTTACCAGCTTGTTCAGGACCAGGCGCTGCAGTTCCAATTTCTTTATGTATTTCGCATTTTCCGTCACGTTAGCTGAATTCCTCGGGACGGTGTTTTCCTTTGGCTCCGTATCGGCAGCCGGCTTCTTTTTCTTTCGCATAGTTGGCAGAACAGGTTTGACCTTAAAAATCGCCCCCATTTATGCTGAAAAAAAATTACCAGCCCCTACAAAATAGCTATCCCCCGAAAAAAATATCCCTACATTTTCTATACAATTGGGATTAATGATCTGATAATTAACCAAATACGATTTTGCCTGTATTCCTGGCAAACAAGGTGGTACCGGTGATTTGGGAGTGTGCTTTTGAGGAAGGATCTCTTAATCGGGGGGTAAAAAGCGGGGAGGAAATTCAACAACAGCGGCTAAAAACCAGGGTGACAAACAAATAGTATGAAATTTAGACCCGGGCCAAAAAAGCGACGAGGTTGGTTTCCGAATTAGACAGGCCCAGCTTTTTCCGCAGCCGGTACCGGGCATGATCGATTGAAGGAAGCCGCTGGCCCGTCAGTACTGAAATATCCTTTGTAGACATATTCAGCCGGAGGAAGGCACATAATTTCAGCTCATTTTTGGTCAGATCCGGGTAGGCCTTTAATAATTTCTCATAAAACCCGACATGGACTTCCTGGAAACGGCGGGAAAATTCGTTATGCATTTTATTGTCCGTACTGTGCCGCAGTTCCTGGCTGATCTTACTGATCGCTTCCTTAGTCTCGCTTCCCTTTGCATTCAGTTCAAGCTGTATGAGTTTATTGGAGAGGTCAGAAATCATTTCGCTTTTCCTGATCAGGGAAATCAGGTTGACCGTCAGTTCCCTGTCCTTAATCCTTAATTCTGCCTCAACCTTCTCCTTCTCGAGGAGAACAAATTTCGCTTTAAGCCGGTGCTTGGAGAATATCAGCGCCAAGATGACGAGCCCGGACAGCAGGCACAAAATCACAATAAAAATAATGGTGTTATTTACCTGCTGCGCCAGCTGCTTCTTAAATTCCTTTTTCTCATACACATACTGTAGTTCCAGTTTTGATAAAAGCTTTTGCTTCTGTGAGGCGAACAGGCTATCCCCGGCCAGTTTTTCCAGCATTACATATTTATACGCGTTTATCGTATCCTTCCTTTCCGTGTATATCTTGTTAAGGATATTTGCCGCCGAAGCGATAATCGAGTAATAGCCGTTCTCCTTCCCCTCCTGCAGCGCCTTTACAAAGTACGTGATGCCCTCATCTGTCCGGCCGGCGCTGTAATAACAAAACCCAAAATTTACATAGCATTCGGCCATGTGCAGCCGGTTATTCAACCCGGTAAACAAATCAAGCGATTGCTGGAAGTTGACCAGGGCATCCCCGTACCGGCCTTTGTTCATCTGGCCATACCCGATATTCATAATATTAATTCCCTGTCCAAACCTGTCGCCAAGCCGTACGCTTATGTCCAGGGCCTTTCTCAAAAACGTCTCGGCTGTATCATATTTCTGCAGGTCACCATATACAACCGCTATATTATTATACTGCCGTTTTATTTCGGGCAACTTGCCCAGCTTCAGGGAAAGAGTGAGGGAATTGTTGAAATACTCCAGCGCTTTTTTATACTCCTGCTGTTTATAGAAATCTTTGCCGATATCACCCAGTGACCGGGCGATTCCCTCTTTGTCATCCAGCTTTTCAGATATTCGCAAACTTTTAAAAAAATGCTGGGAGCTGTTATCGTAGTCTCCAAGCTGGGTATAGATGGTCCCAATAAGACTTAAAGAATTAGCCAATTCCGTATTATAAGACAGGTCCCCGGACAATTCCTTAGCCCGCTGGGCAAACTCCATTGCTTTCTTATAGTCACTGCCCCTGAAATAATAGTTGCCCAGCTTTAACATCGCATTGATCCTGCCTTTTGCATAACCCGATTGCTGCGCAATTTCCAGGGCCCTGCCGGCCAGTTTATCCGCATTCTCCAAGTAGAGATTCTCTGTTTTATTCAGGTAATCCAGGATTGCATCTGCCTTTTCCTTCGGATCAGCAATTTTACCCAGCATTGAATCCAGGCTGCCTGCTTGTGCCGAAGATTGTGCGGTCCCGGGCAGCGAGAGAAGGATGAATATACCCGTAAGGTAAAGGCCTAACCATGATCTCATGTTAAATAAGGAGGGAATAAAGACAAAAAATACCATAGGGCGTTAACAGCAAAAATAAATATTCTATGATTACATTGACAGGGCTCCGTGACAGCACCCGCTTGCTTCCTTTTATACAGGATAAGCAGCAGGATGACTAAAGGTAATTTTATTTTCCGGCAGGCTTCAATTTATGATCACTATTAAAAACCGGCAACAAAACTGGCCAACGGTAAAAGATAGTTCCCGCAAATACAACGGCCCCCGTAATCCCGACCCGTACAGGCAGATATTCCGGGCTATTCCTGCATTGATCAGGGTCAACCCGCTTGTACATAAACGCAGCCATAACCGCCAGTAAGATGCTGAAGAGAGATGGAACTATCCGGCCGCATTTGCTCCATGAGTCCGGGTATGCACCTAACAGTGCAAGCCTTTAGCAGCCGGGCTTTCTAAACCAAGGCTGATCCTGATAGCCTGATAAGTCAAACACTAATTTGTAGGTTTTATTACGCCAAGAGGCCAACATTCTGCAAATTTCACTATAAACACAAAATATTTACCGTTTATCAATAATTTTTTATTATTTTTGCGGTATGTCCTAAAATTTAAAAGTCATTATGAAAAGAATTTCCATACTTTTTCTTCAGGCAGCCGTCGTGCTTATCGGCATCGCAGCGCTTGTCATTATGATCCGGCTTCCCCTGACCGAGGGGCGGGCAAAGAATTTAGATTTGTTCAGCATTTACGCCGACCCCTTCATTTTGTATGGATATGCATCGTCCATCGCTTTTTTTGTTGCGTTGTATAAGGCGTACAAATTACTTGGATACATCGGGCAAAATAAAGTATTCTCCCCAGGTGCTGTCGGGGCCCTAAAGAGCATAAAGTATTGTGCCCTCGTCTTAAGTGCTTTAATTGTGGCAGCAGGGATCTTCATCAGGGTCCTCCATAGTAAAGAGGACGACCCCGCGGGTTTTCTTGCCATTTGTATCGTAACCACATTTGTAGCTGTTGTGGTGGCCACTGCTGCGGCAATATTTCAAAAAATCCTGCAGAATGCCATCGATATGAAATCTGAAAACGATTTAACAATTTAAGCTATGCCGATCATTGTAAACTTAGACGTAATGATGGCCAAACGAAAAATTTCCCTGAATGAACTTTCTGAAAGGGTTGATCTGACATTATCAAACCTTTCTATCTTAAAGACCGGTAAGGCGAGAGCCATTCGTTTCAGCACCTTAGACGCCATTTGTAAAGCATTGGACTGTCAGCCCGGCGATATCCTGGAATATGTAAATGACAAGAAAAGAACAACGAGCCGCTAAGATCGTATGGACAATAACGGGGGCTGGCAATTGTTATATCAAGGATACCAGGGAGAAACACACACGAGTTATAAAGAAGCCTGGGGGTGAATCAGGAGGTTTGGGGAGTTTCTAAACTAAGAATCAAAGGTTTCTGCTCACCAAATGACAAAACCCACGACCAGCGTGGGTTTTATTTTGTTGTTGTGGTGTGGGGCGGGATCGAACCGCCGACACAAGGATTTTCAGTCCTTTGCTCTACCGACTGAGCTACCGCACCTCTTACCCTCCGTAGCTTTAGCGAAGGAGGGTTTTACCCCCCCGTAGCTCTCTCCTACACTGAAGTTTCGGAGAGTGAATTAGCGAAGGAGGGTTTTGCCTTTTCACACAAAAGTTCACAAGTGGAAGCCCTGCAAACTTTTGTATTTCAAGGTCCCGGATCGCTTCTTACCCTCCGTAGCTTTAGCGAAGGAGGGTTGGCCTTAGGCCTTAGCAACGTTTTGGGCTGCAAATATAGAGGGAATTCACAAGAAATCCACAAGAAAATGCATATAAAAGTTTGGTTTCCGGGGCTATAGCTCCGGGGCCGGGACTACATGCCGTATTCGCTTAAGAACTTGATCCGCATGATCTTCAGCTGCTCCCAGTTGAAATTGTATTCCGCCAGCTCGTCCTGGGCCACCTGCAGGGATGAGGTCTCGCAACTCTTGAAATATTCGATGATCTCGTCCTGGTCGTCCTCATCCAGCATCTCGTCAATGGCATAATCCAGGTTCAGCTTGGTGCCACTGGCCGCGATGGTCTCCATTTCCTCGAGCATCTCATCCATCCTCCAGCCCTTGTTCTTGGCAATGGTTTCGAGGGAAACCTTTTTATCCGTGTTTTGAATGATATAAACCTTGTTGCCGCTCTTGTTCACCACGCTCTTCATCACAAAATCATCGGGCCGCTCAATATTGTTCTCCTCCACGTACCTCGCGATCAGGTCCACAAAGGGTTTTCCGTATTTCAGGGCCTTCCCCTTGCTGACTCCCTGGCATTTTTCCAATCCCTCCATGGTCACGGGATAGAAAGTAGCCATATCCTGCAGGGATGATTCGAGGAAGATCACGAAAGGCGGCAGGCTTTTCCGCTTCGCCTCTTTCTGCCGCAGCTCCTTCAGCATGTCAAACAGGCGCTCATCCGTTGCGGCGCCATTGGATGCTTCGGTCGCTTCCTCATCGTCGGCATTGGCGTCATCGTATAAATTATTCAGTACAATCTTGAAGGACTTGGGCTTTTTCAAAAAGGCTTCGGCCTTTTTTGTGAACTTGAGCACCCCGTATTCCTCTATATCCTTTGTCAGCAGCCCCTCCAGTATCATCTGCCGGATCAGGGAGTTCCAGAAATGATTGTCGCGGTCGTTCCCGCTGGCAAAGGCCGGGAGCCCGTCGTGACGGAACATCTGGATCTGCGGGGTGAGTTTCCCGCTGATGATCTGCACCACATAATCGGTGGCAAAACGCTCATCCAGCTCCTTGATAGCTTTCAGCACCAGTACGGTTTCATCTTTGGCTTCGATCCGCTCTTTCGGGTGCTTACAGTTATCGCAATGCCCGCAGTTCTCCTTTTCATATTCCTCCCCAAAATAACTCATGAGGATCTTGCGGCGGCAAACACCGGTTTCGGCAAAGGCCACGGTCTCATTGATCAATTGGGCTCCTACTTCCCTTTCACTAAGGGGCTTGTCCCGCATCAGGTGCTCCAGTTTGCTGACATCCTTATGGGAATAATAAAGCAAACATTTTCCCTCGAGGCCGTCCCTTCCGGCGCGGCCGGTTTCCTGGTAGTAGTTCTCAATGGATTTGGGAATATTATAGTGGATCACAAAGCGGATATCGGGTTTGTCGATCCCCATCCCAAAGGCGATGGTGGCACAGATCACCTGCACATCTTCCCCGAGAAACTGGTCCTGCCGGTCGGCCCTCAGCTTGCTGTCGAGCCCGGCATGATACGCCACGGCTTTTATTCCATTGGCCATCAAAATATCGGCAAGCTCTTCCGTGGTCTTGCGATTGAGTGTATAAATGATCCCGCTTTTCCCCTTCATACTTTTTATAAAGCGGACAATGTTTTCATCGGTCTGTGCCTTTTTTATCTTGGGTAATACCTCGTAATAAAGATTGGGCCGGTTGAAGGAAGAAATAAACACGTTAGGGTTCCGGAGGTCCAGGTTCTTGATAATATCGCTCTGGACCTTGGGGGTGGCCGTGGCCGTGAGGGCGATCACCGGGATGTCGGGATTTATCTGGATCATCATTTCCCGCAGGCGGCGGTATTCGGGACGGAAATCATGGCCCCACTCGGAAATACAGTGGGCTTCGTCCACGGCAAAAAAGGAGATCTTCAGGTCGGAAAAGAATTCCAGGTTCTCCTGCTTGGTCAGGGTTTCCGGCGCCACATAGAGCATTTTTGTTTTGCCACCCAGCAGGTCGTCGTGTACTTCTTTGGTCTCTTTTTTATTCAGGGTGGAATTCAGGAAATGCGCCACCTCGTCATTGCTGCTATAACCCCGGACCAGGTCCACCTGGTTCTTCATCAGGGCGATCAGGGGAGAAACGATAATGGCCACCCCTTCGCTGACCAGGGCCGGCAATTGGTAACAGAGGCTTTTACCGCCCCCGGTGGGCATGATCACAAAGGTATCGTGACCGGCGAGCAGGGACTCGATGGCTTTTTCCTGTGTGCCCTTGAATTTATCAAATCCGAAATATTCATGCAGTGCGGCGTGCAGATCGAATCGACTTTTTTTGCTGGCGGTTGTTTCCTTTGCTTTCGTTGCTTTTTTTGCCGCGGCTTTCTTTACGGTTGTTGCCATTTCTCTAGTTTTTCATCATAGGATGTCCTTCCGGACGATGCATCGGTAATATGCAGGTTATTTAAGATACTTATTTTTAGCCGAACCGCTTCAGGATCGGCCGGTTTTTTTCACGGCAGGTTGCAAGGTTGGTGGTTTTTGTTTCGCGGGATGGTTATAATGGCCGGGGTTTCGGGCTGCAGTGATGCGTGCAGGAATTCCTGTCCCAACCAGGCCCCGTCAAAGGGATGGCGAATTTACGAATCTTTGCCGGTCTTTGGCAGCCCCTTTGTTAAAAATGAGCTTCCTCAATACAAAACCCGGTTTCCCCCTAATTATCTCTAATTTTGGCGCATTATTATGGCGTCAATTAAACAGGTGGCCCTAAAAACCATAGAGTTGGAAGCCAGTTCGGTTGCTGGCCTGGCCGCTTTTATCAACGATGATTTCGAACAGGCCGTCAGGGCTGTTTTCTCCGGAAAAGGCCGGGTAGTGGTCAGTGGCATTGGCAAAAGCGCCATTATTGCCCAGAAAATCGTGGCCACCTTTAACTCCACCGGCACCCCTTCCATATTTATGCATGCGGCGGATGCTATCCACGGCGACCTGGGGATGGTGCAGCAAAACGATGTGGTCATCATCATCAGCAAAAGCGGGGAGAGCCCCGAGATCAAAGTGCTGGTACCCCTGATCCGGAATTTCGGGAATACCCTGATCGCGATGGTGGGGAATACCGCTTCTTACCTGGCCCGGAACGCCTCGATCGTTCTGAACACCAGCGTGGAACAGGAAGCCTGTCCAAACAACCTGGCCCCCACCAGCAGTACAACGGCCCAGCTCGTGATGGGCGATGCCATGGCCATCTGCCTGATGGAACTGAACGGGTTTCAGACCATGGATTTTGCCAAATTCCATCCCGGCGGATCCCTGGGAAAAAAATTATACCTCCGGGTGGCGGACCTGTTTGCCGATAATGAAAAGCCCAAAGTGCTGGTTACCCAAACACTCAAAGAGGTAATCGTCGAAATCACTCAAAAAAGACTCGGGATTACGGCCGTCGTAGACGGGGAGAATAACCTGCTCGGTATTATCACCGATGGGGACCTTCGCCGGATGCTGGAAAAAAACAAGGATATCGAGGCGGTTAAAGCCGGAGATATCATGACCAAAAATCCCAAGACCATCGGTTCGGAAGAACTGGCCATCAGTGCGCTGGATGTATTAAGAAAACACGGGATCTCGCAACTCGCCGTGACTGATAACGGGAAATACCTGGGCATTATACATTTACACGACCTGATCCGGGAAGGATTGATTTAGGCCTCCGGCAGGTTCGGGGTAATAACCAACAGCTCTTTCGTACTGATCATACAGAAACAGACCTTTGACTAATTTTTTATAATGAACAAACATCATTACGTAGCGATCATGGCGGGGGGGATCGGAAGCCGTTTCTGGCCCATGAGCCGCACGAATTACCCCAAACAATTCCTCGATGTGCTGGGCACCGGGAAAACGCTGATCCAGCAAACTTTTGAGCGCTACACCAAACTGGTGCCGAAAGAAAATATATATGTGGTTACCGCGGATGAATATGTAAGCATCGTAAAAAAACAGTTGCCGGATATCCCCGAAGCCAATGTGCTGTCGGAGCCCTCCCGGAAGAACACGGCTCCCTGTATCGCCTATATTGCTTTTAAGCTGATTCAAAAGGATCCCAAGGCATTGATGATCGCGGCCCCGGCCGATCACCTGATCATCGACACCGGGGAGTTTTTGGCCACGGCCAAACGGGCTTTTGAATTTGTGGATCATATCAATGCCCTGGTCACCATCGGCATCAAACCCAGTTACCCGAATACGGGCTATGGTTATATACAGCATGATACAGCCGAAGCGGCCCCGGAAGTGTACAAGGTGAAAACCTTTACCGAAAAACCGAATACGGAGCTGGCCCGGGCCTTTATCGCCAGTGGTGATTTCCTCTGGAACGCCGGCATCTTTACCTGGAAGGTTAAAAACGTTCTCGCCGCCTTTGAAAAACACCTGCCAGAAGTGTACGAAGTGTTTGCGGCGGAAAAAGACCATTTCAACACCGACGGGGAACAGGAAGCTACCGCCCGCATCTATCCCCAGTGCACCAATATCTCCATTGATTTTGGGGTCATGGAAAAAGCCGATAATGTTTACGTGATCCCTGCCAGCTTTTCCTGGAGCGACCTGGGCACCTGGCACAGCGCCTGGGAGAATATGGAAAAAGATTACTGGGGCAATGCCGTTGCCGGGAAAAAAGTGATGGTGATGGACGCCAAGAACTGCATGGTACATGTACCGGACAATAAACTGGTGGTGCTGCAGGGCCTGGAGGAATTTATCCTGGTGGACACCAAGGATGTGCTGCTGGTCTGCAAAAAAGAGAAAGAACAGGAAATAAAAGAATATGTGGCCGAGGTAAAACGAAATATGGGCGATAAGTTCCTGTAAAAAAACAAAAAATCCCGTGCAGAACACACCCCGGATTGTCCGGGGTTTTTTACTTTTAAGAACGCAAATCCCTTTTATGTTCCCGTATAACAATATTCTTTTCCTCGATATAGAAACCGTTCCGCAGCAGCCTGCGTTCGAAGGACTGGCGGAAGACTGGAAAAAGCTCTGGGAGCATAAATCCCAATACCTCACCCGGAACAAAGAAGAGGAGACGGCCTCTGCCATTTATCCCCGCGCCGGGATCTATGCCGAATTCGGAAAGATCATCTGCATCAGTTGCGGGTTCTTACAAGGCAGCGGAACAGGTAAAAAACTGCTGCTGAAATCCTTTGCCGGGGACGATGAAAAGATAGTACTGGCTGAATTCACGGAAATGCTGAAGAAATGGTCCGCCGGGGGCAGCCGTTTTCTGTGCGCCCATAATGGAAAGGAATTTGACTTTCCCTATCTCTGCCGCCGCATGATCGTGAACAGCGTACCCATACCCGCTCTTTTAAACATAGCCGGGAAAAAACCCTGGGAAGTCAGTCACCTCGATACGATGGAGCTCTGGAAATTCGGGGATTTCAAAAGCTATACCTCCCTCAATCTCCTGGCGCATACACTGGGTATCCCCACACCCAAAGATGATATTGACGGCAGCATGGTCTGGGAAGTGTACTGGAAAGAAAAGAACCTGCCCCGCATTGTAACCTATTGCCAGAAGGATGTGGTGACGGTAGCACAGGTCCTGCTGCGGATGGGCGGGGAGACCCTTGTTCGCGAAGAAAATATAGAAATCAAATAAACGATGGAAAGAATTAATTATTCCTCCGGCGCCAAATGGGAAGATCTGGTTGGCTATAGCCGGGCCGTGAGAGCGGGTAACCTGGTTGAAGTAACCGGAACTGTGGCGGTTAATGAAAACAATGAACTGGTCGGCGGGGATGACGCCTATGCCCAGACCAAGTATATCCTGGAGAAGATAGAGCGGGTCCTGGCCAACGCCGGGGCCTCGATGAAGGATGTGATCCGCACCCGGATGTTTGTGACCGATATCTCCCGCTGGGAAGAATACGGAAAGGCGCATGGCGAATTTTTCAGGGAGATCAAACCCTGTACTTCCATGATCGAAGTAAAGGGACTGATCGGCCCGGAGTATTTGATTGAGATTGAGGCGACCGCGATGTTGAATTGTTGAGGTCGTTTATAGCAGAAGGGGGCTGAGAGGCGGATTATTGATTATTCAGTTCGTTATTTTTTATAAACCCTAAAGCAGATTATTAATTATTTGGGTCGTTTATAGAAGCGAAAGTCTTTCGGCTTTAGGCGACCCCAATAATTAATAATCAGCAATCAGGATCATTTACAGCAGTAAAAACCTTTTCGACTTTAAGCGACCCGAACAATCAATAATCAGCAATTTGGGTCGTTTATAGAAGCGAAAGCCTTTTCAACTTTAAGCAACCCAATAATCAATAATCAGCAATCAGAATCATTTACAGCAGTGAAACCCTTTTCGGCTTTAGGCGACCCAATAATTAATAATTTCAAAAAATGAACATCGAATCCCTCCGCAACTACTCTCTCTCCAAACCGGGTACCGAAGAAACCCTTCCCTTCGGTCCCGATACGCTCGTGTACAAAGTGAAAGGGAAAATATTCCTGCTGACGGGGCTGGATGAGGAAAGCCTGCGCTTTAATGTAAAATGTGATCCTGATAAGGCGATTGAACTCCGGGAGGAATATCCCTGTGTGCAGCCGGGGTACCACATGAACAAAAAACACTGGAATACCGTGCTGGTGGATGGTTCCGTTTCCAACGCCCTCCTAAAGGAATGGATCGACCACTCCTACGATCTCGTGTCCGGCAAGGGTAAAAAGATATGACCCGGCGATTCTTACTCAAGAATTGCGGAACTTAGCAGGGCTTCTCCGACCGGGAAGTCCTGCTTCATTTTAAAAAATAGTCGCGTGCAACTAATTTCCAAACTCCCCCATGTTGGTACCACCATTTTCACCGTCATGAGCGGACTGGCCACCCGGCACAATGCCGTCAACCTGGGCCAGGGCTTTCCTGATTATCCCATGAGTCATGAACTGACCGCCCTGGTGGACCGGGCCATGAAAAACAACCTGAACCAGTATGCGCCGATGCCGGGCTGGCTGCCCCTGCGGGAAGCGATTGCGGAAAAAGTGGAGCTCCTTTACCGGGCAAAGGTCAATCCCGATACAGATATCACGGTAACACCGGGAGGAACCTATGCGATTTATTCCGCCCTGACCGCCATCCTGCACCCGGGAGATGAAGTGATCCTCTTCGAACCGGCCTACGACAGTTATATTCCGAATATTGAAATCAACGGGGCCAAAGCCATTGCCCTGCCGCTGGTGTACCCGGATTATCATATTGACTGGGAGGCGGTGCAGAAAGCCATTACCCCGAGAACAAGGGCGATCATCATTAATTCCCCGCATAACCCCACCGGCAGTGTGCTCGGTGAAAAAGATATGGAGGCGCTGAGAAAGATCGTGGAGGGGACAAATATTTTCATCATCAGTGATGAGGTCTACGAGCACCTGATCTTCGACGGGATCCCGCACCAGAGCATCCTTCGGTACCCCTACCTCCTGGAGCGCAGTTTTGTATGTTTTTCCTTTGGCAAAGTATATCATTGTACCGGCTGGAAACTGGGCTATTGCATCGCCCCGCCTGAGTTGATGAAAGAATTCACGAAAGTGCACCAGTTCAATTGCTTCAGTTGTCATACCCCCACGCAGGCCGCCCTGGCCGAGTTTTTACAAAAAAAGGATGCCTATTTATCCCTTTCATCCTTTATGCAGGAAAAAAGGGACCGGTTTATCCGCCTGATGAGCGCGACGCGCTTTGATATGCTCGAAAGTCATGGCAGTTATTTTATCTGCGCCCGGTATTCCCGCATCAGTGAGGAGGGCGATAAAGACTTTGCGATCCGGCTGACCCGGGACGCGGCGGTGGCCACGATCCCGGTCTCCGCATTTTACCAGGACGGGAAAGACGATAAGGTCCTGCGCTTTTGCTTTGCCAAAAAGGAAGAGACGCTGGAAAAAGCCGTTGAAAAACTGATCTCCCTCTGATGAACCCGGATCCCCGATACAAAGGCATTTTTTTTATGCTGCTCGCCGCGCTGGGTTTTTCCATAATGGGAGGCGCCGCCAAAGCGCTGAAAGAAAGTTTCAATGCAGGACAGTTAGTCTTTTACCGCAATGCCACGGGTCTTTTGTTCCTGCTGCCCGGCCTGCTCATCAAGAGGCCCGTACAACAGGGAGGGAAACCGCTGCGGCTTGCCTTCCGCGGGCTGATGGGAACCCTGGCCCTGTACACTTTACTTTATTGCATCCTGCACATTCCGCTGGGTACGGCCATGAGTTATAACCTGACCTCGGCCTTGTTCATTGCCGTTTTTTCGTATTTCCTGTTCGGTGAATTCCATGGTAAACGGGTGGCGATGGCCGTGGTCCTGGGTTTTGCCGGCATGTTGCTTATCTACAAACCGGTGATGCATTTACCCTGGTATTATCATCTCGCCGGTTTAATATCCGGGATTACGTCGGCGATTGCCTATCTGACCGTAAACCGGCTTGCAGCCTATTACGACCCACGCGTCATTGTATTGTCCTTCCTCTCAAGCGGATTCCTGGTACCCCTGGTCACGATGATCCTGCATTATACTGCCGGGCTGCCGGCCGACGGGCTGTTTATCATAGACTTCCGCTGGCCTGCAGGAGCGGAATGGGGCTGGATGCTGCTAATGGGCACAGCCGCCCTGTTCGGGCAGTATTTTGTGACCCGTTCATTCGGATCAGACAAGGCGGGCATCGTATCCGTTTTTGGTTATGCGAATATTATCTACTCGGTCTTTATCGGCATGCTCCTGGGAGACGCCTTCCCCGACTGGATAAGCTGGGCCGGAATCTCCTGCATCATCGGCAGCGGAGTGATCATCACCCTCGTAAAAGGAAAGCAAAAAAAGGGCGCCTGAAAAATATTCTCCAAAAAATTTTGCCCGGTTAATCATATTCATCGTATATTTGCGATATAAGATTAATATATGGCCTTTCACAAAAAAGAAGAATTCACCCAGAAAGAGCAGGACCTGGCCGCCTTTGCGAAAGCCATGAGTCACCCTGCCCGGATCTCTATTTTAAAAATGCTGGCCCAGCGGAATGAATGTATCTGTGGCGAGATCGTGGATGTGCTGCCCCTGGCCCAGAGCACGGTTTCCCAGCACCTGAAGGAGCTGAAGAACGCGGGACTGATCAGCGGCACCGTGGAAGGGCCCCGCAGTTGCTATTGCATCAACTGGAAGGCCTTTGAAAAGTTCAACAGCGAATTCAATACCCTGTTTAATAACCTGAAAATTAAAAACGAAAAAGCCTGTTGCTGACAGGCTGCTTTATCACTAAAACAAATCGCCATGACAACCGATGAACAACTCAAAGAAATCGTCAGACAGAAATACAGTGAAATCGCCCTGCAGGACAAAGAGACCAACCAGTCCTCCTGCTGCGGTTCGGGCTCCTGCTCCACCGAAGTGTACAATATTATGAGCGACGATTATACCGAACTCAAGGGCTATAACCCCGATGCCGATCTTGGCCTGGGTTGCGGCCTTCCCACCCAGTTTGCGCAGATCAAAAAAGGAGATACCGTGATTGACCTCGGCAGCGGGGCTGGTAACGATTGCTTTATCGCCCGCGCCGAAGCGGGTGAGAACGGCAAAATCATCGGGATCGACTTTACCCCGGCCATGATCGAAAAAGCAAGGGCCAACGCGGAGAAAAGAGGCTTTAATAATGTGGAATTCCGCCAGGGCGATATAGAAAAAATGCCCGTTACTTCCAATATGGCCGATGTGATTGTCAGCAATTGTGTTCTCAACCTGGTACCCAATAAAGACGGGGTGTTCAAAGAAATATTCCGGGTCCTGAAACCCGGCGGCCACTTCAGTATATCTGACGTGGTGCTGCTGGGCGAATTGCCGGAATCCCTGCAAAAAGATGCGGAAATGTATGCTGGTTGTGTATCCGGCGCTATCCGGAAAGAGGAGTATCTCGGGCTGATCGAAAAAAACGGTTTTATCAAAATCAGCGTTCAGAAAGAAAAAGCCATTGTGATCCCGGATGATATCCTGGACAAATACTTAGATGAAAAAAGCCTGGCGGATTTTAAAAAAGGGGCTACCGGTATTTTTTCCGTAACCGTTTATGCCGAAAAACCGGCCGCCTGCTGTGCGCCGGGGAGCGGCTGTTGTTAATGTCTCTTATTTTTCATTCTAAATAGTAAAGCCATGAACAAACAACAAAAAGACCCCATTGACGGGGGCTGTTGCGGCGGCATCGGATGCTGCTGAGCAGAGTGTTAATTATTAGGGTCGCTTATTGATGATAAAACCCTAAAGCAGATTATTAATTATTGGGCCGCTTACAAAAGTGAAAGTCTTTTCAACTTTAGGCGACCTAATAATTAATAACCCGCAATTAGCGGCGTTTAAAGAAGCGGAAGTCTTTTCAGCCTTAGGCAACCCAATAATTAATAATCAGCAATTAGGGTCGTTTACAGAAGTGAAAGTCTTTTCACCTTCAGGCGACCCAATAATTAATAATCAGCTTTCATTAAAAACCACCGCTTTGAAAACCCTCTCCTTTCTCGACCGTTACCTGACCCTCTGGATCTTCCTGGCCATGGGAGCCGGGGTGGGGATCGGGTATTTTTTCCCGGCTGCTGAAACACTGATCAATTCCTTTCAGTCCGGCAGCACCAATATACCCATTGCCATCGGGCTGATCCTGATGATGTATCCCCCGCTGGCCAAAGTGCGGTATGAAGAACTCCCCAAAGTGTTTTCCAACAAAAAAATATTAGGCCTATCCTTAGTTCAGAACTGGATCGTGGGGCCCCTGCTCATGTTTGCGCTGGCCGTTATTTTTCTCCGGGGCCATCCGGGCTATATGACCGGGCTGATCCTGATTGGTATTGCCCGCTGTATCGCCATGGTGATCGTTTGGAATGACCTGGCCGGGGGCGACCGGCTTTATGCTGCAGGACTGGTAGCTTTCAACAGTATTTTCCAGGTAGTCTTTTATAGTTTTTATGCCTGGATCTTTATTACCAAACTACCGCCCCTGCTGGGATTGAAGGGCTATGAAGTCAATATCACGATCGGGGAAGTGGCGCAAAGTGTTTTCATCTATTTGGGTATCCCCTTTTTAGCAGGTATGATCTCCCGCTATTTCCTGATAAAATGGAAGGGGGAAGACTGGTTCACCCGCCGCTACCTGCCCGCCGTGAGCCCCATCACCCTTATTGCTTTGTTGTTTACCATTCTGGTGATGTTCAGTCTCAAGGGTAAGATGATTGTACAGATCCCGGGCGATGTATTGCTAATCGCGGTTCCCCTATCCATTTATTTTGCCATTATGTTCTTCTCCGCCTTCTTTCTTTCTAAGAAAGCGGGAGCAGATTATCCAAAATCCGTTTCCCTGGCTTTTACCGCAGCGGGAAATAATTTTGAGCTGGGTATTGCCGTAGCTATTTCAGTATTCACGATCAATTCCCCGGCGGCTTTTGCGGCCGTCATTGGCCCGCTGATCGAAGTACCCGTACTCATCCTGCTGGTCCGCTTTGCCCTGGCGCAGCAGAAGAAATTTAAACCAACCACCACATGAAGAAAAAACTTCTTTTCGTTTGTATCGAGAACAGCAACCGCAGCCAGATGAGCCAGGCTTTCGCCAGCCTGCTGGGCGGGGACAAGGTAGAAGCCTACAGCGCCGGGTCAAGGCCCTCGGGTATCGTAAACCCCAAGGCCATTGCGGCCATGAAAGAACTGGGGTATGACCTTAGTGTCCACGACAGCAAGAGCCTGGATGAAGTAAAACAATATGCCCCCTTCGATGCCGTGGTGACCATGGGCTGCGGCGATGCCTGTCCCTGGATGCCGGCCAAACGCTTTATAGACTGGCAAATACCCGACCCCAAACACCTGGAACCCGGGGAGTTTAACAGAGTGAGAGACCTGATCCGTGATAAAGTAAGGGGGCTGCTGGAAGAACTCAACGATTAATATAATCAGCGCAAACCCGCTTTTCAAAACTCAGGCATCTTTGTTTATCTTGCCTGAACAATGCCTCATTTGGAAAGTCCTTTATTATCCCGGAACCATTATTATTTTCTTTTCTCCCTGCTGGGGATGGTCTGTCTCGCCGGGTTATTTGTTCCCCTGATGGATAATGATTCGGCCCACCATGCCAATATTGCCCTGCACATGTACCTGACCGGGGATTATGTCAACCTGGTGGATAATGGCGCTGATTACCTCGATAAACCTCATCTCCATTTCTGGCTCTCCGCCCTTAGCTATAAAATTTTCGGGGTTACCGGATTTGCCTATAAGTTTCCCTCCTTCCTGTTTAGCATACTGGGTGTCTGTTCTGTTTTCCGCCTCGGTAAATTGCTGTACACAGCGGAAACCGGCCGGCTCGCGGCTCTTATCCTGGCAAGTTCTTTCTCCTTTATGCTGGCCAATAATGATGTCCGGATGGATGCGATCATTACAGCCACTATTGCTTTTTCTTCCTGGCAGTTAGCCGAATTAATATTGAAGAATAACTGGCGCAATGTTATTGGCGCGGCTCTTGGGCTGGCTCTTGGTTTTTCCACCAAGGGAATGATCGCGGTCTTTATTCCGGCACTGGCTGCAATTTTCTTTCTGCTGAACAGGAGACAGTGGACCCGTCTCTTTACGATCCGCCTCGCAGTCCTCGTCCTGCTTTTTTTCTTATTTATTTCGCCGGTATTGTACTGCTATTATCTCCAGTTTAACCTGCACCCGGAAAAAATCATCCGGGGCCGGGATCATATTAACGGGGTGAAATTTATATTACTGAACCAGGGTTATGAGCGGTTTTCGGGCGGTATGGGCAGCGCTCTTAAAAACGATTATTTCTTTTTTATCCATTCTTTTCTCTGGTCCTTTGCCCCCTGGAGCCTGCTGGCCCTTGCCGCTCTTTTTTCGAAACTTAAAAACATCAGGAAAGATCATACGGAATGGTTTTCAGCTGCCACCTTCCTCGCCTTACTGCTTATAGTTTCCTTTTCCGGCTTCAAGCTGCCCCATTACCTGAATATCAGTTTTCCTTTTGCGGCCCTGTTTACCGCCGCTTATTTTCTCAACAACAGCAACCATTCCAACCGGTTTTTTACGCTCCAGCTGGTGCTTTCCCTGTTCCTCCTGGTAGCTGTCGCTGTGCTGAATTTCTGGGCCTTTCCGGTCCAACACTATCTTGTCATGGCGGGACTGGTCTTTTGCCTGAGCCTTTATATCTATTTTATAAAAAGCACTCTCCTGGGAGCTGCACAAAAAACCATTGGCCTGTCCGTCGCTTCAATGATCCTGTGTTTCTTCCTGCTGAATAGCAATTTTTATCCGAAACTTTTGGAGTACCAGGGGGGGCGGGTGCTGGCGAAACAAACAAGGGGAACCGTGGATCCGGGTTCCGTATATTTCTGGAAGGAGAATATCAGCGCTTCCTATAATTTCTATACCGCAACGATCCGGAAGGAGTGGTCTGATTCTGTAATGAACTTACCCGGAAAAAAATGGCTGGCTTATTACCCGTCCTACAACAAAGAGGTAGGGAATTCGGGCTTGCGGTTCGGGAAAACCTTTCGGGTAAAGGATTTTGAAATCACCAGGCTGGATCTCAAATTCATCAATCCATCAACCCGTGAGAGCCAGTGTTCTGAAATGATCCTTTCAGAGATACTTCCCGCCCCCCGGGACGATGAAACGAAACCGGGGCCCAATCACTAATAAAGGTGCCGGCCCCCGGGCCTGCTGAACACCGGAGAGAATTCATTCCTGTTATTCCACATAAGAGCGCGCCGAAAGGACGGAACAATTATAGCAAAAGGATATTGTAACGTGTCACCCCTTCGGGGCTTCAAACCAAAACAGCGATTCTTTCTATAATTATGTCAGCCCTTCGGGCCTATCAAACTCCGGGGTCGAGCATATTCTCGTTATTCCACGAAAAAAAACCTGAAAGGGCGAAACAATTATAGCAAAGGGAGCTTACAAATGAACAGAGCCCCCAAAGGGGTGACAGAATTAACAAGATTATTGTAAGCGGAATTGACAAACGAACAAAGCCCGGAGGGCTGACATTATTATAGCAGATG
>JACRJO010000011.1 GCA_016219985.1 Sphingobacteriales bacterium | reverse complement strand
TGTTACAGCAGAAGTAAGAGAAACACCTGTGGTTGCTCCGCTGCAAATAGTTTGCGAGGCAGGTGTTGCGGTCACATTGGGTATTGGATTAACCGTAACAACAGTATTGACAGCAGTTCCCGAACAACCATTGGCTGTCGGGGTAATGGTATATGTTGCTGTTCCTGCAGAGGCGCCGGAATTAGTTAAAGTTTGTGCAATGGTTGCACCGCTTCCGTTGGATCCTCCGCTAACTCCTGTTTGAGATACAGTCCATGCAAAAGTAGCTCCTCCAACATTTGAGGTCAGATTAATCGAAGTTGTACCGCCGCTGCAGATGGTTTGTGACGCTGGTGTTGATGTTACATTAGGTATAGGCTTTACAGTTATTGTCACGGCAATTGGTGTACCGTTGCAACTGTTTGCCGTGGGTGTTATGGTATAGGTTGCCGTTCCGTTTGTTGTTCCTGAATTGGTTAATGCTTGGGCTATGGTTGCACCGCTGCCGTTACTGGCGCCCGTAACTCCTGATTGGATGACGGTCCAGTTAAAAGTAGTACCAACCACGGTTGATGTCAGGCTTATCCCGGTTGTCCCACCGCTGCAGAATGTTTGTGATGCAGGCGTTGCTGTTGCTACAGGCAAAGGATTTATAGTAACCGTTACGGTTGTAGCAGAACTCTGACAGCCAGCCACTGTTTCCGTAACATAAAAATTATTTGTCCCGACTGAAAGATATGCATTTGGATTAAAAGAAGTACCAGTAAATACAAGGGTAAGCAGACCAGGGTCCGTGTACCATTTTATAGTCCCGCCACTGCCGGGTGTTCCTGTCAGGTTAGCCGCTGTAGCGCCTTGACAATAGGTAGCATTTGTTCCTGCAACAGGAGCGACCGGCGCACCGCCGGCTCCAACCACCAGGGTGGCACCATAGGTAACACAACCATACGTATTTTTCACAGCAACCGGATAATTTCCTGCTGTGAGACCCGTGAAACTACCCGTAGTATTTGGGAAGGTAGCTCCTCCGTCAATGGAATATGAAAGGGGGGCAGCGCCTGTTGCCGTAATCGTTATTGTTCCATCGCTCCCTCCGCAGATAGTAACATCGGTCTTTGTTGCAGAAACAATTACAGGTAATGGATTCACGGTTACTGTAGCAGTAATATTATTCCCCGTACAACTGTTTGCTGTCGGAGTAATTGTATAAGTTGCCGTTCCGGGCGATGCAGAATATGTAAGAGTTTGCGCAATCGTTGTTCCGCTGCTGTTTGATGCTCCGGTAACCCCATTTTGTGCAACCGTCCATGTAAATGTAGTACCAGTTACATTTGACGTTAATGCAATACTTGTTGCCGCTAAACTGCAAATTGATTGTGTTGCCGGTGTTGCTGTTGCAACAGGTTTCGGATTCACTGTGATTACAACATTAATTGTTGATCCACTACAGCCATTTGCTGTAGGTGTAATCGTATAGGTAGCTGTACCTGCCGTTGTTCCTGACGCTGTTAGAGTCTGAGCTATCGTGCTGCCACTGCTGTTGGTTGCACCGGTAACTCCAGATTGAACTACCGTCCAGGCAAAAGTGGTTCCTGTAACATTGGATGTAAGAGCTATACTGGTTGCTGTTCCGCTGCATATAGTTTGTGAAACAGGTGTTGCTACTACATTGGGTATTGGATTCACCGTAATTACCACATTTAATGGCGTTCCAGCACAACCATTCGCAGTAGGAGTAACCGTATAGGTTGCCGTTCCGGCAGTTGTTCCTGAGTTGGAAAGTGTTTGCGTAATAGAATTTCCGCTTCCATTCGATGCGCCGCTAACTCCTGATTGTACTACTGTCCAGGCAAAAGTAGCGCCTCCTACACTGGAACTTAATGATATGCTTGTAGCGCCTCCGCTGCAAATAGTTTGCGATGCCGGTGTTGCTATTACATTGGGTAACGGATTCACGGTTACAGTAGCTGTTATATTATTCCCCGTACAACTGTTTGCTGTCGGAGTAATTGTATAAGTTGCTGTTCCGGGCGATGCAGAATATGTAAGGGTCTGTGCTATCGTGCTGCCACTGCTGTTGGTTGCTCCTGTTACACCATTTTGTGCAACCGTCCATGTAAATGTAGTACCAGTTACATTTGACGTTAATGCAATACTTGTTGCCGTTAAACTGCAAATTGATTGTGTTGCCGGTGTTGCCGTTGCTACAGGTCTTGGATTCACTGTAACCACAACATTGATTGCAGTACCACTGCAACTGCTGGCAGTAGGTGTGATTGTATAGGTTGCTGTACCGGCTGTTGTCCCGGATGCAGTAAGAGTCTGAGCTATCGTGCTGCCACTGCTGTTGGTTGCTCCTGTTACACCAGATTGAGCCACCGTCCATGCAAAAGTGGTTCCGGCAACATTGGATGTAAGGGTTATGTTGGTTGCTGTTCCGCTGCATATAGTTTGCGCTGCCGGCGTTGCAACTACATTAGGTATTGGATTCACTGTGATTACAACATTCGATGGCGTTCCGACACAACCATTCGCAGTAGGTGTAACCGTATAGGTTGCCGTACCGGCTGTTGTTCCCGAGTTGGAAAGTGTTTGCGCAATCGTACTGCCACTGCCATTTGATGCTCCGGATACACCAGACTGTACCACTGTCCAGGCAAAAGTAGCGCCTACCACGCCGGAATTTAATGATATGCCTGTGGTACCCCCGCTGCAAATAGTTTGTGAAGCAGGTGTTGCAATTACATTTGCATTCGGATTGACTGTTATATTTATGGTTGCACTGGTAGCTAAACCGCATGTATTCGAAACTGTATAATAGTAGCCGGTTGATGCAGTAAGACTGCCGGGGTTGAATGTAGAACCTGATGCTAAAAATGTTCCGCCTGAATTATACCAGTTTATTGTATTTGTACCTGTACCACCGCTTGGGTTTGAAGTAAAAGTACCCGGGCTTGTATTATAACAAATAGGGGTTGTATAACCCGTAATAGCCCCGGCTGTAAGCTGCGGATAAACAGTAACGGTAGCCGTTGTGGAAGTGGCGGAAGTACATCCTGCACCGCTGGTAACAACAGCATGATAGTACAT
>JACRJO010000010.1 GCA_016219985.1 Sphingobacteriales bacterium | reverse complement strand
CCTTTAAGACTAATTCAATTATAGTGACTCCCCATTGGCACATTGATACATTGGCTAATTGGCACATCATCAAATCGTCAAATTCCAAAAATTTCTTATCTCCCCCTCCGAACCCTGTAAAACTAATTCTACCATAGTGACTCCCCATTGGCACATTGATACATTGGCTAATTGGCACATCATCAAATCGTCAAATTCCAAAAATTTCTTATCTCCCCCTCCGAACCCTGTAAAACTGATTCTACTATAGTGACTCCCCATTGGCACATTAATACATTGGCTAATTGGCACATTATAATATTGGCACATCATCAAATTAGCTAACAGAAAGCAGGGATTCAGCAAAGCTCTATCTTTAGCCCCATTATGAATCTATTTACGGACAAAGGGAGCATTATTATTACTTGTCCCAAACGGCTTTCCCCCTACCTGGAACAGGAAGTACGAGAACTGGGATTTAAAACAGAAGAGGCTTTTATTACAGGCGTCCGCCTGTCCGGCAGCATTAATGATTGTATCCGGTTAAACCTGAATCTCCGCTGTGCCAGCCAGGTTTTATACAGTCTCCGGTCATTTGAAGCTGAAAATGCGGATGCCATTTATAAAAACCTGCTTGACTATCCCTGGGAAAATATTTTGCCGGAACCGGGTTATTTTTCCATTACCAGTAATGTCAACAACCCGACCATTAACAACAGCATGTTTGCCAATCTCCGGGTGAAGGATGCAATCGTGGACCGGTTACGGGAAAAAAGAGGTACTCGCCCTTCAACGGGTTCGGCGCTGACCGGGGCCGTTATCCACCTGTTCTGGAAAAATGAAAAGGCGGAAATATTTATTGATACTTCCGGTGATTCGCTGGGCCGGCACGGGTACCGGAAAATACCGGGACAGGCGCCAATGCTGGAAGCCCTCGCTGCCGCGACGGTTTATGCAACGCAGTGGGACCGCAAATCTCCTTTTGTAAACCCCATGTGTGGCTCGGGTACGATCGCCATCGAAGCGGCAATGATCGCCAGCAACCGGCGGCCGGGGTTATTCCGGACCAACTATGCGTTTATGCACCTGCAGGGCTATGACGAATCGGTTTACCTGCGGGAAGATGCCCGGCTGGAAGAACAGATCAGGGAAGTGCCCGGTCTCCGGATTATCGCTACCGATTACAGCGCAAGGGCCATCGAAAATTCAAAGAAGAATGCCATCGCCGCCGGTGTGGCGGGGCTGATCGAATTCGCTGTTTGCGATTTTGCCGCCACGGAAATACCGCCCGGCGTTCCCGGTATTTTTATGGTAAATCCCGAATACGGGGAGCGGCTGGGGGATGTAAAAGAACTGGAGATTACCTACAGCCGGATCGGTGATTTTATGAAACAAAAATGCGGGGGTTATTTTGGCTATGTATTCACCGGCAACCTGGAACTCGCCAAAAAAATCGGGCTGAAAGCAAAGCGCCGTATCGAATTTTACACCAGCACCATTGACTGCCGCCTGCTGGAATATGAATTATACAGCGGCAGCAAGGCCCTCCCAAAAGAAAAAATCTAACCACCAACGTTTTATCAATATGGAAATTTCAGCGCTGCAAAAAATCGTCAAAGACCGGTATTTCAAAACAGATAATGAGCGGGGTATTTATCATACCGCCCTCTGGTTCCACGAAGAAGTGGGCGAGCTCTCTTCGGCGATCGCCGGCGGGGACCGGCAAAATGCAAAGGAAGAATTCGCTGACGTACTGATGTGGTTGCTGACCCTTGCCAACCTGATGGAAATTGATATGGAGGAAATAGTGGCTGACTATTTGAATAATCCGCGGAAACTGCCGTCAAAATAAAAGGAATAATATTCTTCTTTACCGTATCCTTCCGGCTAACTGCCCGGCCTGCTTCGCCAAAGGCGAGCCTGCTTCGCCAAAGGCGAGCCTGCTTCGCCAAAGGCGAGCCTGCTTCGCCAAAAGAGGGGAAAACAAACAGTTTTAGCCGGGAAGGCGGTAAGATGAGAAGGGAATTCCTGCTTCGCTCTCAGGCGAGCTTGCTTCGCCGCGAGGCGAGCAAGCAGCTCAGTGGCCCCTGCTGAAGGCAGCATTTGCAAAGCGAATCCTTTCCTGCCTTTCCTGCCTAACCGGCAGGCAGGCATGTCAATTCGTGGCTTACACATTTTCGGCCTGCTTCGCCATAAGGCAGGGCGGCAATTACTTTTGGCCGGGAAGAGGGGAAGGAAATTCCCGCATCGCGGTAATTTTATGTCCCGCAAAGCTTTTAAGACTTCACGATAAATGAAGCCGCTGCTGTTATAGGCCAGTCTTTTAATTCTTTGCGGGAAAATCATGCCACTCAAAGAGCAATGTCCTTCAGTTGAGAAATTACGCAAACCCGGGAGAGTGATCCCCCGCCCGGCGCGGGCCGGCTGTGCTATCTGAAAGATTTTTCAAATGGGGTGGACAAAGGAAACCATTTTATGTCCACCCCTGTTTGTAAGGTTCCTTTTGTTTGAACCACTTCCCCTGCCGGGCGGAGGACAATGCGCATTCCCTCATTTCTACTGGCGTAATAATACAGGCTCTGATTATACGCTGGTCATATTTTACTTACTTCTCTTAGCGGAATGACACAGCCCTTAGCGGGAATAGTGAACTTAACCGCCTGCCTGAGTTTTCCGGCCCGGCAGGTATGATCATTATCATTTCTGTCCCCCGGCTAAAGTCCTAAATTGTGATAATCCGTGCCGGTAGCGGGAAACTGAATACATTTAAAACAGTCAACATGAACAAAAAAATAATGAGCCGGCTGACCTTATTTATGGTGCTGACCCTTATCGGGGCGCCCTGTCTTTTATTTGCACAAAATCAACCCGGCTTATCGCCAAACCTCCTGCCGGAGCTGAAAAAAATCGGGCAACTGATCTCAGAAGGTAAACCCCAGGAAGAAGTAAAGGTTGCCTGGAAGAATGTGCTTATCGGGTCAAAGGATATCCCGGTGCAAACCGCCATTGATTATATCCTTACGGAAGCCAAATCCGACGCTAAGAAAAAAGCAGACGCCGCGCGGGACAGGGTAAAGACCGACTCTCTTTTGACAAGCCGTATCGGGGAAGAATTGAAAACGGTAAGAGCAGCCAACGCCAGCCTGAGAGGAGCCAATGCGCCCAAACCCCTGAAGCGAATGACGTTCAGGGCAAATCCGCGCATGCCGGGAACTATTATCGTCCGGGAAAGCGGGACCGTTTCGACAAAACCGGAATTCGACAACTACATAAAGGAACTGGAAGAAAAACTGAGTACGATTGGAGACGACGCCCAACTGGCCAATATTGATTTGCAGAGCAAACTTCAGCAACAGCAACAGACCATTCAAATGCTCTCGAATATTTCCAAAATGCTGCACGATACGGCCATGGCCATCATCCGGAAAATAGGCTGAGGGGCTTCCCTACAGGTGATCAAGAATATGCCGGTAGCTCCGGCCAACCGGGATGGAAATGCCATTCACTTCAACTGCCTCCACATTATAGGAATCAATCTTCCTGACAGAAACAATATAGGACCGGTGAATGCGCTTAAAAAGATGTGCGGGCAGGAGGGCTTCCATTTCAGTCGTGGTCAGTTTTGAAAAATAGGTTTTTTTGGTAGTAACCACCTTGATGTATTCCTGCTGGCTTTCTATATAGATTATATCGGCATATAAGATCTTCACTCTTTTTTTCTGCACTGTCACAAACAGGTAGTCCCTGTGTTCATTGATATCCTCCGCCTGTTGTTTTTGTCCCCGGGTTGCCTTCACCTTATTTACCGCCACCAGGAAACGCTCAAAATCAAATGGCTTCAGCAGGTAATCGGTCACATTCAGGCTGAAACCTTCCACCGCATACTGGTGATAGGCCGTGGTGATGATGACGGCCGGCGGATCCACCAGGGTCTTTAAAAAGGACATTCCCTTTAATTTAGGCAGGTGAATGTCTAAAAACAGCAAGCCGGTTTCGTTATCCTGCAGGTATTCCGTTGCCTGGATCGCGTCTTTAAACGTTCCCTGCAGTTTCAGAAACGGCACCTGCGAAATATAATCCGCAAGCACTTTGGCCGCCAATGGCTCATCTTCTATGATGATGCATTTTATCTCAGACATGACTTGACAGGTTTATTTTCAGTACCACTGTAAAACAGGATTCACCCGGCTCAGCAGAGAGCTGATAGTCTGTAAAAAGAAGGGCCAGTTGCCGCCGGAGATTGGAAAGGCCTATCCCTTCTTTTTGTACCGGTTCACCCGGCGAATCACCCGTTGAATTTTTTACCCTAAACTCCAGTTGCCCCTTTTTAACAGAAAGATGAAGTTCCACAAAAGGCCCGACCCGCGTTTCAGAGACCCCGTGTTTAAAAGCGTTTTCCACCAGGGGTATCATCAACAGCGGCGGGAGGGCCTGTTTCATATCCGCCAGTTCATAATTGAAATGCACCCTGAGGGTATCATCATACCGCAATTTCTCGAGCGCAATATAATCCTCTATGATCTTTATTTCCTGCTCAATGGGAATATAGTCCCCGCCCGTTTCATATAGCATAAAGCGCAGTATTTTGGAAAGCCGCAGTACCGATTCCGGCGCCCGGTCCGATTTATCCCTTGCCAGGGAATAAATATTATTCAGGGTATTGAACAGAAAATGAGGATTGGTCTGTGACTTCAGGTAATTCAGTTCCGCCTCCTGTTTTTCAATCAGCAACCGTTGTTCCGCCTGTACCAGCCGCAGGTAATTATAAATATGCCGGGCAATTCCAAAAACAAAAACGGAACCGGTGCTGTAGGCCATTTGCTTTTGTAAGATATAGCTAAGGGTGGCCGGCGGCAATAAGTCCGTATACACCCGCAGTTGAATACCCAACGCCCGCCAGGCGTAGGACCCGTATGAGTAGAACATCAGGTGCACCCAGAGGAGCAGTATACCTGCAAGTACATTATAAATGATGGCTTTCTTTTTTGCCAGGACATAAGGAATGCTGTATTCAAACAGAATAAAATTGAGGGCCATGATATAAATCACCGCCCATATATTATTGAATAAAAGCTGGAAAAACCCGCCCCGGGTAACGGATAAGGTGTACAAAAAACCAATCAGGAAATAACCCAGCCCGGTCCATAGGTAGAATTTAACCAGCCTGGTATCCGCAAGTTTTTTCATGCATGTCTGAATAATAAATAAATATCGTCAAATCCCCTGATACGCTTCCCGGGCAGTTATTGACCATTGAAAATCGAGAATTGAACATTGAACATTCTGACCTTAAAGAGCGAAATGTTCAATTTTCAACCTGCCGGCCTGCCTCGCCGCCAGGCAAGTAAACAAATAATTTTAGCCGGGGAGGCGGTAAGACGGGGAGGAAATACCCGCTTCGCGGTTATTTTAAATCCCGCAAAGCTTTTAAGGCTTTAAAAAAATGAAACCACCGGGTTATAGACCACTCTTCATTCCCCCGGATCTCCCAGGGCGACCCCGGGGGATGAAACTTTTTATATCCACCCCTATTTGTAAGGTGCGTTATGTTTGACCTACTTCCCCCGCCAGCGGGATAATGCGCCTTTCCTCATTTCAGCTGGCGTAAGAATACAGCTCCGGATATGCTTTTAGTTATTTCTTGGCACTCACCCTTACATAAGGACATTGCCTCAATGGGATGACAAAAAGTCTCTTTTCGGGAGGCCCGGGTGGATGAAATTACGCAAACCGAAGAGAGTGATCCCCCGCTGGCGGGGACCGGCTATACTATTTGAAAGAACTCTCAAATGGGGGTGGATTATGTTTGACCCGTTTCCCATTACTGAATAATATTACACATCAGGAAGATTTTTTGCTCCGTATATACGTCCTGAAAAAATAACGCCAGGGCATGGCCGCGATGGGGAACAGAACCCAGATAAAGACCCGGGCCATCCCCTCCACTGGGGAACCCGCTAATTCGCCCCTGATCCAAAGCGGGTAGGCCACAATCAGCAGCCAGGCCGTCTTATAAATAATTTCAAAGATCACAATGGGCAGCATTTTTAGCGGCCGCATTACGCCGATAAAGGAAATAACAGAATAGGATCCCCACATACACCAGGCAGCGGCATTTACATCATTCCAGGGACCTTTGTGATTCCAGATATGTCTCCAGGAATCAAAGGTCAGAAAAAGGAACATCAGTGTAAAGAGTAAACGCAGCAGCCAGATATTGATGAGCGGGACGCCTTCGTGAATGTCGGGGTCGCTCCTGAATAAATGAAACAGGCCGGGTCCGGAAGAGCGTTTTATCTTGTCTTCGTTTGACCCTGTTAAACCGGATGAGTGCATGATCAATTTTTTAGTGTGCCGCTAAATTAATGGACCGGTACCGGCAGTTTATATAAGCGCCCACCAATGGCAGCTAATCGTCAACCAATAACGAAACCCTATCCCTTTTACCAGCCCGGCTTTTACAGGATTTCATCTCCCATCTTCCCCCGTTGACCTAAACAGGCCGTTTGTTGACGGGAAAGTGGTATGCATCGGCCTTCCCGTTATGTACTCATCCTTATCCTTTAGCCTTGTAAAAATTTTTAACAATGAAAAAGATAATTCTCTTAGCCTTTGCTATTCCCAGCCTGCTCCCCGCCCCGGCGCAAATGGATATTCCGCCCGACGGGGGCAATACCACGGCCATGGTTTCAGAAGAAGTGGGCATCAGCAGTATTACCATCAAATACCACCGCCCGGCTGTAAAGGGCAGGGAAGGCAAAATATGGGGAGGCGTGGTGCCCTGGGGTTTCAATGCATACAATATGTCAGCCGGAAAACCGGCCAGTCCCTGGAGGGCAGGCGCCAATGAAGCCACCACGATTTCTTTTGAACACGATGTAAAAGTGGAAGGCAATGATCTCAAAGCCGGTACCTATGCTTTATATATGGCCATGGGAAAAGACACGGTCACTGTTATCTTTTCAAAAGAGACCGAGGCCTGGGGAACCTTTTTTTACCAGCCTGAAAATGACGTGCTGAGGGTCCGGGTAAAACCCGTTGTGCTCGACCGGTCCGTTGAGCGGCTGAAATATGAATTTACTGACCAGCAGGAAAAGAGCTGCGTGCTGACCCTGCAATGGGAGAAAATGCTGATTCCTTTCAAAGTGGAAGTGGATGTCGACAATATTGTTTTGAACCGGATCAGGGAACAACTGATCGGGCCGAAAGGATTTGCCAGCGGGAACCTGGTACAGGTGAGCTGGTATTATTTTAAGAAGAATACCAACCTGGAAGAAGCCCTGGGCTGGGCAAAGCGGGCGGTTTCGGGTCAGCCCTTCGGTCAGTCCAATTTTGAAACTGTGAAAATGCTAGCCCTGGGTTATGAAAAGCTGAACCGCATTCAGCAGGCCGATTCCGTCATGAATACTGCTTTACCCTATGCCACACTCAGCCAGTACAGCAATTATGGAAGATCCCTGCTCTCCGCAAAGCGGAATGAGCGGGCCCTGGAAGTCATGTTGGGTGCCCGGGAAAAATTCGGTGATGTATATGCAGTGAACAACGGATTATGCTATGCGTATTCTGCCACGGGTGATTATAAAAAAGCCCTGCAGTATGCAAATAAGGCCCTGGATCAGGCAACCGCACAGGCAAAAGCTACCGTATTGTCTAATATCGAAAAACTAAAAGCCGGAAAGGATATCAATTAGTAAAACGTAATTAGATTTTTGGGTGGTGTTACGATGATCTCCGTTAGCTATGAGTTTTGAGCTACGAGTTGCGAGCTGCGAGCTGCGAGTTTGCGAGACGGATAGTTCAATGACTAATTCCTTAAAGGAGTCTCAGAAAGACTGCAACATCAACCCTATCTTATTAAGTAATTCACCAACGCCGAGGCTTGCCCAGAGGATAAACAGGCCTAAGGCGATTTTGACCAGTCCGGGAACAACATACCCGGTCCATTTTTTAAGAAGGGCATTGAGCGGCGGGTAGTAAACCAAGGAAAGCGCAAGGAGGAAGATCCCGAATACGGGGTCGTTCCCCCAAAAAATATTCACCACCGCAATCGCGGAAAATAAAATACCGGAAACCCAGCTGATGCTGTCCATGAGTTTGGATTTGTTATCCATTTTAATCACTTCCTTCCGTGAAACAAAAACGATCACCTGTAAAAGTAAGACCGTTTTTTGGTTTTATCCTGTTTATTGACAAAAGTTACAGCTCTGGCAAGTGAATGAAACTGTTTTATGCTATGCGCCCAGGCAGGTATTTGAAATACTCAAGCAAATAATCATGCCAGGACGAGACAATAACAATTTGCAGATTAGAAAATATCGCCTGACCCGTTTTTGCCAATAGCAAATTTGAGTGGCGGTTTTTTCATTCTTTAGTAGTAACTTCTAAACGATTATTATCCGGGTCAAGCGCTTCAAATTCAAAATACCCATCTCCTGTCATTCTAGGTCCTGTTAATATTTCAAACCCGTCAGCCGCAAGTTCTTTGGCCTTGTTTTCAACTTCCTCTTTTGTTTCAACCCCAAACGCTATATGAATAAGCCCTTTATGCTGTTTTACTATTGTATCATTTGCATTTTCAGGAATATTGGGCATAGACATAATTTCAAGTCTTGCTCCTGATTTAAATGATATAAAATAGCTGTTAAATTTATTTTTTTCGTTGATATACTTTTCATTTGGAATGCCCCCGAAATATTTTACATAAAACTCCTTCAATGCTTCTACGTTTTCTGTCCAAATAGCAATGTGGTCAAGTGTCATATTCATACCATGTATTTTTTTAAAGTTATTGCATTTACCAAGTACCCTATTCAACATTTCTACCTCAGACTGAAATTGAAGTACCCCTGCCTGATAATTTAAACTTTTTCAGCGACTCCTGTCTCAATCACAGGTAAGCTCACTAAAATTACCACTATCCGATATGGTATTGGGTTCGCCGGGCATAACAGCATTACGCTGCGAATAAACACCAAATATGAAAAAGGCCACAAAGTTCCAGGTGTGCATATAATCCCTCTAACGAAAAACCTGTGCTGGCGACCGGGATACTCATTTCGCTTTTATTGGTATCCAAATTTCTTCTTCTGATGCCGGGTCGTTGTTTTTGTATTTGTCGCCTAAAACTTCAAAGTGCGGCCTGTCGTCTAAAACATAGTCTGAACCTGGTATCCAGGTTTCATAAATCTGTTTAAATAAGGAATTGCCTGTGCTCAATCCCCTATAGTCAAAAACAGCATATAACCCGCCTGGTAAAATAAATGTTTCCATTTCGGCTGGCAGGTTATTAAAGTCAGAAACTTCGACTGCTGCCCATCGTTCAAATTCATTTGTTGGCTTAAATTCTGCAAAATGCCCGGGTTGGTAAACAACCAATGAAATGATTTCGCTTGTCAGGTTGTTGCTTATTTTTTTTCGCCCTGGCATGAAACTTCTCCAAAGCTCCTCGATTCTGTAGTCGGTAAAACTCATTGACAGGCGCTTACCAGCTAACTTTTTTTGGCGCAACATTTCAATTCTATGTTTCATTCGCTGTTCACTATAGTATTTTTACAAAAAAAATGAATTTTTGGTTTCTTTATCCGGTCAGCTTTGGGGTTTATGCACTAATAATCAGCAGTCAGGAAGTCCGCTTTTTCAAGAATTTTGTGATCAAAAGCAGCTGTGTCATATTACAGTTATCGAAAACTGAACTTTTAAATCGGCTTCTGCAAAGCCGGTTCCCTGAAACTACGAATTTCTGAAATCAGCCTTTGGGTTTTCCCCGAAAAACGAAAAGAAGCAAAGTTGGTAATCATATACCGGAAAATAAACGCATTAAGGCGAGAACGGGATAGAATGAATGCATAGTGCCATCCGGATACGCGATAGAACAATATATCCAGTGGCTAAAATCCAGGTTAGACTTCTATAAATCAGCTTTTAATGGGATCTGAAATTATTTTTCCCTATAATTTTCAACAACACTTCCTCCAAATATTTTAACAAGCTGTTGCCCGATTCCCCTGAAGGCCTGAAACAATCCCTCTTTAATCATCCTGATCATTTCAGCGTTCTCATGATTACAGGTCATCGCCCAGGTCATTTTCGTTTTTTCACCCACTTTCTCAAGGGTCAGCAAACTCAGGTATCCGGTACATCCCGATTCATTGGGTTCAGGCATCCTGGATGCCCACCCGCAATTCTCCTTCTGCCAAAGCATATTCTCCGTATGAACATACCCGGCTTCGTTGGGATTCAATGGTTTAAAATAACAGGTATATTGTATACACAGTCCATTCACTGTTTTTTTTGTCACGCTATCAAGCCCGGAACTATATTTTGGCATATTCACGGGATCCCCTATCAGGGACCAAACCTCTGTGGTACTCCTGTTTAATAGTACCACTAACCTGTTACGAACAGGATCTTTTATCCAGTTTGCCGGCCGGGGCAAGGGTACACAGGAATCATTGCCTGCCGCGGTTGCCGGCCGGGCCGCCCGTTGATGATCACCGTTGTTACAATTTACAGATAAAAGGGTCAATAACAATAATGCACAAGCACAGACTTTCTGATTATTCATCGCTTTCATTTTAAAATTGTTTTACAAGGCCTGCCTTCACAATGGCAGCATCCTGAATTATTTTTGCCGGCTCTCTGACCGATTTAAAATTATACACCAGGTGTATGAACGACAGTGGTAAATACTCCCAGGAAAATTTAACCGACAATCCCTCATTTCGCTGGTAAGAGCTATGCTGATACAACCCGGTAAACTGAATTTTAGTGGTGGGAATAAACTCAGCAGCAGATGTAAAAAGTGCATACATTTTGCTTACGTGGCCGGTCCCGGTATTACTGAAAGCATTTAAATTGACATTAAAATGCAGGGTTAAATACTGCAGGGGAGTAATATTGAATGCCAGGTCCGCGGCACACAGCCTTCCGTTATAATAGGCTCCGTTTTCAATTCTTGCCGAATAAGAAATCCGTCTTGAAGGATCGCTGGAACCCGCAATAGCATAGCGCGTAAAATTATACCGGCCCCGGGGCAACTGCATATCAAATACCATCAGCCCCGAATCGGCCTGCTCGGTAAGGTTTCTTACAGAGAAAATAAAATTACCCCCCTTTTGAAAGTTTATCCACACAGGGTAAATAGTGATCTCAGACTCCTGGATGGCAAATCGCTCCGAATTGAAAAAACTCTGTGATTGTATTCCCGGCTGAAAGGAGCGTATTGTTTTATTATTGGCGGTATATATGTTGAAAATAAATCCCGGGCTGAAAGAAACAGTACCCTGCCTGGAAACAAACCCGAGGTCGGGTCTGTAGCGCTTATCATTAAATGACTGGGTAAACCAGGCATTCAACCGGCCGGATGTGTATATATACTGCAAAAAGCCCGCGTGGCCGGCAGGACTATTCCTTCCCAGGTAGCTTTGTGTGTACAATGCATTGATGGACTGCTTTTCCCCAAGCCGCGTAAACCCGTCAATGGCAATGGTGTAATTATCCCTGCTTTGTTTATCCTGCTTTTGCGTGTATGAAGTAAACAGCCCTATATGAGAAGAATGCCCGATGTTCTGTGTCATCCGCCCGATAAATGCGTTTCCGGCAGCAATAGTATCATATGCGCCCTGCCGGATAAACATGCACCCTGCCGAAGACCGGCTGTTTCTGTTCACAAATTTTCCGGCGACTTTTATAGGCAGCATTTCACCATTACTGCCAATACCTATCCGCCTGCTGAAAAATGGCAATAAATAGACCGAGCCCCCAATACCATTCTCGCCGTCCCCATTAAGACCGGCCCCAAACAAGGATGCATTTTCCAGAAAAAAGGATCTCTTCTCCGGATAATACACAGATGACCGGGAAATATTATGCACCTGAACATCTGCCTCCGCCTGCGCAAAATCTGTATTGTATGTAAGGTCAAGGGCGGTGCCGGATCTGAATCCCATCCGGATATCACCGCCGGAGTGAACGGTATTCACTTCGTTTCTTATGCCGGCTGATTTTTCAGTTTCCCTGGAAACCAATACGTAGGGGAGTACCTGCAGGTTAAGCAAATTCCTGGGCAGTTTAATGCCCGACAGTTTTCCTGCATATTCCATGCGGTTGAAGCCGAAGAGCCTGGGGTATGGCGACCAGACCGAGACCTCATTGGCGCTGCGCTTAACTCTGAGAAAGTTTATGCCAAAAGAAGCCACAGCGCTGTCATTATTATACCGGAGTGTCTTCCAGGGAATGACGAACTCGGCGCACCAGGCAGAGTCGTTAACGGAGGTTTTAACACTCCATAAGCCGTTCCATTCGCTGTCAAACAACTGGTCATCATAGGCCAGGTAATCCTTTTGCGCGCCACCGGCATTGCAGGCAAATGTCATACTGTTGCGCCTGTCATTAAATCCATCCATACATACAGCAAACATGTCGTGCTGCCTGTAGGAAAAATCACGTTTCAGGGATGGCACTCTTAAGCGCGTTAACCCGTCATCAAACCCGGCAATGCACCCGATATATAAATTTTTTTGATCGTATAACACTTTTACACGCGTCTGAAATGCTGACGGTCTGCCTTCGTCTGGCTCCAGCTGTGTAAACCCTGTAATACCGGCTGTACTATCCCACTGTGGCTCATTGAGTTTTCCATCTGCATGAATCCGTCCTTTTATGGCGGCAGCTTTAATGTTTTTCATCCTTGCAAATACCGAATCCGCTGTTTGAGCATGCGTACACAAACACTGCAATAAAATAAGGAGAGTAATTATCTGTTTCATGATACAAAGTAACTCTCCTTTCAACCGTTGATCAATCCGATAATTGCTTATTCAGCCGGTGAACTGCCGGCACACGCCCATCCCTATCCACCAGGTGTCACCCGCCCATTATGCCCGAAAAAAAAAGGGCAGCTGCTTAGTTTACAGCCACCCTAACCGCTACCTATACAATATTTATTACCTGTTCCCGCAATTTACTTTTTCAAAGAACAGGTTTCGCACGCGTCCGTATGCCGCCAAATTAAATCCGGTTATCCGGTTCTCCCTGTTTTTCACAAGGGTCACAAACGTATCTGATTCTCCCTCGTAAATATTTTCCCCAATATACCGAAGCTCCAGTTTTCCGTTTCTTGGAATCTCCATGCTGACTTTCCCGTCCACGTAACTCAGATCATAGAAGGTATTGAGCTCGCTGCAGTAATATTTACCCTGTATACCCGCCGGCGCGTTTGTATATTTATCACCAGAAATTACCTTAGAAAAATATTTCTTCCGGGTCCCCTCATCCGATTTTACCATAGTGATACGGGAGCCGTTTTTACTGAAACGGAACAGGGAATTATGCCGGCCCGCACTGAAGGTATAGTTGTCAATGGCCTTTAATTCCCACCATCCAATCATAAGCTTATTGTCTTTTCGTGTAATAACAAATTTTTCCTGAGAAACCTTGTCAAAAAAAACGCCTTCCCAGTTTTTCAGTACAATGCTGTCGGCTGAAAATACGGGTACAGATACCGGCCGTTCCTCCTTTAGGGTTCCGGCTGATACCAAATCCAGCAGGTAATACGCGTCTATAAAAAAATCAGCCCTGTTGGAGAACAGTATAATCGAAGTCTGCAGTTCAGGTATACGCAGCATAAAACTCCGGTACCCGGCATCGGCACCTCCGTGTTCGTACAGTTTGTATCCCCTGTAATTTCCTGTCATCAGGCCTCCGGCATAATGCTGAACTGATCCGTCATTCAATATGCCCGGCGTATAGATCATGTTTAACAGCCCGGTATCCTTCCCTGCGCTGTAATAAAACCGTTTTTCCCATGCGGCAAAGTCCCGCACCGTGGTAAACAGGGATGATGCACCATACGTATCAAATACAGGAATTTCAATTCTCCAGCCACCTGCCCCGTCAGGAATATATGCGGAGGTTCTGTTTTTGATAATTACTGCATGGTCGGCCTGAAAATGGGTATGCCGCATACCGAGTGGACTGAAAAAAACCGCGTCCGCATATTCCTTTAATGTTATACCTGTCACTTTTTTAACGATCAGGCCAAGCAACGTGTACCCGGTATTTGAATACATGAATTCAGACCCGGGAACAAAATTCAGTCGTTTTTGTTTTTTTAATGCATTCAGGATATCTTCCTCCGTGATCAGGTCATTAGGCCGCCAGCCGGACAACAACTGAATGATCCACTGATCCCTCAACCCGCTACTATGATGAACCAGGTGATCAATTGTGATAACATGCCCGAAATCCGGCAGCTCCGGCAGGTATTTCCGGATATCATCCGTTAACGCAATCCTTTTTTCCCCTACGAGTTTATAAATAGCCGCAGCTGTTACCTGCTTTGATAAAGAAGCAATATGAAACAGGGAAGCGCTGTCAACCGGGATATTATATTCAAGATTTGACATGCCGGCGTATTTTTCATAAAGCACGTCTCCTCCCTTTACAATTATTAACGCACAGCCTGGCGTGGAACTAGTATATCCCACAAAAAGCGAGTCAATCTTTTTCCTGGTGTCGGGATTAAGCTGACCGTTACTGTTGCATAAGGCTAACACACCTGCAAGCAGCAGGATTAATTTCTTCATATAATTTATATTTTTTCAGCCACACAATTAAAGCAGCCCGGTTTGGCATTATGAATATCAATTTTAATGATTTCGGGGTTCAAAAACAAAAACCCAAGTTTTTGCTTTAGCTCCGTTCCGGCGCAAAGGGTCGCATCAACCATTTCCCCCTCCCTGTTGTAACAACGCAGTGATAAATAACGTACCAGCAAAAACCCGGGAACTTCACCTGCCGCCAGCTGTGCCGGTTTGGCATTCCGCCTGATATAAACAGGCCCTGATGAGAGGTAGGAAGCCGATGTGGCATGATGAACATAAGACATCAGCAAAACCTCTTCCCCAATTTCGGCGTCCTCAAGGCTTATGCGGCATGGAAACCCGGGTTTTTCTGTCACCGTTTTCAGCTGCACACCCAGTTGCAGGAGTTCCTCCCGGTTCATGTTAAAAAATTGCTGATAGCCATTACCGATAGGCCGGATAATAAAGTTGTCCATATAATATATGTATTTAGTTGTTTAGTGTTCCCCGGTAAGGATCTGAGGCTGACCGTTTTTTTCCAGGGCATAATCAATCAGTGAAATGCGCATCGCCTGCAGGTTTACTTTTATCCGTATCCATCCCAGGCAATTCCTGTTGCCCTTTCTGAGAATAATACCGGCATACCTTGGCACTTCACCATACCATCCTCCCTCATTAAATATCGTGTTGTCAGCATTATTATGCCGGAGGCCGAGTATGCTGTGATCCCCGGTCCATAAAAGTCCGCCGGGAGGGGTTGTATCCAGAGGCTCCTGGATATTTTTAGCAACGGCAAATCCCATATTCAGGTATTTACTGTTATCAGGCGGGCCGGACAGTACCTTATTTTCACCTAACGGATTAATTCCAAAATACATATGATCACCCTGTGCGTCAGCCACCAGCTCAATAAACAAAACAAAATCGCCCTGGCCGTCCTTATTCATGTCAATTACCAGGGGAGATGTATCTCCATAGCCCAGGTTCCGTTCATCCTGGACATACATAAACTCTTTCCGGGGGGTCGGATTTTCTGTGGTTGACTTCTTACAGGCTGTCGCAAAGAACAGCATTATGAAAAGGATTGTGGTGGTATTTCTGCCCATATTACTCTTTTACAGGTGCAAAATTATTACTGACCTGCGGTGTGTTCAATCCGTTTATTGCGGTATCTGTTAATAAAACACTAACCTGTTTTGCTGCGCTGAGCCGGTTCACCTTAAAAAAAGTAAAGGAAGCCGATCAGCAATGAAAGAATGGTGCCTGCAGGAAAATACCATAACGTGCCGATCACCAATAATAGCGTAAGCCTGTCCGTATAACGCACGTGGCACCAAAAACAGAATAACCAGGCAAGCCAGCTTACGCCGAAGAGAATAAAAAGGGGACCAAGATTGTAGATATTAATCTGGAAAGCCTTAAAAATTTTTATCCAGGGGCCCGGCGTCTCCGGTCCGAAATATTTTCCGTACTTTAAAACATAAATGCCGTCAAAAAGCATATACCCGCCCAGTAAGAGCCCCGAAATAGTGAGAATCAGTTTTTGCATTTACTATGATTTTCCCGTTATGCTGAATTACAACGATGGCAGGACCGCGGATTCAAAGGCATGCATCACCACCTTTCGTTCCTTACCCCAATGATATTCACCGGAATCCCCGCTGGCCCTGATCACCCGGTGACAGGGGATCAGGTAGGCTACAGGATTATTCCCGATTGCTGACCCTACAGCCCTGACTGCTTTGGGTCGCTGGATTTTTTCTGCAATGTGCTGGTAGGTGACCAGCCGGGAAGAGGGTATTTCCAATAAGGCGCGCCAGACTTGTAATTGAAAACTGCTGCCGGATAAATCCAGCTGAATGGATGTATCCGGTTTTTTCCATTCTGTCAGGTATTCTTTCACCCTTTGGCCATTTTCCTTTAATCCGGTTACAAAACTGGCCTCTTTCAGGTTTTTTACTGTCTTTAACTCCGTGAGCTTACCGAAGATCAGGTTAGAAATGCCCCTTTCCGTTTCTGCAATGGCTGCAGTTCCAAACGGGGTTTCAAACTCATCAATAAACACTTTTAGCCCCTTTCCCCTTAACTGAAATTCACCCGGAGTGCAGGCTTCGACTTTAACAAACAGGTCATGCAACCGGCTGTTTCCCGAAAGCCCCACTTCGTAGGCTGTTTCAAGAGTGGATAAGCCTTTTTGAAGCGCCCGTTTTGCATGTTGTGCAGTAATAAATTGTAAAAACTCTTTCGGGCTTATTCCCGCCCATTCCTTAAACGTGCGCTGAAAATGAAATTTGGATAAATGAACGTGTTCAGCAACCTGGTCCAATGTAGGCTGACTCTCGTAATTATCTTTTATATAATTAATCGCTTTGGCGACTGTTTGGTAATGAAAATTGCTTTCCATGGCATAAAATTGCCAATCATTTTCGAATACCCCGCTCCGAAAATTGCTGAAATTGAAAACTCTATATAAAAATGATTTTCAACTCGTTATGAGGGGCCCCGGGCGGAATGAATTTGCTGAATGACAACCAGAGGGCTTCTCTCCGGAACATTACAGTTCCCAGCTGGAAATGCTCGGTTGGTTGAAAATAGAGATTACCTGTATTATTCATATCAAAATTTTCAAGCGTTTCTTTATCCGAATCAACTGAAGGAACATCGCTCTACCCTATCTTTCCGGACAGTATATTTAAAACAAAAAAGCACATTCAATCACACCAGTTTTGGAATTACTATTTTGGTTGCGCAGCAACAATTTTGACCGGTCGGCGGAATAATAAGCTGTATAGTGGAGTATTTATCTGCATTGATGGTTACTAAAGAAGATGGGCCAGTTTGAGATGTAAGCCCAAAATTGGTTTTTTATTCCCTGCTCAAACGCTTCGTTTAATGCCTTTTCGGAAAAAGCTGGCCCCAGCCAATGATATATTGAACCTGATACCTGTCTTGTATTTGCAGATTCGAATCTGAAATATTCCGTATCTGTACCTGCTCCTGCTCTGGAAATGCTTTTTCCAGATCTTTAATAATTTCACTACTGGTTATGGGCATATTTGGTAATATATAGCAACATAAGAATAGGTTACTAAGTTAAGTCAGCCGGTTGTAGCCAGTCTCTCTGCGGAGAGACTGTTTTATATAAGTCATTCTGAACTGTCAAGCTTGTATTAAACTAATCTTATAAACAAATGAACATTGTAATTTCCAAATTTATATTGTTAACTCCAAAAGGGCCACTTTTAAATTCCGGTGCTGTTCTGGCAATTCTTCGGTATTTTCTGTTGTATAATTCTCAATAAACCTGAACCCGTAACTTTTATAATAACTGATCAGCTTTTCGTTACCCGCCCAGGTATCCATGCGCAGGTGTTTTAGTTTTTTTTGCCGGGCATGTTCCAGGGCCCAGTCCAGCAACAGGCTAAAAAGCTTAATACCCCTGAATTCCCGGTTCAGCACAATCCGGTGCAGGTATAAAGCATCATTTTTTTCCATATCCCTCCATATCAAGGGATCAGCATAGCATACACTAAATATACCCAGCGTAAACTCCCCGTTCAGAATTTTATACAATTGCTTATTCCGGATATCCTCCTGGATAAACCCCTTATCATAATTATTCCAGCCGATATAGTTTCTCTCCCGTTGGAACTGTATAGCCTGCTCAAACAACCGGTAAATCTCAGGCAGATCGCTGGTTTGAGCAGGAGTAATGGTTATGGACATGTGACTGATATTTGATGAAGCCGTTTGATTATCAATACCGGGTCATTTTTCCTGGTTATGTAACCTGCTATGGCGGGCACTGTACAGAAAATAAACCAGGAACCCGGCAATACTCCAGATGATCAACCTGAACCAGGTGGCCTTATCCAGGCTGAACATCAGTAATAGATTAAAAAGAAATCCCAGGGACGCCACCAGCGGAAGGTATTTAACCTTGTAGGGGCGGTTCAAGTTTGGCTGGCTTTTCCGTAAGACAAATACGGCACAGCAGATCATCGCAAAAGCAAGCAAGGTTCCGATGCTGGTCATCTTGGTCGCTTTTTCGATAGGGGTAACAGCCGCAATCAAAGATGCTACTGCCCCCAGCAGGAGGGTGCTTTTCCAGGGGGTCTTATATACCGGGTGTATAGCAGCAAATAGCCCAGGAGGCAATAAGCCGTCCCTGGCCATATTCAGAAAGATCCTGGTCTGGGATAGTAACATGACCAGCATGACAGATATTAATCCTATAACAGCTGCCACCGTAATCAGCATGGAGGCCCAGTAAAGGCCAACAGACGAAAAGGCTGAAGCTACCGGGGCCCCCAGGTCAATAACCTGATAGCTTACCATCCCGGTGAGCACCAGTGAAACCATGAGGTATAAAGCCGTACATATAATCAAAGACGCAATAATAGCAAACGGAATGTCCCTGGTTGGATTAACCGCTTCCTGCGACTGCGTGGAGACGGCATCAAAACCAATAAAGGCAAAAAAAACAATCCCCGCCGCGGTGATCACACCCTGGATGCCGTAATGCCCGATCCCCGAACTATCTACAGTCCTGGCCGGTATAAAGGGTTCCCAATTAGAGGGGTTGATATATGATATCCCGGCAATAATGACAAAAAGTACGGCCGCCACTTTGAGGGATACTATGAAATTGTTGGTTCTGGCGGACTCTTTTATTCCCTTGATCAGTATATAGGTAACGATCCAAATTATTAACGCTGCCGGCAGGTTGATCGAAAATACAGGTGCGCTTGTACCAAGCCTGGCGGCCTCCTCTTTCGCGGTAAACGGATCATTGAGTAACCAGGACGGTAGTGAGTCCAGTCCGCAAAGCTGCAGGAGTTTGGCAAAGTATTTTGACCAGCTCACGGCTACTGTGGTGGCCCCCATCATGTACTCCAGGATCAGGTTCCACCCGATAAACCAGGCAAATAGCTCCCCCACTGTCCCATAGGAATACGCATAGGCCGATCCGGACACGGGCAGAATGCTGGCAAATTCAGCATAACACAACGCAGCCAGCAGGCACCCTATACCGGCTAATACAAAAGATAAAGCCAGTGCGGGACCGGCATATTGATGGGCAGCCACCCCCGTTAAAACAAAGATACCGCCGCCAATGACCGCTCCGACACCGATCGCAGTCAGCTCCCATTTGCCAAGCGCTCTTTTAAGCTGGCTGGTCTTTATATCCTCGCTATACGCTGAAAGGGGTTTACGCCGGAAAAACTGAGTAAATCTCATTCTCGTGTTTTGGTTTATTAAATCGCTTCCTGTAAAGCATAATCGACAGCTGCCATAGAATGGATCAGCGTTGTATTAAAAACAGGGACCAGCAAATCCTCCGGCTGAATAATTAAAGGGATTTCTGTGCACCCCAAAATGATCCCTTCTGCCCCCTGCGCCATCAGCTGTCTGCACAGTTGCAGGTAGGCCAGCTTTGTCTTTTCAGTAATGATCCCCTTACCCAGTTCATGTAAAAGGGTCTCTTCAATAAAATCCCGGTCAGCCTGAAGGCCGGGTATAATCACGTCTAACCCGCTGCCACGTAACGTGTCTTTATAAAAATCCAGTTCCATGGTGTATTTAGTCCCAAGCAGCCCCAGCTTTTTCAGGCCGCGGGCGTGAATGGCCCTGGCGGTGGCCACCCGGATATCAATGAGCGGGAGTTTGACGGTCTCCGCAATCCTGTCGGCTACTATATGGGCCGTATTTGCACCCAGGAGCAAAAGATCGGCTCCGGCCTTTTTAAGATTCAGTGCAGCACCGGCGAGTAATTCGTATGTCCCGTCCCAGTTATGGGCTGCATTAAATTGCCGGAAATCCTCAAAATTGACGGAGTAAATAATACATTCCGCGAAATTTAATCCGCCTAACCGCTGATTTACCCCTTCATTGATAATCCGGTAATAATCGATGGTGGACGCCCAGCTGGTGCCGCCAACAAGTCCTATTTTTTTCATTTCCATTTATTTTAACATTCTTATGAACTGAATAAAAGGGCCAACTTCCCTGGTGTATTGCTTTCCCATAACCCTTGAAATCTGAGACAGATGGGAAAGATCATGGACCACCCAGGTAGCCAGGATTTCAGCCAGGGTGGCGCTGCCAACCCTGGCGCTTATCCCCTGCCTGCTGAAATCCTCTTCAGACAAGTGCATTGACCTGAGTTTAGCGATATTATTTTTGCGCAGCCCTTCAAACTCCCTGAGCAGCTCATGCATGGTTTTCCCGGCGCTTTCCCTGAAATGGGCCTGCATGTCAATGGGAGAAAATACCCTGTTACCGGTACCCGATAAAATGATCTCGATCCTTGAAATAAAATTAGTTTTCTCGCAAACGATTAAATGGCCCAGCACATCAAAGGGGCTCCAGGTATCAGGCCCCTCATTATTATGCGTCCATTCTTCATCAATTCCATCCAGCAGGCTAAGTAGTACGCCGGGGGTTCTCTCAACGATTTGCAGGGATTTTTCAAAATCAAATTTCATAGTCAGCATTTTATTTAATTAAACGATTAAGTGTCTTTGACAGCCTGTGCTGTCCGGTCGAATGACCTACTGTTGATAATAAAAAATCAACGAGGCTTTCTGAATGGCGTTCTGCTCCAGGTTAAAGCCAACGAGGGCCGGGTTAGCATCAACTGTCAACCCCAGTTTGGCAACTTTCAAGGCATAGAGAGTGATTACATATCGGTGTCTCCCGCTTCCCGGAGGGGGGCAGGGGCCGCCATAGCCAGTACTGCCAAAATCAGTTTTACTTTGAATGGCCTGGCCCGGGCTGATGTTTTTTCCCGGATCACCGGCCCCTGATTTTAATTCCGTAACCGATTTATCAATATCAAAAATCAGCCAGTGCCACCAGCCACTTCCGGTGGGAGCGTTTTCATCGTAAATCGTTACGGCAAAGCTTTGGGTACCTTCCGGGGCGTTTACCCAGGACAACTGTGGTGAAATATTTTCCCCCTTACAACCAAAAATATTGGCAACCTGCCTGAGCGAGGCCTGGCCACCTAATTCATCAGACCTGAGCGTAAAAATTTGCGCCTGGAGCGCATAACTCATAAATAGTGCAGCAGCAATTAATAAAGACTTCATGCGTTTTGTTTTAATGATTTTACCCTTGATTCAAAATTCATTTCCTCCGGTAAGGGACTAACCACTTCGGAAAAGAAATTCATCAGTTCATCCGTATGTTGCTGACTCTTCTGTGTAAGCAGGTTAAAATGGACCAGTTTACCCCATAACACGGCCTTTAACTCCGTATTACTATCGTTCCACATCCTGGCCTCAAATAACAGGCTCCTGGCACCAAAACTCAGGAGCTGCGTTTCAATAACCACTTCTTCCATCAGGGTGGCGGGGGATAAATAGGAAATCTCCGTTTGAGCTGTTACCCATCCGATACCCTGCTGCCGGGCCATTTTATAAATATCAAGGCCGTAATTCTCCAACAGCTGATCCCCCCTTGCTGCAATGATATAGTCGATATACCTGGAGTTATTCAGATGGTTAAACGGATCACAATCGTGAAAGCGGACCTTCATATTGCTTTGCAGGATTTTTTTAAATTCAGGCATAGTAGTTCACATAAGTTTTAATTACTTAAACAAGCATTTACTTCAAAGGCTCCTACAATCCCTATATCTTTAGGGATATAGATCAGAGTCAAATTGAAATTTATTTTATACCGATCGGTATATTATTAGGCAAAAAAAATATTTACTTCCTCAGCCCCTCAATCCAGGAGGCTAAAAAATCCATAGCAATCCTTAATTCTGTGGCCCGTCCGGTTACTTTAGCCTGCATGATAGCCCCTTCGATCATCGACATCATGATCACCGCCACAGTCGCCGGGCTGACGTCCTTCCTGATCTCCCCCCTGGATATTCCCCGCATTACCTGGTTTTCAATTGATTTTTTCCAGAAAGCCAGGGCCGATGCGGCTTTCTCTTTTAATAAAGGATGGGTATCATCTGCTTCCGTGGAGGTATTCAGTATCGGACAGCCAGGTTTTAAAAAAGGAATCCTTAGAAAATCCCGGTATACCGCAGGATAGGCCAGCAGCCGGTCTACCGCATTATCCTTTGCCAGGATCCTCGCCTTCATATATTCAGTAACCCGGTTAAAATTAAAGTCAAAGGCAGCCACCGCTACTGCATCCTTATCGGCAAAGTTCCCGTAAATGCTCCCTTTTGTAAGCCCCGTGGCCTTTGTCAGATCGGTAACAGATGTACCGGCAAAGCCCTTTTCATTGAAAACTGGGGCTGTTTTCTCAATAATGAACTGACGGGTTCTTTCAGATTTAGATAATTTTTCACTCATCCGGGGGCAAAAATAGGAATTTATATATACCGTTCGGTATTTTTTTAAAAAATAAGCCTCTTTACAATGTATATACCCGACTATGCTGCCAGGGCCCGAATGATCTTAATAACTGTTGTTCAGCTAACTCTGTGGATCTTCTCCCGCCTATACACAATTGTACTTTTGGGGACCGGGCAGGACTACAAGCACAGCCTGCTGCTTTAAAAACCCGGTGATCCCGCTCAAATGCTTAAAAATTAAATCCAAAATGAAGCCCGGGCTGAATAAAATAATTGGGCCACCGGCTTTCCTTCTCCTTAAATGACTGTGGTACATTCGTTCGTAGCGGCCAATAGCTACAGCCAATTGCCGGTTCAAAAAAGAACCGGTTTTTAAAAAACTGAAACTGGTAACCCAAATGGAAATTCAGGTATAACGTAAATCCATTCCCGATCTTCTTGTTTTGCTCATCCAGGTATTTTTCAAACGCATTTAACGCGAAAACGGATGTATAGACACCTTTCCACCAAATATGCTGGTAGGCCAATGTGGGGGCCAGTATGCGTGCATGCCCGGGATAATTAAGTCCGGGTCCGTCAAAGGAGGGGCCAAACGGAATACCGATTGGCCAGGAATAAATGGAGCGCTTGAACTCAAACGAAACTACATCTTTAGGTGTTAGCCGATATCCGATATTTAACTGAACATACTCCGGACTATTTACTTTATCGAAATTACCCAACATTAGGAGTGAACTTCCGATATACCACCTTTTGAAAACACTGTCCCGCTTGCCGACCTGGCCTTTTACCTGCAAACAGCCTGTAAAGACCAACACGAGTACAACATATAAACCTTTCTTTCTCATCGTTTACTGATTATGATTTTATGATCCGGCAAATCCAGAGCAGCGAACCATACTAAATCATTCGCTTAAGTTAATAAATGAAAGCCGGGCTTCATTTACACTGATGCCTGACGGGCGACACCCGCATTTACTATAAACGGATCTGCGGCACCTGTTTCAGCTATGGGATTATAACCGCTCTTTTCTGACAGGTAGCAGCACCAAATACACCGATTGCATTTCCCTCAATATTACTGACCGGATTATCGGGTATTGCGACAGGGCTTCCGTTTGACGATTGACTAAAACTAAACCAATACTTATAATTGGCGGCGTCTATACAATTCATCACCACCTCAATGACATCCCCTTTTTTAAACTCATCACTCTCTCTCGAATAGATTAAAGGGAAAGTGACTTTCCGGCCATCAATAAACGCATCATCATAGGCAAAAACATCCTTGATCAGTCTCCCGTTTTTAAACAATACCAAATTATAATTATTGCCCCGCCCTGCCGGATCATTGTAGTAGGGAGTGACCACTTTTACTGTTTTGCCGAAATTGGGGAAATCTTCCACCACCAGCGAATCTACATTTACCATGACCGGCATCTTAGAACTGGCAGTAAGGGTAACCCCATTTGTTACTATTTTCAAATGGTATGTTCTGCCGGTTACACCAACCAATGCCTCATTCCGGTACACACCAGCTGACACTTCCGGCAATGCATATACTGTTCCATTATCCTCCTGAATGGTAACCGCAGCACCGGTTACGGGTACAATGGTATGATCGGATTGTACTTTATTTGTGTACGACAGCCTTACTATACTTCCTGTTGCTGCTTGATTGCTTACGTGCCCATCAACCACAATAACCGGAGCCGTAGTGTTTAAATCCAGGGATATTACCTTTTCGCAGCCGGTTAATGAAAATAAAAGGAAGGCCACGAACGGGATTGAAAATATTTTATTCATCATGTTATGATTAATGGTTTAAAATTTAAAATTGTAAGAGACGGATGGAACCCAGCGGAATAAGCTCGTTTTCACTATTTCCGTCACATTGGGGTCGTTCTTACTGTCGCGGAAATTGATGGTATAAGCATTCTGTCTGCCATAAACATTGTATAAGCTAAACACCAGCTCCCTCGTCCATTTTTTTGTTTTCTTCAATTGTTTTGAAGCGCCGAAATCCATCCGGTGGTAATCCGGCATGCGGTCAGCGTTTCTGCTGTTATAATAATATGCCGTCTGTCCGTCTACCTGGTACTTACCGGCAGGAAATGTAACCGCATTGCCCGTATAGTAAACAAAATTCCCGCTAAGGGTCCACTTCTTATTTAACTGATAGATGGCAACAATAGATAAGTCGTGTGTTCTGTCCTGCGCTGCATTGTACCATTCATTCTGATTGATCCCATTAATTCTTCTTTCTGACTTACTTAATGTATAACTGATCCAGCCAGAAAGCCTTCCTGCCTTTTTCTTCAGCATAAATTCTATACCATAAGCTCTGCCTTTCCCAAAAAGTAATTGTGCTTCAATGGTTTCATTTAAAAACAAGTCGGCTCCGTTTCTGTAATCCAGCACATGCTCCATTTCCTTATAATAGGCTTCAGCCGTAAATTCGTAGGCGCTTTTCATGATATTCGTATAATACCCCACACTGAACTGGTTACTTAGCTGGGGCCTGATTATATTACTGGTACTGGCCCATTTGTCCAGCGGATTTGATCCATTCGAATTGGTTATCTGGTGCATATACTGAGCATTGCGGGTATAGGCAGCCTTGACTGATGTATTCGTATTGAGCATATAGCCAAGGGAAATTCGCGGCTCCAGGTTGTAATACTTTTTTACCACTTCCCCTTTTGCATAAACAGTGGTGTCAATAATATTTCCCCTATCATCGAACCTGAAAAAACCGCCCCCACCCAATACGGTAAAAGCACTCAGTCTTGACCCATATGTCAGTGTCAGGTGTTTACCGGCTTTAAAGACATTGCTTGCATAAACTGCATTCTCACAAGAGTATCGCTTATCCTGCACTTTATCGTTGATACTGGAAGTCGCATTACTGGTAATTTCCCCGGGGCGGATTATGTGATAAATAACAGACCAGCCAAATCGCAGATTGTTTTTATTGTTGATGCTGTACTGGTAATCCTGCTTTAAATTCCAATCCCGGATCTGTGAAAATATGCTGATATCATTCGTGCCGTTTTTAACCTTAAACGCATAATTATAATTACTGAATATAACCGAAGTATTTAAAAATACCCGCTTGCTGAAAATATGATTCCAACGCAATGTTCCGGTCCCGTTTCCCCAGTTGGTGGTAAACTGATTATTAAACCCTAACACGTCTTTCCCGAAATAACCACTCAGATAAAGCTTATCCTTTTTGCCAGGTTCGTAGTTCAGCTTGGCGTTCAAATCATAGAAATACAGTTGATTATCCTTGTATTTGTCATCCGCTTTAAGCAGGAAATCTACATAGGTTCTTCTCCCGGTAATTAAAAAAGAGGACTTGTCTTTTTGAACAGGACCTTCAATACTCAGCTTCCCGCTGACAAGCCCCACACTGCCACTCACATTGGCATGCTGATTGTTCCCTTCATTCATTCGCACATCCAGCACACTGCTTAATCTTCCCCCATATTGTGCCGGCATGCCTCCTTTATAAACGGCTATATCCTTAATGGCATCACTGTTGAATGTAGAAAAGAAACCAAACAAATGTGCGGCATTGTAAATATTGGCCTCGTCCAATATCATTTGATTCTGGTCAGTGCTTCCGCCTCTGACAAAAAGGCCGCTGTTGCCATCACCTGCCGCTTTAATACCTGGCAGCAACTGAATGGTTTTCAACAGATCCTTTTCTCCAAATATGACCGGAATATTTTTTGCTTCCTGCACCGATATTTTCTCGATCCCCATTTGAGAGCCGGTAACAAAACGTCCGGATGCTTTGCTGCTGACCACGGTAACTGCAGTTAACGTGTAATCAGACTCCTTCAGTTTAATATCCTGTACCAGGTCACCTGTCAAATGAATCATGAAGGTATCCGGCATTTTACCAATAGCACTATACACGACCTGGTAGCTATCGGGTACTAATGAAAGGCTGTAAAAGCCATACTCATTTGATGTGGTCCCATAATTGGTGTTTAGAACCTTAATACTTGCGCCAATAATGAACTCTCCGCTATGGTAATTTTTAATCGTTCCGCTGATGCTGTAGTTCTTTTGTCCGTTGGCGTGCTGGACGTTGCCGAATAATGAAAGCAATAACAGAACATTCACTGCTTTTCTGATCTTCATAATACTACTTGTTTAAATTTTCGTTCAGGATAAAATAGTTGTTAAATAAAAGAAGGAAAGCGTCCGCATACATTCCATTTTTTAATCCGGCCACCTGTTCCGAGTCCTCGTTGATCTCCGGAATTTCATAGCGGTTACTTAATCAGTCGATGGGGTCAAACTGATAGTACAGTATGAAACAGGGAATAAACTAAACATAAGAAAATCAGCAAGAGCGAAATACACTCCGGAAGATGATGGTCGCATTTATATTCTCTCTGCTCCGGAAAATCATTTTTAGCGAACTTTTCTGTTCAGATCAAAATGGTTCAGTAAATTCTCATTCGTCTACCTGTGCTCCATAGATCTGTTTATAAATGATTATGCAAAGTTAGCATGCGCAGTTCCCTGAACCCGTTCACTTAAGTTAAGAAATGAGGTTCACCGATTTTTTTTAACCAGTCTTGCCCGTAACCGGCTTAATGACTGGGGTTGTATACCCAAATAATTGGCTAATTGGTGCTGCGGAACACGCTGAACAAGGTCAGGTCTCCTCTGCAGTAAACTCAAATACCTTTGCTCAGGTGAAGAAGTTTTAAATTCGTCAAAGTCAAATTGTTGCCTGGCTAAAATCTCTTCCGACATCATTTTGCACAGGGTGTCAAACTTTGGGAATTTACGGTTAATCGCAGCCTCCATATCCGCATTTGAAATGGTAAGTACAGTATCTTCCAGGCAACTGATATAATACGTGGAAGGTGCATTATTAATTACACAAAGAGGTGTCAATGCTTCCATTTCTGTGTGGAAAGCAGTTGTTTTCTCTTCACAATCCACTACATAATAAGTCCGGATACACCCTTTCAGAACAAAGTAGCTGTCTTTAGATCGCTGACCTTCTTTGAGTAAAATCGTTCCTTTTTTTACAGAGCGAAATATGTCCAGAGAAACAATGGCATTCTTCTCTTCCTCTGTCAGCGAAACATATTTAGTAATAAAATCAAATAATAATTTTTGCATAAAATAAGGCGTCAATTTAGTACACAAATTCATACAGTACTCAGAGAAGCTATTAAACGGCTACCATCGTCTACAAAAAATCGGTTCCCGTCTATAAACATACAGGCTCAGGCGGAATTCAGTCCGTTCAGAAAGGGTCAGGCTCCCATTCTTATGTGCCCTGTAAACAAATAGCTAAGCTTCCGGTATTCTATCCGGCCTTACCACATTTTCATGCCCCGGTGGCAGCGTTCAGTTTTCTCCAGAGTTTGCGGATGATTAACCCGGCCATAGATGGGGGGTAATCTTCCTTGCTCCCAGCTTTTCTGGCCTGCTGTTTTCTAAAAAGCGTCGTTGTCAGTGAGCAGCTTCGGCCGCTGCCCCGCTAGCCGACAAAAAAACGGTACAATTGGAAAGAAATAGTTTAACTTTTAAGCCATACTAAGAATGGGCGTACATCAGGAATAAGACAAATTGTATGTCCTGCTATTTTACATTTATTTCTCAGTCTGTTGTTAAAGTACCCTATTTTATTTGATGCGGGCTAAACGGCATGTTAAACAACCGTATTAGTTTTCGTTTATCAATGAAATATTCTTCTTGTACCCGCCGCCTATAGGGATCCGTTTGCCGCTTATTTCCACATACTCCTTACTGAATGATTCCACTTTACTGATTGCGATAATAAATGAACGATGAATCCGCCGGAACCGGGCTTTGGGGAGATGTTGCTCCAGCTCATGCGTGGTCATCTTGGACATAAACATCCCCTTACTGCTGTGGATTTTTACATATTCCCGGCTGCTCTCGATATAGAGTATCTCCTCAAAATTCACCCTGACCTTACGCCGGTCAATGTTTAAGTAAAGACAAGTGGGGGTCCCGGCATGTCCGGTTGCAACGGCCTTATTGGCCACTATCTGATTGGTAACACGGTTGACCGAAAGCATAAAACGGTCAAACGAAAAAGGTTTCAGCAGGTAATCGGTCACATTTAACTCAAAGCCCTCAATGGCATATTCATGATAAGCCGTGGTCAGAATAACAAACGGCTTACGGGTAAGGGTACGAAGAAAATCAACCCCTTTTAATTCGGGCAAATGAATATCCAGAAACATGATATCCGCCTCCTGTTCCTGCAGAAACTTACCGGCACAGATGGCATCCCGGAACTCCCCGATCAGGCTGAGGTGACCGACCCGTTGTATATAATTCTTCAGCAGCCCGGTGGCCAGAGGCTCATCCTCCACGATGATACACTTATACTGTTGCATGCTTGTTCAGGTTTATAAAGAGTTTGACAGAATAAGAAGCAGGCTCGTCCGTTATATCCAGTGAATACTCTGCAAATAACAACTCAAGCTGACGGCGCAGGTTACCCAACCCGATCCGCCCGTTCGACTCGTTGTCACGGACTGCACTGCTTTTGGAATTCCTGACTTCAAAACGAATGGAGGAAGACAGCACCTGCAGCCGGATATGAATGAACGGATGCTCCAGTGTATCCGACACACCATGCTTGAACGCATTCTCAACCAGCGGCATCAGTAACAAGGGCGGAATGAGCCGTTGTTCGTCATCGATTTCCGCTTCCATTGTAATCATCAGTGTCTGATCATACCGCATGCGCTCCAGTTCGATATACTCCCGGATGATCTTCAGCTCCTTCCCCACCGGGATAAAGGCCTGATCCGATTCATATAGCATAAACCGGAGAATCTCCGACAACCGCAGAATCGCATCGGCCGTTTGTGAAGAGCCCTGTACCGCTGATCCATAGAGATTATTCAACGTATTAAACAGAAAATGCGGATTCGTCTGCGATTTTAAAAAACTGAGCTCAGCCGTCTTTTTCTCCAGCAACAGTCGGCTGTTGTGCTGATTCAACCGGATAATATACAACAGCAACTTGATTGTGGTAAAATAAGCAATGCCATAAAGCAGGTAAACAACACCGCGGATCACATATCCGCTGGAAAACATCTCCTTCTCCAATACCGGGTAAGCACCCAGGCGCATACCCAGCTTGAGCCAGCCCTGGTAAACCACAGACAAAAGAAACAACACCAGTATACCAGCGGCAATACCCCAGAGTACTTTCCGTTTTCTTGTCCGGATAATCACAAGCAGCACATGAAAAAGCAGCAGGCAGACGGCAAAGCCAAACAGGTTCGACCAGCAGGAATACATATAAGCGGTCTTGAACTCGCTCAACGTGTAATTCACTGAAATAAGGATAGCCAGGGCCCATAACAGGAAATAGGATATTCCTGTCCCTACACTTACCACAAAACTGTTGCGAAGTAACCCTTTCATACGATAAGAAAACCGCTGGTAATTTAAGCCATTTTCGGCCGAAGTAACCGAAACCGTCTACGAGATTGATATTTGGTCTATAAAAAGGGCTTTCTGGTCTATTAAAAAGCAATTACCGGAACGGCCTTATATAAGAATCCCGCCGGACTATACCCGGAAACCGGAATTTTAAACCCTGAAAAATAACAGCATGAATACAAAAATGAAACTCCTGTTTACCGTACTGCTCATACAAACCCTGTCTGTACAGGCACAACACCGGGACACGATCCGGATCACATTGAAAAACATCAATACCCAAGTACTGCGGGAAGGTACCCACCGGTATCTTGTTTACTTCAAAATGAAAAAAGATTCCGTCCGGGTAATGACACAGTTCTGGACCCGGACAATCAAACGGACCCTGTACAAAAACAAACCCGCCATTGAAATTCTGCAGGAATGGGAAGACAAAGACAGCATCATGCATATCGTGAAATCGTATTCCGATGAAGCCACCCTGCAACCCCTGTACCATGAAACCTGGTGGAAAGTACAGACCTCAAAAAACAGTCCCGCAAAAACGGTTACAAAAACCGTCGTAGACATGATGAATAATACGGTAACCGTCAACGATAAGCTCCTGACGGCTGCCGATACGGGTAGCAGAACCCAAAAAATATGGGCGGGCTATCAGACTGCAGCCGGCAAACAATTTTTCAACTGGCACCTCGACCTGGAAACGTTTCCCATACTCCCGTACAGGAAAAATGTGACCTTCCTGATTCCCTTCTATGATCCCGGCACCGCATCCGGTTATGAGGAAGTAGCATATACAGTAACCGGCGAAGCCGTACTGGAAGGATATGACCAGCAAAAAATAAATTGCTGGCTGCTGGTGAACGACTCGCCGGGCAACAAAGAAATATTCTGGATCAGCAAAAAAACAAAAGAAGTACTGAAGCTGGAACAGGTGATCGGATCCGGTATGTACCGCTTTAAGATCAAACTGGGTTTCAGCAATTAAGCAAGCCGGTCCAATTCAAAAAAAATATCAGTTGATTTCAACAGGTATTTTTTTTGCGGCGTTTATTGCTTTCGCAGCACCTGCGTGACCTGATCCCCGGGCACTATTACATTCTGTGTAACACAAACCAGTTTATTACAATCATACAACTGTACTTTCCCGCTTACCAACCCATCGCTGGTAATAACATCACCGCTGATGGACCAGGTACCATTGTCATTACCCGACGGTGTACAAACAGTACCTGCATCCGTATAGATCCAGGTTCCATTGGCATTCAGGGTTACCTGATCTTCCTTTTCACAGGGATCCATAGCCGCTTTCAGGCCGGTCGGGGGTAGACGTGGCAGTCTGCTTGTACTCAGCCGACAACAGGGTATACGTTCCGGCGGGACCCGTCAGGGTTTTGTTACAGGCTTCGTTCCCATCTTTCTTACAGGACAGGAACGAAGTCATGGCCATTGTAACCAGGATCAGGCTTTTGTTGAATTTCACAACAGTACTTTTAATGAATAAAAAATCTGCAGCAAAAAGTATTTTGCAGGGTTGCAAAACCGGCTTTATCAACCTGTTGTATGCAGACGGTTATTCCTCTTTTATGGACATTCAGAGCCCAGGCTGCTAAAGATTCGTAAACAGGCTCATGCAAAGGCACGAACAGATCAACAGGCTATGCCGGACCGCTTATGATCCCCAAAGCCGGTCGGATCAGCAGGTTCGGGAACAGGTGGCAGCGTGAAGCTGTTTGACCGCCAGTTGAATTCAGTAGACCTAACAGCGCAATTCGTAGAATACATTTCCAGTCTTCCCTGATATTAAAACTCCTGCAGCGTTACGCAGAAGCAGCCTGACGTCAGTATATTACTATCCTCATACTGCCCGGCATCATAACCATTAAACCAGGTCACGTCATTTCTATAACTATGAAATCCGCAATTGTTCTGCTTGTAAAAATGAAGATAGAAATGCAAATTTTGAAAATACACTTCAGGCACAAAATTGCCAATACGAACTTATGCCAGCGCCCTTATTTTTCGACCCATTCCCGAAATATGGCTGTATTATTTTGGCTGGTCTTCAGGTACTTTTCATAACCCCTTATTTTTATAGCGAGTGAATTTTTATTGTAGCGTTCAATTTTTTCGATATAGGCCTTATTTATAAGTTCGCTTCTGTTGATTCTAAAAAAACTATCAGGGTTCAGCTGCTCCTCAATTTCTTTGATGGTAGATTCGGTAAGTATATGTTTTTTGCATTGGGTGTCATAAACGATAACAACGCCAGCGCTGGCCTCAAAAAATAAAATGTTTTCAATTTCCAAAAAATATATTCCATGCCGGGTATTGACAGTAAACCGTTTCTTATATTGCTTTTCCGCAAATGTTTTTTGAATAAGCGTGGTAAAATTATTAATTGCGTTAAAATCCAAGGAATTGGAATTTCTGAACATAAGAAATTTATTCCAGGATTTCTGAAAACGTTCCTGGGAAAATGGTTTAAGTAAATAGTCTATGCCGTTACTTTCAAAAGCATTCATCCAAAACTGGTCATAAGCTGTTGTGAAGATAACTGGGCAGAGAATAGAAACTTGACTATAGATTTCAAAGGAATTGCCATCCAGGAGTTCTATGTCTGAAAATATTAAATCTACTGAATTAGCTTTAAGGAACGTGATCCCCCCTGATACTGTTTCAACCTCTGCTGCAATTTTTACTTCAGTATTCAGTTCAGAAATAAACCGTTTTAATTTTTTTCTTGCCGGAATTTCGTCCTCTACTATGAGTACTTTTATCATTCTTCTTAAGTATAGATAATAGGAATAATTACAGAAAAAGTGCTGGCAGATTGGTAAATTCCAATGGACTCCCTGGTTAATAACTTATACTGCTCTTTCAGATTGCTCAAAGCCCTTCCATTTGTTTGTTTGCTACTTTTTTTAAATTTAATATTGTTTGTAATGCTGATTTTATCTGTTAAAACTATATTTATAACAACCGGATTCTCCTGAGTTCCCAGGTTATGCTGTATGGCATTCTCAATAAGCAGTTGCAATGTAAGCGGTACTATATAACCATCATTGCTTTTGCCCTCAATAATCATTTGATATGCATTTTCATATTTATACTGAATGAGCCTGAAATACTCCTCTGCAAAATTTATTTCCTCCTTCAGGCTAATGATCTTTTTTTCGGATGACTGCAAAACATACCGGTAAATCTCGGAAAACCTATTCAAAAAACCTGAGGCTTTATTCTTATCCTCCGCAATAAATTGATCGAGGACATTCAGGTTGTTAAACAAAAAATGAGGATTGAGCTGAGATTTCAGCAGATGTATTTTATTTTCTGCAATTGCCTGATGATAGACGGATAACTGATGTTCAACTGTCTTATTTTTTTTATAATAGTAATAGGCAAGAAAAAAGCTGCCGTATATTAACCCATTTAAAAAATCAGAAAACATGGTATATAAAAATGTTTTCTGATTGAAATTCCGCTCAACCGTATTGAATGCAAAAGATATAAAAAAACCGCAAACTTTCATTGCAATGAGATATAAGATAAGCGATAATCCAAATGCTTTTAGCAGTCCTCCAACAGAAAAAATATCCGATTGCTTCCTTTTTTTTAGTACTGCCAGAATAATTGCAAATAATATACCTGCATAATACAAGGAAAAGAAAAGCGCTTCGGGTGTAAATGTATAGGCGTTAATTTCTTCCCATACAGTCGCCCTTATAAATATTGACTGCACATATGCAAAAAACATAATGAACAGTATGAAATATCGGTTATTATAAATCTTGTTGAGCCAATTTTTCATTTCTACCTTAATGAAACAATGCAGAAAATAAGCTTGCTTTTCACAAGCCTGTTTTTTATAAATTAATTTGCTATTTGCTTCTTTGTGGTAATGAGGCAATAATATTTCCCTTGTCATCAAAGAAGTCAAGTTTGGCATTATTTTCTTTATCTACATAAAACATAGCCCTTGGCATTCCTTTATTATCAAAAAGAAACAGCCCATTGTTTTCACTCATCGATTTCCCGAGCATTACACGAGGTGCACCACCTATCAGGCCTTGCTCTTCATACTTTTTGTATTTTTCCTGGGCTGCTATAGGGTCTTTTTTCCCAATTTCTTCTAATTCCTTCATAATTTCCCCTGTTTTAATTTGCGATTCTTTTGATGGCCTGTCATTAAACATTAAACCACTGCTTACAAATCTCTTGTCTCCTTTCTTTTGGTCTTGTGTAAGCAACTGCATTACCTGATCACCATCGTATTGGTCATAAGTTAGTGAAAGTCCTGAGCTATGGCCGTTTGTATTTTTTTGCCCATCGTAAATAAATCCTCCGCATTCGATACCGTCCTCATTGAAAAAAAGCATACCTGAGCGTTTCTTGCGGTCCTTGTTGGTTGGTTTGCCATTAATTGTGTCTTTTCCATTTGGGAATTTGTCAACATTTGTTATTATCATTTTTATTGTCCCGTCTTTTTCAACGACATTGATTCTTTCCACATCAATCTCGCTGAATTTTTGATTACCTATTCTCTTAAAAGCTGTCGCAACAATAATTAAAACACCAATGCCGGTAGTGACTGCAAATAATCGTAAAAAAATCAGTTCTTTTCTCATTCTGATAAATTATTATTTGTTAAATATAAAATTACGCACAAAAATATCCTAAGCATTTTTCAGATAAAAGAAGAAAAGAAGGAGTGAAGGAGAAATAGCAATGAATAAGGGAAAAAATTGATTAAGCCTGATTTAGAGCGCCGCACAACAAGCAAACTGCTGATGCTGCTGATATTGTTCCAAAATAATTATTCCAAACAAAGAAACAGCAAATTTAGTCAGGCGGGCTTTTTGAGACTTATGCACAAGATGCAAATAATGCAAATGAAGTTTGGAGGCAAGTGTTTGCAAAAGGATTGAGAATTTCAAAGCGGAAGTTCTATGACATACTTACTAACCCCATCTATATTGGAAAAATCAGAACAGAGTCTTTTGAAGATGAAGCAGAACAAACCGCTGAAGGAGTTCATGAGCCTATTATTACTGAGGAAGTGTGCTGCAGCGCGCAGGCAATATTTTTAGCCAGAAGGAAGCCCTATAAATCAAAAACCACTAAAGATGAATTGCCTCTGAGTGGTCATCTTATTTGCCCGCTTTGGGGTAAGGCAATGACTGGCTCAGGCTCTACCGGTTGTTCAGGCAAGGTATATCACTGTTGCCATTGCCAGAGAAAGTATAACTATTATAACAATACCTCTGCATCTGAAGCAAATGAAGGCCTTATTCGGTATCTCTGTTCATTCGGGGTTTGTGATGAAGTGTTGACACTTTACTATCGAGTTTTAGAGGACGTGTTCAACTCCGGTGATAAAGCCAGAGAACAGGAAAAAACAAAATTGGGAACGTAAATAAATAACATTGATAAGGGACTCGAATCGGTTAGGATGAAGTTTATTGATGATTTAATTAGTCCTGTTGACTACAAGGAAATAAAATCTACTCCTGATGCCCGGAAAAACGAGTTATCAGGCAAGCATATTAGTATTGCCAAAATGGACAGGGGTTTTCGAAGTATATGCCTTATGGTTTGTCTTTTTTAGGCAATCTGACCAAGTACTATAGTTCAGCACCTACAGAGGCAAAATCTAAAATGGTTGATCGATATTCCCGGAAAATCTGATTTATGAAGACAGAAAGTATCGAACCACGAAAATGAATGAAGTTTTTTCGCTTATCTGTATGAGTATCAAGGCTTTCAGAAAACAAAACCCGGCAAATATGCCAGGTTGTCAAGAGTTGCTCCCCCAGGTGAAATTAACTTGAACAGATTATTGAGGATCTGCAGGTTATTTATAAGCTTAGCGATTTATTAACAGCAGCAAAAAAGTTTTCTAATAGAAAACTTTTATTACCTTTGTACCGTGTTTAATATCATAACCAGAAAGACTTTGCTGGAATACTGTAAGAAGTACCCGGCTGCTGCAACAGCTTTGCAGGAATGGTATCATGAACTGGTGAATGGTGATTTTAAAAACTTTAATGAATTGAAAAAAGTGTACGGAAATGCAAGCCTTGTTGCAGATGACAGGGTAGTTTTTAATGTCATGGGAAATAAATACAGGCTGGTTGTGAGAATTGTGTTTGAGTTTAAGGCCATCCAGGTAAAATGGTTCGGAGCACTTGCCGAATATGATAAAATGAACGTTACTATTATTCAGTATAAAAAGAAATAATTATGGAACTTAAAATAATAAAAACAAAAAAGCAATATCAGGAATACCTGGATTGGATTGACAAGCAATTTGATAATCATGTTAAGCCCGACAGCCCGGTAGGTGAAAAAGTGCAGGTGGCACTTTTACTGATAAAACAATATGAAGACCTGCAGTATCCTGTTCCTGTACCGGACCCCATTGAAGTTATCAAACTAAAAATGCTGGACCTGGGTTTGAAGAATAAAGATCTGGTGGGTAAGGTGGGAAGTAAAGGCTATGTTTCTGCGCTTTTAAACAAACGCAAGCCACTTACAATAGAGTTAGCAAGGCTATTTCACAAAGAATTGAGTATTCCTGCTGAAGTTTTTTTAGCGTAACTGAATCTCCGGTTCAATTATCCGGTAAGGGTAAAATAAAAAAGCCTTGTAAATCAAATTTTTACAAGGCTTCATTTTTAGCTCCCCTTATTGCCGAAAGTTGTAGCTATGAGAAGCTTTGGGGGTAAGAAGTTTTTTACTATCTTGATTGTTTAACATTCAAAATGAAATTTAGCTTTTCCGCCTTATTCGTAGTCTCCATTTTGACGCTGTTCCTCTTTGCCGGCTGCCAGAAAGAGATCAATTGGGATAGTGTTAATGGCACAGTTAAGAATGATCCGGTTACGGCATCCGTCACAGGACTGATAATTGATGAAAATGATCAGCCGATGAGGAATGTAATTATTAGAACTAAAGCGGGCAACCAGACCAGTACTGACTCAAATGGATACTTCCGTTTCAATAAGATCACCCTTGATAAATACAGCAGTCTTATAACTGCGGAAGCTCCTGGATATTTCAAGGGTTATAGAGTATTCGCTGCCTCGGGAAAAGGGTTGAACTTTATTAAGATCCGGTTATTAAGAAAAGATGTTGCAGGTTCATTCAATTCAATAAACGGAGGAACTATTTCTATTAACGGTCATTCTATTTTGTTCCAGGCAAATAGCATTGTACTGAAGTCAAATGGTTCATCGTATGCAGGAACTGTAAAAGTGCTGATAGCAGATATTGATCCTACCATAGCTGATTTTCCTGAGATCATACCGGGGAGTTTAAATGCAGTAGATAGCAACGGCAACCAGGCGGTATTGAAAAGTTTTGGCATGTTAAATGTAGAACTTGAGGGTGCAGCTGGAGAGAAATTACAACTGAAAGAAAACAAACCGGCCACCATTACTTATAAAATACCCAATAATCTTCTATCGCAAGCGCCTGATAAGATTCCAATGTGGTATATGGATGAAACAGATGGTATCTGGAAACAGGAAAATACGGCTATCAAACAGGCAGATAAATACAGTGGCCAGGTAAAACATTTTACACCTTATAATTTTGATATCCCCGCGTTTCAAAGGATCAGGCTTGAAATGACATTAAAAGATCTGTCAGGCAATCCACTGCCTAATGCACTGGTTAGGGTCGACGCGGCAAACGTTGCCGGTACTCCATTGACATTTACATATTTTACTTATAGTGATAGCACCGGCTATGCTTTGCTAATTGTTCCGGCAAATTCTCCTTTAACGATCAACGTGCTGGATGAATGTTATTCCCCCGTTTATACCAGGTCCGAAGGTGCCAAAAGCACAGATACAAATCTCGGAAGTATTAATTTGGACTACGGAGTTAATAAACTCGTTGTTGGAGGAACAATCAAAAAATGTAATGGGCAGAATGTAACGAATGGGTATGTTACGATCTACTTGGAGAATAAATTCTATTCAATACCTATTCAGGCAAACGGACAATTCTCCGCGACATTTACACGTTGTTTTGGAACCTCGATAACTATTACAACAGTTGATCTGGAGGCTCAGCAGTCCGGCAATCCGAATGTTTATTCACTTCCATTCAATCTATCCAATCTGTCTCTTACCGCATGCGGTAACCAATTACAGAATTACATGGTAACTACGATTGCGGGAAACAGTTCGTCAGGATATGTTGATGGCGCTGTTGCAATCGCAAAATTCTTTAATCCTCATGGAGTAGCCATAGATGCTTCCGGTAATTTATTTGTTGCAGATGCTGATAATAATTGTATCCGTAAGATCACTCCGCAGGGTGTCGTTAGCACTTTTGCCGGAAATGGTACAGCGGGTTATGTAGATGCTACAGGAACGGCGGCCCGGTTTTTTGGAATAACAGGAATTGTTTTTGACAACAACGGCAACTTATTCGTGACTGATCAATTTAATAACTGCGTTCGAAAAATTACACCAGGTGGGGTAGTGACAACTTATGCAGGAGATCGGTTGAATCCCGGTTATCTGGATGGTCCCGCAGCCAGTGCACAATTTACCTCTCTTCAGGGTCTTACTATTAACAGTAATGGAGACATTTTTGTAACAGACAATGGTTGTAACTGTATACGGAAAATAGCTAGCTCCGGAATCGTCAGCACCGTTGCCGGATCTAACTCTTTCGGATACTCAGATGGTCCAGCCAATACTGCGAAATTTGCCACACCCATGGGTATCAGCCTCGACGCTACCGGAAATATTTATGTTGCTGACTGGGCAAATCATCGAATCCGGAAAATAAACAGCGTTGGCATAGTTAGTACTGTTGCCGGAGACGGCACCCCGGGATACCTGGATGGGCCGGCATTAAATGCGCGGTTTCAAAATCCATATGATATGGCGTTTGATGCTTCAGGAAATATGTTGATCGCAGATGGATCTAATCATAAGATCCGCAAACTGACTCCTGCGGGTAGTGTTAGTACAGTTGCTGGCAGTACGGTCGGTAATCTTGACGGATTAGGAACCGCATCAAAGTTGTTTTACCCCTACAAGATTGTATTGGATGCCAGCGGCGCTTTCTATGTTACCGAGACGCATGACATAAGAAAACTAACTCCTCAATAAAGCTGCACCCCGATGCTACTGTCGGGATCTGCGCAATGATGCAAAATGAAAAAGCCGGCAAATCGCCGGCTTTGGAAAGCTCCCACTGTTGGTTCCGATAACTATCGGAATGAACCAACGACCCTCTGATTAACAGTCAGATGCTCTAACCATCCCGATAGCCATCGGGAGAGCTAAGGAGGCATTCCCCAAAATAAAAAAGCCCCACATTGCTGTGAGGCTTTCCGCTCCCCCTGCTGGACTTGAACCAGCGACCCTCTGATTAACAGTCAGATGCTCTAACCAACTGAGCTAAAGGGGACTGTGACCACCGTAGCTTTAGCGAAGGTGGTATAGACCACCATTGCCTTTGCTGTTTGGGGTTGCAAAAATAGGGGATTTTGGGTTTTTAACAAGTTGTACACTACCATTTTTAGTGAAAAAAATTCCAGGAACCGCCCTCCTCCATACCCACAAAGACCCCCTCCTCCCGCAACTCCACCGGCCAGTGCTTGAGGTAATAGCCCTCCCCGCTTGTATTCCGGCCGTTCTCCAGCGAATATTTGTAGCGGTGCAGGGGACAAACCAGGTTTCCCAGGGCATCTATATACCCATCCGCCAGAATCCCCCCGGCATGCGGGCATTTATAGGCAAAGGCAAATAGCTTCTCCCCGAACCGGCCCAGGCAGATCTTTTTGCCCTTCAGTTCCACCACCGCAATATCATTACCAGCCCATTCGAGTTCATTGGGATGGTCTGCGACCTTATAAAACGAAATTTTGCGGGACATGGGGTTATTGATTACTCATTTTTGATTATTTCGTGTTGTGCGAAATTTCCTGTGTACTGGAGACTCCGACTGGCGGTAATAATTAATAATCAGCTTACGGAACCATTCTTGCAGTTAAAGTTTTTTCAACTTTAAACGATCCAATAATTAATAATTTACTCCTGTGGTAAATTCTCAATGCTCAATGCTCAATTTTCATTGGTGGAAACGTCCCCATAAAAGAAATCGGTCTTGTACGGGTAACGAATCCGGTACAGCTGTCTTACCTTATCCAGGACGGTCTTGCGCAAGCGGTCCAGGTTGCGGCGCTCCACGGCGGCCACAAATACTGCATGCCCATTGGTCTCCCGCTGCCAGCGCTCATAAAGGTCCTCCAGGATCTCCTTCTTCGTACTTTCTTCCAGCCAATCGTCAAAGGTTTGCTTTTCGTAGAGATCCATTTTATTGAAGATCGTCAGTGTGGGTTTCTCAAACGCATTAAGCTCCTGCAGGGTTTTATTGACCACCCCGATCTGCTCTTCGTAATTAGGATGCGAAATATCCACTACGTGGAGCAATATATCAGCCTCCCGCACTTCATCCAAGGTGCTCTTGAAGCTTTCCACCAAATGGTGCGGCAGCTTGCGGATGAATCCCACGGTGTCGCTTAACAGAAAAGGCGTGTTCTCATATACCACTTTGCTGGTGGTGGTATCGAGGGTGGCGAATAGTTTGTTCTCGGCAAATACATCCCGCTTGCTGAGCAGGTTCATCAGCGTGCTCTTGCCCACATTGGTATAGCCCACCAGGGCCACCCGGATAAACTCCCCCCGGTCCTTGCGCTGGGTAAACGCCTGTTTATCGATCTCGGCCAGCCGTTTCCGCAGGAGCGATATTTTATCCCGGACTATCCGCCGGTCCGTCTCGATCTCCGATTCCCCCGGACCCCTGGTACCGATCCCGCCGCCAAGTCGTTCAAGGTGTTTCCACATCCCCCTTAACCGGGGCAAAATATACTGGTACTGCGCCAGCTCCACCTGGGCCTTGGCCTGGGCAGTCTTGGCCCGGCGGGCAAAAATGTCGAGGATGAGGTCGCTGCGGTCGATGGTCTTTACTTCCAGCGCCTTTTCAATATTATTGATCTGGGCGCCGCTGAGTTCATCGTCAAAGATCACCACCCGGATATCTTTTCCCTGGATATAATTTTTGATCTCCTCCAGTTTTCCTTTGCCTACAAAATGACGGCTGTCGGGATGGGCCAGTTTCTGGGTAAACCGTTTTACCGTTACCGCCCCGGCTGTCTCCGCCAGGAAAGCCAGTTCATCGAGGTATTCCAGTACCTGTGTCTCCGTCTGGTCCTTTTGCACCAGGCCTACCAGCACGGCTTTCTCTTCCTGCTGTATCTTATTCCTTTTGTCAATCATAATAATAAAAACGCCCCCGCAGGGCGAGGGATAGGCAAAGGTAAAACTAAAGATGGACAAGCGCTCCGGTCAATGAAACGGATCAGTCCCTGTTTTTACCGGGCCAGTTAACAGGAAATTATCCATCCGGCTGTATTTTTTCCAGTCAAATGACCGGATAAGCACATTATTTCCCGGGGTTTTCCTGTTTTCCCCGCTATCCTCTTTCCCGAACTTTACCAATACTAAATTGTAATCTGAACATGGGCCTCTCCATCCACTACTCCGGCACGATCCGCGACAAATCCCTGCTTCCCCAACTGGCAGCAGAAGTAAAGGATATCTGCGAAGGCCTTGGCTGGGACTACCATTATTTTGAAGCAGACCAGGCGGATGACCTGGAAGGCATCTATTTTGCTCCCGAAGAATGCGAGCCCCTGTTCCTGACCTTTAACACCGATGGCAGGCTGCTCTCCCCGGTCAGCCAGATCACCCGGGACCTGCTGGTGGAACACGGGCTGGATCCGGAACTGATCTATACCATCAGTTGTAAGACCCAGTTTGCCGGCATGGATGCTCATGTGGCCCTGATCCGGCTATTCCGTTATTTAAAGGATAAATACTTCAGCGATTTTGAAATGAATGACGAAGGGGGGTACTGGGAATCAGATGAACAGGAATTGCTGCTACAGCAGTTCACCCGTTACGAAAATGCGATGGCATCCCTGTCTGAAATGCTGCAGGAGTTGAAAAGTGTACAACAAGATTCACCGGAATCCGTTGCCTGCCGGATTGAGCAATTACTGAAAAAAAGAAAAAGTACAGACCCGGATCAGTAAATCGGGTGATTGCCTGAATGCCTGCCCGGCTGATTTCGTTCCTTCCACCAGGCGGCGATAACCAGCAACACAAAACCAATAATCACGAGCCAGCCCCAGAACGGGAATACCGATTTATCATCCGATGCGTAACTATGCAGTCCTTTTGAGAGGTAGTAATTGACCCCGATAAATGTCATCAGCACGGAACCAAAGGAAAATACGGATGCGGCATTGAACAGCAGGAGGCTCCGGAGCCGGGGCACCAGCCTTAAGTGCAGTACGATCGAATAAACGATCACAATAACCAGGGCCCAGGTTTCTTTTGCATCCCAGCCCCAGTACCGGCCCCATGATTCACTGGCCCAGACCCCTCCCAGGAAAGTGCCAAGGGTGGCGAGGAATAAACCGATCTGCAGGTTTTTCTCGTTGATAAAAGTGAGCTCGGTTATCAGCAGGTTCATCCGTTCACTGTTTTTCCCGTTTTTCAGGAGATACAGAAAAAGGTTGATGGTTCCCAGGATAAAACCCAGTCCGAGAAACCCGTAACTGATCGTGATAACGGCCACATGGATGATCAGCCAGTAGGATTGCAGTACCGGCTGCAGGTTCGTCAGCTGGGGATCATAGTTGCTGTGCCCGGCCGTCATCAGCACCATCCCGGCAAGGAAGGCTGTGGCTGCCTGAACCAGCAGCGAGCTGCGGACAAAAAACAAACCGGCAAATATGGCGCTCCAGGCTACCAGCAACAGGGCCTCATACCCATTGCTCCAGGGCGCATGGCCGGATAAATACCAGCGGAAAATCATTCCATAACTATGGTAAATGAAGGCAGCCAACAGGATAAGTTGTAGCAGCCGACCGGTCCATTTTATGGCTTTGGAACCGGTTATTTTCCGGGCCGGCAGCATGGCGAACAACAGGAATAAAAGACTGATGACAAAATAATAGTTCCTGAGTTTATTGAATATATGCTGTTTGTTGTACCGGATTTCCATCTCCACCCGTTTCACCGATGGAAATGATTTCGCCAGTATATTGTTGCGCTGTATATCCTGAATAATTCCCAGCACCCGGTCCGCTTTCTCGAAGCTGCCTGAATGGGCGCCTGCCATGAGCGACTGGAGATAAACAGTCATCAGGTTATTATAGGTAAACTGCTCCATCTGCAGCTCCTTCGCCAGGATACCAAAACCTCCCCCAAGCGGCTTTGAGGAAAGGGAATCTGTCCAGTCCACCCAAGCGGGAGAAGACGGGGACGCCGGGAAAATCTTTATCATACTTCCCTGCAGCAGGGAAAAAAACAGGTTCACGCGTTCATCCACTTTCAGCAATTCCTTATCAAACCGGTTTTGGTCACCTGGTTTTTTATGAAAAGACTCTTCCACCTGCTGGCCTATTTTGTACTGCCCTTTTGCATCGAGAAAATCATTAAAGGCCGCATAGCGGCCGGAAATACCCAGCAGGTCTGCTACTGACTCTTCCCGGATATAGATTATTTTCTGCGCTTTCCAGAAAGCAGGATCAGCCAGCAAGTCTATCATCAGTTGCATGGCATCGAGGCTTTCCTTACCGGGCTGTTCAAAACGGTCCTTCCGGGCAATTTTATGGAGGGCATCGTATGCCAGTGTATGCAGGGGCTCAATGCGGCCATCAAATGTCTGGACCAGCGTACGGCCGAATTTCTCCGATTCCCGGACGGGTATAATATGATTTTCCTTGTGCTGGGCCCCGGCGCCGGTTGTCAACAGGAGCAGCAATACAGCCAGCAACGCTTTCCGGCGCTGGCGTACCTTACGGATGGCGTCTGAAAGAAAATGATAACGGGAATGTTTACTGAACAACACCAGTACAAACCCGATAAAGAGGATCAGGTAGGAAATATAAGAGACCCAGGTGCCCCAGAAATCATGGTTCACAGAAAGAATGGTTCCCTTTTCATCCGTATCATAGGAGGACTGGAAGAACCGGTATCCCCGGTAGTCGAGCACATGGTTCATAAATATCCGGTAATCGGATCGCTTATTATTTTTTTCGTCCATAACCGTCACTTCGCTGGCGAAAGAGGAAGGACTCATGGATCCTGCATACCGGTCCAGTTCGAATTTCCGCAACTGAATTTTAAATGGCAGCTTCATTTCCCGGGGGCCGTATTTCACAAAAACCTTCAGATCCCCGAAGTTTATTTCCTTTGCCGGATTTTCAGGGATGGAGGCACCCAGCAGATGTGCTTTTTCAGTACGTCCGTTGTACCTGACATCCACGGTAAGTACCTGCATGCCGCCATCCGCTTCTTTTGAGCTTACAAAGTCGATTTCCGCATTACGATAAAATCGGATAAGGGCAAACATGGACTCTGCATACTGGTACAGGTGATTGTCATAAAAAGGAAGCATTTGCCCGTGCAGGACGGAATCTCCGGGCTGTGCTTCATTACCCATCGGTTTCCCGGAAAAAACGGTCTTACCGGTTGCGACGAGTTGCCCGTTCACTTCTTCAATATTCACCTCATTCTCATGCAGGCTGTCGGCAAACCCGATGTAGATACTGCCGGATTGTACCCGTTCTCCCTTCTTCAGGTAAACACCCTGTGATCCGCCGGGAGAGGATACTTCAATACCGATCATGTCCGTTCCTCCCGGAATATTCTCGTTGATGACCTCCTCCGCATGCTGCAGGTAATTCCTGAATTTAATGCGCACCGGTTCTTCTTTCCCCGTATTAATTTTATAGCTAAAACTGTTATCACCCCAGGCAGTGAGCAGCAGTTTATGATCCTGTTTATATTCACCTGAGGGCCCTTTGACCAGGACCTGTAAATACGGATCCTCCGAGGTGATCACATTTGTACTTTCCCCTTCACGGATATGCATTGACCCTTCGAACCCGAAATAACGGGTGATGGCGGCTCCGGCAATCAGCACCACAAAGCCCATATGGAACAGGAAGCCACCCAGCTTACCTGGCGTGAAAAAATGATAGCGGCGCAGGTTTCCCAGGAAATTCAGGGCCATTAACCCAAGTATCAGTTCAAACCACCAGGCATTATAGATGTAAACCTGGGCAGTGACTGTATCATGCCGGTCTTCCACAAAAGTGGCAACAGCAATACTGATGGTAAACAGGAGCAGCAAAACAAGACTGGTCCGGGGTGAAAAAAGAATCGTTGCTATTTTTCGCATATAATATTAGGATATTATTTAATGTTTTTGTTTCTATCTTTTAGGAGCATGATCAACAAACTTCTATTTTATTCTATAATAAAAAGATGATATATATTAAAGGCACTGTTGACTTTTATCATAGCAGCATCCTGGCTTTATTTCTTTCTTTGTTTCGTCAAAACAGTGTATTTAACCTATTAACTGAAATAAAAATGCGTATGCTTTCACTTCTCCTGACAGTATTCCTGTTCCAGTCCTGTATTTCAGGCAATGATTCCGGCACAGCCACAGAAGCGAAAAAAAATCCGGAAAATTTATTTTCCGCAAGCAGTGTACCAGAACAACACCAGGTCATCGCAAAAGAAATAATACAGGTATCCAATTATTCCTATATTAAAGTAGCAGAAGCTGGTAAGGAATACTGGCTCGCGGCTCCCTCCATTGAAGCCCAAACGGGCGACACCCTGTATTACGGAAGCGGTATGCTCATGACTAATTTTGAAAGCAAGGAACTGAAAAGAACCTTTGCCACTATCCTGTTTGTGGACCGCATCTCCAAAACCCCTTTATCCGCCGATACCCAGCCGGTCACGGTCAGTGATCCCCATGCCGGCAAAACAACGGCTGCCGTGCCACCCACCGGTTCCCCCAGGGACACCGTAAAACAATCCGTAAAAATTGAGCCGGCTGAAAACGGCCTGACCATTGCCACGATCCTGAAAGACCCTAAAAAATATGAAGGGAAAACTATCCGGGTCAAAGGCCGTATCACCAAATATACGGCCGGCGTTATGGGAAAGAACTGGGTGCATGTCCAGGATGGCAGTTCCTTTAACAACAAATTCGAGCTCGTGTTTACCACAGCTGCCACCTTAAAAGACGGCGATACCATCACGTTTGAGGGCCCGGTAACGCTGAACAAAGACCTGGGCTTTGGCTACTTCTTCGAAATATTAATTGAGGATGCGAAAATCATCCGCTGACTGTTGTCCTGCCTCTACTGAATGGTCCGTGCATAAGATTTTACTGCATGGCAGGCCGTGATACAGGAACCGCCTTGTTCTGTCCTGGTGTATTTCAGCGGCATCATCCAGTTGCCGAATTTTACCTCATCCAGCAGCATGAACTGATTGGGACCTGCATGTATCCCATGGCAGTTGGTGCAGTTTCTCCCTTTGAACTTATAGGTATGCTTAAAATGCAGGTTCTGCTCGCCGTTACGGAATGAGGTAAGCGTGGTCGTCTTCTTTTCCAGTAGCGCAGGGTCATGGCATTTAAAGCACAGGGCCACATTCTGTTTATCCTTGGCATTTACATAGGTTCCCTGCGGAAAAGCAGCCTTCAGTAGTTTACTATCTGTAGCTGCATGGGGATCATGACAACCGGAACAGCCATTCTTCTCAATAGCGCCATGGATGAAACGGTTGATCTCCAGTTCCTTCTTAATATTCCTGAAACCCAGGGAATCTTTCCGGATCACTTTATCATGACATTGCAGGCAGAGTTCCTTTTCCTCTGCCTGGAGCAGGCGTGGCTGCGAAGCCATATGCGGGGAATGGCAGGTCAGGCAGGAATTCCCTTCCCGGATGGCACTGTGTACATGCCCGCTGTTGTCCGCCTTTTTTTCCAGTTCACTGTGGCAAAAAAAACAAACCTCAGGGGATGCCGCAAATGTGAGTTTCTGGTTTTTAGAACTGTGTACTTCATGACAGTCGAGGCAGAACCCTCTTTTAACCGGGGGATGGACCGATTTACCTTCGGACATATCATCATGACACTGGTAACAGAGTGCTGGCAGCTTCTCCGTTAACTTAAATCCCTCCGCTTTATCAGACGGGTGCGGTTTGCCATTGGATTCATGACAGGTGAGGCAGGACCGGCCCGATGGCTTATGTACAAAAGGGTTTTCATTCACTTTCTTATGGCATTCAAGGCATTTAGCTGTCTCCTTTTTTTTATCCTGTGCACCTGACTGCAATACAGTAAAAAGTAAACCCAGCAACAATATACCCGTACAAAATTTTTTCATATCAGAATCTCCTCAGGCATTGAACGGTTACAGCATTGAATTTTATTCGCTCAGCAGAAAGTATCCTGTCATAATAATTATATATCACCCCAAACCGGAGTTTATGCAGGTTGGCCGACAATTCAGTACGGCTATTCAGCATATTCAGGTTTAATCCCTGGCCGGTTTGTTCCCGGCAGGCTATAGAAGTGGAAAGACTGACTTTCTTTGTAAACCTGAACATGATGGCCGCCGTAATGTCCGTAAACCGGACATCCGGGATATCATTCAGCATGGTGTAATGATAGATATTACCACTGGCAGAAAGAATACATTTATCTTTTATGGAGCCCTGCAATTGTAAATAATACCTGAACAGTTCATACGGCAATACCGTACTGTTCATTTTATCATATTCAACGCCTGCACTCAGCCATTTATAATCTGCCCGGATACCCGCCACTTTCTGGTGAAAATAATTCAGGGTCAGGAAGCCGGCCTGTTTGAGCTGCTGGTAATCCTGGACGGCCCGGCGATAGTAAACCCCGATCAGCCGGTTAAAAAAATAGAGCCCCGCCCCGACCTGTGAATTTGTACTGTAATACGAAAAATTACCCGGTTGCATAGCGGTGTAGTCTGCATAGACCGTTGTATTATCCGGAATCAATCCCCCCGGTACACGCTGTACCTGTATGAAATTTCCCTGCGGAATAATAATATAGTCCAGGTTCAGCTGGTAATACAGGGTGCCTGTCCCGTCTTTCAGTTGTATGCTGGCTGCATCAGCATAGGCCCTGGAAAGCAGTGTTACCAAACCATCGCGCAGGGTGATCGCCTCATTCAGAACAGTAACCATGGCATCCGCGCTTTTCCATTTTTCCTGTTGCAATGCATAAGACCCGTTCAGGTCAAGCTGGTGCTTTTTCAGGATGATCTTAGAATAATTAAACTCTCCGGCGCCTCTCGACAATTGCTGGCTGTACGTGGTCTGCGCCGTAGTGGTATATTCATAGGATATCCGTGTGTGCAGGCTTTGAAAGAGCTGGTGCTGCAGGGCCGCCCCGGCTTTATGCTGGTCAAGCCGCTGGGAAAACCGGTTTTCCCCGAAATAGGTATAGTGATTATTGAAGTGAAAACCGTGATGCAGGTCCCAGTTCATATTGCTGATCGCCTGGTACCGGTCGAATGGCTCATTCCCGCGCTGCCAGTTGCCGGACATATAATTACTGATCGTGTTTTTTTTGGCTTTCCCGGTAAAAAACAATCCCGAATAATTGGCATTGTAGATCGTATTGGAAACGGCAAACCGGCTGTAGTCTCTCCGGAAAAAGTAATTCCTGGAAAGAAGCAGTTCCTGTTTATCAAGCGAGCCGAATGATTTATTAAACCGGGCTTCCACATTCTTCTGGCGGTTTAAAAAAGAGCGCCCCGTCAGCAGTTCGTCTTCCTGCTGATCCCAGCTGGTGTATCCCAGGGAAAAAGGGATAAATTTTGACCGCATAAAAAGAGTGCTGCCCCAGTTGGTTCCGGAAGACCGGATATTCGACAGGTTCTCGCGGTTATTATACACCCGGCTGTAATTCAGGTAGGAAACCAGCGAATATTTATGTTGCGGCAGAATAGTGAGCCGGATATCCGCTTTCCGCACATCCCTGGTCTCTGCCTGATCGGGTATAACCAGGAATTTTTCATCTGAACGGGCAGGGGTATATTCCGCGTCCACGTCCAGGGTGATAAAGCGGGGATGCCAGAAATAACTCTGTGTGCGCAGGGCCAGCCCTGCCATATAATTGGTGGTTTGTTGTTTTTCGCTGAACCGGTATCCATTCCGTTGCTGTTCCCGGTAAAATCCATTCAGCTTCAGCTCCCCGCTGTACCGGTGCAGGCGCCAGAACCCGGTGGGCACAGTTTGTGCCTGGGCCCTTAAGACCGCGGAAGGAACCAGGGTCAGCAGGATGAATATGACAGGTACTCTTTTCAGGTTATATCAGTTTAAAAAAATCGTCCGGTTCCTCCATGCGGGTTATGACATTCGGTGCAGGAAGTATTCCCGATTTCAGTATGTGTTTCATTTTTAAAAACCAGCTCCCGGTCATGACAATCCAGGCACAGGGCCTGGCCTTTACGGATAAGTAACTTTTTATTATCGCTGTAATGCGGGGCATGACAGGTGGTGCAGAAACCGGCGGCGACCGGCCCGTGCACATATTCGTATTTAACCGTAAAATTTTCGTGACAGGTATAGCACACTGCATCCTGGTTGTACACCGGTTTGCCGGGAGCATCCCCGGTATGGCATTTACTGCAGGCTCTTTGCTTGTAGGGGGGGTGCAGAAACCCGGTGGCGGCCATTGCGTTCATCGTATCCTGCTGACGTTTCACTGAATCCGTGGTTTTTGCGAGCCGGAGCAAACTGTCCTGCTGCTTTTTTTCCGGCACGCCGTCAAAGAAAAAGCGTAACACCCCGCCCCCGGTTTTGGGAGAACAGGCAGCCAGCAATACCAGGGCGGCGGCTGTCATCAGCAGCAAAATAAGGTAATATAGAAGGTTTGGTTTCAAGCCGGTTTTTCTTTAATGGATCCGCACGGATGCCCGGTCGTTTATTTAACCGCCACAGGCTTCACTGCCCCGTAAACACTGATCTTATCGGGCCCGTACTGGTTTGATACAAAAATGAGATAACTCAGTTCATACTCCTTTGACACCCACTTTTTATAGTATTCCCTGTTTTTATAATCGATATACACTTTTGCCGGCAGCCACATATCTCCCGGCGCCTTATAAGGGCCGCCAAAATACATCAGGAGTTTACCTTGTTCATTAAACAGCTGAACGTTTTCAAAACCGGCGTCCACCACGTACAATAACTGATCCTGGTCCACGGCAATTCCTTTGGGGCGTACAAACTGCCCGGGCGCTTTTCCATATTGCCCGATGGAGTAGAGAAACTGGCCGGCTTCATCCAGGACCTTGATTTTAAAATCACCAAAATCGGTCACATAGATTTTACCTGCCCCCGCAGTAATGTTGATCGGGTTATAGAACAGGCGTACTTCAGCCGGCAGTGTATCCGGGAATGAACCCGAGAAAGAAAAATCTGATTTATTGTAACTGCAGATGGAAGCTCCTTTTGAATTGGTCACCCATACTTTATCGGCTGTCACACATACATCCAGGGGCCTGAATTCGCGGGAGGGGTAGGGATTTCCGAGTGATGCGAGGTAATTAAGGTCTTTGTCAAAGACCACAACATCTCCCCGTTCGCCATCTGCCACGTATAACCTTCCGTCTTCATCAGTACAGCAGTTGACAGGCATGCGGAGTTTTCCTTTTCCTCCCGGAACAAAGGGAGTAAATTTCTTTTTGGCCAGGTCAATAATGGCTAACCCCCCGGTACCTGCGTCACATATATACAATTTACCGGGAGAACTGGCAATGCCATAGGGTTTGCGGAGGGATAATGGGGTTTCGTCACCCAGCACGGTGGATTTCAAAGCAGAACGCTTACCACTTATATCAACCGCGCTGGTAAAACTGGTGAGGTACTGTATCCGGGTGGTATCAGGAGGCGCAGGATAAATGACAAGTGAACGGGTATTCACCAGCTTCCTGCTGCAGGACGAAAACAATACCGGCAGCAGCAAAAGAAACAGTAAAAATCCTGTGAACCGGAATTTCATAAAATAGTTTTTAATACACCGGGAACTGTTGCCAGTTCCCGGTGTGCTGGATTCTTAAAACCTGTAGGTTCGCTTTCGCGATATAGAGATACAGTGGCTGTGGTTATTTCGCATGACAGGTCAGGCAAAGAGCGCTGGCTGCGTTCGATTTCAGGAGCAATTTAGGCTGGCCTGCGCTGTTATGCACATCATGGCAGGAAGCACATTGCATTTTTCCGCCAAACAACATATTCTGACTGATTGTTCCTCCCAGTCCGGAAGCTGTGGTTGTGGGGTTTTTCAGGCCACCATCCGTTGTGGCAAGCGCTGCGTCATACGTAAATGATACCGGGTGGTCATTATTCAGTCCGGAACCCAGATTATAAACACTGGTAATGAAATGGGTACCATTGGTGGTGGTACCAAAATTTTCCAGTGCAACGGTGCCATCATGACAACTCAGGCAGAGCTTGGAGCTTGCATCCGGCTGACTCATGGTGGAGTTCAGTGTGGACGAACTATATAGTGTAAAAGTGGACGCGGTGGATGCGTGGTTCCATAACGGGGCATCTGTAACAGTGGTGGAGGCATTGTGCGGCGTATGGCAAACGATACAAATCTGCTGGCCAACGCTGGTATTCCAGGCCTGTGTGGAAAAGTCGTGTTTGGAACCCACAATGGTTTGTGCCTGCATTAGCTGAAAACAAAATAAAGCTGCGATAACAAGACATACATTTTTGACCGGTTTCATAAAACTATTTTTAATGGAATGAATTAAATCATATCAAAGTTTAATATGAATAGGTTACACTTTTATGACATATATTATGCCTGAGAATGACAAATGTCATATAAATACTTTCTATTGAAAATCAATAACTAAGGGGGTTATGGTTTTGCCCGTGGCAGGTCAGATAACAACGACCCCGGCGGGAGCCCTGATCTTCAAACCGCAGAATACCGCCGGATGACGGCTTTACCACTGTTGTATTAAAGTTGACCAGGCTGGAATTATTGGTGGCATTACCCTGTGTGGAACTGATGCCATGCGGATCGTGGCAGGTATTGCAAGGGGTACGCTCTGATACAACATGTTTGCTGTGCTCGGGGAAGGAATTGTTCCCGGCCAGGAGATTGGTCCGGTTATGGCAACTGTAACACAAAGCGTAGGCAGCGGCGGATTCAGTGGTGCCGCTGGCAGTTGTATTTCCATCGGCTTTCAGGTATTGTAATTTCATGATCTGCGGATAAATAGATCCGTGCGGACCAGCCGGTGAAGTTGCACCATCACTGGCATGACAGGCCGTACAATATAACACTGTTGTTGCGGTATTCGGAGCGATCAGGTTGGGTACCACTTCGGCATTATTCCGGGGGCCCACTACCGGGTGGAATGAAGGGTTGGTGGTGGCAAACTCAAGCCGCACATTGCTCTGCACAATCTGCCGGGCAGTTGCAGCAGCCGGAGCCCATGTATTACCTGCATGACATTTATAACAAATTTCATACGAATATGTAGCGGCGGCCACGGGGTTACCAGCCTGGTTAATTCCCGAAACACCCGTCTCAAATCCCTTAATCGCCGGGGCGGAGGCGGTACTGCTGTTGACCGCATGCGGATTATGGCAATCCACACATTCCACATGCCTGTTTACAATACTGGCATTCTCAACCGGGTCATGCACACCCGTATAGGCAAACACATCATGACGGTAGGTCTTTAATTGCTGTGTTTGCACATTCTTTCCTGCCGCATTGCCGTTATGACAATCGAGGCAGTTGTTTTCTTCCGGCTGGTATTTCATCAGGCGTAACTTGCCACCCGCATTATGCGGATTATGACAGTTCTCGCAGGCATTATTTGCCACGGTGGTGTACGGCGTATGAAACCAGGGGTTAGGAGCCGTACCATTCCATGTACGTGTTGAGGTTTTATGTGTGGAAGTATTCCAGTAAGTCCGGTCATGGCAACTCATACAAAGCGCCGAAGCCTGGGAAGTAGTTACCAGGAAAGAACTGGTACTGTTCTGGTGCGGGTCATGACAGGAGATACACTGGACTTTTTCTCCCTCGAGATGTACCGGGCTTGTAATGGCTGATGGGTTTTTTAATTGACCATCGGCTGTGGAGAGTACCGCATTGTACAGAAATGAAACCGGGTGATCATCGGATAAATCGGTCGTCAGGTTCTTATTACCGGCAGGCATGGTGGTTACTCCCGCAGAAAATGAAATCGGGCCCCGGGAAAGTATATTACCCAGCGCCACAGTTCCGTCATGACAGGCAAGGCATAAGATGGAAGTTCCATCGGGCTGGCCGGGTAAGGCATTCAGGGTTGAACTGGAATAAAGCGTATAAACCGAACCGGAATTGGCATGATTCCAGAGCGGCGGAAGCGGGGAGGAATTATGCGGCGTATGGCAGAAGATACAGATCTCTGATTCGCTGCTTGCTTTAACAGTACCCGGACCGCTTACAGAAAGATTGTGACGTGTATTCACAATTGTCTGCGCTTGAATATGAATATACCCCGGGCAGCAGAAGCAACCTGCTGATAATATCATTTTACTGAGCCAGTTTCGCATCATTTGTTATAATATTTACCAGTTGAAATACCTGTATTCTTGCATTATAGCTGTCTGCTATATAAATATTATCCTTACTGTCAATAAAAATTCCGGCCGGCATCCAGAACTGACCGGGTTCCCTTCCCTGGCTGCCAAAATTGTAAAGGAAAGTTCCCGCCGGACTGAATATCTGGACATTATGAAACAGCGCATCGGTTACATATACATTCCCGTATGAATCGATAGCTACCCCTTTGGGCAAGGCAAAATAGCCCGATGCGTTTCCCGCACTTCCGAAAGAACGGATCCACTTACCGGCCTGGTCAAATACCTGTATCCGGTAATTCAATGCATCCACCACATAGGAGAACCCGTTCCGGTCAAAACAGGCTGCGATCGGGTAGTTAAAATCACCCGGTCCGTTTCCCCGCTTTCCAATAGTATATAACCGCTTACCATCCTGGTTGTAAACAATAATACGATGAGCCGCAGTCTCCATCACCCAAACCTCTCCCGTAAGAGGGGAGATACAAATACCCGTGGGCTGCATCAGCGTATCAGTCCCGGCAAAAGGAACGACTTTCCGGCCGTCTTCCGGGAGTAAATAAAGTTTATTTACCCTCGAATCGCTAAATAATATCCCTTTCCCCGGAAGATAACAGATCCCCACAATTGATTCAGCCCTGAATTTCCCTTTGGCAAAAACCCGGGGTGTCCCAATTTTATTATTGCTTATCCTGAAAACGAGCCCGGTTCCCTGGTCAGCCACCCAATAATGCTGCGGGTCCGTGGCAAAAAGGGCAACCGGTTTGTTTAACGCCATTTCATCTGACCGGTCTGAACCTGCAATAGCCCCAAGCAGATCACGCGCCGATTTAATTTTACGCCCTTGTTTTTTTGCTGGCTGGGGAAACTGGCTGCTCCACTCCACTTTTGCCGAAATGACCTGCAAAAGAGAATCGTCCTGCGATTGGGCGATCCCCATTTCTGCACAAAACAGTACACAAAAAAGCATCCATTTCCTGGCTTTCATTTCAGTTGACTTGGCTTAAAAGTAACCCATTAGTCTCTTTTGCTATATGACGGGAAACAGGCAGAATAATGATGAGAGTCATAATTGAAAAAATTATATAACTAAATGATTAATAATTATTTATATAAAAATACTCTTGCGCCTGATCCGAAAAATGTGCTTGAACAACCAAAAATTGCATACCCGGCCCGGAGTTTCTGCTCCCCTTTTAAGAACCTTATTTATAAGCCACATTAATAATAATAGACCAGGGGAAATTCCCAAACTGACCTGTTTCACTACTTGTAATGAGTTCGGTCATAGTAAAGGCCTCCATTGACGTGTTACATTACTGGTATATTAAACCAATGACAGATGAAACAGCTATTAAAACTGGCTGTCTTGTTATTATTCCTCCTGCCTGGATGCAGTTCCTCCCGTATCACCAGCTCCTGGAAAGCAGACAATGTACAGCCGCAAGCCTTTAAGAAGATCATCGTGCTGGGACTGATCCGCGAAAATGACCGGTCCTTACGTGAGAACATGGAACAACACCTGGTGGCTGAACTCAAAAACCTGGGCTATGATGCCAGCTGCTCCTGCGATGAATACAATCCCAAAACATTTGAGAACCTGAACGAAGAACAAGCCATCAGCAAATTGCGGAACTCAGGCGTCGATGCCGTGCTCACCGTCGTGCTGCTGGATAAGACCCGGGAACGGTTCTATGTGCCGGGACGGGTGCAGTACACGCCTTACCGTGTTTACTACAATCGCTTCTGGGGTTATTCCCGGACCATGTATGGCCGGATCTATTCAGAAGGGTACTATACCGAAGACACCAAGTACTTCTGGGAATCCAACCTCTACGACCTGAAGACAAATAACCTGCTCTATTCCGCACAGAGCCAGTCCTTCGACCCGGCTTCTTCCGAACGCATGGGCGATGAATACGGCAGGATGATCAGCAACGACCTGGTGAAAAAGAATGTACTGGTGAATTTGAAAGAGGAGCAGGTAAAAAAAGCGATGTGAGAACCGGGTGGGAACAAGCTGACCGGGTTAAGTATCTTTTGGCGGAGCTGTAGATTAGCTATGAGCTGCGAGCTTTGAGCTGCGAGTTGCGAGACCGATGGCAGATTCCGGGTTTCGACGCTCATAGTATTTTTTGAAAGCGACATTTTTAAACATACCCCAGTGCCATGAAACAACACATGATCCTTATTTGGACAGGCCGTATCAGTGGTGTGCTGGTTACGGCTTTTTTTGCCGCTTTCTTTATGGGAAAAGGAATGCCGGATATCCTGAGTGGTACCGGAACGGATCTTTTACATTTCCTGCCTTATACCCTGCTCACTTTTGCCGGCTTCCTCCTGTCCTGGTACAGTCCGCTCTGGGGCGGCCGCCTGCTGCTGGCCGGCGCCTTGCTGCTGGCCGGGTATTTTCTTTATCACCAGGAGATCGCCATCGGGCTGATCTTCGCAATCCCCTCCCTGCTCATCGGGCTTTGCTTCCTCGCCGCCGCCAATAAAGAACTGATCTGAACAACCCAACTTCCGGTCTTTCTGACTTCCCGTCTTCCCCAATCATCCTTTACCCCGCATTGATTTTTAACCCAAGCTTCTTACATTCATATCCAATGGAAACCTCCCTCCTGATCATTTTTGTACTGGCTGTCCTGGTACTGCTGCTCAACCTGTTGCTCCGCACTAAAAAAAAGGAGCCGTTACCGCTCCCGCCCTTCCCCGGATCCTGGCGGGAAATTCTTGCCACGCAATCGGAATTCTATGCGCAGTTAGACGAACCATCAAAGAGCGCCTTTGAAAAAAGAATCCAGCAATTCCTGTCGCAGGTGCGGATCACCGGTGTAAAAACAACAGTGGAAGACCTGGATAAAGTGCTGGTAGCCGCCAGCGCCGTTATTCCCATCTTTGCCTTTCCCGAATGGGAGTATATCAATCTCCGGGAAGTATTGCTCTATCCTGATTCATTCAACCATGATTTTGAACAACAGGGAAGCGACCGCTCCATACTCGGGATGGTGGGTGACGGGGCGCTGAACGGAGCCATGGTACTCTCACAGCACGAATTAAGACAAGCTTTCCTGAACAAGACCGGCAAGGCGAATACAGCCATTCATGAATTTGTACACCTCGTGGACAAGACCGATGGCGCCGTGGATGGTATCCCGGAAATACTGCTGCAACGGCAATACGTGCTCCCCTGGCTCCAGGCCATGCAAAAGGAAATCAGGAAGATCAGGGAGAACCGTTCCGATATCAATCCCTATGGCGCGAGTAATGAAGCGGAATTCTTTGCGGTAGCGGCTGAATACTTTTTTGAGCGCCCCGATCTGCTGGAAAGAAAAAACCCGGAATTATACCAGTTGCTGGTCCTTATCTTCCGTCCCTCCCCGGCGGGTCCCGCCCAGGCCGGGTTTACCGAAGGATGATTACAACGGGATGTTCCCGTGCTTTTTCCTCGGGCGTTTGGCCACTTTATTCTCCAGCATGGCAAAGGCCTTGATGAGTTTTTTCCGGGTCTCCTTCGGTTCGATCACTTCATCAATAAAACCTCTTTCCGCAGCCGTATAGGGGTTGGCAAACAACTCGGCAAACTCCGCTTCTTTCTCCAGCAGTTTTTTGGCCGGGTCTTCAGCAGCGGCAATCTCGTTCTTGAAGATGATCTCGCTGGCGCCCTTGGCTCCCATTACCGCGATCTCCGCTGTGGGCCAGGCATAGTTCATATCCGCGCCGATATGTTTGGAGTTCATCACATCATAAGCGCCACCATAGGCTTTACGGGTGATCACGGTACATCTCGGCACCGTGGCCTCACTCAGCGCATACAGTAATTTGGCGCCATTGGTGATGATCCCGTTCCATTCCTGGTCGGTACCCGGCAGGAAGCCCGGCACATCCACCAATACCAGCAACGGGATATTGAAACAATCGCAGAACCGGGTAAAGCGGGCTCCCTTCTTGGAACTTTCGATATCGAGCACACCCGCCAGGCTCATCGGCTGGTTGGCCACGATCCCGATACTTCTCCCGGCAATACGGGCAAAGCCGACCACAATATTATCCGCATAATATTTATGTATTTCAAAAAAGGAATCCGTATCGCAAATCCCTTCAATTACACTGCGGATATCATAGGGCTGGTTGGCACTGGCCGGAACGATATTTTCCAGCACTTCCCTTGTCTCATCCCCGAGGGTGTAGGGATATTTCACCACCACATCCTCGCAGTTCTGCGGCATATAGCTCAGCAGTTTCTTCACCTGGTTGATGCAATCCATATCGTTCAGGGCGGTAAGATGCGTGACCCCGGATTTGGTGGAATGCGTGGATGCGCCGCCCAGTTCCTCGGAACTTACTTCTTCATTGGTCACGGTCTTTACCACGTTGGGACCGGTCACAAACATATAACTGGTATTCTCCACCATAATAGTAAAGTCCGTCATAGCGGGTGAATACACGGCACCACCGGCGCAGGGCCCCATGATAGCTGAGATCTGCGGGATCACCCCGGAAGTTTGCACATTCCGGTAAAAAATATCGGCATATCCCCCGAGCGAACGCACCCCTTCCTGGATACGGGCGCCCCCGGAGTCATTCAGCCCGATCATCGGGGCACCGGCCTTCATGGCCATATCCATTATGCGGCAGATCTTTTCTGCATGCGTTTCAGACAAGGAGCCACCAAACACCGTGAAGTCCTGGGCAAATACATAAACCAGTCTCCCGTTCACCGTTCCATAGCCGGTGATCACCCCATCGCCATAAAATTTCTGGTCTTCCATACCAAACTCCTTGGTACGGTGCGTCACCAGCGCCCCGATTTCCTCGAAGGAACCGGGATCCATCAGCAGCTCCACCCTTTCTCGCGCCGTCAGTTTGCCTTTTTTATGCTGCGCCTCGATCCTTTTCAGGCCGCCACCCAGTTTACCTTCTTCTATTTTCTCCCTGAGTATATCCATTTTTGGTTTCATTGTTTTCGATTTTTGGTTTTAAATCATCCTGCATATCCCGCAGCAAAAGCGGAACCTGCTGCCTGCAAAGTCAGTGAGCAAGGCGCCGCTTCCAGCTGGTGGAGCGGTGTTCAACCGGGCCCAGCATTTTCTTTTGTTCCTGCCAGTATTTGAGGGCCACCAGCGCCGCGATCTCCGCGTTGGCCTTTTGTTTTTCCTTGATCTTTTCCGGTGTATAATAATTCTTCACAAAATGGGTGTCAAATTTCCCGGAGAAGAACGCGTCGTGCTCGAACACAAATGTGCCGAAGGGCAGGGTGGTTGCCACGCCTTCGATCTTATACTCCTTGATGGCCTGGAGCATTTTCTGGATCGCTTCGGTCCGGGTTTTGCCATGCACCACCAGTTTGGCGATCATCGGGTCATAATAGATCGGGATGGTCATTCCCTCTTCATACCCGTCATCCACCCGGATGCCTTCGCCCACGGGGGGCTGGTATTTTGTCAAAGTGCCGATAGAAGGTAAAAAATTATTCAGCGGATCCTCCGCATAGACCCGGAGTTCAATGGCATGCCCGTTGCATTGGATATCTTCCTGTGTCACGGCGAGTTTTTCTCCCCGCGCAATCCGGATCTGCTGTTCCACCAGGTCGAGCCCGATGATCATTTCAGAAACGGGGTGTTCTACCTGCAGGCGGGTATTCATTTCGAGGAAATAAAAATTGAGTTTATCATCCACAAGGAATTCCACGGTACCGGTGCTTACATAGTTACAGGATTTGGCCACCAGCACAGCGGCTTCACCGATCCGCTCCCGCATCTCCGGGGTCACGATGGCCGAAGGGGTTTCTTCAATTACTTTCTGGTGACGGCGCTGGATACTGCATTCCCGTTCCAGTCCATGGATCACATTCCCGTATTTATCGGCCACCACCTGCACTTCAATATGCCGGGGGGAGGTCACGTATTTTTCGATGAACACGGACCCGTCGCCGAAAGAGGATTTCGCTTCACTGACCGCCCTTTCCATTTGTTCCTGCATATCATCTGCCTTTTCCACGATACGCATCCCCTTACCCCCGCCGCCGGCCGATGCTTTGATCAGGACCGGGTACCCGATCCGGTTCGCCACATCAATGGCTTCGTTCGCATCCACAATGGCCCGGTCAATACCCGGCACCATCGGGATATTGTATTTCTTCACGCTTTCTTTCGCGGCCAGCTTGGAACCCATGACCCGCATGGCTTCGGGTGTGGGGCCGATGAATTCGATCCCGGCATCGGTGACTTTCTGGGCGAAGTCTGCATTCTCACTCAGGAATCCATAGCCCGGGTGAATTCCGTCCACTCCCAGCGCCTTGCTTACCTCAATGATCTTGTCGCCATTCAGGTAAGACTGGTTGGAAGGAGGCGGCCCGATACAAACCGCTTCATCTGCAAATAATACATGGGGGGAATGCCGGTCGGCTTCAGAGTACACGGCAACAGATTTAATTCCCATTTTGCGGATCGTCCGCATGATGCGCAGGGCAATTTCGCCCCGGTTGGCAACTAATATTTTTTTCATCCGGATCTTTTTAATGTTGATTATTCCAGTTCCACCAGTACCTGGTTTTTATCCACGGCCTGACCAGGTGTAACGGCAATGCGTTTGATCACCGCGTTGCTCTGGATCATGATGCTGTTTTCCATTTTCATGGCTTCCAGGATCAGGATGCGGTCCCCTTCTTTTACTTCCTGTCCTTCTTTGACCGCAATATCCAGCACCAGGCCCGGCATGGGCGCTTTGATCTCTTTAATATGTTTGGTGGAAGCTGTACTGAAACCCATGCTGTCGAGCATCTGGTCCAGTTCGTCTTTGATCTCGAGTTCAAAACTCTCCCCGTCAATTTCCAGTTTCAGTTTTTTGCCGACGCTGTCTGACTCCAGCAGCCGGGCATTGACCGAGCGGTTTCCCCGGATAATATTAAAGTCCTCCGTGGATTTTTTAATAAAGTCCGCCGCGTCAATATCTGCCTGGTCAAAAGAAAAGACAAAATCATTTGCCTTAACCTTATAGGTTTTAGTTGTTTCTGCCATGTTGCAAGGGATTTACTTGTAAGTTACTCGATTCAGAAAGAATAGAAAGCCTTTTCATGATAGCCAACCCGGTGGCGGGTTATTTGAAGCGCCCGCCGGCAAAAGGCCGCAGGCACAGGTACAATCAGCTTGCAAGGTTGGCGTTTACCGCCTGTTATTCAATGACTATACTCAATCCATTACCAAATTATAATCAGTTCATTCCCCGTTAAAAACGGCCGAACCCGTAAATACTGAATAAAGGCCGGTCATTTCAACCAACCAGCAAAACGGCAGCCGTATTAATACGGTTTACCCTATGCCAGAATAGCAGGGAAACAGTCCCGGCACGTTTTTACTGCAGGAAAGGCGTAACTATTTTTTTAATTTAAAAAGTAACAACATGTACTACAATCAGTCATGTGCCGCAAAAGGCAACACACACGGAAACAGGCCCCTGTTTATCCGCTCCATGCAACGGGCTGCTGTCAACATTTACAAGACAGGCAGCAGCTACGAAATGCTCGTTTTCGCACCCGGCCGCATCCGGGAACATTTTCACCTGGACGTGAACGGGAATGAGCTCACCGTCTCCTACAACCCGCCGGAAGGATTTCCCCGGCCGGACTGGATCCTGCGGGAATACAGCCGCGGTGGTTTTAAACGGACCTTTACCCTGGATGAAAGTATTGACAAAAGCGCCATCACGGCCCGGTATACGGATGGGGTGCTGCAGGTCAGTCTCCCAGTCATTGCGGGTAAACAAGCGCTGAAAAAGGAAATCGTCATTCAGTAAGCAGTCTGAATTATTCTGCAGGGCGGGCATCCCCGGGTGCCCGCTTTTGTTTTTGCTCCTGCCAGACCTGGAACAGGCCGTGTACATTGGCTCTCCACCGGGGCAGCAGGTGCACCATGATAATCTCTTCGGTTAATTCGAGCATCGTGATTCCCGCTGCGATATAGAAAAGAACGGGCAGGGGTTCGCCTGCAAAAAAAGTAAGGATCAGGAAAATGCCCTGCAGCAGGGCTGCCGTTTTGGCCAGCCAGGTATGAAAATTGGACATCTTCCGGTAACGGATCAGCGCATATCCCACCTGCAGTACAAACAGTACGGCCAGCAGGATCAATATCCATAGCTGTTCTTTTACAAAAACCGGGTGGATCTTTACCAGCCCGGTAACAGCCACCGCCACGGTAAGATCATCGCCGATGGAATCCAGTTTGGTTCCCGCGATACTGGTAACACGAAATTTCCGGGCGAGGAAGCCATCGACCAGGTCGGTGAAAAAGCTGAGGGCGATCCCCCAGCTGAAAAGTACGTGGCGGCCGGTAAACAAGAGCCACAACAACAGGGGCACGATGACGATCCGGTACAGGGTAATACCGTTAATGACATAGTAGGCCCGGGTATGATGGATGGAAGTCAACGGGATAATATATAACAGCAATGATTAAACGTGATTTGGCAGCAACCGCCCTTCTTTCTCCAGTTCCTTTAATAAATGTATCACTTCCCCGTCTTCCACCTGCGAAAAATCGTCGTAAAAATTCCCCACCCCGAAAAAATCAGGAGGAATATGGGGACAGATAAATTCATCCACTTCCCGGCTGATTCTCCGGGCCGCTTCCGCGGAGGCCACCGGAACCGCCACCACGATCTTTTCCGGTTCTCCCCGGCGCAGGAGTCGGATCGTGGAAAGAATGGTACGGCCGGTAGCGATCCCGTCGTCCACCACAATGACAATTTTCCCTTTTACCGGGGCTGGTTGTGTATGGCCCATGAATTTTTTATACCGTTCCTTCAGTTGTGCCCGGATCCGCAGTATTTCATCACTGATATAATCTTCAGGCAGGTCCCGGGTTTCTTCCACCAGGCTGTCCTCCATGCTTACCGCGCCGATGGCAAATTCGGGATTTGCCGGGTGGCCCAGCTTCTTGGTCATCAATAAATCCAGCGGAAGTTCCAGCGCATTGGACAGGTAATACCCGATGGGCACTCCCCCCCGCGGCACAGCCAGTATCACCCCCTTCGCTTTTTTATAATGAAGAAGCAGGGGAAGCAATTGCGCAGCCGCATCATATCGGTCTGTGAAATACATAAACAGGTTGTTTTTATTATGCGGTCAGTTCTTCAACCCAGGTATTTCCGGAACCAGTTAACCGCCAGGCTGGCCACTTCCTGCAGCTTACCCGGTTCTTCAAATAAATGCGTGGCCCCTTCCACGATCACCAATTCCTTTATACCTGCCAGTTGTTCATACGCCTGGCGGTTCAGTTCAATCACTTCGTCATCGAGAGAACCGATAATGAGCAGTACCGGCGCTTTGACCAGGGGCAGGGACCGCAGGGCCAGATCCGGCCTTCCTCCCCTTGACACGATCGCCTTTATGGATGATGACAGGATAGACGCTGCACCGAGGGCGGAAGCGGCCCCCGTACTGGCGCCGAAATAACCAACCTGGAAATTTTTAAAGACGGGTTGCTCCCTGATCCACCTGGTAACACCGATCAGCCGCTGGGTCAGCAATGAAATATCAAAACGGGCACTGTGCGCCAGGTCTTCTTTGGGAGTGAGCAGATCCACCAGTAAAGTGGCCAGGCCGTTTTCGTTCAGCACATCTGCCACATATTTATTGCGCGGGCTGAAACGGCTGCTGCCGCTGCCATGAGCAAAAATGACAATACTGCCCACATGCTCCGGCAATACCAGTTGCCCTTCCAGAGTAACGGACCCAACCGGGATAAAAACATTTTCGCCTACCAGCTTTTCCATAATCGTATAGCGCCGTTTCTTCTTTCTGCTGTCCGCATTTCACAGAACATGGCCGGAACAGCACCGGGTCAGCTTCAATTAAATGTACTATGGCACCAAAGCCGGCGTCCGTGAGTTCACTCATGCAACAGAATGAATCTGGTCATATTTTACAGCGTTAAAATGTAGTTACCTTCTGCCTGCAAACCCCCTGCAGATGCGTATTTCATTGATCCATGAAAAAGGGGACAGCCATGAACTGACCTCCCTCATCCGGGAAAACTCCGTTGAGCTGAATAATTCGGGGGATCTTGACCTCTTACTGGATGCTATCGGGGATGCCCGGTATGTCTTACTGGGTGAAGCCTCTCACGGCACACATGAATATTATACCTGGCGTTCGGTCATCAGCCGGAGACTGATTGAGGAGAAAGGGTTCTCTTTTATCGCGGTGGAAGGCGACTGGCCCGATTGCTACCGGGTCAACCGCTATATAAAGGGGTACCCCGATGCAGGTCCGCATGCCCGGGATGTGGTAACCACATTTAACCGCTGGCCTACCTGGATGTGGGCCAATTGGGAAATTGTGGCCCTGTCAGAATGGATGCGCAAACACAATACAGCGCTCCCGGCCGGTCAACGGGCCGGTTTTTACGGACTGGATGTGTACAGTTTATGGGAAAGCCTGGAAGCGATCATACATTACCTGGACAAGACAGATAAAAAGGCAAAGGAAACGGCGCTGGAAGCCTGGCGCTGTTTTGAGCCCTATTCCGATAAAGAAGGGCAGGCCTATGCAAGGGCCAGCATGGATCCCTGGGTTCCGGCCTCCTGTGAAACAGAAGTGGTGGACCTGCTGACAGAGATCCGTAAAAAAATGACACTGTATAATACAGATCCGGAAGCTGTGCTGAATGTGGAACTCAATGCCCTGACGGTGGTACATGCAGAGCAATATTACCGGGCCATGGTAAAAGGTGGCCCCCAAAGCTGGAATATCCGGGATCAGCACATGGTGGATACGCTTCGTAAACTGATGGACTTTCACGGACCCGGTACAAAAGCCATTGTATGGGAACACAACACGCATATCGGTGATGCGAGGGCCACGGATATGCGGTTTGACGGCATGATCAATGTTGGTCAGCTGTTGAATGAAATGTACCCGGAAGAGGGTGTCTTTGCCACCGGCTTTGGTTCCTATACGGGAGCTGTGATCGCCGGCCGTTACTGGAATGATGTGATGCGCAAAATGACAGTGCCTCCCGCCCGGGTAAACAGCTGGGAATACCTGCTTCACCAGGCCGGTCAGAAAGACCGGTTGCTGATCATGAATGAAAACATGAAAAAAATACTCGGCGAAAAAGAGATCGGGCACCGCGCTATCGGGGTGGTATACAATCCACAGCGGGAAGCGGGCAATTATGTACCGAGTATCCTCCCCCTCCGGTATGATGCCTTCATTTTTATTGATGAAACCAGGGCATTGCTGCCCCTGCATATTGAGCCGGACGGGAAACAGATGCCGGAAACCTACCCTTTTGGAATGTAAATTTCTTTCCCGGGGAAATAGTTAATTTCACCGGCATGCCTGTAAGCTATATCATCTACGGTTCCGCCGGGTTGCTGCTGATTACCCTGCTGGTTTATCTTTTCTCCCGGAAAAAGGAGGACTGATCATTTCTTTTTTTTCTTCCGCTGCGGGTGCATAAGGTCACGGATCACCACCGAGGCCGCCACCGCCCCGAATACGGCCGGCAGGTACGAGATGGTGCCGTACGCTGATTTTTTATAATTCTTTCCATCGGTGAGCATCAGGCTCTCCTTAATAGGTTCTTCGGGGGAGAATACCACTTTAATGCCCTTCCGGATTCCATAATGCCTTTTTAACTGTTTGCGCACCTGCTGGGCAAAGGGGCAATTATAGGTTTCAGAAATATCCACCACCTGCAGCCGGGTGGGATCCAGTTTGGCCCCGGCCCCCATACTGCTGACCAGGGGCAGGCCGCTTTCAACCGCCAGTTTAATAAAAGTGATCTTGGGACTGATGCTGTCAATCGCATCGATAATATAGGAAGGACGACGGGTTAATTGTTCCGCCACCATGGCCGGGTTAATAAATTCCCGGATCACTTCCAACTCCAGTTCGGGGTTGATCGCTTTCAGTCGCTCGGCCATGACCAGGGCTTTTGACTGGCCGTGATTGGTGGCCAGTGCCGGGAGCTGGCGGTTACGATTGGTCGGATCCACCAGGTCGCCGTCAATGATCGTCATCCTGCCCACCCCGCTGCGGGCAATGAATTCGGCTGCATAAGAACCGACGCCGCCAAGTCCCACTACCATGACATGCGAATGCGCCAGCCGTTGCAGGGCTTCTTCTCCAATAAGCAATTTTGTCCGGGAAAGCCAGGAAATATCTTTTGTCATAGTTGCACCGCGGCACCAAATACAGCCTCCGCATTTTTTTGAATCTGCAAAGCAAGGGAATTGTGGTCAATTGCTAAAGCATCCGCTGCCCAATCATAGATCCGCTGTATGGGAAGGCCGCTGTCATCCGTCTCGAGGAAGACCCGGTCCGGGGGAAGAGCGGCCAGCACCTGCCTCATCGCCGGTTTCTGCAGGGCTTTTCCCAATGAAATATAGTAGCCCATCCCTATGATCCGTTTCGCCAGTATTTCATTTTTGCTGTACCCATGAAAAATAACGGGGACCCTGTTTGGCCGCAGGAGCAGGAGCAATTCCTCCCAGGCCCGCACACAATGAATGATCAGCGGCTTTCCAATGGTGTTGGCCCATTGTACCTGGGCGGTGAACAGGGTTTCCTGCAGGGAAAACGGGATAGCACAGGCTTTATCCAGCCCGCATTCCCCAATGGCCAGTACCCCGGGGAACTGACTGTTGCTGCGGAGGGTATCCAGTTGCTTTTCCCAATGAAGCGGGTCGATAAACCAGGGATGAATACCGGCCGAATAGCAGCCCGGGGCCGTGGTCCCGCTATGGTTTTCCCCGAGGTTTTGCAAGGCCCACACTCCTGCAGAAGGCGGTTGATGGGTGTGTATATTGATAAACAAAGGCCCTTATTTTACCCGCAATTTACTACGTGCAAAGGAGGGAGCGAAGCCGCCAACCCGGTTTTCATTGGGAAAAACCGGGTTTCCCTGTGGAAAAACAGTCATAAAAATATGGGCGGATTTTTTTCTCCCTGTGCGAATGAGTGCAGAAATCATCTATATTTGATACCGGTATACAGCATACCCATTAACATTCTAAATCTAAAAAACATGGCAACAAAGAAAAAAGCAGCTAAGAAACCCGCTGCCAAAAAACCCGCTAAGAAAGCCGCAGCTAAAAAACCTGCAAAGAAAAAATCTGCCCGTAAGCCTAATGCCGCTTTCATGAAAGCCCTGACCCCGAGTGCAGCTTTAGCCGCTGTAGTAGGCGCCAAAGCATTGCCCCGTACAGAAGCAGTGAAAAAAATCTGGGCTTATATCAAAGCCAACAAACTGCAGGATTCCAAGAACAAGCGCAACGTGAATACCGATGCCAAACTGAAAGTAGTTTTCGGTAACAAAGCACAGGTATCTATGTTTGAAATCGCGAAGTTCCTCGGCAAACACCTGAGTTAATCTCATTTCATTTCATACAAAGGCATCCGTCACTGACCGGTGCCTTTTTTTATTTTCAGCCTGTTCCCCTATTGCAGTACCCGCACATAACCCCGGAAACTCACCGGGGAACGGCTGCTGAGCTCCGCATCCAGCGAGGCGGTGCCATTTTCAAAAAAAGTGAAACGTAAGGCAGCTATATCGGCCGCATCCTTTGGCCGTATCGTTACCAGCCATCTCCCTTTATTGTCCTTCTCTTTTGACAGGTTAAAATCCCGGGAAGTAAAATCAAGCGGGCGCTGGTTGCTGTACACACCGGCCCCGGAATAGGCCCGGCCGAAATAGGGCAGGTACACCACGAGTTTCTCTTTACTGCATTTTACCTCGTACCCTGCATCGAGGCTCCGGTTCCGCCCGTATTGAGGATCCGCCTGGTCGGCCGCAAAGGTCCATTTATCTGCTGCGATAGCCTGTACCAGTTCTTCCTTTGTTGCGGTTAGCTTCGGGCCGGGTGCACAGCCGGACTGGACCAGGAGCAATAAAGCGGGGACCAGCAAGTAAGAAAAATACTTTTTCATGATTACTGTTTTTAATGTGAACCCCATCCGACCGGGGAAAACCATTATGTCAGACTGCTGATGCTGTCATAAAGTTAACGCGGCCCGGGGGCCCGCGGACCGGGAAGAGCTGACTTTTATGAAGCGTTTAACTAACAATCGTCATAAACCCTTGAGAAAAGTTTTAATACCTTACTCCCGGGTGCAGTAAACCGGCCCCTGTAGTCATGGTTACGCCCGGCAGTTTTAACAACCAGATCAAACAGGTGATCATCCTCCTTCTCCTGGCGCTGATGGTCTTCCTGTCTGTCAGGGAACTTTATGTGTTCTTTCCGGGCTTGCTGGGTGCACTGACCCTGTATATACTCAGCCGCAACGGCTATTACCAGCTCGTGTACCACCACAAATGGAGACGGGGATCGGCGGCGGGACTATACCTGTTTATTTATTCCTTGTTGATGATCCTGCTGGTCTGGTTCACCTTTATCCTGGTGGAAAAACAAATACGTCCTTATATAAAGGATCCGGCCAGCACCCTGACACAGGTAAAACTGGCATTGAACAATGCCCAGTCGAAAACCGGTTTTACTTTTATTTCAGATGAATCACTGGAAAGTCTCCAGCAAAAAATATCCGATATCCTCCCTTCCCTTGTAAATGATACCGCCAACCTGATCACCAACCTGGCCATCCTGCTGTTCTTTCTTTACTATATGCTGGTGCATGGAAAAGAGATTGAATCCTATCTATCGGGCATCCTTCCGCTAAAGCAAAAAAACATTGATGTGCTGGCAGCGGAAACCAAACGGCTGGTAAAAGCCAGCGCCATCGGGATCCCGCTGATCTCCCTGATACAGGGCGCTACCGCCACCATCGGTTACCTGGTTTTCGGGGTGCATAATGTGGTGCTCTGGGGATTCCTGACCGGTGTATTCGCCTTTTTCCCGGTTGTGGGCACGATGATCGTTTGGGTACCGCTGGTTATTTTTATGTATGCCAACGGGGACAGCCTGAATGCCACCGGCCTGCTGTTCTACAGTATTATCGTGACCGGGAATGTGGATTATCTCTCGCGGATCACCCTGTTGAAAAAAATGGGCCAGGTGCACCCGGTGGTAACCGTGCTGGGCGTTATTGTCGGGCTGGGCCTTTTCGGATTTATCGGGCTGATCTTCGGGCCCCTGCTGGTGAACTATATCATCCTGCTGTTCCGTATTTATTGCAATGAATTTCTCCCGGAAAAAGACTGAATTCCTGCCGGCAAGGGCAAACACCCTTTCATACAAAAGGTAAAATAAAAGGACCGGCCTGAACTTCCGGTACAGACCAGCCCTTTTCTATTGTACTAAAACATCAGTGGTCCCGGTGCCGGGACCGAAAGATATTATACATGTCCTTCGGCCAGCATAGCATCCGCCACTCTTACAAAGCCAGCTATATTCGCGCCTTTTACATAATCAATGGTTCCATCTTCCTTTTTACCGTGCTGCATGCATTGTTCATGGATACTCTGCATGATCATCCGCAGTTTGTTCTCCACTTCGAGGCGGGTCCAGGAAAGGCGGATCGAGTTCTGGGACATTTCCAGTCCGGAAGTAGCCACGCCACCGGCATTGGCTGCTTTACCGGGTGCATACATCACCCCGTTTTCCTGCAATACATCAATTGCCGCGGGAGTAGTTGGCATATTCGCGCCTTCGGCCACGAGTTTGCAACCATTCTTCACCAGCAGTTCGGCGTCTTTCTTATCCAGTTCATTCTGTACGGCGCAGGGCAGGGCCACATCGCAGGGGATCTTCCAGGGTTTTTCGCCCTCATAATAAGGCACATTGTATTTCTTAGCATACTCGGCGATCCGTCCGCGGCGTACATTTTTCAGTTCCAGGATGTATTCCAGTTTTTCTTCGTCAATACCATCCGGGTCATAAATAAACCCATCGCTGTCGGAGGCGGTCAGCGGGATACCGCCCATGGCAATGGTTTTCTCAATGGCAAACTGGGCCACATTGCCACTACCGGATACCACCACCCTTTTATTTTTCAGGGTTTCGCCCTTTGTTTTCAGCATTTCCTCTACAAAGAAAAGAAGACCGTAGCCGGTTGCTTCCGGGCGGATCAGGCTGCCCCCGTAAGTGTAGCCTTTACCAGTCAGCACACCGGTAAATTCATTGGAGAGGCGTTTGTATTGCCCGAACAGGAAACCGATCTCGCGGCCACCCACGCCGATATCACCTGCCGGCACATCGGTGTTGTTACCAATATGGCGGAAGAGTTCAGTCATAAAGCTCTGGCAGAAACGCATTACTTCGTTGTCTGATTTACCCTTGGGATCAAAATCAGAACCGCCTTTGGCGCCACCCATTGGTAAAGTGGTCAGTGAATTTTTAAATACCTGTTCAAAAGCGAGGAATTTCAGGATGCTCAGGTTGACATTGGGATGAAAGCGCAGTCCGCCTTTGTAGGGACCGATGGCGTTATTCATCTGGATCCGGTAGCCCCTGTTCACCCGGAAATTACCATTGTCATCCACCCAGGGTACGCGGAAGATGATAATGCGTTCTGCTTCGGTCATACGTTCCAGTATATTGGCCCGTTGGTATTCGGGGTGTTCCTCAATAAAGGGAATGATGGCATTGGCGACTTCGGAAACGGCTTGTAAGAATTCGGGCTGGTCAGGGTTGCGCTTTTTCATGAGTTGCATGAACTTGTCAGCCACAGATTTTTTAGTAGTTAACATACAGCAAAATTTTATTTGTTTGCAATCGAAATGATTGGATGATGGTTATAGGGTATAACCAGATCAGTCTCCAAAAATAGAACGGGGTATAACCTGGTTAAAATGAGAAAAGTCAGTTTATTGGCCATTTTTGTATGAGTATAGACATACGAACGGCTGTTAAAGTTCATGTCTGCAAAAAATAAAGATGGGGGCGATATTTCAGACAGGCGTTTACCGGATGCCAGGTGCTACCCGGCAGGGTGATGGTCATCTCCCCGGGAGCGCCAGGGATTCAATGTCTTTGCGCCTTTGCGGGAAATCCATTACGAAGAAGCGTTCATCAGCTCCGGGAAGATTTTTTTGTATCCCGCAAAGCTTAAAAGACTTCCGGAAAGGAGAAAAGTCGTTACAGCTTCGGGAAACCCTTCACGATGCAGTATTCATACCCAGGTAACAAAAGAAGTGTTCAGGAAAATAATCCTCCGAGTCTCCTTCGGGAGACTCGGAGGGGAAGTGAAGTCATTACAGCTTCGGGGAACTCTTTCGGTATTGGTCCCCCCGGGTCCCTTTCGGGAGACCCGGAGGGGGAATAGTTTTTGCTTACTGATCCGGTGCTTATTCCTAATTTCAGCCTGTCCCTTTGTACGAACCATGCTGCTACTGCAACCCATACTGGATGACTGCGGGCTTTCTGTTCTCCGCGCGGAGCGGGTGCACGGGGGCGATATCAATGAAGCCTGGTGCCTGTACACGGCCCATGACCGCTATTTCCTGAAGGTGAATAACGCTGACCTGTACCCGGATATGTTCCTGCAAGAAGCGGCCGGTCTCAGCTGCCTGAAAAAAGCGGGAAGAATTTATATTCCTTCCGTAATCAAAACAGGTATCGCCGGGTCCCGGCAATACCTGTTGCTGGAATGGATTGAAAAAGGCCATCCCGGAAAAGATTTCTGGGAAAATTTCGGCCGCAACCTGGCGCGACTGCACCTGCAACCCCAAAATTATTTTGGCTGGATCACGGATAATTATGCCGGCCGGCTGAAACAATGCAATAAGCGGCACGATACCTGGGACGAATTCTACACCGAATGCCGCATCATGCCGCTGGTGGAGATCCTTTTTAATAAGAACCTGTTTAACCGGCAGGATATCAAAGCGGCGGGGCAATTCTGCAACCAGCTGGATACCCTGTTCCCGGTTGAACCACCCTCCCTGCTGCATGGCGACCTCTGGAGCGGGAATTACCGTGTTACTCCCACGGGCCAGGCGACCATTTTCGATCCTGCCGTGTATTTCGGGCACCGCGAGATGGACCTGGGTATGACGCAATTGTTCGGGGGCTTCGATCCCCGTTTCTACAATGCCTACCATGAAATGTATCCCCTGGAACATGGCTGGGAAAGCCGGTTAAAACTCACCGAAGCCTATCCCCTGCTGGTTCATGCCGTATTATTCGGGGGTCTTTATGTAAACCGGGCCCGGGATATCCTCCATTATTTCAATGAATGGCCCTGACCCGGCCAGGGCAGCCGCTAATCATACCGCCTGCTAACCGGTATCATGGTAAAGGGCCTGGCGGAACTGGTAAATTACTTTCCCGGGCGTTGTCCCGGGCCAGCATTGAAATACTGCTTCTCCCGTAAACCTGATTGCTGAACCATTCAATCTTTTTGTATGAAACTCTTCAGCGATACCACTCCCCGAAAAATCCGGTACTACCGTTGGCTGCCCGTCGTACTGATCGCCCTGCTGACCCTTGCCGTGCTGCTCATCATCCGGCGTTATCCCGGGGAAAAAAGATTTTCAGTAGTGCATATGTACGGGAAAGGCGGGGCCATCAACTTTTCCAAATCTTACCAGCTTGGTTTTTTTCACGCCGGGATCAAACACAAAGGAGCCCTGCTGGCAGAAAAAGGAGATATACTGGGGTTCAACAATTCTTTCTACCATTTCACTGACTTTTTAACAGATACCCTGCAGATGGATGATTCCGGTGATTCAATGGTGTACGTCAACGGGAAACTGCATTCCCTTGTCATCAACAAGGACGAAGACCTGCTGCCCTGGTTTCGCCAAATGAAAACAACGGACCTGGATAAATTGTCCGCCATTTATTTTGCCGCTCCTGTACCGGACAGCTATATCAATTTCCTGAAAGAGATCGCCCGCACCCGGCCCAACCTGTCCCTGGTCTTTGAAGAAAATGACAGCTACAGCCTGGTCACCGACTATTTTAAGAAGGCTGATTTTTTCAAACCCCGTTTCGTAAGCCTGCCGGTAACCAATGCCAGCCTGCCTGAACTGGCCCGCTGGAAAAATGCAGAATGCCTGTATATCAATCTGGCCGATTCCATTATCAGCAGCCCCCTGCCCGCTATCCCTTCCATGAAACAATGTATTTTGTACAGCGATTATGTGGTATCGGTATCCCCGGATTTTTTCAATAATAATCCACAACTGGAAAAACTGAACCTGCTCCTGGACCGGCCTTTCTATTCATTGCTGTCTCCCCTGGACAAACTCGATGAGCTGATCCTGAACAACGGCGACAATACAGCAGATCTGAAGGAACTGGGGAATAAGACCGAAGCCTTGTCTGTACTGATTATCTCCGGGAAATGTACCGGTATTGATCAGCTGCTAAAAGCTAAAAAGGTGAAATGGCTGGGCTTACCGGAAAATACCTCGCAGGCCGAATTTGACCAGCTTACGGCATCATCGCGGAAATTACAGGTGGTTGAACTGAACGGCAACTCCGGTATCAGCAGTTATGCTTCCCTGCAGGACCTGCCTGATCTCAGCGCCCTGGTGATCACCGATACCGTAACAGATAAGACCAGCCTTGCCTCCATGAAACAATTACGGTATCTCTCCCTGCCGATGGAAAACAAAGCGGACAGCGCTTTCCTGCAGGACATGGAAAAAGCCCTGCCCGGTTGTATCATCGTGGCCAACAGCGGGGCCTGTCTCGGGTCCGGCTGGTTATTATTGTTGCTGCCGCTGGTCATCGCGTTTAGTCTTTTGATCCGGAAAAAAATAAAAAGCCCCGGGCATGCCCGAACCTGATCCCTTCATAGCGGCCCTTAATAAAACAGCGGTACGGGATGCCCTGCTTTGCAGTACGGGACTGGTTCTGTTTGGTTACTTTATCGGTTACCCGGTACCGGTCAAACTGGCCGCCTTTATACCCCTGGCCCTGGCTGGTTATATCATCAGCCGGCAACCGGGTTTATTAATCCGGGCAGCAGGAGATCTTACCAAAGAGAGCTCAACTGTTCAGTTGCTGCTGTATGTGCTGGCAGGGTTCCTGATGGGACTGGCTGCTGCATTTTATTACAGGGGTAGTTACTCCATGCCCCTGCTGCCGGGATTCTTCAGAGGCTTTGTTCTTATAGCTGTTTGTATTGGCATCCTGGAGGAACTGGTATTCCGGGGTTTTATACAGGGAATACTGCAGGGCCGGCATGCCGGGCTGGCCATTGGTATTGCAGCGCTGGCACATGCCTGTTATAAAGCGGCCCTTTTTCTCTCTCCCGCGGCAGAAGGGTCCCATCCGTTATATCTATTCTTTACCTGGTCATTGGGCGCTTTTATACTGCTGGGTTTGCTGCGGTACTATTCCCGGAGCCTGCTCCCGCCGGTGATCGTCCACGCGGTTTTTGACCTGCTGGTCTATGCAGAAAATGCAGAAGCGCCCTGGTGGGTTTGGTGAGCCGGCTTTGATTTTAATTTCCCGGAATATAGCCATCCTCCCGGGTGCATGCTGTCAATCAGTCTTCTTTCTTTGCCAGTTTATGTCCCAGTTCAATTTCATAGCTGAGTCCGGCAAGAAAGAACTGCTGCCTGAGCTGGCCCCAGGTCCAGAGGTATTCTGTATGCAGGCCCCATTTGCCTTTTTGCCATAAGAGTCCCGCACCGGTATTGAATGACCAGAAGCGTTCTGTTATTGCTTCACCCAGGGGCAGTTTGGATACTTCTTTATCGGAGGTATGACTGATCCCGCTGACCGGGTAGGCATATAAATGATGATGCAGGGGCAGGAGATAATGAAAATTCAGGTCAAAGTCCCAGGCAGAGATCTTTGCTTCCCCGTGGGGGACCGGGAAAAAACGGTTCATTTCAATACCCCCGGTGAAGCGTTCGCTGAAATGATAAAAGCCGCTGACGTTTAAGCCGTTCAGATCATGCCTCGTATTCCGGATCGCGGCGAGATCAATACTCAGTTTGTCCTGTGCATGGCCAGGATGGGAAAAGCCCGCCAGCTGCAGAACCAGTAATGGGACGAATAAACCTTGTTTTTTCATGTTGCAAAAAGAAAAAAGGAAGCGGCATCTACACATGATTCCCGTTTGCAGCCCGGTTGATAATGATCAGTAATAAAGCCGGATGCCCTGTTCCCAGCCCAGTTCTTCGGATTTTTTTATATCCTTATTCCCCGCTGCGTATTGGTGCAGGTAATCCCGTTTAAGCTGACCCTGTACATACCAGGCATAGCCATGTTCCGGGAATTTATTGATTATTTCGCCGGAGTAAGCCAGCGCCTCCTTATTCCGGTTCTGTATCCATAAAGAGCGCAGTACATTGCCGTGCAGTTCTACATTCAGGGTATCGAGACTCAGGGCCTTTTTATAATCGCTGTATGACTGTTTTAACTGGTTGAGGTTTTGCCAGGCAAAGGCCCGGTTGGCATAGTACCCGTAATTCAGGGGATCGAGGGCGATTGCCTTATTGAAAAAACGGATGGCCTCCCGGTTGTTCCCTGGTTCATTTACCGGTGCCTGGTATATCGTGGCACAGGCCCGCCAGTTAAGGACTTCCGCTTTAGTAGTATCCAGGAAGATACAGCTGTCGAGCAGGGGAATGGCCTCCCGGTATTCGCCCCGGTTCATATACGCCCCGGCTTCCCGGATCAGCCGGTTGTAATCGTCCGTCTTTTCCTGGGCAAAAAGCGTTTGTGCCATACAGAAAAAAAAGAGGGCAATAAATGCGGGCCGTTTCATGTGGTAAAAAAACTAAAATTATTGAAGCCGGGCAAAGAAAATGTACTGAAACCGTTAACTTAATTTTAAATACGACCCATTATGGATAAAAAAGAATTATGGCTGCAGCTCCGTCATTATTATTTCGATCATGTGGTCATGCCGGGTCTTTTCGATAAGATTGCAGCCCGCTTTGGAAACGCTAATCCTTCTTACCACGCGTTTGCGCATAAGATCGCCCGTAAACATGGCTGGAAAACCGGTTTCGCGTTGCGGGTCCTGAATGAATACAAGAAATTCATTTTCCTTGGGCTGGTCAGTGATTTCCAGGTAACACCTTCCCGGATCATTGATGTGGCCTGGCACGAGCATATCCTGTTCAGCAAAGCTTACCGGGAATTTTGCGAACAGGTGATACAACAACCCTTTGATCATTACCCCGAGCTTGTCCCGATGGAGGACCAGACCGGCCGGTTCAGTGCCCAGTACCTGGACACCCTTGCCCTGTATAAAAAGGAATTCGACCAGGATCCGCCCGCGGATATCTGGGGCAATACCAAATTTGACCAGGAGCTGGTGAAGCGGAACGGTTACCAGTCAAAGAAAAAAGAAAGCGGGACAGGTGGCAGCGGGTATGATGATTCCCCGCTTTACATACACTTTGAATCAGAGAGCGCATCCGTTTATCCTGAATTCAGCGGGTATAATGGAGGTGATTTTGGCGGCGGTGGCTCCAGTAGTGATTTTAGCGACAGCGATGCAGGGAGCACTGATAGCGGCGGGGACGGAGGCAGCTGCAGCGGTGGATGCAGTGGCGGTTGTGGCGGCGGTGATTAGGTTATCCCTGAACCTGCAAACCGGGCAACGACACAGGAGGGGATCAGGACCCCTGCCCGGATCTTTTCCGGTCCCGGGCATTCAGCCATACGGTAAGCACAAAACTAACCAGGAAAATATACAGGGTAACGTTCTCCACTAAGCGCGGATCAAAATCAACTCCTGTAAGTTTTAGCAATAAAAAATGAATATAGGAACGGGAACGGTCCTGCAGTCCCATAGCTTCCCTTACCTGCCAGTGCCAGTCCGTACATACACAATAGCCCCAGCCATACCAGGCGCCGAGGACAAACCAGGAAGCCGCCGTGAGCAGCATCGTCAGCAAATGCCACTTTCTTGCTTTATAAAAAGCCCACCCGGTCATATTGAACAAGGTGAACGCGGTATGAAAAACAAAGAAAAAAATATTCAGGACAGCGTACCACATGGCTGATTTGTCATCATTTATAAAGTCCGGCTGTAGCTTCCATTCTACACAGTATGCGGATATTACGAAGGTGTTTTACGATACTTATTTTCGTAAGTTGACAGCCATAAAAAAAAGTAAGTGTTACCTTATATAGCAGCTAATGTTCATTACCGAATTTGCAATAATAACCGGCTGAATATTTTTCCCGGATATAAAGCGGTTGTAGTTTTATGGTGCAATAAGAACAAAACAAAGGTAACCAAGTCCAGACCATCCTTTGAAAAATCGTCCAGATCCAATATCCTCCACATCCGATGAAAACCAGTTAATGTCCAATGTCCGAATCCGTTAAATCCGGATCTATGAAACCTAAAAGTTCTGTGTCCCCTTAAACTTTATACCCCGCCACCCGGCGGGGTTTTTTCGTTTACCCTTTATCAGTCCCTTATCCTTTGCCCGATCACCAATCAAACCCGCCCAGGTTCCGGAAGTGTCCGTTCAGTTTTATTTTTTCTTTCAGTTGTTCCAGGCCGGACACCATGGGTATGACTTTTATCAAATGCCGTTTCAGGTATTCGAGCCGCTGCCGCTCATCGCTCAGCGCCAGCAGTTCGTATTCCTCGCTTAGAGATAAACCGATATGGTGGGCCACATCATAGCTGTTCATTTCCTCATCGGGCTTCTTGAAATCTTTATTGAGCTTCAGCAGGCTGTGCAGCTCACGGATACTTCTCATTAATTTTCGCATCGTCTCCGGGCTGCCGGGCCGATAATGCTCAGGGTAGGTAACGATGGCGCCGCTGTACAATTTATCCGGGATCTCCTTGATCAGTTCGAGGATGCGGAAGGTCCTTACTCCCTTTGTCCTGATATCCATCTCCCCGTTGTCATATAATGTCGTCAGCTCGGTGATCTCCATCATGGTGCCGAACTCCTGCAATTTATTTTCAATCACCGTGGGAATTCCGAAGGGTTTGCCGGCGGCATGGCATTCCCCGATCAGTTGCTTATAACGGGGTTCAAAAATGTGGAGGTTCAGGAGTTCGCCGGGGTAGACCACGATACCGAGGGGGAAGATGGGGATGAAATTGGTCATAACAGGAAACAAATATAAGTGAAGGGGAATTTTATCCCCTGCCTTGCCGGCTGGTGATAAACCCTTTGAAACGAAATCCTGTATATCACACTCCTATCTTGTGCCCTTCTTAATTATCCCCCTCATCCTCAACCCGCTTTCATACAAATAAATCAGCACCGTAAAAAACACCGCGAGGAATAACCCGTATTGCATTTCCATCGTGCTTTCGTACACACAGGTAATGGCCATAAACAGGACCCAGACGGCTGTAAAATAATTCCGGGTGAAGTAGAGACGATACAAAAGAAATAGCATCAGTAATACGGGGAGTGACCCCAGGACCCAGCCCGCTGTCAGCCACCAGTATAAATATTGATTAAAGGGCCATTCGTATTTCACCTGCAACTGAGGATACCAGGCATCCATTTCATCCCTCAATGCCTTTTCTGCTTTCCGGCTGCCCAGCCCGGCCGGATGATCCGCTATCAGTTTCACCGTCCTTTCATTTACCATCCGGCGTACCGCATCGGAGGCGCCCAGTTTTTCAGCTTCTCTCCGGTCGCTCCATTCCCATTTTATATACCGGATCTTATGCCGGACAAAAGGAACACTGATGGCCGTCAGGCCCATCAGTAATACAGCTAACAGCGTCCACCACCAAAGCCGGGGACTGCGTTTTTTCTTCAGGTACATTAACCCGCCGGCAAAGGTCATCAGGATGGTAAACAACCAGCCCGTCCGTACCGACAATACAACCAGGAACAGGGAAAAGAAAAGGATATAGAACAGCGCCCATTTTTTCTTTTCTAACACAAATAAATACCAGGACAATGCGAGGCAACCGCTGATCCAGATACTGAAACGCTGGTGATCCCCCTTCATCAGTATATACGCCACCTGCCCCTTCCCGTACAAGGGAGCGAGGCCGGTATTCAGCAGCATATCGGCAAGAGTTGGCAGCGTACTCAGCACCGCAAGCGATAACAGGAACGGCAGCAGTAAATCAGTGGTGGCCGCCATATAATGCGCCAGGCATAGCATACCGATAATGCTGAGGTAGAACAGGAGCCGCTCCAGGGTATAAACATCCGGATCAATAAAAAAAAGATATAAATAAAAAGCAGGGATCCCTGTAACGAGGAAGAGCAGGGGCTTTTTAAAAACCGCGGTAAATTCCTTTCGCACCGGCGGAATTAAAAGCAGCAAAACACTCATCCCCACGAGCAGGCTGAGGAGGGCGCGGGAGAAAAACAAGCCTGCGAGCAGGAGCGCTGCCAGGAACAGGGACCGGTAGGCCGGGCTGGTTATTGCGGGAACTTTCATGCTGATAAAAAAGGAAGTTACAGCTTTTCAACGCATCCTGTTCGTTTGGGGAAGCCGCTATTTAAAGACTATTTTTGCCGGATGAAAATTTCAGGTTTTACGATCATTAAAAACGCCGTCCTCAACGATTACCCGGTGGTGGAAGCCATCCGGTCCATCCTGCCGGTGGTGGATGAGATGATCGTCAGCATTGGTGATTGTGAGGATAATACAGAAGAACTGATCCGTTCCATCGGGTCCGAAAAGATCCGGATCCTGCATTCGGTATGGGACCCGGCCTTGCGAAAAGGCGGGAAAGTACTGGCCGTGGAAACCGATAAGGCCATGAAGCAAATAGCCCCCGATGCCGACTGGGCTTTTTATATCCAGGCCGATGAAGTGGTGCCCGAACAATACCATGCCGCCATCCGTGACGCGGCCCTGATGTACAAAGAGGATAAACGGGTGGAAGGCCTCCTGTTCAATTACCTCCATTTTTACGGCACCTATGATTATACCGGCGACAGCCGCAAATGGTACAACAAGGAGATCCGGATCATCCGGAATGACCCGGCCATCAGCGCTTTTCGCGATGCACAGGGTTTCCGGAAAGGCAATAAACGGCTGCAGGTAAAACAGATCCCGGCCTATGTGTACCATTATGGCTGGGTGAAGAGCCCGGAGCTCATGAAACGCAAACTGAAAAACACCGGTATCTTCTGGCACGGGGACAATGCGGATTTCCAGGAATACCTGAAAAGCGAAGATTATTTCGACTTCAATGATTTTGATTCCCTGCAGCCCTTCAACGGACAGCACCCGGCCGTGATGCAGGAACGGGTCAGTAAGGGCAACCCCGCCGTTCAGCTGGATATCAGCAAAAAGAAATTCTCCCTGAAAAAAAGGGTCCTCTATTGGTTTGAGAAAAAAACCGGGATCCGCCCCTTCAGCTTCCGCAATTACCGGGTCATCTGATCAGTGATGGATAAAGGAGCGGTGCGTGGGATCCAGGAACTGTTCCTGTGTAAAAAATTTCTTCCGGGTAATAAAGGCCCTCAGTTCCCCCTTCATCACGAGGTGGGAGATCAGGGGATCCGCATTAAAGACCACCGGCGTCTGGGCCGGGATCAGCTTTTTACAGGCGTCCAGTGTGATCCCGTACGCATGGAGCAGGTCGTGAAAACCGGCTTGCTGCAAGTGCGCCGAATAAGGCCGGGGCAACAGGTTGCTGACCATCTTTGGCGACCATTTGATCAGGTTGATATAACTGAGCAGTTTGTAAAATGCCTGCTTTCTCTTTAATTCCGGGGTGGCCGTTTCATTTTTATTGTACCCGAAATAGATCATTTCCCAATCCCCCGGAAGCTCGCTGACGGAGAGGGGCAGGGCAGCAGCAGGATCCGCCAGGGGCACCACATCATCTTCAAATATGAGGACCCGCTGGTATTGCTGTTTTACAATATGCTCGTATAATTTGCGGTGCGAGAGGGAACAGGCGATATGGCCCAGGACCATGCCCTTGCTGTACCGGTTGAGCTGACGGGCTTTTTTATCATCATAGATCTCCTCCGCCTGCACTTTTTCCCAGCTCAGTAAATGTTTGTCCACCCCGAAGAAGAATTCAAACGGCAGTCCCGCCAGCCGTTCCCTCACTTTCTCCTGCCGGTCCACGGCCCTTTCGAGGGTGATCACAAAGATCTTGTCGAAATATTTTTCAAGAAATGCTATTGTACTATTAGGTATCTTCAATTTTCAATAGTTATAGGGTTTTGCAAATATACCCGATATTAAAACAGGAAAATTCCCGGGGAGATGAACAAGCTTTCGGTCGCCATCATCACATATAATGAAGAACGCAATATCGGCCGTTGTATTGATTCCGTGGCAGCGGTGGCCGATGAGATCCTGGTGCTGGACTCCCGCTCAACCGACCATACCAAAGCCATCGCCTTATCAAAAGGGGCCCGGGTGGAAGAACAATCTTTCTTGGGATATATTGAACAGAAAAACGCGGCCCTGGCCCTCACCCAATACGACCTTGTCCTGAGCCTGGATGCTGACGAAGCCCTGGATGAAAAACTGCAGCAAGCCATTCTCCGGGCCAAGCAGCAGGAAGCCGCTGCCGGTTATACCATGAACCGCTGTACTTTTTATTGTGAAAAATTCATCCGCCACGGCTCCTGGTACCCCGACCGGAAACTGCGGATCTTTAATAAACAACTGGCGCAATGGGGCGGTATCAACCCGCATGATAAAGTGGAGTTCCGGGCAGCGCAGAAAACCGTGCACCTGGCCGGCGATCTCCTGCATTATTCTTATTACTCGGTCGAAGAGCATATTACGCAGAACAATAAATTCAGCACGATATCGGCTGAAAGTTATTTTAAACAGGGCCGGAAGACCAGCCTGTTCAAAATATGGTTCAATCCCCTCTGGGCTTTCCTGTCCGGCTATATTATCAAAGGCGGTTTCCGGGATGGCTTTTACGGGTATGTGATTGCAAAAAACGTGGCCCATCTCACTTTTTTAAAACACAGCAAACTCTACCTCCTGCAGCGGAAAGCCGGCGAAAAGAAATGAGGCTGATTATTGCTTTCATCTGAGCAAGCTTCTGATTACATTTGTATGCATACAGCATCCGATCAATTTATGTGGCAGGAATTATTGACACAGGTACAACAGGGGAATACCAGGGCCCTGGCCCGCAGTATATCCCTCGTGGAAAATGAACACCCGGGATATGAAAAATTACTGCAGTCACTACCTGCCAGTCAATCGAAGATCATCGGTATTACCGGCCCCCCCGGCGCAGGTAAAAGCACGCTGGCAGACAGCCTGATCGGCCTGCTGGCCGGTCATGGCAGGAAAGTTGCTGTCTTATGCGTGGACCCCTCTTCCCCCTTTAATCATGGGGCGGTATTGGGAGACAGGATCCGGATGAGCGACTGGTACACCCATGAAAAAGTGTTCATCCGCTCCCTCGCAACAAGGGGATCGATGGGTGGCTTACACCCCAAGATCATTGAGATCACTGATTTGCTGAAAGCAGCCGGGTTCGATGATATCATTGTGGAAACCGTGGGCGTTGGACAAAGTGAAGTGGAAATTGCCGGGCTCGCGGATGTAACCGTGGTGGTGGTGGTGCCCGAGGCCGGGGACGAAGTGCAAACCATGAAGGCCGGCCTGATGGAAATTGCCGATATCTTTGTGGTCAATAAAGCCGACCGGCCTGATGCGGATCTGTTTGTCCGCAACCTGCGCCTGATGCTGGCCCCTTCATTCAGCAAGCATTACCATGAAGTGCCGGTGGTGAAAACAGTCGCCACCCGGAAAGAGGGAGTCAGCGAGTTATATGAAGTGATCCATAATTTATTGCGTAAATCGCACCTGAACGACAAGACATTCTGGTTGCTGGCCGAAAAAGCCTTTTACCTGATCGAACAAAGGAGGATGAAAGATATTGATAAAAGTCAGCTGAAGCAGGAGATCGAGGCCTGTTTCCGGAAAGGAAGTTTTAACCTGTACCAGTTCGTCGCCGGGAAATAATACCTTTTAAACATTAGTTTTACAGTGACTACTCCCGGTATAATACCGACAGACATTGACGCCAGCCAATAAAAGCATTTTTAATGTCTCGTCGGTATAACAGGTCGCCAGCATTGCACCAACGCCTCAGTATATGAAAAACCGGAACCGCCTGTTAAAGGGCTTCCTTGTTTTTTATTGTTTTTTTTCACTGCCGGGTCTCTTTGTACAGGGGCAAACCAGCAATATCAGCGGGGTGGTCAACAGCTATTACAATGTGGTGGAGATCATACCGGCCAAAGCCTGCATCCGGGTTGGGAGCACAGCGGGACTTGCTGTCAATAAAAAAATCCTGCTGGTACAGATGAAGGGGGCCACGATCAATACCAGCAATAGCAGCAGTTTCGGTACCGTAACCGCCCTGAATGAAGCCGGCAATTATGAGGCAGGCACCATCTGTTCCATCACCGGTGACTCGGTATTTCTTTTCCACTTATTACAAAATACGTATACCCCTGCTACCGGTAAAGTACAATTAGTCCCTTTTGCCGAGTACGTATCGGCTACTATAACGGATACAGTTAAAGCAAGTCCCTGGAATAACAGTACGGGTACCGGCGGCGTGATTGCCCTCTACGCCGAGCAGGATATAACCCTGAACGCACCCATCTATGCGGATGCGGCAGGGTTCCGCGGCGGCAGTTACTTATTGAGCAACGGCACCTGCAGTGATGTATTGCCTGCCAGCGGGTATATCTACAATGCATCCTCCGCCAGTCCGCAGAACGGGGCAGCAAAGGGGGAAAGTATTACGGATCTTACCGCAGCACAAAGCGGCGGGCGCGGCGCCCCGGCCAATGGCGGGGGTGGCGGCAATAATCATAATAACAGCGGAGGCGGGGGCGCCAACCTCGATGCAGGCGGAACCGGTGGAGGAAATTCGAGCAACGGGGTGGCCTGTACAGTTACCCTTCGCGGCGAAGCCGGAAAAAGCCTCAGCAGCAATAGTGGTCAAAAAATTTATTCCGGCGGAGGCGGGGGCGCCGGGCATTCCAATAACGGTTTATCCAATGTTTCAGGGGCAAATGGGGGCGGCATCATTTTTACCTGGGCCAATAATCTGATTGGCAACAGCCAGCTGATCACCGCGGGTGGGGGCAATGGCGGGTCCTCCTTATCAGACGGCGCTGGTGGGGGCGGTGGCGGGGGAACCATCATCCTGCATGTAAGCAGTTATACGGGGCCGGTCACGGTGCAGGCCAAAGGAGGCAATGGCGGAAACTCCAATGACGGCGGTAATATCGGCCGTTGCTTTGGCGGAGGCGGGGGTGGCGGTGGCGGTGTTATTTATTTTACATCGGCGATACCGGCTGTTACCACGACGGTCAGTGGTGGAACGGCAGGCGTTGAATCCGGCAGGGATGTCTCCTGTAACCCGGCTCCGCAGGCGGCTGCAAACGGCAACAACGGCCAGGTCATCGCGAATTATACATTCACCCGCTCTTCCAGCCCGGCCGGTTACTGTTCTTTATTACTGGCCGCTGATTTTATTTCGTTTACTGCAGCGGTGGTGAATGACCTGGCTGTACTCAACTGGGAAGTAGCAGATCCTTCCCGTATCAGATCCTTCTTCGTGGAAAAAAGAAATGCATCGGGTAATTGGGAAACCATCCGGGCCCTTCCGGGGGCCGGCCCGTTGTACCGTTATTCATTCACAGACCCCGCCGGGGGAACGGGTTACCGGTATTACCGCATCCGGATCCTCGGCAAAGACAACACGATGGTGTTCTCAGCAATCAAAAGCATATACCTGAAAAGCCCGGCTGATTTTATATTCTTCCCTAACCCTGCAAGCAATGAAGTGCATATTATCCGGCGCAGCCCCCTCGCTGCGGAAATGCGACTGACCGACCTGGCAGGCAGGATCATCTTACAAAAACAGATCTATGCAAAAGAAATAAACCTGGCGCTGAGTCCTTTGGTGGCGGGTGTTTACCTGTTGAGTATTAACGGGCTGGTAAAGAAACTGGAGATCCGGTGATCAGCTTTTGCGCTGGTTCCTTACCCAGCGGTAGCTGATAAAACCAACGATGGCCATGGGAGCAAATGCGAGGTAGAGGATCCCGCTGTTCATGCCCTTGGCCGGCCCCTCACCCAGTTGCTGGGCGGTTTTTGTACAAATGGAGCATTGCGCCATTCCCTCCAACCCGGCAAGGAGGAGCAGGAACAACAGCAGGGAACCGGTAAGGAGGCCTCTTTTCATACAATAATACTGAGCGCCAAAAATACTAAAAATCCCGGGGCGGCCCTTCAAAAACCTTTTTCCTTCTCTCAGCCGGGGCTGCCACAGAGCTTTTTGATCCGGGCATCCGCCTCCTTGTTCCCGTTCTTTTTGGCTTTTTCAAAATCAGCACAGGCTTCGGTCTTTTTGTCCAGTTTTTCGTAGCAGACGCCCCGGTAATAATAAACATTGTCATTCGCACCTTTGGCCAGTTCCAGCACTTTGGAATAGTCAGCGATCGCTTTTGGGTAATCCTTCAGGTTGTGATAGAGAATTCCCCGCTGCCAGTACATGAGGGTATCCTTTGGATAATATTTGATACAGGTATTGTAATCGCCCAGGGCGGCAGCGCTGTCCTTCTTTGCCATCAGCGTCTTTGCCCGCCAGGAAAGCGCATCTAAGCTTTTTGCCTGCTTTTTCAATACCTGCGTCAGGTCAACCAATGCGGAATCATATTTTGCAAGGTTATAATAAGCCACTCCCCGGAATAAATACACGCTGTCTTCTTTCAGGTTCAGGGAAATCGCCTTATTAAAGGACTTCAGTGCATCCGCGTTTTTTTTATACGCAAAAAAAATCCTCCCTTTTATATACTCCGGTACCGCCTCGGACATTTTCATCTTATACTGATAGCTCTGGAGCTTAATGATCTTGTTATCCCATTTCCCCGAAACGATCCGGCCATCAGGGTATAAGACCGAACCTTCATCCGGCAGGATGGTTTCAATACTCCCATAACCCGAGATATTCTTTGCGCTGCCGGCAAACAGGGACTGGTCGGGGTACCAGATCTCATAAATGGAACCGTCCGTATAACTTACCCGGTGAACAAAACGGCCATCCTTTAACAACCAGGTCCTAGCCGTGCTATAGGTACTTGTTCCGTCAAATGATCCTTCGAAATACAATACCCCGTTCCGGTAAAATTTCCCATTCCCGCTTGCATAGCCGGAATAAAAATTTCCTTCATACCTGTTTTTATTGGGCCAGCTCAGTATCCCATTCCCCTGATAAATACCAGCACTCCAGTTGCCCTCATACACGGAGCCGTCTGCATAAACTTTTTTCCCGGTACCGGACATTTTGTTATTGGCAAAACCACCGGTATACAGATCCCCGTTTTTCCAGGTATATACACCCTGGCCGTTTAGTTCGTCATTTTCCCAATTACCATCATAGCTGTCCCCGTTCTGGTATTGTTTATGCCCGGCGCCCTTGCATTTACCGGCCACCCATTGGCCATCATAAACTGATCTGTCCCTCCAGCTTGCTTTACCACGGCCCTCCCATTTCCCTGCTTTCCATTCCCCCTCATACCGGATGCCGCTTGTATAAATGCCCACTCCATACCCATCAGCCAGCCCTTTTTTGAATTCTCCTTCATAGGAATCCTTATTTCCAAGAAGCAGTTTCCCTTTTCCTTCCGGTTGCCCTTCCGCATAGTATCCTTCATACACTTCCCCGTCTTTCTTCACAATATATTTTCCCAGGCCATGGCGCTTGGCATCCTTAAACTCCCCTTCATACAGATCCCCGTTATTATATACATAACGCCCTTTCCCGTTTTGTTTATCGGCCAGCCAGCCGCCTTCGTACATGCTGCTGTCTTTAAAAATTCTTTTCCCCTCCCCGTTAAACCGGTTTTCCTTCCAGTCTCCTTCATAACTGCCGCCTTCGGGCCAGGTAAACTTTCCTTTCCCCGACTTCAGGCCCTTCACCCAATTTCCTTCGTAGTACCGGCCGTCTTTAAAAAAATATTTCCCAAAGCCATCATACTGGCCCAGTTTCCAGCTTCCTTCATAGCGGCTGCTGTCGTTGGAATAAAAAATACCGGATCCATCAAAATACCCATCTTTTACTTCTCCCTCATAACGCCGGCCGTCTTTCCAGGTATAGATGGCTTTCCCGTTCCAGCTGCCATTTACCCAATCACCGTCATAGAGATCCCCGGTGGCGTATACCATTTTACCTTTCCCGTGGCAATAGCCGTTCTTAAAATAACCCTCGTACAGGTCGTCATTCTTGTATTTATATTTCCCATATCCATCCTTGCAATTTCCGCCCAGGCATTGGGCAAATAAACAGGAGGGCAGCAGGAAGAGGAAGACGGGGATTGCGATGCGGGCAGCCATATGGAGTTTTTCCCAAATTTAGTTTACCTGGTCCCTACTATCCATACCGGGAGGAGGGTATAATAACTGCGGGACGCCCGCTTCGGGTTATTGTTATTGGCCATGAAAACACACAACGCCTGTCCGGTAGGCAGAAAAAAGCACGAAAGAATACAGGCCACGGATCGGCATGATTTATTTGCAATGAATAAACGATTATCAATCACCGGTGCTTGCCTGCGGCAAGATATTGATTGGCCGGGAAGACGGTAAGACGGGAAGGCATTACGGGCCCCTTACCGCCTTCTTTTCTTACCGGCTAAAAACAGGATGATTTCACAGGATGGTGCAGGGGATCTGTTTCGTGTGTTTTCGTGGCCACTTACTTTTCGCCGCAGGCAAAAGGCTGGGCCACTAATTTTCACGAATAAACACGAAAGGTCTCTTCCTGTATTTTTCGTGTGTTTTCGTGGCAAAAAAAAGGCTGCCCCGTGGGACAGCCTTCCAGTATGATTACACGGCTTATACCGCATCCGCTTCCATCTTCTTCTGTACTTTCTTTCGCTCATCCTCATTGAGGATCACTTTCCGCATGCGGATAAAATTCGGCGTTACTTCAATACACTCATCCTGCTGGATATATTCCATGCATTCCTCCAGCGTCATCAGCGTTTTGGGAGCAATGCGGGTGGCATCGTCGCTGCCGCTGGCGCGGTGGTTGGTCAGTTTTTTTCCTTCGGTGGCATTCACCACAAGATCTCCGGGTTTGATATTCTCCGCGATGATCTGTCCTGCATAAACTTCTTCTCCCGGATCTACAAAGAACGTACCCCGGTCCTGCAGTTTATCAATGGAATAACCCGTTGTCTTGTCCTGGAACTTGGAGATCAGCACCCCGTTGTTTCTGCCGGGGATCGCGCCTTTCCAGGGTTTATATTCAACAAACCGGTGGGCCATCACCGCTTCACCGGCTGTATTGGTCAGCATTTGGGAACGCAGCCCGATCAGCCCCCGGGAAGGAATTTCAAACTCGAGGTGCTGCATTTCACCCTTGGTTTCCATCACATGCATTTCTCCCTTCCGGCGGGTTACCAGGTCAATTACTTTACTGGCATATTCCTGCGGCACATCCACCACGAGGTTTTCATACGGTTCACACTTCGTGCCGTTCAGTTCCTTTACAATTACCTGCGGCTGCCCGATGGTCAGCTCATACCCTTCGCGGCGCATGGTTTCGATCAGGATGCCGAGGTGCAGGATCCCGCGCCCATACACCAGGAAGCTGTCCCCGCTATCGGTGTCTTCCACCCGTAAAGCCAGGTTTTTCTCGGTTTCCTTCATCAGCCGGTCACGCAGGTGACGGGAGGTTACGAATTTTCCATCCTTGCCATAGAAAGGCGAGTTGTTAATGGAGAAGAGCATGTTCATCGTCGGTTCGTCCACACTGATCACCGGTAAGGCTTCAGGCGTTTCCGCATCGGCAATGGTATCACCGATATTAAAGTCTTCGATACCCACCACGGCACAGAGGTCACCGGCCACCACTTCACTCACTTTCTTCTTGCCCATGCCCTCGAACACATATAATTCTTTTACCCTTGACTTTTTGATCTTGCCATCAGCCTGCATCAGGGCGACCGGCTGGTTTTCCTTCAGTACCCCGCGGCTCACCTTGCCCACGGCAATACGGCCCAGGAAGGAAGAATAATCCAGGGATGTAATCTGCATCTGCACGGGTCCTTCGTTGATCCGGGGCGGCGGTACGTGTTTAATGATCCCGTCCAGCAGGGGATTGATATTATCAATCTGCTCCAGTGTTTCATTGAACCAGCCGTTCTTGCCACTTCCGTAATAGGTCGGGAAATGCAGTTGCTCCTCCGTGGCATCGAGGTTGAAAAAGAGTTCGAACACCGCGTCATGCACTTCATCGGGGCGGCAATTGGGTTTGTCCACTTTATTGATCACCACGATCGGGTGCAGGGCCAGGTGCAGGGCTTTCTGCAATACAAAACGGGTTTGCGGCATCGGCCCTTCAAAGGCATCCACCAGCAGGATCACCCCGTCTGCCATTTTCAATACACGTTCCACTTCCCCGCCAAAGTCGGCGTGGCCGGGGGTGTCGATCACGTTAATCTTTACATCCTTGTAGACGACGGCTGCATTCTTACTGAAAATGGTGATTCCTCTCTCCCGCTCCAGGTCATTGCTGTCCATGATCAGGTCGCCGGTTTCCTGGTTGTCACGAAAAACCTTGGTGGCATGTAAGATCTTGTCAACCAATGTTGTTTTACCGTGGTCTACGTGGGCGATGATTGCTATGTTTCTGATATCCATTTATAATTTTGTGAGATGATGATTGGTTGAAGGTCAGGAGTTTGCTGCTTGGACTACTGACTCAAGACTACCGACTCCGAACTCGTTTTGGCCGGCAAAGGTACGTTAATAAAGCCGGGGCAGCAAACCAAAGAGGCATTTAATGCAGTCTTAACCCTCATAAAATGCAGAATTAATGTAGTTTTAGGAAAATAGTCTGCATGAAACTGCTCAAATGGTTCGCTATCATCCTGTTAGTATTCATTGTTGTTTATTTCCTGGGCCCCCGGCCCTCCACACCCAGGTACACGACCGATCTGCCGGCGGTACCTGCTTCAGCCATTGCGCTGGAAGAATATATTCAGAAAAATGAAGCCGGGCATAAACTCAAGCCCGATAATGAAGCCCGGATCGTATGGGTCAATGATTCAGCGAAACAGGTAACAGATTATGCAGTCGTTTATCTCCATGGTTTTTCGGCCAGCCAGGAAGAAGGCGATCCCGTGCACCAGGATTTTGCCCAAAAGTTTGGATGCAACCTTTATCTCAGCCGGCTCGATGCACATGGGGTTGATACCACGGAACCCTTGGCCAGTTTTACCGCGGCTGGTGCCTGGAACTCTGCAAAACAGGCTTATGCGATCGGCAAACAATTAGGCAAGAAAGTCATCCTGATGTCCACTTCCACCGGGGGCACGCTCGCCCTGAAATTAGCCGCGGAGTACCCGGAGATTGCGGGACTGATTCTTTTATCCCCCAATATCGCTATCAACGACCCCAATGCCTGGCTGCTCAACAATCATTGGGGATTGGAAATTGCCCACCTGGTAAAAGGAAAATACAATGTGGCAGCCGATACCACGGATACCTATGCGCAGTACTGGAATAAAAAATACCGGATGGAGGCAACCGTTCAATTAGAGGAACTGCTGGAGTCCACCATGAAAGCATCCACTTTTAAAAAAGTAACCCAGCCCGCCCTGCTCCTGTATTATTATAAGAATGAAGAACAGCAGGACCCGGTCGTGAAGGTGTCGGCCATGAAACGCATGTACAACCAGTTGGGCACTCCTGCATCCCTGAAACAGCAGGCTGCCATTCCCAACGCAGGGGATCATGTGCTGGGATCCTATATTAAATCAAAGGATCTTGGCTCAGTGGAAGCAGCCTGTGAGAAGTTTGCAAGAGAAATACTAAAACTAAAAGAAGCCGGGTAATCAGACCCTCACATAGATCTTCTTCTTATCCAGTATCCATCCCACGAACCAGCAGACCAGCGTAAAGCAGAGGGCGAACAAGAAAGAACCCAGGTAATTGCCGGCATGCTGAAAAATATTTTCATATAACCAGCTGTAGAGCGGCACTCTTTTTTCCCCCACCGGGAAGAACCAGAGCAGGGTGGCGCCCAGTTCGGATAATAAATATATAAAGAGGGGATTCTTGCCAAAGACCTCGAAGAAATAGGTCCATTTTGTACGGCCGAGAAAATCGGTAATATAACTCAGGGCGGCTAAGAGGACACAATCGATCCCCACGGTAAGCAGTACAAATGAACCGGTCCATAATTTTTTGTTGATGGGAAATACCAGGTGCCAGAACAGGGCAAGGGCAATCAGCGCAAAACCCGCGAGCAATAATTTGGTCAGTCCCTCCCAGGTCTTGCCCCGCTCCGCGATCCATTTCCCCGCCGCATAACCAAAGATCACATTGGCAATGGAAGGCAGGGTGCTGAGGATGCCTTCCGGGTCAAAAGCCACGCCTTCCCCATGGTATAAATGGTTTTCCCCGAGCAGCCAGAGGTCCAGCCGGTTGCCGGCATTGGTCAGTATATTAAACGGATCCGTCTTGTCGCCAAACAACAGCAGGATCAGCCAGTAAGTCAGTAACAGTATAACTGCAAAGCGATAAGCTGTAGCCGCTTTCAGGTAACGGATCATCAGGGCCGCAAAAAAATACCCCAGGGCGATCCGTTGCAGTACCCCCATGATACGGGTATGTGAAATGGGGTTGGCTTCCAGTTCCCTGGCGGCATTCCAGTGTACAAAGGGAAACCAGTACATCAGGTAACCCAGCAGGAAAATGATCAGGGTTCTTTTTAATATGATCCGGAAAACCTCTCCTTCGGAAAGATGCTTCCATTTTTTTTCCACAAAACTCAGGGCATTGCCCACTACAAACATAAAGGTCGGGAAGACCAGGTCGGTGGGGGTGAACCCATGCCATACGGCGTGTTTCAGGGGCGCCCAACTGCTGACCCAGCTGCCGGGGGTGTTGACGATGATCATGAAAAAAACGGTCATGCCTCTTAGGACATCCAGCGCCAGGAACCGTTGCGAAGTAGGGTTGCTCATAGCCTTATATTATTTTTCGAATATAAAGCAATACACCCATTAAAATGGTAACTTAGTTCATCAAAAAAAACGATCAGATGCCAAACCCGATTTCCCGCCGCGACTGGCTCCGTATCATCGGTATTGCCGCCGGCACATCAACCCTTCCCTTGTCTTCCTGGGCCCTGAATGAAAAAGGCGAGAAAATATTATTACCCGATAACCCGCTGCACAAAAAACTGAACAAACCGGTAACGGCCATTACCTGCGGGGCTGGCAACCGGGGCAATGTTTATGGCAATTACGCCGCAGCCTATCCCGACCAGCTGGATATCGTGGGAGTGGCGGAACCCATTGCCCTCCGCAATGAACGCTATGCCAAAAAACACAATATTGAAGACAAAAACCGTTTCCATACCTGGGAAGAGGTGTTCAGCCGGCCTAAGTTTGCCGATGCCGTGATCATTTCCACCCCGGACAACCTGCACTTTGGCCCCTGTATGGCCGCGCTGAATATGGGTTATGATGTGTTGCTGGAAAAACCCATTTCCCCCAGTGAACAGGAATGCCGGGATATCCTGGCGCTTGCCAAAAAGAAAAACCGCATCGTGGCGGTTTGTCATGTGCTGCGTTACGCCCCCTATTTCATCAAGCTGAAAGAAATGATGCACAACGGGTCCATCGGGGAGATCATCAGCATCCAGCACCTCGAACCCATCATGCATGTGCACATGAGTCACTCCTATGTCCGTGGCAACTGGCACAACAGCAAGGAAACCACACCGATCATCCTGGCTAAGTCCTGCCACGACCTGGATATTTTAAAATGGATGCTGGAGAAACACTGTCAGCAGATTTCCGCCTTCGGCGACCTGAAATGGTTCCGCAAAGAGAATGCCCCGGAAGGCAGTACGGACCGTTGCGTGGGCGGATGTAAGGTCGAGGCCACCTGTCCTTATTCCGCCAAACGGATCTATTATGATAAAAGAAGCTGGCTGCATCATTTCGACCTGCCGGAAGACAAGAGCAAACAGGGCGATGCCATTATGGAATACCTGAAGAACAGTAATTATGGCAAATGCGTGTACCGGATGGACAATGACCAGCCCGATCATTACACCACGAATATTCTATTCGAGAACAGCGTCAGCGCCGCCTTTTCCATGGAAGCCTTCACCTCCTATGAAGGGCGCCGGACCCGGGTGATGGGCAGTATGGGGGATATTGTGGGGGATATGACCAGCTTCACGCATACCGATTTCCGCACGGGCAAGGTCACGGAATGGAAACAGGACAGTGATGGCCATGGCGGGGGCGACTGGCGCCTCGTGGCGGACTGGGTGCAGGCTGTATCGGCACAGGATCCTTCTTTACTCAGTTCTACTATTGACGCGTCGATTGAAAGTCATGTTATGGGGTTTGCAGCGGAGAAGAGCCGGAAGGAAATGGTTACGGTTGCAGTGAAAATGTGACCCCTTGTAGACTAAGAATCAAGATGCCAAGATACCAAGAACCCTGCCTACTCGCCTCGCGGCGAAGCGGGCCGGACAGGCAGGCAAATAAATTACAAATTTCAAAACCTCCTAAGGAGCTGCTATTAAAAAGGAACAGCATACTTTCCCTGGTTATTGATGGCAATAACCAGGGAATTTTTTTTAAACCTGAACAGAGCAACCGTGATTGAATAATACTCCGAAAAGATCCGTTTTTCGTTTGCAGGGAATAATATATCATTTACTCTTCCCCAGCGCAAACACTGTTCCCTGGCGGTCGGTGAGGACCAGGATACGGCCGCCTTTGACGGCTTCGAACTGGCAACTGAATTTTTCCGGGTGTCCTTCGAAACGGTTTGTCATATTGATCTCCCAGTCGGTGGTTGTAAAGGTTCCTTTATAGGTCTGGCTTGAAAACTTCATATTCCCGATCATCCCGCTGGCCCCGTTGTGTTCACTCTGGTACGTACTGCTGGTGAGGAAGGTAAATTCATTGGTCGTGGACGTGGCCGTGGTGCCGGCCGTACCGCCGGTACTAATGTAATAATAGGTCAGGGAAGCATAATCGCTGACGCCCCATTTCCCGACCAGGTCCGGGGCGCTGACGGCGAATTTATTGCGCCATTGCATATTGGCCGGGCTGTCCCAGCCATAGGATTCGCTGTGATAAGGACCGAAGGCCTGTTCATATTCCGCCTTGTTGTTTGTCACAAATTCCAGGTAGCGGCCATTGCCCTTCGGATAGTGTTTCTTAAACAGGACCACATGCACATTCCGGCCGGACTGTTCCGTCGCATCCGCTTCCATAAAACTGATGGACTCATAACTCTGAATTGATTTCCATTCAAAATTGCTGACGGATGCATACCGCGGCGCCACCAGTACATTCCAGGCATTCAGGTCCTCGTCCTTTAATACAGACTGATACGCATCCGCTTGTTTGTTCGGGTAATGGATCAGCACTTTGATGGCTCCCTTGGTCACTTCGGCCCAATCTTCTTTGACCGTACTGGTCCAGCCATCATCGAAATTGGTGCTGGTAAAAGTAAACCCGCCTGATTGCACCGGGGCATTCTCAGTAGTTGAAGGAGGGATGGTATTCCCCGCAGCTCCCTGTTTTATTTCGTCCACTTCGAGCGACTCAATAAAGGCAGTTATCGCAGGCACATAATCCTGGCTGTTGGTATTCACCAGTACGCTGATGCATACCCCAAAGCCGCTCATCATGGTGACTGTAGAGATTGCATCGGAATTATTAAACCGGAACTTTGCGCTGCCGCTTTTAATTTTCCAGCCACCTCCCCCTGCGGTTTCCGTGGTGCTGGGTGGCTCTGTGATACTGAGCGGTGTGGCCGCTAATACCTGCCATTCGGACTGGAAATCCGCATCAATATCTCCTTTCGACAGGGTGTTTTTCAGCAACTTGATCAGGCACCAGGTATTTTTCTTTTTTTCCTGGATGGAATAGATCACTGCATCGCTGCTCAGCACTTTCTTCCAGCCCTTTGGCGCCCGGTAGCTGACCAGGTCAAAATGCTGCTTTTGTGCCGGTGCGATCATAGTGATCAGCACAAACACCAGGGTATATAAAAGTCTTTTCATTCTTTTGATATTTAGATTAAATGTAGATGGCTGACGGGAGAATGCGCTCCTGTAAAACAGGGAATTCCGGAAAACCGGGGATTATTCTGCCTGTTCAGCCGGAAATGTAGCAGTAAAAGGCTGAAGAGCAAGTGAGTAAGTTGATTTGTCGGAATTGGAAGGGTCCGGAGTCCGGGCAAATTTAGATTCCCTGAGTCTGAGCCGTTAAGACATCGGACTGGAACGGTTAGTAAAAGAGGATTGGCTTAAAGCAGGGGACTCAGGGAGGGAACATTTACAATTCTTTCAATACCGGTTGATCAGCCCCATAAAAATTTCCTTTAATTCTTCAAAGTTTTCCGAGCGCGCTTAGATAGTTCTTCGAGACTTCTCCACACCATGGTATAGATTGAGCCGTACCATGTTCGGGGTTAAAGCGCATGGTACGCTTTAACCCCGAACATGCCCTGGAGATGGTATGGCGATGGTATTGAGAAGATATATAGGAAGCAGGAGCCAGGTAAGGGTCAAATTGTGAGCAACGAGTTTTGAGTTTCAGGCCTTATCCAGTTATTAAATGTAGTTGCTACTACCTGATCTTACAAATAACGTAAATTTTGACGGCTCCACTGTCCGTAGTGTTCTCCTTTCTCTTCCTAAAAAAAAGAAAATTGTATCAGCTGCTGGCCTGAGCCTGTGGCCCCGTTATTCTGAGTCTTCCCGGCCAATAAGAAATTTAAGAACTTTAGGAAAGTTGTCATGAGTTTGTAACTCATGACACACATTGAAAATATTTCTTTATACAAATACCAGCTCCAGTAATCCGCACTTCCTTTTCAAATGATAATCTTTTGCGCTGCTGTATAAGTAATCTTCTGCCCTTTCCATAATACTTCCTTCTACCGGATTCTGATGGATGTAATACCTTTCAGACATTAGTTTTGCAGTGATTATTCCCGGTATTATACCGACAGACATTAGCACCGGCCGATCCATGTAATTTTAATGTCTCGTCGGTATAATTCAGCTTTTGAAATATAAAATGGTCCACTATAAAGCTCCATCGGCTGATTGTCTTGTCTCCAGAACTGAAATTCACTGTTACGGCTGTTTTTTTGCCCTTCCTTTTTGAATATTTCCAGCATCCATTCTCTTCTGTTTTCCTGTATAGCCTTTACTAACTGCTTACTGGTAAACTTTTTGAAATCTCTCAAAAGATCGCTCAAGTTCGATTCTTTGGCTGAAACAATTAAATGAAGATGGTTGCTCATTATACACCAGCAATGCAGCAGTAACCCTTTCTCCTTCCGACAATACCGGATGCTTTCCAGCACCATATCCCGGTAGACCTTTCTTGAAAAAACATCCACCCATTCCACTACTGCAAATGTCAGGAAATGAACAGCGCCCTGATTACGGATTTTGTAACCTCCATCACTCATGATTTTTCCTTAAAGCTAAAGATATGATGGCTTTTAGCAAAGCCAATGGTTAGTCGCAGACTAACCATAACCATTCGACTTTTTTTATTTATTGAACACTTCGGGTAACTGGGGGCATTAGCTCACAGCAAGAACTTTTTTAGAGGTTTAAATATTGAGTTGATTCCTTTATCAAGCCCCTTTTTATACTGTCTTAAATATTTTGCTGATAGCCGGGGATTTTCATAAAAGTGAAGTCTATACAATTCAAATTTTGCATCATTTAGTAACTCTTTTGCAAAACATCTTCCCCTTGAGTATTCTTGTTTTGCAACTTTATTTATCCCCAACTTTATAAGTTTCTCAAAACAATATATTGCAATATCATTTTGATAATTTAATTTTCTTATTTCTCCCATTGTATAAAGAACTTCGGCATTATTTGAATCAATACTAAAAGCATCAATAATATACTTTTCTGCCATCCGCCATTTTCGAAAATTAACTTCCCTACGCATTACATTACTATCATCCTCAAAACGGCTTTCATCAAGATACGTTTGAGCAATGCACTGAAGAAGATAGAAATTATTCTTATAGTCTAACTGCTTAATGCATTCCCTTGCCTTTTTTGAATCAGTAGCTACTAGCTCCCTATATTTATAGAGTATCAAATCCAATTTATTTGTTGGCATACTAATTCGTTTTTGTTTCTTCTTTCTTTTTTTCTGCTGCTGCCTGCTCCCTTGCCCTTCGGGCTTCTGCCTTATCGTGTTTCTCTTTATCTGCTCTGCTTTGGTTTCCTGAATTATGGCTTCCCTTCGTTCCCTGATTGCTTTTCCCTTCTTTTGCTTTTCCGTTTGTAGATTGCTGCTGCCTTTGTTGTGCCCTTGTTTTTGCAAGATCTTCTTTGGCTTTTTGTTGTTTTGCATCGTCAATAAGTTTTTGGTCGCTGGCTGACCTTTTTGGAGTTGAATTTTGGGCTTGGTTGGCGTCAGGAGTCTGATTCGACTGCATCGCTTGCTTAACCAGTGGATCATCAATATAGATGTATGTCCCCGAAGATGTATACATTCTTACCTGACCTGCTGAAGTTCTATATTCAGCTTCTTCTATTGTAGCTTTTGCATAAGCGAAAAAAACAGTTGCAACACCGACGGCTACACCAGCCGCAGTCGCCCCAGCAGTTGCTGCACCAGTAGCTATAGCGCCAGATGTTGCTAATTCCTTCTCCAACCCTTCTAACTCTACATGCGAAGTAACTTCATTTTCTGAAAAGGCATAAGAGGAGTTGTATTCATATTTTTCGGAGAGAGGGTCTATTTCAACAAATCTCCCAATCTGCGGGTCATGATTTCGCCATTTGAACTGCACCCAATTCAAATCTAAATCGTCGTCGAACCTTTGGCCTTGGAAGGTTTTTTCTTTATTCTTTGGATTCCCAAAATCTAATGCTTTTGATGATATTCCCGCCATGGTCAACCCAAATGGATAGTAATGTGTCTCCTCCAGTATTGCCCCCCGGGTATGAGTGACTTGTAAATTATCAAAGAACACGTCAATATTCGTTGCCTCATTGCTGGTATAAATATACAAATATCCGCTTTTCGCAATTGTTAAATTGGCAAGTGTATGGATTTTTGCAGATCCACTGGCTCCTACCGGATCAAACCCACTATAGCCATTGGCAATCATGCTGCCATAAACATTCTTTGCCACCCTGAACTGCTCATCCAGTAATATCCAGTTGATATACGCTTTGGGCTGAGTGCCCTGGGCTGTTTGCTGATTCATAAACTCTGTTATCCCTGAGTTCAGTCCACTGGAGGCATTTTGTAATTCGGCCTGGGTTGCCTTTCCACCACTTTTATTCGCCAGGTCATTTGTCAGTAGATTCATCAAGTCAGTTAATACATTAGTACTGTTATTAACGGCAGATGTAGCACTGCTCCAGCCGCTGGCCACCCGGATATTGTAACTGTCCCCCGCCATTACCTTCAGGATCATATTGGGACCCACTTTTTGGGTACCCGCGGCATTTTTAAGCCGGGCTACTTTTGTGCTGCCTGAATACAACGCGTCTGTAAACCAAGTTGGTTTATCATATTGTGTATTTGTAAGATTGCCATAATAAATACTCTCGTTACCTATTGTGGATGGCTCTAATGTTGCAGCCACATAGGGAGTAGTCATCTGTTCTTCTGTCAATACCATCCGGATATTGCCCAAATGATCCTTGATCAGGTAATCATAACTGAAGCCTGTTGACCCCGGTCTCATCCTCCCTTCCTCGTGGCCCAAAAATTGTAGCACATCGTTCTCATATACACCGCCCCCCAGGTAGAGTGTGGCTTTGGCGGGTTGCCCGGTTTCTGTAACTGTTTTCTGCAGTTTATTGCCTGCCGCGTCATAAGTATAGGTAATGGTGCCTTTTACAGCGCCCCCCGTCGTTCTGACACTAATTGTTTGCGGCAGATTCAAATGGTTATATACAATATCCTCTGCACTGGCGGTCCCGATATCCTTATTCAGATCCTTTCTTAAATTGCCGTTCAGGTCATAGGTATAGTCAACCGTGCTGCTGTTCTTTATCTGATTCGGGTGCAGTACCGAAGTTCTGAAGTCACCGAGTTTTGTACCCGGGTCATTGCTAGCATCAATCACATTTTTTAGCTTGTTACTGTTGCTATAATAATTATAAGTCAGGTTGTCAATCGGGTTAGTCGTTACTCCTCCAAGTTTCCATCCATACTGGGTCATGGCCTTTATATTCCCGTTGGCATCATAGGCTGTCGCAGGGTCGGTTCCATTACCCATCTGCATATTGTAGTTGATCAGGGTATTATTCCAGGCCGTACCTCCGTTATCCTGCTTAAAATCCCCTTTCATCAGCCGGTTGGCGGCGTCATAAGAAAAGTCGTATTTCCGGCGGATATCATCCCCGTCCGATTTCCAGGTCATGCCGCTGATATTGCCGTTGAACTGCGGGCTGGCATAATCATTCCCGGCATTGCTCTGCAGTTTATCATAGCCCAGCTCAAACCCGAACCTGGCGCTGCCGGACTGGCCGGGGTTAGTCAGATAGGACCGGTTCATTCCCAGCATCCAGCCCCGGATATTATAGTCGTAGGCAAGGGTCTCCAGCGGCGTTACTCCATCGGGTTGTTTTCCCAGCTTTTTAGTCTTCACCTGCCCCAGTTTATCATACTCATTCTCCGTAATCGTCTTATAGGCCGTCATGGTTCCGCTATTGACCAGGGTATTGCTTTGCTTTTTCTCCACTTTTACCAGCCTTCCCAGGTCATCATAGCTGTTCTGGGTGACAATAACCGTGGTTTGCGGGTTCGTGCCTGCTTTCTGCGTTTTATTAATAATCACTAACGGCTGCCCCGCCCAACTGTACTGGGTGGTCACAATATCCGTTCCCCCGGAATAGTTAGTGGCCTGCACCTGGATCACCCTTCCCTTATTATCATAAAAATTAACTGTATATAAATAGGTCGAAGTCCCCAGCACTTTTACCCTTGACCCGGTGGTTAGCCCTTTCAGGGCTGTTGTGGCGCTATTAGCCTGGGCATAAGGCCAGTTCACATTAGAAACCGTTTGAAAATAACTGTCAAAGCTGGCATCATAGCTGGCGCTGAGTGGGTTGCCATAAGCCGCCCGCCATAAATAATTATCATAGAACGTTACGGTCAGTTCCTCAAAACTCGCCCCCGATACCGTTGGATAAGCTGTACTCGTACCTGCCAGTCCTTGGTGATAAGCCCTGTCATTAGCGTTCGTCCAAAGCCCGGTGGATACCGGCCGGTTCAGGTCGTTTTCATAAGTCGTGTACATCCATTTTCCCTGTAACCGGAGATTTGCATCCTGGGTCAGCACCAGCCTGTCCCGCGCGTCATAGACCATCCAGACCTCCCCGGCACCGGGTACCTTTTTTATGATCATCCGGTTTCGGTAGTCGTATTCATACCGGAAAAACTGCTCTGCCACAATCCCATTAGCGTTGTAGTCAGCCGCGCTCAAAGTCCAGTTATGCGCAGGATCCTTCAGCCACCTGACCCCCTCCGGCTGTATCACAGCGCGAAGACGGTTAAGATCATCATAGACATAATAGGTACAAAGCCAGTTATTATCGCAGGCCCTTCCGAGTCCGTCATCCGCCACCCCCGCTGCCGTACCGATCTGCACTTTCTTTAAAATAACCTGACCCTCCTTGTCCTTAAACTCGATCACCTGTTTGCCGGTCTCGTCTTCGGTTACATTTTTATACAAAACGCCGGCGGGATAAGCCCCGCTTATACTGTAGGTTCCCAGTCCACCTGTCACATCCGTTACATTCCAGATCTTTACCTCATCTGCAACCGTATTAATCCAGTATTTCATCTGTACCCTGTGCCTTAAATTGAGATCCACGTTGCCTTCACTTCCAACCCAACTCACCCCCGGTGCGTAGGATTCATTTACCCTGCTTAGCGGTGAGGCTTCAAAATTAGTCTTGCCATAAGCCCAGTTCAGGCCGCTTACTCCAACGCTGGTTTCACCTGTCTGTCCATTTAACTGGGTATTGTAAAAATTAACCTGGGGCGTAAAAGGGTTAGATTTAAATAATCCATCAGCCGCCGTTGCTTCTGCATAAGGCAGGTATTTTATCGCTTCTCTTCCAAATCCATCATATACTACCGAACTAACCATATCTGTAGCTGATCCCCCTGTCTGCAGCGACCCCTGCTTTATCACCGTTTGAAGGGGCCTGCCCAGGCCGTCAAAATACTGGGTCGCCTGCTTTACATCCTTGAGCGGTCTTAGCATTAGATTATTCCCGTCTGTTTCCGGAGCCGTGGCGTCCCAGGTACGGATATAATTGACTGGGGTACCAGCCGTATATCCTGCTGGAAGCGGTAATGGTGTCTGGGCATTGACCGACGAGTAACTTAAAAGTAAAACTGCTAATACAACACCCGCTACCGGCCGGCTTTTTCTTGAATTATTCATCTGATAAATCCGTTTATTCAGTTAACTATTATCTTATTGAAGTCGGAGTGTGGCCTGTACTGACCGGCCGCTTATTTTGGATTGGGGCCTTAAAACACCGTATAGTACACCGGTGCCCGAAACAAAAAACTTATACCCCGGGCCCTCCACATCTATATCAAATACCTCATTCTGCGTGGCCGTTGTCAGCCATTTAAACAAGGGATCCTGCTGGACTCCGGATGTTTTCCGGGTATAGGCGCCATCCGTGATCAGGATATGCCCCCCCAGCTTTGAACGCCACCACTGCTCCAACTGGCTTTTCTGCGCCTCGGTAAACCCATCTTCATAAGAGGGTACCGCGATAATCTTTAAATCAGCCGCATGCGCCGTACCCAGGGTATCCAGCGAATAAAGCAGGGAGTCGGAAGACGCGTTATTTACTATTGGCAGGGTGATCAGCAGGATTTTCTTACCCTGGAAGGATGACAGGGATTGACTCCCACCCTCGATTTTCGTTACCGAATATTGATAAGCACTATCCTGACCATGACTTATGCCCCCCAAAAGGAATAGTAGTATTATAACTGATATTTTTTTCATTGCACTTTTTTTAAACTTTATTGCGCATTCTGTAACGTAACCTGGTTACATGCATTGCTGTTTACCCTTGCAAATGTTGCAGAAGTTCCCGACTGGGTGAAACATCCTGTTCCGAATAATAAATAAATATTATTCCCTGGTTTGGAAATAGTCAGGCTATAACCGCCAACTGGCAAACACCCAAGCGTACCAATACCAGACGCGGGAATGCTAAATGTGTATACCTGGCCGGTCGAGGTATTTGTATAGGTCGCAGTAAACCCTGAAAGAAATGACTGATTATCATACGTGATTATTCCTCCCGATGAACTGCAGGTGCCGTTTGCATTCGCATAATTCTGCCCATTGGCATCGATATCATTTTGCGCTAACTGGTTCGCCGCTTGCGGGCTCACCGTAGAACTATACGTATTGGCGGGTACCGTATAAGTAACCTGGCTTCCCTGGCTGCAGGTGCCGCAGTTATTACGCGTGAACACCTGGCTCCTTTCCGTATTATAGTATACAACCTGCGGGATGCAGGTCTCAGGCTGGCCTGCATAATTATAGCAGATTTTTTTAATAATTTGGTTTTCATTGTCCCTGACCAGTACCAACCGATGCAGGTTATCATATTCGTAATAAGTAATTCTCCCCCTGGAATCAGTTTCGTTAATCATTCCAAGCCCCAGAGTATATACATATGTTGAAACTAACGCATTAGATAAAGTAGGATATGTCCGTAATAAAGAAAGGTTCTGCCCAACTGCAGCATATGCTGCAGAAAGAGTGATGTAAGAAACTCCTACTGCTTTAGCAATTGGCAATGTGTTATTGTAGCCCCAGAGATAGGATGTGACAATACCATCTTTACCGGTCATTTCCACCAGGTTACCATTTTCCAAAGTATAAGAACTTTCATCCTCGTAGCGGCTGTCTTTAGTAAGCCCATCACCGCTTACAGTTGCAGTCGTAAATATTGACGATGGCGCTGAAAGAGTTATTTTCTGAGATTTCACTGGATAGACCATTCCTGGTACACTGGGACTGAAATCATATTTTGTGAATGCAGCAGCCAGTAGTTTTCCATTCCTCCAACTGGTAGTTTCCAATGGTACATTCATGTTACGTGACTGTAGCTCAAGTATGGGTTTCAGATCAGTATTGGCAGTATTTTTTGCATTGCCAAAACAAGTAGTATAACTGGAGCGATTGGCTGACTCGCATGCCAAATAGTTTATGCGTGCGATACTCAGATCCCTGCGGTATTGTTGAAAAGCAACCCACCTACAATTGCAAGATGAAGGATTATTCACACATGTATTTAGCAAACCATTAAACGTATTTGTTGCAACGGTTACAGCATTCTGGTAGTTTTGCCAACAATCCGGCATTACGTCGCAAGAAGGAGTTCTAAAGTCAAACGCATACTTATATTTCGTTTCTGTTATTTCACCTTTTGAATTGGTACTTGTTACCCTGGTTGGTTGACGGTGAAATAGGCTTTCGAAATAAGTAGTATTACTGGTAGTAAGTCCTGTTCCCGTCTGCAGGTTCATAATGGTTTCATCCACAGTTACCTGGGTTTTTCGCTTGGTTGATATTTCGTAATTTGTTATAGACGCATTTGGCGCAAGCGCACCCCGTATTGTGCCAGGAGTTTTCAATAAGTTATCAGTAAATACAGGGTAAAACCAGCTGTACTTTAGTAACTGGCCATTTTCATTAAAGTGCGCCTCATATTTTTGCTCCCCCCGCATATACTCAAACGGCAATGGAGCAGAAGGATAATTAGGAACAGAAAGGTCGCAGGAAATATTTACATTCCGGGTGCAAACATCGTTTGTGTTAATATCCCAGATATCAGATCCATAAAAACGATAGATGCTTGACCCTTTGCCAGACTGACTTACCTTCACTTCATTATAACCAATATGTCCGCCTTGTAATGTTTCCATTGGCCGTATGCTTGAGGCGGATTTAAACAAAGTTGGAGAGATACAGGTCACACAACCATTAGGACTGCATGTTGTTGTCTGGTCATTTATCATCCCAACTGTTTTTAAAATATCATTACGTATCACACTCACGTACACCGGCTTACTGTACAACACCCCGTTTGATTTATTATTGGCATCGTTGTAGCTATAGTGCGTTACCAAGTCATTTGCGGCAGATACGCCATCATGGGTGGTGATTTTTTTTATCCGTAATCCACCAACCGTTACATTGCTGCTTAATGTGGAAGGAACAATTTCTTCGAGTACAGCGGTTGCTCCACTACCCGACTGAATTGTATTATCCCTTACCAGATGCAGCCGGTAAAGGCCAGGCGATGGAGCAACCACAACACCTGTAGCACTGGAGCCGCCTGGCGTCCATATAATCTGAGCATAACTTATACTTCCGTCATTGCTTTCCAGGTAAACAGCAGCGTTACAGGTATAGCCTGGAAGACAGTTATTGTTTGTCAATGTCACCCGATAGTGGTTAGATGAAAAGTTTAAGTTGGGATAATAGGCATGCCCATTCCCATCATAGCCTACCGAGTAATTGCCCCGATTAACAAGTGTTTGTACGGCCGCGTTTACCCAAGTTGTATTTGCTTCAAATTCAAAATCTGTTGACCCTCCTGTCGGATAAGTGATTTTATTAAGGGTACCGCCCCTCATTTCCGGCCATTTTGATTCACGGTCTGCTCCAAATTTGTAATTATATGTATCAACTGTATAAGTTGGAATTAATGTAGTGTTACCTGTTTGTCCATTATAATATCCCCAGTGATCCTGAGCAAAGCTAATTTGCCTGGGTACCTGTTCAGCATAGTAATTAAAAAGATAGGGGGGCAGGTTCTGGGTTTCGTCGCATGTATATTCCTGTATCTTGTCCAGTCTTAGTCTTTTTTTGTCGCTCGAAGTGGCAGTAACAAAAAAGCCGGCAGGAAAGGGCGTTACGTTATCATCAAAATAGCTGTAATAAAATTTAAACTTCTTACAATTACCTCCGCCTGGCGCCTGGATCTTTACTTCACCAAGAGTTCTGGCTTCTGTATTGGCTCCGTCGGTTATGGAGTTGTAAGAGGGATTGTAATTACTCAGGTCTTGCCTGAGATCACCAGGCATAAAAACAATCTCCCGGTTAATAGTGCTGATTTTAGCGAGACGTACACCGCTTATGTAATTTTTAACAAGGGTATACTCTTTCTTTATCTGTTCGTTTTCGTCGAGTGGTCGCATAGAAATCGTGTAATTGCTATAATTTTCCTGTTCATATTTAAGCAAAATGTTAAACAGGCCATCTGCTGATTCCACTTTTACCAAAAACCAACTGGAATATGCTCCACCATATGATAGATTAGCCTCTGAATCATAAGAGTTTGTGATTTCTGTTGCATCCACCCCCCCATTTCCAGGTGTTTGATTCTTGCCAAAATAATACTTCGTACCATCAGGGGTTGTGATTTTAAACCCAATTATCGGGAGGGAATTAGGGGCTATAATTGGTTCTATTTTAATATCCTGCTCCGGAACTATAATTGGTGTCCTGTCATCATTAAAAAAGAATTTCCCTGAATAACTACCAAAATTAAACGTAAACAAATCCGGCTCTCCATCCTTTTTGCCATTTGAAAAATTCGGATCATCTGCTTTCATGTTATTCGGCTGAGTTGCCGCCGAACAGCCGTTGCCGCCATCATCGGCAATAAAAAGATAATTGTTATAACCATAATCACTAAAATAGCCATGCGATTGTGTACTTGAATTTCCAAATCCTCTTTCATCCACATTTCCTCTTACTGTTCTGGTTATCATCCCGCCAGCGCTCAGACTCCAACCTGCCCCCACCCAACTTGAGGGTTCCATCACCTTTAATCCGGAAGCATGATAACTTAAACCGACGGACATACTTAATGGGCCCTCGCTAATCGTATAAACCGGAATGCTAATATTCGGCGTGCCGGTTTGATATCCGACTGTATAATCTCCATATTTCCCTAAAGCTGCAGCGTTGGGTGATGAAATTGTTACTTTATTTACCGGATTATCAGTACTACTCTGACCTGATATATTTCCTTTGCTTGCCAGCAAATAAATACAGGTTAATAATCCAGTTGACACTTTTCTTATCATTATACTAATATTTAAAAATTATATCCAAAACGAATGATTACCGCCTGCCCCCTCGGTACCTGCTCATAACTCAGAAAATCCCAGAGCAGCATTACCTTGGTCTTTTTGAAAAACTTACTCTTGATCGGCACTGATCGGCTCAGCCCTATTAATCCGCTCCGTTGCCAGGTGGAATAATCCTTCAGTTGGTCGATATTTCTGATCTCCGACCGGTAATTCATCTCAAACCCGCCACTGATCCATAGCGCCCCTTTCAGTTTCCAGTCAATAAAACTCCGGACCCCCAATCCTTGGTGGGTAAGCCGGATGTTCTGTATATTTTGCCCCCAACCCAGCTTATAGCTGGCTCCCACACCGATAATGCTTTTATCATTCAGTTTATACCCTACGCTTAATCCCAGGTCACTGGTGACCGGTAGCAGCCCATTGGAACGCTGGCTCTGCAGGTTGGTACCCAGTTCCAGGCGCTGGAGGAAGGATTTTGTTTTTTGATTATTGGGTTTAAAACCTTCCGGCATTTCTGCATTACTGCCTGCCTGTCCGCCCCCGCCCACTTTCATTATCTTATCCTTTAACTGAGATAGCTGTGACTGTGCCTGTTGCAAATTCTGCTGAAACTGGGCTTGGGCAGCGGGGCCGCCGGCCGCTAATTGCTGCTGTATCAGGGCGTTTACCTGCGCCCGGGTTTGTAATCCGGCAAGGCTGGGTGCATTAGTTGGGTCATTGGGATCCCCGGGCATCCGAAACAGGCTGGCCAGTTGGCTGTTTTTTTTCCAGAACTCCCGGAAGGTCTTATTGGCTGAAAGCAGTTCCAGCGCCTTTTTACCCGCTTTTTTAGGGTCTTTTAAAGCTGCTTTATATTCATTTACCTGTGCCGAGTAATAATAAACCTGTTTATTGATCTTCTTTAGCCTTTTCGCCAAACCAAACCTGCTTAATTGCTCTTTCAGGTATTGCTTCCTTTCTTTCAGGAACTGTTTAATATCTTCCGCTTTCTTTAACTGACCCTTCAGGGCTTCCATTTTTCCCATGGCTTCCTTCAGCTTTTCCCGGACAACTTCTGCTTCCTTTAAAAACTGCGGATTGGCTTGCAGAAACTTTAAGGAGGTGGCAAGACTGTCAACCTGGGGGATATACTGCTTGAGTTCGCCTCCTTTCATCTTTTGCTCCAGTTCCTTGTATTTCTGCTCAGCGCCGGCAAAAACAGCACGGGCAGCCGCAGAATCGGCTTTTGCCAATTTTGACTGAAGTTTTGCTTCCTGCTTTTTAAACAGCCGGAGCGCTTTGTTTGCCCTTTTGTCTAATTTTTTACTCAGGCCGGAAGAACCTGCACAAACGGCATCAAGGTATTTTGGGGAAACCTGCCCGGCTTTACTGGCCGTATCCTGGGAGAATAAAGGGGCTGCGTAAAGAAAGACTGCTAATGCTACGGCAAGCTTCTTACCCATTAATGTAGGTTAAGGTTTAATGATTTTGGTTTCCGGATCCAAATAGGAATGATTCCCGGCAGAATAAAAATACCGCTTTTTTTAGCAGGCTGTGTTAATATTTTTTTAACATTTTTCATTACCGCTCAATCATTACGGTTAGTCTTATCTGCCGCGATGTGACCGCAAAATAGGCAGAAGAAAAAGGCTGAAAGCGGGAAAAAAACATTTTCCGGGCGTTTTTTTCCCATGGCAGTTCGGGGAATTTGAGATGAATTACCGACCGGGTATGTCTGATATTACGATCCCTTCCCCCTTTGGGGAAAGCCGGAAGGGGGCTGCCTGGAAAGGTTCTGTTCAATACGACTTCGTCTCCGGAAAGGCCCGGAGTCTGAACAAAATTTAGATAACCGGAGTCTGTGCGATCAAGACATCCGGGCCGGAATGGTTTGGTAAAGGGCCGGATGCGCTATTTAAAAAAATTTTCAAATGGTGTGGAAAAGGAAACCTTTTTATATCCACCCCCATTTGTAAGATTCACTATGGCTGACCCACTTCCCCCGCCAGGCAGGGGATATTGCACATTTCCTCATTTCAACTGGCGTAATAATACAGGTTCTAAAAATATTTTTTGTTAGCCTTATTATTTCTCTTAACGTATGAGATTGCCGGGAACTATGCGATCAAGACATCCAGGCCGGAATGTTATAGTAAGGAGACAAGGATTCTTAGAAACCGGATATCCCGGAAGAAAACAATATAACCCTGAAACCCGGCCCTAAAACACAACTGAAACCGTTTCAGTTACAACCGTTTCATTTCCGTTACATTCACTATCTTCCTTTCTTAAATACCCGCCATGGTCAGAAGCAAAATTGCCGGCATCGGCAAATACGTACCCGCGAATATTGTTACGAATAACGATCTCCTGAAATATATGGATACCAGCGATGAATGGATCCAGGAGCGGACCGGGATCCAGGAACGGCATTATGCCCACCGGACCAATGAAACCACCACTACCATGGGCGTGGAAGCGGCCCGGATCGCCATCGAAAGGGCCGGCCTGACCCCGCCGGATATCGACTTCATCGTCTTCGCCACCCTCAGCCCCGATTATTATTTTCCCGGCTGCGGCGTGCTCCTGCAACGGGCTATGAAGATGAAAGAGATCGGCGCCCTCGATGTCCGCAACCAGTGCAGCGGCTTTGTATACGCCCTCAGCGTGGCCGACCAGTTTATCAAAACCGGTATGTATAAAAATATTCTCGTGGTGGGCGCGGAAAAACATTCCTTCGGACTCGACTTCAGCACCCGGGGCCGGAATGTATCCGTGATCTTTGGCGATGGCGCGGGCGCCGTGGTGCTGCAAGCGGCCACGAATGAAAACCAGGGCATCCTCTCCACCCACCTGCACAGCGACGGGGCCAGCGCGGAGATCCTGGCGATGTACAATCCCGGTACCCATGCCAATCACTGGACCGAACAAAAACTGGCCGATTTTGACGAAGCGGAAATGGGGGAAATGTTCTTCAGTCATGCCATGATCGACAAGGCCCAGGTATTCCCGAATATGGACGGACCGGCCGTATTCAAAGTTGCCGTGGAGAAATTCCCGGCCGTGATCCGGGAGGCCCTCGAAACAAACCACTTAACAACCACCGACCTCAAGCTCCTGATCCCCCACCAGGCCAACCTGCGGATCAGCCAGTTTGTACAAAAGAAACTGCAACTGCGGGATGACCAGGTATATAATAATATCCAGCATTACGGCAATACCACGGCCGCTTCCATACCCATCGCCCTCTGCGAAGCCTGGGAAAAAGGGAAAATAAAGGAGGGCGACCTGGTTTGCCTGGCCGCCTTTGGCAGCGGCTTTACCTGGGCCAGCGCTTTATTGAAATGGTAGCATACCACCTGCAACTTCCGGTCCTTTTTACTTGTCTTGCTTTTATAGTTTTGATATGAAAAAAATAATCGTCCTCCTCAGTATCCTTTGTTGCTCCGCCGCTCTTTTCGGGCAGCAACGCTGGACGGTATCGCATCAGAAAAAAACCATCCTGAAAAATGTGGGGGAGGATGAGAAAAAAAATATTATTCAAGTCAAAAAAGCCGCCCTCTCCCTTCCCGGCTGCCTGACCATTAGTTTTAAAATTAATGACGGAACCGTCAACCGCACCCTGATGGCGGATGACAGCAGCCGCGTGGGACTGAAGAGCTGGGAAAATGTAAAGAAAACTATCTCTATAAAAAATGCGGACCTGAAAAAACTCTTCAACGGGCAGCATAAACTCCTGCTCTACTTCACCGAGATCCCCAAAGACCCGTCGAAAGCGGCCGTAGTGCGGATGCGCCCTATTCATATCTGCACCCTTATATTGAAATAGCCTGTCCCCGCCCTGCCTGCATTAACTCCCGGTTTGCTACTTTTGCCCGGATGTCCCGACATATCCTTTATATCATCAACCCGATTGCCGGTACAAGAACCAAAAAAGGCCTGCAGCAGCTTATTGAAAAAAAAACAAGGGAAGCCGGTATCCCGTTCCGGGTAGTCCCCTCCGTGGCGGGCGGCGATTACTCCTTTCTTGTACCCATCATTAAAGAATTCGGAATAACGGATGTGGTGGTAGCCGGCGGCGACGGCACGATCAGCCAGGTAGTCAGCAGCCTGATGCAGGCCCCGGTGGATTTCGGCATCATCCCCTGTGGCTCCGGAAACGGGCTGGCCTTCACGGCCGGTATCCCGGGGCAACCGGAAAAAGCCGTGGACCTGGTGCTGAATGGAAAGGCCTCCACCATTGACGGATTTACCGTTAACGGCCAGTTTGCCTGTATGCTCGCCGGTATCGGTTTTGACGCCAAAGTGGCCCATGAATTTGCCCGGCAAAAAGAAAGGGGGCTGAAGAAATATGCCAGCCTGGTCAGCAAGAATTTTTTCAACGCGGCCCCCTATCCCTTTATTATTGAAAGTAACGGGCTGAGTTTTTCAACCGAGGCCTTCTTTGTCAGCATTGCCAACAGCAACCAATTCGGCAATCATGTTACCATTGCGCCCAAAGCGCTCCTGGCCGATGGATTCCTCGATATTGTCATCGCCAAAAAATCCAGTAAACCGGTGCTGCTCTTCAGCCTTATCAAACAAATCCTGGCCGGAAAACTGGATAAAATGGAAAGCTCCCTGAAACACCCGGTCATTTACTTTCAGACGGAAAAGATCAAAATAAAAAACAGCGCCGGCGCCCCGATGCATATTGATGGCGACCCGGTGGAGAGCGCGGAAGAGATCCGGGTTCAGATCCTGAAAAACTGTTTCCGGCTTATTCAGCCTTAGCAGGCGCCGAAGAAAAATACTGAAGTACTTTACTGAAGTTACGCTGGTTGTTCCCGGACCCGATCGATTCCATGATATCTTTTTCCTCCCGCCGGGTAAGATGAAAATTAAGGGCCGCCTTATTTTCCTGGTTACCGGATGCATACTGGAAAGCCACTTTATAAACCGGTACCCCGCTGCTGGTCGTGTAATAATCCAGCATATCATTCTGGAAATACTCCATCATTTTAAACCAGTTGTGCTGCAACAGTAAAAAAGGTTTGGTGGCATGATCCGAAATATCATCCGAGAGGTAGGGTGTTTCCCAGCCACCCGCCTGCCGGTCGCGGATCTGGATCAGCAGTACCCCGCTGGTATTTTCCTTGATCCAGTCCTCAAAGGAAGATAAGAACCGCAACGTAGTTTCCTGCCCGAAATTATCCCGCAAACCGGCATCCATTACATCAATAACGGGGTCGGAGGGGAGCCATACATTGGGCAGTACGATCGGGAAAGTGGCATTCATCCGAAGGGCAGACAGCATACGGATATTATAGGGATCCTGTTTTTTAAAGAAGGAAACAAAATCCACCGCATCCGGCTCCGCAACGGGAATGCGGCTGGAATCCGTCACGCCCTGCATCATAAACCGCGCCGGCTGCGTCGAGATGATCATCTTCCGGCTGTCTCTTGTAATAACGGAATTGAAGAACATCAGCGGGATCCGGGCCTTTTTCTCATCCTCCACATAGTCCCTTAACTGCTTATCAAGAAAGCCCCTTGTATTATCGTTCAGTTTTTGTTCAAAGGAATAGCCCCTGTCTTTTACGTACTGGTAGGGACCCACGGAAAATTTTTGTGCAGGGGCGATCAGGTCTCTCGCAAAGAAAGAGGTAAACAGCGGGTTCAGGAGATCGCCGGCAATATCATTGATATAGGCTTTGTCCTGCAGGTGCACCGGCTGCCCATTCAGTTTGCGCAGGTACAGCTCCCGGAAATAAGCTGCGCCGATCATACCGCCCGAGGCCCCGTTGATCAGGAAAGTGCGGTTCATGATCGCTCCTTTTGTAATGCTGTCTAACTGTTGCAATACGCCCATCGTAAACGTGGCGCTCCGGTGACCGCCGCCGCTGGTATTGATCAGCACCAGCAAGGGTTTGCCCTCCGCCTGTTTTTTCTTCCAGGCATTCAGCACGGTGATCATCTGCTGTTTGTCCGCCTCCACATTTTCCTTGCTGCAGAGGGCGGCCAGGTATTCTTTGCTGTACTGCGGTCTTTCCGATTTATTCCAGTAATCCAGCCCATAGGCTTTGTTACGGGGATCAATCCAGTCAAGCTTATAAAATACATTCAGCAGGAGCATCAGCCCGATCAGGTAAGGGATGCTCCAGCTCTGCAGGAAATAAGTAACCGCCCCCGCCACCCCGATCAGGATGGAAAAGAAAATCGTAATACTGCCGGCCGCGGGTAACTGGAAAAAAGCATTGTCCAGGAAAAAACCGATCAGGATCAGGAAGAGGAAGGCCGCGAAAACCGAGAGGATCGCCGCGATATGGTGTCCCCTGAATATCGACTCGACATATTCCTCCGTATAGTGGGATACATCCCGGGCCGGTCGCAGGCGGTAGAAAGTCTCCAGGTAGGAATTTACCTTGATCAACGGCTTATCATGGTACACTTCTTTCACCTGCCCCAGGTGGGTGATATAATTTTTCGGCTCCGCGATCACCGGCATCATCCGTTGCAGGATGCTGCGGTCGGCCTGGAAAAAATAGATCAGGGAGGCGGCGAGGATAAAAACAAAACCGCCGGTAAAGCCGCCGAAAAAGAAAAGCACTTCGGTATTGTTCACCAGTTCCTTTACCTGCAGGAAATGCCAGGCTTTAAAAAAATAAAAGACCAGGAACAGCAGGGGCAGGATGGAATTATTGATACAGAATTTCAGGAAGGGATTGGTGGCCGCCGCCAGGAAGCGGAAATGCCGGCTGAACAGGATAAAGGACGTAATGTTCCAGCTCATGATGAACATGCCGATGGAGGCCCCCACGATCGCATAACTGACCGAGTTCACATTACCGAGGTACTCCGGCGCCAGGTAAAGGGAATCCGCGCCAAAGGGTTTCATAAAGGTCCCGTTCACCGTACTGAAAAGAATAAACCAGAATAATAACAATACCTGGTATTTCCTGAAATGAAGAAATAATAGCTGTACCGGGAAAGAATGATAGAACCCTTTGAGCCAGGCTTTCATGAGATGGTTAATAGTTCACGCTAAAAATAGCGATTATTGGCGGGGAAGGCAAATAAGCAGGGACAGGAACTGTTAATTTATACCTTTTAAACATTAGTTTTACAGTGATTACTTCCGGTATAATACCGACAGACATTGGCGCCTGCTAAAAAAAGTAATTTTAATGTCTCGTCGGTATTACAGTCCGCCCACGGACCAGGTAATAAACCCGGATCAGTGACAGTAAGAAGAACATGGCGATCAGCTGATGCGACTCTGCCAGCCATTCAAACAGGCCCCAGCGGTTGGGCACGATCCCCGGGCTGCTCAGCACAGAGAAAATACCCAGGAGCAACTGCACAAGGATCAATCCCAGTGGCCAGAGACGGGCTTTGCGGATGGCAGCGGAACCGGTGGTTTTATACAAATGAACAGAAAGCCACAGAACCAGGAAGAACAGCAGGTAAGCCAGCCCGCGATGGATAAAGTGAATCGTGATCCGGTTATCGATCAGGTCCGCCAGGCCGCCCTCCCTTCCAAACATATTCGCGGGAATAATGCTCCCGTTGATATCCGGCCAGGTGGGCGCCGCGGTGGCCGCTTTATGACCGGCCATAAATGCGCCATATACCAGCTGAATTACCAGCAAGCCAATTGTCAGAATGGTAATCCTGTTGATTTTACGGTTGACAGTTACCTGATCTTTTGGAATTAAAAGCTCAAGTGCAAACCAGTAGGCATAGCCCAGTAACCCGAGCGCCAATACAAAATGCAGGGCCAGTTTGGCAGGTTTTACATAGATCGCATCCCCCGTAAGCCCGCTGGCCACCATGATCCAGCCGATGGCTCCCTGCAGGGCCCCGAGCAAAAACAGGATAAGCAGCGGTTTTACCATCGCCGGCTTAAACCGCCTTTGTAGTAAGAAAGTAATAAAGGGTACAGCAAAGACCACCCCTATAAGACGGGCCCAGAGCCGGTGAAACCATTCCCAGAAGAAAATAAACTTGAAATCCGACAGGCCAAAATCGGTATTGAGTAACTGGAACTGCGGCGTTGCCTTGTATTTCCCGAATGCAGCCAGCCATTGCTGTTCGTTCATGGGCGGGAGGGTCCCGGTTACCACATTCCATTCGGTAATGGACAATCCCGAGCCGGTAAGACGGGTAATGCCACCCAGTAAAACCTGGATAATGATCATCCCCACCCCTATCAGCAACCAGGTGGCAACGGGACGGGAGGAACGGGGATTTAGGTCATTGGTCATTGGGGCACAAAGTTATTAGAAATGGGGACACTGCGATTAACATAAAAGTTTTGTTTGGTTTACAGGTTGAAAGGTTGGTAAGTTGACAAGGAACCTTCTTAGAAGATTTCTCTGCTCCAACGAAATCTCCCCCCTTATTAACTTGTCAACCTCTCAACCAATCAACCAGTCAGGAATTCGTTAAATTGCGCCATGCTCCTCCCCTTCTACCAGGAAAAATTAACAGAAGCCGGTTGCGATGAGGCCGGCAGGGGTTGCTATGCCGGGCCGGTATTCGCGGCAGCTGTGATCCTGCCCCGCGATTTTCATCATCCCCTGCTGAATGACTCAAAGCAATTGTCCGAAAAACAGCGGGACCTGCTTCGGCCTGTCATCGAGAAAGAAGCGATTGCGTATGCCGTCGCCTCGGTAAGCAATGAGGAGATCGATGCCATCAATATCCTGAAAGCCTCCTTCAAAGCCATGCACCGGGCCCTGGAGCAACTGAAGAAAAAACCACAGCTTCTTTTAATCGACGGCAACCGCTTTATCCCCTATAAAAAAATCCCGCACCAGTGTTTCGTAAAAGGGGATGGCCGCTTTGCCTCCATTGCCGCCGCCAGCATCCTTGCCAAAACAGGCCGGGATGAATATATGCAGCAGTTGCACCGGGAATTCCCTCATTACGGCTGGGATAAAAACAAAGGCTATGGCACTGCGGTACACCGGGAAGCCATCGAAACATTCGGGCTTTGCAAATACCACCGCAAAAGTTTCCGACTCCTGCCTTCGCAAAAGGAATTGTTTTGAATAACTGAACCCATTCGGAATGCTGCTTATTATCAGGGCGAAGTGAAGGGAAAAACTATCATGCTGCCTGTCCGCCGTAGCGCAGCGAAGGAGGAAGCATGGTGAAGAAGCATTATTCCGCCCATTCTCCCAATCCCTGGCGTATTACTTCCGGTTCGGGTCCGGTACAGTCAATGATCGTGGAAGGGATCATTCCCCCGATACCCCCGTCCACTACAAAGTCCACATCGTTGCGGAAATTCTCGTACATCATTTCCGGGTCGGTATAATCCTCCACCATATCGCCGGGTAAGGAAGCGCTGAGTACGGGTCGTCCCAGCTCCCGGATGATGGCCTGCGCAATTGTATTGCCGGGGATCCTTAACCCGATCGTATCTTTTTTGCTCTGCAATACTTTGGGCACCATTTTGCTGGCGGGCAGGATAAAAGTGTAGGGCCCGGGCAGGTGTTCTTTTAATAAACGGTAAACGGGGTTGGACAATGGTTTGGCATATTCACTCAGGTGCGAAAGGTCGCTGCACACAAAAGACAGGCGGGCCTTGCGGGGTTCCATTTTTTTGATGCGGCAGATCCGCTCCACCGCTTTCTGCTGCAGGATATCACAACCCAGCCCGTACACCGTATCGGTGGGATAAATAATGATCCCGCCTTTTTGCAGGCTTTCCACCACCTGTCTGATCAGGCGCGGCTGGGGATCTTTCGGATGGATGTGTAACAACATATACAATCGTTCCTAGCGGGTATTCGCGGGTTCAAGATATAAGTTTTGCAGCAGTCCGTCAATGACCTGGATCCTTACGGGGCAGCAGTTGCTATTTGCATCACAATTTGTAATTTGGCGGCCTGTAAAGCGACTGATTATGCAATTAAAACCGGTAACGCTGGTTGACACAATCGATCCGGGGCATTTCAAACAGGGGTTTTATGAACCGGGCATCCCGCTGGTGATCAGGAACCTTGCCAGGGAGTGGCCGGCATATACCAAATGGAACTGGGATTATTTCAGGCAACTGGTGGGTGATCAAAAAGTGCCGCTCTATAACAATGTAAAAAGCGATGCTTATACCCCCATCAATACGGCTGATGATTACAAGACCTTTGCTGAATATACAGACATGATCCGGAACGGACCCGCTGCATGGCGGATCTTCCTCTTCAACATTTTCGATCATGCCCCGCAGTTAATCCGGGATTTTACCTGGCCGGAACACCTGATGAAGGGCTTTGTGAAAAAATACCCGATGCTTTTCACCGGAGGCGCCGGCAGCATCACCCACATGCACTTCGATATTGATATGTCGCATATCCTGCATACCCAGTTTGCCGGGCGCAAGCGGGTATTGATGTTTCCCTTCAAAGAGCAATACAAACTGTACCGCAAACCCTGGGAAGTGCTGAGCCTGGCTGATTTCTCCAATTATTATATGGAAGGGAAAATTGATTATGAAAAATTCCCGGCGCTGAAACAGGCCGAAGGACTGGATTTTATCCTCGAACCCGGCGATACCCTCTTTATGCCCGCAGGGTACTGGCACCATATGGAATACCTTGACAGCGGCTTTGCCATGAGCCTCCGGGCCCTGCAGCCCGGTATCGGGGGAAAATTAAAAGGCGCCTGGAATATCTTTGGTATGCGCAATATTGATACGCTGATGAAAAAGACAGCGCCGAAATGGTGGTATGAGAGAAAAGAAAAAAGGGTGTTTGCTAATGCGGAAAGAGAACTGGCAAAAGCCTGATCAGCGACCTTCAATTTTCATTTTCGCCAAACGGGGCGACTGGTAAGCAATATGCTGTATACACAGCTGGTTTGTGCAGGAATATTGAATAATCACACCTGTGACAGTATTAATTGTGCAGAAAACCGGGTAACGGTCTGCATCCCCGTTTTTTTCAATTCCGGCCAGTAGCAACGTGGTGTTGTTCAGCCAGATCTCCTCATCAATCCAGCGTTCTGTGCCACCAAAAAAAATTGAATAGGAGACACCGTTTTGCGTGTCATACAAGAAAACCTGCTGATCAACCTCCACGTTGGCTACATAACGGTTGCCCTTCCTCACCAGGTTTAATTGGTAGCTATAACTGTCAACAAAATATTTTTTATCCGGCGAAAAACGGATCAGGGGTTTGTATATGGCATAAAAAGAATCCAGTTCCGCGAACTCTTCACCCTGAGCAATTCTCATTTTGGCTGTATCAGCTATCCGGAAGTTGCCTGTTGAAAATTCCTTAAAGCAGGACGACCAGCTCTTCAACTTACTGTTTATTGCCTTTTGCACAGAAACCGGCAGCCCGGCCTGACCATGTAAGGAAAGACTTAGATGAATAAAAACAACGAAAATTATTTTTTCATATAAGGTTATAAAGTTTGGACTGCATCTCCCGAACAGGCAACTCTACTATTCCCATACAAAATTCAAATCCTTGCCCGGAAAATGATTTTACCCCATATCAATTAACAGAAAACAAAATGGGTTGCACTTTTCAATACAACCCATTCACTTATTTCTATTCCCCCTATTCACCATTCCCAACGAAGACTCAACCTGCCTGCCGGCCCGCTTCGCCGCGAGGCGAGCAGGCAGGTGCTCAATGTTCAATTCTCAATTTTCATTGAAGGCCCCATTCACTATTCACTAACTAATCGTCCACACCTCGGTCCCCCTCAGCAGCTTGTCGAGATCCGCCGGTTTTCTTGATTTGGCTTCATCGATCTGGGCGGCCATTACGTCTTCGTAGCAGGGGCGTTGGGTTTCGTAGAACACGCCAAAGGGCCTCGGGAGGTGACCCTCACTGCGGGGATTATCAAAAATGCGGGTTAATATCTGTGCTTTATAAATATCAGCCTCGTCATGCACCCAGAGTTCATCCAGGCTATGGCCCTTGTCCAGTTCCACCACGATGGGTTTGAAACCATCCAGTTTGATCCCCTTATTATTGGTGGCCCCGAAGACCAGGGGTTTGCCCTGCTCCAGGAACAAGGTTTCTTCGGGCTTACTTGCTTTCTCCGTGAAGATCTCGAAGGCCCCGTCATTAAAGATGTTGCAGTTCTGGTAGATCTCCAGGAAGGACGTGCCTTTATGGCCATAGGCCCTCAGCAGCATCGCCTGCAAATGTTTGGGATCCCGGTCCATGGTACGGGCCACAAATGTACCATCGGCGCCCAGGGCCAGGGCCGCCGGGTTGAACGGGTGGTCAATGCTTCCCATCGGGGAGGACTTGGTGATCTTATGCTCTTCAGATGTAGGGGAATACTGCCCCTTGGTCAGCCCGTAGATCTGGTTGTTGAACATCAGGACATTAATGTCCAGGTTCCGGCGGAGCAGGTGGATGGTATGGTTTCCGCCGATACTCAGGCTGTCTCCGTCGCCGGTTACCACCCAGACACTCAGTTCGGGGCGGGAGGCTTTTAACCCGGAAGCAATGGCCGTGGCCCTTCCGTGGATGGAGTGCATACCAAATGTATTCATGTAATACGGGAAACGGCTGCTGCAGCCGATACCGGAAATAAATACAATATTTTCTTTGGGGATCCCAAGGCCGGGCATCACTTTCTGAACCTGGGCAAGGATAGAATAGTCCCCGCAACCGGGGCACCAGCGTACTTCCTGGTCGGTGGCAAAATCTTTGGCACTAAGGGCAGGAGCTGTCGTTACTTCACTCATAGTAATATCGATTCCGGCAAATTTAAGAAATATCGGGGAGGGAGAAGAGGGCAAAATGGTGATTTTTATCAGGCGCTAAGGATCAGGCCGCTTAGAGCGGCCAGATCCTTAGCGCATAAGTTCTTCCCAATACTCCGCCGCCCGGCGGGTATGCGGGATCACGATCGTGCCCCCGACAATATTTGCCACGGCAAATACCTCGTACATCTCCTCCGTACTCAACCCCAGTTCATGGGCCTTACCGAGGTGGTATTTGATGCAGTCATCACAACGAAGCACCATGCTGGCCACCAATCCCAGCAGTTCCTTGGTTTTTACATCCAGCGCCCCGGCCGCATAGGTATTGGTGTCGAGGTTCCAGAGCCTTTTGATCACCAGGTTGTCTTTGCTGAGGATCACTTCATTCATTTTCGTACGGTATTCATTGAATTCGCTGACCAGTTTACTCATGGTTTTGTATTTAAGCCCAAAAGTAGAAAAGATCGCCATTTATCATTTACGGCAAGGGGAAACTCCCTGAATTCGTATTTTCATCGGACAAACATCCTTTATGAAAAGAATGCTGCTTTTTTTCCTGCTGGCCCGGGTTCCTGTTTTTGTCCTTGCACAAAATGGTACCGAACCGGTTAAAGTGACGGATATGATGAAGATCAAAACCATCGGGGGAATCAGCCTGAACACCGATGGGAGCAAGGCAGTCTTTACCGTCACCGCCATTGAACCGGAGGGGGAGAGTAAGACAGAGTATAAATATACCAGCCAGGTCTGGGCCGCCCCTACCGATGGCAGCAGCGCCCCCCTGCAACTGACGACCGGGAAGGAAAACGCCTCCCAGGCCATCTTCAGCCCGGACGGGAAACAGGTTTTGTTTGCCCGTTCCGTGGAAGGGAAATCACAGCTTTTCCTGCTGGCCATGGAGGGAGGCGAAGCCGTTCAGCTTACAAGATTTAAATACGGGGCAGGTAATCCCAAATGGAGCCCGGATGGAAAGCAGATCCTTTTTTCCACAGCAATTTCTTTCAAAGAGCTGCTGAACGATTCCCTGCTCAACCCGGGTAAGACCGCCCCGGCCTGGCCCCTGGAAAAGCCGGGATTTGAGAAAGGCGGTCTGCCTCAGCCCACCGGCATCAAAGCCGACCCGGATGGCAGCCTGGATGAAATCAGGGCTTACCTGGAAAACAATGCGGCGGATAAAAAGGCCAAAGTGTTCAATAAACTGAATTACCTCGATGAAATGGACCTGAACCCGGAGATGAGTTTCACGCATTTCTTTATCATGGAGGCCAAACCGGGCGCCAAACCCGTGAATATTACAAAAGGATTTTACCGGTACAACAGCGCGGACTTTACCCCCGGTGGAGAACAACTGATCATCTCGGGGAGTATGGATTCATTGCAACACCCGGACCGAGTGCTGGAAGGAGCGATCTTCCTGGCCCATACAGATGGAAGCGGGCTGCGTAAAATTTTAGGCGAAAAAGACAGGTCTTATTTCAATCCCCGTGTTTCTCCCTCCGGCAAGTGGCTGGCATTTCAATACAGCGGTACTTCCTTTGTCAGCATCCCCGGCCTGGCGATCATGCCCCTGGAGGGTACACTGAAAGATAAAACCGACCTGCCCTTCGACCGGAATAAAGGAAATATTACCTGGACTGCTGATGAGAAATATATTTATTTCTCCGCGCAAAGCAATGGCGGGCAACCCCTGTACCGGGTGGATCTCTCCACCAAAAAAGCGGAACAACTGACTGATTTTACCGCTGGCATCGGCAGCTTCGGCCTGGCCGGCGATAAACTGGTATTTGTAAAAACTGAAGTAGCCAACCCTTCTGAGCTTTATGCCGCTGATGCAACAGCAAAGAATGCAAAACGGATCAGCCGCTTTAATACGGAATGGATCGCCGGCAAACAACTCAGCTTCCCTGAAAAGCACAGTTTCAAAAACGAGAAGGGGATGACTGTTGAATACTGGGTGATGAAGCCCATTCATTATGAACCCGGCAAAAAATATCCCCTGCTCCTGGAAATCCATGGCGGACCTGCCGCTATGTGGGGACCCGGGGAAAGCAGTATGTGGCATGAATACCAGTTTTTCTGTGGTAAAGGATACGGCGTGGTTTATTGTAACCCGAGAGGCAGCGGGGGCTACGGATTTGATTTTTTAAGAGCTAATGTAAATGACTGGGGCGCCGGGCCCACCCGGGATGTGCTGACCGCGCTGGATAAAACAGTGGCCGAGGGCTGGGCAGATACGGCCAAACTGCTGGTCACCGGTGGCTCCTATGCCGGTTACCTGGTGGCCTGGATCATTTCCCACGATCAGCGCTTTGCCGCTGCCTGCTCACAAAGAGGGGTTTACGACCTCGCCACCTTTTTTGGGGAAGGCAATGCCTGGCGGCTGGTGCCCAATTATTTTGGCGGTTATCCATGGGAACCGGCGGCCAAAGCAACACTGGAAAGAGAATCCCCGATTAATTATGTACAAAACATCAAAACGCCCTATATCATTTTCCATGGGGACAATGACCGGCGTACCGGTTTTGTACAAAGCGAAATGCTCTATAAAAGCCTGAAAGTGCTGGGCCGTCCCGTTGAATATGTGCGGCACCCGGGCGCCACGCATGAGCTGACCCGCAGCGGGAATAACCGCCAGCGGATCGACCAGATGCTGCGGACCTGGGAGTTTTTTGAGCGTTTTATCCGTTAAAATTTGGCCGGATGCCGCTTTTGCAGGAGACGGACCGTCAGAAACAAGTCTATGTTGTATAAAAAGAAAATGACCGTTTTTTTTACCTGCTTTGCCTTCGTGGGACTGGGCGTGGCAGCGATCAAAGCACCGCCAGTCCAGGAAAGAAACCTGAAAGTGCTGCCCATGGATATCCCGGATCAAAAATTAGACAGCCTGATGGAAACCTATAGCCAGGCCCTGGGGGTAAAATGCTCTTTCTGCCATACCAAGGTTACCGGGTTCCCGGACAGTCTTGATTTCAGGTCCGATACGGAACCTATGAAGGAAAATGCCCGGGAAATGATCCGGATGACCATCCAGATCAACAAGACCCATTTTTACTTTGATAAAAATACAAGGCCGGAATACCTGCATACCGTCAGTTGCAGGACCTGCCACAGGGGCCAGCCCTTTCCCCCGGAATACTGAGCTTTTAAACATTCAATTCCATCCCTGACAAATAGTTCACAACTACCCGCTCTTAGCAGGTGAATATGAGGACCACTGCCTATTTCCGGTGATTAAGACCGGGTTGCATTATTGTTTGAGAGCGGGCTGAAATTTGTATTTTGTAGTTTTATCGATACCTGCATTTTTGAAAAAAACTGTTTATACGGCCTGCATTCTTCTGCTGCAACTGCTGCTGCTTGTTTCAGTAAACAGCCCCGCACAGGTATATTATAATGCCAGGACCCTCACCGTTAATAATGGATTGTCTGATAACAGGGTTACCTGCTTTTATAAAGACAGGAAGGGATTTATGTGGATCGGGACAAAAAACGGGCTGAACAGGTATGATGGCCATTCGTTTAAAATATTTCGCCCGGCAGCGGGCAATTCAATATCAAATGAAGTGATCAATGATATTGAAGAAGATCAGGACGGCAGGATCTGGGTGGCTACAATGGAGGGGCTCAATTTTTATGACCCGGAACTGAACAAATGGGAGCTGATCATGCCTGATACAAAAGAATCAGCCCTTGATCTGCCCAACTTTATCATTTGGGATATCTGGTTTGACCCGGGCGGTCTGCTCTGGATCGCCTCCGATGTCTTTGAGTTTTCCAGTTATGATACCCGCACGAAAAAATTTACTTATTACGACTGGCCCTCATTTGCAAAAAGCCGCCTGAATTTTCCCGGCACGGGGAAATATAATTCTATTCTGAAATTTACTGCAGCCGGCGAGGGTGAATTCTGGCTGGGCACAACAAAAGGACTTGTAAAATTAAACACCCGTACAAAGGAGTTTAGCTTTGCCGGCGGCGGATACTATTCCGATGTGACGGACCTCCGGTATGACAAACCGCACCAAAAAGTGTATCTCTCAGTCCAGGAGGGTCCGCTATTCTGTTATGATGAGAAGGATCAGCGTTACCGGGTCTTACCTGTATTACCGGAACCCTACCCTTCAACCCGGTTTTCGGTTCCGGGCAAAAATGAATTATGGATCGCTTCGGTCAATGGCCTGGTTAAAATCGATGAAAACAGGCAAGAGGTAAGCCGGATGGTTCATATTCCCCAATTGCCGGGATCAGTTTTACCGGGTGCTGTCAGCAGCATCTTCATTGACGACAACAGGATCCGCTGGGTGGGTACTGCGAATGGCATTTCCGTATATGACCAGGCAAATAACAAAACCTCCTTTCTTCCTTTGCTGAACGTTTCAGGGAAAGAGGAAATGAACAGGGTCGGCGGGGCTTTGTTTGACAGCAGCAGCCACTGTTATTTTGTTTGCACCAAGGAACCGGCAGCTGTTTTTATTATTAACAGCAGCACAGGGACCATCCGGAAAGTGACAACCGATACAAAGGGAAAAGCGCTATCGGCCTGTATGACAGTAAAGGAAGATCATCAAAAGGAGTTGTGGCTGTTGACAGAAAAAGAAATTTATACCTATAACCGGTTGTCAGGCCAGTTTGTTTTATTCCCCACACCCCCGCTCTCAAAAAACCCGGTATTCCGCGATATGGTACAGGATGCTGACGGCAATTATTGGTTTAGCTCTTACAACGGAAAAATTTTTTACTATAAAACAAAAGAAAAGGCCTTTCACCCGTTTGCGGATACGGTTACCCGTAATATCAGCTCTGCAACCGGCCTTGCCTCCGATCCGCTTCATAAAAAAGTATTCATCGGGACCTTTGGCACTTACCTGTACACCTATGACCTGGTTACCCAAAAAATGTCCGGCTTTTATGGTTCGGAGATCAGCCAGGCGTATTCAAGGCTGAACCTGGTGAATGATATCATCACCGATCAAAAAGGGAGGATCTGGATAGCCACGAATTCAGGCGGCGTATTCCGGTATGAACCCGGGATGTCCTTTGAAAGATCATTTACACAATTTGACATGAAAAAAGGGCTGGATAATAATAATATCCTCTCCTTATGCAGCGATGGCGATTCGGTGATCTGGCTGTTGTCCGCTAACGGAATTTCGTCCATTAGCAGCAGTGGCCGGTTTTTATCCGGCCTGAAACAGGACGAGCTGTTCGGGTTTTCCTCTTTTTTTTCCGATAACAAGTACCAGCATTATATTTCCTATAACCCCCCGAAAAAAGAAATACTCACCGGTGCTGGCGGGGGGCTTTTGATTTATTCCCCCGTTTCATCCGATACGATCCCTCATTTTCCTGTTGTGCTGACCCATGTGAAAGCCGGGGCGGAGGAGATAACAAAAGGGGTTACGGCTATTCCTTTTTATTATAAAACTATTTCCTTCCGGTTTGCAGGTCTCTATTATGGAAATTCAACCCGGCTGTCCTACCAGTATAAACTGGAAGGGTATGACAAAGAATGGCAGCCATCTGCCGGCGGGTTTGAAGTCAGTTACCAGAATCTGCCGGCCGGCACTTATCGTTTCCGGGCAAGGGCAGTGGACGACCGGGGGGAGATAAAAGGAGAGACCGGAATTTTTCCCTTTTATATAAAACCCCCGTTCTGGCAAACCGCCTGGTTTATCGGGCTGCTTATTATTCTTTCTGCGACTTTGCTGTACCGTCTTTTCTCTTCATTACGCCAAAAACTGAAAGCGGAAAAATTACTCAGTTCCTTTGCCACCTCCTTATATGGCCAAAATACCGTGGATGATATATTGTGGGATACAGCACGTAATTGTATTGAAAAAATCGGTTTTGCTGATTGCGTGATTTACCAGAAAGATGAACCCCGGGCTGTGCTGATACAAAGAGCGGCTTTCGGCCCCAAAAACCCGGCCCGGCGGGAGATCCTCAACCCTATTGAGATACCTGAAGGAAAAGGAATTGTAGGAGCTGTTGCAAAAAGCGGTAAGGCGGAGATCGTCAATAACACCCTGAATGACCCCCGTTATATTGTCGATGATGAACGGCGATTGTCCGAAATCAGCGTCCCGGTGATCGTGGACAGGAAAGTATTTGCCGTGATTGACTCCGAGCACCCCCAAAAGAATTTTTTCAGGCGGTACCACCTGAAGTTATTGCAGAAAATTGCGGCTGTTTGTGCGGAACGCATTACCAAATACCTTACCGAAGAGCGCCTGAGAACGAAGATCGCCCGTGACCTGCATGATGAAATGGGCTCCACGCTGACCAGTATCAATATAACCAGCAAAGTTGCAATGCAGGAAGGTGTGCAGGAAGAAAAAGTAAAATATTATCTTCAGAAGATAAAAGATAATTCCGGGCGGATGATGGAAAGCATGAGTGATATTGTATGGGCGATCAACCCGTCCAATGACAGTTTTGAAAAAGTGGTGATCCGGATGAAAGAGTTTGCGGCGGAAATCCTGGAACCGGCACGCATCAATTATTATTTTAACGAAGAAGGGGCCCTGGACAAGGCGCAACTAAACCTGGAACAAAGAAAAGATATTTATATGGTGTTCAAGGAAGCGCTGAATAACGCCGTGAAATACAGCGGGGCTACGGAAATAAATATCACCCTGCAAAAAAGGGAAGAAGCGCTCCGGATGATCATAATGGATAACGGGAATGGATTTGATACCACAGGGGCTTTTGCCGGCAATGGGTTGAAGAACATGCGGGGTCGCGCTGCAGAAATGAAGGCCGGGTTAAGGATAGACTCCATAAAAGGGGCCGGCACCACGGTAATCCTGGAGGTCGGCATCACATGATCAGGGTATGTCCGGCTAACCCAAACAATGCTAAGTTGCAGTCAGAAATCTATGCTGAATAAACAAAGTTCTATGCCTGTGCGCATTCTGATATATGAGGATAATACGAACCTGCGGGAAAGCCTGGTTGGTTTGCTGGAACTGACCGGGGAATATAACGTGGTGGCGAGCTTCCCCGATTGCCAGAAGGTTTCGGAACAGGTACATGCCCTGACCCCTGATGTAGTATTGATGGATATCGACATGCCGGGTATTAACGGAATTGAAGGGGTTAAAAAGATCCGGGGTTTCAATAAGGATGTACAGATCATCATGCTGACCGTGTTTGATGATAATACGCATGTGTTTGACGCCATGTATGCCGGCGCCAATGGCTACCTGCTGAAGAAATACGTATCTGACAAACTGATTCATTCTATCCGGGAAGTACTGAATGGGGGAGCACCGATGAGCCCCAGCATCGCGCGGATGATCATCAGCAATATGCAGCAACCGGCCCGGGAAGCCGGCAACGATTACCAGCTTACAAACAGGGAAAGAGAAATCCTCCAGCTGTTATCCAAAGGCAATAGTTTCAAAATGATCGCCGCGGAACTGCTGATCAGCCTTGATACCGTCCGCACGCATATTAAACGCATCTACGATAAACTGCATGTCCGTTCGCAAATAGAAGCGGTAAGCAAAGCTATTAACGAGAAACTGGTATAGCGCCGGCTGTTACCGGATACTTTGCCATAAGGCCGTTGTCCCGCTCCCCTGCCGGATTGTTCCCGTCCTGTTTATACCACATTCCGGTGTCACATCATCGCGGTATTGTCTGGTTTCTTTTTCATGCCCATTTTTGAGCAGTCATTTTTTTACTCATCAAATCTGAAATATGAAAAAGATCCTGCTGTTCTTATTGCCGCTGGTTATCCTTATTGCTGCCTGCACCAAGAAGAAAGACGATACCGTCAGTGCAGGTAAACAGGGACCCAGGGCAGGTAGTAAATGGGTGTACAGCGTCAAAGAGTATGAGACAAACCAGGCGCCCACCACATTTGATTTAGAACTTACTGCCCGGGATACCCTTATTGATGGCACAGACTGGCTGGGGATCTCTTATACGCTGGCCGGCAGCGGAAGCACACCCGTCAAAATATATGCCCTGAAGGCAAAAGGGGACGGATGGTGGGTCAAAAGTTTTACGTCAGGCCAGAGCGGGCTATGGCTGGCTTATCCCGTAAATATTGGCCAGGTGTATGACATGCGTAATCCCGTTGGCCTGGATTACGGGTTTGTGAGCACACCCCCCATGCCAATACAGGTTCTTTCTATTACGTACACAAGGGACATAAACGGGATAACGTACAGCGGTTTAATACAGGCCGGATACACCAAGCAGTTGTCGGGAGGCAATACCCTTTCTGAAGGTATCAATTACAGGAATGACGGGGCCTTACTCTTTCATCATTTCCTCGATCAGTACACAGCTTCCACCGACAACCACCATATTGTTGAATGGGATTTAAAAAGTTTTACCCGCTAATATTTTGCAACATCAAATAAATCAGTATGAAAAAAACACTCCTGTCTCTTTCCTTTATATTACCGGCCGCCTGCCTGGTGGGAGCAGCGGCCCAGAATGTTGGTATCGGGAACACTGCACCCAGCGACCGGCTGCATGTAACAGGCGGCAAGGTCCGGCTGGAGGATACCAACTACCCCTGGTTGTCCTTTGTGAACAACAGCACACTGCAGGGTTTTATCGGGGCGGAAGGAAACAATATGCGGATCGGCACCTGGCCGGGAACAAATCCTTCCGGTAAAATTTTTCTCCGTACCAATAGTATTGACAGGTTTACCGTTGATGAAGCGGGTGATGTAGGTATTGGGGTGACCCTTCCGGCAAGCAGGTTGCATGTAAAAGGAGTCATGCGGATAGAATCTGCTTCTAACACAGCCGGGGCCAGTTTAAATTTATATGGGGGAACAAGCGAACTCAGTTTTATCCAGTTCTACAAGAACCTGTCCTCTCCCGCGGCTATGGGGTATTTGGGATTCAGCGGAAACGGGGATTATTCCATCTGGTCGAGGGGGAGTTTTGCGTACCTGAATAACGACGGGCTTGGGATTAACAACAGTACGCCGTTGACAAGATTGCATATTTCCAGCGGGCAGGATGCCGGGCTTGCCGGTACCACGAATGGGTTCGTCATGCTCGGTACGGAAGCCGGGTCGAATATTATTATTGACAACAACGAAATAATGGCCCGCAGCAACGGGGCAGCCGCTCCGCTGACCCTGCAGAACGATGGAGGATCAGTCCGGATCGGGAATGTAGCAGCGCCGGCTGGCTATCTTTTTGCGGTGAAAGGCAAAATGATCGGCGAAGAACTGAAAGTGCAGCTGAGCGGCAGCTGGCCCGATTATGTTTTTAAGAAAGACTACAAACTCCCCTCCTTTGCGGAGCTCCGGAAATTTATTGCTGCGAATAACCACCTTCCGAATGTACCCCCGGCCGCCGAACTGGAACAAAATGGAATGGAAGTGGGAGACATGCAAAAAAGGATGATGGAAAAAATAGAAGAGCTTACCCTCTATGTATTGCAGCTGGAAGACCAGTTAAAAGAACTGAAAAAGGAAATTCAAACCGATAAATCAAAATGATATGCGCCGGTTTACCCTGTTCATAAGCCTCCTGTTCCTGACAACAGCAGCGCTAATCGCCCAGCCACAGTTCGAACTATCCCGGAATGTGTACCGGTTACCCTACCAGGCAGGAATTACTGTTACAGTAAATCAGGATCACAATACGCACGATCCCCTGGGGAGGTATGACCTGAAAGGCTCGGGCAACGGAATTGACTGTAGCATCAATTATCCCATTGTGGCAGCTGCGGAAGGAATTATACGTTTTATTGTTGACAACCATTTCGAGCACGGGCCGGATTGTACCAGCAACTGTACTGATAACAATAACTATGTATGGATTGAGCATGCCAATGGTGAATGGAGTAAATACACCCACATGAAATACCATAGTGTAACGGTGGATGCCGGCTTATCAGTCGGTGACCAGGTTTGCGCCGGAACATTTTTGGGGTATGAATGCGATATCGGGCAGGCCACCGGGCCCCACCTGCATTTTGAAGTGCGGCACCCCAATGACCCGGCTAATATACAAATCACCACGGCTGGTGGATTTATGACTGATGCAGCTCATCTCATACCGGTAATAAATTCCATATCCAAACATTACCTGGAGCAGGGGGATGCATGGATTGCTTCCGGGTCAGGCGTCTGTACGTCAACCAGTGTGAACTTAGTACTGCCAACAGCTATACCGAATAACGGGATAAGGATCTATCTGGCCACCGGAACGATTACCAATACACCCGGCATTAGTTTTACTTTCCAAAATGGAGCCAACGGGATGTTCCAGGCGGCAGGCAGTGTTACTTTATCGCCCGGGTTTACGGCATCGGCAGGGTCTTATTTCGAAGCAAGAATCGGAAGTTGTGCTACTACAAATATACCGGGCGCCTGTAATTAATAACCTGTATGATATAACCAGGGATCCAATTTTATTTCGCCGGGTCCGGCTGATACAGGACCTGTTGTAGCCCGGCCCCCGGGAAGCATTGCCGGAACGAATCATTGCCGTTTAAACCATTAATTATTTTATCATGAAACGCTGCTTTCTTATCCTCCTGCCGGTATTTTTTGGCGGATTGCTGTCCCGGGCACAACTCGTCAATGACGGGGGGACCCTCAAAATACAGCCAGGTGCTGTTCTTTTTTACTCTGGCAATTTTGAAAATAAAAACGCCGGTACTGTCAGCAATGACGGCAAACTGGAAATACAAGGTAATTTCCTGAATACAGCCACCTATACAACGGCTACTGCGGATGATTCCCTGATCCTGACCGGCAGTGGAAATATTACATTGAATGCCGGCACCTCTGTCTTAAGCTTCCTGCATATCAACAAAGCAGCAAACAGCGATTTTGTCACGCTTGCCAGTTCGGTTACTATTGGCGGTAAACTGATCTACAACTCCGGAACATTAACAACGGACCCGATCGCCAATTTATATACATTGAATGCAGCCGTGTCCGTCCCTTTTGAATTTACAGCGGGGCGGGAAATAACAGGCCGGGTAAGAAGAACCGGGTGGAACAACGGTACGGCAATTGTATTTAACCAGCCCAATATGCTGGTGACAACAAATGCCGGCACCGGCCCTGCCGAATTTACCGTAAATATGATACCGGAAGCCAATGCCGGCGATCCTGCACTGGCAGAAAGAGAGGTAAAAAGAAAATTCCAGTTTGAGCAGACCGGTGGTTCCGGTTTTACAGCGGATATCCGTTACCCTTATCTCGAGGCAGAATTAAACAGCAATAGCGAAGCCAACCTTGTCCCCTGGCAACTGGTCAGCACTGAATGGAATGGCCGGCTTAACCCGGTAACAAGGGATGCCGCGGAAAATTACATTTCAACAACCGGTATTCCGGCTGCAGATCTTGCCAATGAATGGAAACTGGCCGATCCCCGGTACACAATGAATGCAACGACATTACTCCGGGGTCCGTGGAACGGAACTTCAATGAATACAAATCTTAACAGCGGGGGGATCCTGCCGTTATCCCAACCGTATAATACACCCCCCTTTAACTACGCGGGAACGGAATCCGTTGGGGCAATACCCAATGCAAATGTGGTGGATTGGGTATTGGTTGAATTTCGGAAGCCTGCATCCGGGTTAGCAGCAGATGCCGCCTTTTCCACAATTACCGGGAGAAAAGCCGGGTTTCTCCTGGCAAACGGAACCATTGTTGAAACGGATGGGATCACCCCGATCGGGGTTGAGCTGGGAAAACAGGGGGCGGGTTTCCTGGTCGTCCGCCACAGAAACCACCTCGGAGTTATGAGCGTTTCCCTGCCTTCCAACGCAGCAGGTACGTATACCAATGACTTCCGGTTATTAGCAAACAGTTATAAAGCCACAGGAGCCTCATCAGATCCTGTTGTACTTCTTGCAGGAGGGGCCCAGTATGGGATGTGGGCCGGTGATGCCAATAAAAGCGGGGTTATCAATGGCACCGATATCAGCGCCATAAAAAATGCAATCGCGGCATCTGCCACAGGCTATGTATTGACCGATGTTAACACGAGTAACAGTATCAATGGAACGGATGTGAGTTTAACAAAAGCCATCATTGCCGTTTCGGGTTCGGGGAGTACGCCCGGCAGGATGCGCGCTGTAGCAACAAACATTCCGGACCCTCCCGGACCTGAAGAATAATAAGTAAGAAAACTGTAAACATCAAATCATGAAAAAAAGTGCAGGAATAAAAGGGCTCATTGCCGGTTTACTGATTTTGTTTTTCGCAAGTGTGGATGCGGTGGCGCAGACCTGTGAATGGCGGCTCATGGATGCTAATTATTCAGGTACGGATCCGGATGGGGCGGGACCTGCCCTGGGTTCTGTTACCTTTAAACTGCAGATACATACAACAGCCGGCAGCATCCCGAATGTAAATGTACTGGCAACCGGGTTCAGCTATCAAAGCGCAAATGCCATGATACCCACCACCCCGGGTTGTGCTATTGTCAGCAATCCGGCGAATGTCACCGTATCCCCTGCTTTTACCGGTGGCGGATTCACCTATACCACCGTTAACCAATGCGGCAACTTCAGCCAGGTTGCCGGGCCGCAAAGTTTTGACAGGAGGGCAGTCGGCACCCTTGATGGCACAGGGATAACACTGACCACGGCCTGGGTGGACGTTTTTACCGTAACCTTATGGACCCTGAATAATACAGCCCCTTATGGCGGCTATGCAACGATCAATTCCGGCTCGGGGGGAAGCCCGGGCGAATTCACCACGTATTCCGTTTCGGATGACCTGGCGAATGAATACCCGGTGAATTCCGTGAATTATAATCTGCCGCTTTTATTAGGGCCGATTGTTACCCCGGTTCTCCTTACTGATTATAAAGTGAACTGTTCGGATAATGGAGCTCTAATAAGCTGGACAACTGCATCTGAGATCAACAGTGATTATTTTTCCATTGAGAAAAACAGTACCGGCAGTTGGATAACCCTGGGCAAAGTACCCGCAGCCGGGAATAGTGCTGACAGCCACAATTACCAGTACGCCGACCCCGAAGCCGGCGCTGCCCAATACCGGGTTAAACAGGTGGATAAAGACGGCAGATTTATTTATACGGAAATACGGCAGGCGAATTGCCACGGCAAAGCCGTGACCGTTGTGATCTACCCGGTTCCGGCCCATGATGTACTGAACGTAAGAATTCGGACTGAAAAAGCCATCCGCACCGAACTGCAGGTAATTGGTATGTCAGGGAGAGTAGCCAGGAAACAGGTTGCCGTGTTGAATGCCGGGATAAATAATGTGGTCATCAGTACGGTCGGGCTGGCACCGGGAGAATATGTGATCAGGAGCAGTGATGGTACCGTTAACCTGAGCCGGCCATTCACGATTGTACGTTAACTATTGGCTTCTGGTTTTCACTGGTTTATGATAGAAATGGGAATTCCTCTTCCCATTTCTTTATAAAGCTTCCGGCCCCAGGCTGCACCTGCACAGAAATAACCTGAGCAGGATGCTGAAACGAAAACTCGTAACATAACAGAAAAATAACATAAAAACCCCTGTGGAATGAATCCGTATTATTACGGTGGGGTATATCAGTTTTACTGAATTTTCCTGCAAACTCCTCTTTTTAAACACTATATGACACTATTGCCCGTTAATATTGCAGGGTAATTCTGAACCGACAAAGAATTACGATCCTATCCTTAGAAAAACCGTTAGAAATGAACTGGAATTCGATCATGGGCCTTGTATCCTCCCTGGCATTGTTCGGGCCCGTATTATTAATACTGATCCTGGGCCTGGGACGCTACAGGAGCTTCCCCGTATTATTGTTATACTATTCTTCCGCTTTTATTTATAACCTGATAACAGAGCACTATATCCTCGTAAGCGCGGAAGCGGAATACTATTGGGGCCTTCTCAATAATATTGCCGATCCTCCCCTGATGATCTTATTCCTGACCTATTTCAGCACTTCCAGGACCTTTACCCAGCGGATGAAATGGCTGGCCCTTGCTTTTGCTGTTTTTGAAGTTGTTATCGTTGCCGTGGTTGGCCTCAATACGGAGGCGATCACCATCCTGATGGGTCCCGGGCTGCTGCTGGTGTTCGGACTCGCCATGTATTTCTTTATCCGGCATACCAAACAGGCCATCGAGAACCGCAAAGCCACCGGAAAAGCAATGATCGTTACCTCCCTGCTTTTTGCCTATGGCTGTTATTTCCTCATCTATATGCTGTACTATGTTTTTAAGGCGCATGTGGATAAAAATGGCGAAGAGAATATCCAGTATGTAAATGATACCTTCCTCGTCTATTATATTGCGGCCAGCCTCTCTTCCTTCATGCTATGCGTAGGGCTCGTAGTGGAACAAAAGCGGATCCGGAAACTGAAAGAATTAAAAGTGACCCGCAAGGAACTGTCCAGCCTGTACACGGATACAAAAAGGGCCGTCCCCTTAAGAACAGCCCTGCTCGATTTTGACCGGGAACAGTGGAATTAGAAGCAATACTTCCCTTCCGCGATCATTTTATCCGCAATTCTTCTCCGGGCATCCTTACTGTTAAAAGGTTCTGCCTTGGTAAAGCGTTTCAGCCCGATCAGGATCATTTTCTGTTCATCCCCGTCTGCAAAGGCATTGATGGCATCCTTGCCCGATTTATTCACCTTATCAGCCGCATCATAAAGATAGGTGCGCATGATATCGAGGTAGCCCTGGCAGGCCGCTTCTCCTTTTTCTTCCACCATTTTCATGACCCGCAGGAGCACGCTTTCCGCATTGAAGGTCTCGATCGCCATATCCGCAATATTCATCAGCACTTCCTGCTCGCTTTCTATTTTCATCATCAGTTTCTGCACGGCTGCGCCGGAGGTCATTAAGATGGCCTTTTTCAGGTTGGCGACCAGTTTCCGTTCGGCGGCAAAAGGCGATTCATCCGAAGCCCCGAAATCGGGAATGCTCATCAGCTCTTTTTGTACGGCCATCGCAGGACCCATCAGGTCCAGCCTGCCACCCATGGCTCTTTTCAGGGTCATATCGAGGGTCAGCAGGCGGTTGATCTCATTGGTCCCTTCATAAATGCGGTTGATCCGGCTGTCGCGGTAAGCCCTCGAAATATTATACTCGGCGCTGAAACCGTTTCCGCCATGTACCTGTACGCCCTCATCCACCACATAGTCCAGCACTTCGCTCCCGTACACTTTCAGCATGGCGCATTCAATCGCATATTCTTCCGCACCACCCAGCAGGGCTTCGCTGAAGGGTTTGCCGGCGGCCAGCAGTTCGTGTTCTTTTTCATCGATCCATTTGGCTGTACGGTAGAGCGCAGATTCGGCCACAAAAACCCGGAGGGCCATTTCGGCCAGTTTATGCTTGATCGCCCCAAAATTGGAGATCGGTTGCTGAAACTGTTCCCGGGTTTTGGCATATTCCACGGTTCCGCTTAAGGAACGGCGGGCGCCCCCGATAGCTGCTGCGCAAAGTTTCAGCCGGCCGATATTCAGGATATTGAATGCGATCCGGTGCCCCTTGCCCACTTCACCCAGCAGGTTTTCCACCGGTACCCTGCAATCCTGGAAATACAATTGTACGGTAGAGGATCCCTTGATCCCCATCTTATTCTCTTCCGGTCCCTGGGTAAATCCTTCCGTTCCTCTTTCTACAATAAAGCCGGTGAATTTATCCCCGTCCACTTTGGCAAATACCGTGTATACCTGGGCGAAACCGCCATTGGTGATCCAGCATTTTTGCCCGTTGAGGATATAATATTTACCATCCGCACTCAGCTTCGCGGATGTTTTGGCTCCCAGGGCATCACTGCCGCTGTTGGGTTCGGTCAGTCCATACGCACCGGCCCATTCCCCGGTGATCAGTTTGGGAATATATTTTTCCTTTTGTTCGGGCGTACCGAAATACAGGATCGGCAGGGTGCCGATACCGGTATGCGCCGCCACGGCCACGGAGAAGGAGTGACCGGCGCCGAGGTATTCATTAATAATGGTGGAGGTAACAAAATCTTTTCCCAACCCGCCATACTCTTCGGGAAAGGAAGTGGCCAGTAATCCCTGGTCACCCGCCTTGGTCAGGATGGACTTCATTAAACCGGGCTCGAGTGCATCGATCCGGTCGAGATTCGGATAGACCTCTGCATCGAGGAACTGGTTACACATATCCCGGATCATTCCCTGTTCTTCTGAAAAACCTTCGGGGCAGAAGGTTTCAGCAGGGGAAGATTCCTTAATCAGCCATTCGCCGCCTTTCAGCGCTTTTTTCGCCTCCGTTGCTGTTGTCATAATGAGGGGGTTTACTGTTTTAAAATTGGTTGATAGTTATTTCAGGTTATCGTAAACGATCTGCAGCACTTCTTTGCAGGTATCCACTTTATCGGCCGGTACGGTTTCCAGCGCTTCGTTCAGCGTTTCCTCCGCCAGGGCCATCGTATCCTCCTGCAGTTTCTGTGCCTGTTTGGTGAGGTAGATCATGTTGATCCGGCGGTCATGCTCCGAAGGCACTCTTTTCACCAGGTTCAGTTTTTCCAGGTTGTCCACCAGCCGGGTGATGCTGGGCTTATCCCGGAAAGTCGCATTGCACAACTCCTGCTGGCTGATCCCCTCCTGCTTCCATAAATGATACAACACGCTCCATTGTTCAATGGTGATGTTCAGCCCGGCCCCGTTGAATTTCTTCTGCAGCCGGCGGGCAATCGCCGTAGAAGCTTTCCCCGTGATAAAACTGTAGAGCTCCCCTTTTTTAAATTGGTTGTTTGGCATATAGTTGTTTGTGCAACTATTCAAATATAGGAAAATTTACCGTAACTCAAAATTTCTGCCTTCTGCCCGGTTTGTTAATAATTTTTGCCAACCCGGCCGGAATTAATAAAATAACTTCAGCCACCCGTCTTTCTTACCCCCCGCTTTGATTAATGGCATCCGGCTTCCTCTGAAACTATTTTCAACAAACAGAGAATGAATAAAAAAATGACTCTGTGTATTCATGTTTTTGAATACATATTGGATCGTTCAATCCCACCGGCGCAGCAGCACTGGTTGCGGAAATCATCAGCCGTAAAACGCAGAGCGTCCGGGTCTGCATACGGAGCAGTACCGGGGCGGTTATAAGGTAATGGCTCTCCCGGGGATATCCGGTATATTACCGTGAAATTTGTACTTTCAGCAGCAATTACGAATGAAAAATCAGGTTATCCCCTATCAGTCTTCATCCATTCACTATTCAGTTTCCGGGAATGGGGGGAAAAACGTGATTTGCTTTCACGGTTATGGGGAAAGCAGCAGCCATTATGATTTTCTGCAGGCCTATGTCGGTCCTGCCTTTTCCCTGTTCAGCATTGATTTACCCTTTCATGGTAAGACAGTATGGGCGGAAAAGGGACCGTTGACTCCCGGGGACTTAGTGGATATTACTGAAAAAATTCTTTCCGAAAACGGGGCTACCAATGCCGGGGAAAATGACCGGGTTACTCTAATAGGTTTCAGCCTGGGTGCCCGTATGGCCCTCCGCTTTTTCCAGGAAAGGCCTGAAAAAGTGGAAAAACTGATCTTACTGGCCCCGGATGGATTAAAAGTAAATTTCTGGTACTGGCTGGCCACACAAACCCGGGCCGGTAATAAACTCTTTGCCGCTACCATGAAAAGGCCCGGGTGGTTCTTTGGTATACTGAAGCTGATGAAGAAGCTGCACCTGGTCAACAGCAGTATTTTTAAATTTGTTCATTACTATATCGGTGATCCGGAAGTAAGGCACCTGCTCTACAACCGCTGGACCGTGCTCAGCAAAATAAAACCTTCCGTTTCGCAGATCAAAAAAGCCATCCGGGAACATCAAACGGCTGTCCGGCTGATCTATGGAAAACACGACCGGATCATTTTATCCTCCGTGGGTGAAAAATTCAGGTCGGGTATCGGGGACTATTGTACCCTTACCGTTATCAACTCCGGTCACCAGGTATTGCATGAAAAAAATCAGCAGGATATAATAAGCGCTTTGCTGCACTAAGATGCAATGATTAGTTTTGTCCCTGCCGCATGGTACTCCTTCTTATCACGATAATTTTATGGGTGCTTTACAGCCTGCTGCTTTTCTATTACAGGCAGGCCTGGAAGGAGGTCCCGGATTATGTACCGGCCCGGGCCGGGCAGACCCGGGTCAGCATCATTATACCCGCCCGGGATGAAGCAGCAAATATCGGCAGCCTGTTACAGGCGCTGAAAGAGCAGTCCTATCCCCCTGGATTAACCGAAATAATTGTGGTGGATGATCATTCCACCGATACCACAGCCTCTGTTGTTCAGTCATTCCCCGGGGTGAAACTGATACAGTTAAAAGAAGATTCGCTGAACTCTTATAAAAAGAAAGCTATTGAAAAAGGGGTTGATGCGGCCGCCGGGGAACTGATCATTACAACAGACGCCGATTGCCTGCCCGGCCCTGATTGGTTAGCCACCCTCGCTGCCTTTAAAGAAGAAAAGAATGCCGTCTTTATTGCGGCTCCCGTTGTTTTCAGTAATGATCATTCCGTATTGCAACGGTTTCAATCGCTCGATTTTCTTATCCTGCAGGGTATCACGGCTGCTGCTGTGCACCGCAACAGTCATTCCATGTGCAACGGGGCCAATATGGCCTATGAAAAAAATGCGTTCCGGGCTGTGCATGGTTTTACCGGTATCGACCAGGTCGCTTCGGGGGATGATATGCTGCTGATGCACAAGATCTGGAAACAATATCCCGGCCGGGTGCATTACCTGAAATCCAAAGCCGCCATTGTCAGCACCGCGCCGATGAAAACCTGGAGAGCCTTCTTCAACCAGCGCATCCGCTGGGCCAGCAAGGCAAAAAATTATGAGGACAAGCGGATCTTCGGGGTGCTGCTGCTGGTATACCTGTACAACCTGGGTTTCGGCGCCCTGTTCGTGGCCGGTTTTTTTGATGCCCGTTACTGGCTCCTCCTTGTGGCAAACTGGATTGCCAAGACAATCGCGGAACTTCCCTTTGTGTCAGCAGTGGCTTCCTTCTTTGAGAAAAGATCCCTGGTCAGGTGGTTCTTTTTCTTCCAGCCCCTGCATATTGTTTATACCATTTTTTCAGGCCTGCTCGGTCAATTCAGCAGTTATGAATGGAAAGGAAGAAAAGTAAAATAAGTATCTTTCCCCGGTATGAACCATTCTCCCTCTTTCTCCGCAGCTGCCTGGCGCAGGCTCAGGAAAAACAAAGGCGCTGTCTTTGGCGGGGTGGTGATTATCCTCGCTGTGCTGACTGCCCTCTTCGCTTATTTTATTGCGCCCGATTCCTCGCCGTATGCGAACAGGATCATCCTGGAGATCGGGGGAGAGAAACCCGGCTTTTCGCGGGATTTTGTAAAAGTGAAAAAAGAAAAAGAAGTGGCCAATGCCGGCTTTTTTGAGCAATTAGCCGGCGGGAAGGAAGACAAATACTATTATATCCCCATTACCCGTCACGAGATAAAAGGCGACAGCATCATTGTACAGAAGTATATCGATGAGGGCCTGGATGAACGGGTTGCCTTCCCGCTTTCCCTGGCAGCGCCGGAGCCCGTCGTCCGTCAGCGCTTCATCAGCGGTACCGATAAATACGGAAGGGATATCCTGAGCCGGATCATCGTGGGCACAAGGGTGAGCCTGAGCGTGGGACTGATCACCGTGGTCATTTCCCTCAGCATTGGCCTGCTGCTGGGTTCCCTGGCCGGCTTTTACCGGGGAAAAGTGGATGAAGGGATCATGTGGTTCATCAATGTGATCTGGAGTATTCCCACTTTATTGCTGGTCTTCGCCATTACCCTGGCGCTGGGAAAAGGTTTCTGGCAGGTATTCATTGCCGTGGGACTGACCATGTGGGTGAATGTGGCCCGCCTCGTCCGGGGACAGGTGCTCGGCGTGCGGGAACTGGAATATATCGAAGCGACAAGGGCATTGGGCTTTTCCGACCTCCGGATCATTGTCCGGCATATCTGGCCCAATATCATGGGGCCGGTGATGGTGATCGCCGCTTCTAATTTTGCATCAGCCATCGTTATTGAAGCAGGACTCAGTTTTCTCGGTGTGGGCGTACAACCCCCGATGCCCAGCTGGGGACTTATGATCAAGGAGAATTATAATTTCATCATCACCCAGAATCCCATGCTGGCCCTGGCCCCCGGTTTCGCCATCATGCTCCTGGTGCTGGCTTTTAACCTGTTTGGGAACGGCCTGCGGGATGCACTGAATGTGAGGGGAAGGATCTGACCAGGGATCTTATGCGATTATTTTTTCCTGCCGTGTATTGTAATCGGTCCGGATCAGCAGGGCCAGGCACAAAAAGAAAAGAGAACCCACTTTATCGGTTTCCACCAGGTCGCTCAGGCAGTTTACCGTAATGATCATAACGAGGATGACCCCGGTTGTCAAAGCCAGCATGCGGTAAAAAGGATCCCGGATGCGGTGGTATAAAAATTGGGCATAATACAGCATCGCTCCCAGCAGCAACAGGAAGAAGAACAACCCGGGATAGCCCTGTTCGATCAGGGTCAGCAGGAAATAATTATGCACGGTGGAATGTTCTTTATTATCACTCACCCATGTTTTAAAAGCGGGTATGCCATAGGGTTTGTAGTTTTCGTAAAAAGTATTGGGACCAAAGCCGGTCAGCGGTTTATCGCCCGTCATTCTTATCCCGGCTATCCAGCGATAAAAACGTTCGGCCGTGGACACATCTTTCAGTTTATAGGTGGCCACGAGGTGTTCCCCGAAATCCTTGTGGAAAACAGTGGTCTGGTACTGGTGTGCAAAACGCAGGTAACGGTCATTGTTTTTCAGCCAGGAAACCGCGGCCAATGCTGTGAACAGGAATACCAGGAAAGCGGGTACCAGCCATTTTTTATAGATCAGCCCGTATGCCAGCAGACCGGTCAGCAGGGCCAGCCAGGCTCCCCTTGCATAGGAGAAGAACAATGCTGCTGCGGAAATGAGGAGGATCAGCAGGATCCACTTTTTTCTGCCGGGTCTCCGTTCCAGTTTATAAAAAGCGATCCAGACCGGTATCACGCAGACCAGCATGGCCGAATAATTCACATGGTTGCGGAAAAAGGGACTGACCGCTTCATTAATGCCTGCAAAACGATAACCGGTGCTGCTGTGACGGATCAGGGCAATAAGGGTGACCAGCAGCATGGTATAGCCTAAAACCTTTCCCCCTGTTTGGATCGCTTTCCTGTTGGTAAATACAATAAGAGGCGCCAATACAAAAGCGCCGAGGTACCAGGATTTCGCCAATCCGTATTTCACGGAAACAAGAGGATTCGTGGAAAACAATACCGTAACAATCATCCAGCCAAGCAAAATAAACAGGAAGAACAGCAAGGGATGCTGTTTTATTTCTTTCGGCAGGACGGACCGGTTGTACAGACTGTACAAGAGGAAGAGTCCGCTGGTCAGCAGCATCAGCAATTCATCGGGGAAATCGGTACCGAGTGTGGAAGAAAAATTATATTCAACGGAAAGAGGCAGGCTGAAAAGCAGTCCGTAAAAAACAAGGGATTTATTCATCCAGCCGGCATAGAGTAATAAGCCGGTAAACGGGATACCCATTATCCAATAATCCTCCGAACCGGCGGCTGCCGCCAGGGTCAGCAGGAACAGGGCTGCAAAAAAAAGAAAGAGCCCCTTTTCCTTATTTACGGCAGCCAGCATCACCCGATGGCGGTTTTTCTTTTTTCCAGTAAGGCGGCCAGTAATAAAGAAAAGAGCAGGGCCAGTACAGCGGTAGCCAGCATCCATTGCCCCCGCTTCGGCCGGTCGGGCCAGTCGCTGGCCTTGGCATTTTCCACCACTAACAGGGCGGGCGCTTTATTGTCAAGGATGAGCTGGTATTCATGGATCAGTTTATCATATTCCGTCAAGCGGGTAACAAGGGCGGCTTTTGCATCCGTTACAACGGTTGAATCTACTTCTTTCTGCAACCGGCCGCGGCCGCTGATCAGCGATCCCAGGGTCGCTTCATTACCGGCATTCCGGAGATCCTGGTGCATGGACTGTAATTGTTTCATGACCGCATTGGCCAGTTGCGGAGCGAGGTTTCTATCGGTATCCCATACCCGGACTTTCAGTTCCCCGTATTCACTTTTGGTTACGCTGCTGTTTTTTTTCAGCAAGGAAGCGGCTTTCCCGATAGCGGCTTCCCCCTTTTCTCCCATTTTATAATGATCCTGCAGGTTGAACTGTGCCGTGACGGCGAGGTAAACCGTATCCAGTTTGCCCGTACCCACCACGAGGTCCAGGTCATCCGGGGTTCCGAGCGCGGTGTACAGCTGTTCAATATTGCTGTTGAAAAGCCGCGCTTTGTCGGAGGTATAGGCGCTGGCAGGTACAGCCGTGGCAACCGACAGGTATTCCGGCCGCTTGTTATAAACGATCACACCCGTTGTTACGAGGGAAAGGAGGAGTACGGCCAGGATCTGCTTCCACCAGTTTTTGATCAGCGTAAAAATATCGGGCATCATTTTTATTTATTATGTAAAAAAAGTTGTTTCCATTTTCCGGCATCCGCCAGTTTGGTTGCCACTGCCAAAACAAGCACGAGTAAACAACCGGCGGTTAGCAGCAGCGGTTTATTTGAAATAACCGGGTCACCAAAGTAAAGAAAACAAAACAGCATGACCCCGGCTAAACTATAAATAACAAGGGAGCGAAGGTCTGTATGAACGCCGGTTTTAGCACGGGCCGTCAAAAAAACAGCCAATCCGCAGCCTGCCTGGCTGACCAGGGCGGCATAGCAACAGCCCAATGCCCCATATACCGGTATCCAGGCAAGGTTTAATAGTATATTAAGGACCAGGGCGCCTGATATAATAAGGCAAAAGGAACGAATATGCCCGGCGGCGGTGAGTACGGTCCCGTAAACCTGCACCAATGAGTACCCGATCAGTGCAGGAATACAAAATTGCATTACTTCAATGGCATAAGGGTCCCGGTTATGATATAAAAGGGATTGCAGCCAGGGGGCCAGTACAATGGCGGTGGCGGCTGCCGTCACCGCGAAAAGCATCAGCAGGTGCCGGCTGTTCAGCACTGCCTCGTTCACCCATTCTTTCCGTTCCCGTTGTTTGGCAATAAAAGGCAGGAGAAAAGAAGCCACTAAATAGCCCGCCATATTGCCTGCATCGAGCAGGCGGTAAGCGCCTGCATAGATCCCTGCTTCCTGCGCCCCGTTGGGATGAATTCTTTCAACCAGGAATCCATCAAGCCGGTAATGGGCCGACATGAGTAAGACGATCAGCCCGTAAGGAAGCACCTCTTTAAACAGGCGGGTTTTGAGCCACCCCTTATCAGCAAAAGAGAATACAAAACCCTTCCGCCGCAGGAATATAAAAGCAGTAAGTAAGGCAAGGGCGGTGCAGGTCAGCTGGGAGAGCAGGAATTTTTCAATCGTAACAGGTCCCCATGCCGGGAGGAGCAGGAAGCTTCCGCAGACCAGGATCATCAGCACTTTATCGAGCACCGAAAACCAGGCATCGGCCCTGAACCATTGTTGCGCGGTGAGTATGGCCCTTGTAAAAAGAAAGAAGGACCCGAGGGCCTGAAGCAGGATCAGCAGGAGCAGGAGCTGAAAGTCCCGGACCCCTGAAAAAGCGGCCAGGGCAAACACAATGGCAGCATATAAAAAGACCAGGAACAGTTTAAGCAGCAGGAAATGGCCGGCTGCTTTTTTAAAGACAGCAGGATCTGCGGCCAGTTGGCGGTTCATGTACTGGGTAAGTCCCCAGTCCAGCAAAAAGCCAAGAACAAAGGAAAAATTGAATACGGAAAAATAGGTCCCGTACACTTCGGTGCCGCTGAGGTTCTGCACAGGGCGGTCGATCCCGAATATCCAGAGGGGTTTGACCAGTACATTCAGTACCAGCAATAACCCAAGGGAAGAATAAAAGCGGGATGGCTCTTTCATAATGCGGTCAATGGATGAAACAGGGCGGGAAACCCGTCAGATTACTTTTACATTCCTGCTGAAACTTTCCTCGAGGGAGATAAAGGTTTCGGTCCTTTCGATCCCCCTGATCTTTTGCAGCTGGTCGTGCAGTACGGAGCGCAGCTGGGTAATGTCCTTGCAAACGATCTCGGCAAACATACTGTAGTTACCCGTGGTATAGTTCAGCCGGACGATCTCGGGGATCTTCTGCAGGTCGCGGGCAACGGTATCGTAGAGTGAACTTTCTTTCAGGTAGATCCCGATAAAAGCGATCACATCATAGCCCAGTTGTTTGAGATCAGCCTTTAACCTGGTACCTTTAACCACGCCGGCCTCCTGCAGTTTTTTGATACGAACGTGGATGGTACCACCGGAAACAAATAGTTTTTTACCCAGGTCGGCATAGGATATCTCTGCATTCTCCATCATCTGGTGGATGATCTGCAGGTCCAGTTTGTCCAGATTCAATTTTGCAGCCATTTTTAGATCAGTTTTTAAGTTTTATTCAATAAATGTACCACTTATTTGAATAAAATCTATACTTTTAAAATATTTCTTAGAAATATTGGAACGAAAATGAATTCTGCTATATATTTGTGTCATCAAACAACGAAGTTCTTTTTATACTGTGGGGTGATGAAATTTTTGGCAGACATGCCCTCTCGTCTCGGGGGTGGAGAGTACAGGACAAACGAAAAGTAGAGCCGACGTTACTTTTGGTAAGGCCGACCAGGGTTGACCACTAATCTTTGCTTTTTGGCTAACTGCTCCGTGGAGGTTCGATCCCTCCCCCTACAGCTTTTTTCTAGTGGAGGTCCTGACGCGGCGAAGCCGGTCAGGATGCCGACCAGAGCGTCGGCATTCGATCCCTCCCCCTACAGCTTTTTCTCGTGCGACTTTAACCGCGTGGCGAATATCGCCCGCGGAGCCTTTGCCTCCTTAGCAAGGGCTTTTTTATGCCCCCGGGTCTCCCGAAGGGGACCCGGGGGCACCCTTTTTTCCCGAAAGACTCTTTCGTATCCCGAAGATGCGCACTGCATCGCATAAGGTTTCCCGCAAAGGCGCAAAGAAGGGTTAATAAATGTTACTGCATTCTATATTTAAGAGTTTCTCTTCGCGCGGCTTAATCACTTAGCATTTATTTGTCCCCGGAGTTCCTGTATGGAAATGGTTTTCTGCAACTGTAACGACTTTTCTCCTTTCCGGAAGTCTTCTTAAGCTTTGCGGGATACAAAAAATCTTCCGGGAACGCATTGACGCCCCTTCGATGTATTCCCCGCAAAGACGCAAAGAAGGGTTGCATTTTCGCTTTGCGGAGCAAAAGTTCTTCAACAGGGAAAGCTGAATGAGACTCACTCCCTTCTTTATACCCGCCTGTTATTTTCCTTCCTATTCCTACCTTTGCCCCATTTATTTTAAACCTGTATGAAGAAAGTAATCCCCTTTATCCTGTTTATCCTTCCCTTTTTCGCTTCCAGCCAGGACAACACGGTAAAATCCCTTCGTTCAGAAGCAGAAAGAACGATCAAAAAAGAAGCGGATACCAGCAAAAAAGCCTGGCGAAAAGGCGGCATGTATGGCATCAATATATCCCAGGGCTCATTGAGCAACTGGGCCGCCGGGGGGGATAATTTTTCCATCTCTGTCAACTCCCTGCTCAGTTTATACGCTTTCTACAAAAAAGACAAACAGAGCTGGGACAATACCTTTGATTTCAATGTCGGCTACATGAATACCACCAGCCTGGGCAGCCGGAAAAATGATGACCGCTTCGATTTGCTGACCAAATACGGTCATGCCCTGAATCCCAAACTTAACCTCTCCGGTCTCGTTAACCTCCGTTCCCAGCTTTTCAAAGGATACACCTATCCCGAAAATGTAAAAACATTTTCTTCGGCCTTTATGGCGCCGGGCTACCTGCTGACCAGCCTGGGCCTCGATTACAAACCCAACAAGAACCATTCGATCTTCTTCTCACCGGTTACCGCCCGCTGGGTGATCGTCCGCGATACCGCCCTCTCCAATAAAGGGCTATACGGCGTAACCCCGGGCAAGAAGTCAAACCTGGAATTCGGCGCCTTTGCCACGATCAGCTATATGCGTGAAATCAATAAGAATATAACCTATAAAAGCCGGATCGATCTCTTCTCCAATTACCGGCACAACCCGCAGAATATCGACCTCTTTATGTCGAATATCCTGAATGCCAAACTGGGTAAAGTATTATCCGTTTCCTGGAGCCTTGATTTTATCTATGATGATGATGTACGTCTCTTCGGCAAGAACCAGCGCTCCGCCGCCCTGCAGGTCAAGTCGCTCGCAGGCATCGGTTTTCTTATACGATTCTGATTGAATGCGGCTATTGATTATTAAATTATTGATTACTGATTATTATTCTGCGACGCAGGCTATCGACTAACGACTATTGACTATCGACTAACTTTAACATCTTCTTTATACTATTTTTTTTCTTTGCCAGTTTCTGCCCTGCAATATCTTTGCAGCACCCTCTGAAAAACGGACACCCCATTTATTAAGTAAACGAACCAACCGGATGAACAGGTCTGTTTTTATTTTTTTACTTTTATTTTCCGCCTCATCTGCCCGGTCACAGGATGCCGTGGTCAGAAAGCTACAGGTGGAATCCCTGCGCCCCGTAAAACGGGATATCCCGGATACAGGCAATCATGCCTGGAGGACCGGGGGCACCTACAGCCTCAGTATCGGGCAGGGCAGCCAGAGCAACTGGGCAGCGGGCGGAGATGATTTTTCTTTTACGGTCAATACCAGCCTGCGGCTTTTCGGTTTTTATAAAAAAGAAAAGCACAGTTGGGATAATACGTTTGATGTGAGTTTTGGCTATCTCAACACCACCAGTCTAGGCAGCCGTAAGAACGACGACCGTTTTGATCTTTTATCCAAATACGGGCTATCGCTCAATAAAAAATTCAACCTGGCCACACTCGCTAATTTTCGTTCACAGTTCCTGAAAGGATATACCTACCCGAATAATATCAAAACCTTCGCCTCGGATTTTCTTTCCCCGGCCTACCTCGTGCTGAGCCAGGGCATTGATTACAAACCCACGAAGGATCTCTCCATCTTTGTTTCCCCGGTCACTTCCCGCTGGGTTTTTGTAAAAGACAGCAGCCTGGCCGCGAAAGGGGAGTACGGGGTGGCGCACAATACTCATAGTATAAACCAGAACGGCGCTTTCGCCACCATCGGCTACCAGCGGTCCTTTAATAAATTTGTGTCTTACAAAAGCCGGATCGACTTATTTTCCAATTATAAAAAGGACCCGCAGAATGTGGATGTGTTCATGACCAATACTTTCTCGGCGAAAGTGGCCAAAATCATTGCCTTCAGCTGGAACGTGGATATGATCTACGATGATGATGTGCGGCTCTTCGGCGAAAACGGATCCTCTCCCGGCCTGCAATTCAAATCCATTATCGGGGTCGGGCTGCAGGTTAAGATTTGATCCCGCATCTGTATATAAAGTTTATTTTTGCCCGCTATGGGCCAGAAGAAATTAGTCCGGTTTGCCGAACTGGAAACTTTTAAAAATGTATTGCAGTTCCCGGAACATACCGCGGGAACCTGGAAAGCTTTTTTTGGAAACGATCATCCCCTTACCCTCGAACTGGCCTGCGGCAAGGGGGAATACGCGGTAGGACTGGGAAAACTTTATCCCGGCCGCAATTTTATCGGGGTGGACCTGAAGGGGAACCGGATCTGGGTGGGTGCAAAAAAAGCATTGCAGCAAGGCCTCGGAAATGTAGCTTTCCTGCGTACACAGATTGATAAAATTGCTGAATACTTTGCCCCGGGGGAAGTGGCGGAGATCTGGATTACTTTCCCCGACCCCCAGTTAAGACTGTCCAAGGCGAAAAAAAGGCTGACTCATCCTAAATTTCTCCGGCTCTATCAACAATTCCTCGCTCCTGGTGGTTATATCCATTTGAAAACAGACAGCCCGGACCTGTACCGGTTTACCAAAACAGTGATAAGCCTGTACCGGTGCCCGCTGCAGCAGGATTCAGCGGATGTGTACGGGCAGGCAATTGTACCCGACGAACTTCAAATCAAAACCCATTATGAGTCGCTGGATATTGCCGGCAGCAACCGTGTTCATTATCTCTGTTTTGGGTTACCGGCCGACCTGGGTGATAAAGAAAAAGACGCGATTTTAAAAGAAGTCATAGCAAAAGATGAACCATCTCACTGAGGGCATACATTATTATTTTAATGAAGACGGATTGATCGTGCTTACCGCAGCATACCACCTGGAAAAGGGATATTGCTGCGGCAATGGTTGCCTCCATTGTCCCTACCAATATGAAAATGTACCCGAACCCGGCCGTACGGTCTTGCTGGAGAAAAAAGAAAATATACCCCCGGCCTCACACCCCTGATTTCAATCATCCCGGTCATTTATTATCTTCACCCTATGGCCAGCAAGAAAAAATCATCGGAAAAATTAAAAGCCCTCCGGCCCTCCGGGACCAAAGAAGATAATTTCTTTTCCCTGGTATATGAAGTGGCCCGGCAGATCCCAAAAGGAAGAGTTACCTCTTATGGCGCCATCGCCGCCTGTCTCGGTACCAGGTCCTCGGCCCGCATGGTTGGCTGGGCCATGAACGGCGCCGGCAGTGTACGACCCAAAGTCCCGGCCCACCGGGTGGTCAACCGCATTGGCCTGCTTACCGGCAAACATCATTTTACCCCGCCGGGCCAGATGGAAGCACTGCTGAAAAAAGAAGGGGTCCGGGTAAAAAATGACCAGGTCGTTGATTTTAAAAAATTATTCTGGGACCCGGCGGAGGAATTGGGTTTTTAATTAGTTTCCGTTTTTCAATCAACACTTATCCCTATGTCTTCACCGCTTAATCCCCTGTCCAAAAGCCAGCAGGAATTTTGTACTTATTCCGGTGTATTTGGCACATTGATTACGGCAACCTGCCTGGTTCAGCAACTGGCCTTTGTACGTGCCAACTGGATCACTAACCTGATGATCCTCCCTTACCTGTTAATGATCGTATCCTTTGTACTACTGGCCCTGCAAAAAGCCATAGCCCCCCTGTTGCTGATCATCAGCACTGTAATATCTTTTGCCATTGCTTTACTCTGGCTGGCTGGCGGTTCTTTCTCACTGGTGGTGATCATATTACTGCTGTATTGTTCGGTTATCACTGTTTTCATTTATGCCGAGCAGATACAAACAGTGCTCCGGCGTAAGCAGGAGGCGGAAAGAGCGGAAGAAATGAAATGGAGAGGGAAAATTTAACCGGCCGGGTATATATAAAAAATTGTCACCGCCGGCTGAAATGGTTATTGAAGGAGACATTCAGCTATGACCTGACCGGATTGCCGACAAGAGAACTCAACCTGGTTAACCCCACCCAGCCGAAAACCGACTCCATTATTCCCTGAAATGGCTGAACACAAAATCGTTCGCCTGCTGGTTGCCGTGACAGGAACTGAAGCAATTATTCTGCTTTTGAATATCCAGCCGCCCTTCTGTCCTGGATTCACCGGTAAATTCTTCAAAACCCCAACCGCCTGTGCTGGCAAACTGCTCACTGTTTTTGTACATGATGTTGATGAATTTGCGCGCGCCAGGCTGGATCACGCCGCCTGATGTGTCAGCCATGTGCTTATCAAAGACTATAACGGAGCCTTCCGGGAAATGCCCGGTCTTATAGCCCTCCACAGCTTGTTTATTCGCATAGATCTGGTGAAATCCATCAAATTTTCGTTGCGGCTGGTTCCTGAAGCCTGTCAGGTTTGTTTTTATATGCACCCAATAACGAAAACCCTCGGGATAGGGAATACCAGCCCCTCTTTTCCCGGCCCCGGTAAAAGAGACAAGCAACATACAAACGGCGGACAATGAAAAGCAAACCATTGCTATTTTTTTCATACCCATAATTTTCAGTTTAGTTCATTACAACAGCTATTATCCCGGTGGAATGGTCAAGGCACCCGGCCTGCCAGGAAGATAAAGGATGCAGCCATTACAGCCGCACCCTTCTGACTGACACCATACCACTTGCTTATGCACTTATTTTAAAACGGCCTGATCTGTACCTATCCTGGAAGAACCCGCCTGTTCAACAGCAACCTGAATTTAGATAAGTCCGGATTACAGCAAATCCTTAATCTGCAAACGACAGGCCCGGGGCTACCAAAAGCAGGTTACGCAGTAAGGTCATGCATTCGCCTTGTTTCCTTCGCTGCCCGACCGCTTGTGAATTTTTCAACCAGGTCCGCAGCCCTTACCGCTCCACCATAGCGGAGCAGTTCATCTCTTTGTGTTTCTGCGCAGGTCCTGTACCGGGGATCCGACAATATCGTTTTCACCTTTTCCCTGATTTCCCCGGCACTAAATTTTTTTTCGCCCCGTGTATGCTGTTGCGGCAGCACATAGTCCCCGGCGCCCAGTTTTGCAATTCTCCTGGCATTGCTTTCCCGCTCCGAAAAAGTCGGAAGCACCAGGGATGGTTTCCCGCATAAAAGACCGGCCTGGCAGGACCCGTACCCGCCATGATGAATCAGCAGGTCAGCCCTGCTCCCCATCAGCAGGCCGGGGACAAAGGGCACAGAAATAAAATTGGAAGGAAGTATCGCCGTTTCTTTACTCAATTCGTGATAGCCCTTGCTGAATACTACTGTCCAGTCGCCATTTTTCAGGGCCGCGAGGCAGGCTTTTACCATCGAAGAAGAATCAAAGATGGAAGATCGTCCTCCATAATGGGGATTACCCCCGTACAGCCAGATCACCGGTTTGTTCCGGGGAAGATCCTGAAACCAGGCGGGCACTGCGGATCCCGGCCGTTGCCAAACCAGGGCGCCCGTATAATGAAAATCGTTTACTCCTTCCAGTGGGTCGGTTGCAGGTGTGCCTGTGACCAATGTCAGGTCTCCCCTGTTTAGCTCCTCACAGTTTTCCACCCGGCTCATTCCAAATTTCCGGAGCACCCGGTTAAACACCGGAACAACACCTGGAATAGTACCCGGTTTTTTCTTCCACCAGATAAAGCCTTTGCTCCCGGGAAGGGCATCTGCCTGGTTGATGGTAATTAAGGGGATACCCCGTTTTTTACAGGCAATGCAGGCAAGCGGGTTCCAGCAATCAACCACGGCATCCGGCTTTGTTTTCACCATAACTGCCGCATAGGCATCGCAGAGACTTTTGACAAAATTATAATTCAACAGGCCGGTGATCGCGCAGGCATGGTCCGTGTCCCAAACTTCGTTGACGGCAGGAGCAAAACGGAAAGGTATGGATCGGGCCAGTTTCCATATAAAATGCGGGAGGCTTCCGTATTCCTTTCTGAATTGTTCCGTTCTGACCATCCTGAAGAAATTTCTGAAATTCGCCCCCTGGAAAGCCAGCCGGTACAGCGGGTGTATCGGCCACTCATTTTTGAATCCGGCTTCTGCAATCAGCTTAGAGGGTGCACTGGCCGGATTGGAAAAAATCACTTCATGTCCCCGCGAAGAAAGTTCAGCGGCCACGGGTAAGGCCCGGGTGATCAGTCCCAGGTCATTCGTTGGCAAAGTGGTAAACAGGAACTTCATAGTTGCCCGCAGCTTTTTGCATTTTATAATTCCCCGATGAGTATCTCCGCCAGTTTTTCCGGTTTATCCACCTGTACATAATGCCCGGCGCCCGGCAGGATATATTTCCGGGCCCCCTCAAAAAGTTCCGAAAACGAATCAGCCACACCCGGATTCAGGTAGGGATCCCTGCCGCCAAAAGCGATAATCACTTTTTGCCCGGCCTTTTTACACTCTTCCTTCCTCAGCGAATTCGCCGCGATCGTTTCCAGTAAACCGGCATTTAACCGGAGAAAAGCATTGAAGTTATCTTTCCCGGAAAAAGTTTCAAATAATTTAGGTACAAGAACCCTGCGCCTGTCGGCCCTCCTGATAAACGTTCCAACCTGCCGGTAATAAATCACCCGGTTAAGGAATTTGATATGCCGGGCAAAAAAACCGGCCACCTCTTTTACCAGGGGGCGCGAAAACATCCAGATAGCCTCCGGGGCACGAAGCGTTGGCATCGCTGAATAATAAGTGTTCAGCAATACCAGGCGCTGAATTTTTTTCGGATGGTCCAGGTAATAATTTATGGCAGGCGGGCCTGATGCATCGTGGGCCAGCAACCAGCAGTTCGGAAAATTAAAATAATGAAGGACCGAGGCCAGTTCCTCCTGCTGTTTCCGGGCACTGTAGGGATAAGCAGCCGGTTTATCGCTCCGGCCCCAGCCCAGGAAGTCGAACAGGATGACCCGGAAATGCCGGCAGAGTTCAGGAACGAGATAATCATACAAATGCATGTTATCCGGGAATCCATGCAGCAAAAAAAGAGCGGGGCCGTATCCTCCATAGTCCCTCGCGTATATACGGGATGTCACTGTCACCGGTATAAAATGTTCCTCATAAGGTAAATCATCCATCCGCACAAAGAGAAAACCGGAAATCGCTTCACTACCCGCTTGCTTTCTTTCTGGATACATACAGTTCCGTATAAAAAATGACTTATTTCAACTCACCTGTTACCTGCCTTTCCCGGGTATTCCCGTTTTCCGCAGAAACCTGTTGCCCTTCCTTTTTATTATAATAGTTGAAAAAGAAGGCTGCCCGTCCGCCGAAGTAACCGGGCATACCAGGAATATTGAATCTTCCACCTGGAATTCCGTGGATTCGAGGTCCGCATTGAGCCGGTCGGCAAACCGCCCTGCTCCTCCGCTGAAAAAACCCTGGAAAACCCGGTAGTGATTATTGCTCTCGATCGTGGAAAAACCAAGATAATCCATTGTTCCCTCCACGGCCGACAATACCGTTGTACTATTGATATAAGCGCTTACCAGGTATTTCATAAGAGTTTAGCGTTGGTTTATTAATCATCCTCTTCTTCATTATTCATTGCGATTAGCTGCCCGCTGCGGTTTTTCTTATACGCCCTGTTCGCTATAAAAGAAAGGGGCAATCCGATCGCGATAATCAATATCAGGGCTCCCGTGATGGCCGGCTCCCAGCGGAAAGGAATTTTCGGTGTGCGGCTAAGGGGCAAGACCACCCGGGTCATGATCGTCCAGACCAACAACCCGTACAGCACCCCGGTAATGACCCGGTTCCTTCTCATTATTTCTATCCTTGCATAAGCCCTGAAGAAGATAATGGTCCAGATACCCGCTATGATAAAATGAAGCAATACCCCGGCCACGACCATCTGAACGCCCCCGCTAAGGCCGGCCTTGCCGAAAAGCCCGCTGGCGACAAAATTGAATACCTTTTCGGGATGCTGACCTCCCTTGATCAAATAATGTATGACTGCCGAAAGTCCATCCATCGTTCCGACGAGGATGCCTGCGAAAAATACGGTGGCCCGGTTAGCGGCTGCAGACCCGTTTTCCTGCTTTATCATGAACAATTTTTTAGTTACTTCCTATGCTTAAAGATGCAGCCGGCCCGGTTTTAATCACACTGAATAAACTACCTGATTTTTACCCGTCCTTCCGCAGGCTTTTGACAAAGTATTGGATATCCCGGCCCTTCCGTATTGAGTCATTCCCGGCCAGTTTCATTAGTCCTTAGTTTCACCTGTCATTATTGGTGCAGCAGATCCCGGTATGATTTATTTGCCTTAAAACTAACCGCAACCAAAACCATATACCAAAACAAAAAGGTAGGTTTTACCAGGAGAACAAACCAGTACCGGGTCCGCTGCAATCTTCTTACCCAACACGTATTTATAAGAGCGTTCAATCAGTTAAACTAACACCCGGCCCCATCCCCGGGTATCCTACTTATCGTTTACCCGAAACCACTTAATTATCCCAGAATACCCGGGTCTGCAGATCCGGTGTTTTCTGCCCGGGGCAATTTGAATTCAGGTCAATCTCCGATTGCGGATAAAAAAGGGATCTCGGAACCGAACTGGTTATTGCATTGGCCGGAATCGCCAGGTTGGGATAGCCGGTTCGTCTCCAGTCATTCCAGGGTTCAACAGCCACGCCGAATAAAGCGATATATTTTTCTTCAATAATTTGCTGAAGCATTTGGGCATTTGTGCCGGTCAGTGTCCCGTGCGAGGACAAATAGGTTGCAATGGCCGTGGCCCCCACGCCCGCTTCCGTCATAGAAGCAGTAATCCCGTTTGTAAAAAAGGCCTGGGGATCACCCGGGGCTCCCATCAGGGCCGCTTCAGCCCGGATAAAACAATATTCCGCATAACTCAGCATCCGCTGGGGTGCCGCCCCGCTGTAAACCCCGGAATTAGTGCCTGTACCCGGCGTAATAAGGGCACCTCTCAAAAAGCTATGTACCCGGCTGTAATTATTATTGGGTGCAGGAGGTGGATTCGTGGCAGAAACACCTACATACGCACCTGACCCGGCAGGGAAATCTGTAAAATAATAAGCTCTTCTCGGGTCATTTTTGGCATTCATCATACCGGTCATGTTTGCATCGGCAAACAGGTAATTGGGCCGGCTTACCTCGAAAGCAGAAATAGCATTCCGCTGCCCGGGAACGTTAAAAAAATTCAACTGAAAATTATCTGCATTGGAACTCATAAACTGCACCCCGGGGGAATTGATCAGGGCGGTCATCTGCGAAACACAAAAAGCCGGGTCCTTCTTGCTATAATGCAGGAGCAGCCTGAGCCGGAGTGTATTGGCCAGTTTAATCCAATTGGTTTTAACAGTGGAAAAACTCCCGGGATAGATCACTGAATTGCTCCCGGGTGTTAACACACTGGAAGCGGCATTCAGGTCGGTCACCGCTTCCCCCAGCAGGGTGATCAGCTTCGGGTAGATCGTCGCATCGTCATCATAATGGGGTTGTGTAATTTCGGATAACCGTTGTGCTTCGGTATAAGGTACATCCCCCCATACATCCACCACCAGTGCGTATTCATAGGCTTTAAGAATTTTGGCTACTCCGGAATAATAGGGACTCCCGGTGCTTTGCCGGATGATCAGTTCCAGGTCATTCAGTGTGGCGGCATGAATACTGCCCCACAAATTATTCAGGTCACTCCCGAGTATTTTATACCGGTAATACTCCCAGGTCTGGTTGGGCTGGGAAGCTGCCCCGGACATTTGTTGCATAATCTCAGTTGTGTACCGGAAGATATCGCTGCCCCCTTCAAACCCCAGGTTTACCTGTGCCGAGGTAAGTAACTGCGCCACCGGGCTGTTGGAATCCGGTATGGCATTCGGGTTCTTATTTATATCCAGCGCCTTTTTACAGGAAGTCATCCCTGTTATTCCCGGGATAAGAAAAAACAGTTTCAGGAAATTGCTGTACTTCATATTCACAATATTTTACGTTTTAAAAACTGAGTTTAAGGGATACGCCCATCGTTCTTGTCTGTGGTAAGGCGTTAAATTCAAGCCCCTGTGCATTGCTGATGCCAAGTGCATTTTGTTCCGGGTCCAGGTGAGGGTAATCAGGCGCGTGTAAGAAAAGATTCCGGCCAAAGATGGAAAACTCGCCGGCTCCAAACGGAGTTTTATCAAGAAGCGCTTTGGGTAAACTATATCCTACAGAGGCTTCCCTGATCCGGAACCAGGTTGTTCCATAGATAAATCCTTCTGCCGCGGCATATTTACCGCTATTGCCCCAGTACTGTTCAGCCGTAATCATGGTTGTATTGGGTTGCCCGCCGGCATACACCGCGTCGAACAGGTAGTTTTTAGTGGGAACGCCATTGGCATCAAAGCGGGGAAATTCCGCCGTTTCTTTTGCCACCCCATTGCGTTGCAGGTCCGCGATATTTCTTGAATAGATATCACCGCCCTTCTTATAATCAATCAGGAAGGAGAGTGAAAATTCCCGGTAGGTGACCGTATTGGTGATACCCAGCAGGTATTTCGGGTTCGGGTTGCCTATTTTCTGAACACCGGAAGTGACCAAGGGAAGACCGTTTGCCCCCACAATTATTTTATTACCTTTTGCTGCATCCCGCTGGTAAGCTGTGCCGTAGATCTGCCCATATTCCTCTCCCTCCACCAGCCGGATATTCGGGGTGGTAAAGCCCCCCAGGAAAATATTGGTAACCCCGGGTGCCAGCTTGTCAACAATACTTTTGAAGCGGGTATAATTTATATTAACGTTCCATGAAAAAGAAGCCGATTTTACCGGGATGGCATTGATGCTGATCTCGGTTCCCCGGTTTGACAGGTTTCCGGCATTCATCACTAACGAAATAATACCGGAAGTGGGAGATACCGGGACCGCAAAGACCAGCTTCTTCGAGCTTTGCTTATACCGGGTCGCTTCCAGGCTGAGCCTTCCTTTAAAAAAACTCAGTTCAGCCGCTATTTCGCGGTTCGTTGTAAATTCAGGACCGAGGTCCGGGTTACCCGCTGAATTGCCCAGGGTAAATCCCTGTATGCCGTTAAAAGGAAAAGTGACCGCCGGCCCGAACCCATCAGCGGAACCAGCCCCGACAAAATAGGAATCTGTTGAATAAACAGTCCCTTCCTTTCCGACCGTGGCAATATTACCCCTGAGCTTAATGTTCTCAATAATTTTGCTCTTTATCCCGGGGAACAACTCTGTAACATTCACAGACCCGCCCACCCCATTGTACAAATAGGAGTTTTTATTCGTTTTAAAAGTAGATGACCAGTCATTACGAACGGTAAGGTTCACACTAAATATACTCCTGTAGCCAACCGTAAAATCACCATAGACACCGAGGAGCCTTGTTTTAACCATATTGCTGGAAGGCGCCGGGGTGAAGGTGGTTGTATTGCTCAATTGTTCAAAATCTCTTATGATGACCCCCTTGCCATCCAGTTGGGCAGCCGTAGTGTACATCTGCTGGAATTCTGTCCCGATGATTGCTGTACCGGTCCAGTCTTTGATGCGCTTAGTGGCAGTCAGGAACCCGTTTGAGTTAAGGCTCCGGAGCAGACCGCGGACTTCGCGGATCCCGCCCACCCCGTTGGCGGCTGTATTGGCGCCCCCTCTTGCCCCGATCTGGTCATAGGCGTGACTGAAGGTTGAATAGATATCCGACCCGATCTTATAATCGGCCTGGAGCCATTTCGCCAGTTTCAGGTTAAGCGAAACATTCCCGATGAAGCGGTTAATCTCATCGTTAAACCGGTTATGTTTTATCGTCCAGTACGGGTTATCCTCGCCCAGCGGGTACAACTGGTTGCCCACGGCATCTTCCCAGGCCAGTCCGCCCAGGTTATAACTCCGGGGGGTAAACCATCCGCGGAAAAAAGGGTTACTCAGCTGGTTTCCCTGCTGTGTTCTGCGCGACCTGTTATTGGAATAAGCAGCACTGGCCGTAATGGACAGGTAATTAGTAATCTTTGAACCGGCATTCAGGGAAAAATTATGCCGGTGCAGTACATTGTTGTCTATCACACCCGTGTTTTTCAGGTAGCCATACGAAAAGCGGAACGTACTCTTATCCGTCCCGCCGGAAAAGGCAATATTATTTTGCCAGTTTGTTCCCTGCTGAAAAATATCCGTAACATTATCAGGATAGGCGGCCAGCACTTCTGACCTGTCGTTGGCATTGGTCGCGGGATTATAGGCATTGGTCACCGTTTGTCCACTGATCAATGGCCCCCAGGATGATTGGGAAACCGGTGAAAATACCCCGTTGTTGCCCTGTGCATACGAATTCTGATATTCAGGAAACCGGTTCACATTTTCAATCTGGTAACTGGTGGAAAACTGGATGGCATTCTTTTTCTGCCCCGCCTTTCCCTTCTTGGTTGTAATGACGACTACCCCGTTCGACGCCCTTGACCCGTACAGCACTGCTGCGGAAGGTCCCTTGAGCACGCTGATACTTTCAATATCCTCCTGGTTAATATCAATTGCCCTGTTTGATACAGAGGGACCTGCCTGCAGGGGACTGCCGCCGCCGCTGTTATCAACCGGAATCCCATCAATTACAAAAAGAGGCTGGTTGGAGCCGGTCATCGTGGTATAACCGCGTATCAGTATACTGGACCCGGTGAAGGATCCCCCGCTGCCGGAAACCCGCACTCCCGGAATTTTTCCTGCCAGGGCATTCGTGATATTCGTGGTATGACCCTGGGTAAGCTCACCTGAATTCAGCTGGGTAACCCCGTACCCGAGCGTTTTTTTGTCCTTTTTAATACCCATCGCGGTTACCACCACTTCCTGGAGGCTCTTCTCCTGGTTGCTGAGCACGATGTTAAAACTGGTCTTTGATCCGATAGCAATCTCCTCATCGCGGAAACCGGTAAAACTAAAGATCAGTACCCGCGCGGTGGAAGAAATGGTTAATGAAAATGTGCCGTCCTCCTTCGTGGCAGTTCCTTCCCGCGTATTCTTTACCAGGACCGAAACATTGGACAACGCTTCGCCCTTTGTATCGGTCACCCTCCCGGTTATTGTCTTTTGCTGTGCGAACACAATAAAAGAAGGGGCGCCGGCAAGTAAAAGCAGTAAAATAAATTTTCTCATTGCTTATTGTTTTGTGCTATCAGAGCCATGAAAGTATTGGATTGCTGCACGGTGCAATACCCTATTCTACCAATGACAAAAGGGAATTGCCGAACGGGTAATAACAACGTAAGTATGCAGTTGACCCGGCGTTAAATGTTGTTCGTGTGGCGGAAGACGGCGATGCCTGAATTTAACAAGTTTCTGTCACCGGTATACTTTCCTTTGTATCCGTCCTGTTTTACCATCCGTTAATAACCGGTATGATACAAGCACAAACAACTCCCCATATAGCCGAACGGTTTGAAAGAGCCTGGCAGCAGCCAACGGCGGCTGCCCTGGGAGAATTATTGCACGCTGATTGCACGCTTTATCAACCCCACAAAGCCGCCATTAAAGGAAAACAGGCGGCCATCCGGGAATTTGAACGGCTGTTATCCGCTTTTCCGGGGTTCAGCGGTGAAGTCGAACGATCGCTGTCATCCGGTGATCTTGTTTTTATTGAATGGAAAATGAAAATCCCGCTTGGCAAAAAAACAATAAGCATCCGGGCGATTGACCGCATCATAACCCGGGATTCAATGATCTATGAAAGAAGGGCATTTTTCAATACCGGCTTACTGATCAGGCGACTGGCAGCGAATCCCCGGTACTGGCCCGCCCTGGTAAGACTAAAACGATCCGGTTAACCTAACCTGTCTAACATGAACCATCTCCATTCTGCAGCACAACAGGCTGTCACCGGAAGGATCCGGTCTTTGGCTGAAAAATTAACCAGGGACATCAACCGAATTTACCGGTATTATGATACTGATTTCAAACCGGAATGGGTTCCCCTCTATTCCTTTCTGCTTTCAGAGGGGACCAGCGCCCTGTCCGAGCTAATAAAAGAAACCGGGTATAGCCGCTTATCCGGCTGGAGAATCATGGCGGAAATGACCCGGAATGGTATAATTGAAAAATTCAGGGATGATAAGGACCGGCGAAAATGGAAGTTACGGATCAGCCCCAAAGGCCTGCAGTCAGCAGAACGAATCCGTCTTCCAGAAAAAGATATTCAGCAGGCCATCGGGGAAATGATGCAGCATTGCCTGCATAATATTTCAGCCAGTATCGGGGAATGGGAAAGCCTGCTGGAGGAGCAAGCTTTTTTTGACAGGGTGCTTGATCAGCGGAAGAAAAGAGAAACGCAACCGGTAACGATCACGGACTATGAACCAAAATACAGAAAAGCCTTCCGGGACCTGAATGAAGAATGGATCTCGGGTCTTTTTAAAATGGAAAAGGCGGATTACCTGGCACTCGACAACCCGGAGAGCCATATCCTGGACAAAGGAGGCCATATCCTGGTGGCCTTGCTGGACGATGAGCCGGTGGGGGTTTGTGCACTGATCAGGATGCAGGATAAACCGTATGACTTTGAACTGGCCAAAATGGCCGTTGCCCCCAAAGCGCAGGGTAAGAATATCGGCTGGCAGCTGGGCCAGGCCATTATTGAAAAAGCGGTAATGGTAAAGGCCAAAAGCATCTATCTCGAAAGCAATACAAAACTGAGGCCCGCCATCAGCCTGTACCGCAAATTAGGCTTTACCGAAATAACCGGCCAGCCCAGTCCTTATGAACGATGCGATATTCAGATGGAGTTAACGCTGCAACCATGACTTAGGTACCCGGGTTGCCCTCATACGGAAAAGCAGCCTGCTTATTCCCCCTTTTCCAGTACGCCCATCACCAGTTCTTTATAACTCCTGCCAATGGGTATCTGCCGGTTGTTGATTTCCACATCTGTTGCTGTAAAAGCAGTTATCTTATCCTTCGCCACAATAAAGGAGCGGTGGATCCGGAGAAAATTATTATTCTTCAGCACGGCTTCAATTTCCGTCAGCTGGTACTTGGTCAGGATATTCTTTTCCTTCGTGGTGATTTTTATATACTCCCGGAGGCTTTCAATATAGAGGATATCGTCAAAATATATTTTTACCTTCTTTTTGCCGACATTAAAAAAAACATGGGCCCGTTCCGCCTGCGCGGGATGAACATAAACAGGCGCCGGCCCGCTTTCGGTAAGCTGCCTGAGTTTATTGACCGCTTTTAAAAAACGGTTAAACCGTATCGGCTTTAACAGGTAGTCCAATACATTGAGTTCAAAGCCCTGTATGGCATATTCATTATACGCGGTGGTAACGATCACGTAGGGCGGGTTGGTTAACGACTCGAGGAAATCCAGTCCTTTCAGTTTTGGTAAATGGATATCCAGGAACATCAGGTCTATCTTTTCCCGCTGCAGCAGGTCCATCGCAAACAGGGCATCCCCGCAGATGGCTTTCAGGTTAAGAAAAGGCACCTGCTTTACATAATCCGTCAGTATTTCGGCCGCCAGCGGCTCGTCTTCAATGATAATGCAGTTATATTGAAGCATAGTTGTTCAGGTTTAGGGATAGAAATACATTGAAAACATGCTCATCACTGCTCGCTTCCAGTTTATACTCCTTGTAGATCAGCTCCAATTGCCTCCTGACATTGGTAAGGCCGATACAATTGGCTTTTACCGGTCCGCCGCTGACTTCCCTGCTGTTCTGGATGCGAAAGACCAGGATACCCTCTTTTACCTGCATATCGATCGCTATAAAGGATTTAAACCGGGTCTCACTGACTCCATGCTTAAATGCATTTTCTACAAACGGAAGCAATAATAAAGGGGCGATCATATAATGTTCGCTGTCTGTTTCCTTGTGGAAGGTGACGGTCAGCCTTTCATTGTACCGCATCTTTTCAAGTTCCAGGTAGTCCGTAAGGATCTTTATTTCATCGGTCAGCGTGATAAAGGGTTCATTGGATTCATAAAGCATAAACCGGAGCAGTTCCGATAATTTCATCACCAGCTCGGGCGTGTCATCCGATTTTTTCCGGGCCAGCGCATAAATATTATTCAGGGTATTCATCAAAAAATGCGGGTTGGTCTGGTTCCGGAGGAATTTTAGCTCCGCCCCCATCCGTTCCCGGACCAGTTCCTTTTCTTTTTCTTTGGCGGCGAGTTGTATGCGTACCAGTTTTATCGCCACCGCCATTCCCGTCACAAAACCGATATCCATCACCGCCATCAGGATCCGCCGGATATCGAAAAAGCCCCCGGCCTTCAACGCTCCTCCATAAACAACGGGGTTGATATAATAGCTTGACAGGGCCCGGTAAAAAGCGAGGGAAAGCACCAGCACGAGGAAGATCTCCAGTATACAGTAAAAAAGATTTACGGCCTCCCCCGTGATCTTTCGTAAGGACACATACAGGATAAAATAAGTGATGACCAGTTTGGGGAGCAGCATGATAAAGGCCGCTTCGAACGAAATCCAGATCAGTCTCGCGTCAGACATTTTCTCCAGCGAGGGGCCCACCCAGGTAAACACCAGCAGCGAATCCTGCAACAAGTACAGGATCCAGAAAGACAGATGCAGTAGAATTCTTTTCACGGTAATAAAGTTCCGGTAAAATGCTGAAACCCGGATGACTTGCAACCAACGGCTGTTTCCTGCCACCGGAAAGCAGGTTCCGCCTGACAAAAAAATAGCGGCGGGAGCAGCTTTTAAACAACAGACTTCCTTTGGCTGGTAGCAGCCTGGCCCTATGCCGAGAAGAATGAAATAGTATGAGGCTTATACATAATAGGGGCTGATCATCCAGTACACGATCACCCCGGTCACTGCCACATAAAACCAGACAGGCCAGGTAATGCGGGCCAGTTTTTTATGTTCGGGCCATTCGCCAATCAGCGCCCGGTAAGCGGTAAATAAGATGAACGGCAGGATCAGTCCCGCGAGGGGAATATGCGTAAATAAAATGAGGTAATAGACGGTTTTGGCAATGCCTTCCGCGCCGAATTTTGTTTCCCCGGCAAACAGGTGGTGGCAGATATAACTAACCAGGAAAAGAATGGACAGGATCATGGCTGTCATCATCAGCCCCCTGTGTATGCGGTACTTCCTTGATTTCACCGCCACCAGGGCCCCTACAAGCAGGACCGCCACCGCAGAATTGATCAAGGCATTAACCTGTGCAAAAATATGCACGTCAAATCCCAGGTCCGCCTGTAATTTGAAGCGGCCCAGCAATACGACGGCAGTAAAAACCACCACCGAAAAAATCCAGATCAGGGTTTTTGCCTTTTTATCATTCTTGTTCCAGGCGGCTTTAAGCATCGGGTTTGTTTTTATTGATGAAATACAGTAACAGGAAAACCCCGGTAATAGCGAACAAAAACGAAACGGCTATGAGCTGCAGCTTGCCTGCTAAAAAGCTTTTCCTGTTCGGGTCTTTTTCCATGGTCAGCATCACCAGGTCCTGGGAGAGGGCCGAAAGGGAAACGGAATCGAGCCCGCTGTAATAACCCCGCACCAGGCGGTTGCTGTCGATCAGTACAAATTTATCACTGTGTACAAAATTCGTATCCACCCCTTCCCCGTCGATCAGGCCCAGTTTTATTTCATTCAGCGCAAAATCATAAATATCTTTTTTATTTCCCGTGACCAGCCACCACTGTTCCGGGTTGACCTGGAACCGGTTGGCCCAGTATTTCAGGCGCTCCACCGAATCCCTTTCCGGGTCCACGCTGAAGGAAATAAAATGCACCAGTTTATTGGTCCTGTCACCCACCCGCTGTCCATTGTGGATAGATTCCGCGAGGCGTTTCATATTCAGGGTCATCCCGGGACAGATTGTCGGGCAACGGGTGAAAAAGAAATCAGCGATCAGGATCTTTCCGCGGAGGCTGTCGAGGCTTACTTTTTTTCCTTCCTGGTTGGTCAGCGAAATATCTGCCACGCGGTGCCATACCGTATCCGTTATTCTTTTCCCTTTTTCCGTATTACTGATGATGGAATCCGGCAAATAATGCCGGGGCATGTGAATGGCGCTCTCACTTTTCTCTTTCACGATAAAATAGGAGACCAGGGGGACCATCAGGGCGATCAGCACAGCCAGTAATGCTTTCTTATTCACGGTACTTCTTATTAAAAGATAAAACCATTAAACCGTCTCCTTGTTCATCGGATAGCCGGTTTAATGGTTGCGTTCTGTAAACTTTTTATTCCTTACTCCTTCCCGCTGGCCGGCGCAGCCGGTTTGGCCTCTTCTTTCTGACCATGCTTAACAGGCATCGTGCTTTCCTTGAAATGCTTGTCGTATGTATTCCGCAGGTTTTTATAGGAATTACCATCCCAGATAAAGGCGGTGATAAACCAGATAAAGAGCAGCAGGGGTACCACGATGGTCATGATCATGTTCCGGATCTCATCTCCCAGGTGCATAAACACGGAAACGATATAATAGGCCTTGGCCAGGGTCAGGATACATACCATACCCTTGAACATCAGTACCAGTAATTCATTGGGATCATCTCCCTTGTGAATGGTATAGATGGAGAGACCGATGGCCAGTTCAATCACCGTAATAACGGAGAGGAGGATCGTGGTCTTTCTGACCTTTTTATGAAATGTGTCATCGTCAGCGTGATGATGATGGATCGTTACTTCTTCGAAAGCCGGATGTTGCATATTCAGGTAAATTACAAATTTTAAAAATCAGGTGCCGGGGGATTCATTAAATCAGGTAGAAACAGAGGAATACAAATACCCATACGAGGTCCACAAAGTGCCAGTACAATCCCGCTTTCTCGATCATCAGGTAATGGCCCCGGTTCTGGAATACATTTTTCTGCGTCATCGTCAGCATGATGATATTGATCACCACCCCGGAAAGTACGTGGAAACCATGGAAGCCGGTGATCCCGAAGAAATAACCACCGAAGGCCACCGGGCCCTTGGCGCGGATATGCAGTTCTTCCAGGTTGATCGAGCTGATCAGTTGCTTATCGGTCATCGCCGTGAGCTGTTCATGCGCCAGGGCATGATTGCTCTGGTGGACCAGGTTTACCAGTGTTTCGTGGGAGGTGTTTTGCAAGGCGGCAGCCACGGCATCATGATTGGCCAGTGCGCCCCAGGGATTGGCCCGCATGGTCTGCCCGATGATATCGATCTTACCATCCACCAGTACGGCATGCTCACCGGTAATCAGGTGATGCCATTCCCATGCCTGGCAACTCAGGAAGGCGAGCCCTCCCACAATCGTCCAGCCCAGCCATTTGATCACACCGGCTTTATCGCCCTTGTGACCGGCATGCACTGCCAGCACCATCGTTACAGAACTGATGATGAGGATAAAGGTCATTACGCTCACGAAAGCAAGAGGAAGGTTGGCATGACCGGCGCCCGGGAATGCATTAAATACCACGTTGGGATCCGGCCAGAAATTCTGGCTGAAACGGATAGATCCGTAGGAAATCAGAAAAGCGCCGAAGGTAAAGGCATCACTCATCAAAAAATACCACATCATCAGTTTGCCATACTCCAGGTTGAAGGGGCTTTTACCACCGCTCCACCACTTGGTCTGATGTACTGTTGCTGTTGTCGCCATGTCAGTTGTCAGGTTTTACTTGTTTCGTTTGTATCAGTTAGTTCTTTCCGATGACCAGGAAAAATACCAGCAGGTAGATCCAGAGTGCATCCACAAAATGCCAGTATGTTGCCGCTACTTCCACCGGTACGGAACTGTATAATTTCGTTTTCCCAAAGAACCCTTTAATGAACATGATAAAGAGAGCGATCAGTCCGCCCAGCACATGTAAGGCGTGCAGGCCAAAGATCACGTACAGGAACTGTCCCCCGCCGGCCCCTTTAAATGTTACCTGCTGTGCCCATAATTCCCGGAAGCCCATCCACTGGCATATTAAAAATGCAGCGCCGAGCAATACGGTAATCCCGGTCAGCAGCCGGTACCTGTTCATTTCACGGTCTTTAAAAGATCTTAATGCCACCTGGATCGCCAGGCTGCTCAGCAGGATGATCCCGGTTGATACCCAGAACACCCGCGGCAGGCTGACCGGCTTCCAGTTGACCTGGTTGCTTTTTACAATAAAGGCGCTGGTCAGTCCCGCGAACATCATCACCAGGCTCCCGATCGCCACCCACAACGTGAATTTGTGCGGGTGCATTTTTTGTTTTTCCTGTTTTCCCACGATTTCCATCTCTCTTTTTATGTTCTAAATTTTACTAAGCAATAAGGCAAACATCACAATGGGCAGGTACATATAGCTGCCAAACATCACTTTCCGCGCCGCTGTTACTTCCATCGTCCGGTACAGCATGATGCAGCGGCCGATCATAAACAGGTTGGCCAGGATGATGAGGCCGATACTGATCAGACCGGCCATATCATCGTAACTGCACATGCCGGTAAAATAAGGCAGGAGCGTTACCGGCACCAGCAATAACGAATACGCGATGGTCTGTATCGCCGTAAACTTTGTCGGTCCCTCGTTGGCCGGCAAGAGCTTAAATCCAACTGCCGAGTAATCCCGGTGTGCCACCCAGGCAATCGCCCAGAAATGGGGAAATTGCCAGAAGAACTGGAAGGCAAACAGGATCCATCCGCCGGTGGAAAGTTTGTCATCCCCGGCTGCCCAGCCGATCAAACAGGGCAGGGCCCCGGGTACAGCTCCCATCAGTACCGCAATTGAATTGACTTTCTTCAACGGCGTATAGATAAAAGCGTAGAGGAACAAACTGAAAGCAGCCAGCCCGGCGGACAACCAGTTGAAATACGCACCGAGTACATAGATTCCGGCGGCCCCGGTGATCACCGCAAAAGCCCAGCCCTCCGTGACTGTTATCCTTCCGGCCGCCACGGGCCGGGTGGAGGTCCGTTTCATCTGTGCATCCGTATCTTTTTCAACCACCTGGTTGATCGCGTTGGCGCTTCCCGATACCAGCATCCCACCTGCAAAGAGCAAGAATATCATGCCCCAGTTGTACTCGACAACTTTCGGCGCCAGCAGGTAACTGATCACACTGCTGAACACCACCATGATACTCAGCGAAGGCTTCATCAGCATCACATAGTCCCTGAACTTTTTCATCCTTCGCGTATTTTAAAAAACATGTCAGTTGTCAGTTGTTAACCTGCCTGTCCGGCCCGCTTCGCCGCGAGGCGAGTAGGCAGGTTGGCGGCATCAAGCCCCGTATATCGTACTTCTGACTATCGACTACCGACTATCCCTAATGCTTACTCTCATTCGCCCCCACCGGCTCCGTCTGCGGAATAAACTCGCGGCCATCTTTTGCATAGTCATAAGGCCAGCGGTGTACTTCCGGAATTTCCCCATCCCAGTTGCCATGACCCGGGGTGATCTTCGTGGTCCACTCGAGGGTATTGGCGCCCCAGGGATTCTGGCTGGTGACCTTTCTTCCTTTAAAAATGGAATAGAAGAAATTGAACACAAACATCAGCTGTACCGCAAACACGATGATGGAAACAACGGTAATCATTTTATCAAGGTCGGCGAACTGGTTGAAAGAAACCCAGCCTCTTTTATCGAGATAACGGCGCGGCATACCGGCCAGGCCCTGGTAGTGCATGGGCCAGAAGATCAGGTAAGCGCCCACCATCGTTACCCAGAAATGCAGGTACCCGAGGGTATTGTTCAGGTAACGGCCAAACATCTTGGGGAACCAGTGATACACACCAGCAAACATGCCAAAGAAAGAAGCCACCCCCATTACAATGTGGAAGTGCGCCACCACGAACATGGTATCGTGCAGGTGAATATCAATCGTGGAGTTACCCAGGAAGATACCGGTCAGCCCCCCGGAGATGAACAAGCTCACAAAACCGATGGCAAATAAGGCCGCCGGGGTAAAGCGGATATTCCCTCTCCACAGGGTGGTAAGCCAGTTAAATACTTTAATGGCGGAAGGCACCGCGATCAGCAGGGTCAGTAACACGAACACGGATCCGAGGAAAGGATTCAGTCCCGTTACAAACATATGGTGCGCCCATACCAGGAAGGCCAGGATAGCGATCGAGAACATGGAGCCCAGCATCGCCATATAACCAAAGATGGGTTTGCGGGCATTTACTGATAATATTTCGGACACCATTCCCATCGCGGGCAGCAGGATGATATATACTTCCGGGTGACCGAGGAACCAGAACAGGTGCTGGTACAAAATAGCGCTACCGCCTTCATTCGGCAGGATCTCCCCGTTGATCACGATATCACTCAGGTAGAAACTGGTCCCGAGGTTACGGTCAAAGATCAGCAGGATGGCGCCGGATAATAAGACCGGGAAAGACAATACGCCCAGTACAGCGGTGAAGAACATTGCCCAAACCGGCAAAGGCAGGCGGGTCATGCTCATCCCTTTCGTACGCATATTCAGGATCGTGGAAATATAGTTCAGACCGCCCAGCAGGGAGGATACAATAAAGAGCGCCATCGCGATCAGCCAGAGGTCGGTACCGATCTTCTGACCATCACCCGCCTGGCGCAGGGCGCTCAGCGGGGGGTACATGGTCCAGCCCCCGGATGCGGGACCGGTATGCACGAAGATGGAAGACAGCATAATGATACTGGCGATAAAGAAGAACCAGTAAGAAAGCATGTTCAGGAAAGGAGAAGCCATATCACGGGCGCCGATCTGCAGGGGAATCAGCAGGTTGGCAAAGGTTCCGCTCAGGCCGGCAGTCAATACAAAGAACACCAGCACGGTTCCGTGGATGGTAACGAGGCCGTAATAAAACTCCGGCTGGATCTGCCCGCCTTTTGCCCAATGACCAAAGAAAGTTTCCAGTATCGGGAAACTCTGATCCGGGAAACCCAGTTGCAAACGGAACAGTACGGAGAACAGGCCCCCGATAATGGCCCATACGATACCGGTAATCAGGAATTGCTTACCGATGGTTTTATGGTCCATACTGAAGATATACTTCGAGATAAAGGACTGCTCATGATGTCCATGTCCGTTATCATGGTGTACAGCATGCACGGCTGCTCCGGAATGTATATTGATTGCTTCGCTCATAGTTTCTTTTATTTAAACAACGTTGCGGGTCGTTACATTTTTTTATCTGATTACTGCACCGGTTACAGGAGCTGTGGCGCTCAGCGTATCTTTTTTCACAGCAGGATCCTTACCCGGGTTGGCCACCAGGTACTGGGGTTTTTTGGAGGCCATCCAGGCATCAAATTCCGCCTGTGTTTCCACCACAATGACGCCTCTCATGCTCCAGTGGCCTTTGCCGCACATCTGGTCGCAGGAGATCTCGTACACAAAATCCGGGTTGCCGGTTTTCTCCCGCATCTCGCGGGTGGTGTAGGTAGGTGTAAACCACATGGTGGTGGGCGTGCCGGGCACTGCATCCATCTTCATCCGGAAATGGGCCAGACCCACGTCATGGATCACATCTTTGGCGCCGATCACCAGCTGAACGGGTTTGTTCACCACCAGGTGCATCTCCTGTTCAACAAAAATATCGTCGTTGTTAGCGGGATCATCCCATATCTGGCCGGCCGGGTTGTTGGCAGCTGGATTTACATTTTTGAAATACTTTTTACCCAATATCCCGTCTTTTCCCGGGTAGCGGAATTCCCAGCCGAACTGCTTGCCCGTTACTTCCACCCGCATGGCGTTCTTGGGGGCGGCGCCGGTTATTTTAAACCAGTAAAAAATACCGAAACCCACCAGCACCGTCAGGGTGATAGCCGGAATGACGGTCCAGATCAGTTCGAGCTTATTGTTATGGGGAAAATAAAAAGGCTTTTGATTCTCCTTCTCCTGGTATTTATAAGAAAACCAGAAAAGACCGATCTGGGTCAGCACAAACACAAAAAAGGTAATTCCCAGGGTTACATACAGCATCCGGTCTACCAGGACCCCGTGATCCGAAGCGGGAACGCCCAGGATCTTCCCCTTGAGCCTTTCATTGCAATAAAATACACCCACCAGGCCGATGATGAGGAAAGCAAGGAGCAAAAACCCGTTGATGCGGTTGCTCTGCAGGCGGGACCGTTCATAGCCCCTTAATACGGCCACATACTCACTGGCTTTGGCGATCTGGAAGGTGATCAAAAAGCCCAATGCTAAAATAGCGACAATGAAAAATGTCTGCATAACTTAAAATGAGATGGTTTTTATTCTGATATCTGACAACAACTGATTACCGCACCTTAGAGGTCAGGTGTGGTGGATCAGGCTTTCTTTTACAAAGGGGTGGTTTTTGGCCAGAAGTGGCGCCTTGCTCAGTGCCCTTCCGGTTACGAACATGATCAGTCCCACAAAACCCAAAGCCACTCCGAAATCATACAATATCATCGGCACTTTTTCCGGGGACACGGCCGGGAATACCATCTGGTAAAAGTCCAGCCAGTGACCAAATATGATCAGGATCGCCATAAATGTAATCGTTCCGTAGTTTCTTTTCGCGTCCCGGGTCATTAATATTAACAAAGGAGCGATAAAATTGATTATAAACATGAGCCAGAAGATCCCCTTGTAGATCCCGTGCGCACGGGGCTGGAAATAAATGGTTTCCTCGGGAATGTTGGCGTACCAGATCAGCATGAACTGGGAGAACCAGAGGTAGGTCCAGAACACGGAGAAGGCGAACATGAATTTACCAATGTCATGGAGGTGTTCATTATTGGTATATTCCAGGTAGCCGTTGTTCTTCAGGAATACCACGAAGAGGGCGATCAGCGCCATACCGGAAACGAAGGTGCTGGCAAATGTGTACCAGCTGTACATGGTGCTGTACCAGTGCGCATCGATACTCATTAACCATAACCAGGGAATGGAGGACATAACGGTGAGGGAGAACACCACGATAAAAAGGGCCGCCCAAACGGTATTGTTCCAGATATATTTCTTTCTTTCTGCCACCGTAGCGAGGGGTTTGGCATCCAGGCTGCGGGAGAGCTGCCTCATTTTCCAGCCCAGGAAGGACCAGAGCACAATGGTCAGCACGGTAGCTCCTGCAAAAAATCCCTTGTTTAAAAATCCTTTCTTGTGGTTCAGGATGGGATCTTCCGCCACATGATGGCTATCGGTCCAGTGGAAAATAGTATGATTGTCCCCAAAGGCAATGGCCAGTAAGATCGCACCGGCGATCACCCCGATCACGGGCACCACGGCGGAGATCGCTTCCGGCACCCGGCGGAAAGCCATCTGCCAGCCACCCCATGCCAGCGTGGTGGCGCAGATAAAAAACATGGAAGCATTCACCACCAGCAAAAAGAAAACACTGTTTTGCAGCAGGGAAGCCCAGAACCGGGCTGACTCATGGGGATCCGCTTTAGAGCCGCTGGTAACATATAAACCAATAATCGCCAGGATACCAACCGCCATTAACGCTAAGGCAACGGTATTATATCGCTTTGGCACTACAAAATTTTCCCGGATTGACATCAGATACTATTTAATGTTTCTTCAATAACAAGTTTATTTCACGACCGCTTTTGTACTGTCTTTCGCGGCGGCTGCGGGAGCCGGGGCAGCTGCTGTTTTCTTCGCCTGTTGCGCTTTCACATAGGCAATCACCTGCCAGCGTTGTTTGGTGCTGAGCTGGGAAGCATAGCTGCCCATGGTGTTCCTTCCGTAGGTCACTGAATGGAACATGGTCCCCTCCGCCATCGCCAGCATCAGCGGATCACCGACCAGGTTACGGGGAGCCACCGGGAATACCCCGCTGGCCCAGAGCGGGCCGTTACCGTCCAGTTTGGGACCATGACAAATGGCACAGTTCACCAGGAACAGTCTTTCAGCCTCTTTGGGATCCAGGGACGCGGAATCCAGCGGATTCTTCACTTCTGCAGATCTTGCATAACCGGTTGAATCATTTTTGAACGGGTAAGCTGCCATTTCCCCGCGGGCAATGGTGCCTTCCACCGGTTTGGCGGTATAGTTCACGCCCGCTTTATCCAGCGCCTGGGTGGATGCATAGCTCTCATAAGCCCGGCTGTAGGACATATCCGGCATATAGGCGCGGCCTTCTTCCCTTCTCGTGCCGCCGCAACTGACCATTGCTGCCATTAGGGCCAAACTACCGGTAACAAATAATATTTTCTTCATTATCTCTTGTTATTACGATGAATGATACTTAGTTCTCCTTATGAAACAGTTTTTTCTCCTTGTCATACCGGCCGATCCACCACTCTGTTTCCCTGTATTCCACTTTTACTTCCTTCGCGCCAACAGTCTCCAGGAAACCCAGGGCTTCCGCTTCATTGGTCTTATCGGTACATTCCAGGGCCATCACAAACGTATCGTCCGTGGAACGGGTATTAAAATGATCCTTTTTTACAAAGGGGGCCAGCTGGCAGAGGTAACAGAAAGTAAGCACCATGCCCACGGATGCAAACAATACGGTCAGCTCAAACGTAACCGGGATCCAGGCCGGCAGGGAAAAGAAAGGCTTACCGCCAAAATTGATCTGCCAGTCAACCGTCAGTGCCCAGGTAATAAAACCCACCGCGGTGGCGGTACCTGAAATACCATAGATAAACCCAGCCGTATGCAGGCTGGTATCCCTTAGCCCCATGGCTTTGTCCAGTCCGTGAATGGGGAAGGGTGTGAATACATCATGAATTTTGTATCCTGCCCGGCGTACTTTTTTCACTGCGGGAAAAAGTACCGCTTCATCATCAAAATTGCCGACTACAAATTTTTTTACAGCCATTTTTTTTGCTTTAACTACGAGTTACGAAGTACGAATCCTAACTCTGTAAACAATTTTATCTTTTATCATCCTGTTTGCCGGAGTCATATACCAACGACTCCTGACTAACGACTATTGACTAACGACTATCCCTACGCTCCATGATCATGCCCGTGCCGGCCACTGAACTCATCGGTGCTTTCTCCTTCCAGTTCGTCCATATGGTCCTTGAAACTGCGGCCATTCTTCTTCAGGATATGCTTGATCTCGGCCAGGGCAATTACCGGGAAGAATTTAGAGAACAGGAAATAACAGGTAAAGAACAAACCGAATGTACCCATGTAGAAACCTACTTCCCAGATCGTGGGTGAATAATAGGTGCTCCAGGAGGAGGGCAGGTAATCACGGTAAACGGAAGTCACGATGATCACAAACCGCTCGAACCACATCCCGATATTCACGAGGATGGACATAAAGAAGGTCACAAACAGGTTTCTTCTCATTTTCCTGAACCAGAAGATTTGCGGGGACAACACGTTACAACCCATCATCAGCCAGTAACTCCAGCCATAGGGGCTGTTCAGGTTCAGCCTGTTCTGGAAGAATGCAAATTCTTCATAACTCACCGCGGAGTACCAGGCCATGAACAACTCGGTGAGGTAGGCAATACCCACGATCGAACCGGTGAGTACAATAACCTTATTCATCACCTCGATATGTTCCAGGGTAATGTATTCTTCCAGCCCCAGCACTTTACGGGTCACCACCAGGAGGGTTTGCACCATGGCAAAACCGGAGAAGATGGCGCCGGCCACGAAATAGGGCGGGAAGATCGTCGTATGCCAGCCCGGGACAATGGACGTGGCAAAGTCGAAGGATACAATGGTGTGTACTGACAATACCAGCGGGGTACTTAACCCGGCCAGTACAAGAGATAATGCTTCATGACGCTGCCAGTGTTTGGTGGAACCGGTCCAGCCAAAAGCGGCCACCCCATAAAAATGTTTTCTCCATTTTTGTTTTGCACGGTCACGCAGGGTGGCGAGGTCAGGCAGCAGGCCCGAGTACCAGAACAATAAGGAAACGGTGAAATACGTGGAGATCGCGAATACGTCCCAGAGCAGCGGGGAGTTAAAGTTAACCCATAATGGTCCGCGGGTATTGGGGTAAGGCAGTACAAAGAAAGCGTTCCACACACGACCCATGTGCCAGATCGGGAACTGACCCGCACACATCACCGCGAAGATGGTCATCGCTTCCGCGGCCCGGTTTACCCCGGTTCTCCATCCCTGGCGGAACAGCAGGAGGATCGCGGAGATCAGGGTTCCGGCGTGACCGATACCCACCCACCATACGAAGTTGGTGATATCCCATCCCCAGCCAATGGTCTTGTTCAGGTTCCACTGACCGGTACCGTACATCACCTCCATGGTAACGGAGACGATCCCGAAAATGAGTAACGCTACGGAGATCAAAAATCCAATCCACCATAATCTGGATGGAGTCGCTTCCACCGGGCGGCAGATATCTTCTGTTACCTGGTGATAGTCTTTGCTGCCATCTACCAATGGTGCTCTTACCTGTGATTCGTATCTGAGTAATGCCATATTCTGGTTGTTTGTCCTTCACCCTGCGGGTTCCGGATATAGTTAGTCAACTTTCTTCCTGTTAATGATGTGCTTCTTCCGCTTTTTTCTCCGTGCTGCCGGCTTTCTCTTCTGCCGCAACCGCTGCATTGTGCGTATCCGGTTCGATCAGTTCATCCGTATTCCGCACTTTGGCCAGGTAGCTCACATTCGGCAGTACGTGGAGTTGTTCCAGTACATAGAAACCGCGGTTGGCGTTTTCTTTCCTTGTCTTCGCGATGGCGCTGCTGCTGTCGTGCACATTACCAAATACAATGGCGTTGGCAGCACAGGCGGACTGGCAGGCGGTTTTCGCGTCGCCGTCTTTCAGCGGGCGATCCTGTTTCTTGGCCTCTAACTTGGCGGCCTGCAGGCGCTGGAAGCAGAAAGAACATTTTTCGATCACCCCTCTTGAACGCACAGTCACATCCGGGTTCAGTACCATCCGGGTCAGGTCATCGTTCATCTGGAACACCACCGGGTCCAGTTTACCCACCAGTTCCTGGTCCTGGTTATTGGGGAAGCTGTCCGCGCCGGTATAATCGGCCCAGTTAAAGCGGCGTACTTTGAAAGGACAGTTATTGGCGCAATAGCGGGTACCGATACAACGGTTATAGGTCATCTGGTTAATCCCTTCGGAACTGTGGTTGGTGGCCGCTACCGGACAAACATTCTCACAGGGAGCATTGTCGCAATGCTGGCAGAGCATCGGCTGGAATACCACGCCTTTCAGCTGGTTGGGATCCTTTTCATCACTTACAAAATAGCGGTCAATGCGGAGCCAGTGCATATCGTGGTAACGCAGCACTTCACTCTTACCCACCACCGGAACATTATTCTCTGCATGACAGGCCACCACGCAGGCGCCGCAGCCATAACAGGCATTCATATCGATGTTCATGCCCCATTTAATACCGGGCTGGTCGTGCTGGGGATACAGGGTACCTTCCTTGCGGAAATCAGTGGTCGTGCCGTCCTTGCTCTTCCCAAAAGTCGATTCGAGGTGCGTCCGGTAATCCGGGATCACCGTGGGATATTTCTTCAGGGTGGCCAGGGTGGTTTCCCTTACCACTTCGATTCTTTCTTCGTATGAATTGTGGATCTGGGTCTGCGCGATCTTTTCTTTCTTCTTGGCATCCGCTGCTGTTACATCCGCATGGTAGATCACCGTTGATCCGTTATAAGAAGAGAAGGGATATACATTCTTACCCACCCCGGCAGCGGTTCTGCCCAGGTTGATACTGCGGCCATAACCCACTGCTACGGCAATGGTATTGGCATCCATACCGGGAATAACCAGTACGGGCAGCTCCACTTCGTTTTTACCAACGGTCAGTTTGATAACAGGCTTCTGCGGGAAGTATTCGTAATTATTACTTTCTTTTTCACTGCCATTGACCAGGTCCAGTCCCAGCAGGGTTTTGGCCATGCCCAGGCCGATCAGTGCATAGTTGTCCCAGGTGGCTTTGGAGATGGCATCGGGCAATTCCTGCAGCCAGGGGTTGGTGGCGCCGGTACCGGTACCAATGGAAGTTTTTTGGTAAAGCACCACTTCTGTTCCCGTGCTTTTTTTAGCGGCTCCAATGGCAGCGACTGCTTCAGCCACTGCGGCAGCACTGTAAGAACCGGCACTGGCAGCCACGGCTGCATCTTCCTTAATGCCGTCCTGCAGCACCTTATTAAAAGCGTCTTCACCACCGAGCTTGGCCACCCAGTAGTTTTTGAAATAAACGTCGTAGTCTGTATTGTTTCCGGCCCAGTACAGCAAGGAGGTCTGGTAGGGACGTGTTTTAAACAACGGGTAAATGGTGGGTTGCAGGAAGCTCACTGCACCGGCTTTGGGCTCTGCATCACCCCAGCTTTCGAGGTAGTGATGATTGGGCAGGATAAAGTCGCAGAGCTCGGTGGTCTCATCCATTCTTTCGCTGAAAGAAACCTTTACTTTCACTTTACCCAATGCAGCTGTAAACCGGGCGGCATCTGTTGAAGTATAGGCGGGATTGGCGCCATATACCAGCAGGCTTCCTACGGTTCCGGCTTCCATATCGGAGAGCAATTGTGCAAAATCGGAATCAATTCCCTGGCGGTAATTCACCGGCTTGCTCCAGTCGATGGTCTTACCATAAGCGCCGATGGCGTTGTTGATCGCATTCACGATCACCTGTACATTCTTATCGTTGCTGCCGCTCACTACGAGGGCGGCGCCGTTATTGGCTTTCAGGTCTTCCGCCACTTTCTTAATACCCGGCCTGGTGCTGGCTTCGCCGGTCAGGGCATTCAGCAGTTCCAGGGCAACCGCTCCTTCTTCAGAAGGGCGATGGGTAAACCGTTCATCGGCACTCGCACCGGTCAGGCTCAGGTAGCTTTCAAACTGGTAGTGCTTGCTCATGGAAGGATTCTTCTCATCGATCTTACGGCCGGTGGCATAGCCTTTGGCATTTTCCACCGGGCTCAGCCAGGTGCCCAGGAAGTCAGCGCCCAGGCTCACAATCACTTTGGCCGCGCCAAAATCATAAGAAGGTAATTTCCGGCCGAACCCGCAGGCTTCGTTGGCCAGCAACATGCCGCTGTAAGAAACCGCATCCGCCTGCACATGTTTCAGGCCGGGGAAGGCGGCAATTATTTCTTTGGTGGAAGGAGAAACGATCGTGCTGGTCAGGAGTACTGTGGTACCGCCGGCATTTTTAATGGCTTCCCCAACCAGTTTATCAAATTGTTCAAAAGTGGGAACCTCTTCGTATTTCGCTTCTTTACCGCTTCCTGTTTTGTGAATCGGGAAACGGAGGCGGTGTGAATCATACAGGTCCAGCACGGAAGCCTGTGTACGGGCGGAAGTACCGCCGCCGGTGAAGGAGCAAAGCTCATTGCCTTCGATCTTGATCGGGCGGCCATCTCTAACCTTGGCTACCACCGGCACCACATCCCCGTCCTGTACATAGGTAGTCGCATAATATTTGGCTACGCCGGGCATCAGGTTTTCGGGCTTATTCGCATAGGGAATAACCTTTCTGACGGGGACCTTACAGCTGGCAGCGAGGGTGGCGGCAGCTGTGCTGAAACCCAGGTACTTCAGGAAATCCCTGCGGGGGGCTTTGGCATCAATCAATCCCTTGTCATCAAAACCTTCAAACGGCAATTCCTCGCGGAACTCGTCCTGCTGCTTTTTCTGAAAGTTTTCGCTATCATTCACCTCTCCGAAACTTTGCCAGTACTTTTTTTGGCTCATGAATATCAGTTTGATAATTCGATAATGTGCTGAATACAATATTGATCCTGGAAATCCGCTCCTAATAGTGACATTTCTGGCACTCCAGGCCCCCGATATCTTTCACTTTCACGCTGTCCATTTTGCCAGACTTGATATCATTGTGGAATTTCTCGTAAATGCTGTAAAACTTGTTGCCTTTGGTGCTGTCGTAATTAAAGTTCACGTTGGTCTGACGGTGACAGTTAATACACCAGCCCATGCTCAGTTCGGCCATTTGTTTTACTTCATCCATCGCCGTGATTTCCCCGTGGCAGGTCTGGCATTGTACATTACCGGCGCGGATGTGCTGGGAGTGATTGAAGTAAACGTGGTCAGGCAGGTTGTGGATCTTCACCCATTCGATGGGTTTGGCTTTGGAGGGATCCCATTTGCTCGGCGTATTGGGATCAAACCCTGCATATTGATATAATTTGGCGATCTCAGCGGTTCCGTTTACCTCATCCCCGTTATCCTTGTAAAGTTTGGGGCCCTTCTCGTAGGTGGTAATGGCTTTGTGGCAGTTCATACACACATTCACGGAAGGAATTGCAGCCTGTTTGCTTTCCCAGGCATTGCCATGGCAGTACAGGCAGTTGACCTGGTTGATACCGGCATGTACTTTATGGGAATAGAAGATCGGTTGCTCCGGCTGGTAGTCTTTCTGACGCCCCAGCCCGATAGCCCCTTTGGCCACCATATAGCCGCCGAATACAAAGAATACGATGGAGGCCATGGCGATATAGGTCTTATTGCGGTAGAAGGGAACCGGTTCAGGGCGAACAATACCTTCCGCATCATCCGACATTTTCTTGAGGCTGCTGTTAACCTGCATCAGGATCAGGGCCACGATACCCAGGATCAGGGAAATGATCCCGAAGATCAGGGCATTCTGGTTGCTGGTATCGGGAGCCGCTTCGGCCGTCTTTACGGTATCCCCGCCGCTTTTCTTCTTGGCATCCTCATCATTGATATAGGCCACGATATCATCCACATCCTTTTGCGTTACATCGGCAAAGCCGGTCATCATTGACCCAAAATCCGCCTTCAATCCCTGTGTATAGGGGTCTTTGGCCATATAGGCGGCCGGGTTGTTGACCCAGGCCAGTATTTCCTTGTGATCGGCCCACTTGCCCCTCTGTTCCAGACCCGCCAGGGCGGGACCCGTCAGCTTTTTAAACACATTATGGCAGGCGGCACATTTGCCGTTAAACAGCGCCTTCCCTGCAGCGACATCCTGTGCAGAAATATTAACAATGGAAATAGCAAATAGAGATAGAAATAGTACAGTCAGTCTCTGGCCGGTTGGTTTACAAAGAATCATAGATGCAATTGATCTGAAAAATGTGGATAAATAGCTCTAATCAGGCGCAAAAATAAGTCAGGAACACTTTAAAAAGCCAATAGCTTTAACTTTTTTTTGATCCGCTACCAGCCTGCATTTCAGCTGATTTCAAACAATTTTTTTTGACCCCTAAAAATTGTTTGTCATAAACCCGTAAAGCCAGCCTTAAATTCCCTCCAATGTGAAAAGAGGGGTATTTATTGGTTGTTTTTTCTCGACTTTTGCGTCGCTTATTTGAGATTTGCACATGTTTGAACGTTTACAAAAGAAATGGAAGGTAAGGGGCGGGCAGTTAGTCCTGATCCTTTGCACTTTCGCCATTGGCGGCAGTGCCACCGGGTGGCTGGCAAAGAAGATCATGAACGGGCTGGCTATCGGCCAGGACTGGCTTTGGGCGGTGTTATATATATTGCTGCTTACCATTTGCTGGCCCCTGATGGTGCTGCTGATCAGTATACCCTTTGGCCAGTTTCGTTTTTTTCACCTTTATATAAAAAAGCTGGGAACCCGGTTAGGGCTGGGAAAAGCGGGACCGGAGGAAAACCATGAAGGATAAAATAACCCATATCGCCATTTTTGCTTCGGGTGCAGGCAGCAATGCCCTCAAGATCATCGAGGCTTTTGCCCAATCCCCCCGGATCAGGATCTCCCTGATCCTTTGCAATAAGGCGGGGGCCGGAATTTTACAAATAGCTGAGGATAAACAGATACCGGCAATACTCATCGATAAGGAGCAGTTTTTCCGGGGCAATGCATATACCGATGAACTCCGGGCCCATTCCATTGACCTGCTTGTACTGGCCGGTTTTTTATGGAAAATACCGCCTGCGCTGATCCGGGCCTTCCCGGGCAAGATCATCAATATCCATCCCGCCCTCCTGCCCAAATACGGGGGTAAGGGGATGTATGGCCGGCATGTGCACCAGGCCGTGATCGATCATCAAGAGAAAGAGAGCGGGATCACGATCCATTATGTGGATGAACTCTATGATCATGGAAGCACCATTTTCCAGGCGCATTGCCCTGTTTTGCCCGGGGATACGCCCGAAACCCTGGCTAAACGGGTCCAGCAACTCGAACACAGCCATTATCCCCGGGTGATCCGGGAACTGGTTTCTTAAAATACCCTCGATGGGGTATGCAGCAGCCCGGCATTTTATCACACCTTAGCCGAACTTTTAAAATCATTTATACTGAAAAGAGTTCCTCTTTTAATCCTTGCCGCCCTTTTTGCCCTGCCCGGCCTGGCCCAGAAAAATGTACCGATCCTGATTACCCCGGGAGTGGGGGTGAATGCGATCAAACTCGGTATGTCGCAAAAACAGGTGCTCGCCCTCCTGAAAGGAGACCCCAGGGGCTACAGTTATGAAGACCAGTTATCTGCCTTTGCTTCAGACGGGACCCGGATCGACAGCGTAATGCAGTTTGTACTCGGGTTCGATACCTGTATCCGCTACGATGGCGACCTCCCCCCAAAAATGCCTGTTTTCGGCCTGTATTTCCTGAAGGATAAACTGAATTTCATCACGGTTACTTCTTATTCAGCCAACGACGAACAGCTGAAACTGGTAAAACTCAAAAACGGGCTGAAGTTTCATGACTCCATGGAAGATTGCGGAAATAAACTGGCAAAATCCGAATACCTGAACCTGGGTTACGGGGATTATTCCGGCGATCATTATTATTATACACTCGGACTGGAAATGGTGTATGACGAGGGAAGACTCACGGCCATCGGCATTTACCCCGTTACCAAAGATTTTAAAGCCCGGATCGCCGCCAAAAGCGAACAATTGCTGAAAGAAGCGGAACCTTTTAGTCCCAGGGACGAAAAAAATGAGGAACAGGCCCCACTTTAGAATAGCTTTTGCACTTTCTTTCGTTACTTGCTGCCGGATTGAAACGGCTTACTTATCATATCGGTATCCTGCTGCTGCTCCTCGGGATGGCGGCTGACGGTCATGCACAGTCGTACCAGGTCCGGGGTTATGTATTTGACAGCTCCCGCAACTACCCCATGGAACTGGTGAGTGTGATCTCCACCTCCGGTCGCGGGACGGTTACCAATGCGGAGGGCTACTATGAAATTGAAGTCACGGAGAAAGACTCCATCTGGTTCAGTTACCTCAACAAGGCTACGGTAAAATTCCCCGTATTGAAAATCAGCAACCCCATGCAGTTTGACATTTCCCTGCAGGTGAATGTGCCGGTGCTCAGGGAAGTAAAAATATTGCCGCGGAACTACCGGCTGGACTCCCTTCGTAACCGGCAGGACTATGCGAAAGTGTTCAACTTCCGGAAACCCGGCCTGCGAACCGTGACCCCGCAGTATGGCGCGGGGGTCGGTTTTGACCTGGATGAGATCGTCAATATGTTCCGCTTCCGGCGAAACCGGAGCATGCTGTCCTTCCAGCAGCGGCTGATTATAGAGGAACAGGATAAATTTGTGGACTTCCGTTTCAATAAGGCCCTTGTACGCCGGCTGACCCTGCTGGAGGGCAATGAACTCGACAGTTTTATGCGGGTATTCCGGCCTTCCTATACATTTACCAAAGCTGCGGGCGATTATGATTTCCGCGTTTATATCAAACAGGCCCTCTTCCGCTTCAAAAGAGGGTTACCCCCTGAAGCCTGGATCAAAGAAGAAGAGGTGGAGCAGGAATGATCCCCGTTCCCGGTCTTGGCTATTTCATCCCGGCATTGTAAATTGTTCGCTATATGGAGCAAACTAGCTTAGGTATTGGCACCCGCCTGCAGCATACCCAATATGGGCCCGGCGTGATCGTGGGCATCCGTTATGCGAGCTATCTTATTTCTTTTATCAATCACGGCATAAAGGAGATTGACAAAACCGATGAAAAACTGGAAGAGATCATACCGGAAAATGTGTCCGCGGAAATTGAAACGCATTCCGAAGTGGAAAAATCACTGTTGAAAATCCTTAAGCTCTGGGGGGGTATCACCGAAACGGTGCCCCTGGGGGAAAAATGGAACCGGGGAATGCTCCTGTTACAACCGGCAGACAAAAGTTTGAAACCCAAAGAAATCCCGGTAGAGGATTTCTTTCACAAGATCGTGATGCTGCGTGACCGGCTGCGGGTACTGGAACAAAATATCAACAGTCATAAAAAACTCAGCGATGAGGATAAGGTCAACCTCCAGCAATACATCACCCGTTGTTATGGTTCCCTGACGACCTTCAATGTACTGTTTAAGAATAAGGAGGATTGGTTTGTGGGGGAGAAAGGTTCGAAAGAGGACTGAGGAACGAACAGTTTCTTAGCAGGCCTACGTGCAAGCCGAAGGCTTCTATATTAACCTCATTGGAGTACTTCCGTTTTAGTCAGGTTAGAACTCCTGCATTTTCACGACATGACTTAATTTATGCGGGCCGGCAAAGCAGGTGATATAAAAAACCGGCACAAAGCCGGTCTTCTTTTCAAGTATTCAGGTTTATGGTTATTATTCAATTATGGAGTAAGCATCCACGGCGCCTGGCCGTAATACAATCGCAGCCCCCTTGTTTGAAACGGATTTCTATTGAAAAGGGTTGCCACAGGTCTTCCCTGGCCAAAACCAGCACCGTTTAGGGCAAAAAAAAGCCGCATCCCCGGGGGAAACGGCCTTTGCTGAATTCCTTTATTTATGGTTTTTTGGTCGGACAGGTGTTCAAACCCACGATTGTGTACAGCGGGCAGAAACTAACCAGGCTGGTGAGGACGAATACTCCCCCCAGGATCACGAGTATCAGGCCCAGGGTACCGGTTACGGTGCCGCTGAAATAGAGATAAGCAAATACAGCTGCGAGTAATACGCGGATAATGCGGTCGGCTGTTCCCATGTTTGGTTTCATAACAAAGTGTTTTAGTGTCTGCCTGCCGCCTCTCCACGAGGCGGGCCGGCAAGGCGGTTTAAAAAAATTTTATAGCCCATACGATACCGGATACAATGGCCAGGCAAAGCAGGCAAACCAGCAATAACCTGAACCCTTTATTTTTCATGTACCAGATTTGACAGTAAAACTAAATTTTCCCTTCCGGATGGCCCGGTGACCGATGTCACCAGCTCAAATGATTTGTATGCCTTCCGGCAATTGCCGCAATTTTCCTTCCTGTTCCAGCCTTTTCATAACCCGGGTGATCACTTCACGGGCCGTGCCCAGTTCCCCGGCAATCTGCTTGTGCCGGAGCGAAAGGATCTTCTCTCCTTTCAGCTTGCTTTTCTCAAGCAGGTAATTGTACAGGCGCTGATCCATCCGGTCAAACAGGAGCGAATTGATCGTGTCGAGCATTTCCGTGTAACGGAGATTGTATTGCTGAAAGAAAAGTTCATTGACCTGCGGGTATTGCTTTACCCACTGGCTCAGTTTACCCGAAGGCAGCAATAAAAGCAAAGAAGTATCTTCCGTGAACGCAAAGATCCGGCTCGGTACATTCGATAACCCGGCTGAAAAAGACATGATACAGCTTTGCGCCGGGCCGATATAATAAAGCAACAATTCCTTTTCTTCCACCCGGGTAAAGACCTTGACCAGTCCTTCGAGTACAATGGGAATGGCTTTCACATACTGCCCCTCCTTGAGAATCTCAACGCCCTCCGGCACTTCTTTGATGAGCCCGTGCACGGCAATCTCGTCCAGGAGTTCGGGTGAAAACCCGGGCAGGTATTTTTTTATTTCAGCAATTTCAAGCGGCATATCCCCGGATTGAGTATTAAATCTACACAGAATTTCACAACCCCGCGGCGGTTAAGCCGGGCCGGCGGATCTGCCCGGGAAGAACCGGAAAGAAGACGGTCCCGCCTGTGACGCAAGCCACCGAATGATTGTACCTTACCAGTATGAAAAAACTGCTGTTCTTATTCCTCCTCCCGGCAGCCCTCCGGGCACAGCCCTTTCAGCCGTTTGAAATTGCCCGTTGGGAAAAACAGGCAAAGCTGGTCAGCATTATCCGCGACAACTGGGGTATCCCGCATATATATGGCAAAACCGATGCTGATGCCGTATTCGGCCTGCTCTACGCTCAATGCGAAGATGATTTTGCGCGGGTGGAAATGAATTATATCGAGAAACTGGGACGGATGGCTGAAGTAAAAGGAGAATCTGAAATATACAATGACCTCCTGGTCCGTTTGGTGATCAGCCAAACGGATGCCCGGAATGATTATAAAAAAGCGCCCGCCTGGCTCCGGCGGCTCTGCAATGCTTTTGCCGATGCTGTTAATTTTTATCTCTTCAAACATCCGGATAGAAAACCGGCCTTACTGACCCGGTTTGAACCCTGGTTTCCCTTTTTATGGACCGATGGAAGTATCGGCGCCATCAGTACCGCGGATATCACGGTTGCCGAACTTAAAAATTTTTACTCCGGGGAAGCCCCCGTGGCCATCAGCCAAAAAACAACAGACCCGGATGCTGATCTGAATATGACGGGTTCCAATGGCTTTGCCATTTCCCCAAAAATCACTGAATCGGGAAATGCCCTGCTCTATATCAACCCGCATGTCACTTTTTATTTCCGTCCCGAAGTGCATATGGTCAGTGAGGAAGGCCTGAATGCCTATGGTGCGGTTACCTGGGGACAGTTTTTTATTTACCAGGGGTTCAATGAACATTGCGGGTGGATGCATACCAGCAGTTATGTGGACGCGGCGGATACCTATATTGAAAAAACCAGCAAGAAGGGATCCGGGTGGAGCTATACGTACAACGGAAAACAAAAAGCTGTCCGGGAGCAAAAAATTATATTAAAGTATAAAAAGGAAGCAGGCCTCGAAACAAAAACCATCAGCGCTTTCTTTACCCATCATGGACCCATTATGACCAGCCGAAACAATCAATGGCTGAGCGTACGTGCGGATAACCGGCTCCTGAACGGGCTGGTACAGTGCTGGCAGCGGACCAAGGCAAAAGGTTTAGCAGACTTCAGAAAAACACTGGAGCTGAAAGGAAATATTTCCAATAACACGGTATATGCCGACGCGGATGGTAATATTGCTTACTGGCATGGCAACCGTATCCCTGTCCGGAATACAAAATATGACTGGAGTAAAGCCGTTGATGGCAGTGTCTCCGCCACCGAATGGAGGGGGTATCATACGGTGGATGAAACCGTACACTGTATCAATCCCGCCAACGGGTGGTTACAGAATTGCAACGCCACTCCTTTCACTGCAGCAGGGGAAAACAGCCCGCGCAAAGAGAATTATCCCGCCTATATGGCACCCGATGCAGAAAATTTCCGGGGTATCAACGCCGTCCGGGTATTAAGCGAAACAACCCGGTACAATATGGATAAAGTAATCAGGGCCGGATACGATACCCGGCTCGCCGCATTTGAAGTCCTGGTCCCTGCCCTGGTTAAAGCCTTTGAGAAATATGTTATGTATACGGACTCGTTCTATGCTTATTTAGCCGGTCCGGTGATGGTATTGAAAAACTGGGATTACCGTTGCGGTGAAAATTCGGTGGCCACTACACTGGCGGTGGAATGGGGACAAAAAATATTGCCCGCCCTGCTGCAAACAAAAATTACAGAGGATGAGGAAGCCGGCCAGGTGGACAAGGCACGGTATTATGCAGCACATGCTTCCGCCCATGACCTGCTGACTCCCTTGTTCGCCACGATCAATGACCTGCAAAGCCGCTTTGGGCGCTGGCAGGTTCCCTGGGGTGAGCTGAACCGTTTTCAGCGGGTCTCCCCGGATATCGATAATAAGTTTGATGACAGTCAGCCCAGTATTCCTGTCGGGTTTGTCTCCTCCACCTGGGGCATGCTTCCTTCCTATAGCAGCCGTGTCTATCCCGGAACCAATAAACGATATGGCGTCAATGGCAACAGTTTTGTCTGCGCTGTGGAATTGGGGAAAAAGATCAAGGCACGCTCCCTGCTGGCCGGGGGAGAAAGCGGCGACCCGGCTTCCCCGCATTTTTTTGACCAGGCCCTGATGTACAGTAAAGGAGAATTTAAGGAGGTGCTATTCTATAAGGAAGATGTGCTCAAGCATATTGAAAGGGAATATCACCCGGGGGAATAGGGTTTGAATACAATGGGCAAGGAGATAAAAAGTAAAAGAGGAGTTTTGCAAAGCAGTTATAGTCTGATCCGGTTGAATGGCGTAATTGGTATTATTTGAACTGTCCCCAAAAAATCGGGGTATTCAACCATTCACGCCCTCCTTAACCCCTTTCCTCCTTTACTCTTAGCCAAATTATCATGCAGGCGGCCCCATTTGCCTTTTTCAGTAACTTGTACCTATGAAACCGTTGCTTCTCTTCCTTTTACTTCCCATCTGCACCTGGTCCCAGCAATGTGATATCCTGATCAGTAACGGGAAGATCATGGATGGTACTGGTAATAACTGGTACTATGGAAGTATTGCGGTCAAAGACGGGAAGATCATCGCTATCGGCCGCGCTCTTTCCTTTACCGCCACCCGTACCATTGATGCAAAGGGGCTGATCGTGGCGCCGGGGTTTATTGATGTGCATACCCACCTGGAAGACGATGAGGTGAAAGACCCGGAAGCAAAGAATTTTATTTTTGACGGGGTGACCACCTGTATCACGGGTAACTGCGGTTCCTCCCATGTGGATATCGGGAAGTACCTGCACTGGGTGGATTCTTTAAAAACCTCCATTAATATTGCCACGCTGGTGGGTCATAATGATATACGCAAAGCCGTGATGGGCCGGGCCAACCGGGATGCCACGGCAGAAGAAATGCAGCGAATGGAACAGTTGGTGGATAAAGCAATGAGGGATGGCGCGGCAGGCCTGTCCACCGGGCTGATCTATATTCCCGGCACCTATACCAAAACACCCGAAATCATTTCACTGGCCAGGGTCGCCGCTAAATACAATGGCATCTACGCCTCGCATATGCGGGATGAAGGCGACAGCGTGACCGAAGCCATTGAAGAAGCGCTGACCATCGGCAGGGAAGCGAAGATCCCGGTAGAGATCTCCCATTTCAAACTGAGCGGGCAGCAAAACTGGGGTCGCAGTAAAACCACTGTAGCTATGATTGAAGCAGCCAGGAAAGAAGGTATTGAAGTTACGATTGATCAGTATCCCTATACCGCCAGCAGTACGTCCATCAGCACCCTGATCCCGGAAGAGATTCTTGCGGACGGACAGGACTCCATCAAAGCCCGGCTGCAGCGGCCGGAGATAAAAAAGTATGTGGTGAAGTCCATCTTAGCGAGACTGAAGAAAAGAAAGCTCAAACACCTGGGTTATGCTGTGATTGCGTATTATGCACCGGATACCAGCTACAACGGGAAGAGCATTGAACAGATCAACCAGGTGATGGGCCGGAAGCACAAGGCTAAATACGAAGCGGAGACCGTGATTGATATCATGATGAAGGGAGGCGCCAGTGCGGTCTTCCATGGCATGGGAGAGGAAGATGTGCAGCGGATCATGAAATATCCCTTCAATATGTTTGCCAGTGATGCGAGTATCCGGGTGCTCAATGCCGGTATGCCCCATCCCCGGGGCTATGGTACCAATGCCCGCGTTTTATCCCGGTATGTGCGGGAAGAGAAAGTCATTTCCCTGGAAGAAGCGGTCCGCCGGATGACTTCTTTACCGGCGCAGAAATTCCAGCTGAAAGACCGGGGATTGCTGAAGGAGGGCTATGCTGCCGATATCGTGATCTTTGACGAGAACGGCGTACAGGATCTTTCAACATTTGACAAACCCCATGCCTACTCGGCAGGATTTCATTTTGTGATCGTGAATGGCGTACTTACGGTTGATAATGAAAAGCACAATGGAGCCCGGGCGGGGAAGGCCCTGTACGGACCGGGAGTACAATAGAAACGCAGAGATTTACTGATGTTAATGCGCCTCTGCTCCCAACTCCTCCGACGAAGGCTCAATTCTCAACGCTCAATTTTCATTGAAGGCCCCTGCTGCCTACTTCCCACTTCCTACTCCCTAAAAAATTCTCAATTGGGAGTAAATAAAACATGATCATTGTATGAACTTTTGGCCCTGGCAGGCGACGACTGCTGAATAGTGATCCTGTTACTATCCCGGTTCTTAAAAACCCATTATCTTTCCGGTTCAATGGGGGACTTAAAAATCTTTACGGCAAACCGCCTTTTCACCGGTGAGAACTGGTTGGAGAACTATGCGGTGGTAACGGAAGACGGGGTCATTACAAACCTGCTTCCGGCGGCTGAATTACCGGCCGGAAGCCCTGTTGAAGAGCTGGGAAACGGGATACTTGTTCCTGCATTCATCGACCTGCAGATCTACGGGGCCGATGGCAGGTTGCTGGCTGTTTACCCTGATGCTGATTCACTTTACAAACTGAATGATTATTGCCGTAAAGGAGGCGCCGCTTATTGTATGCCCACAGTAGCGACGAATACCAGCGAAGTATTTCATCAATGCATTGATGCGATACGGGCTTACTGGCAAAACGGAGGCGGGGGAATCTTGGGACTGCATATTGAGGGGCCCTGGATCAACCCGGTGAAAAGAGGGGCCCATAGGGAAGAATTGATTTATTCTCCCGGCCCGGAACAGGTGAAGGATTTGCTGGACTATGGAAAAGGGGTCATTAAAATGATCACACTGGCGCCTGAAATGGTAAGTAAGGAAGTTATTTTGCTGATTCAATCCTATGGGGTGATTGTTGCTGCCGGGCATAGTAATGCCACTTATACAGAGGCCAAAAATAGTTTTGCCAATGGCATCAGGACCGTTACCCATTTATACAATGCCATGAGTCCTTTACAACACCGGGAGCCGGGCCTGGCCGGGGCTACGATGGATGATGAACAGGTGATGGCCAGTATTATCCCGGATGGCTTTCATGTGGATTATGCGGCGGTCCGGATTGCGAAGAAACTAATGGGAGAAAGACTGTTTGCGATCACGGATGCTGTCACAGATACCGCTTTGGGTTATTACCGGCATGAACGGAACGGCGATAAATATGTCGCGGGCGGTATATTGAGCGGTTCCGCCCTGACGATGAACAAAGCCATGCAAAACCTGCTGCAATATGCCGGGGTCGAATTGGGAGAAGCGATCCGGATGTGCAGCCTGTATCCCGCCCGGGTAATGCGGATGGAGGACCAATTGGGAAAAATTGAAAAAGGATATAAAGCCTCGCTGTTATTACTTGATCCTGCGCTGAACGTAATCAAACTGGTATGAAAACAATGAACCGAATGAAGACCCGTGCCCCCTATATTGTATTGTTTGCACTTGCTATGGCCATCGCATATACTGTACCCGCGCAGGAATTCAGGGGCCAGTACCCACCCGCCCTGAGGAATTCCTATTTCGGGGTCAATATCGGGTATATCCAATACCCGTTCTCCACCCGGCAGCTACAACCCGGGAACACGGTGGGTTCGGTGAAAGTACCGCATACGGCAGTGCGGATTGTTTTACTGGGACATGAGTTCAACAAAAATCTTTCAGCGCAGATCACTTATATGCGGCCGGTGAAATGGGTGGAATACCGGGATGTCAACAATACCGGTAAGACCATGACGGTGTGGATGAATGTAGCGGGACTGACCGTGGCCGGGAAGATTCCCCTGGCAAAAAAATTTACGCTCTTTACCGAAGCGGGCCTGGCCCTGGTCATGCGCCGGGGTTTTACAATGGATAACCAGCCGGTAGTGAAGAGCGCCTCTTATGGCACCGGATTATTCGGGGCCAGTCTCCAGTATAAATTAAACCCGAAATGGGACCTGCAGCTAAGTACCACCTATTCCCCGGAAAATAAAAAAGAACTGCAGCCGCACACGCTGTTTTATTCTGCGGGCTTCCATTATTTTATGCGGGAGTTGCCTAAGGAAAGAGTAGAGAAGGTAAAAGCGGCGGGCTATCATTTTCCCCGGCAGACCCTGTCCCTCGGTTATGCAACCAATGCAATGGGGTATGGGGTGAATAAATTTGTATCGCAGGGCGTTATTCCCATTTTCTGGGGCGGGGAAGTAAAAGTAAAGCATGGTTTATTGATCAATTACCAGCACAATCTTTTTCATAGCCGCAAAGTGTTTTCCCTTGATTGGGGCATTGAGGCGGCTTTCTGGAAGACCAACCTGGATCAGACCCGTTTCTTCACGGTCTCCGCCTACCCGGTCATGCGGTTTCATACGATCCGTTCCAAATCGCTTGATTTCTACCTGGAATATTCGGTGGCGGGCCCATCCTTTATCTCCAAACCCAGGATGGACGGGCTGGCCACGGGGCAAAAATTCACGTTTAAGGACATGATGGGCTTGGGCGTTTTTGCCGGTAAGAAGAAGAATATCAATGCCGGAATCAGGATTGCGCATTACTCCAATGGCAATCTTTTCCCCGAGAACGACGGGGTGATGGTGCCCCTGACCTTCAGTATGGGGTATGCTTTCTGATAATAAATCGTTGGGGATTTAAAAATACTTCCGTATCTTTTATTCGAAACGCTATCACCTCTAAACACCAACCAACGTTATGAAAAAGCTGCTTGCTCTTGCGGCGCTGTGCACCTGCATAGTTGCCGCCGCCTGGTTTTCTTCCTGCAACAATAACAGTACTGAAAAAACATCCCCCGAATCAGCGAAGGCTGACTCACTGGCAAAGGCTGTGGAAAGAGGCGGGTATCTCGCCAACCATGTAGCGGCCTGTATCCATTGCCACAGCAAGAGGGACTTCAGTAAATTCTCTGGTCCGGTTGTTCCCGGTACAGAAGGGGGCGGCGGGGGCGTATTTGACCACAATATACTGGATGCGATACCGGGTACCCTTTTCAGCCGCAATATCACCCCGGACCGGGAAACAGGAATCGGCGCCTGGACTGATGAGGAAGTTCTGAGAGCGATTACCCAGGGGATCAATAAAAATGGCGATACTTTATTTCCCATCATGCCTTACCCGCATTATAACCGGATGGCCAAAGAAGACCTGCTGAATATCATCGCGTATATCCGGACCTTAAAGCCGATCAATAATAAAGTGCCGCCCCGCCAGCTGATGATACCGATCAGCATGGCCTACCCTGCCCAGGCATTACAGCCTTCTGTTGACAGTAATGTTCGTCCCCCGGAAAGCGATCCCGTCAAATACGGCGAATACCTGGTTACCATGGGAGATTGTGTCACCTGCCATACTCCGTTCAACAAGGGGCAACTTGATTTTTCCCGTATGTATGCCGGGGGAAATACCTTCACGGTGCCCAATTTTAAAGTGACTTCCGCCAATCTTACACCCGATTCTGCCACAGGGCTCGGCACATGGACCGAAGAGCGCTTCCTGAATAAGTTTACCCTTTACCGCGAAGAGAAAAATTATAATATCGATCCGGGCAAAAAGAATTCCATCATGCCCCTGTCCGATTATGCGGGAATGGAGGACAAGGACCTGAAAGCGATCTATGCGTATCTGCGGACGGTGAAGCCGGTGGCGAATAAGGTGGAGAAGTACCCTCAGTAGGGTGAGTCGGTAGTCGATAGTCGGTAGTCGGGAGCCGGTGTCTCTGCTTCCAAGCCGGGTCTCCCGAAGGGGAGCCGGTGTAAAACGATGGCACGGTAAATAGCCGGGCTAATTGTCCTTAAAGCTTTCCCTCGTATAGGTCCCGGGTTGGGCATGATCGCCTTCCTCGAAATCGAAATGGACATAACGGGTACCCGGTAATTCGGTGCAATTGTATACCACTTCCGCCATATAAACCGTGGATCCGGAAGAGCCCATTTGCTGGGTGAGGTAGTTGGCATCCGCGATCTTCAGGAACAGGGTATCCCCCGAGGACCTTACATAATCCAGTTTAACGGAAGGATTATTATTGTTAAGGTAATTAATGATATTCTCTGCGGTCAGGGTATCCATTTCGGGGGCAATCATCTTTTGCGTCAGCAGGTTGCCCATGGAATCCTGGTCGATCTTCCACATATTGATTTCGGCGTCTGGTAATTCGGTGGGTTCATTTTTGTTGCTGCCACAGGCAAAAAGAAACAGCCCTAATCCCAGTAAATAAAAAGCCTTTTTCATACCCCATTATTTATACCTTAAAGGTACAGCCAAATATTGCTCAGCGGCCCAGCAGGAACGTTAAAGGTATGTGCAGGCGCTTATGCGAGGCTTTTTCACCGTGCTCCTCCCCGGGAAATTCCCGGGTTATCCAGTTTTGACTGGTAAAACCCCTGTTTTTCATCACTTCATCCGCTTTTTGCTGGGGGTGGAATCCGGCAGATGTTCCTTTATGTATTCCAGGAAAGCGGCAGGCAGATGAATAAGGGAAGGCAAGCAGTTGTTTCCTGCACGAGTTTAAGACTTACTGATCAATATGTTTTATAATCTCCCTTATGATCCGGGTCAGCTCCTTTTGCTGTTTCACCGCTTCGGCTTTGTTCTGAAACCAGATCAGCCGCCTCTCCTTAAAATTACCTTCCAGGATGGGTGATTTGATTTTTTCTACAAACGGGTGATGGACGACCAGCAGGAGCTTGTCTTTTCTACGGGGGCCAAATGTGAGAATGTCTTCCTTATAATAATAGCTGGGCGCATTCCATTTGATCCGTTCCTTCAGCAGGGGACTGGCTTTTTTAATAATCCCGCGCAGGCCATCTACTTCTTTTTTCCAGGCCGGCTCCAGTTTACCCATCCAGGCTTTTACCGCTTCTTCGTCCTTGTTGGTAAGAGTGGCTCCCTTTTTTATGTTTACCGCTGCCGGTTTTTTCTTCGCTGCCATAAGGGCCTCGTTTTCTTTTACCCGGAACAACACGATCTTTTTTACCAGTTCCAGCGGAAAGACTTCGCTGTGCGGAAACTGTACCGAACCTTTCCCGGTTTTGTAGCGGGACAACGCCTCCTTGAATTTTTCGTGCCCTGTCGGGGTGGCATAGAAACCAATATGGTTTTCATACGCGGCAAAATACACAAGGGGACGGCCCAGGTATTTGAAACCCGGCATCCCGTAGCCAATCCCCTCCGTTGCGGCCGGTGCACAGGCTTTAATGGTTTTGCGCAACTGTTCCAGCCTTTTCCTTACCGGTGCCGGGAAGCCGGCAATATATTCGTTCACTGTTCCAGGTATGGTCGTCTCGTTTGTCATAGCAGAAAATTAAATGAAAATTATTGTTCAAGATTCCTTTTTATATTTTCCAGGTTTTGCTGCATGTCTTTGCCAACCAGCTTATCCATAAACAGGTTCATTATGTTCATGGGAAACTTACTCCGGCCATAAAAGCGGGTGCTCAACCTTGACTGGGTTTCACTTATCGCGGTTACAGTTGTCGTGGCCCGGTTCGTCGCTTCAAAAGGCTTTTTGAACCGGATTTCCACTTCCATGCTTTCCCCTTCTTTTATATGAATGATTTCCTGTTCACCTGTTCCCACATTTTTATCCTCGCTTTCCCAGGCTGAACGGAAGCCGGCCGCGCCATCCTGGCCGGTGTACACAATTTTAATACGGGGATCTTTCATTACCCAAACGCTGTACTGTTCCTGGTTGCGGATCCGCTTTATATAGTCAAATATCTCCCGGGCAGGCCGGTTGATGACAGCCTGTTTTTCCAGGCTGAACTCTTTTTTAATCAGCAGGGCCAGCAGCAGGAAGAGAAGGATAATGCCGGCCAGGATAAAGAGGAGGGTAATAAGCATGTTTAACTGTTTTCAGGTGAATATTAAAGCTAATTTATTGTTGATCTTTATTATAGTGCAGCAACCACTGGTTGCCGTATTTATCGGTAAGGCCGCCGAACAGGGCCCCGGAGAAACCCGGGCGCAAAGGGTGACGGGCTGTTCCTCCTTCAACCAGTTTCCGGTAATAGTCGCGGGCCTCTTCTTCCGTGCTGCAGTCCAGCAGCAGGGAAACCGTATTCCCTTTTTTCAATCCTTCTTCTTCCAGCATATCGGTTCCCATCAGTACCAGCCCGTCCTTTACCAGGGCAGCATGCAGGATCGTTTCCTGCATTGCGGGCGGTAATCTTTCAGCATCGGGTGATTCTTTCATGGGCTGCAGGGTCAGTTTACCCCCGATGCAATCCCGGTAGAAAGACATCGCTTCCCGGCAATTGCCATTAAAACTGAGGTAGACGTGAAGCTTTGTCTGCTGCATCCGGGATTATTCTTTTTTAAAGGTCAGGCCCGCCGCTCTCAGCGCTTCGTTCAGCCGGGGCATCGAAGTTTTCCCGATACCGTGCAGGGCCAGGATCTCTTTTTCACTGTAACGGGCCAATTGCTCCGGTTTACTGATACCTTTGCTTTCCATTGCCCTCCTGGCCGGCGCACTCAGTTGGGACAGAAAAATGCGGCCGGGCTTTCGCTCCGCCCCGCAAACAGGGCAAACGGGGCAGTCGCTGCTTTTATAATAGCGATGCCCTTTTTCGCAGGTTCGTAATTGTTTCCGGGTCATAGTAGTTTTTATTCAGGTTCCGCGGCCTTTGATTTTTCGCCGGCTATCGGTATAAAATTATATTTAAATCGTTTTTTACAGTAATTCCGGCCATTCATTGGTCATTATCCAGTTTATAGTGAAGCACGGTTACGCCACATTCGTAAGGTGTGGCACTGATTAAGGAAAGTTTCTGTCGCTTGTCAAGCAGGTCAAAAATTCTCATTCCTTTATTTATCATCACGGGGTTGACAAAGAAAAGGAACTCGTCGATATGTCCGCCGGCAACCAGGGAAGAAACAAAGCCTGCGCCCCCGTAAACCAAAATGTCTTTCCCGTTTTTATTTTTCAAGGTGGCAATTTCGTCTGCCAGGTTTCCTTTTGCAAGCGTGGTGTTTTCTCCGATCGGCTTGTCCAGTGTTTTGGTGAAAATAACTTTCGGGATGTTTACCATTTTCCGGGCGAAAGCGAACCTGGGGCTGCCGGGCTTAAACGCTTCAAAGTGATACACGAAATCTGCTGCCATTTTTCTTCCAAGCAGAAGGGTGTCTGAACTATCAGCTACTTCATTGATGAACTGCCAGTATTTTTCATCTGCAGTTACGGTCCAGTCCAGTTCACCATTGGCTCCTGCAACAAATCCATCAACAGATAGTTGTACCTGTAATTTTAATTTTCTCATGGTTTGGTTATTCGTAAACCTGTTTTTCTTCCGGTTGATGCCGGCGCTTAGTTAAATGGTTATCGCTCTCCGGCCAATACGGGATTCCGGCGGGTAAATAATTGCGGCACGGCAAGCTTCCGTCAAATCAGGCAAGCATTTTCCTGCGGGTCCAGAAATAGTACGACAAAGCCCCCAATACAACCGGTAATACAATAAACAGCGTGCCTGCTTCGAATTTTTGCTGAACGGCCACTATGGAGAAAATAGCGCCGGCCAGGTCGAAGAATAAACCCGCATAGGCCCATTCTTTGATCTTGTTAAACCCCGGTACCAGGATCGCGAGGCAACCAGCCAGTTTAGCCACACTGATAAACTGAATAAAATACACGGGGTAGCCCAGGTAATCGTGCATGAACTGCAGGGCTTCTCCCTGGGGATTTACACCCGGTAATGCTGACCAGGTCATGAGGCCGGCGAATAATACAGTAAAAATCCAATAGAAGAGTGTTGTTTTTTGTTTCATAACTGTTTTTAAATTTTCAAGAACCAAGATCCAAGAAACAAATAAGAATCAAGATTCAAAAATCAAATAATAACCAAATCTCAAACATCCGATCCTGGTCGGATTTGGATATTGGGGGTTGCAGAGGTAACCTATCAACTAGTTAAAAGACTCAACCTGCCTGCCGGCCCGCTTCGCCGCGAGGCGAGCAGGCAGGTGTTCAATGCTCAATACGCAATGCTCATTAGAAGCCCCTGTCAACCCTCCCCAGCAGCCCTCTCCAACAACCCAATATCCAGCTTCCTCATCTGCATAATGGCCGGCATCAGGCGCTGGGCCTTCTCCGGCGTACTCATCATCTCCCCGATATTGGCGGGAACGATCTGCCAGGAAACCCCGAAGGGATCGGTAAGCCAGCCGCACTTGCTTTCTTTTCCACCATTGGCGGTAAGCCGCTCCCAGTAATAATCAATCTCTTCCTGGTTTTTGCATTCCACCACAAAGGAAATGGCTTCATTGAAAACGAATTCATGGTTGCCAAAGCCATCCATGGCCATAAACACTTTTTCATCCAGGATGAACTGGGAATGTTTCACTTTACCCGCAACCTGCTCTCCTTCATTTTCCTGGTACAAGAGGATCCCGCTGATGGCGGATTGGGGGAAAAGGGATGCATAATACTTAACTGCTGCTTCCGCTTTGCCATAATTATTCCCTACAAACAGCAAGCAGGGCGTGATCTTCTGATTCACATCGCTGTATTTGCCTTTCATGATCTGCCAGGCCAATCCAAATTTATCCTGGAAAAAACCATACCGTTCGCTCCAGTCATATTTATCCAGGGGCATCATGATCTTCCCTCCTTCGGAGAGCCTGGCATACAGCTCATTGATCTCCTCATCGGATTCACTGATCACGAAAAAGGAAACCGAGGGATTGAATTTATATTGCGGGCCACCATTCAGTCCCATGAATTTCTGACCATTAAGATAAAAATTAACCACCATGGGTGTATCTGTGGTGATTTTGGAATTGGGGAAAACGGAGCAATAGAATGCTGCGGCCTCTTTCGCATTGCCATCGTACCAGAGACAGGGGTGAATATTGTTGTTCATGGTTTAGCGGTTGGGGTGAATGAAATTATTTCGCATTGCAATTGACCATCCATTGCACACCGAATTTATCGGTGCAGCTTCCATAATAGGCGCCCCAGAACATATCCTGCAGGGGCATCGTGATATGCCCGCCATCGGACAGTGCATCAAACAGGCGTTTGGACTCCTCCCGGGTGTCCGGCTCCAGCGTGATATGCACGTTGTTCCCAAAATTTACATGAAAGCCGCAGGATTCCGGGGCGTCCGTCCCCATCAGCACATGTCCCCCGGTAATGGGCAATTCAATATGCATAACGAGGTTTTGGTCCGCTTCGGACATGGGAGGAGTTCCCTCCTGCGGGGGAACGGAAGAGAAGCGGGCAATTTCCCCATGGAATTCGGTTTGGAAAACAGATTTGTAAAAATGAAAGGCTTCCTCGGTATTCCGGGAAAAATTGAGGTAGGTACTGACGCGGGCCATGGTTGCTGATTTTGGAGTTGAGTAGTTAATGTGTTTCGGCGTATTGTTTGAAACTGTTGAGGATGGATTGCCAGCCACCCCGCTGCAGTTCCACCGGGTTTTCGTCCTCGGCCTCAAAGGTTTCCAGCACATGGGTCTGGTTACCGTTTGCAGCGAAGAGTACATCCCATTTCCGCTCATCGTCAAGAATAATGCTGAGTTTTTGTTCCGGCACCACTTCCCGGTAGGTTCCGCCGAAATCAAAACTGAAACTGCCGTCTTTGGCGGCCATGGTAAAACTGAATTTTCCGCCGGGTCTCAGTTCGCTGCTGGCGTTGGGACAATGCCAGTCGGGACTGGCCTGGTTCCATTTTGTAACGTGTTCGGGCCCGTTGAAAAAGGCCCAGACTTTCCGGACCGGGGCATTGATTAATGCCTCCACGGTAACGAGGGTTTTTGTTTGCATATAAAGTTGGTTAATGTTCTTTGTCTGCCAGTCTTACCATGCAATGAACATCGGTAAGATTGGGATACCATTCCACGCAGGCGCCCTGCGGGTCAATCCCCGGAATAGCGAGCAACTGCTGAAAAGCTCTGTCAATGGCCGGAATATCCTTCCTGAATTCCGGGATCTCGATCACCTGGTAATTACCTTTTTTGATGGTGAACTGTTCAAGGCCTGCAAGGGACAGATCGCCCGGAATGATCTCTGCGCCCGCGAAGTACTCAATATGGCCCGCCGGACCGGGTCTTGAAATTCCATAGAACTTTCTTTTCCCGTCAAACCGGACCCGCCGGTGCAATTCTTCGTGGGCAGCCTGTATTCCATCCGGGAAGCTTTTTGCCCTGTTACAAGCTACAATAATATCTGAATTCAGTTTCCTTGTCTGCATAAGTAATTTTTCGCCGCTGTAAACATACAGGACATAATAAAATGGGATGACCGGTAAAAACGACAATTCAACGGGTTGATTGCGACAGGCGGGTTTTCTAACTTTAAGACATGAAGCATGTATCTATCCTGGTCCCCGAGACCGCGGTGATCGAAGCCATTGCTGATCCCCGCTATTTATTTTCCGCTGTGAACCAGTTCTTAGCAGCAGGCGGAAGGGAACCCCTGTTCGACGTGCAGCTGGTCGGACTCCGGAAGGAAGTTAAACTGGAAGGCAGTATTTACTCGGTCCATACCGATCTGCTGCTGGAGGACCTGGCACATACCGACCTCATCATTATTCCGGCGCTGAGCGGGGATATGAAGATGGCGCTTGAGCAAAACGCTGCCTTTATTCCCTGGATCATTGACCAGCATAAGAAAGGGGCGGAGGTAGCCTCACTTTGCATCGGCGCATTTTTATTTGCCTCCACCGGTTTGCTCAATGGAAAAAAATGCTCCACCCACTGGAGCCGTTTCAATGAGTTCAGGGTAATGTTTCCCGATGTGGAGATCGTGGATGGCAGCATCATCACGGAAGAAAAGGGTTTGTACAGCAGCGGCGGGGCCAATTCCTACTGGAACCTGCTGATCTACCTCGTGGAAAAATACACAGACCGGGCCACGGCCATTTTAGCGGCCAAGTATTTCGCGGTGGAGATCGACCGGGACAGTCAGGCGGCTTTTATGTTGTTCAGCGGCCAGCGCTCGCATGAAGACGGGGAGATCAAAAAAGCGCAGGACTATATTGAAACCAATTTCGCCGAAAGGTTTACCGTGGATCAGCTGGCAGAACACTTTGCCATCGGCCGCCGGAGTTTTGAACGCCGGTTTAAAAAGGCCACGAACAATACGGTGGTGGAATACCTGCAACGGGTGAAGATGGAAGCCGCCAAGCGGAGTTTTGAAACCAGCCGTAAGAATATCAATGAAGTGATGTTTGATGTGGGGTACACGGATACCAAGACTTTCCGCACTATTTTTAAAAAAATAACCGGACTCACACCCATTGAATACCGGAATAAATATAACAAGCAGGCCGTGATGGCCGGGGCTGTTTAGGGGGCTTATTTTTTCCGCTTTGCTTTGTATTGCTCCTCGTCGATAAAAAGGGCTTCGTAGATATAGGCCCGTATCAGTTCGGCGTCAATCTCTTTGGGATGGACGAAGTCCCTCCAGTACACCTGTTTGCGTCCGCCCTTATCCAGATAGCCAATTTCATCTGCCATCAGGTAGCCGCTGGTAAAGCCCAGCCGCACCCCTTCGTAGGATTTCTTTTTACCCCAGAGAACAGAAGCGGGCCAGATAAAGCAAAAATTGCGGTGATAGCTGTAGAAAGGAACATTAAAGGAAAGTTTCTCCCTGGCATCCGGGGCGCAGTCCAGTACCAGTTTCCGCAGTTTATCCACAATGACTCTTTCTTCCTCCGGCAGGTACTCAAGGAATTCTTCGACGGATTTAAAATCCACTTCCTGCATCTTTTGTTTAGGCTTTTTCATACTAAAAACTGATTCCCGCCCCGATAGCACCGCCCGCATATACTTTCCCGTCCATTTTCCAGAAATGATCCGAAGGGGGATCGAGATAAATAACGGGAGCCGCTATGATCTTAAAGAAAAACCCGCCCCCCGGGGGCTGGTAACGGTAACCGGCGCCGGGAATGATATAGAGCTTTTTATCCGAAATATTGCCGGCTGAAAAAAGTTGCCGGTACTTCTCCACCAGCGGAACCACGGTCAGACCGAATTCAAAATGATGGAAGCCATCCCCTTTTAAAAAATTTATTCCCAGCGGGAGGGCCATCCTGTCATTCAATAAAGAAAAGCCGATGCGGCAGGTATTGGTAAACCGGGCGCCCAGGCGAAAGATACGGTCGTAATTGATAGAATACAAAGCGCCCCTCGTGGCTCCCTCCGCATAAAACGTGTTGCGGGCAATAGCCGCCTCCTGTGCGGAGAGCGAAAGGGAAAAAATGATAAGGAGCAGGAGTAAACAGGGCTTTGGCTTCAAGTCTGGCAGTTATCCGGTAAAAATAGTAATCCGGTACTGTTTTTTAAAGGGGTCTACCGGGTTTTTTTGATAATGACCACTTTAAACCGCATCACCCGCTGGTAATCGAAAAGAATATCGAGATAATAGAGGGAATTTTCGGGGATCACATAATCAAATTCAACCCGGTCACCGGACCGGGTAAAGGAAATATAACGCTGACGTTTGACCGCGAACGTATCTTTTACCCAGATTTTCCTTCGTTTGGACACCTGCTCCCAGCCCCAGATATCCGGGTTGCGGAAGAGATTGGAGTTCACCTGTAATTTTTCAATCTGCCCTGTATAGTCAAATTTGAAATGGATCGTGTCTCCTTTTTGACCATTGATCATCCCGGATTGCGGGGAGATTAGCCTGATCTTGCTGAGCGTGGCCGGGTCATAATAGGGATTGGCGGCAAATTTATCCTTGGTATAGCCCGGTTTCAACACCCAGCGGGTGTATTGCGGGAAATGATTGCGGGAGAACTCTTCAAAGGGGGTCAGGAAATAATAATTATTATACTTTTTCTGAAACCCGTTCAGCTTACCCGTGTTTTCATCCTCGGTGCACACACCGGCCGCCCAGGTCGGGTCGAGTAAGTACCAGTCGCTGTCGAGCCATACGGCGTTCCAGGCATGGTCAATGGGCCCGGCATTCCCGATCTCATAGGGTTTGGTCCGGGTATAGCCATTGATGGTGGCCGCTTCAATACCCGCGATATCACACATCCGGGTAAGAAGCAGGGCGTAGCCTTCACAGACCGCTTTTCGTTTACGCAACACCGTGTTAAGGAACTTTTTCTCCCAGTTGGCCATCACTTCGTCGCAGTCCTGCCCGCTCCGGCAGCGGGGCACTTTGATCTCCTCTTCCTTGTTGAAGAATTTATAGTCGTAGCGGATATTATCCGTGATCCAGATAAAGATGGACCGTAGTTTGGAGAGTTTATCGGTATAGGGAGCTGTCAGTTCCCGGGTAAGCTCATAAATATTATCCTTAAAACGGACGGACCGGGCAAGGCTGTCGATCCCCGTAAAATCGGGAAGAGGGGGCTGGGCCACCGTACGCAGCGTAAAGCAGGACAGGATGAGCAAGAATAAGGTAAGGCGACGGGGCATGGGGAGAGGTTCGGAAGGGAAAGTTAGGAAATATAGTTTGTAGTTGGTAGTCCGTAGCCTGCCTGCCGTCAGGCAGGTTTGTAGTTCGGGGTTCCCGGTTCGAAGTTTAGAGTTCGGAGTTTGGAGTTCGGAGTTTGGAGTTGCGTGAGAGAGGGAGTGGTTGAGTTTGTATGATGCTTTACTAAGGTGGAATGGCAGGAGGATTAAAGGGTGAGGGTTTATTCTTTTCCCACTCTTTTCCATTTTTCCAGGTCGAGTTTGCTGGTATCAATACGGGTTATGATTGCAAAAAAGGGGGTGAAAGGTTTCCTGATTGCAGCAGAAGGCGATGCGGGGCTGCTGTCCACGGCCCCGCAGCCATAATACCGGGCTATTATGCGGGTGGATGGATGGCTTCGGTTAATAAATAATACGGGCCCCTCAGAATAATGGCAAAGGCCATCAGCCCAAGTAACCGCGGCGTAAAAAATGAACAGGAGAAAAGTTCCCACACTGAGGAAGAGTGTTTTGATGATCGCATTTCTTTTCCCGGCCTTGTCCATTTGCCTGAATCCCAGCCGGGTTATTGTAAGTAGTATAGCGACCGGTATTCCGGCAAAGAAGAGGGTATCAAAATAATCGCTGTATTCTGTCCGGGCAAAGTCCAGGGGAGTGATACGGAGGGCCAGTAAAACAAGAAGGATCACTGCAATATAGACGCAGCAGCTATAGTATATGATCTTAAAAATAAGTTTCATCCCGGTATTTCATACTGAATATACGGATCAGTTCGATGGTTCTGAATCTGGCAATTTCGGGTTTTGGGGATTCTTCGGATTTTTCGGATTCTTCGGTTTCTTGGGTTCAGGTATCGGGGTCTTATTCACCCGGATGATCACCCGTAAAATATCTTTTACCGGGGCGCCGATGCCCAGCCGCTGTGCATTGGTATAGGCCGGGATGGCCTGCTGGCCGGTGGGATCAAAGACTATATATTCGCCATTGCGTTTGTTCGCACTGTCGAGCAGATTATCGGGCACATAGACCTGGATTTTCACTTTCTGGTAGCTGACCGGGAAGTAGCGGAGATAATAACTTTCTTTTTGTTTGTACCACTGATCGAACTGCACCCCTTTACGGGTTACCCGGGAAGGTTCGCGGAGCACGGCGATATTTTCATAGGTTTCGTAGGAGGCGGAACCGATCTCAAACAATTTCTGCAGGTCGCCACCGACCAGCCCGCTGTTGCGGGAAATATTTTTAAGCAGGCCGGGTACACCGCCTTTGAGCTGGAAGACCTGGGCGGGCGTCAGCAGTTCCATGGCGTCTGATTTCACTTCATAGGACAGCTTATCAAAATCAGACCCGCTGACCACGGACCAGAGCAGGAGCTGGATATGCCGCTGCGGGATCTCTGTTTTTGTACGGGAATTGAGCAGCACGGATTCCACGATCTCTTTTCGTTTACCCGTCACCGGTCCCTGCAGGTAGGCGTCGCCGGGCCGGGGATCGGGGGTACCGGGCTGGAGGCAATAGGTTTTGAATTCGGTTTCATAAAAGCCGGGGGCGAGGACAAAACCACCATCCTGGGTCTGGGGCAGTTCCAGTAAAGAGCGGGCGGAGTCGGATGCTTTGGGTAATTCGATCCCTGCTGTGCCGTCTGTTGTTTCGGGAACCGGGCCGGAAGAACGGCTGCTTTTTTTGCTGCTGCCGCAGGAAGCGAGGAATAAAATGGCAAAAAGATAAAAGGGTATAAATCTTTTCATGGGTTATTTTTTCGGATAAGTCACGCATCGATACGCCCTCTTTCACTTCGTTACAGAGGGCTACTCTGCGTGACATGGGGATTACATTTCTATTGAACCTGAATTACAAGATCGGGACAAAACCGCCGGAATGCAAGTTAACAGGGGGTAAAACTATGTTAAGAAAGGCAGGGGGCAACAGGGCGTTGATACTGAACGGGTCTTTACGCAACCAGGTCACCCGGGATTCAGGGAGTTTTCCCGGGACGGCTGAAACGGAATCCTTGTTTCTTCAGTAGCGGCTTTGCGTTCAGCAGGACCGGGCCTGGAAAACAGGAATTGCAGTTTCGGTTTCCATCCGCGGATAAGGGCTAACTGCCTGAACATATCCCTGTATTCATGCAGGAGGATGGTAGCCGGGTTATGACTGTAAATATTATGCGTGATGCCATAGACCGGTTTAATGGTCTCGGGTGCATAGGTTCCGAAGAGGTGATCATAAATGATGAGGATGCCGCCCAGGTTTTTATCCAGGTAGGGTGGGTTACTCGCATGGTGTACCCGGTGATTGGAAGGCGTATTGAAGATAAGATCGAGCACCCCGAGCTTTTTGATCCGTTCTGTATGGATCAGCACATTCCAGAGGGTGGTAACCGATTCAAAGAAGAGTACCATCCAGGGCGGGATACCCAACAGGCAGAGCGGCGCCCAGAACAGGAAGCGGTAGAAGGTATGGATAAAATTGACCCGCAGTCCCACGGATATATTGTAATGCAGGGAGGAGTGATGCGTTACATGGGCAGCCCAGAACAGCCGGGTCCTGTGGCCGAGCAGGTGAAAAAGATAGAGCACGAAATCACAGGAAAAAAAGCCGGCCACCCAGACCCCCGGGGATAATTCTGGTTTGAAAAAAGCGTACTGGTAAACAAAGCTGTTCACGCCCAGGGCCACACCTTTCATCAGCAGTCCCGCCAGCAGGATGCACATACCGATCACAAAATTGGCACGCATATCCTTTACCACCGGTTTGCCGGACTGGTATTTCAGGGCCACTAAAAACTCCGCCAGGAAAGCGAGGATGATCAGCGCCGCACCGGTTTTATCAATGGTAAACATGGTTGCCCCAATAATTTCGCCACCCCGGTTTATACGGTAACGCATCCGGGGAGCGATGGGAAGTTACGTCGTTATTTTTTCTTCGGTTATTAACCCTGTCTCCGTATCATAAATCAGCAAACCTTCTGCTTTGTCGCCGAGTTGCCCGATTAATTTACCTTCGGTATTCCATATGGAAGACCTGCCGGCACATTCATATCCGCCTGATTCCCCCGTATAATTTGCCATAAAAACGGTCATTTTATGTTTTTGGGCTATCTCCGAAAGTTTCTGAATATCTCCGTCAATGGCCTTTATCGAATTCAAAACGCTCGCGAAATAAATAGTGGCATGCCTGGCTTTGGCATTTTCGGCATGCCCGGGGTTTGATAATTCGTAACAGATAGCGGGTGCAATGATATTTTGATCGTCAAAACTTATATAGGCCGGTTTTTGCCCGGCGGTAAAAACAGCTTCTTCTCCCGGGTATAAAAATTGTTTGGAATAGGTCAGCCGGTTCCCGCCCGGCTGAAAAATAATCATGCTGATAAACAGGTCGTTGTCATTTATTGTAGGAACGCCGGCGCCAATTATGATCTTTTTTGTGTCGCTCAGTTCCTGGAAAATATCCAGCCGGCCGTCCATGTCTGTTGTTGCTAATTCCCTTGCCAATGCCGGTTCGTAACCGGTCAGGGAAAGTTCGGGGAAAATAATCAGGTCTGCGTTTTTATCAATGGCCGCAGCAATATATTTTTTGTGGATTTCAATATTTTGCCGGATATCGCCTTTAACGGGTTTTGTCTGTCCGATGCAAAGGATCATTTATGTGAGCGTTGAATTTTTCGGTAAGCTGTTTGTACCAACGGGCAGGTATGTGGTTTATAGTTGTTCAAGCTTTTTAATTTCTGCTATTATCTCATTAATAACTTCTTTGTTTTGAATTTCTTTTTTGTCGCCCACTTTCGCTGAAAACAAATAAAACACTTTACCACCAAAAACCTCCGTAAATTTTTGATGTGTCTTTTCTTGTAAAGCGTATTCTTTGAAAATTTCTGGCAGTTGAATTCCTGTGTTAACAGGTTTTATCTGAAGCCCAATGTATTTGTCTTTTACCTGAATAAAAAAATCAACATTGAATAATCTGTCCCATTCATCAGGTGCAGCTTGTATTTGTACACCTAAGATTTTTTGAAGTTGCCCGTAAACGGTTTGTATTTCGGTCATATAACCGTCAAAGGTCCGGTCAATGACTAACTGTACCATATAATCAATACAATCTTGCTCGGTCACCTCTTCAACTTCGGATGCTATTACCTCCGTAATCTTCACATAAAGCTTTCTTCCTAAATCTTCAACGTGTTCTTTTGTTTTAACGTTTGCGAAATAATACTCTCTCCATTCATCAAGTGATTTTGGAGAGCATTTTCTGATTGATTCCGATGTTGGTCCAACATTTCTTTTAAAGTTGAGTTGAAAACGGTTCATCGCACTGTTTAAAATCCATTCTTTTGCCATTTCAAATCGTATTTGCAGGATTTTGTCTATTCCATTCACCTTTTAAAGCTTCAACTCTGTCATGCATACTCTTTGAACGGCCTACTAAATCCATTATTGTTGAAATCGCTTCATCTTTATTTTGAATTATGTAATAGCCATTTGGCGGATTAAAGCCACTTTCTGTACCGATTAATTGATTATGGTCTTTAATCATTGAACGAATGGCAGCTCTAACGTGCTCTTGGGTTCTTCCAGCAATAACCGGAAGCCCTTGCTGAACCATTGCATTGTATATTGTATCTGAATTTTTAGCGTTTGGTATTCCTAAAGCATTCTGTTGTAAATAAGCAAGTATTGCAAGTTGTAATGGATTCATTTGGTTATAAGGCTTAAAAATTTGTTTTTGTATTTAAAATCCATACCGCTATCAACTTGAACCAACCCACTTTTGATTAGATGTGCATTAATGAATGTTTTGTTTTCGAGGTACAGGTAGCCAAGCAGGTTGTTTTCACTGTCATGTTTCAAACTGTCGTATTTAAGAAACACCCTTTTCCCCTTTGTTTTCTCAATGAGAAAGGCTGTCGCCTTTCCATTGATTACCGGGTCTTCCTTAACGCCGATAAGTTTTACTGTTAAGCCGTTACTTAGCCTGATTATTTCGGGGCTGATAACTTCTTTTACCGTATAGAGCTCTTCACGTTTGGTTGAACTGTCTTTGTCAATCTTACTACCGAACTGCAATTTCTTTACATCAATTTTTTTGTCAAGCGTGTGGGGATCTTTAAACAGGTAAGGTAATTTTTGAATTTCTTTTTCAAAATCTGAAAGGGTGACTTTTTGCCGTAAAAATTCATAGCTCGTCCCATTCATATCCTGCTGCTGAATTTCTAATTTTTCTTTAATGAACGGGATAAATTCGGAATTGATTTCGTACCCGATGGAATTTCTGTCTGTGTTTTTGGCTGCTAAAGCGGTGGTTCCGCTTCCTGCAAACGGGTCGAGAACAGTTTCTCCGACAAAGGAAAACATTTTAATCAATCTCCTTGGCAATTCTTCGGGAAACATGGCAATATGATTATTCTGTCTTGCTCCGGTGAAATTCCAGTGCCCTGCAAAAAAAGTGTTCCATTCTTCTGCAGTCATTTTAGAGAGTTCCTTTTGTTCCTTTGTCGGTTTAGGGGCGTCTCCCAATTTTTTAAAGACTAAAATAAATTCATAGTCTAATTTCAAAATCCCGTTTCGGGGATATGGATAGGAGCCCATTTGAACACCGCCACCCGTTGTATTTGATGTTGTTACCTTTTGCCAAATGACAGCACCCATATAATCAAACCCAATATTCTCACAGAATTTAATGATCTCTTCCCGGATTGGAATAACCTTATAACGCCCATAATAAACAGCCCTGGCAAACTGATCACCGATGTTAACACATAACCTGCAACCATTATGAAGAGTGCGGTAACACTCTTTCCAGACTAAGTTCAGGTTGTTAATGTAATTCTCATAGCTGTCGTGAAAGCCAATCTGGTTATCAGAACCATAGTCTTTGAGTTGCCAGTAAGGGGGAGAAGTTATTGCCAAATGAACTGAGTTATCCGGCAATTCTGCCATCTGCCTGCTGTCTCCGTTTATAATTTTATGATGAGTTTGCAATTGCTAAAATATTTGGACAAATCTAAGTAAATTGTCAGACTGATTTTGAGGGAAATGTTCACAAAACTATCGTAACTCCTGAAGTTGGACGAAACCCATTACCGCCTGCACCTGAATATACAGCATCAAAATGGCGGAAGTGAATAGTTCGCCTATGATTTTCAATAGTTTTAAGATCTACAATTAGTATTGTTAGCGCTGCAATCTTAAATATAGAATAGTCAGATTTAAGTGGATCTAAACGTTTATACACGACTAATAGATGTAGCTGAAGTCAGGCAGCAGTTAGCAGGCAGTAGGTCGCTCCGGAAGAAGTATGCCGCTGCTGACAATTTATTCCTCAGCTGTTAATTTCTTCATTTCTGCTATAACTATCTCAATATCCCCCTTACCCGTCATCCAGTTCACAAAGGCCGCCCGGATGCCTTTGCGGCCATTGTAAACCGTTGGGGTCATAAAGACCTTGCCGGTAGCGTTTAAACGGGTCAGAAAGGCGGCCACTTTATCCTGGCCCCGTTGCCCGCCCAGGGTAAAACAAACATTATTCAGGCGGGTGGGCGCCAGCAGCTCAAAGGCTTCATTCTCTTCTACGAACTGGCTGAACAGGCTGGCCATCTCCACCGAGTTTTCCACGATGTCCCGGTAGCCCTTTTTCCCGTAGGCCGTCAGGGAGAACCAGGCCGGCAGGGCTTTTAGGCGCCTGGAGTTTTCCGGCAGGAAGTTCAGGTAACTGAAATTTTCAAGCGGATCTCCGAGGTAGGGCGCATTAGAATTCTGGAAGGTTTCAGTTTGCAATACCTTGTGCTGCTCCTTTACCAGGAAGACGGCGCTTTCATAAGGGACATTCAGCCATTTATGGCAATCAAGGGTAATGCTGTCCGCCTTTTCCCATCCATCCAGCAAATGCCTGTATTTTGGCGAGCAGGCGGCAAAAGCCCCGAAGGCGGCGTCAATATGCCACCAGAAATTATATGTCGTTTTGAGCTTTGCGATAGCCGCGAAGTCGTCAAAATCAACGGTATTCACCGTGCCGGCGCTGCTGATCAGTATAAAGGGTTCGCCCCCGAGCGCCCGGATCCGGGCCTCGAGGTCTTCGGTATCGATGCTTTCCCGGTTCCCCGGCAGGACTTTTACCCGCTCAAAATGATTACTCCCGATTCCCAGCATGGAAAGGGATTTGAGGACGGAGGAATGGGGCAGGGCGCTCAGGATATTTATTTCCCCGCTGACCCCGTCTTTGGCGAAATCTTTTCCCATCGCTTTCCCGGCCCATTGCCGGGCGACGGCGAGGCAGGTAAAATTGGACATCGTGGCACCGGTAACAAAACCGCCCAGAAAATCCCCGGGCAGCCCCAGGAGCCCGAGCAGCAATTTTATCGTTTCGACCTCCACCAGGGCGGAAAGATCGCCCTGCCCGCTGGTAGACTGGGTGTTCTGGTCGTATATGGTGCTTAACCAGTCCCCCGCAATGGAAGCCGGCGTGGAACCACCCGTTACAAATCCCCAGTACCGGGGTCCGCCGGAACCGACCATCAGGGGTTCAAATTTTTCATTGAAGCGTTTTAAGGCGCCCAGCCCGCCCAAACCGGTTTCTCCCAGGTCTTTATTTATTTCAATGGCCGAAACGGCGGTTGTGGGCCGGCCGTGGAGGTTTTTTATATAATCAAGGCCCTGGGTTTTTATTTTTTCGAGTAAGCTGTCGAGAGTGGAAAGGTCTTGTTGGAGTTGATCGTTCATGTTTAATTGTCGTGGTTATTGTTTGGTGCTAAGGTTAGCGCCCGGTTTCATGCGGGTATTTGAAAAAATCCGGCCTTAAACCGGACCGGGTAAAGTTACAAAAGCTGTATTAATAGACACGGATAAGACTGTCTCTGCTAAACGGATTTGCTGCCGATGGTAATATTGATCCGGGATTTGCTCATGTAACACTTGCCTCTTGCTAGTGCTCCTGTTCCTCGCTATCCTCCCGGGCGTATATTCAGGGCTTCCTCAATTCGTTTTTTCTGCCTTAAATGGTGACGTAAATGCATATCGGCAAACTGAAGCCATTCCCGGGCATTGAAATAACCCAGCCCCGGGTGCCTGGTTTTTCCGGAACTGGTACTGCCGGCAATTTTATTGTTCAAATAATTTAATTGTGCTTTTAGCCGGTTCAGTTGGATAATAAGATCAGCTTTGCTTGCGGGCATTTCCATTTCCCCGGATGACGCCGGATCTCCTTTAATTTTTTCATCGGGGAACGCATTGTTTGCGAATAGCGTTTTTGCGAATTCGTTCATTTGGCCCTCCGGGTTTTCAGGGTGGGTCAGGCAATATTCAATTTGGCCGGCATAGTAATTGCTGTCTCTAAGCAGGTGCATAAAAACCTGGCCGAGCGACCAGCTTCCGGTTCCGGGGGAGATGAGCAAAACGTCAAAAGAATAATGCTGAAGAGCAGAAATCCAGGTATCTATTGTATCGTTGAAGTTGCTGGTATGCATTTTAGGGGTTATTTTTTCAGAATATCACATGGCCGCTGCTGCTGTTTTGTTTCGGTGATTGTTGTCATTTCAGAACTCATGGCCTTGTTGTCAGGGTTATTGCAGCCGGAAATGGCCGGGGCTGCCGGGGTTAACGGCAGGGCTTTCTGCGGTGCTGATATTCCGTGATTATTCAGCCAGCATGCAGCCCTGTGTTAAAGCCATACTCTTCGGCTCTCCAACTATTTTATTTGTCCAGTTTGTGAAATAGTGATTAAGCTTTTTTGTGTCTGCTTACGGTCAATGTTTTGCTTTTGTCCGGGTGATGTTTTATTCTTTTTTTGAAATATCGTTGTGTTGCTTACTTCAATTTTGTTCTTAGAAATTATCAGATGTTCATGGAGTTCATGAGTATCCAACGAGTAATCAGCATCACAGTCTGAATGCAAATACTTTGATGCGATTACTTTCCCATTCTTATTGTTCAAACTTGTCACGAAGAAATAAGTACAAAGTCCGGCTTCATCGTTAACGCTGATTATGGAATAAGAAATACTGTCATTTAATCGAATTGTGGTATCGCAATAACAGGTTTCACTTAATTGGCTTGTTACAGAGCTGTCAATGATTTTCAATTCAACAAGGTCATGCGTCATTAATTCATACCCGGTTATAAACTGTTCACTAATTGTGTCAAACTGGGTTACTGCCAAATTGTTTTGGGACGATTTAGCAGCAGTAGTAGTGCCCTTGTCAGAAGAAGGTTTTGTATTGCATTGTGTCACGATAACCAATGCCAAGAGTCCGAAAACCAGAATTTTCATATAGTATGCAGGTTCAATTAGGGTAGCCTATAACGGTTACGGCTTTCTGATGTATGGATATTTGAAAACGTTCAGCCCGGAACCGCTGCTGAATAAAGATATGAAGATGATATTACATTCAAAGGGTCATCTGTGATCCTTCAGCCCATATATCAGAAAACCGAATGTTGTATGTAGTTTTTATCGTTTGTCAGAAAAATTCGGTGTTGGAAATGCAAATATTCTCAACGTTGGCAAAGATGTATCATGTGGGTCGTTTAGTTCGTGTGCGCCCGTATATGCAAAATTTATTGTCGTGTCACTGCCAACCTTTAGTCCCTTCATAAATCTGAAAAGAGAATCTTCATTTGGCGCCATAATTTTCTTAAATGTCAAACTATATTTAAAAGCAATGTCTTTGTTGCAATGAAATGCAGTAGTTATAGTTAAACTGTCAATTATAACGGTGTCCACATGCACTCTGATACTGTCAATATAATTGTCAGCTAAATAGTCATAGAGTTTTTGTTTGTATTTGTCTCGTAATGCTTGTGTGTTTCCTTTTTTGTATTCAAGTTTAAAACTGTCTACCAAATTTTGTATTCCATTTTGGGCAGCCGATAAATGTATTTTCTCCGACTCGTTGGATTTCGTTTTGTCAGAACATGCGATTAAAAACAGTAAGGTTAGACCAAATAAATTTTTCATTTTTAAAAATTCGTTGAGGAATTGTAAGGGAGTTCAAAAGTTCACCTTTGATTTTCATTGGCTTTGGATTCTGCAATTTGTATTGTTTGTGCAGTCTTTTAAAAACAACGCCACTTTACTTATTCCCCATATACGAATTAAACATTTTTTACCGGTTTACAAACGCTTAAAATCGTTTATTATCATTTCAGCAAATCCCATCTTATCGTCCGGAAATAAAATTGTGCAAATGCATACTCAAAGCGGATAAGGTGGAGTCTGGTATCTGTACTAAATTAATTAATCCGGGGAATAGAAGCAAGCAGAAATTCACAGCTCCCCACCTCTGGCTTCCATCCTCTCCCTCCGTACCAAAGCCGGGATATGGTCGTGGTTAAAGCGCATGATGCGCTTTAACCACGGCTGAGTCCCGAAGGAGGTAAGGACGAGGCCGGAGCGGAACCGAGGGACTTTCAAAGAAATGCGTCTGAAGCAACTTAAGCATACCGGGAGACAGTAGAATATAATACGCAAAGTGTAGTCACTGTGCTACAACCGACTGAAATACATTGATTTGCAAAAAATACCGCTCACATTCACGTGGCAAAAAGCGGTTAGAAATTGTACAGCCGGGACTGGTGCTGATAGGAACAAAAAGATCAGAATTTATTCGTCAACCATTAGATGTAAGAACCCCATATTGGCAGTAGTTTTTTTATTTTTCATCTTCAGGTAATAATAAAACGAAAAAGTCGATAACTAAAGAGACTATTTCATTGTCTTTTGTCATACCCCAATATGCTGGGTAGTACCCGTCACCGTAACCTGAATGAAACATGGTGATGTTTAGTTCAGTATTCGGGATTTTAAAGTTTATCCAATCGCCGTAGTCATCCGGATTGTTTGGCTCTGCAGCATTTTTTTTAAACTCTGTGGCGAATAAGTCATCATAAATATTTCCACCTGGGTGTTTTTTTAGAAATCCGTCTATAAATTTATTGTATTCAAGTCCCGATTTATAGTCAAAGAAACCACCTAAACCGGCATCAACAGGGAATCCGAAAAAATCATCTTCTTCTTTAAGTTCTGATATATCTTCTCCGTCGCGAACTGCAAGAACCCACTTGTCTGCTTTTTGGGATTTGAACTCCAATTTTGCAATTGCATATCTGTCACCAGATTCTTTCGTTTTTGCTATGTAAATTTTAATTGGATATTTTCCTGGTTGAACAGTTCTATTCAAGGGAGCCATGTCGGGAACAACGAGGGGGTCACATACTACAATTTGCCCAGTTGGTACAGTAAGTTCACCTATTTCAAGAAGTTCTATAGAGTCCCCGTCAACTACGCTATTCTCAAATATTCTGTTATAGTCTGCCTGCGCCAATTTTTCAGCTTGCGTTGTTTCTTTTTTTAATATGTTGTGCATTTCCCTTTTGTCTTTGGGGCCGGTTGTGCTGGTACAACCTGCAATTATTATTAAAAAGGTTATTATTATTAGTCGTGTCATTTAAAATTACGGCCAACGGCAGCGGCTTGGCGAAGCGGCGGAAATCCGTGTTACTTCAGCCCGGCAACTGTCGCTTTTTTTAAAACGTAAGGCTGAATTTACAACAAAAATTTCTTTTGAAAACGTCTCACCCGTGACTGCAGCTTAACAGGGAGCTACAGATCATTATATATTCTGCCGCCGCCATTTTGCCAAACCGTACTGTTGGCTGCAGGCTTTAGATATCGGGCTGTAGATTTTGCTCTACTTTTAGAACGCCCTCCCAAGATATATTTACAAAAAGCTTTTCGATGGCTGGTTGATTATCTTGATCTGAGAGGACTGAATAATATTTTTCAATTGTTTGCGCTGGAGTCATTACGTAATGCAAGGCATGATGAACACCTGCAAATCCGTTTGGTAATATTTTTTTTGGTATATATGTTACTAATAGGTCTATTTTCTTTATCGTTTTCGATAATTCAGCGTCATCAAAAACTGTTGATGCTAGCAGAAAATCATCTTGATGGATAATCGGAAGTAAAACGGGGTTTTTATAATCGGGCGATATTACAGTAAGAAATCCATAAGGCCCTATGGGTTGTTTTCTATTAATTCTTCCATGATGATCTATAGAATCGATCTTGATAAATTTAGTTGCCTTAAATACTTTCCCGATAATTTCAACCCAGGTAATATCACGACCTATCATTTCCAAATTCTTAGGTTTAAGGAAATCAAATAATCCCATAACAGTCAGTTTTTGAAATTTGTGTGATGCTTGCAGCCAACACTTAAATATACGCAATCAACCCCCCAATTTTAAAAAATGACCCTTGATTTTCAATGGCTTTAAATTCTACGGGTTGTATTGTTTTACGAGCCATTTCAAAATAAAACAGCCGTATATATTCGTTTCTAAACGTTTATACACAGCTAAAGAGATTGTTCCGAGTATCAGGCAGCGCTAAGCGCCTCCTCCTCTTTCTTCCCCTCCCGGTCCGGGATAAAGGGTCCGGGCCAGCGCGGCGAAAGCCACAAAGAGAATTCCGTGGAGACTGCCGGTAATGGGTGTATTAGTCCCCGCATTTGATACCAATCCGGCCTTATACGATTCTTATAACAACAATGTCATAAGTATCTCCGTTTTCATTTGGTCGGCTTTAGCAGGGAGCTTACCCTCGATTAAAACTCCGATGTTGGCAGCAATGAAAAGATAGGTTTTATGTGAGGGTATATAGAGCAGCCCGCAGCCGGCGCCCACACCCCCGCCACCATGACCATAGGCAGGAATGCCGCCCAGGTCAAAATAAAATATCCCCATACCGTACTTGTCATTGCCATTTTCATCTTTTACAAAGTGAAGCATTTCTTTCATCGAGGTTTCACTAAGCAGTTTCCCTTCCATCAGGCCTTTTAGGAACAGGACAGCGTCTGTTACTGAACACACAATACCATCATCCCCTTTTGAATTGGCCACGGTTACTTTTTGCAGGGGGGTGATATTAGCCGGCATTTCGTTATTCAGTACATCCCAGTAGGACTCCGGAAGGTTCAGCCCGTTCAGGTAGGTATTCCCTTTATCATAATAGCTGTTTTGGAGGTGCAGTTTCGCAAAAATGTTTTGCCGTATAAAAGCGGCATGATCACCTGTGATGGCGTCAACAATAAGTGTCAATACCAAATAATTTGTATTGGTATAAGCGTATTTACTGCCGGGTACAAAATTGAGTGGTAAATGCTTTATCGCTTCGAGGCAATCTTCCGATCTGAAATTTTTCCGGGGATTTAAAATTACCTGGGAGACAAACCGGGGTCTTCCATTGTATTCCGGGATGCCGGACGTATGGTTGAGCAACATGCGTACCGTTATCTTTGCAGCATCCGTTATATAAGTGCTGTATTTCAATGGCAAATAATCCGTAACGGGTGCGTCCAGCTTTATCTTACCGCGTTCAGCTAATTGCAGTACGGCTACGCCCATATACATTTTGCTTACACTTTGTAAGTACTGAAGATGGTTGAGCTGCATGCGTTTTTTTGTTTCCACATTCGCATACCCTGCTGTTCCGGCCCACCAGCCTTCAGCTTCTGTATAAACGGCTAATGCCACACCGGGTAATACAGCCGGTGCATAGGATTTAAGTATGGAGTCAAGCTTAGCGGCTTTTGAGAAATTCGGGTTAATGGTTACGCCGGGTGAAAATTGATTTTCTGACTTTTTGACAGCCTGAGCCTGCAGTATAAAGGCGAGTGCAAGCAGGGTTGCGGATAATACCGTTTTTTTCATTTCGATTTTTTTGAACAAAGAAAGCATGCGGATATGGCCTTATCCAAGTTTTTTTTCTGCTTTATTGATGAGATGTAGCGTTTTTACCGGTGAAAAACAGGTTTGTTTGTCTCCCCGATGATCAAAAAAGATGAAATGCGGTTATTGATAGAGTAAAAAGAGGTGTTTTTCATGCTTCACCCGGCTGGAACCATTTTTTAAAATCTGCAGCTTTTGTTCTGCTTACTGAAATTAAGTCAGGAATAGCGCCGGCCGTTTTTACTGAAATTTCCAGCTTGCCATCGCCGGCCCTTTTGAAGCCCGTGACAGCATTCCGGTGAAGAATATATTGCCGGTTAAGGCGGTAAAAAGATTCTTCCGGCAGCAGTTTTTCTGTTTTGTCAAGCGAAAGAACCGTGAGGTATTTTTTATTGGTAAGGGTTTGCAGGTACGTGTACCCGCCTTCTGAATAAAACCCGGCAATTTCATTAAATGCGATCAGCAGGTTCTGGTCGCCCAGCCGTACCGTAAAACCGCCTGACCTGAGTTTTTTTTCTTCTTGCCGCTGATGTTCCGACTGCTGCCATACATGATAATAATGCAGGCCGATATAAATACCGTTGAGCACAAAGAACCAGATCAGGATGATGAATAGGTCAAACGTGTAAAAATTATATAAAGCCGGCCGGCCCCTTGCTATCCAGCTAACCAGTTCGGTAAGCAGAATTATCACTAATATACCGGCACTTGTTGTAGACACTAACTGAATGAGAATACGTTTTAACGGGTCCGGGTTGTACGGGACTTTTTTGTCCAGGTAAATTACCAGGCTCCGTACGGCCCACCATGCCAGCCAGCCCTGGACTGTGTCCAGGCTGTATGTCAGTAAAAGAAACCCGTTGAACTTAATGTTAGTGTAAGTAAGGTAATAATTAAAAGCGCTGACGAAAGCTATAAATACCAGAAAAAACCTAACCTCTTTATATTTCGTCCTGGTCTGCATATCAGTTTTCTAAAGTCGTCTCTTTTAGATTTTAGGCTGTTTTCAATTTTTGAACATCGGGAATTTCTATTGTCTGCAACGGTTTGCGGCCTGGCGATGTAGCGGATTTTTAGCACGAAAGTTCAATAGAATTAATACTGCTAAACCTTGCACAAATGTTTCATAGAAGCACTTCAGCCGCTATATTGCCAAACCGCTGTCAGGCGGTCGTTTTTTTCCGCGCAGTTAATATTGTATGAATGTCAATTTCGTTTCCTGATTTTTTATATTCCACTTCAAATGTATTAAGTTCGTCAAATTTGCTTTCGATAAGTTTCGCTTTCAAATCGTCCAGATTGTGAAAATAAAAGTAAGTTCTGTCACCACTGCTACTAACCTGAAAGCCAGATTTAATGGGGTCGCCTTCTACAAAACTTATATAAATTAGTCCATTTTCATTCAGCAAATTATAACAGTCCGTAATAAGTTTTTGGCTGTCTGCCTGCGACAAATAAGGCAAACAAAAACCACAAACTATTCCGTCATACTTTGTTTTTATTTCATCAATTAGCCTGCTGTCCATAATGGCAAAATTTGCTGAAGGGTTATTCTTTTTCGCAAGTTCTATCATATTGGGCGCTATGTCAATTCCGTAAATATCAAAATCTGGTCTTTTTGATAAAAGATACTTTGTAATGTTTCCGGGTCCGCAACCGATTTCTAATAGTTTTGCATGATACCTGGTAATTGAGTTACAAATAAAATCATACGTGTCATTATACAAGTCCAGTTCCATAAACTTGTCCTGATATAGGGAAGCAACTTTGTTCCAGGTTTCAAATGTTTCTTTATATCTGTCCATTGTCGGGTCTTTTCTTAAAATGTCGCATAACGGTTTCGGACTTGGCGAAGGTGGCGATTTTCACCAAAAATGTTGATGCGGAGAACCAAACATTGATTAACCAAAAATGTCTCTGCGGAGCACTGAACCGCCACTTTTGCCAAACCCATGTTAGTGGCTGTTTTTTGTCAAAACGGTATAGTTGTTATTTGTTGTTTAAATGTACCATTCTCTATTATCCATAAAACTGCATAACCGCCAGCACCGTCACTGTTCATGGCAGAAATATAAATAGTTCTGTTTTTCGAGTCAATATTAACTGTTGTGTAATCTAAATTGGGCTCAAACAAATTGTCAATTGGCAGGTGAATTTCGTCTTTCCCAAAAGTCAAAGTGATTTGTCCGTATTGATTTTTGGGAACATTTCCGTCTGTCCCCCAAATTTCTTTTCCATTTATTTTTTCCAACCAACTCATTTCATTTTTTGAGGCATCTCCTTTATGATATTGTAGCTTATTGTTCTTCGGATTGAATTTTGCCTTTGTGATGATTAGTTTTATTGAGTCCTTTTCAAATGTAATGGCAGAATCAGTTAATTTGTCGTAGCTTATTTTGTCAAACTCGTCAATAAATTTCACTCTTGAATTATGAATATAACCGCTTTTGTGTTGTCTACTTAAATCGTAGTCGGTCGGACGCCATTCTCCCTCCGCTTCCAAGCAAAATACGATTTGTCCGTTCGTCAATGTGTCAATGATATTGTTTGAAATGTTTGGTGAATTTCTAACGTTTACAAAGCCGTCCTTGTCGGCAATGATTCCAAACTGTCCAAATGTTGTTTGGAACAGAATACAAGCAAATATTGTCAAAAGTCCTTTCATTTTGTCTGTGTCTTGCGTGTCTCTGGTAAAAGAGACACTAACACTTAAATATACGCAATGAACTCTCCAATTTAAAAAATCACTTTTGATTTCCAATGACTTTAAATTCCACAACTTGTATTGCATTATGACCCCTTTCAAAATAAGGATGAAATATCAATCAACCGGCTTTCGCATAATGCCCTGGTAGCGGGCTGCAACTGAATCTAAATCAGTGAATCTATTGTTCAGCGCACCATAAAAAAAAGCATTTAAAATATCCACAGTCGCATTATGAGTCCTCGTCGGGATATTACCAAACCCTAAAATACGGCCAGCAAAAAGGCGGGCTGGGAAGGCCAGAAGAAGCGGAGCATCGGTAAAACTATAATGGTCAGCTTCAACTAACTCGTATCTATATCCGCCTCCAAATTGCCTGAATAATTTTTGATTTCCTTTTTCATATCTTACGTAACGATCTTTTTCACTCTTATTGCTCTCTAGTAATAAGAAGGGACGCGGACCATTTGGTTCGGGTAATTCGCCATATAATGTCCCGTCAATATTAGCAGCAGCTTTGATTCGTGAATCAACCGCCATTGCAACAGCAGCGGAAGCACCACCCAAAGAATGGCCTGCTATAACAATACGGTTTTGATCAAGAGCGGATAAAAAATCATCTGCAGATCCTTTTTGACTGCCTATTTGATCTATTACAAACCGGATATCTGCAATTCGTGTGTTGAGACGACCTATCATGAAATTAGTGAGGTCAGGACCATCGTTGGAGTGATCTTCAATTGTAGTGGCTATCTTACCATTTGCGAGTTGTGTAATCATGGCCTCATAGGGATGGTCGATTGCTAAAACCACATAACCATGGCTGGCGAGCCCGGCTAACACGCTTGTATAAAAGGCACGGGACGCACCATTTCCTGTTAAAAAAATTACGACAGGCCATTGACTTTGCATTTTTGATATTGGTGCATTCATCATACCATATGTATTTATCTGGTCATAATGATCAAAGATCCACCTTGGTACTATTCCAACTTTTTCCGGCAAATGCCCCAGCCCATCCAGGTAATCAGAATGAGAGGTTCCCGCATTTTCTTCGGCCGGATACCAGGCCTGGACCACAACATTTCTCTTGTCGTTTGGATCTGGAGTTATCTGCTCATCTCTGCTATTGTCTGCCCACCGAAAAATCCTGGTCCCAACTTTATAATCACCCTGAGGTTTTGTCAGTACTGGAACAGGTAGAAGAATCAACCAGGGAAGTATTGAGGCAAGAAGCATAATAACCAAAGTAAACCGTAAGAGTCTCTTTTTTAGCTTACTGATATCCTCCTTTAAGAAAACGGCCATCATTGCCATTACTACTATCAGTAAATAACCTGGAAGATAATGCCAGTAGAAACCATAGATCAAAAGCTGTACAAGCGCCAGCACTATAGTAAAAGCGCAAAGAGGTTTTAAAATACCTTTAAACCGCTTTGGCATCACAGTAAAAAAGGTTGCTATTGTTATTAATACAATTAAAAAAATTACGTCTATACTTTTCATTTTAGCAGATAATTTTAGTAAAAAAGCTGGTGTTGATTTGCATATATGAGGGCATATTCCTAATATGGTCAAATTAAATAGCTTATAACTCCCCTGTTGCTACTATTTGATTAATTTGCCATGAACAAATGTAATGTGAACATGACTTGTATTTTTTGTCATCCACTTCAATTGATGAGGAGTCTTGCATTTCGCATCAGCCTTGCAAACAACATATTCATATACGCAATCAACCCCCTAATTTAAAAAAAAGATCCTTGATTTTCAATGGCATTAAATTCTACAGCTTGTATTGCATAATGATCCATTTCAAAATAAAATAGCCGTATATTTCGTTTCTACACAGCTAAAGAGATTGTTCCGGAGTATCAGGCAGCACTAAGCGCCGCTTCCTCTTTCTTCCACTCCCGGTCCTGGACAAAGGTCCCGAAGGGAAGGATGGAGGCGAGGCCGGCCTTCAGCAACCAGCGGAAATCTTTATTATGCCGGGTCTTCAGCTCCCAGGCCAGGGCGGCGAAAGCCACAAAGAGAATACCGTGGAGACTGCCGGTAATGGTAACGGCTTTCGGCAGCCCGGCGAAATATTTCAGGGGCATGGCGACGAGCAGGAGGAAGAGGAAGGAAATGCCTTCGGCGAGCGCGACTTTTCGAAAATTAGGGTAGGTATTTTTCATGAGAATCAGTTTGCGTGTTTAGGGGAATTAGAATTAGGTGGGGAATGGGGAATGGGGAACCTGCCTGCCGGCCCGCTTCGCCGCGAGGCGAGCAGGCAGGTGGGGCCTTCTATGGATCATTACGTTGGGATTTGGCTTGGTGGATTCTTAGGGGTAGTAGGTAGTAGGAAGTGGGCAGTAGGACGCTCCGGATGAAAAGTTTTAGAATGATGATTATTAGTTTTCAAAATTTGGTTTTCGTTTCGTTAATAACTTTTCAACTTGAATGACTTCCTCCTACTGCCTACTTGCTATTGCCCACTCCCTTTTCTGTATTTGGCAGTGGCTGCAGGGCTCTCCGGATGAATAATTTCGGAATGTTGGTTATGCTGTTTCAAAACTTGGTTTTCGCTTCGTTAATAACTTTTCGATCTTTCACGACCTGCTAACTACGAACTGCGAACTACGAACTATTCCCTTATCCCCCTACCGTCAATAATTAATAACCTGCTCTTCAATCATAGCCGGCATTTCGCGCCATTCATACTGCTGATTCCGCAACTGCGGCTCGAATCCGGCTTCGCGGATGGCATCCTGCATACTCTTATAGGTAAACCGGTGCGGGGCGCCGGCGGCACTGACCACATTCTCCTCGATCATGATGGAACCAAAATCATTGGCGCCGGCATGGAGACAGAGCTGCGCGGTTTGCTTGCCTACCGTGAGCCAGCTGGCCTGTATGTTCTTTACATTGGGCAGCATGATGCGGCTGAGGGCGATCATGCGAATATATTCATCGGCGCCGGTGAGGTTCTGCACCCCGCGGATCTTCGCTAATAATGTGTCCACATCCTGGAAGGTCCAGGGGATAAAGGCTAAAAATCCCTTGGCATGTTCCGGCTTACGGCTCTGCACTTCCCGGATCTTTACCAGGTGCTCAAACCGCTCCCGGATGGTTTCCACATGCCCGAACATCATGGTGGCCGATGTGGTGATATCCAGTTTATGGGCCTCATGCATGATATCCAGCCATTCCTGCGCCCCGCACTTGCCCTTGCTGATGAGCCGGCGCACCCGGTCGATCAGGATCTCCGCCCCCGCGCCCGGTAAGGAATCCATCCCCGCTTCCTTAAGGGCTTTTAGTACCTCCCGGTGTGTAACTGCCTTGCCTGCAGGCAGGCCTACCTTGTCGGCAGGCAGGCCTACCTTGTCGGCAGGCAGGCTTTTTTCCAGCTTGGTGATATGGGCTATTTCGGGCGGCCCGAGCGTATGCAACTTGATCGTAGGGAATTCCTGCTTGATCTGCCGGAAGGTCTCCACATAAAAATTCAGTCCCAGTTCCGGGTGATGCCCGCCCTGCAACAACAACTGATCCCCCCCGTACCGCAGGGTCTCTTCGATCTTCCTGCGGTAGGTGGGCATATCGGTGATATAGGCTTCGGAATGCCCGGGTATGCGGTAGAAATTGCAGAATTTACAATTGGCGATACAGACATTGGTCGTGTTCACATTCCGGTCGATTTGCCAGGTGACTTTCCCATGGGGTACCTGCTTTTTGCGGAGCTCATCGGCAATAAACATCAGGTCGGCCAGCGGGGCCTGCTCATAGAGATAAACCCCCTCTTCCACGGTCAGGAAGCCAAAACCGGCGGCTTTCCGGTATAATTCGTTTAACTGCATGGCGCAAAGTTAAGTTCAATAACAGATAATGTGACAGGCGGTTCAAAATCCTGCATGTATTAAATTATTTTAGTAACCGAAAAGCCGTTTTGCATCTTTTTTCCGCAAAGGACTGTCTTTCAATTGAACTACAATCTTATGAACCGGATCCTGTATTTCCTGTCCCTCAGTTTTGCCTGGCTAACCGCCCAGCCGCTGGTTGCCCAGGAGGAATTTATTGAACCCCCGTCCCGCCATATCACCACCATACCCTTTACCCAGCTCACCGGGGGGATCATCATCCTGCATGCCTGCTTCGGGGACAAACCGGATACCCTGAATTTTATCCTCGATACGGGGAGCAGCGGTATTTCCCTCGATTCGGCCACGGCCGATTACCTGGGACTGAAGCCCGTACCCACCGACCGCACCATCCGCGGGATCGCCGGTATCCGGAAAGTCAATTTTCTCTATGACCAGGAACTGCATTTCCCGGGACTGACCGTTGAGCACCTCGATTTTCATATCAATGACTATGATATCCTGACCATGGTCTATGGAGAACGGATCGACGGAATCATCGGCTACGCCATGCTGAACCGCTATATCCTGAAAGTGGATTATGACAGCAACCAGGTGAGTTTTTATACTCGGGGCACATTCCGCTACCCCAAGGGCGGCTACCTGCTGCGGCCGGCCATCAGCCAGTTGGTTTCCCAGCAACTGCGGATCAGGGATGAGAAAGCGATCTACTCCCGTTTTCTCTTTGATATGGGCGCGGGGCTTTGTATGCTGCTGGCCCGGGAGTTTGTGGAAGACAGCGCTTTCTTCAGCAAGAAAAGGAAACGCTTTGTCAAAGAGGGAGAGGGCCTGGGCGGAAAGATCGATATGGAACTGACTGTACTGAAAGAGATCAGGGTGGGACCTTATAAGTTCCGCAATGTGCCGGTTTTTATTTTTGATGACGAGTTCAATGTGAGCTCCTACCCCTATATGGGCGGCATATTGGGCAATGACCTGTTACGGCGCTTCAATGTGATCCTCAATTACGGCAAAAGCGATATCTATATTACTCCCAACTCGCATTACACGGATGTGTTCGACTATTCTTACTCGGGAATCGAACTCTACCTGGTCAACGGGATCATCACGGTCGGTGATGTGGCGGTGGGATCCCCGGCCGAGGCAGCGGGCCTGAAAGAAGGAGATGAAGTGATTGCCGTAAACAAAAACCTGATGCATAACCTGAATGCGTATAAAATTGCCCTGCAGACACCCAATGAAAAAGTGAAGATCATCATCCGGCGAGCGGGGGTGATCAAAGAGTTTGAGTTCAAGATCCGGAGTATCCGTTGATCCTTCCCGGGGAATATGCTCCCTGTCCTTTTTTCGGTACTTTTACCGCTTCAACCGGATGCGTTAATCCCTGTTTAAATTATTATGATACAATACGAAAAATTTTCGCTCAGCAACGGCTTGCGGGTGATCGTTCACCAGGACCTGAGCACCCCGCTGGCCGTGATGGATATTATGTATGATGTGGGCGCCCGCGATGAGGATCCCAACCGCACGGGCTTTGCGCATTTATTCGAGCACCTGATGTTCGGGGGTTCGGTCAATATCCCGGACTACGACGAACCGCTGCAGATGGCCGGCGGGGAGAACAATGCCTATACCACCAACGACCTGACGAATTATTATATCAGCCTGCCTGCCGAAAACCTGGAAACGGCTTTCTGGTTAGAGAGCGACCGGATGCTGTCCCTTGCCTTCGGGGAAAAAAGTCTTGAGACCCAGCGCAAAGTGGTTTGCGAGGAATTCAAGGAACATTACCTCACCAAGCCCTATGGCGATGCCTGGCATAAGATGCGGGAACTGGCTTATAAAGTGCATCCTTACCGCTGGATGACGATTGGCAAAGAGCTTTCGCATATTGAAACGGCCCGGCTGGAGGATGTAAAAAACTTCTTCTTTAAACATTACCGCCCCGTGAACGCGGTGCTGGTGGTAGCGGGCAATGTAACCGTGGAAAAAGTAAAGGCCCTCGCGGAAAAATGGTTTGGGGATATTCCTTCGGGTGAGAAATATGTACGCAACCTGCCGCAGGAGCCTGAACAGCAGGAAGCCCGCAGGCTGGAGATAAAGGCAAATGTGCCCCTGGATGCTTTTTACAAGACCTGGCATATCGGCAGCCGGCTGGACCAGAAATATTATATAACAGACCTGGTCACAGATATCCTGAGCGGCGGCGGTTCCTCCCGCCTCTACCAGTCGCTGGTAAAGGAAAAGAAACTCTTCAGCAATATTGATTGCTCCCATTCCGGCAGCACGGAGAACGGGTTATTGTCCATTGAAGGTAAACTGGTAAAAGGGGTAAAGATCGAAGACGCGGAAAAAGCCGTGGAGGCGGAACTGGATAAGATCCGGAATGAACTGGTCAGTGAAAGCGAATTGCAGAAGGTCAAGAACAAGACCGAGAGTATGATTGCCTTTGAAGACATGAGCGTGATGAACCGGGCCAACAGCCTGGCTTATTATGAAATACTGGGCGATGCGGCCTGGATGAATTTCGAGCTGCAGAAATACGGGAAGGTAACGGCAGAGGATATCCGCCGGGAGAGCCGGGCTATTTTCAGGGAGGAGAATTCGAATACGATTTATTATCTGGCGGAGGGGTAGTCACTCTTCGACAGGCCTGCCTTTGGCAGGCCGCTCAGAGTGACACGAGCACTCGTCCTCGGATCGGCGGGCTTCGTAGCGTCATGCTTCGGTACGCCGGCGGGTGAAACGGAATGTTGATGTCATGCTGAGTAGCCGGCCACAGGCCGGCGTACCGAAGCATGACCCACGAGCAGTTTATTTTAAACCTTATATATGAGACGCGGACATAATTACTATGTCTATATCTTAAAATGTTCCGATGGTCTGTACTATACAGGTGTGACGAACGATATTGAACGCAGGCTGTGGGAGCATAATTCCGGGTTTAGTAAAACCTCGTTTACGTATAAACGCCGGCCTGTAGAACTGGTATACCTCGAGCATTTTGATGATATCAATAAAGCCATTCCCCGGGAGAAGCAATTAAAGGGGTGGTCAAGGAAGAAGAAGGAAGCAATGATCGCAGAAAACTGGGAATTGGTGAAGGAGTTGGCGAAAAAGAAAAGGTAACGTCATGTTTCGATACGCATGCCCTGGGGGCATGCTACTCAACATGACAGGGACAACCGTCCCCGGATTGGCGGGCTTCGTAGCGTCATGCTTCGGTACGCCGGCGGGTGAAACGGAATGTTGATGTCATGCTGAGTAGCCGGCCAAAGGCCGGCGTACCGAAGCATGACCCACGAAATAAACAATAAAAAATTTATCAATGACTATCGACCGCAAACAGGCGCCCCCCATCGTGGATGCCGTGAATTTTAACCTGAGCCTGAAACCCTGCCAGCAGTTTACCCTGCAAAACGGGGTACAGGTCTATGCCGTGGATGCTGGCGCCGAGGAAGTGATGCTGCTGGAATGGGTATTCTTTGCCGGCAACAGCCAGGAAGAACAAAACCTGGTGGCGGCCACCACGAATTTTTTGCTGCGCAATGGCACGACCAAAAGAACGGCTTTCCAGATCAATGAACATTTTGAATACTACGGGGCTTACCTGAACCGCAGCTGTTACAATGAAACGGCCACCATCACCCTGCACTGCCTCACCAAACATGTCGGCGAGTTGTTACCGGTGGTGAAAGAACTGATCACGGAATCCACGATGCCAACCGAAGAGCTGGCCATTTACCAGCAAAACATGAAGCAAAGGCTGAAAGTGAACCTGAAGAAAAGTGATTTTGTGGCCGGCCGGCTGATCGACGCTTATTTATACGGGGAAAAACATCCCTATGGCAAATACAGCAGCGCGGAAGAATTTGATGCGCTGGACAGGGACCAGTTGCTGCATTTCTATAACCAGTATTATACCCAGGGACGATTCGTTCTTTTTGTGGCAGGTAAACTGCCGCTGAACCTGGAACCCCTGCTGAACCAGCAATTCGGGGACCTGCCCAATCAACCGGTTGAAGTGAAACAAACCGCCCTGCAGCCGGCCACAGAAAAAAAGGCCCGCATTACCAATGACCCCAATGGCGTGCAGGGCTCGATCCGCATGGCCCGTCCCTTTCCCAACCGGCACCACCCCGACTTTTTAAAAGTACAGGTATTGAATGCGCTCTTTGGTGGTTTCTTTGGTTCCAGGCTGATGAGTAATATCCGCGAGGACAAAGGCTATACCTACGGGATCCACAGTTTCCTGCACAACCATATTCAGCATTCGGCCTGGATGGTGAGTACGGAAGCGGGTAAGGATGTTTGCGAGGCCACGATCGAAGAAGTGTACAAGGAGATGAAAGGCCTGCGGGATGAACCCGTCAGCGAAGAAGATCTCCTGCTGGTGCGCAATTACCTGATGGGCTCCCTCCTTGGCGACCTCGACGGTCCTTTCCAGATCATCGGCCGCTGGAAGAATATCGTACTGCACGGACTGACAGAGCAATATTTCTACCATTCGATCCAAACGATCAAAACCATTTCTGCGGAAGAACTTCAGGCGCTGGCGCAGAAATACCTGAAGCCGGAGGAGTTTTTTGAATTGGTGGTGGTGTAGGCCCCCTAAATCCCCCGAAGGGGGACTTTAGACTCCGATAATTAGTAATATCGCTAAAGAGATTGAAGGAAGGGTTTCCGCTGGCGGAAACTCTTTTTTGCTTTTCAGGCTGAAACGAATTTTCGATCTTTAGGGTTCTAAAGTCCCCCCTCGGGGGACCTGCCTACCGCAGGCAGGTTTAGGGGGCCTAATCTCCGAACCCATATGACAAATTTTCCTGAACTTAGTACCATGTTATTCGACCGGAAAGAATTATCTGACGAACAGCTTGTCTATTTTTACCACAGTCTCCTCTGGCCCCGGATGATCGAAGAGAAAATGCTGGTGCTCCTGCGGCAGGGAAAAATCTCCAAATGGTTCAGCGGGATCGGGCAGGAAGCTATCGCCGTTGGCGCCACACTGGCCCTGGAAAAGGATGAATGGATCATGCCCATGCACCGCAATCTCGGTGTATTCACCACCCGCGATATGTCCCTCAGCAAGCTTTTTATGCAATGGCAGGGCGCAAGGGAAGGGTACAGCAAGGCAAGGGAAAGAAGTTTTCATTTCGGCAGCCGCGAACATCATATCTGCGGGATGATCTCCCACCTCGGCCCCCAGCTGGCGATCGCCGATGGCGTGGCCCTGGCCCATAAATTAAGAAAGGAACATAAAGTTTCGCTCGCTTTCACCGGCGATGGCGGCACCAGCGAAGGCGATTTTCATGAAGCCCTGAATGTGGCGGCGGTCTGGGACCTGCCCGTCATTTTTATCATTGAAAATAACGGGTACGGGTTAAGCACTCCCGTCAATGAACAATACCGCTGTATCAGTCTTATTGATAAAGCCAAAGGGTATGGCATGGAGGGCGTGCAGATCGACGGGAATAATTTGCTCACGGTATATGATACGATCAAAGGGGTACGGGAGTTCTGCATCAAACACCAGAAACCCTATTTGGTCGAATGCCTGACTTTCCGGATGCGCGGCCACGAAGAAGCCAGCGGTACGAAATATGTCCCGCAGGACCTGTTCCGCCTATGGGAACAGAAAGACCCGGTCAAAAATTATGAACAGTATTTATTGCATACAGGTGTACTGAGTGAAGCCGCCATCAATCATACCCGGGAGGAACTGAAAGAGAAGATCGAAAGCGAACTGGCGCTGGGTTTCCATACACAGCCGGTCGTTGCAGATACGGAAGAGGAGTTAGAAGACGTTTATCAGCCCATAACCCATAGCCCTCAGCCTTTAGCCGGCAGCCGGCAGTCAGTTGTCAGGATCGCAGATAACAGTGGCCTGACACCCCACACCCCACACCCGGCACCTGAAAAAAGAATGATCGACGCTATCAAAGAAGGCCTCCATCAATCCATGCAGCAGCATCCCAACCTGATCCTCATGGGACAGGATATTGCGGAATACGGCGGGGCCTTCAAGATCACGGAAGGCTTTGTACAGGAGTTTGGAAAAGAAAGAGTACGGAATACGCCTTTGTGTGAAAGCGCCATTGTGGGTTCGGCCCTGGGTCTTTCACTGGAAGGATACAAAAGCATGATGGAAATGCAGTTTGCCGATTTTGTAAGCGTGGGATTTAACCAGATCGTGAACAATCTCGCCAAGATCCATTACCGCTGGGGACAAAACGCCGATGTCCTGATCCGCATGCCGACAGGAGCCGGTGTGGGAGCAGGTCCTTTCCATAGCCAGAGCAATGAAGCCTGGTTTACCCATACACCCGGATTGAAAGTCCTGTACCCGGCCACTCCCATGGATGCAAAGGGATTGCTGATCGCAGGGATCAATGATCCCAACCCGGTACTGTTTTTTGAACACAAGGCGCTTTATCGTTCCATCAGCGGTCCCGTACCGGATGACTATTATGAAATTGAGATCGGCAAGGCCCGTCATGTCAGGGAAGGGGATGATATCTCCATTATCACCTATGGCAGCGGGGTGCACTGGGCCGATGATTATGCGGCGGAACATCCCGAGATTTCCATTGATATCGTGGACCTGAGAACCCTGTTGCCCCTGGATTATCTCGCCATCCGCGAAGCGGTTCAGCGGACCGGCCGTGTCCTGATCCTGCACGAGGATACCCTGACCGGTGGAATCGGCGGCGAGATCGCGGCCTGGATCGCGGAGCATTGTTTCTCCCTGCTGGATGCCCCGGTGATGCGCTGCGCCTCCCTCGATACACCCGTGCCCTTCAATATTGAACTGGAAAATAATTTCCTTGCCAAAGCCAGGCTGGATGAAACGGTGCAGGCGCTGCTGAATTTTTAAGCGGTTCCTTTTCTGCCGTTTCAATGAAAATTAAATTTGCTGTCTTCCCGGGTTTTCCTATCTTTTTAGCATCTTATTTACCGCCCATTGGAATTCTCCGTACCAGGTTTCTCAATTATTCACCTCTAAAACCTGGTTTATGTACATTATCAGAGACATTTTCTACCTGCATTTCGGGCATTACCGCCCCGCCAAACAATTACTGGATGAAGCCCTGCGTGCCGGGTTGCTCCCGGAAAACAAAGAGGCAAGGGTGCTGTCCGACTTTACCGGCGATTCTTACCGCCTGATCTTTGAAGAGGGCTTTGAAACCCTCGCGGAATACGAGCAGTCACTGACAGGCAGTATGCGAAAAGACGAATGGCAGCAATGGTATGAAAAATTCAAGCCCCATGTGGAGCGAAGTCACCGGGAAATACTGAAACGGGTAGTATAGACCGGATACAACGAACTCCGCCAGCAGGGCGGATGGTCATTATTGTCGCCTTGGGATTATACTGATGAACTTTCCTTATACGGGATTGCCCGGACCCTTATTACCGTATAAAGGATATGCCATTCATTGCGTAATTTGGAGAATAAATGTCCCGGAATGAAAAAAATCATAGCAGCGGCCACGGTATGCACCCTCTTATTTTCCTGTCAAAATAAAAACCGGTATAACGCCGAACCGGTCCTGTTTGATACAGCCTGTCATCCCGCGGTATTTACGGACGCGGAAAGACTGCAGAAAATAAAACAGTACTTGCCGGTGATCGACAGCCTTTACCGCAAACATGCGGAAGAGAATCATTTCCCGGGGATTGTTTTTGGATTGGTGGTGGACGGGCAACTGGTTTATAAGAACGGGTATGGATATACGGACCTGGCAAAAAAGATCCCGGTCAGTTCCTCCTCCATGTTCCGTATCGCTTCCATGAGCAAGAGTTTCACGGCGATGGCTATACTAAAATTACGGGATGAAGGGAAGCTCAACCTCGATGACCCGGCTTACCGCTATATTCCTGAACTGAAAAACATCAGGTACCCCACGGCCGATGCGCCCCCGATCAGTATCCGGCACCTGCTGAGTCATGGGGCCGGCTTTCCGGAAGACAATCCCTGGGGCGACCGGCAGCTGGCTGATAATGACAAAGACCTGCTGGAATTTATCGGCAAACAAATTTCCTTCTCCAATCCGCCTGGGATCGCTTATGAATACAGCAATCTCGGGTTTGCCCTGCTGGGTAAGATCATTACAAATGTATCCGGCCAGCCCTACCAGGAATACATCAGGGAAAATATCTGGAAGCCCCTGGGAATGGTCAATGCCGAATGGGAATACGCCAATATCCCGGCAGACAAACTGGCGCATGGTTACCGCTGGCTGAATAACCAATGGAACGAAGAGCAACTCCTGCATGATGTACCGGATGGGAGCTGGGGCGCCATGGGAAGCATGATCACCTCTGTTGATGAATTTTCAAAATATATGGCCTTCCATTTATCGGCCTGGCCTCCATCCAATACGGTAGAAACGGGACCGGTTAACCGCAGTTCCGTACGGGAAATGCACCACCCCTGGCGCTTTAACGGGATGAATACAACTTTCCAGTTTCCGGACGGGAGGGTCTGTCCCATTGCCACGGCCTATAACTACGGGCTGGGCTGGATGCGGGATTGTGAGAACCGGACCTATATCAGTCATAGCGGCGGCCTCCCCGGCTTCGGAAGCCAGTGGCGCATCATGCCCGATTACGGGATCGGGGTAATGGCTTTTGCCAACCGGACCTATGCTCCTTTTGGCATGGTGAACCTGCGGGTGCTGGATACCCTGATCAAACTGGCGGGATTACAACCAAGGCAATTGCCCCCTTCTGCTATACTTGAAAAACGAAAGAATGAGCTGCTGCAATTACTGCCCCACTGGGACAAGGCAGAAGAAAGCGGCATTTTCGCGGAGAATTTCTTCCCCGATTACCCGATTGATACATTGAAGAAGCAGGCGGGGGATTTATTTGCGAAGGCCGGGAAGATCATCGCGGTAAAGGAACTGAAGCCTGAGAACCAGCTGCGGGGCTCTTTCATTATACAGGGAGAACATGCAGCTATTGAAGTATACTTTACCTTATCACCGGAAACGCCGGCCAGGATACAGGAGTACCATATTAGGGAGTGGGAAGTGGGGAGTAGGCAGTAGGGGATCTTCAATGAAAATTGAGCATTGAGAATTGAGCACCTGCCTGCCGGCAGTGTATTACTTCACAATTCCGGGAACAGATTTGCAATTTTTTTTAGTTTATCTAATGGTGTTTCATAGCTTAATGCCGAGTGCCTTCTTTCATAATTATATCGCCACATAAAACCTTCTAACTCAGTCAAAAGCTCGTCTT
>JACRJO010000012.1 GCA_016219985.1 Sphingobacteriales bacterium | reverse complement strand
TGGATGAATTCTTTTCTTCGAATGATCATATTAGTTAGTTTAATCAGGCAATTTCTAAGGATCGGGCTAGGAGTTACGAGCTGCGAGCTTTGAGCTACGAGCCAGGGTCAGCTTTTCGAACTTTAAGCGCTCGCAACTCGCAGCTTAACACTCGCAGCTCCTCTCAACACAACTGGTACTCCGGAATGCTCATCACCTGGATAGCCGCTGTGATGAATTCTTTTCTTCGAATGATCATATTAGTTAGTTTAATCAGGCAATTTCTAAGGATCGGGCTAGGAGTTACGAGCTGCGAGCTTTGAGCTACGAGCTAGGGTCAACTTTTCAAACTTTAAGCGCTCGCAACTCGCAGCTCACCACTCGCAGCTTCTCTCAACACAACTGGTACTCCGGAATGCTCATCACCTGGATAGCCGCCGTTTTAATAAAATTCTCCCGGCCTGTCTGGTCGGCAAAACGGGTGATCAGTTCCATACTGACCCCGCTTTTTGCCTGCAACAGGTGGGTGGCAATCGTCTCCACCAGGTTTTCCCGGGGAATACTTTCGTAATGTTTTACAAAAGGCGCCCAGTCCACATTAGCATTGATCAGCTGCTTCCGCATACCGGCCATTTTATCCGCATCTTTCATACCCATCATCCTGTCATCCTCGTCTTTGGCGCGTACATTCATTTCATCCACATCATTGATCAGCTGGGGAATCCGCATCCGCATCATCAGGGAAGAACTGTCGATCCAGTTACGCCCGCCGGGCCAGCCGGCCACATTGGGCGGGTAAAACAAAGTTTGACCCAGCACCCGCTGCAGGAGCATCAGGGCCTCCTCGTTCTCCAGCTTCATCGGCAGCATCCGCTGTATGCCGGCCAGCAGTTCCACCGGCGACTTAATTAAAGCGCCGATATTTTTTTCATCATAAAACCATTCGCTGGTAAAAATATCCTCCATCAGTTTACCAATGGAATAATCGCTTTGATAAAAGCGGTCTGCCAGCCAGTTTATCTTTTCCTCATCCGGTTTCTCATTTACAAAAAACCGGTAAATCTTTTGCGTGATGTACCGGGCTGTCTGCTTTTGCTCCAGCAGAATGTCCAGTACCTCCTCCCCGTCAAAAGGGCCCGATTTCCCGAGTACGGTTTTCTCCCCGAAATCATGCTGAAACCGGCGGAACTGAAATTCACCTTTCAGGCTGGCTCCCCAGCCGGTGAAGGCCCGGGCGGCTTCCTTGATATCATTTTCTGTATAATGACCGCGGCCAAGGGTGAATAATTCCATTACTTCCCGGGCAAAATTTTCATTGGGGTGATCCTTCCGGTTTTGCTGGTTATTTAAAAAATTCAGCATGGCGGCTGAACGGGATACTTCTTTCAGCAGGGTACGGAAACTGCCCAGGGCATTCCGGCGGAGAATGTCCAGCAATCCCTGCTGGTAAAAAATATTCAGGTTGCGGCAGGCAAAATGTCCGTGCCAGAAAAATGCCATTTTCTCCCTTAACTGGGCGGCGCTGTTTACCATTTCATGCATCCAGTACATGTTGAGATTGCGTATCCCCTCCCGGCTTTTTTCCTGAACCTTTTTCCGCTGAACCAGGTCCTGCTCCTTTTTTTCCTGGCGGGCGGTTTCTTCAATCCCCATCAGGAGGCCCTTCAGGTAATCATCAGCCACATCAATGTATACGGCTTTTTTATCAGCGGCTTTAACAAGCGCTTTGTAGAATTGCTGGGGACTGTATCGGGAGAGGTCGCCTGATTGCTCAACGGCGGGGCCAAACCCTGCCCTCCACATCAGGTGCTGGTTCCTTAACTGGTTCTTTGCCGGCATGTATGCATTATTTGATTTTCAGACTATCAGGAAGTAACGAAGTTTAAAAAGGATGCAGGATACGATTACAAACGCTGGAAAACTTATCTTATTTTTATTCCGGATCGTTAAATAATCAATGTGCATACCAAAGCCTTTAAATACCTGGCCCCCTTTGTCATCTTTATAGGCGCCTGGCATTCCTTTTCGGTTACCGGCTGGCAGATATGGCTGCCGCTTGGCTGGGCCTGGATCATTATCCCGGTAACGGAACTGTTTATCAGGCCCAACCCGGCCAATATGAGCGCGGCGGAAGAGGAACTGGCGAAAAAAGACCGGACCTATGATTTCCTGCTTTATAGTATTGTGATCCTTCAATATATGATGCTGTTTAAATTCCTGTACTCCCTGTCAACGGATGAGCTGTCCCTGCCGGATCTCGTTGGCCGGATCTGGGTCATGGGATTGCTCTGCGGGGTATTTGGCATCAACGTGGGACACGAACTGGGGCACCGGGTCAGCCGCAGCGAACAAACCCTGGCCAAAGCCCTGTTGCTTACCTCACTCTATATGCATTTCTTTACCGAGCACAACAAGGGGCACCACAAACGAGTGGCCACCCCCGAAGACCCCAGCAGCGCCCGGTACGGGGAAATGGTCTACCTGTTTTATTTCCGGACCATTCTTTTCAGTTACCTCAGCGCCTGGCATATTGCCAACGATGAAATGAGAAAAAAAGGAGCCCCTGTTTTTTCTCCCCGCAATGAAATGATACAGTTCCACCTGATCGAAATAGCCTTTATTGCTGTTATATACCTCTTAGTTGGCGGACTGATCACCCTGTACTTCCTCGTTGCAGCGGGGATCGGCATCCTGTTACTGGAAACCGTAAATTATATTGAACACTACGGCCTGCGTCGCCGGGCTACGGGAGAAGGCCGGTACGAAAGGGCCCAGCCCGAACACAGCTGGAACAGTGATCATATCATCGGCCGGCTGATGCTGTTTGAACTGAGCCGCCATTCGGATCACCATTATATGGCCAGCCGGAAATACCAGGTCCTGCGGCACCACGATCATTCCCCGCAAATGCCTACCGGTTATCCCGGCATGATGCTCCTGGCCCTGGTTCCCCCGCTGTGGTTTTATGTAATGAACCGGAAGATTAAATCGATGAAACCCTGATCAATTACCTGCAGCAGACCAATCTCTTTTCAGGATACTAATTCCCATACCACAGTAAACGGCAATGTGCTTGCCGTATAATTCTCCACCAGGGTATCGTAAAATTCCGATTCTGAATTATTCAGACACTATGTTGCAATAATATTTGGGTCGTCCTTTGATATATGCTAAAAAAAACAAATAATTTGTTTGATCATTTTTTTATCACATCACCAAACCAAATTATTTATGAAGAGATCACTTGTATTGATCGCAGGCAGCTTATTATTTATGATGAGCTGTAACAAATCAGGTTCCAACGAAGAAAGCGCTCCCGCCGAAGATGTCGTCGCTACCCAGCGCCAATGTGCGTCTGCCGATGTATTAGCGGAGCAATTAAAAGCAGACCCTTCATTAGGAAGACGTCTCCGGGAAATTGAAGATTTCACCCAGCGGGTGGCCGCCCATCCTGAACAGTTCAGGCTGGTGAATGGAATCGTGGAGATTCCCGTTGTATTCAATGTTCTGTACCGCACCACCGCGCAAAATGTTTCCCTGGCACAATTGCAATCACAGGTTGATGTGCTGAACGAAGATTATGGCGGCACCAATGCGGATCATAACCTGACCTCTACGTACAATACAGTGAAAGCCGGCGATATCGGTGTACGGTTTGTACTGGACCTGGTAAACCGCCGCAAGACAACTAAAACCAGCTGGACCACCAACGATGCCATGAAGAAAAGCGCATCGGGTATTGCCCCCACCAGCCCTACAACCAAACTCAATATCTGGGTTTGTAACCTGAGCGGTGGTATCTTAGGCTATGCCCAGTTCCCCGGCGGCGCAGCTGCCACCGACGGCGTGGTGCTGGACGACAATGCAACCGGAAGGGTGGGCACCGCGGCGGCTCCTTTCAATAAAGGAAGAACTGCCACGCATGAAGTGGGTCACTGGTTAAACCTGCGTCATATCTGGGGTGATGCCACTTGCGGAAATGACCTGGTCAATGATACCCCGCTGCACAATACCTCCAACTTTGGTTGCCCGGCTGCCGGCCACCTGAGTACCTGCACCGGCACCCCGGTTGAAATGACCATGAACTATATGGATTATACCGATGACGCCTGTATGTATATGTTCAGCGTGGATCAGAGAACCCGTATGCTGGCTGTCTTTGCCGCAGGAGGTCCCCGCAACAGTTTTGCACAACCATAATCGGTTGAGATCACTATAAAAAAATGTCCCGCAAAAACGGGACATTTTTTTTATTTCTTTTTAGCTGCAATCACCCAGCGGGCGCCGATACCGATATCGCGTAAATAGCCCAGGCCAAGACTTGAATTAAGATAAAAATTGTTTTGCTTATTCTTCTGGTTATTGGGAATATTGGTTTCCTGGTGGGAATAGCCCAGGCTGATCAGGTCGGCCAAACGCAGGTCCAGGAGAAACCGGTTGGTTACCCGGTAGGAAAGACCCGGGAAAAGCCCAACACTGATATTATACGATTTACCATCATACAATGATCCGCCCGGTTGATTTTGCCTGGCAAAATTCACCCCTGCCCGGCCTTCCCCGAAAAGATAAAACTGTTTGCCCAGCGCTTTGTATCTCCGGGTAAAAAACCCCGCGCCCATATTATAATTATCCCCCTTTGAATTGGTGGAAGGTTGCGTGGGATATTCGTTTTTGGTCACGCCATACCCGCCATTGATAAAGAAACCGTTCAATTGGTTAGCCCGGCTGACAAATCCCAGCTCAGCAGAAAGGTTGAAACCGCTTGAGGTGGTTTTCTGCGGGATACTGAATGAATTATTCTCATTGCTCAGGGATTGTGCGCTGAACCCGGCCCCTAATACTTTTTCCCCCTGCTGAAACTGTGCAGTGGAAGCAAAAGAAAATAACAAGAAACCGGATCCGAGCAGCATCATTTTTTTTCTGTTCATAAAGAAGGTTTTAGTGCAGCAAAACTGCAAAAGAAAAAGACAGGGAAGAATGACCCCCTGTCTTTTCACAAATGTTTATGTTAACTGAATAATAAACGATGAAACCAGTGCAGCACTACTGAATCGTAGTGAACCCCAGGTAAGGCTGCAATACTACCGGCAGGTGAATGCCATCAGCCGCCTGGTTATTCTCCAGCAAAGCCGCCACGATCCTCGGCAGGGCCAGGGAACTTCCATTCAGTGTATGGGCCAGTTGCGGCTTGCCTTTTTCATCCTTAAACCGCACTTTCATCCGGTTGGCCTGGAAGGCTTCAAAATTACTCACGGAACTTACCTCCAGCCATTTCTGCTGGGCCGCGCTGAATACTTCAAAATCATAAGTAAGAGCTGAAGTAAAACTCATATCGCCGCCGCATAACCGCAGAATCCGGTAGGGCAGTTGCAGCGATTGCAGCAATCCCTCCACATGGGCCACCATACTCTCCAGCACTTCATAACTTTTATCCGGGTGCACGATCTGCACGATCTCCACTTTGTCAAACTGGTGCAGCCGGTTCAATCCCCGCACATCGGCGCCAAAGCTTCCTGCTTCCCGGCGGAAACAAGGTGTATACGCGGTCATTTTAACGGGCAGGTCTGTTTCTCTCAGCATGGCATCCCGGTAAATATTGGTCACGGGTACTTCTGCCGTCGGGATCATATAATAGTTGTCCGCGGGCATATAATACATCTGGCCTTCCTTATCCGGCAACTGGCCCGTACTGTAAGCCGACATTTCATTCACCATCAGCGGGGGCAGGTATTCGGTATAACCGGCTGCTGTATTATAATCCAGGAAATAAGCGATCAGGGCTCTTTGCAACCTGGCGCCCTTCCCTTTGTACAAGGGGAAGCCGCTGCCCGTAATCCTTGCCCCGGTCTCAAAATCGATGATATCGTATTTTTTGATCAGGTCCCAGTGCGGCACCGCGTCAGCAGGAAGTCCAGGTATTACCCCGCCTTCTTTTACCGTAACATTATCGGCCGAATGTTTACCCGCGGGCACCAGTTCCGAAGGAAGGTTGGGCAGTTTTACCAGTTCCTGCTGAAGGTTTTTCTCAGCCTCGTTCAATTGTTCCGTTATGGGATTGAGCACTGCTTTCAACACCGCCACTTCCTGCCTTTTTACATCGGCCTCTTCTTTTTGTCCTTTTCCCATCAGGGCGCCAATCTCTTTGGACAGGCTGTTTACCCGGGCCTGGTTATTATCAAACTCCAGCTGCAGTTTTTTCCGCTGCTCATCGAGGGAAAGGACTGTATCCACCACCGCCAAATCCCCGAAATGCTTTACCGCCAGTCTTTCTTTTACCCATTCCGGATTTTGCCGTAATACCTGTAATTGTAACATCGTTCACTGTTTTGCGCAAAGATAACCGCTGGATTTTTACGATCCCCTGATTCTTCGGATTGATTTTGCCCCGTTCAAAAAGTCACCCGTTATCTTTGCAGGATGTTAGCGAAGGACGACCTGCAACAACGCTGGTGGAACCTGGAAGCCAGGCTGCTGGAACGGTTTAATAAAAAACCCGACCTGGAAACGATATTATTCCTGATCGGCGTCCAGGAATTCGGGGCGATCAAAGAAAATTTCACCAAGGAGCAAAAGCAGGATCTGATGCATATTGCCGTCTGCACCCTGCTTTCGCAAAGCGGCTACTACGAATTGGAATCGGTGGATGAGGACGGATGGCCGCATTTTAAGCAACTGAAACCCATGCCCGACATGAGCATGCCCGAGCAGGAGAATTTCCTGCGGGACCATATCCTCCATTATTTTGAACAAACCGGATTTTAACCAACGATAAATCAGCATGAAAAAAATCTTCCTGTCCATTATATCGGTACTGGTCATTGGCAGTTGCCTGGCCCAGCACGACAGCCTCGTTACCCGGAAAGACCGGAAAAAAAGAGATGTCCTGCTGCAGACCAGCATGGGTGAACTGGTGATCCGTTTATCCGATCTCACCCCACTCCACCGGGATAATTTTCTGAAACTGGTAAAGACCCATTATTACGACAGCGTTTTATTTCACCGGGTCATTCAGCATTTTATGATCCAGGGAGGAGACCCGGAAAGCAAAACAGCTCCTGCCGGAATACCATTGGGCAATGGGGGCCCGGAATACCGGGTTCCGGCTGAATTCAGCCCGGTATTATTTCATAAAAAAGGAGTGATCGCGGCCGCCCGGGATAATAACCCGGAAAAAGCCAGTAGCGGCAGCCAGTTCTATATCACCCAGGGAAAAATATTCACCGATGCCGGTCTCGATTCAGTAGAAACCTACCGGCTAAAAAGAAAGATACCCCCCGGGCAACGGGAGGTCTATAAGACAACGGGCGGGGTACCGCACCTGGACCAGAATTATACGGTGTTCGGGGAAGTCGTAAAAGGACTGGAAGTGATTGATAAGATCGCCGCGGTTCCCACCAGCAAAGGAGTGGACCGCGACCGGCCTCTGGAAAATGTAGTGATCCTGGAAGCCAAACTGATCCGGAGAAAAAAATACGGGCATTAAACAAAAAAGCCCCCGGGAACCCGGGAGCTTTTTTATGATTGTACGCTCGTTATTTATTTTTGATTACCCATACCTCCCTGCTGGCCTCCGCCTTCTGCTCTCTTTTTCTCATCTTCAATCGCTGATTTCCGCTGGCGGGCCGCTTTTACCTGGCTGTTGCCAAAGCGGTAATTGAAATTCAGTTTGAACTGGGGCATCTCTCCCCTTCCGCTGAAATTGCTTTTCACACCGGCAAAATCGGTATGGCCGCTCCATTTCATGGTCCGTAAGATATCCCCTACCGCCACTTTGATATTGCCTTTCCCTTTGAAAACGATCTTTTGCAACCCGGCATCCACCATTCCCATGGCATCGGCCCGGATCATTCCCTGCCATATAGAAGGAGATATGTACAACAGGCTCAGCTCACCGGTCCAGCCCTTGCCCAGGTTAAAACTGTTTTGCATAAAATAAGTCATAGCAAACACTTCCTGGTTCACTTTACGGTCACCCCCGCCAAAATCGGCCACATAATGGGAGTAATTCGCATTCAGTGAGGCAAAGAAACTATACCATTTATACTGGAAAGGATAACTGATATTCAGCGCAGCCACATCCTGGGTGGCCAGGTTCTTCTTGGTCAGGAATCCCTTTGTTTTATCAATGGTATCCGGTACCTGTGCAAAAATATCCTTCACATGACTATAGGTCAGTTTGGTGGTGAGTTTGTATTTGTAGATATGCGTGATATCCACACTATGGGTGTACTGGGGCCGCAGCAATGTGTTTCCCTTCATATAAGTGTACTCATTCAGCTTGAACTCAAAAGGATTCAGGTCCTGGTAAGCCGGCCGGTCGATCCGGCGGCTGTACGACAGGGTCCATTGCTTCATGGGGTTCTTGTTGAAGGTAATCGCCGCGCTCGGGAACAGGTCGGTGTAATCCCTTTTAAATGTGGAATCATACCCAATCATTTCATCGTTCACTTTTTTAAACCCGGTGGAATTACCGGTGGAATGGGTATTCTCTGCCCGCAGGCCAAACTGGATCATAAATCCTTTCTTGAACTGCTTGTTATAATTTACATACACGGCATTGATATTCTCTTTGTATTTAAAGCGGTTGCTCTTCAGGGTATCCAGTACTTTCCCCGCATTAAATACATCATACCGCTGAAAATCATTATCGGTATTGACGACACCGATTTTCCCGCCATACCCAAGCCGGCCTCCCTTGTAATTCTTTTCATAATCCGCCTTCAGTGAATAGAGATCGATATTGGTCGGGGCAATCATATTGTAAACCGCCCGGCTGATCTCCGTTGTGCCATCGGGCTGGTAATAATAATTGGGCTGAAACTGGTTGGACCTGATCTTAAAGAACCCGTAATCCGCATCGATATTCAGTTCTGCTCCCCCGGTTACGGCATACCGGTAGTTCAGGTTGGTATTCAGGTTATCCCGCTTCATATCGTTGTGGTTAGTAGCTTTCAGGATCCGGTCCGTTTGCCCGGTGGGGATATAAATAAAATGCATGGGGCCGGCGGTATTGATATCATTGTTGGCAATATTCCCGTTCAGCACCACGCCGATCGTATTGTTCTTATTGATAAAATAATCCAGCCCGGCCTTAAATCCATGCGTGTTATTCCGGAACAGGATTTCATTCTTCTGGAAAAATAAGGTATCCAGCTGTGTTTTTTCCCCGTTCATGGTCATCAGGTAATTGCCCTTATTATAATTGTAATTACCAAATACATTGATATTCTTATCGCGGTGGTTCAGGTTGAGCCCCCCGTTGTATTTGGCATAAGTACCCAGCACATACCCGCCGTTTACAGAGCCATTGGTGCCAAACATTTTATTCTTCTTCAGTTTGATATTGATGATCCCCGCATTCCCCGCTGCCTCGTATTTGGCAGAAGGGTTAGTGATGATCTCAATGGCCTCGATCTGGGCAGACTGCAGGCTCTTCAGGTAATTGGACAGGTCAGACCCGGATAAGGGAGAAGGTTTCCCGTCAATATAAATCTGCACCCCGTTCTTACCCGCGAGGCTGATATTATCATCCTTATCCACCATCACGCTGGGACTGCGGCGCAGTAACTCAAGGGCGTCATTACCCACTGCATTGATCGTGCCTTCCACATTCAGGATGGTCTTATCCGCTTTTACTTCAATGATCGGTTTCCGGGCAGATACTGTAACCCCCTGCAGGTTTCCCGCTGCCTTGCTTAACCGGAAGGGAGGCAAAGCAATATCCCCCGTCGCCTCAAATGCGCCTGAATAATGCGTGGCATACCCGATATGCGAAGCGCTGACCAGGTAGGTACCGGGGGTTGACTGAAAGGAAAAACTTCCGTCATTGGCCGTAACAGCCAGTTTAACCACGGAGGAATCCTTTACACGAAGAAGTGATACAGTCGTTTTGTACAACCCTTTTCCCTCCTCATCTTTTACCGCACCTGAAATCTTCTGGGCCCCGGCGGAAAAGGATAAGGCAAGGGCTGACCAAAAAATCAAAACTAACTTTCTCATTATTAATGGTTTTTGTAAAGTGAAGGGCAAAGATACTCCCGGATGCAGCGATGGGATAAGTGATTCCCGACCAATGGCGCAAAACCAGCCATGAACGGCACAAAATATCCGGTGAAATAAAACAAAGTTCCCGATCGGGTTCAGTTTCCTTTTCACCGTTTTCCCTTAGGTTTGCAACTCAAAATCATTGATTATGAGTTACCCTGCTAACCTTCGTTACACCAAAGACCATGAATGGATCAGTTTAGACGGCACTACAGCCACCATCGGCATTACAGACTATGCGCAAAGGGAGCTGGGTGATATTGTGTATGTCGATGTGGATACCATCGGCAAGACCCTGGAAGCCGGATCTGTTTTTGGAACAGTGGAAGCGGTTAAAACGGTATCTGATCTTTTCCTGCCCGTGAGTGGCACCATCACCGAACTGAATCCCGCACTGACGAATGCACCCGAATTGGTTAACAGCGATCCGTACGGGGAAGGCTGGATGGTGAAGATCACTGTCAGCAACCCTGCCGAATTCGAATCCCTGATGGATGCAGCTGCCTACCAGGCCGTGGTTGATTAAATCCGGGTCCTTTTATTCCCCGTATATAACAGAGATACAATCTGAACAGGAATCGTTGTATCTTAACCAAGTATTTGAACCTCAACACTACATACAGCGAACAGGAGCTGGTGGCTTCCTTGCGTCAACGCGATGAAAAAGCCTTTGCTTACCTGTATGATCATTATGCGGCCGCACTGTATGGGGTGGTAAATACAGTTGTTGCCGATAAAGAAACGGCCAATGATGTTTTGCAAAATGTATTTGTCAATATCTGGCGAAAATTTGATTCCTACGACCCGGCTAAAGGAAGACTGTTTACCTGGATGATGAATATTGCCCGGAATGCCGCGATTGACGAAATACGGTCGAAGGGTTATGCGAATACCCGTAAGACGCAGCCGTTGCCGGAGGAGAATGAGATCAGCGGGGCGGTAACCGGTCCCCGGATCGAGGACAGCGGGTTGAAAAAAGTGTTAGGAAGGCTGAAAGAAGAATGGCGGGTATTGGTCGACCTGTCGTACTACCAGGGATTCACGCACGAGGAAATTGCCAAGGCCCTGGATCTCCCGTTGGGAACCGTAAAGACCCGGATCAGGTCTGCATTAATACAATTGAGAACGCTTTTACAATAAATTGAATATACAGGAATACATATCAGGCGGAATCGTTGAGAGCTATGTGCTCGGGCTGGCTTCTGAAGAAGAGAGAAGGGAGTTTGAGGCCTTGTGCGCCCAATACCCTGCCCTGCTTCGGGCCAGGACCGAATTTGAACTGGTGCTCGAAAAACAGGCTTTGTCTGCGACCGAACTCCCTCCTGCTTTTGTAAAAGAAAAACTGCTCAACGAAATCCGTGCTGAGAGAAAAGTCATTCCCCTGGGCAATGGATCCGCGCAAACCCATAACCGCTGGAAATACATAGCGGCAGCCTCCGTTATTTTATTAGCGGGCAGCATGGCCTGGAATATTTCCATGGTCAGTAAAAACGCCAGCCTGTCCAGGAATTTATTCAAGGCCAAGGAAAATATCATGGACCTGGTGGCGGAAATAGGCCGGCTGCAGCAGAACCCCAATGTAAAAATGGCTTCCCTGCGCGGCATGGATATTTCTCCCCAATCCACTGCCACGGTGTATTGGGACACTGCCTCGCATGATGTTTATCTCCTGGCCAACAACCTCCCGGCGCCTCCCTCAGACAAACAATACCAGCTCTGGGCCCTGCTCGATGGTAAACCCGTGGACCTGGGAATGATGGATTATACGGTCCGCCAGAAAAAACTGCTGGTCCGGATGAAGAACGCGGCCAATGCACAGGCTTTTGCCATCACCCTGGAGAAAATGGACCGGGCTGACCATTCCAAACCCGGCGGCGACATGGTGGTGATGGGCAAACTTTGATGCCCTGGCAATCTTTACGAATCCCTTTTACGTAGGTTTAAATAACAGCACGGCTATAGTCGTTTTGGTTCTATAGTTGGTTAAAAACAGGGGGCCCTTCCGGGCTCCTTGTTTGTTATGGAGAAAGCAGATTCCTGCAAATCTTCCCTAATATTGCCGAAATAATACAGATGAAAACACGGTTCGCCTTTTTTTTCCCTGGTGTCTTTTGGTTGCTGCTTTGTACCCTCCTCCTCACGCTCCCCGGATCCGCCTTCCCGACAGAAGACTGGTTAGATAAAATCTGGTTTGACAAATGGGTGCATACCGGCCTCTTCGGGATCCTTGTTGTATGCTGGTGCCGGGGTATCTCTCAATCCGCACCGGGTAAAAAAAGGGCCATTCAACTTTTTATCTGGATTACGGTGGCATCCATTTGTTATGGCACCGCCATGGAGTTTGTGCAGAAATATTTTGTAGTGAACCGGTCTTTTGACACCGGGGATATTATTGCAGACGCAGCCGGGTCTCTCGCAGGTTATTTTTTCAGCAGGAGGATATATATAAAAAAATAGACCCCTGTAGAAACAGGGGTCGCAACCAAAACTAACTGCTTATGAGAAAATTGACTGCTTTTATAATGAGGTCTGTATTTCTGATTGTATAACGCAAATTTACTGCCTGTAGTATGATTTTCGCTGTTAATGAAAGTTTAAAAGAACCGGTTCAGTAATTCCACTTAGTTATCCTCCGCAAAGCCATAGTTCCTCCCTGGTAGTACGATGCAGATACTGAACGGATTGCACAACCATCAAAAAACGATTGTTAGTTTATTTATTTCGATAACATTTCAAAAACTGACAATCAACTGACAAAGAACAAGCGTAAAAAATACCTTCTTTATACACTATTGTAAAATTCGTGCCAAAAAACAGGCGATAAAATAAAAGGTCATCCCTCCCGGGACAACCTTCCTGAAATGACTTCGTAGCTAACTATTTAGATAAAAACCCTTTTATCATATCCATCAAGCCTCCGCCTGCGGACTGGTCTCCCGGCTGAAAACTATCCTGGGCTTTCCGGGTGAAGTTTCCAATAAGATCCTGTATGTCAAGCCCTCCTCCCCCGTTATTTCCACCGGTCCCGCCGGTAAACTGGTTTAACAGATCCTGTAATTGCGAACCACCGCCTCCGCCACCGGTAAGGGAGCCAATCAACCCGTCAAGTGTAAAGCCCGGGTTCTGTGCATTATTGGTTTCAGTGATCACCCCGTTCAGCACGTTAGGGATGAGATTATTAGCCACATTACTGGCAGAAGCCGGGCTCAAATTGTACTTACCCACCAGCTTACTGATAAAATGACCCACCATCATGGTTACCATCGGGTTTTTCAGCAGGCTGCCTGCGCCATTGCTTCCTTTAAACAGGTCCAGGATATTCTGAAGGCCGCCCCCGGCCAGCACATTCTGAAAACCACTGGTGATCGTTTTCGTGGCATCCGCTAATACTTCCTGGTTCTGCTCATTGGGAATCTCGGGATTTTCCACCACCGTGCCCTTTCCGAAATTTTTTACCAGGTCCATTAATTGTTCAAGCATGCTGCATGTTTTAGATTAAATAAAGTTTTTCCAAAAATGGTTCACTGAAAAATAACCATTACTGCCATTCCGCAGAAATATTAAATAATTGTTACCTGCAAAGGAACCGGGTAAACAGCAAATGCAGTACCGGTCCCTTTTTAATTCTGTTTGGTGAGCTTTTCTGAATTCTCCGCGAACTGGAGCGCTTCAATAAGTTCCTGGATATCGCCATTCAATACGGCGTCGAGGTTATAAAGGGTAAGCCCGATCCGGTGATCGGTAACACGGCCCTGGGGAAAATTATAGGTCCGGATCTTGGCGCTGCGGTCGCCTGTGCTTACGAGGCTTTTCCGGTGACGTGCAATCTCGTCTTCCTGTTTCCTCACCTGTTCTTCATACAAACGGGTGCGGAGCATTTGCATGGCTTTCTCCCGGTTGCCTAACTGGGAGCGCTCGGTCTGGCAGATCACCACGGTACCGGTGGGAATATGCGTCAGCATTACTTTCGTTTCCACCTTATTTACATTCTGACCGCCGGCGCCGCCACTCCGGGCTGTTTCCATTTTAACATCGGCCGGGTTCAGTTCAAAATCCACTTCCTCCGCCTCGGGCATCACGGCTACCGTCGCGGCTGATGTATGCACCCTTCCGGATGCTTCGGTATCGGGTACCCGCTGCACCCGGTGCACACCGCTTTCAAATTTCAGGGTGCCATAGACGTCATCGCCGCTGACTTCCAGTTGTACTTCTTTGTAACCACCGACCGTTCCTTCATTTTCACTCAGCACAGCGGTCTTCCAGCCGCGTCGCTCGCAATAGCGTATGTACATCCGCAGCAGATCTCCTGCAAAAAGACTGGCTTCATCCCCGCCGGTGCCGGCCCGGATCTCGAGGATGGCATTCTTTTCATCCTGCGGATCCTTCGGGATCAGCAATTGCCGGATCGATGCTTCGGCCTGCACTTTCTTTTCCTCTAATGCCGGGGCTTCCATTTTGGCCAACTCCCTCATTTCTTCATCACCTCCTTCCAGGGCCTCCTTATAAAAATCGATATCCTCCAGGATTTTCCGGTATTCATGATAAGCCTGCACGATTTTCTCCAGGCTCCGGTATTCCTTGCTGGTCTCCGCAAACTTTTTGTTATTCCCCACGATCTCCGGGTTGGTAAGGGCTACCCCCAACTGATCAAATCTTGCTTTTATGGCTTCCAGTCTGTCCAGCATAATAAATAAAACTTCCAGGGAATCTGTCAGCATCCGGCCGGAAGTCGGCAAAGGTAACTGAATAATTTTTTGGGATTTGGATTTTGATTTCGGGAATTTTACGGCATGCAGTACAGAAAATTCAGGGCAGACCGCCTGTTCGACGGCACCGGGTTCCGGGACGGAAAAGTGCTGATCACCGATGAAAGCGGGAAAGTGCAAGCCATTGTCTCTCCCGAAGATGCCGGGGACGATGTGGAACAGTTTGAAGGAATTCTCAGTCCAGGGCTCATCAACTGCCATTGCCACCTGGAACTCAGTCACCTGAAAAATGTGATCCCTCCCCATACCGGGCTGATCGATTTCCTTTGTTCCGTGGTTACCAAAAGGGGCTTTGCTCCTGAGGTCATTGAACAGGAAATCATCCGCGCCGAAAAAGAAATGGCGGATAATGGGATCGTAGCCGTTGGGGATATCGGGAATACGGCTGATACGATTGCCGTAAAAAGAAATAGCGGGATCCGCTGGCAGAATTTTGTGGAAGTACTGAGTTTTACAGATGAACAAGCAGCGGAAAACTTCGGTCATTACCAGCAGGTGGCCCGGCTGATGGAACAGGAACTCCGCTCTTCCGCCCTCCCGCACCGGACTTCCCTGGTTCCGCATGCGCCTTACAGCATTTCCCCCAAAACATTCCGGCTGATCAATGAAGCAACAGCAGGTCAGGTCATTTCCATTCACAACCAGGAACACCCGGCGGAAGATGAATTGTACAAAACCGGCCTTGGCCCCTACCTGCGGTTCTTCAAAATCTTCGGCATGGAAAAATCCCCGTTCCCGGTTACCGGGCTGAGCAGCATCCGTTCGGTATTGCCTTATTTCAATAATGGACAAACCATTTTCCTGGTCCACAATACATTCATGCCCGGGGAAGATATCGTTTGGGCCAATGAATACGCGGCCGCCAGCGGGCTGAAACTGGTCTATTGTCTCTGCATTAACGCCAATCTCTATATAGAAAACAAAGTTCCCCCGGTGGATCTTTTGATCAAACATCACTGCCCGGTTGTGCTGGGTACTGATAGTTACAGCAGTAACTGGCAGTTAAGTATTGCGAAAGAAATGGAAGCCATCCGCCAATATTTTCCGCATACCAGCATTGAAACCATTTTACAATGGGCTACCAGCCAGGGCGCCAAAGCCCTGGGTTGGGAGGGTGAACTGGGTCATTTTAAAAAAGGAATGAGACCGGGACTTACGTTGATCCGCCCTGACTTTTCAGGTTCCGCCAGCTTAGCCTAATACTTCCCGCAGTACCGGTAAGGTCTTCAACACCCCGAAATCCTGGATATGCAGGGCATAATAGTTTTCAAGTTGCTGAAGTAATTGCCTCCTGAAATCATGATTCAGTTTAATGTCCCCGAGTTCTTCCGGCTGCATGACTTTCAGTAATTGAGATGTGATAGCCGCCTGTTGTCCTTCCAGGAAATAGGGATGCCCCGGCTGCTGGCCGGTGAAGCAGCCTTCTTTCAGATCCAGGCAGGGGTTAACCGGGTTGTAGTTATCTGTCAACCTGAACCCGAAATGCACCGGCAGGTGCAGGGCGAAGAATAAAGAAAGATTGGCCATCACCGTGCCGCGGCTCTCATCCAGGTGCATAAAGCAATCTTCCGTAAAATGAAACAGGTCCGGGTTGCTTTCCGGCTGCTTCAGGCATTTGGTCAGCAGCTCCACCATAAAAAGAGCCACGGCATTCTTTGGCACATCGGAGAAAATATGCTGGTAGATGACCGCCCATTTAAATTCTTTGATCCGGTTCAGTTGCTTCAGTTCGTTGTGGTACACGATAAGATCCAGCAGGGCGGATGGCTGAAAGAGGTTGGCCTTCCCGCTTCCTTTTTTGGTGGAGGTTCTCACGCCGTTCACCAGGTAAGACTGCAGGCCGAAGAGTTCGGTGAAAATGGTTACCACCAGGCTGGTTTCTCCATACTTCACTGTTCGTAGAACAAGGCCCCGCGTTTTATGAAGTTTATCCGGCATCAGTTGGCAATAAAGAAAATTTTCGTGGCCGTTCTTTCCTTTCCCCCTTCTTCACTGACCAGTACGAGGTAAGTGCCGCTGGCTATTTTTTGCCCCCGGTAATTCTTCCCGTCCCAGTTGGCCTGGCCGCCGAGGGCCCTTGCCTGGTAAACCAGCCGGCCATCCAGTTCCGTAATTTTCACCATGGCATTGTTCACGAGCCCGCGGATCGCAATGGTTCCTGAAAAGCCGGGTGGCACCGGGTTGGGGAATACCAGTACATTTTCATTTGTTTCGCCCCCTTCCGTGGCGTCACCCCGGAAGGAACAGATCCCTTTTAACGTGGCAAAATATACTTCCCCGGTTTTACCGTCTATAGCAATCTTCTTTACATCATTACTCAGTAAGGGACTATTGGTTTCGTTGAACCGGGCCAATACTTTTTCCCCACTTGCACTCACGAGAAATACACCGTTTTGGGTGGCCACCCATTTCCGGTCGGCTCCATCCACGGCAATGCTCCGCACTTCCTCTCCTTTAAACAGGTAGCCTGCAAAATTTCCCTGCGGAACAACAGGCCATACGGCATCGCATCCCGTAGCAGCAAAAGCCTGGCCGGGGCACTGGATCACCGCGATCCCGTCCGAACTGCCCACCCAGATAAAGCCGCTTTTGTCTTCCGCAATGCATAGCACATCAGCGGAAGGCAGGTTGCCGTTCCCGCTTCCGGTACCATACATTTTCCAGCGGTCGTCCCCCATATTTTCAACAGACGCTCCATGATCAAAACAGATCAGCCCGTTGCCCAGGGGGGAAACAACCCATTTATAGTTATTCTCATCCACCAGGATCTGCGAAAGGGCATTTTCAAACAAGGCAAAGGGCAACGAAAACCGGGCCCAGCTCCCGTCCGCCTTCCGCACCCGTAACGGTTCCGCAGCCCCGAAATTGGAGATCCATAAATTATGCTCCCTGTCGAACGCCAATCCCGCCACGCGGTAACTGCCGGGATCCCCGATAGCATTTCCCAGGTAGCCCTGCTTGAAAATTTCAAAGGAAGGCCCTTCCCCGATATGCAATAACCCGCCCCCGTAAGAACCAACCCAGGCCGTTTCATCCCGCCTATCAACAGTTAGTGAAATGAAATCCAGCAGGGAATCAATTTCAGGGTATTGGTAACGGTTAACATTTTCCCACTGACCTTCCGCAAAGACAAAGATCCCGTCCCCATTATACTGGTAATTCCAGGCATCATTCACCGAGCCGGCTGTACCATAGAATTTATTGTTATATACCCGTATTTCTCCCCCGGCAATGGCCTGTGGAGAATTGGGGCTGTAATTCGTGTATGCATCACTGGTACCTACATGAGATAATCCAGCATACTGGTCGGCCACCCAGGGATCATTATTCAGCAACAGCGCTTTACGGGGAAATGAAACGGCTCCTGTATGTTCCAGTGTTCTGCTGACCGAACCATCCGCTGCGAGGATCAATACCCGGGCCCCGCCCCCGCTTTGCCGTTCCGAAAGAACGATTTTGTTTCCACTGATACAGCTGTTAACAAGGGGCCAGCCATCGCGGTAAAACAAAGTCCATACGGCTCCATTCTGTATAAACAGGGAATCATTTTTCTCCATCAGCATACGCCCCCCCAGGTTCATTATATTTTTACAGCCATTGGTACCGCTGATGGTTTGCCAGTAGTTGTGATCGGCCAGGTTGGGCGCATTGGATGCCGCTTTCTTCAGGCCCTCTTCCGTGGCCGCATAAAAAAAACCACCGTCGCTGCTCACCGCATTTACTTTTACCTGGTTGCCGCCATTCCCGATCAGCCAGGTATCCTTTATCTCATAACGGTCTGCGTCTACCACAATCACGCCCAGCCCGGTGGACAGGTAAAAGAAATTACCCCGGGAATAGACCTGGTACACGGTCTTATCCCCGATCATATTATCTCGTTTGATATCCGGGATATTGACGATATCATCCCCGTAAAGTATATCCAGGTTACTGTTGTTGTATGCCACCAGCAGTTTGAGACCGGCTTCATCCGCACCAATCGTACTGATCCCCGTTTCGCCTAACCTGGTAACCCTGCTGTATCTTTCGATACTGTTGTCCCCCGGATCTACGGAAAAAAGACTGTAGGGAGTGGCACAATAGACCTTGCCTGCCACTGCCGCCAGGTCAATGGCGCTGTTATACGGCAAGTGTTCCCTCCATTGACCAACAGGGGGCAAGTGATCCTGCGCGGCCGCGGCGAGGCAGGCAATAAACAAGGAAAAGGATAACAAGATTCTCACCCCTCAAAAGTATCACAATCGGTCATGTTCCTATTGGGGTTTTTTGCCTTTCTTTGCAGCCTCACAATTCCTGATTTCCTTATGTGGTACCGGCTCGGACAATTTATTTTAAAATACCGTATAGCGCTCCTGGTCCTGTTACTGGCGGTAACCGGGTTTATGGGCTATCACGCCAGTAAAGTGCAGTTAAGCTATGATTTTACCCGGGCCATCCCGATCGACAATCCCAAATACAAAGCCTACCAGGAATTCAGGAAAAAATTCGGCGAAGACGGCAACCTGCTGGTCATCGGGATACAAACGGATCAGTTATTCCGGGAAAAAACCTTCAATGCCTATTATGCCTTGCAGCGGGAGCTGAAAAAAGTGCGGGGTGTGGATGATATTATTTCGATACCCTCTGCCGTGAACCTGGTGAAAAATCCCGAAACGGAAAAGCTGAAAGCCGTTGCGATTTTCCCGGATCGCATCCTCACGCAGGCGGAGATCGACAGCGCTTCCGCTATTTTCCTGAATCTTCCCTTTTACGAAAACCTGCTTTACAACCCTGCCTCACATGCCTGGCTGATGGGCCTCCGGATCAACAAGGACCTGATGGCAACTAAAGCCCGGGAGGCGATTGTAAGGGATATTAACAAACAGGTGGATGCTTTCAGCAAAGAACAACATCTCACGGTTTATAAAAGCGGGCTGCCCTATATCCGGACAGCCATCTCCGTGATGCTGGTAAAAGAAATGAATTTTTTCCTGCTGGCTTCTGTTGTTCTCTCCGCCCTGATCCTGCTGCTATTTTTCCGTTCGGTGAGCGCCATGCTGCTATCCCTGCTCGTGGTGGCCATCGGGGTGGTCTGGAGTGTGGGTACTATTGAATTAATGGGGTATAAGATCAGCCTGCTTACCGCCCTGATCCCCCCGTTAGTGGTGGTGATCGGCATACCGAATTGTATTTACTTCCTCAATAAATTCCATGTTGCCTGGAATGAATCAGGCAATAAAAAAGGAGCCCTGGTAGCCATGGTCGATAAAATGGGGATCGTTACCCTGTTCTGCAATGTGGCGGCCGCCATTGGTTTTGCGGTATTCGCCCTTACCCAGAGCCAGATCCTCAGGGAATTCGGTTTGGTGGCGGGTACCAATATCATGGCCCTGTTCATTATTTCTTTAATACTGATCCCCACCCTGCTGAGTTTTTTACCGGCGCCCAAATCCCGTCATACCAAATATCTTGAAAATGCACGGCTGAACCGCTGGCTGGACCGCCTGGAACGCTGGACATTGAATCACCGCCGGCTGATCTACGGGATCACGGCTGTGCTGGTGCTGGCTTCCCTGCTGGGTATTTTCCGCCTGAAAAGTGAAGGATTCATTGTGGATGACCTGCCCAAATCCGACAAGATCTACACCGACCTGAAATTCTTTGAAGCCCATTTCAAGGGGGTAATGCCGCTGGAAATTGTGGTCGACACCAAAAAGAAACAGGGGGTTACCCGCAGTCTCAGCAACCTGGAACGGATCGATTCTTTCTCCCGTTACCTGGCCGGGATCCCGGATATTGCCCGTCCGTTAAGTATAACCGAAGGGTTGAAATTTGCCAAACAGGCATTTTTTGAAGGCGACAAAGGCAATTATTCCATGCCCTCCAGTTATGACCTGCCCGCTTTGTCCCAATACCTCAGCTTCAAAGGCGATTCCTCCGGCAACAAAAGTTCCCTGGCCAAGCTGGTCAGCAGTTTTATGGACAGTACGAAACAACAGGCGAGGATCAGTGTGAATATGGCTGATATCGGGAGTCGCCGGCTGCCGGGATTGCTCGACAGTATTCAGGATAGGGCGGAGCATTTGTTCAACAAAGACAGTATTGAGGCATTGACAGCCGATGCCGCCGCCAAAGAGGAGCATAAAGGAGATTCGGCCTGGGGAAAAAGGACGCATTCGATCCGGTTAACCGGTACCAGTGTTACTTTTTTAGAAGGTAGTCGATTCATTATCAGCGGCTTAAAGGATAGTATTTTCTGGGCCTTTGTCCTGATTGCACTTTGCATGCTTTATCTTTTCCGTTCCGCCCGGATCCTGGTTTGTTCCCTGATCCCCAATATCATTCCCCTGATGATCACGGCCGGGGTAATGGGCTGGACCGGTGTCCCCTTAAAACCTTCTACTGTATTGGTTTTCAGCGTGGCACTGGGTATTGCGATCGATGTTACGATCCGTTTCCTGGTGAATTACAAGCAGGAATTGCCGGTACAGGGCTATGACCTGAAAAAAACGGTAATCGAGACCATTCACAGTACCGGGATCAGTATTATTTACACCTCAATGGTCCTGATAGCGGGTTTTGTCATCTTTTGCTTCAGCGAATTTGGGGGTACCAAGGCCCTTGGTTGGCTCACTTCCCTGACATTGGTAACCGCCACATTTACGAACCTGGTCCTTTTGCCGGCCATCCTTATTTCTTTTATTCGGGTTAAAAAATAGGCTATTTCATTACTTTTACAGGGACTGCGGCCGTAAAATCCTTTGGCAAAGTGCAGCAATTAATTTCGGTTAATTGTCAAAGAGTTGCCGGGATGCCGGTGCCGGGATTTTAAGCGGGTACAGGCATCCGGTACCGGTTGCAAAAAATCGGTCTTTTTTTGAATTATTCGTACAAGGTTCTTTAATTTCAAGCCCCCTTGATCCCCGACAGGTTCAGGAGGTTTGATTTCAATTATATACTAAAACAAAATGCACATGAGAAAACTGTATCTACTCCTGATGGGAGTTGTGTTCTTTGCCACGCAGGCAATGGCGCAGCGAACCATTACTGGTAAGGTCATCGACGAAAAAGGCAACCCGGTTGTCAATGCGTCGGTGATAGTTAAGGGAACCACGGTCGGTACCACCTCAAAAGCCGACGGCACTTATTCCATCAATGTTCCTGCGAATGGGAAAACATTAGTTATTTCCTCTGTAGATATGATTACAGAAGAGGTTAATATCGGCACGCAAACCTCTGTAAGCGTGACGCTGAAGAGTGACGACAAGATTATGCAGGAAGTGGTGGTAGTGGGATATGGTACGCAGAAGAAAAAAGAAGTCACTTCCGCGATCGGCAAGATCAATCCTGTTAATATCGCTCCACTGGTAAGTCCCAGTATCGATAAACAATTGGGTGGCCGTATAGCCGGCTTACAGGTTACCAACCCCAGCGGCCTGGTGAATCAGCCTCCGCGGATCCGGATCCGGGGTACAAACTCAATCAACGGGAACAATAACCCCCTGATCGTACTGGATGGTGTGCCTATTTCCACTGGTGGTTTTGCCGGGTTCACCAACGATAACCTGCTGGCAAATATTAACCCGGCGGATATCGAATCCATCGATGTCCTGAAAGACGGAGCAGCAACTGCGATCTATGGTTCCCAGGCTACCGGTGGTGTGATACAGATCACCACAAAAAAAGGACGTGCCGGACGGCAGAATTTTAACTACAGCGCCACTTTCGGTTTCTCCAAACCCCTGAACCGTTTTGACCTGCTAAACGCACAGCAATTCGTAACTATCGCGAATGAAAAACTGAATAATGCTGGTACGTCCGGTGGTCGTGCCTTTATGAACAGTGAAAATACAAACACTGACTGGCAGGACCAGGTATTCAGGCCTTCTTCCCAGGCCAGCACCCACAATCTTTCCTTTGATGGCGGGAATGACAAAACCACATACTATATTTCATTCAGTTACCGGTACCAGGAAGGATTGGTAAAGACTAATACTACCGAAAACTATAATGTCCGCGCCAATATCGACCATAAAGTAAACCGGTGGTTACGGATTACAAACAATATTACCCTGGCCCGGGGCTTTGACAAGGATCAGAATAATGGTGGTAATGCACTTTCCGGCAGTATCGCTGCCGCCCTTCGCGCCCTTCCCAATGTCAGGGTAATGAATCCCGCCCTGCCCCAGTTTGACAATTACAATATCACAACAGATGGCTCTGCCCTGGGTTCTGATGCGAATACCCGGCTGATTGAAAACAACTATGTGAACATCGCTTATGTGCTGGCCAAGAATAAATTCAGGTCCAAGAAACACCGGGTGATTGACAATTTTACCATTGAACTGAAACCGACCAACTGGCTAACCCATACTACCAAATTTGGTATTGATTTTATCACATTGGATGAGTTCTTCCGCCAGGATGCCAAACACGGTGATGGCCGCAGCGTTTCCGGACGGGTGAGCAACCAGGCAGCCAATACCATGTCATGGGTAGCGCAAGATTATGTCAATGTAAACAAATCTTTTGGCAAGCATAATTTAAACATAACATTTGGATTGGAAGCCGGAAAATCAGAAAATAACAGCTTTATTGCTTCGGGTACGAATGTGGCAGACGCCTTCTTCCAGCAACAGAATGTCATCAGCGGTAGCTACGTTACCCAGCTTTCCGGTGGAAGTTATTCCCAGGGGCCCGGTATGTTCTCTTATTTCGGCCGTGTGAATTATGATTATAAGGGCCGCTACTTTATACAGACGAGTTTCCGCCGGGATGGTTTATCTAAATTTGCCAAAAAGAACCGCTTTGGTAATTTCCCTGGTACCTCAGTTGGCTGGAGAATATCAAACGAAGATTTTTGGACTGGTGGTATCGAGAAGGTAATTAACGATCTTAAGTTCAGAGCCTCTTTTGCAAGAGTGGGTAACCCCAATATCCCCGGTGGCAACTTCCCGTTCCTGAATCTCTACGGGGTGGCTCCTTATGGTTCGATCAGCGGTATCTCTGCCGCACAATCAGGCAATGCCGATCTTAAGTGGGAAACAAATGAAAAAATCAACTACGGTATTGATATGGCGTTGATCAAAGACAGGATAAATGTTGTTTTTGATTATTTCATCGGTAAAAATAACGGCCTGGTAGTTGCAGTTCCTTACCCGCCCTCACTGGGTATTCCCAATAATCAGATACTCCAGAATGTTGGAACCATGGAGAATAAGGGATTTGAGTTCACGCTGAATATTAACGCCATAAAATCAAAAGACTTTGAACTTGAACTGGGTTTTAATTACACAAAGCTGAAAAACAAAATTTTGACCCTGCCAAACAACGGCAATGATATTATTATTTCAAACGGAACCGGTAACTACAATGTACTTCGTGTCGGCGTGCCTTACAACGCTCTCTATGGTTATCAATTTGCCGGTGTTAATTCTTCCAATGGCAACCCCGTATATGTAAAAGCGGACGGAAGCCTGCTGATGGGAAATATCAACAACAGTTCCTATTTCAGTATTACGGATCTGAATAGCCCGGTTGTGGGTTCTGCAGGAAGCCTGGCCGGTACGGACCGGCAGATTCTGGGTAATAGCCTACCCACCTATTTTGGCGGAGTTAATGTATCAGCCCGATACAAGCAATTCAATGTGGATATGCTATTCCGCTATTCCGGTGGCAATAAGATCATGAATATCACCCGCCAGGAATCATTGCTCAACCAGGGTTTTATGAACAGTGGAACAGAAATCCTGAACAGGTGGCAGAAACCGGGTGATGTGACCAGTGTTCCGAGGCTGTGGTATAACCGCGACAACTTTACCAACCTGAACCAACAGGCATCAAGCCGTTTTGTTGAAAAAGGCGATTTTATCCGGTTTGACAACCTGGCTATCAACTATACGGTTAATCCCGAATTACTGGAACGCCTGTTCAAATCAGCTGTGAAATCCTTCCGGTTCTATGTACAGGGTCAGAACCTGTTTGTCATTACTGATTATACCGGAATTGATCCGGACAATATTGATGTAAGAGGCCTGGACTATAATACCATCCCTCCCGCCAGAACCATTTCTTTTGGCGTTAATATTGGTTTTTAATTGATAACCAGAAAAATTGAAAAAATGAGAATCAGAAACATATCAGCAATTATTTTGGCCGGGGGATTATTCCTGACCTCCTGCCAGAAAAAGGTCCTGGACCTGCAATCCTATTCAAATCCGTCCGACGAGTCGGCCTTTGCCACCCCGGATGCCTGCCAGTTATCTGTTTACGGTGTTTATGATGCCTGCCAGTCCGGCTTCTATGCGGGCGGAGCCGTCCGTGGTTATCCCTTTGGTGCGGCCAATGTGGAGCAGGGTGATATGCGCGGGGAAGACATGATGAACCAGGCGGCTTTTTTCCAGATCACATACGAAGCCACTTACAACAATGCTTCCCCGAATAACGGGTTCATGTTCCAGACGATTTATTCCATGGTGAATAAAGCCAACCTGACCATTGACGGAGTAAAAGGCGCAGCAGGCAAGGGAGTGATCAGCAGTGGCAAGGCACTGGAGTACGAGGCGGAATGCCGTTTCCTGAGAGCCATGGGTCATCATGAATTAGTCCTTAACTTCTCCAGGCCTTATGCAGATGGCAACGGAAGCATGCCCGGTATTATCTACAGGGATTTTGCCGTTAAAGATGCGATCACGGCCGATTCCGCAAAAAAAGTAAAACGTTCCGCTTTTACCGTAGCGACAACCTATGCCAAGATTTTGGCTGACCTCGATTTTGCGGAAACAAACCTGCCCGCTACTTCCATCGTAAACAATGCAGGGACTGCCATTAAAACCTTCCGCCCGACCAAGGCTGCTGCCATCGCGCTCAAAATGCGGGTAAAGATGCATAAAGGCGACTGGGCCGGTGTGATTACCGAAGGAAATAAACTGGTACCGGCTTCTGCTCCTTTTGTAAGCCCGATTGGGGGCTGGACCCTGAATGCCAACCTGGATCAATCGTATGGAAGCGCTACTTCCAATGAAAACCTGTTCTCCATTAAAAATGACGCGACCGATAACCCCGGTGTGAACGGGGCACTTCCTCAAATGTTAGGCGATCCTTCATTGGGCGCCCGCGGCCTCGTACGGGTAAGCCCGGTTATCTGGAGCGACCCCGAATGGTTATGCAGCGATCTTCGCCGTTCCGTATTATATCGTACATCCGGAACTCCTGTTAATGCAATCTATACCGTCAAATACAGGGATTATCTTAACTCTTCCGATGCTGCTATCCAGATCCGGTATGCAGAAGTATTACTGACCCTGGCAGAAGCTGAAGCCAGGACGGCGGCAGGTACCAGTGTATCTGCCCGCGGGGTAGCACTCCTGAATGCTGTGAGAAACAGGGCCGTTACCGACCCGCTGCTGCAGTTTACAGTCGCCAGCTTCGCCGATAAAAATGCGCTGATCTGGGCAATCCTGAAAGAAAGAAGAATTGAATTCCTGGCTGAAGGTAAAAGATGGGGTGACCTTCACCGTCTTGCCCTGGATCCGGACTTTTCACCCATTGCCGGCGGTGGCATTCCGTCTAAAGTCGGTTCCGGTGGTGCAACAGCTGCAATGTTCAACTGTGCCGGTACTGTCTTTACCCGTTCGGTACCTGCCATTCCTTATGCCAATTTCCGCTTCATCTGGCCCGTCCCCATTGAGGAAACCCAGCAGAACGTGAACTACGACCAGAACCCTGGTTATTAATTAACCGGACAATGTCCTGATAGTAAAAAGCCCTTCTTCCGGAGGGCTTTTTTAATGCTATCACTCATCCGTCAGCCAGGGCGGGCCGGTCAGTGTACAATTACAATATAATTTGCGATACGATTCCTTCAGGGAATAACCTGCTTAAAAAAAGATCCCGGCTATCGGGCCGGGATCTTTTATGGCCGGGTCTACCCGGTTACTTTGATCTTTTGTGTTTGCCAATTTCTTATTGAAGTAATTCAGCCAGTTTGGCCTCCAGGGCTGGGCCCCGGAGTGATTCAGCGATGATCTTTCCCTGCGGATCGATCAGCACATTATAGGGGATTCCTTCTATAGCATATAACTGTACTACGGGACTGTTCCAGAATTGCAGGTCACTCACCTGGGTCCAGGTCAGCTTATCCTGCATTACCGCATTTATCCATTGCTCTTTCTGTCCCGGGCGGTCCAGGGATACCCCGAGTATGGTAAAATTTTTATCCCTGAAACGGTTAAAGGCCTTCACTACATTGGGATTTTCCATCCGGCAGGGTTTGCACCAGCTGGCCCAGAAATCGACCAGCACATATTTCCCACGGAAAGAACTGAGTTTTACTTCTTTCCCATCCCGGTCCGGCAAGCTGATCTCCGGGGCGGTTTGCCCGGTCATTTTTGCCGGCGGGTTATTTTGCTTTTCCAGCAGGGCCTTGATGTCTGCCACTCCCTTGTGAGCAGGGAAAGCGGTGGCCAGGTCATTCACGATCTTATTGACCTCCTCATTAGCGATCGGCTGCAGCCCAAAACCCTGGTTATTGGCCGTGCTCTGGTAATAACCCAGGATGAGCATAGTCAGCGCCGGGTTCTTACTGTTGCTGATGGCGCCGGTGGTATAAGATTTCAGTTCACCCGCAAGCGCCGCATTGGCTTTGTTCAGCGGCTCATATAAACTATCCGGTGCATTTATTTTTCCCAGGCTGTCTGCCTGGCGGGCAATCGAAAAAACAGATTGCAGCCGGGTATTGAACCCGGTCATGAATTCCTTCAGTTGCTGGCTGGCGGCTGAGCCCTTCACTTCGTACCCTTCCACAAACTGGCTATTCTCCTTGCTGAATGTAGCGTCGAGGCTGATCTGCGGCACATCATTGATCACAGCCGCAATGGGGTAAGTGCCCTGGTCGAGGCGCAGGTTATACACCCGGGCTTCCGAAGCAGTTGTTTTTAACGTATAGCTCCCGTCCTTGCCAATCCGCACCGAATCTATGGCCACTGCCCGCATCGTGGTCATCGGGATCTCTTCGAGGTAAATCATCCGGGCCGTATTATTCGTGATCTTTCCTTTCACCTCGAAATGCTTCGCGGCCTGGTTATTCTTACAGGAACCCATCAGTGATACGGTTCCCAATAGCAGAAATACAATTCTCATTATGTTATTTTGATTTTAATCGGTCAAGTAGTATTTCATTGGTCAGTTTCGGATCGGCTTTCCCCCGGGTCTGCTTCATCACTTCCCCTACAAACAGGGATAACAATCCTTTCTTTCCTTTTTTATATTCGGCCACTTTATCGGCCAGTTTTTCCAGCACCGCGTCCACCGCGGCAGTAAGCACCGACGCGTCCGATTGCTGAAGCAGGTTCTTTTCGGTTGCTATCTCTTCCGGGTCTTTACCCGGGGCCTGCAGCAGTTCCGGGAACAGTTTTGAAGAAGCCATGGTAAAACTGAGTTTCCCGGCATCCACCAGTTGTATCAATGCAGCCAGCTTTGCCGCGGGAAGCGGAAATGCATCGATTTCATTATTGGTATCATTCATCCAGGATTTTACCGGGCCCAGTATCCAGTTTGCCGCCGCCTTGCTGTTGGGTGTATGCCGGGTCAGCTCCTCAAAATAATCGGACAGGACCCTGTCTTCGGTAAGAACGGCTGCATCATATTCCGTCAGCTGTAATTCTGATATGTATTTTTTTACCCGTTCTTCCTGCAGCACCGGGATGGAAGCCCGGATCTTTTCAATAAACGTTTCCTGCAACTGGAAAGGAGGCAGGTCGGGATCCGCGAAATACCGGTAGTCGTCCGCATCTTCCTTGTCCCGTATGGAAAAAGTGGTCCCGGTATTGGCATCGAAGCTCCGGGTTTGTTGCCGGATGGTTTCACCGGCTTCAAGTATACGGATCAGTCTTGCGGCCTCGGCATCAATCGCTCTTTTTACATTCCGGATCGAGTTCAGGTTTTTGACCTCCACCCGGGTACCAAGGCGGGTTTCTCCTTTTTTCCGCACCGAAATATTGGCGTCACAACGGAGGCTGCCTTCTTCCATATTGCCATCACAGATACCCAGATAACGAACGAGCTTGCGGACTTCCGTTAAATAGGCAAACGCCTCCTCGCTGCTGCGGATATCCGGTTCGGTTACCATTTCGATCAGGGGAGTACCGGCGCGGTTGTAATCAATACAGGTGTATTGTTCATCCACATCATGCAGGCTCTTGCCGGCATCTTCTTCCATGTGGATCCGGTTCAGGCGGACCTGTTTTTCACCGGCCGTAGTTTTTATTTTTACATAGCCTCCCTGGCAGATCGGGGTGGTATGCTGGGATACCTGGTAGCCCTTGGGCAGATCCGGGTAGAAATAATTCTTCCGGGCAAAATAATTATGCCTTTCAATCTCACAATGACAGGCCAGTCCCATTTTAATGGCATACTCGATGGCATTCCGGTTCATTTTGGGCAGGGTGCCCGGGTGACCCAGGGTAACCGGGCTGACATGGGTATTGGGTTCCGCCCCGTAGGCAATACTGTCCCCGCAGAAAAGTTTGCTTTTGGTCAGCAACTGCGCATGCACTTCCAGGCCTACCACGATTTCGTATGTTCCGTTGTTTTCCATTTCAGAGCCGCAAAAATAGCCCATTTGGGGCAGTACAAAGGGTTAAAAAAACAGTGGAATGCCGCTTAATGGGAGGGTCGCAGAATGGTCCCCTAACCGGGCTTACCGTTCTTACCGGCTACATTTTCCCACCGGCAAGTTGGGCCGGGAAGACGGGAAGAGCGGGAAGGGATACCCGCTTCGCCCCAGGCGAGACCGTTTCGCGGTTATTGGGTGGCCACGAATATTCACGAATTAACACGAAAGCTTTCTTCCTGTATTTTTCGTGCTCTTTAGTGTCAATTAGTGGCAAATACTTTTAGCCGGGAAGACGGGGTGTGCGGGAAGGGATACCCGCTTCGCCCCAGGCGAGACCGTTTCGCGGTTATTGGGTGGCCACGAATATTCACGAATTAACACGAAAG
>JACRJO010000009.1 GCA_016219985.1 Sphingobacteriales bacterium | reverse complement strand
TGGCTGGTTTGAGAGATTCTCTTCGGGGTGTACTGTGAAGAAACGGGATGTTCCTGTCATGCTGAGCAGCCAGCCTTTTGGCTGGTTTGAGAGATTCTCTTCGGGGTGTACTGTGAAGAAACGGGATGTTCCTGTCATGCTGAGCAGCCAGCCTTCGGATGGTATGAGGGATTCTCTTCGGAGCGTACTGTGAAGAAACGGGATGCTCCTGTCATGCTGAGCAGCCAGCCTTCGGATGGTATGAGGGATTCTCTTCGGAGCGTACTGTGAAGAAACGGGAAGCTCCTGTCATGCTGAGCAGCCAGCCTTCGGATGGTATGAGGGATTCTCTTCGGAGCGTACTGTGAAGAAACGGGATGTTCCTGTCATGCTGAGCAGCCAGCCAAAAGGCTGGCGTGTCGAAGCATGACTACCGTAATTCCTCAAACTCAATATAATCCCCTGCTTTATGTTTGGGATCCGCCTGGCTGGTTTCGCGATGCGGGGCAGCTCCCTGTTGTTGTTGCTGCTGCATCTGTTCCTGCATGCGGCTCTGCATTTCGCGGAATCCTTTTTTAATTTTCCGGCTGGCGATATAGACCGGTATCACCAGTTTAAAGATGAACTGGTAAAGGATATAAATTCCGATCGCCCATAAAATGTATTTCATCGGACTGTAAAGATAGGACGGGTCTTTTTCCGGTTACCGGCTTTTCAGGCCGGTTTACCGATTTATTAACCTTCGGAATACCCGGAATACAATTTGGCCCGTACGGCATTTTTCCCGTACATTTGCACTGGAAAAAGACGATAGAAGGGAACGAGGCCGTTCCCTTCTTCTTTTATACCCCATGAGCAACGAATTAGAAATACAGGCTTTAGAACAGAAGGTGAACGCCCTGATCAGCGGGGAACCGGAATTGTTTTTAGTGGAAATAAGGATCAAACCGACCAACAATATAAAGGTGTATATTGATGGTAACCATGGAGTTACCGTGGAAAAACTGGTCCAGTACAACCGGAAATTGTACAAGCAACTGGAGGAAGAGGGAAGGTATCCTGGTGGCGATTTTTCGCTGGAACTGTCTTCCCCGGGCCTGGATGAACCCCTGAAACTGCACCGGCAGTACCTGAAAAATACAGGGCGTTTTGTGGAGGTGGTGAGACTGGATGGCGCCAGAACAGAAGGGAAGTTGCTCCGTGTGACGGAAACTGATATTGTGGTGGAAGAGGTGAAAGGAAAAGGGAAGAAGATGGAAACCGTAGAACATACGATTCCATTTGATCAAATAAAAACAACAAAAATTCAAATTAAATTTTAATCAAACCGGATTACAAAATTTTGAGCTATGTCAAGTATTAACCTGATCGACGCATTCCAGGATTTTAAAGATGCGGAAAATATTGACCGCCCGACCATGATGAAAGTGGTGGAAGATGTTTTTAAAACCCTCTTGCGTAAAAAATATGGCAGTGATGAGAATTTCGACGTGATCGTAAACGCCGAAAAGGGTGACCTGGAGATTATCCGCCGCCGTATGATCGTGGAAGACGGGCAGGTGGAGGACGCGCTGGCACAGGTGGCTTACACGGATGCAGTGAAGATTGAACCTGACTTTGAAGTGGGGGAAGAGTTGTACGAAGAGATCGACCTCCTCGATTTTGGACGACGTGCTATCCTGGCCGCCAAGCAAACCCTGGCCAGCCGGATCAGCGATCTGAAGAAAAATGTACTTGCTAAAAAATACGGCGACCGGACCGGCGAGATCATCAGCGCCGAAGTGTACCAGGTCTGGAAAAAAGAAATCTTACTGTTAGATGAAGAAGGGAACGAACTGATCCTTCCGAAAAGTGAACAGATCCCGCAGGATTATTTCAAAAAGGGGGAGAATATCCGGGCCGTGGTGAAGAAAGTGGATATGAAGAACAACAACCCGGTTATTATCCTGTCCCGTACTTCTCCCGAATTCCTGGCCAAGTTGCTGGAGATCGAGGTGCCGGAAATCTTTGATGGCCTGATCGTCATTAAGAAGATCGTACGGGATCCGGGCGAAAGGGCGAAGGTGGCGGTGGAATCCTATGATGACCGCATTGACCCGGTAGGGGCCTGCGTGGGGATGAAGGGCAGCCGGATCCATGGAATTGTACGGGAATTAAAAAATGAAAATATTGATGTGATCAACTGGACCAGCAATATCCAGCTGCTGATCCAGCGCTCGCTGACCCCGGCCAAAATCACCAGTATGGAACTGGACAACGAGGCCAAGCATGCCAATGTGTACCTCAAGCCCGACCAGGTATCCCTGGCCATCGGCCGCCGGGGGGTGAACATCAAGCTGGCTTCTGAACTGACCGGCTATGAACTGGATGTGTACCGTGATAATGAAGGGGAGGAAGATGAGTTCGATATCGACCTGGAAGAATTCAGTGACGAGATTGAAACCTGGATCATTGATGAACTGAAAAGGGTGGGTTGTGATACCGGCCGCAGCGTGCTGAACCTGACACCGGAAGAACTGGAGCGGAGGACCGACCTGGAGAAAGAGACCATTGCGGATGTACGGAGGATTTTGAAAGAAGAATTCGAGAAAGAATAAGAAAAGTCATCGTTGTCCCGTAAGCCAGGCTGGCCGAACGCTTTTTCACGGCGAAACCGGCCTTCCGTAACTGACTCATTTGACCCGCTGACTTATATGACCGGTTTGACCCATTTGACTGATTTGATTTAAAAAACATTAATGGCAGAATTAAAACTTCCACGATTATTAGCTGCGGCTAAAGAATTTAACGTAGGCCAGGATACCATTATTGATTTCCTGATCGGGAAAGGTTTTCCTAAAGATGACCTGAAGCCCACGTCCAAGCTGACCGAGGATATGTACCGTGCCCTGCAGCAGGAGTTCCAGGGCGATAAAGCTGCGAAAATGAAAAGCGACCAGCTGGAATTGCCCAAGGGCAGCCAGCCGGATGCAAAGAAGAAAAAAGAAGAAGAGGAGATCAGCTTCCGGAAAGAGGAAAAACCGGCTGCAAAAGCAGCGAAGAAAGAAGAAGAACTGAAACCGGTGGTGGAAGAAAAGCCTGCAAAGGAAGAGGAGAAAAAAGAGAAAGAAACGGCGCAGGAACAGGAAGAAGAAAAAGCGGCAGCAGAAGTGGTAAAACCGGAGGTTCCTGAAATCGAAGGTCCCAAAGTGCTGAAAAAGATCGACCTCTCCGCGATAGATTCCTCCACCCGCCCGAAGAAAATAACCAAAGCGAAAAAGGAAGAAACCCCGGCCGTTGAGGAAGAGAAACCGGTAAAAGGCAAGGCCAAAAAGAAAGCCGGGGAGACCGTGGAAGAAGTGAAACCGGCCGAGGTGATCCCGGTAAAAGAGGAACCGGTGGTGGAAGAGCAGCATACCGTTATTGAAAATATTGAAGTGGAGAAACTCACCGGCCCCAAGATCCTTGGGAAAATTGAATTGCCGGTGGATAGTGATACCCGCCCGGTAAAGGATGAGAAAAAGAAAAGGAAGCGTATTCCCATTGAGAAAAAAGACAACAAGCGGGAGATCTTTATTAATAAGGACGACGACAAACGTTCCGGCGGGACAGGCTTCAACCGTGGCCGTGGCGGTGCCACCGGTAATCGCCGGGATATGCGCCCGGGTACCGGACGCCGGGAAGACAAACTGATCGACGAAAAAGAGATCCAGAAAAAAATACAGGAAACACAGGCCAAGCTCGCCGGTGGCGGGGGTAAAGGAAAGAGCCTGAAGGCCAAACACCGCAGGGAGAAAAGACAGGAAATGGCCGATGCGATGGGCGAAGCGGCTGACAGCAATAAACTGCAGGTAACGGAATTTATCAGTGTGAGCGAACTGGCCAACCTGATGGATGTCAGTTTTGCTGAAGTGATCAGCAAGTGTATGAGCCTGGGCATCATGGTGTCGATTAACCAGCGTCTTGACGCGGAAGTGATCGAACTCGTGGCCAGTGAATTTGGCTATGATGTGGAGTTTATCGACATGGAGAAGCAGATGGAAATGGAGCACGAGGATGAGGAGGATGAGGAGGATGAACTGCAGCACCGTTCCCCGATCGTTACCATCATGGGGCATGTGGATCATGGTAAAACCTCCCTGCTTGACTATATCCGGAATGCCAACGTGGTGGCCGGTGAGGCGGGTGGTATCACCCAGCACATCGGGGCCTACCAGGTGGAATTGTCCAATGGAAAAGAAATTACTTTCCTGGATACACCCGGTCACGAAGCCTTCACCGCGATGCGTGCAAGGGGTGCGAAAGTGACGGATATCGCCGTGATCGTGATCGCTGCGGATGATGCCGTGATGCCGCAGACAAGGGAGGCGATCAGTCACGCACAGGCCGCGGGTGTACCGATGATCTTTGCCATCAACAAAATTGATAAGGACGGGGCCAATTCACAAAAGATATATGAGCAGCTTTCCCAGATGAACCTGCTGGTGGAAGAATGGGGTGGTAAATTCCAGAGCCAGGAAATTTCCGCCAAGAAGGGCCTGAATGTTGACAAGCTGCTGGAAAAAATATTGCTGGAAGCTGAATTACTGGATCTGAAAGCCAATCCCGACCGGGAAGCCACCGGTACGATCATTGAAGCCACGCTCGATAAAGGACGCGGGTACGTGGCCACCCTGCTGGTGGAAAATGGAACCCTGCACCATGGTGACCTGCTCGTGAGCGGCCAGTACTACGGAAGAGTAAAAGCCATGTTCAACGAAAGGAATAAGAAAGAAGACGAGGCGGGGCCCTCCGCCCCGGCCGTGGTACTCGGGTTGAACGGGGCGCCCCAGGCTGGTGAAAAATTCAAAGTATATGCGGATGAGGGAGAGGCCAAGGAAATCGCCAACCGCCGCGCCCAGATCCTGCGCGAACAGGGTATCCGCACCAAGAAACATATTACGCTGGATGAGATCGGCCGCCGCCTGGCGCTGGGCAGCTTCAAAGAACTGAAAGTGATCATCAAGGGTGATGTGGACGGATCGGTGGAAGCCCTGAGTGACTCCCTGCAGAAACTGTCTACCCCGGAGATCCTCGTCAGTGTGATCCATAAAGGGGTGGGACAGATCAACGAGAGCGATATCGTGCTGGCCGAAGCCTCCGATGCGATCGTGATCGCCTTTAACGTACGTCCTTCCCTGCAGGCCTCAAGACTGGCCGATAAAGCCGGTATTGAGATCAAGATGTACTCTATCATCTATAACGCCATCGAGGAAGTGAAGAGTGCGATGGAAGGGATGCTGGAACCCAAGGTGCAGGAGAAGATCGTGGCCAATGTGGAGATCCGCGAAGTATTCAAATTCGACAAAGCCACCGTGGCCGGTTGTATCGTACTGGATGGTAAGATCAAACGCGATTCGAAGATCCGCCTGATCCGCGATGGTATCGTTATCTACCCGACCGCTGAAGGGGTCAATGCCGAACTGGGATCCCTCAAACGTTTCAAAGACGATGCGAAAGAAGTGGTATCGGGTATGGAATGCGGTCTGACCATCAAGAATTTCAGTGATATCAAGGCCGGCGATGTGGTGGAAGCATACGACATTGAGGAAGTGAAACGCACTTTGTAAACAGGATCCGGATAAATCCCGGGGGAAAACAGGTTCCAACCCCCTGCTTCAAACAGGGCTGAATTTGAAACCCGTCTTAAAAAACTTTTGTTAAATACAGAGCCGGACATTTAATAGTCATACCCGGCTGACTACTTTTGAACTTATGCGTAGTTTCAAGAATATTTTTACGGCCGCTATCTTATTTCTTACAGCTGCTGCTGCGGCCCAGGGCCAGCCCCAAAAGGTGATTGCGGATAAGATCGCGGGTATTGTAGGGGATAAGATCATTTTGCAGTCGGATATCCGGAACTCACTGGCCGATATCGCCCGCCAGGGAGGCACGGTACCGGAAAATGCAGAGTGCATGCTGATGGAACAGGCCATCATTTCCAAAATGCTGATGCTGCAGGCGCAGAAAGATTCACTTCCGGTGACCGATGAGGAAGTGGAGGCTGACCTCGATAACCGGATCCGTACCTATATTAACCAGTTTGGCAGCCAGGAGGCCCTCGAAGAAGTGGCGGGTAAAACCATTTACCAGATCAAGGATGATGCCCGTGAATCGGTGAAGGAGCAAAAACTGGCCCAGGCCATGCAGCGCAAGATCGTGGACAATGTGCGGATCACTCCTATTGAAGTAAAAGCCTATTTCGAAAAGATCCCGAAGGACAGTCTCCCGTTTTATGAATCGGAACTGGAGATCGGGCAGATCATCCTGTACCCCAAGGCCTCCCGCGAACTGGAACAATATATCGTGGGTGAAATGAATAATTATAAAAAGCAGATTGAAAATAAAGTGACCGATTTCTGCCGCCTCGCGAAACAGGTGTCGGAAGACCCGGGCAGCAAGGATCGTTGCGGCCAGTACCAGATCAACCGGACGGAGAAGACCTGGGATCCTGTATTCCTGTCTACCGCTTTCCGGTTAAAGGAGGGTGATATCTCCTCCCCGGTAAAATCCAAGTTTGGGTTTCATGTAATCCAGCTGGTGCAGCGCAACGGGGACGATGCCGTTGTCCGTCATATCCTGCGGATTCCTCCCGTAACAGAAGAGGAAATCGGCCAGGCAAAACGGAAACTGGATACGATCCGTTCGAAGATCATTGCCGGCACTATTGGTTTTAACGAGGCGGCTTCCAAGTACAGTGATGATGAAGCGGCCAAATATTCCGGCCCCTTTATTACCAACCGGGACGGGTCCACCTTTGTAACCATTGATATGCTCGACAAGGAAATGGTGGCTATGCTGGGCAAAATGAAAGTGGGTGAATTCTCACAGCCCACTCCTTTTGAAGGAGAGCAGGGTAAGAAAGGGGTACGGATCGTGTACCTGAAATCAAGATCAGAACCGCACCGGATGAATATGAAAGATGATTACAGCCGGATCTCCAACTTCGCGCTCGAAGAAAAGAAGAGCAACACCCTGGAAAAGTGGATCCGGAACAAACTGCCCTCTTACTATGTGATGGTGGATCCTGCTACGGCGGAAGAATGCCCCCAGCTGCAGAAATTCGGTACGGACCTGAAATCCTTTTAAGGCAGTATGAATTCCCCGGCAGCGGGAATTCCTTTTACAAGGGATATTACGGCCTGCCGGACTCACGGTTTTGCCCGATCGTATATTCACTTTTTTCTTACGAAGGACAAGGAAAAACGGGACCAGACTTTCCCAGGCTGAATTTTAGCATTAACTTTAGCGATCTTCTTCAAAAAAGCCGGAATACGGTAAGCCAGGATTGTTACCACTATGCATAAGTTGTCCGATTACTTCTCTTCTTCAGATCAATTTTATTATTTTCTGATTGATCAGGAAGGATATATCCGGTCGGCGAACCGCCTGTTCAGCCGTCATTTCAATTTTCCTGCAACTGATCTCTCCAGGCTTCCTGTTTCATCCGTTATTGAACCCGTTGATAAAGCCGGCCTGAAAACTGTCCTGGAGAAATGCCTGTTACAGCCTGGTAAACCGGTATCCCTCCGGCTTCGCATGGTATCAGGCAGGGGCCGGGAATGGGCTGACTGGGAATGTTCGGCCTGCCATAATGAGCAGGGCGGACCTGTGTTAGTGCAGGTGATCTGCGCTGCCCCTTCTGCTCTGGTGGAAATACCGGAAGAAGCGGAGATGATACAGCCTGCTTCCATAGAACGTTACAGGGCATTTGAGGAAAGTGCGGAAGGGCTTTGGATGTTTGAGGCGGAAAAGCCGGTTTCTGTCAACAGTGACCCGGACAGTATTATGGAATACTGGAAGGAAAACTCCTTCCTGGTGGAATGCAATGATAATATGGCCAGGATGTATGGGTTTGAAAAGGCAACGGAGTTAACCGGTACCCGGTTGAACCAGTTCCTTGATTTTTCGGACCCGCAGCGGACTGACAGCCTGCGGCAATTTATCCGGAATGGGTTTGCCAGCACGACCGTGGAAACAAAAGAGTTTGACAAAGAAGGAAAGGTTAAGTATTTCCTGAACCGGATGACCGGAGTGGTGGAAGACCAGCAGGTAAAACGGGTTTGGGGTACACAGCAGGATATTACGGCCCAGCGCCTGGCAGAAGAACGGCTCCGGGAAAGTGAGCTTTTTTTCAGGAATTTATTTGTCAATTCCTTTGACGGCATATTCATTACCGACGAGCAGGGCCTGATCAAATTTGCTTCCCCGGCAGTTACCCCCATCCTGGGATATGAGACGGAGGATGTTTTGGGGAAGAATTGTTTTGACTTACTGCACCCGGATGACCGGGAAATGGCCGTTACGGCCTTTAATACAGAAAAGAGTAAGGCCACGGAAGTTGATTTCATTTCCCTCCGGGTACGCATGAAAAACGGGAACTGGATCTGGTGTATGGTCAGGGGGCATAACCAGTTCGGCAACCCGCCAATAAACGGCATGGTCATTATTTTTTTTGACGACAGTATCCGTAAGCAAACGGAAAAGGCCCTGCAGGAAAGTGAACAGCGGTTCAGGCAGCAGGCGACGGTACTGAATAATGTAACCGATGTGATCGTTACCACGGATCTTAACCGCGTGGTTACTTCCTGGAACCATGTGCTGGAAAACCTCACAGGGATTACGGCGGGTGAAGCAACAGGGCGGCCTTACCGGAATGTATTGGATACCGATTATTCGCCCTATAGCCATGAGCAGGTGTTCGATACGGTAATCAGCCAGGGTATCTGGAAAGGAGAAACCTCCTTTACCGGTCACGACGGAGAACGGAAATATTTACTTCATACCATTTCCCTGTTATTTGATGACGGGGGAAACCGGATCGGCTTACTGGGTGTGGGGAAAGATATTACAGACCGGAAGAAAGCCCAGGCAAGGCTGGAGGAGAGCGAATTGTTTTATCGCAATATGATCGCCCAGTCCCTCGATGGTATTATTATGACGGATGACCGCGGCATGATCCGGTACTGCAGCCCGTCCATCCATAAAATATCCGGTTATGAAACGGCCGACCTGCTGGGCCGGCAGGTCTTTGAATATGTCCATCCCGACGATGTAAAAAGCGCCATTGATGCCTTTGAAAGGGAGTTCAGGAAGGAGTCGCAGGTGAACTATCTTTCTCTCCGGCTCCGCCATTCATCGGGGGAATGGACCTGGTGCACGGTCAGGGGACATAACCTGGCAGAGAATCCCATTTTCGGGTCCATGGTTATTTATTTTACGAATGATTCAAAAAGAAAAGCGATTGAAGACCGGCTCCGTGAAAGCGAAAGCAGGTTCCGGAACCTGATCCATAACCTGAATTTGGGGGTGATACTCGAGGATCATAAACGCGAAATGATCATTGCTAACCAGGCGGCGCTGGACCTGCTTGGATTAACGGAGGATCAGATGCTGGGTAAGGTGGCCCCTGATCCGCGCTGGAAAATGATCCATGAGGATGGCCGTGAATTCCCCGAACAAACCAGGCCGGGCCCCCTTGCTATTCAAACCGGGAAGCCGGTACGGGATGTGGTAATGGGTGTATTCCGCCCTGTGACCAATGATCAGGTCTGGCTGCTCGTGAATGCGGAACCGGTGCTGGATCCGGAAGGGGCCCTGATAAATATGATCTGTTCATTTGCCGATATCACCGAGCAGAAAAAATTATCGCAAAAACTGATTGACCAGGAGATCCAGAAACAGAAACAGGTAACCCAGGCCACGATTGATGCACAGGAGAAAGAGAGAAGGGAGATCGGGAAAGAGCTGCATGATAATATTAACCAGCATCTCAATACCACCCGGCTATACCTTGAAGTGGCAAAAGAGAAAGCCGGCGCCGAGGTACTGGAGATGATCAGCCTGGCGCATAAAAACCTGGCCGGCATCATTAACGAGATCCGGCATTTGTCCCAGTCGCTGGTACCGCCCACCCTGGGCGACCTGGGCCTGGCGGAATCCATACAGGACCTGTGCGATGCGCTTCGAAGGTCTCATAAATTCAGTATCGAATTCAATTGCCGGCATTTTGAGGAGGAAGATATTCCGGGAAATCTCCGGCTCAGCCTGTTCCGGATTATCCAGGAGGAAATCAGCAATATCATCCGCCATTCAGCAGCCACCCATATTATGATCAGGCTGCAGTCCGATGCTGAACATATATTCCTCACAATCATGGATAATGGTAAAGGGTTTGATCCCCGGACGGCGAGGGAAGGGCTCGGCCTGAGTAATATCCGGACCCGGACGGCCCTTTTTAACGGGAAAATGGAATTGAAAACCGCTCCCGGTGAGGGCTGTGAGTTGACCGTGATCATCCCCCTTCAGCAGGACCCCGGGGGGGATTAATCAGTCAAGGTTCAACTTTATAGCCTACCTTTGCGCCTTCCATGAGCGACCCGATCAAACACGAATGCGGACTCGCATTCATACGGTTAAGAAAGCCTTTTTCGTACTACCATCAAAAGTACAACACTGTACTCTGGGGGCTTAACAAGCTGTACCTCCTGATGGAAAAGCAACACAACCGCGGTCAGGACGGTGCGGGGCTGGCATCCGTAAAACTGGATGTAGAGCCAGGCTATCCGTTCATGAACCGGATCCGTTCCAATGCCCCGCAGGCCATCGCTGATATCTTTCAGCAGATCGGTAAGGAGATCGATGAACTCGAAAAGTACCATCCCCATATTAAAAGTCACCCGGGCCTGATGAAGGGTCACCTGGATTTCCTGGGCGAATTGCTGCTGGGTCACCTGCGTTATGGCACCCAGGGAAAAAACAAGGTGGAATATTGCCACCCGTTCATCAACCGGGATACGATCCCTGCCCGGAACCTGGCCCTGGCCGGTAATTTCAATATTGTTAACTCGGATGAACTCTTTACCCTGATCGGGAAAGAACCGCATCCCAATGTACGCTTCAGCGACCTCGCTGCGATGATCGAACTGATGCATACTTTTTTGTGCAAAGAAGATGAGGTCTCGCCGGGGAAAATGGATATTAAAAAAGTGCTGAAGAAAACCCTGCCCCTGCTGGATGGGGGGTATCATGTTGGCGGGGTGACCGGTAACGGGATCGGTTTTGTTTTCCGGGATGCACACGGGATCCGGCCTTCCTATTATTATATCAACGATGAAGTGGTGGTGGCGGCTTCCGAAAGAGCGGCTATCCGGACCACGTTCAATGTGGGGGAGAACGAGGTCCGGGAACTGATGCCGGGGCAGGCCCTGATCGTAACTGAAAAAGGCGAAATCGAGATTGCCCAGATCATTGAACCGAAAGAACGGAAAGCCTGCAGCTTTGAACGCATTTATTTCTCCAGGGGCAGCGATGAGAAGATCTACCGGGAAAGAAAATCGCTGGGATATAACCTGAGTGAACCGGTTTTGCAGGCGATCGACCATGACCTGAAGAACACGATTTTTTCATTTATTCCCAATACGGCGGAGACGGCTTTTTACGGCATGCTGAAGGGAATGGAAGATTACCTGAACAAAGTGAAGGTCGAGCGGATCCTCAGCTGGGGCCGCGACTATGACCCCGAGAAGCTGAATGAAATGATCATGCGCCGGATCCGGGTTGAAAAAATCGCGATCAAGGATGTAAAAATGCGCACATTCATTACCGAGGATGTAAGCCGGAATGAAATGGTGCAGCACGTTTATGATATTACGTATGGTACCGTCCGTCCCGGCATTGACACCCTGGTCGTGATCGATGATTCCATTGTAAGGGGCACGACCCTGAAAGAAAGCATCATCCGGATGCTGGGCCGGTTGAATCCTAAACGGATCGTGGTGGTTTCCTCTTCGCCGCAGATCCGTTACCCCGATTGCTACGGGATCGATATGAGCAAGATGGGGGATTTCATCGCGTTTAACGCAGTGGCCGTATTGCTGAAAGAACAAAAAAAGACCGGGTTGCTGCAGGAACTGCTGGAGCGCTGCAAAGACCTGGAGCGCAACAACCAGTTGCATGCGGAGAATGTGGTGAAGCAACTGTATAAACAATTTACCACCGAAGAAATTTCCGCAAAAATAGCGCAGCTGATCACCCCGCCGGAAGTGACCATCCCGGTGCAGGTTATTTTCCAGCGGATCGAAGACCTGCATAAATCCTGCCCCGGCAACCTGGGCGACTGGTATTTTACCGGCAACTATCCCACACCCGGTGGTAACAAAGTGGTGAACAAGGCATTCATGAATTATATGGAAGGGAAGAATGTAAGGGGCTATTGATTGTTCAGCGGTTTTTCCTTTATTCAAACAGGTTTACACATGAAAACACTGTTACTGGTGCGTCACGCTAAAAGTGACGCCGATATTTCCGGGTTGCCTGATTTTGACAGGCCCCTGAACGAAAGGGGAAAGCGGGATGCCCCGGTCATGGCTTCCCGCCTGCTGGAGAAAAAAATACCCATTGATGCATTTGTTGCCAGCCCCGCCCGGCGTGCCGCCAAAACCGCGAAGATCTTTGCGGAAGCATACCATCAGTCCAAACAGGAGATCCGGTTTATGGAAGAACTTTATCTCCCGGCAGCCAGTGTATTCTATTCAGTAATCGAAAGAATGGATGATTCGCTTCAGCATATTGCTGTTTTCTCCCATAATTACGGGATTACTGATTTTGCCAACGAGCTGACCAATGCCCGGATAGACAATATTCCCACCTGTGGCATTTTTGCCGTGAGGATCCACTGCGATTCCTGGAAAGATTTCCGGAAAGCGGGGAAGGAGTTCTGGTTTTTTGATGCCCCGAAAGCAAAAGGATGATGTTTACTCTTCCAGGGTTGGCGGCGCTTTGCGGCTCACGAGGTAAACCCCGCTGAAGATCAGGAGCCCGGCGATTAATTTTTCGATTGTAAAGGATTCGTGCAAAAAAAGCGCGGCAATGATGGCCGCAAAGACGGGCTGTGTATAGATATACGAGCCGGTAACAGCAGCGCCGAGGTGTTTTATACCGAATACATTAAAGGAATAGGCGAGGAAAGTGCCGCAAAACACAACCAGGACCAGGGATGCCGTATGGGTCCATTCAAACAGGGGCCAGGCTGTTTCCATGCACTGCGTCCAGCCAAAGGGCAGGATCATGATAAATCCGAACGTAAACACCCATCTCACCACCTGCAGCGGGGGATATTCCTGCATCAGGGGTTTTACGAGAATAAAATAGACGGTGTAGGCCATCGCGTTGACCACAATGAAGAGGTCACCGGCCAGCGAGGCGGTCCCGTTCTTTTCTTTCGAAAGAATCAGCAATACGGCGCCGCCGATACCCAGTACCAGCCCGGTTATTTTCCAGCCTGTCATTTTTTCTTTTAAAATCCAAAACGCAAACAAGGTGATCAGCAGGGGGGTGCAGAGCATCAGCAGGGAGGCATGGATCGTGGAAGTGAGGGTCAGTCCTTTTACAAACAGCATCTGGTTGATGGCTACACCGGTGAGCCCGCAGAACAAAAAACGGACGAGGTGTTTTCTTTGTATACCGGCCGGGGTCTTACCAAAAAACCATACGGTCCAGAACAGCAACAGGCTGATCCCCACCCTGAAAATATTGAGGCCGTAGGGACCTACCAGGGAGGGCGAAATATGTTTCACCATGCTCAGGTTGGTGGCAAAGAAGAAATTGGTGAACAGAACGGCGATATGGGCCTTTGCGGATGTTTTCAATGGGGGCAAAGATAAAAGAGAATGCCTTATACCTTTTGAACATTAGTTTTACAGTGATTACTCCCGGTATAATACCGACAGACATTGGCGCCAGCTAATAAAGGCATTTTTAATGTCTCGTCGGTATTAGTGCAGGGAATCGAGAAACTGCTGTATAATAAGGCCGAGGGTATGGCGGCTGGAAACCGGGAAGGGATGGTAGCTGAAATCACGGGCTTCCTGCAAAACACCGGCCAGGCAAAAATCATTTTGCGTGGTGCAGAAGGCAGTTTTCATATCACGGTGATACCGGGCCAGGTATTCCTGTTCGGTCTGCCCGGGCGTGGGGATTAAAATACTTTTCTTTTGCAGACCGGCCAGTTCCATCAGGGTGCTGTACCCGCTGCGGCTGATCACCCATTCGGCTTTTAATAATTCTTCGTTCAGGCTTTCCGCCGGCAGGTGATTGTAAAAACGGATTTGGTTCGTGGAAGGCACTAAGCCGGCAGCGCCGGGCAATCCCCTGACAATGGTAGCCGGCCCGGGATAATGTGCAACCTGTTCAATGATTTTTTCTTCGAGCAGGCTCCGCTGTGGTTCAGGACCGGAAAGGATCAGCAACAGCTGGTCTTTTATTACAGACTGTTCCTTTTTTGTAAACCGGGAAAGCGGACCGGTATAACGAACCGGTATACGGGGTTTGATGAGCGGGTGCGATAATGTCCCGGCCAGGTTATTGGCTGATTCATGGTCCGGTACCCAGCAGGCCCGGAAGCGGTTGATATAACGGTAGTTTAATTTTTGCAGCCACCCGTCAGCACGCTTACCGAAGGGTGTTTTGATCAATAACTGGTGGGTGATAAAAATGCAGGGGATGCTTTCATGGTAAAGGCCGTAGCGGTTATCACTGATCACGGCGTCAATGTCACAAGCGGTAACTGTTTTTTTCAGCCATTCGTGTTCTGTTCTTATAACACGGAGCAGGCGGGGTGCCTGGAGGGCAATCGTTCCGGCGAGTCCCCATCTTGTTCTTGCATACCGGATATGATAGCCGGGTATCTCCAGCAGGGGCAATGCGGGGAACTCTTCTGAGAGTAAAGCGGCCTGTGCCCCTTCGCCGGCCAGCCAGACATCAGCTCCATTTGCCAGCAGCTCCCGGATAAGGGGAATACAGCGGGTGGCATGACCCAGGCCCCAGTCCAGGGGAGCGATGAGAATCCGGGGTTTTCCCGCCTTTTTGGGGATTTCAACCTGATCCGGGTTAATTTTTAGGGGATTTTGGGGCAACAGGATACTAATTTGTTCGTAAAATAGTTTTAATTTAGAACATTAAGTGTATGAAATCAATCAATAAAATTGCTTTAGCCCTGTTGTTTATTCTCTTCCTGGCTTCCTGCAACCGTAATTATTATTCCGGTACCGGGAAAGGAGGAAAGAATTGTGGCTGTCCCAGTCACAAAGGGATGACAGGTTACTAAATCACCTCTTTATTAAATGGAGCGCTTCAAACGGAACATTTTACTTTTTTCAAGAGAGGAATTCATGAGCGAGCAGGCCATTGAAAAAGAAGTTTATTGGCTGAATGGTATCCTCGCTGTCGCTGACACGCCCCGTCATTTCTGTATGGTTAATGAATTGGTGAACCGGAATTTCATTTCAACCAGTCCCCGCAAAATAATAAAGGAAGCAAGGCATTTTCAACTAAGGCCGTTTCGGTTCCTGATTAATAAGAATTAGCATTTACCACAAAGATTCCAGGGGCTATAACGCTTTACATGCAGTTTAATCCTGCGTTGCCGCCGATCCGCGCAGCGGATATTTTTCTGTCACCTGCGGGCAAGACAGGTGGTGAACCAACTATGCTTCCAGTAACTGCAGCGCCTCTTTCAGCTTCCCGATCATTTCAGGTATCTCTTCTTTTTTGCAGGTGCCTACGCTCAGCCGGTACCAGGGCGAGTTTTTTGAAGCCCCGAAGGCATAGAAGGGCACAACGGCCAGCCCGGCTTTGTTCAGCAGGTAGGCGGTAACATCGGCCTGTGTTTCCAGTATAGTTCCTTCCGCGGTTTTTTTACCCGCCAGGTCCAGTTTAATCGTCAGGTAAATCGCGGCTTCCGGTGCAATAGCGTCCACGGCAAATCCTTCCTCTTTCAGCAGCACAAAACCAGCATAGATGCGCTGCAGCCTTTCTTCAATCTCTGATTTAAAATGGGTAAGGTAATTTTTGATCGCCCTACGGTTGCCCAGGTAATGAGCCACTGCTTTTTGTTCGGCCATCGGCGCCCAGGCCCCGATATGTGTGAGGATGGCTTTCATTTTATTGATGACTTCAGCGGGTCCCATACTCCAGCCCACCCGTACTCCTGTCGCGGCAAATACTTTGCTGACGGCGTCAATAAAGATCGTGTACGCCTTCATTTCCGGGCGTAGGGAAACCGGGTTGTAATGACGGATATCGCCATAGGTCAGGTGCCAGTACATCTGGTCAAACATGACATATAACTTTTTCCGGCCCGCTTCCCTGCGTTTATTCTCTTCAAGGACCAGGTCACAGATGGCTTCCAGTTCTTCCTTGCGGAAAGTGGTGCCGGTGGGGTTTTGCGGGGAGCAAAGGGAAAGTAATACCGCCTCCTGTACATGCGGGCGGATCGCGGCGGCGGCGGGCATGAAATTATCGGCGGCACCGGCTTCGATTACGATATGTTCCCCGCTTACAAAATGGGTATAGTGATTATTGTTCCAGGAGGGAACGGCATAGATGATCTTATCGCCTTTGTCGCAAATGGCACGGAACACGGTATAGATCAGCGGGCGGCCACCGGATGCAACCTGGATCTCGTTAACCGGGTAATCCAGTCCTTCCTCGTCTTTGATAAAAGAGCGTACCGCTTCCCGGAGATCCGTGTTGCCTTCCGCGGCGGGGTAGTTGGTGAAATGTTTGCGGTAGGCTTCCACGATCGCGTCTTCCAGTTCTTTGGGGATGGGAAATATAGCAGGATCAAAATCGCCGATGGTAAAATTATAGATCCGTTCCCCCTGGCGGATCTTCTCCCTTATTTCTCCTCCCAGTTTAACGATTTCAGAGCCGATCAGTGTTTCCGATAAATGTGAAAGTTTCATAACCTGCCATTTGGCGCAAAAGTAAACGGATTGGGGGAATTACTCTTGAATATTGCAGCTGCGGGAGATGAGCTGCGAGTCATGAGCCACGAGCCATGAGCCACGAGCTGCGAGCCATGAGCTACGAGCTCGCCCTTGCTCAGTAAACTACTCCACCAGCATGATTACCCGGGTCTGCCATTTGGCCGTGTCTTTCTCCGCCCGGGGATCGGTTATGTATTGTTCAATCGCCGGGGCTTTTTCTTCCAGGTTATGTGCCGTGATGTATTGACGGAGGCTGTTCCAGGCCACCTGCGATTTATCATAAGCACCGTAATAATCGGTATAGATTGCTTTACCGGCTGGTATGTTTTCCATCCGGATAAGGGTATTGCCGATCTTTTTTCCACCGGGTAACGGAAGGGCAGCGGCCATATCGGTCAGCAGGTTTTTGGTATCCCAGCTGTAAAACAACCCGGCAGGTAAACCGGGTACTATATTTTGCTTTTGCGCTTCCTGGTAGATCAGCGGCAGGTGCTGCGAATAAAAACTCCCGATATCACTCCATTTAACGGTCTGGCGGATGATGGCATAATCCGTGGCCGGGAAATCCATTTCTTTCACTTCATATAGGGGAGATGAGAGAGCCGGCCGGCTGCTTTTTTCCACCCTGGTTTTGAGGGCAACCAGTCCTTTTTCAAAATCAGGGCCCCGTTGTTCCCCGATATCCGAAAAGAGGTTGAAAATATTCCAGGGCCGCGGCGTTTCTATCTCAAAGTGCCAGGTCACGGTGGTCAGCCCGTTGGCTTCTGAAAGGAGGAAGGAAGAAATGGCGTGACTTTCTTTCGGGCTGATAAAATGAATTTTTTGAACGACGGTCCTCCCCGGTTCTGCCGCACTGATCTCTATCCTTCCTTCACCAGAGATGGCGGGATCTCCTTTCCACCGGCTGGCGGCGCCCACCGTACCATCGGTTCCGGTGAGGGTATGTTTTACGGTGGAGTCCTGCTGGTTCCAGGCTGACCATTGATTGAAATTTTCCAGTTTGGCTACCTGTTCGAACACCAGCCCGGCCGGGGCCTGTATGCTGATATTTTTTTCCAATGATTGTTTGACCGGTACCAGCCAGGAAAAAACAACAATAACCAGTACTAAGGACAGGGCAAAGAAAAAAAGAAGGCGCAGGTGTTTCATAAATTTTAATCAGGGTTCTTTCAATGTTTTTTGGGCTTCCGTTCCAGGTCCGGGGTTATGCCGGGCAGGGTAAGTCAGGCCATTGGTTAGGTTGCCCGTTTTCATCCTGGCTCAACCGGCACGGGCTGACCGGCCCCGATCCGGGCCTTCAGCTGTAAACACAGGATAAGCAGGAGTGCCCCGAAAAAGGAGCGTGAAAAGAATTGCATACAGCCGCCGTTTAACTGTAAAATTATTGCATACACCCGGCTTTAAACAATAAAAATCCCGGCAGGATTGCTGCCGGGATTTTTATTGAACTTTCGGTCTCGTAGCTCGCAGCTCATAACTCGCAGCTCTTAGCTCACAGCTCAAGGCTCGCCGCTCGTAGCTATTCGCCGATACGTCAACAGATCGTTAACCTGACATTAGTTTATTTTATCGTTGATTTGATTTCTCCTTATACGTTTTGGCCGCTTCCTCCGCTTTTTGAAAATCGAGAATTACGCCGTTGATACAATAACGGAGCCCGGTGGGCGGGGGGCCATCGTCAAATACATGCCCCAGGTGCGCCTTGCAACGGCCGCACTGGACTTCGGTCCGGTCCATGCCATGGGCATGATCGGGGGTATAGAGGATACTTCCCTTGCTGATGGGTTCATAAAAACTGGGCCAGCCGCAACCGCTTTCAAACTTGGTATCGCTTTTAAAAAGGGCGTTTCCGCAGGCGGCGCAATAATAGGTGCCGGTTTCTTTGAAACTTTCAAATTTACTGGTCCAGGGTCTTTCGGTCCCTTTCTGGCGGGCTATATAAAATACTTCGGCGGGTAAGATCTTTTTCCACTCTTCTTCGCTCATTGTTATTTTGGAGGTATCCGAGTTGGAATACACGGGGTTGTTCTTTTGGGTGCTGTCCATTTTTGCCATTTTTGCGGGTGATTGATTGTTTTGCGAGTAACTGCATTGCTGCAACAGCCCGCTAAGGGTCAGTAAGAGGGTGATGCGGGAAAAGGGGTTCATGATTTTCATTTAACAAACATACGGAAACAAGGTTGGGGCGGTTTGGCCGGCCGGTGTCAACTGACATTTGTTAACATTTTGATGGCAAATAAGAATCCTTTTAAAAATGAGACCCGGCATGGAAATTTCAGTTCTTGTATGGTATATTTGTTCGCACACCAAGACGCGCAATTGTTTATGTTTAATTTAATTCTCTTTGGCCCTCCCGGCAGCGGAAAAGGTACCCAGTCTGACAAATTAGTAGAAAAATACGGGTTGATACACCTGTCCACGGGCAACCTGCTCCGCCAGGAAATTGCGGATAAGACCCCGCTCGGGCTCGAGGCAAAAAGCTTTATCGACAAAGGTCAACTGGTTCCGGATGAAGTCGTGATCGGGATGGTGGATTCTTTTTTTGACCTGCACAGGGGCGCTAAGGGATTTTTGTTTGATGGTTTTCCGCGTACAGCTGCCCAGGCAACCGCGCTCGATAAATTACTCGCATTAAAGCAAACCGGTATTACCGCTGTTCTCGCCCTTGAAGTAGGGGAGGAGGAACTGGTAAAGCGCCTGCTCAACCGGGGCAAAACCTCCGGGCGCAGCGATGACAGCGATGAACAGGTGATCCGCAAACGTTTTGCCGTTTACAACAGCGAAACCTCCGCGGTGGCCGCTCATTATAAAGAAGCCGGGACATTCAAATCTATTAAAGGAGAGGGCAGTGTGGAAGATATCTTCAGCGCCCTCTGTCATGTTATTGATAAGAAAATGGCCTGAACGGGTTAAACCTGTACATCATCTTCACCGGCCCTTCGCAGCAAATCCTTTTCTTCCGCACTCAGGGAATTGTATCCCTGCTGGTTGATCTTGTCCAGTATCTCATCGATCCGCTGGGGGGTTAAATGCGGCGTTTTCTTATAAGGCGCTGAATGAGATTTATAAAAGAGCTGGTCTTTCAGGGCGGGCTGTCCTTTCCTGGGCTTATCGGGATTGAAAAGATTGTTTACCCAGTCAAAGAAATGGCTCATCCATTCACTCCAGTCATACCCTCTCCGGATAAACCAGATAAAGAGAAAACCGGTAAGCGCTCCGGCCACCGGCGGCGCATAGGCTTCCACCCTGTAATAAGGTAAAGTGGCAATGGAGACCAGCAGGTAAAAAGCGGTCAGTATCCATAAAGGGAAACCGCCATTCAGCAGGGGAAAGATCCGGTAGCCCGGTGACACCAGGGTGATGGCCACAGCAATAGCGGTAATGCTGGCCGCGCTGCCATAATATACGGAACTTGCCTGGCCCTGGGCGGCCGGGAGCAGGTTCACGGCTAATAAAAAAGCGATCACACCGGCCAGTCCGCCATAGATATAGAGGGGAACAATTTTCCGGTTCCCGGTGAGGTCCTGCATGATATAGCCAAAGGTCCAGAGCCAGAGCATATTGGCCAGGGTCATCCACACACCGATATGGGTAAACATGGATGTCAGTACAGTCCAGGGCCTATTAGCCAGTTCGGAGAGGCTGGCCGGTAATACGGCGAGGGGCAGGACTTCGCTGTTAAAACGGGCGCTGACCTGGGCTTCTTCCCGGTACAGGTAATAATAGAAGACTTTGGCGAGGGCCAGGCTGATAAAAATAACCAGGTTGATCAGGATCAGCCGGGTCAGGGCATTATTGCTTTGCCCCAGGGAAATCCGTTGTTTGTATGAAGGTTCTGTATAAGGCATGTTGGGTGCTGCAGGTGCAAATCTAAGTTTTGGTTTGAAGCAGAAACTGGACGATTTATCCTGCTGTTAATACAACGATCGGCGGTTGGTTTTGTTCCAGTACAGCACTAATAAAAATCCGGTAAGGGCACCTCCCAGGTGGGCGAAGTGGGCAATATTATCACCCCCGACACGGGCCACCCCGCCAAAAAGATCAATAGCCGCCAGTCCCAGCATGGCCCATTTGGCCTTTACCGGGAAGGGGATCAGCATGATGAAGAGTTCCGTATTTGGAAACAGGTAGGCAAAAGCCGCCATCACACCCATCACAGCACCCGAAGCGCCCAGGGCAGGAGCCACGCCACCTAAATTTGCTTTTACACCAGCCAGGTCATTTATATTAAAAGCATGTAATAATTGTTCACAACGATAATACTGCATACCGAGGTGCAGGGCCGCTGCACCGAGGCCGCACACCAGGTAAAAGAGCAAAAACCGTTTTCCACCCCATACATTTTCGAGTACCCGTCCAAACATCCAGAGGGTGAACATATTGAAAAGAATATGGAAAAATCCGGGGGGCGGGGTATGGGAGAACATATGCGTGACGACCTGGTAGGGCTGAAATCTCTGGGAAGCATCCAGGTAGCCGCTCTCGACCAGGAGCGCATGAAGTTTTTCCGGCATCAGGGGCCATAACATAAATTTTTCTGTTATAGCGAACTGGTTCTCGAGTAATATCTGTGCCGTATAGACCAGCACATTAATAATGATCAGGTTTTTTACAATGGGCGGGAAACTTTCAGGCCTTGTAAATCGAAACTCACTCATTGGGCAAAATTAAGTTTTCTTAACTGGCTTTTTGCATCCGGGGGCTGATAGCGGGAAAGCCGGGTTGTTTTAATATATGTTTATGATTTCAGCTTTAGTTGCACCACGTTCTCGATATGAAGCGTATGCGGAAACATATCCACCGGCTGCACCCTTGTGATCCTGTATTTTTCATCGAGTAAATTCAGGTCGCGGGCCTGGGTGGCGGGATTGCAGCTGACATAGACGACCACAGGCGCTTCCATATCGAGGATCTTCCGCACTAATTTTTCGTGCATACCCGCCCGGGGCGGGTCGGTAATGATCACATCGGGCCGGCCATGCAGGGCAAAGAAGGCATCATCACAGATATCAATGACATCCCCGGTGAAGAAAGACGTGCTGTCCAGGTTATTCAGCGCCGCATTTTCCTTTGCATCTTCAATCGCCGCGGCCACCATTTCCACGCCGATGATCTTTTTGGCCTTGTGGCTGACGAAAATGCCAATACTGCCCGTGCCGCAGTAGAGGTCATACACGGTTTCCTTACCGGTCAGTTCTGCGAAGTCACGGGTAACGCGGTACAGCTGTTCCGCCTGCCTGGTATGGGTCTGGAAAAAGGAAAGGGGACCGATCTTGAACCGGAAATCTTCCAGTTGCTCGATCACATAACCCTTGCCATGATACGCGATGGGTTCGAGATCGTATAAACTGTCATTCCACTTGGTATTAATGGTATACAGCAAGCTGGTAATGGATGGGAATTTCTTCATCACCGCTTCCATCAGCCGGCTGATCTTCTTCTCATCCTCCTCCGCCAGCACGATATTCACCATCAGTTCTCCTGTACTGCAAAGGCGCACCTGCATGGTACGCAGGAAGCCGGTATGGTTCCGGATATCATAAAAAGGCCAGCCATTGGCTTTGCCATATTCCTTTACAAATAAACGGATGGCATTCGTGGGTTCGGCCTGCAGGTAACAGGTTTCGATGTCCACCACTTTATCAAAAAAGCCCCGGGCATGGAAGCCGGCCACATCCTGCTGCCCGCTGATGTTTTCATCATTGATCTCTTCTTTCAGCAGGAAGCGTTTATTCCCAAATGTGTATTCGATCTTGTTGCGGTAAAATTTTGTATCCGCCGCGCCCAGTATGGGCAGGATCACGGGCAATTCCACTTTCCCGATCCGCTGCAGCACATCGGATACCTGTTTGCTTTTATACTGCAGTTGTTTTTCGTAAGGCAGCATCTGCCACTGGCAGCCGCCGCAAACCCCGAAATGGGAGCAGAAGGGAGCCACCCGTTCCGGGGAGTACTCGTGAAACTGCAGGGGAACCCCTTCGGCCCAGTCTTTTTTATTTTTGAGCAGTCGGACATCCACCAGATCCCCCGGGACCACATTTTCAATGAAGATCACTTTCCCGTCCACCCGGGCCAGGCTCTTGCCTTCGGCGGCATAATCTTCCACCCGCACTTTCTCCAGTACGATATTTTTTTTCTTTTTTCTCACGCCGCAAATATACCTAAGCGGCCCCTCCCGGCAGCCGGAATTTTCCCGGTCTGAGGCAACGGTTTGGCGGGTTTCTCCCTCTTTATCAGCGATTTTTCAGCTTCCGCCTTTCAGGGGTCGCTCCTTTTTAAATATCTTTACGGGATTCATGCAGATTATGAAAAAACTATTGTTTTTAACCGGGCTCTGTTGGTCAGTTACCGTCGCCGCGCAAACAGGCTACGAGATCAAAGTGACTTTTAAGCCCTTTAAAAACCAGTATATCTACCTGGGTCATTATTTTGGCAAAACTTATCCCATTATTGATTCCGTTAAGGTCGATCAAAACAGCCAGGCGGTTTTCAAAGGGGATAAAAAATTACCGGGCGGGATCTACCTGGTCGGCTATCCCAATAAGACTGGTTTTTTTGAGATCCTGGTGGACAAACAGCAGCATTTTACCATCGAGGCGGATACGGCGACGATTGGCCAGGGCGCCCGGTTTGTGAATTCCCCCGACAATGTACTGTTTACCGCCTACCAGCAACAGATGGCGGCCCGGGGTAAAAAGATCAGTGATCTGCAAAAAAACCTGAAAACGGCGGCCAATAAGGCCGATTCAGCGAAGATTACGGATGAACTCGCCCGGGAGGACAAGGCGGTCAGCCAGTACCGGGACGACCTGGTCAAAAAGAACCCGGAGGCCCTGCTCTCGGTGTTCCTGGTCTCCATGCGGGAGCCGGAGCTGAAAGGGGCGTATAAGAATCCCGCGAATAAAGCAGATTCCACGGCCGCTTATGATTTTTTCAAATCCCATTACTGGGATGGGGTGAATTTCTGGGACGGCCGCCTGGCGTACACGCCTTTTTTTGACGAAAAGCTCGATAAATATTTTGCCCAGTTAGTAATGCCGGATCCCGATTCCGTGATCAAAGAGATCGACCGGATGCTGGGCTTTGCCAGTATCAATGAGGAAATGAACCGTTTCCTGCTGGTAAAATTTGTCAACCGCTACCTGAACCAGAAATACATGTGGGAGGATGCCGTTTTCGTTCATTTGTTTGAAAAATACTTTTCACAGAAAACCTATTCCTGGCTGAATGAAGCGGGAAGAAAAACGATCACTGAAAGAGCCTACAGCCTCATGGCGAATATTCTCGGTACCCCCGCTTCGGATATCGCATTGCCGGATAGCAGTAATACCCCTGTTTCCCTGTATGCACTGCAGGCCGATTATACCCTCGTGGCTTTCTGGGATCCCACCTGCGGGCATTGTAAGGAAGTGCTTCCCAAACTGGATTCCTTTTACCGGGCCAAATGGAAGGCGGACGGGCTGAAGATCTATGCAGTGGCCAAGGAAACGGAGGGTACGAAGATTGACTGGCTGAAATTCATTGGCGATAACAATCTCCGGGAATGGAGTCATGTATATTATTCCCGGGAGGACGACAAGGCCAGGACGGACAGCGGTATCCCCGGGTATTCCCAGTTGTATGATGTGCAGTCATTTCCCACTTTATATTTGCTGGACAAGGACAAGCGGATCATTGCTAAAAAGCTGACCTACCAGCAACTCGATGAAATTATTCAGTTAAAAAAGAAAGGACAATAACCTTATTATAAAATTAAATCCGGTATGAACAGAAAAAACCTTTTCCTGTTACTCGCCTTTTGCGGCAGTGTGCTCTCCGCTTCAGCGCAAACTCTTTTTACCTACGGGCCTTACAAGGCGGATGCGAAGGAATTCCTCCGGGCCTATAACAAAAACAATACAAATACCAGCGGCAATAAGGCGCGGTCGGTAAAGGAATACCTGGACCTGTATATCAAGTCAAAGCTGAAAGTGCGGGAGGCATATGAGAGGAGGTATGATACCCTTGCATCCATCCGTACAGAAGTGGAGAACCTGCGGGCGCAGATCGCCGAAAGTTTTATGACCGACCCCGAGGTCATCCGTCGCCTCCAGAAAGAAGCTTTTCAGCGCAGCCAGAAAATTATCCGGGTGGCCCATATCTTCATTGCCTTTAAGAACGCTGCCGGTGCGACGGATACCACGGGCGCTCAAAACAGGAGGGACGAGGTCCTGAAACGCCTGCAGCAGGGAGAAGATTTCCTGCAACTCGCCAGGCAGTTTTCGGATGACCCGGCCGTAAAGATCAACGGGGGAGAGATCGGGTTTATCACCGCCTTCACCCTGCCCTATGAATTTGAAAATGCAATCTATGGCACGGCAGTGGGAAAGACGACTGCCCCGGTCCGTTCCAAGATAGGGTACCACCTGTTTAAAGTCCTGGAAGAGCGAAAGTCCCCGGGGAAGATGAAAGCCCGGCAGATCCTGCTGGCCACTCCTCCCGGCGCTGATGAAACGGTAAAGAAACAACTGGCCGCCCTGGCAGATTCATTGTACAGGCGGTTGCTGGCCGGGGATGCCTTTGGCCCGCTGGCCAAAACCTACAGCAATGATTATATCAGCGCCGCCAATAACGGGATGCTGCCGGATATTTCTGTAGGGCAGTACGATCCTGCATTCGAAAAAGCGCTTTGGGGCCTGGCAAAGGACAGCGCCATCAGCAAGCCCTTCCAGACCTCGCATGGCTGGCATATCCTGCAGCGGGCAGGCCTGAAACCGGCCATTACCGATGCGAATAATAAAGAGTACCAGCAGGAGTTGCAGCAGAAGATCATGGCCGACAGCCGCTGGAAGGCATCCAAAGATCATATTTATAAACAGGTAAGAGAAAAGGCCGGTGTAAAACAATTGCTGAATAATGATATTGCCTGGCGGGCCTGGTCGGACAGCCTGCTGGATCATTTACCCATGCAGGAAGCAGGTAAATCACTCATTCCTTCCACGGCTGTTTTTTCCATTGGAAAAGAGACCTATGACCTGTCTGCCTGGATCAATTATGCCAGTGTATTCCGGTTCCGCCAGGATGGTACCGGGGCGAAACCCTTTGAACAGGTACGGGAAGAGTGGATGCAGCATACGATGTTTGACTATTACAAGAAGTACCTGGAGGATTTTAATGAAGAATTCCGTAACCAGATGGCTGAGTTCAGGGATGGCAACCTGTTCTTCGAGATCATGCAGCAGGAAGTATGGACCAAAGCGCAGAGCGATACCACGGCCCTGCTGGCGTTGTACGAAAAAAATAAAAAGGACTATACCTGGAAACTCAGCGCTGATGTGGTGATCTTCTTTTGTTCTGATCCCTCTGTTGCCCAAACCATCTATGATAAGGTGAAGGCCAACCCGGCCGGCTGGAAAAAAATTGCGGACACTTATTCCGAAAAAGTGCTGGCGGATTCATCCCGCTATGAATGGAGCCAGATCCCCAACCTGAATAAAATGACACCCCGTGCCGGAATGATGACCAGTCCGCTGGTTAACGAAACGGATAATACCGCTTCCTTTGCCTATATCTTCAATGCCTACCCGCAAACCCTGCAACGCAGCTTTAACGAGGCCAAGGGGCTGGTGATTAATGATTACCAGGCCGTACTCGAGAAGCAGTGGGAGGAATTGCTGCGGAAGAAATACCCGGTTGTGATTGACCAGAAGGTGCTGGGGGAGGTTTCGAAGTAGTTATTAGTCGGTAGTCTTTAGTCGTTAGTCAGGGCATTAGAACTATGAGAAGCCTTTGTGGTGAATAGTGAATGGTGAATAGTGAATGGGGCCTTCTGAGGCACATCCCGATAATGAATGCATATTGTATCCTTTGGGAGAAAGTAATGAGGCTTCGGATTCATAGTGATTTTACCCGCTTTGGGCTTTGTTACTTTTTTACTCCCACCTGCTGCGCTAAAGCTCCGGTCGGCAGGTTTGATTTCTTCAGGGACTTTGCGAGTATGGTGAAAGTGAATGGAAAATTGGCTTTTATCATTTCAACTTTTGATCAAGCCCCGTGCTTCCTCTGGCGATCAGGCTGCTTTTCAGCACCAGGTGCTCACTCATGTAATTATTTGATTTCTTTTCTATTTTCCGGAACAGCAACTCGCAGGCTTCCTTGCCGATCTCAAATGCCGGTTGCGTGACGGTGGATAAGGAAGGATTGAGCAGGGATGCGGTTCGTAAATTAGAAAAGCTGATCACTTTCAGATCCCCCGGAATTTTTAGTTTCAGGTCGTTGCATACATGGTACGTGGCAATGGCCAGTTTTTCCGCGGAAGCAAAAATACCATCGGGCCGGTTTTTCTTCGACAGCAGTTTTTTGATAGCCAGCATAATACTCCCGTTTTCATCGCCACAGTGCACGGCCAGGTTTTTGGCCGGTTTGGCCGGACTGTTTTTCAGCGCATCCATATATCCCTGCTGCCGTTTGCGGTTGATGGATGTATGCTGCGATAGGGATAAATAGGCAATCGTTTTGCAGTGGCGCCGGAGAAGATGCTCCGTTGCGCCGTAACCGCTTTCGTAATCATCGGTTGTAACCGTAGGGCAATCCGGTATTTCCGCTATCCGGTCAAAGAAGACGATCGGCATGCCGGTTTCTTTCAGCCGGATCAGGTGCTGGTAGTCGGCGGTTTCGCTGCAAAGGGACATCAGCACCCCATCCACCCGGCCGCTTTGCAAATGTTTGATCGTGGCGATTTCATTGGTATAACTTTCGTGCGTCAGGTAGGTCAGCACATGGTATCCTTTTTTTTCGGCAATGACCTGTATCCCGTCCAGCACCACGGAGAAAAAATTATTGGCAATTTCCGGGATCACCACGGCAATCGTCTGGCTTTTTCTTTTCCGCATACTGCTCGCATACGGGTTGGGCTGGTAATTCAGTTTATCCGCCAGGTCCCGGACCCGTTGCTTGGTCTCCGCTTTGATTTCCCAACTATCTCTCAGGGCTTTGGAAACGGTGGCGATTGATAAATTCAATTCCTTCGCCAGCTTCTTCAGGTCAATTTTTTCCATATGAAAGATTAAGGTTATCCAATACTACTACTAAAAAACGGTTCCTGCTTTTCGAAAACGTTTTCGATGAAAAATACGAATAACCGTGGCCACGATGTGTAAAATATACACACTTTTACATGCTTATCCTGATTAAACGGTTTCAATAATCATCAAAATCGATTGCCATGCTTATCCGAAAGTTATTGCTCATCATTAGTATTTTTCTTCTTTCCGGCGCTGCGGTTTTTGCGCAGAGCGCCAAAATTACCGGGAAGGTTTCCACTTCTGAAAATGGCACGCCGCTGCCGGGTGTTACTGTAAAAAACGGGAAGGCCAGTACCGTTACGGATAAAGACGGCGCTTTTTCCCTGTCTGCCAGCAAGGGTTCCGTATTAACTTTTTCACATACAGGTTATGAGGAGATGCAGGTAACCGTAGGTGATAATCATGATCTGGCGGTTAGCCTCGTTGTAAAAGTGGGTACTCTTGACCAGGTTGTGGTGGTGGGTTATGGTACCGCTAAGCGGAGGGACCTGACGGGATCCATTGCAAAAGTGGAATACAGCAGCCGCGTGAATACGACCGTGACTCCTTCTTTTGAAGCGGGATTGCAGGGCCGGGCCACGGGTTTGCAGATCATTAGTTCCAATGCGGTCCCGGGATCCGCTATCCGGGTACGGGTGAGGGGACAAAATTCATTCACCGGTTCAGGCGATCCTTTATATGTGGTGGATGGTGTTCCCGTATATTCCGGCGATTATTCCATCACGGACGGGGCTATTAATACGGTCAGGGCCAGTAATGCCAATGTGCTCTCCACGATCGACCCGGCTGATATTGAATCCGTCGAAGTGCTGAAGGATGCAGCAGCTTCCGCCATCTACGGGGCCCGCGGGGCCAACGGGGTTATTGTGATCACTACCAAGCGGGGTAAAGCCGGCAAAACTTCGTTTAATGCAAGCTATTCCATCGGTCAGTCACAGGCCACCAACAAACTGGAGCTGATCAGCTCCCAGGACTGGTGGATGTTATATAATGAAGCCCGGGTTAATGACGGCAATGCACCCCGGGATCCGGCTGTTCCCCTGACCATTAACGGGGGCACTTTTATTTATAATGATGTAGCCAATGTAAATACCAACTGGGTGGATGAATCACTGCGAAAGGGAATCACACAGGATGTCAATGTATCGGCCCGCGGGGGGAACGAGAAAACCCAGTTTTTTGTCGGCGGCGGATATAAAACGCAGGAAGGCATTTTAAAAGGCAATAATTACGACCGGATCAGCGGAAGGGTAAACATCGATAACCAGGCTACGCAAAATTTTAAATTCGGCCTGCAGTCCAGTATTTCCTATACCAAAAACGAGCAGGTGCCCACATCGTTTGGCGGGGGGCTCGGCGCGGCTCAGTCCACCGCTTTACGTTTATTCCCGGTGTATAATGCGGATAAGAGTTTTTACGGTACACAGTTCCAGAATACCGGCATGAACCCGGTGGCACGGTTACTGAATACTTATACCACCAAATCAACCCGGTTCATTAATAATATCTATGCGGATTTCAGGATCACTCCCAGCCTCAGTTTCCGGGCAGAATATGGCCTCGATATCCTGGATCAGTTTGAAGAAAGATATGATCATAAAATTAACAGGTATTTTAGCAGCGCGGGTCTGGCCGCCCGCTGGGAAAGGCGCATGAATATTACCAATATGAACGGGAATGCCTATTTCACGTACAAGAACACGTTCCATCAGCGCCATAATATTACCATTACGGCAGGTTCATCCATCCAGAATAGTAAAACGAAAGCGATCGGGTTTAATCCTGCTGCCGGCGGGGTGGGATTCATCAATGATTATTTTAATGAAACCACGTCCACCATGGTATGGGCGCCGGGTTCCACACCGGCCGGATCTTCGGTTACCGGTTATAACCAGCGTGATGCTTACCGCTTTCTTTCCTTCTTTGCCCGCGCTAACTACAAACTAAGTGATAAATATTTAGTGGGCGCCAGTTTCCGGGCAGATGGTTCCTCCCGCTTCGGGAGCGATCACCAGTTTGGTTATTTCCCCGCTTTATCAGCCGGCTGGATCCTTACCGAAGAAAGTTTTATGCAGAACAATAAGCTCTTCAGTTTCTTGAAATTCAGGGCCAGTTACGGGTACACCGGGAACTCGGAAATCGGGAACTTCCGGTACCTGGGTACGTTCAGCTCCACTGGCGGGTATACAAATTTCCCCGGTATTACACCTACCCGTTTGCCCAACCCGGATATCAGCTGGGAAAAAGCGCGTCAGCTCGACTTAGGATTTGATTTTGGTCTTCTCAACGGAAGATTTAACGGGAGCCTGGGTTTTTACCGGAAAATATCCACCGATGTATTGCTCGATAAACCCGCCCCGACCTCCGCAACAGGACTTGGATCGATCCTGGTAAATGCGGAAGACGTGGTGGTCAGAAACCTGGGTGCGGAGTTTGAGCTTACGGCAAGGATTATACGTAAAAACGATTTTACCTGGACTGCCGATTTTAATATTTCCACCAATCAGAATAAAGTGCTGGAGACAGGCAATGTACCCCCGGATGGATTTGGGGCTGCAGAAGGAGATACCCGGGTTGTTAAAGGATACCCGATCGGTATTTCCTACCTCGCTAAATCGGCCGGTGTAAACCCCCTGACCGGGAATGAGATGATCTACGCACTGGACGGAACGGTGTTTGATGCATTGAAACAATCTGATATTACCTCTAACCGGCAACCGCTGGGTAAACCTTTCCCCGATTTCATCGCGGGTTTGAATAATACACTGACCTGGAAAAATTTTGAACTCAGCTTCCTGTTCTATGCTTCCCAGGGGAATAAAATTTATGATGATGGAGCCAAACGCCAGATGGGAGGATTTATTGGTACATGGAACCAGCGGACCGAGGTCTTAAAACGCTGGCAGAAACCCGGTGACGAAACCAATATTCCCAAACTGACCATTACAGGTTCTTCCTTTGCCGGTTCGGACAGGAATACGTCAAGATTCCTGTTTGACGCCTCCTTTGTCCGGCTGCGGAGCCTCAACTTCGCTTATAACCTGCCTGTGTCCGTGATCCGGAAAGCCGGTTTATCTGCTGCGAAACTGTTTATCAACGGGAGCAACCTGCTCACTTTTACCAAGTATAAAGGCTGGGATCCGGAAGTGGTCCGGTATAATTTCAGCGCGGCCCAGTCCAATATATCATTCGACGCCCCGTATTTACCAACTCCCCAGGCCAAAACAATTGTGGTGGGTATAAACCTTAGCTTCTAACCTTTAATCAGAAAGAAAATGAAAAAGATATATATCATCCTCTTAGGATTTGCATTCATCGCCGGGGGCTGTAAAAAATACCTGGACATAAAGCCCGTAAATGAACAGCCGGACACGTATGTGTTGCAGACAAAAGCAAATGTGCTCGCTGTTTTGTATGCCGCGTATGACCGGGTGCAGGCTGATAAATTTGTCGGGGGACGGTCCTTAATCGCTGCCGAATTGTACAGTGATAATGTGGATATGACAACCTCCTCCCTGGTTTCGAGCCAGGATTATGGTCCTTTCTCCAACCGCAATTTCGGGATCTTTAATAATGTGGGCCGGGATGTCTGGAGCACCGGTTACAGCGCTATCTACAATGCGAATATTGTCATTGATGCAGTTGATAAGAATTTATTCCCGGATGCCACGGACGCCGAAAAAGCCGTGTTGAAAGCGGAGGCCTTGTTTATCCGGGCGATTTCCCATCATAACCTGGTCCGGGTATTTGCATTGCCTTATTCAAACAACCCGGCCACTGATCCCGGTGTTCCCCTCCGGATCACCCGCCCGACACCCGCGGAAGCGCTGATTCCGGTTCCGAGAGCGAAGGTGGGGGAGGTGTACCAGCAGATCATCACCGACCTGAAGGCAGCCGAAAGCATATTACCGGCTACGAATGGCGGTCGCGCCACCAGCTGGGCAGCCAAAGCCTTATTGGCCCGGGTGTATTTCGACATGGGCGATTATGTCAATGCCTACAGCTATGCCAACGATGTGATCAGCAATGGCGGGTTCACGCTCGGGGCTTCCGTTACACTGCCTTTCCGGAATGTGGGACCCTCGCAGGCCTTGGGCGGGGTTATATTCCAGGTCATCAACATGACCGGGGATGATAATAGCAGCAAACTGAGGGGAGAATTCTGGAATACCAATGCGGCCAATATTATTTTTTATGTGGACCCGGCTTTTTATCTCTCCTTTGCGCCGGCAGATGCCAGGCGGAATTCATTAATTAACCCGCCGGGGGCCAATAAGGCCTACTCGCTGAAATACATGGGTTCCAACCCGGTTAATATTCCCATCATCCGGTTGGCTGAGATGTTGCTTACCCGGGCCGAGTCAGCAGTGAGAAAGGGCGGATATGTGGCGGCAGATGTCAGGGCGGATTATAACAGCCTGCGGACATTGGCTGGTCTTGCGCCTGACCTGCTTTCTTCCACTGATGCAGAATTACTGGCGGCTATCCAGAGTGAACGTCGTTTCGAACTGGCCACCGAGGGCGACCGGTATTATGAACTGAGGAGGTTGAAGCAGAATATCCGGGGACTGGCTTACAATGACAAATTACAATTGTTGAAGATACCGGACAGCGAAACAAGGGCGAACCCGGATATCGAGCAGAATTAAAAAAACGATCCGGTAATTATACAAAGAAATTAAAGACGCTCTTAGCATAGGGCAGCATAGCGATTCATAAAAGCGAAGCAGTCGTACGGACCCATTGTTCAGGCAATGGGTCTTTTTTTTGCAGGGCCGGTCACGCAGCTCACAACTCGCAACTCACAGCTAATTGGGGATGATTCAAAAGTTAGTTAACTTAACAGTAGTTTATAAATGGGGTACTTACGGGCCTTTTTCGCAAAGCAGCGCCTCCTGAACAGTTAAAACCTTGCAATGAATACAAAAACCAACTCCATCGTTTTTATTCACGGACTTTTTATGAACCCCGACAGCTGGGGACCCTGGATCAGCTATTTTGAAAACGCCGGGTACAGCTGTTACGCACCGGCCTACGCATACCACGAAGGCCGCCCGGCCGATTTGCGTGCCCATATCAACCCCGGGCTGGGCAAACTTGATTTTGGGCAGGTCATTGAAAAGCTCACCGCATTTATTGACAGCCTTCCCGAAAAACCGGTTCTGATCGGGCATTCCATGGGAGGACTGGCTGTTCAAAAACTGATTGAAATGAATAAGGGAGCCGCGGGGATCTGTATTGATCCTGCCCCGCCGGCCGGTATTTTTAGTTTTAAGTGGAGCTTCCTGAAAGCCAATCTCCCCACGATCAACCCCCTGAAGGGGAATTCCCCCTGCCTGCCATCTGTGAAATGGTTTCATTATGCTTTTTGTAATACCATGACCCTGGAGCAAACAGCCAGGGAATATGAAAAGTTTGTGGTTCCGGAAAGCCGGAATATCCCCCGGAGCAGCACGGGGAAGGCAGGTAAAATTGATTTTAAAAAGCCGCACAACCCTTTACTGATCATCGCCGGGGAAAAGGATCATATCATTCCTTCCTCCCTGAATAAAAAGAATTTTGACGCCTACAAGGATAAAAGCAGCAGAACTGATTTCAAAGAATTTGCCGGGAGAACACATTATATCTGCGGCCAGCAAAACTGGGAGGAAGTGGCGGGCTATATAGCCAACTGGATAAAAAGCCTGAATTGAAACTAACGAGTATGAAAAAAATAAACTACCAGTCTTTAGGCTATGGCATCAGTGTATTGGGCCTGGCCATTGTTTTATTGTGGATCGGCATTTTCAAGTTCACGCCAACGGAAGCAAAAGGCATTGAATCCCTGGTGAAAAACAGTTTCCTGTTAAGCTGGCTGTATAAAGTGACCAGCGTGCAGGGAGCCTCGAACCTGATCGGCGGTGTTGAGATCCTCGCCGCCGCCTGCCTGCTGCTTTCCTTTTTCTGGAAAAAGGCGGGGGTCTGGGGCGGTCTTATTTCCACGATCACCTTCCTCGTCACCCTGAGCTTCCTGTTTACCACGCCCGGTGTATTTTCAACGGTTGACGGAATTCCCGTAACTGAATTTTTTATTTTGAAAGATATAATGGCATTGGGTATCTCCCTGCTCGTATTGGGTAAAAATCTGCGCGGGTGAATCCTGTATTAAATACCAGGGAGGGGTATGGCGATCCTGCGATCCCAAGATGCTAACTTTGACCCCATGCTCCCGGAGATCAGGCGATATAAATTTAAATCATCGGCCACACTTCAAATCGAAGTGCTGCCATTGGAAAAGCTGGTGAAGAATTACCGGGACCAGTTAGTTAGCCCGCACCGTACAGATTTTTACCATATATTTTTATTGGGGGATTGCTCACCCGTGCACCTGGTGGATTTTAACCCGGTAAAGACGGAGCCTTATTCGCTGCTGTTTGTGGATAAGGACCGGGTGCAACAGTTTGATCCGCAGTTGAAATATTCCGGTTGCCTCTTGTTGTTTACCGACGACTTTTTTTCCGCAACGGCCGCCGATACCCATTTTTTGAAGCGCAGCATCTTATTTAACGGGCTGGTTGACCAGCCGGCCTTCGGGGTGGGGGCAATATCCTTCCGGCAATACGTGGATATCTGCCAGCAGATAACAAAAGAGCAGGAGGTGCCGGCCGATCCTTCCACGCCCGCGATCCTCCGGAACTGGCTGCATAATTTTTTATTATTAGCGGAGAGGGAAAAGAGGAAGCAGGGATTTTCCGGATTTAAAAAAAGCAGGGATCTTGATTATATGCTTTTATTCAGGACCCTGCTCGAGACCGGTTTTACCCGTAATAAAAGCGTGGGTTTCTATGCGGACAGCCTGCATATTTCAGAAAAGCGCCTGGGCCAGGCCAGTACAAAAATACTGGGTAAGCACCCCAAGGAGATGATTGATGATAGGGTTTTGCTAGAAGCGAAACGGATGCTGGTGTACAGCCATCAGTCCGCCAAGGAGATCGGCTTTGCACTGGGTTTTGAGGAGCCCACCAATTTCATTAAATACTTTCGCCGGCATACCGGCCTGACCCCGCTTGCCTTCCGGAAAAAATACTGCTGATCCCTCCCCGGGATGGGCTGCGCAAAATTATCATTCAAAGGCAGGAAATTACCTTTTGCACGATTGGGAAACACGGCATCTTGCATACCTGTTATTCACCTAAAACTTTTAAAAATGGACCGTAACAAAGAAGCGTTAACATCCTTTTACAGGAAAGCATTAACCGTTAATAAGGAAACCAGGCCCGAGGCCGTCCTGGCGGAAATACTGGCCGACGGATTTATTTCAAGCAATACCCGGGAGCCCGCCAAAAGTAAGGAAGCGCTGATCAAACAAGTGGGTTTTTTCTGGCAACTGGTGCCCGACCTGAAATGGGAGCCACAGGAAATCATAAGCGAGGGGAATAAATACGTTGTCCGCAGCATTGCCTCGGGGACGCCCAATGGCCCGTTTATGGGAGTGGAAACGGATGGTACTAAATCCTTCCGTATTATGACCATTGATATCCATACAGCGGAGAACGGGAAGATAAAATCAGTGTATCATGTGGAAGAATGGGGAGATGCTATTGCCCAGTTAAACTCATAGGCGCGGCACCCGTTTTTTGTTGGCGGAATTCAGTATTTTGCAGGAACACTTCACTTATGAAAAAGTCCGCCTTATTCTCCCTTTTCCTGTTGTTAATAAACGGTATGATGATTGCGCAAAGCGATACGGCTGCTGTAAAGAAGCTGCGGATCGGTATTGCCGGACTTACCCATACACATGTACATTGGCTGCTGGGACGGCCCGAGCGGGGCGATGTGCAGATTGTGGGGATCGTTGAACCCAACCGGGAGCTGGCGCAGCGCTATGCCGTGCAGCATGGCTTCAGTATGGATATTGTTTTCAATACCCTGGCTGAAATGATTGAGAAGACAAGGCCGGAAGCCGTGGCCGCTTTTGGAACTATTTACGAGCACCTCGGGGTGGTGGAAACCTGCGCCCCGCGGGGGATACATGTGATGGTGGAAAAACCGCTGGCCGTAAGCCTTGAACATGCCCGCCGGATGAAAATGCTGGCGGATCAATATAAAATACTTTTAGTAACCAATTATGAAACGACCTGGTATGCCACTAATCATAAAGCGTATTCCCTGGTAAATGAGGACAAGGCCATTGGTGAAATACGCAAAGTGGTGGTGCACGACGGGCATAAGGGCCCCAAAGAAATCGGGGTGAACAAAGAGTTCCTGGACTGGCTGACGGACCCGGTTCAGAACGGGGGTGGCGCCATCACTGATTTTGGCTGCTATGGCGCCAACCTGATCACCTGGTTAGCCAAAGGGGAAAAGCCGGTATCCGTAATGGCGATGACACAGCAAATAAAGCCGGATGTATATCCAAAAGTGGACGATGAAGCCACTATCCTCCTGCAATACCCGAAAATGCAGGGCATTATCCAGGCATCCTGGAACTGGCCTTTCAGCCGGAAGGATATGGAAGTGTATGGATCCACCGGGACGGTTTTCACCGATAACCGGTCCGACATGCGGGTCCGGCTGGAAAATGATAAGGCGGAAGTAAAGGAGAGCCTGAAGGAAAGGGAATCGCCTTATGATGATCCCTTTGCTTTTTTTGCCGCCCTGGTCAGGGGGAAGATCACGCTTTCTAAATACGATCTCTCCTCCCTGGAAAACAATATGATCGTAATGGAAATACTGGATGCTGCGAGAACGAGTGCAAAGACCGGGAAGGCAGTGAAACTGAAATAGCTACCCGGGTATTTGTCAGTCAGGCGGGTGATTTCCGCGACCGGGATTATTTCGGCTTCCCGATGATACGTTTCCGGTGTTGCAGCCCCCAACGCTGCAATTCATCAATTACTTTCTTCAGCGATTTCCCGTAAGCTGTTAACGAGTATTCAACAATAACAGGGATCGTATCATACACGGTCCGCTTTACCAGTTCATTCATCTCTAAATCTTTCAGCTCTTTTGAGAGCATCCTATCTGTAATATGCGGGATTTCCCTGGCAATCTGGCTGAATCGCTTGTTGCCAAACGAAAGTGAAATAATAACCGGCAGTTTCCATTTGCCGCTTAACACATCCAGTGCATCTTTTACCGGGAGCATCATGCGGATGCATTCGCCCTGGCTCTTTGCCACTTCTTGTTTTGTTTTTGCCATTTGATGCCATTTTTCTATACTAAAGGATAGTACTATAGAATAGTATAGTAATAACAAATGTATAGTAAATAAATATACGTTTGCACCGGTAAACAAATATTTGGCAAATAAAATTCAGGAAATGAATACTGCATTATGGATCATCCAGGGCCTGCTGGCCGCCCTTTTTTTAGTGCCGGGCTTATTGAAACTGACCACATCAAAAGAGAAACTGGTTGAGAAACAACAACTTTCACCCGGTGCCCCGCCACTCCCGGTACGGATAATCGGTTTGTTTGAATTGCTGGGATCAGCAGGCATTATTTTTCCTCTTGCTACGGGAATCCTGCCGGTACTTACCCCCCTGTCGGCTTTGGGGTTTTGCATCGTGATGGCTGGCGCTTTTGTCGTCCATTATAAAAAGAAGGAATTCAAAATACTGCCGCTGCTGGTCCTGATCTTTATTCTTTCCGGGATTGTTGCCTGGTTCCGGATACCATAGTGACCGGCCTGCTGATACGTAACAGGGATCGCCTGTAAAACACGGTTGGCGTGGCCCTGACCCGGGCCGGCAAATGGTTGCTGCCGCTGCAGGAGCAGGTAGTGTTATGTTGTGTTTAATATTCACTTTCGGGGCTTATTGTGAGCTTTGATGGCTGGAATTAGCCATTGAATTATCAGGCTCGCCGCTTAAAGCTAATAGCTAGCAGCTAACAACTTATAGCTATTAGCTAATTAGGGATACTTCATAGATCCGTACACTAATCTCCGGTCTTTACCACTTCCAGCTTCCCCCCTGTATTTGAAGCCGGCAGTTTGATCTGGAGTAAGCCCGGGTAAGGGCTTTCGGAATTCACTTTCTTTCCGTTAAATGTCACCGTGTATGTAAAGGCCGGATTTAAACAGATCAGGATACTCCGCTGGTGCGCCGTTGTAGCCTGGTCGAAGACAATATCTGCTTTGTAGGAGGACAGATCCTTATTAAAGGACTGCTGATTGATCCAGGTCTCAAAACCGGTTGTTACCGTGCCTTTCCTGTAGTAGGCTCCGAACCAGGATAAGACGGGGTTGGAGAGCCCGGAGAACTGGTGCCAGCCCGCTCCTCTTCCGCTTTTGGCCAGGAAATGTTCAAAAGTGTAATAGGATTCATTGGTTTCTTTGCTGTAGACATCCAGCGCTTTTTCTGCAATTTTAAAAGCCAGTTCAGGCCTCCCCAGGTCCAGCATGGTTTTCCAGGTAAACCACTGGTGAGGCATCCACACGGAACCGTTCCAATAGCCGTCAATCCTGTAATAAGGGGCGGACTGATCCACCACACTAATACCGGCCGGCGACCACATGTGGTTTTCTGAAAATATTTTTTCGATCAGGCCATTTTGCTGATCCGGGGTACAGATCCCGGCTATCAGCGGGTAAGCGCCATCCAGCCCCATATTATAATCCGTACTGTCGCCATAGTTCAGGCGCCCGGTCGCATGGCCATCCTTATCGTGCAGTACATAACTGAAATACCCGCTGCGGGGATTCCAGGAATATTTTTGCAGGGCCAGGGAAAAATCTTTGATATCCTTATCGTAAACGGGGATATCCGCTTTCAGGCCCAGCACCTGGGCGGCCATCCGCATGATCTTACCGATACGTATCTGCTGCGCGGTATTGATGACCGGGGCGATGCTGGCTTCTGCTTTTTGCCGGTGTACTTCCACCTGGGGCGGATAATCGTCCCAGCCGCCTGAGTTGTACCAGTAATCCCATGTTTTTAACAGGTTTGATTTTAACGTACGCGTTGACGAACTGCCCAGCCGCCCTGACATAAATTCATAATATTGTTTCAGCCTTGGGTAAAAATAGGCCAGCATTTCCCTGGATTGTGTCCTGTTCCAGAGATCAAGGAATGCATAAAACTGCGTGGGCACCGGCGATCCGTGATGTATAAAGGCGGACTGGCTGCCAACGGGAGTAGTGTAGGCATTGATGCATTCCGCCGCTTTGTCAATATTGATCTCATTCAAGCCGAGTGCGATGAAGCCAAGATCCCAGGTGTATAAACTGTTCCACCATTTACCGGGCGTAAAGTGGCGGATATATTCGCGTTGGGTATAAATAGGATACACCACATCGTTCAGCACCGTAGCCTTCAGCATTTTTTGACTGAACAGGTATTTTTCGCCCTGCGGCAAAATATTGGCTGAAGATTGTGCCCCGGTCTTTTCCTCTTTGCCGTATTGCTGGCTCAGGGCAGCCAGTTCATTCAGCCGGTTCTTTACCTGCTGTTCGTTGCCGGTGCAAAGGAGGCCATAGATCGTTTTCTCCGCCCGGGGTTCCAGCTCCACCGGCCGGATAAATATATTTGAATAATCGCCCTTGTAATTTCCTTTCAGGATGCTGTCCACATGACTGTGCACCAGGCGCCGGAAAAAAATATCCAGTTCGTCGTTTTTGATCTGCCTGAGTTTGAAATCAAGGTTCCCGTCCCAGCCGAATCCATAATACAGCGGGATGTCGCTGTATTTTGAGATCAGTTTCTGTTCCGCAGCATTATTGACCGATTCAGGTGAGTATTGCCTGGGTTGTTCTTCCAGCCGGGTGACTGATTCTTCACCCGATGGGGTCAGCAGGATCCCGTTTAGCTCAATCGCATCGCCCCCTGCGGATTCAATAACGATGGACCGTTCCTGCTTCCCCGTTAGCTGGTAAGGCAAATCGATACGGGAAAGCTTCCCGTTACCATCCAGGGTAATCGCCTGGTTAACGAGCTTTGTCAGGTTTAGTGTACAGCGGCTGTTTTCTTTCATCCTGTACCAGATACTCAGGGTACCACTGGGATGTTCCTGCTTAAAAACGGGTTGGTACACCAGTTTGTCCCCAATGCCTTTTCCGAAATCCTGGCCAACGGCTGAACCGCCGATAAATGCATTGTCCCTGACCTCACCGCGGATCCAGCCATCGGTGACCAGGTTATCCTTTGGCCTTTTTTGTACATAATCGAGAGAAAGATAGTCAGTCCCGCTAAGCCAGGTTGAGTGCTCCGAATAAACCAGTTTGCTGGCGGGATAAACATCGGGGTATTCAATTCCATAGACCAGGTTCAGGGACAGGTTCTGCGGTATATCCGTGCTGTTGACACATTTCATGCTCACTAATACCGTTGCACTGTCAATGACGGTATAGGTAATATCCGTGTACACTTTATCCTTCCATTCCAGTTCATACCGGTAAGTGAAACGGGTTAGATCGTTGTTTACTTCCCAGGGGAAATAGCCCGACTCGCATTGCACATTGGGTATAAGGATCTTGTTGCGGTAGAACCCGGGCAATACAGAAAAATCAAACCGCATGCCCGCCTTCATATCATAGATATGGGAAACGCCGGCATATTTCTTTGAATAGGGGCCCCAGGGAGACAGGCTGATATCATGCGTATTCGCCAGCTTATTAAAGTCCACCTTCAGCTGCTGGCCGGCCTGGCCGGGCGCCTGTGCGCTGATACAAAGAAGGGCGAGGGCCGGGAGAAGTCTGTATTTCATGGCGCGGTATTTATTTTTTCAGGATCAGGGTGCTGTAAGGGGCCAGCTGAACGGTATTATTTTTTACATCATTGGTTTTTGTTTTAAAAACAATCGTTTTATAACCGGCCAGTTCTTCGGGGAGCTGAAGGCTGCGTTCAGTTTTTGAAAGATTGTGCAGTACCAATAAATTTTCGTCTTCCCGGATTCTCCGGAAGGAACAAATCTCTTTATGGCCCAGGTCAACCGGGATGAGTTCGCCCGTCCCCAGGGCCCTGCTGCCGGTTCTTAATGCGATCAGGGACTTGTAATAGTTGAACAACGAGTTTTTATCCTTTATTTGCCGGGCAGCAGGTACGATGCTGCTGTCCGTATTGTAACGGGGTGTTACCCAGGAGGTCCTTCCCTTGTCGTTTTTTGCATTATCCCATAAGAAAGGCTCCCGTATGTATTCATCGGGCTTTTTTCCCCGCATGCCGATTTCTTCCCCGTAGTACAGGTAGGGGGAACCCGGCAGGGTAAAAAGGAGGGCGGCGGCAACCCTCGCCTTGTCCATATTATCATCAACTGAACTCATGATGCGGTTCTGGTCATGATTGGTCAGGAATGTGGCATCAATAAAATCCGGGTTGATGGTGGTATAGAAATCTTCAATCGCTTTCAGTTTGATAGCCAGCGAATCGGCCCGTTCTTCATTTACCGCTTTCCGGATGGAAGAAGCGAGGTCAAAGTTGAATAAAGCGGGTATGCCTTTGAGATAGGGCGCCACGATATCGGAAGAAGCCCAGACTTCACCAACGAGGTAAACGTCTTGTTTGACTTTTCGCATTTCATTTAAAAAGTAGACCCACCAGGCATGACTCTCCCTGGCCCTTTCCTCGGGGAAAATATGCCGGGCAGCGTCGAGGCGAAAACCATCAATGCCCATTTCCGCCAGCCAGAAACGGCCCGCTTTAAATATTTCCGCACGCAGTTTCGGGCTGTCGAAGTTCAGGTCGGGCATATGCGGACCGAAGTAACTGTAATAGAGGTAATCGCTCCCTTCCACTTTATTCCAGCGGTTCCTGTTCCGGGAATCTTCATTGGTTTGGGTTACAAATGCTTTTACCTGCGGGTCGTCTTTATGGGTCCATACAAAATAATCCCTGTAAGGGCTGTTTTCGTTTTTGGACGCATCGAGGAACCAGGGATGTTTGCTGGAGCAATGATTGATCACCAGGTCGATCACTACTTTGATATTTCTTTTATGCGCCTCGTTCACAAATTGTTTAAAATCACCGGTGGTTCCGTAATCGGGATGGATGCCGTAATAATCAGTCACATCATATTTGTGATAAGATGGAGAGGGGTTGATGGGCATGAGCCAGACAGCTTCCACGCCCAGGTCTTGCAGGTAATCCAGTTTGGAGGTCATTCCCTTTATATCCCCTTTGCCATCGCCATCCGAGTCGCAGAAGGACTGCACAAAAATTTCGTACGAGATCCCCTTCGGCCATTTGCTGACCGGACCCTGCTGGGCATAGATGCTGTTTGAAACAGGGGAAAGAATAAGAAGGCAGGTAACTGCCAGCTGAGCCAGGAGTATTTTTTTCATTGGAGAATAATTAAACAATATATAAATGGCAGCCCTTCCGGTTAAGGGGGCTGTCGTCATACGTCTGCTTTTTTTGCTTTGGCAGTCAGTAAATACATCAGGATCCAGGCAATGAGGTAAGCACTTCCGCAGATGAGGAACATGATAAAATAGCCCTGCTGTTCATGGCCTGCGGCTTTGTAATGTTCAAATAATTTCGGGGCCACCCGGGCAATGATCACCCCGCCCAGGGCGCCGAACATACCGCCGATCCCCGTTACCGAGCCGACTGCTTTCTTAGGGAACATATCGCTGACCGTTGTAAAAATATTGGCGCTCCATGCCTGGTGAGCCGCCGCCGCCAGCCCGATGATGATAACAGCGAGCCACATATTCATGGCGCCCAGCCATTGGGCAAATACCACGGGCAGCACGCATACCGCATAGATCAGCATGGATGTCCTCCGGGCCCTTAGTACCGTCCAGTTATTGTTCACCAGTTTCATGGGGAGCCAGCCTCCCAGAACACTTCCCAGGCTGGCCAGGGTATAGACCAGGGCCAGCGGCAGCGCCACATCGGTACTTTCCAGGTGATATTCCTTGTCGAGAAAATCAGGGAGCCAGAATAAATAAAACCACCAGACGGGGTCAGTTAAAAATTTTCCCAGCGCAAAGGCCCAGGTTTGCCGGAGGCCCAGCAGTTTTATCCACGATACTTTTTGGGTCGACTTTTCATTGGGATCCCCCGGTGTTTCATCCGGGTCGCTGTGGATATACTCAAATTCTTCCCGGGATAGTTTTTTATGCCGGGCCGGGACTTCATAGTACCTGAACCATAGCATCAGCCAGATAAAACCAATGGCGCCGGTTATGATAAAGGCGGATTCCCATCCGAATTTTTTGGCAATGAAAGGAACGGTAAGCGGGGCCAGGATCGCGCCGATATTGGTGCCCGAATTAAATATCCCGGTGGCAAAGGCCCTTTCTTTTTTAGGAAACCATTCCGCAGTAGCTTTAATAGCGGCGGGGAAGTTACCGGCTTCCGTTACCCCTAATGCGGACCGGGCCACGCCAAAACCCAGGGTTGATTTCGCCAATGCGTGGGCAATGGCCGCCACACTCCACAGGCCGGTGGCCAGGGCATACCCGATCTTTGTTCCCAGCTTATCGATCAGTCTTCCGGCGCCCAATAACCCGATGGCATAAGAAAGCTGGAAGGCAATGACAATATTCCCGTAATCCGTTTCGGTCCAGTGAAATTCGCCGGTCAGTGTTTTTTTTAAGAGGCTGATGACGGCCCTGTCCAGATAATTGATCGTGGTGGCAAAAAATATCAGTCCGCAAATGGTCCACCTGTATTTTCCAATGGTCTGCTGCATGATCGTTTTTTTGCCCCGCTTTGAAGAGGGAATGATTACTGCCTGATGGACCGGATTAACTCCAGTACTTTTTGGGTATGATCTTCTATCGTCTTATAATCTTTTTGTTCCATTAATTTTTTGCTGATCAGTTTACTGCCCATGCCAACGGCGGCTACACCGGCTTTGAACCAGGCTTCCAGGTTTTCCCGGGTGGTATCCACGCCACCGGTGGGCATAAAGAAAAGTGCCGGGAAGATTTCCCGGATGCTGCTTATAAACTCAGGCCCCAGCAAATTCCCCGGGAACAGCTTAATAAAACTGATCCCGTTATTTTCGGCTGCAATGATCTCCGAAGGCGTCATACAACCCGGCGCATAAAAAAGATCCCGGCTGCCGGCATAATCTGCCACTTCGGCCACATAACCCGGGCTGACGAGGAAGTCCGCCCCGGCCTTTACATAATCTTCCGCCTGCTTTATATTTTTGATGGTTCCCACCCCCAGCATCAGTCCCGGCATTTCACTGTTCCTCGCTGCCACCAGTTTCTTAAAATTGGACAGGGCCGCTTCTCCCCGGTTTGTGTATTCCACTGCTTTGATCCCGGCCCGGTTTATCGCCCGAAGTACTTCTATGCTTACCGTTTCATCCGGGTTGAAATACAGGGGTAATATCCCCTGGCTGATGATCAGGTCCGTTATTGCTTGCCTGGATGCCATACTGTTTATAATTTTACTTTGATCACTAATTTTTTTATCCGGTCCTCACTGATCATGGGGGCATGCACATCTTCGGGAAAGAAAATCACAAACTGCCCCGCGGTTAACCGGAAATACATATCCGGAAGTTCATGGTAGAACTGCACGTCTTTCTCTGCATTATAAGCCCCGTTCTCTGTAACGCATGTTTCCCGGGGTTTCCATCCCATTTGCTCTGTTCCGCTGATGCAAAGCTGTATATCAATATGCTTGTTGTGACATTCGAATTCTGCAACAGATTCCTCCCTCGTCATCCCTTTTTTATCGGCAATGATGGCCCGTAGCTGATCTTCTTCAATATCATATTTACCGGCTTCGGTTTTTTCCAGGTCGGTCCGCTGAATGTATGCAAAGGCTTTGGCGAATAAGGGATGCACGCTGTAATATTTCCCTGCATTCTGTATAGTATCAATAATCATGTTGTTGTTTTGACTGGTGAACTACCGCTGCACGCGTCCGCTGGCGTCGCCTTTCATCAGGCCCTTTACTTCGCTGAGCGTGGCATGATTCAGGTCGCCGGGTATGGTATGTTTCAAGGCGGAAGCGGCCACGGCGAATTCTGCCGCCTCCTTCATCGTCATCCCGGTTACGAGGCCATAGATGAGCCCGCTGGCAAAGGAATCCCCGCTGCCGACGCGGTCCACAATCCGCACTTCATATCTTTTGCTATGGTAAAAATCTGTCCCGTTATAAACCAGGGCACTCCAGCCATTATCACTGGCGCTATGGCTTTCCCGCAGGGAGGAGGCAATGTATTTGAACCCGAATTTTTCCTTCATTTGCCTGAATACATCTTTAAACCCTTCCAGGTTGAGTTCCCCTTTGGTAACATCCGTATCCTTCGCTTTAAATCCCAGCGTGGTATCCGCATCTTCTTCATTGCCGATACAGACATCCACGTACTGGCAGAGACGGGTCATTACTTCTCTTGCTTTTTCCCGGCTCCATAATTTTTTCCGGTAGTTCAGGTCAATACTGGTGGTAATGCCCTTTGCTTTTGCCGCTTTCAGGGCCGCTTCAGTCAGGGCCGCAGCTTTATCACTCAAGGCCGGGGTGATCCCGGTTGTGTGGAACCAGCTGGCTCCCTCCAGGATCTTATCAAAGTCAAATTCCGGAATATCCGCATCCGCAATGGCGGCGCCGGCCCGGTCGTACAGCACCTGTGAAGCCCGCATGGAAGCCCCGGTTTCCAAAAAATAAATGCCCAGTCTTTCACCGCCTCTTACCACGTATTGCGTATCTACCCCGTAACGGCGCAGGTGGTTAATGGCCGACTGGCCAAGCGGGTTATCCGGAACCCTGGTCACGAATGTTCCGTGTAACCCGTAATTGCATAGGGCGGCGCATACATTGGCTTCCCCTCCGCCATAGGTCACGTCAAAACTTTCGGCCTGTACAAATCGCTTGAAATCCGGGGTTGATAACCTCAGCATGATCTCTCCCAGCGTTACAACTTTTAGTGACATATCTTTTTATTTACAATTAGTAGTTTCAGGTACCGGCGTTTTCAGCACAGCCGGCTGATGATCCGCCTGCCAGTTGAAATAATTTTTTGCATTGTTGAAACAAATATCCTGAATCACGCTCCCGGTCCAGTTTATATCATCCGGCAATTCGCCGTTCTCTATTTCCTCGCCGAATAAATTGCAGAGGATCCTCCGGAAATACTCATGACGGGGATAAGAGAGGAAACTCCGGGAGTCGGTGATCATACCCACAAAGCGGCTGAGCAAACCCATATTGGAGAGGGCATTGATCTGTTTGACCATCCCGTCTTTCTGATCCAAAAACCACCAGGCAGAACCGTATTGTATTTTTCCTTTTATCGTTCCGTCATTAAAATTGCCGGCCATGGTGGCCATCAATTCATTATAGGAAGGGTTCAGGTTGTACAGGATGGTCTTCGTAAGCTGGCTATTCGAATCCAGCCGGTCTAAGAACCGGGACAGGGAGCGGGCCTGGATAAAATCGCCGATGGAATCACAACCGGTATCCGCCCCGGCCAGTTTCAGGAGGCGGGAATTATTGTTGCGAAGCGCGCCTAAATGATATTGCTGTACCCAGCCTTTTTCAAAATCCCAGGCGGCAAACTGGTACAGGAGGGCTGATTTGAGTTTCAGGTTTTCGGTTGCGGAGAGCTCCTGTCCCGACCGTATTTTAAGAAAGGCTTTTTCGGTCTCTGCTTCCGTGTAATCTTCCGCATATATCTGTTCTAACCCGTGATCAGAAACCGTACAATTCATGGAGGCAAAATAATCATGCCGTTGCTTCAGGGCATCCAGGTAGCCTGAATAGGAAGAGACGGATATGCCCGATACGGATTCCAGCCTGCTTACGTATTCATTAAATACGGTGGCATCATCCACCTGCATGGCATTGTCGGGACGGAAGGCCGGCAATATTTTTATATCGAGGCCTTCCTCCGCCATTTTCCGGTGATGGGCCAGGTCGTCAACAGGGTCGTCGGTTGTGCAAATGATTTTTACATTCATCCGGCGTAATAAATTCCGGACAGAATAAGCCGGTGTCTGGAGCAGGGCCGTCGCTTCTTCATATATTTCCCGGGCGGTACCGGGATTCAGGATCTTCGTGATATTAAAATAGCGCTGCAGTTCCAGGTGGGTCCAGTGATACAGCGGGTTCCGTAAGGTACAGGGGAGGGTTTCTGCCCATTTTTCGAATTTGGCATAATCACTTTTATTCCCCGTAGAATAGCTCTCGTCGATCCCGTTGGCCCGCATGGCCCTCCATTTATAATGATCGCCATATAGCCAGGCTTCGGTCAGCGTTTTAAACTGGTGATCACCGGCAATCTGCGCGGGCGGCAGGTGGCAGTGGTAATCAATGATGGGCATTTCCCGGGCAAATTCATGGTAGAGCCGCCGGGACGTTTTTGTTTGCAGTAAGAAGTTTTCGTCTAAGAATTTTTTCACCTGAACGTTTTTTGTTTAAACCTGCTTTTTTAAGATGGGAAGGCCGACCGGATAATGCCTTCTTCCAGTCCCCGTATCTCGGCCAGTCCCCGTAACCGGCCAATGGCCGAATAACCGGGATTGGTTATTTTGTCCATATCATCCAGCATCTGGTGGCCATGATCCGGGCGAAAAGGAATGGATTGGCGGGTGTTTTGCTGGATGGTTAATAATTCCTTTACCACTGCATACATATCCACATCACCGCCGAGGTGGTCCGCTTCGTAAAAATTTCCATCGGGGTCTTTGCTTACATTCCGCAGGTGAATGAAATGAATGCGGCTGCCGTTCTGTTTTGCCATCGCCGGCAGGTCATTGGCGGCCGAAGCACCCAGGGAACCGGTGCAGAAACAAATACCATTGGACGGATCCGGTACTTTTTCATACAGGTAATCAAAATCGGCCTGCGCGTTCACAGTACGGGGCAGCCCCAGGATATCAAAAGGAGGATCATCGGGGTGGATCGCCAGTTTTACCCCGCATTCAGCTGCAACCGGGGCAATCTCTTTCAAAAATTCACAAAGATTATCGCGTAAGGCCGCTTTATTTATTTCACGATAGGGTTCCAGGCTGGCCTTCATTTCGGGTACGGTCATTTTCTTTTCCCCGGGGATGCCAAACATCACGACTGCTGCCAGCTCCTGCAATTGCTGTTCATTATATTCCTTAAAGCGTTGTGCTGCCTGGCGGTTGATGCTTTCGGGATAATGGTCCGCCGCTTCTTTTCTTTCCAGGATATAGATATCAAACAAAGCCAGGTCCACCCAGTTAAAATACAGGGCCCTTGAGCCATCGGGCATGATATAGTCCAGCTTGGTCCGGGTCCAGTCGTTTACCGGCATAAAATTATAGGTGATGACCGGGATGCTGCATTGGGCCACGTTCCGGATGCTTTCCTTGTATTTTTCAATATAATTTTTGTACCCGCCTGTTCTTGTTTTGATGCTTTCATGTACGGTAATGCTTTCCACCACGGACCAGTGAAGCCCGGTTTTTTCAATTTCGTTTTTTCGCTTCATGACTTCTTCCACCGGCCATACTTCTCCGTGCGGAATATGATGGAGGGCCGTAACAATTCCACTCGCCCCGGTTTGCTTCGCATCCTGTAAGCTCACCGGGTCACCGGGTCCGAACCATCGCCATGTTTGCTGCATTTTGTACATATGCGTTCCTGTTAGATTTAAACCCCGCTGAAAACCGAAAAGCCCCCGTCCACCGTGATGCCGGTTCCCGTTACAAACCGGGAAGCGTCACTTAAGAGAAAGACCAGGGCCCCGGTCAGTTCATCCGGATTTCCAAACCGGTTGAACGGCGTTTTATTGATGATCAGTTCTCCCCTGTTGGTAAGACTGCCATCCGGTTGGGTCAAAAGTGTTTTGTTCTGACTGGTCAGGAAAAATCCCGGGATAAGGGTGTTCATCCGGATCCTGTCGCCATATCGTTTGGCCAGTTCCACTGCGAACCATTTGGTATAACTTTCAATCGCCGCTTTGGCCAGGCTATAGCCCAATACCCGGGTCACGGCCAGCCCGGAGGTGACCGAGGAGATATTCACGATGCTGCCGCTCCCGTTCTTCCTGATCGCGTCCCCGAAAACCTGGGTGGGTAAGAGGGTGCCGAAAAGATTCAGCCGCATGACCTGTTCCAGGGCCGTTATATTCAGGTTGAAAATATCCTGGCCGGGTTGAATCACCGCATCGGGTATATTCCCTCCCGCTGCATTGACCAGCCCGTCAATCCTGCCCCAGGCGGCTATTATTTTTTCGCGGGCGGCGATCAGTTGCTGCTCATCGGTTACATCTGCCAGCAGGGTCATGGCTTTGCCGCCCTGGTTATTGACAAGGGCCGCTCTTTCCTCCGCCACCTGTTCGTTACGGCCCAGGATGCCAACAGCGGCCCCGGCCCGGGCAAGGGCCTTCACAAAAGCCTCGCCCAATACCCCGGTGCCCCCGGTTACTATGATCACTTTGTCTTTTAAAGGAAGATCGGTTTGCATATCCTGCGTTTTAAAGGGGTAGCTGTTGATTTATTACCCGGCGGCTTTCTATAGGCAAGTTCTTATCACGATGTTTTTGGTAACGGGGGAACGTTGAATAGAAAGGGTCTGTATTTTTTTCACGGCATCCCATGACAAAGCTAACTTTTTTACGCTGCTGCCATTCACGGTAAAACAAAGCGGGCGGGAAATTCCATGGAAGATAATGGTATAAGCTCTTTCCTTTGGGGACCGGGTATAGGCGCCCACGGAGGCCCCGATCTTTAAAGAAAAGCCGGCTTGGTTAAATGTTATCTCCGTGGTCCGCTTTTCATTCCTGTTCCGGTAGTTTTCGGTAATGCCGTCATCCTCATAGAGGGTAAATGCAGCGTCTTTTCCCGGGTACACATGCAAGGTCAGGCTGTCTTCATGTATAAAGGCCGTACTCAGTGCATAATTCGCCATGGGTATAATGGAGCCGGCTTTGACAAATAGCGGTAATTTCCCGATGGGTGCGGTGTAATCAATCACCCGGTTCCCATTTATTGGCTGGTCATCCCAGAAGTCGTACCATACTCCTTCCGGCAGCCACAGCGCTACATGATCCGAATCGGAACAATTGGGCGCCACGAGGAATTCGTTACCCCACATATATTGCAGGTCATTTTTCCAGGCCAGCGGGTCTTTTTGATAATTGATGACCATGGCACGGGCCATGGGCAGGCCTGTCTCATTGGCCCGCCGGGCGTAGGTATATATATAAGGCATCAGTTTATAGCGCAATTCGCTGTAAAGCCGGGCATCTTTTTGTACCCCTTCGGGGCGGTCAAGTGGCCAGCGGGATTTGCCCACGCCATGCGGTTTCCAAAAAGGAGTGAAGCTGCCCCAGGCCATGGACCATTGACTGTACATGGAATCACCGGGTGTTGTTTTGGACTCACCGAGGTGAAATCCGCCGGCATCATGGCCCCAAAAGGGAAAACCAGAAAGACCGGCTAACTGCAGTCCCCGTACCTGTGTTTTCATATCCTCATAGCTGGAATTAATATCCCCGCTCCATAAAGTGGCGTAGCGTTGCGCCCCGGCAGTCATGCCCCGCACCCATACAAAGGGCCGCTTTGTCCCTTTAAAACTTTTATCCCAGCCCTGCTGAACCAGTGCTTTGGCAGCCAGGAAAAACCAGTAGTTCCTCATCTCCAGCCAGGTGCTTCCATTTTCAAATTTCATAGTTACCGGGGCTTTTCCCATTTCATCGAATTCGTCAATCCATAAGGCATCGCCGGGATAGCGGAGCGCCGGGTTCAGCGATTTGCTCCACATGGTATTCCAGAACCAGTCCCGTACTTCTTTTTTTGTAAGATCCGGGGCGCTGGTATTAAAATCGATGCCCTCATTCTGCGGAAGGTTGAAGGAGGGTTTCCAGCCTGCACTCTGCACCGCAATGCAGCGGTTAAAATCAAGTGTGGTGATCAGCCCGTTTGATTTCACCCATTGCTGGTATTCTTTTGGATCGGGATACCGGGTTCTGTCCCAGTCAAAATAGGACAGGCAGCGCTGGCCGCCACCGGCCCGCCAGCGGTTATCGTTAACGATATGATCGAGGGGAAATCCTGCCGCCCGGTGTTCGGTGATCTTCTTTTTCCACCATTGTTCATCCGAGGGATCGGGACTGTTGTGGTCATTGCCCTTGTCGGAGAGGGCCAGTCCGAAAAATGCTTTAAGGGGCAGCCGGGGCCTCCCGGTAAGCTGTGTGTACCGGTCGATGATGCTGCTGAAAGAAGGGCCGAGGATCACAAAATAATCCATGCGGCCATTCCCTTGTATGGAAAATGAGTACCCGCCATTGTGACCGAAATTAAAGCTATTGGGAAATGTGCTGTTCAGGAAAACCCCGTATCCTTTATCAGACAAGTAAAAGGGTACGATAAGGGGAGCCTGTTGCCGGTGTTCTGTGCCATAGTTGCGGCTGAGCTGTTTGCCGCGGAGGTCAATGCTTTCTTCCCGGCCAAAATACCCGTGCCCCAGCCCGGTGAAATGTTCGCTGGTATCGCTGACAAAGGAACTGCGTATCGTATCGGCATCCCACTGTATACTGTTTTTTTCCACCAGGAAGGGAGCCGGTTCCCCGTTCCGGGAAAAGGAGAGATGCAGGGGGGATTTGCTGATCTTTACCCGGATCCCGTCACTCTTCCCGGTGCTGATGAGGAGGTATTCTTTTTCCTCCGATTGCTTCAGTTTGCCGGGCCAGTTATGGGTGGCCACCATTTCATAGCGGTCATCGGGAAAAAAATCTTCATTCATACGGACCGCCTGGACGCGGATCATATAATCCCCGTAAGCGGTGATACGCAGGCGGGTACCCTGCGGGCCGGTAATGAGTATGCTGTTATTTAACCGGGTTGTATGTAATCCAGGTTGCGCGGTGCCTGGCAGGGCACAATAAAGCAATAAAAGAAAGGCAAAAAAACGTTTCATATGACATCAGGTATAAATGAAATAAGCCCCCGGGGCCAGTGCCTAAAAGTAAACAGGCGCACCTGATTAATGAGTGATTTCAGTGCGGAATTTTACAATCTTTACGAAAACGTTTTCGAAAACGATACCGCCAGAGGCCGGGCGGCGAATCGGTTTACCAGGAGAAAAAAATCGGGGGAACGGTTCTTCCCGACTTTCCAACTTTCGGTCTTTCTGACTTTCAGACTTCCCGGCTTTACCTAAAGATCCTTCACCACGTTCGCCACCAGCAGCGGTCTTCCCAATGTATAGTAATGTAAGACCGGTACGCCGGCTTTTTTCAGTTCCCTTGATTGCATCAGCAGCCATTCGGCACCTACTTTTTCCACGTCTTCATCGGTTTTGCAGCGGAGTACTTCATTGGAGAGTTCGGCAGGCAGGTCAATATGAAAGGTCTTGGGTAAAATAGTCAGTTGTTTTTTGGAATAAATGGGTTTCAGTCCCGGGATGATGGGGACATTGATCCCGGTTTCGCGGCAGGATTTTACAAAAGCATGGAATTTGGCATTGTCGAAAAACATCTGCGTGATGATATAATCAGCGCCGAGGTCCACTTTCTGTTTCAGGTACCGCAGGTCGGTTTCCATATTCGGCGCTTCAAAATGTTTTTCCGGGTAACCGGCCACCCCCACGCAAAATTCTGTTTTATGGGTGCCTTTCAGTTCGTCTTCCAGGTAGATTCCTGCATTCAGGTTCACCACCTGCTTCAGCAGGTCGCTGGCATATTTATGTCCCCCGGGTTCGGGCTCAAAAGCCGTTTCATTTTTAGCCGCGTCTCCCCGCAAGACCAGTACATTATCAATGCCGAGGTAACGGAGGTTGATCAGGGCATCTTCGGTTTCGTTGATGCTAAAGCCGCCGCAGATCAGGTGGGGCACCGTGTCCACATTGTATTTATTCATGATGGCCGCGCAGATACTTTCCGTGCCCGGTCTTTTCCGGACCACTACTTTTTCAAAACTGCCATCGGCCCTTTTCTTGAAAACATGTTCGCTGCGGTGGTAGGTTACATTGATAAAGGAAGGATTGAACTCCATCAGGGGGTCCAGGTGCCGGTAAAGCGCTTCAATACCCTTCCCTTTGAGCGGCGGGAGCACTTCAAAAGAGATCAGGGTGTCCTTGGCCTGTTTGATATGGTCGGTAACCTTCATAGCTTACAAAATGACTGCAAACATACTGAAGAGGATAAATATGTTCCAAACTATATCAGGGTAAACGTGAACAGTCGTTAATACTGGATTTCGGTGAGTTCCCAGCGTTTGTCGATATGCCGGACCCCGGTGAAGGTGTTTAGCACATATTTCTCCATTTTAGCCAGCCAGAGGTTCTTATTATACCAGAGTATATCATCTGTATTGCCGGCCCGTTGCCCGGTATAACGGGTTACATAAGCATTGAAATAAGGAAGGTCCAGTTGCAGGTTGATATGGGTTACGGTGAAGTCCTCGTCGGAACCCTCGTTATAACTGGTATACGTATCGTTTACTGCTGCCGGGTCCTTGCAAAGTAACTGGGCTGCATTGTTGGCATACTGGCTGAGTCCGTTTGCCCTTATTTTCAGGAAGAATACAGGATTGTTGACACTGTCCACAATCCTCAGCCATTTTTCGCCGCCAAGGGTTTCTTCGCTCACGGCCCGGTAACGGATGCTCGACGTGCTGCTCAGGGTACCGGAAGCGCTGAAGGTCTTGTACTGGTAGGTCCAGCTGGTACCCACCCGGGGTGAAGTGGGCACATCCGGCTGCTTGTCTTTTTTGCAGGAGGCAAAAAATAACAGGAAGAAAGAGGCCGGAAGGGCAAACAGGATGCGGGACCAGTTCATGGTTGTATTTTAAAGCAATTTAGCAAAGTTTGAAGGAATTGATCACCTGGTACACTGGAGACCCGCCAGAATGATGTGGCGGGTGAAGATAGGAAGCAGGATATCTTACCGGTTTTTACCCTGTAAAACACCCTGTCCCGGTACCGGCTGCGGGGCTTACCGGGATTAAGCTCCCTTTGTTCCCTGTTATCCCGGCTGATGATTTCTTGTATTCTCTTTTTTCAACGAGCGTGCAGCATCTCCGCCGGCTGGGCTGGCTATTTCAGTGTAAATGATTGAAGAATGGATAGCCAATAGTCCCTCGTAACAGATTCATCGGCCAAGAAATAATTCCCGGAGAGCAGGTAAATAAAGTCTTTCCCCGGATCAGCGAACTGCCTGTCAACAGGAATGTAGAACAGAACTGCGGGATGACTGCCTGCCTGTTTTTGCTCGACAGCCATTAGACTTATTGCATCGGTATTTCCGAGGGAGACCCTTGTTCTTTCTATTTGAGCATACTTTCCCTGGGCTTTCAGTTGTTCCGCCCTTTTATCCAGGTATTCGCCAGGGCTGCCCGCGAACCGGATCCTGCGAATGGCGAAATAAAAAGTGGAATTCCGGTAAACCTGGCCATCGGTGGAATCCCGGAACAGTTCCATACCCCTGGAAAATTTCAGTGAAAAATGCGGGTTTTGATAGCTGAAGATTCCGGGCTCTGCCGTTTTGCCGGAATTTTTGGAATTGATCGCCAGGTAATAGTTATCCTTCTCCGGCCATTCCTTTCCGTCTTTCAGAAATTTCCCGGTTGCCGGGTTAAATTCCAGCAGTTCAGTCTCGTTAAACAGGGTGGTGCCGGTCAGTGAAAGTATCGGCTTTTTGCCTGACATTCTCCAGCTGAAATTCGTGAATATGGAGTATTCCAGCAAGGCGCCGGAATGAATGGACAGCAGGTTATACAAGGATGTCCCCCATTCTTTACAAAGCAGGACCGAATCATTCAGCCGGGTGAAATATTCATATCCCACTTTAGTACGGATCGTACCGGCTGAGTCAACCAGGCCATATCCCCTTCCTTTTTCCCTGTTATAATAATAGGTTCCCTTAATGGGAGAAAGTTCCAGGTAATGATAGGTATCAGGAAAAGCCCTTTGTCCTTTGCGGTTGATTAAGGCCATTTCACCGTTGCTTTCCGTGATCACGGCGAAATTTCCGTGAAATGATTCGGCTAACCTCACCGCTGCCGGTAATAGCAGTTTGCCGGCCCTGTCCACATAATTATAAACATTCGGGTTCCGGCTCCCGGCGCCGGGTTTCTCCATGATCCGGGCGAACCCATTTTTGAAACCATCCGGCAACGGCAGCTGGTTTTCTGTCAGGGAGAAGAGAATTTCACCTTTTTTGTTAATGGCTTTGACGGCTTCCGCCGGGGAGGTCCTGACGAAGCTGATTCCTTCACTAAAGGGCTGGGCAAATATGAATGTTGCCGGAATAACCGGCTGCCCCTTCAGGTTGATAAACCCGGTCTTTTTAGCAGCACTGTCCGCAACAATAGCCATGCCCTCGGAAAAGCGGGCCATTTTGTACGCTTCGGTTTCCTGGGAACGCAGCATCCGCACTACCGGTTCACTGGCATTTGCAATAGCCGGGGAGGACGGGCAGAAAAAAAATGATTTAAATGGGTTCGCGCCTGTCTTATTGATATAATAACATTTCCCGTCTTTTTTTACAAAAGCCAGCCCGTCATTAAAATCGCCGGCTCTTTCAAACTGGACCGGGATGACCAGCTTGCCCGATTGATCTGTATAGCCCGTTTTACCCGCTCTCATTACCCGGGCCATTCCATTGGAAAAAGCAAAGGTGGAATCATACTGGCACGGGATGATCACTTTTGTCCGGAGTGAATCACAAAACCCGTATAGCCGTTTACCGGTGCTGTCAGTTCCGCAATTACAATGGGTCAGTGATTGGGCGGAAAGATGGCTCATGAACAGAACCTGGAATATAATCCCGGTAAAAAGGAGATAACGGATTTTTGCGGGAGCCTGCATGTGGTGGAATTTTAAGAATGCCAGGAAATCCTGGTCCCGTAAAAATCACCAATTGCCGGACCCGTAAAAATGTGAGAAAAGTAGTAATTATCCAAAGCGGTCTCTTCTTCTTCAATGCTTCCGCCCCGGCCATTGTTAAAGTCACTTGTTTCCATTTCAGATGGAAGGGCGTGATTAATGTATTGATTTACGGTACGCCCGGATTTATCATGTCGTTTCGCACTAACAAGCAATAAACGGCTAACCCGGTCTTTTCGGATCTAAGCGGGGTTTCTTCCGGTTTATAATTTCCCAAACAGCACAGATTCGTCAACCGCTTTGAAATCTTTGTCCAGCAGCACCAGGGCCGGTGGCTGCATGCCCATATCTTTCGACCTGTTCCGGTAGGTACAGCGGCAACGGTACCCGGCAGGAATGATACTGTCTGCTCCCGGTATCCGTTTCAGGGTCTCGTTCATCTGGGCGCGTAAAACGGGGATCTCTTCACTGAACCGCCGGGTGGCAGCTTCATAGGAAGCGAGGAGCTGAACCGAACTGTCCGTTTTCATCCCGAGGTCTTTTGAAATAGCGATCAGTTCTTTTGCTGTTTGACTGTTTTCCCGGCTCCGGTCCAGGCTGTCTGTCTTTTTTTGGACCAGGGCAAACAGGTAATCTGCCCGTCCTTTCAGCTGTTGTTTTTCGGTGATGGTATCCACACCCAGGATGGTAATGCTGTCAATTTCCGCAGCGGGATCAATGATCCGCCAGGTGCTGGTCAGGTAGTTTTCGAGGGAAGCCATATCCACTTTCCCGGTAATATCCGGTTTCGTATCATTACAGGAGAGGAAGAACATTCCCAGGCCCATTAATAATATGCCTGTATTTTTAAAGAAGCGGTGGTTCATGGTTGTATTATTTTTCTTTATCGCCAAAATAGATAAACAGGTTAAAATGGTTATCGGCTTTTACCAGCGCAAGATGGATATGAAAACCTTTATATTGATTATCCAGTGAAAATTTCCGGTCATCCAGCTTCCAGGTTTCTTCGAGCAGGTAAAAACCGCCTGTTTTGGAACCGGTGGACAGGAGCGTGACCCCGTTAAAGTCGGTGGTTTCAATAATTTTTTTCCATTTTTTATAGTCCGCCTGCGCCGCTGCTGTGGTACTGATGTCCGGGAACATGGCCATGACGACTGCGTCTCCCTCTTCCGGAACCTTCATGGTTAGTTCAGCCCCTTCTAATTCTGTGCTGAGGTCTTCAAATTTCGAAGGATAGGCCAGGAGCAGTTCCATGAACTGTTTTTTTATTTTTGCTTTATCCTGCGCGTTGCCTGTTATGGTAAACAGGCAAAATCCCAGCAGGAAGACCAACGGGATACATTTTTTCCGATAAAATAGTCTCATATAAAGTAGTTTAATCCGAATCTGTTCCCTCAATCCGGAACGGGTCATCATAATAAACCCGTTTTCCGCAAGGCATCCGCCCGGCTGTTTACCTGCAGCTTTTCATAGATGTTGCGGATATGTGTCCGCACGGTTTCCAGGCTGACGTATAGTTTCCCGGCAATCTCCTTATAGCGGTAGCCCTTGCTCAGTTGTTCCAGTATCTCCTGCTCCCGGCGGCTCAGGTCCTGGAAATAATCATTGGTTTTTTCCCGCACGGCGAAAGCCTCAATCACTTTCCGGGCGATCTGGCTGCTGATGGGACTGCCGCCGTTTTTCACTTCATAAATGGCTTCAATGACTTTGTCGGGCGGGGTGCTTTTCAGCAGGTAACTGGTGGCGCCTGCTTTCAGTGCATCGAATATCGTATCTGCATTATCATAAACGGTCAGCACCATCATTTGCATCCGGGGGTGCAGCAATTTCAGCCGCCGGATGCAGTCGATCCCGCTCATGCCCGGCAGGTTGATATCAAACAGGGCGATTTCCACGGGCTCTGCCGCCAGTTCTTTCAGGGCGGATTCAGCATCCGCAAAGACCCGCAGATCTTTCGTGTCCACCTGCAGCTGTATCTGCTCGGCCATATAATGGCGCACTTTTTCGTCGTCCTCAATAATGGCGATAGCGTCTATTTTCACGGTTCAAACTTCCTGTTTAATTGATAATGTATGGATGTGATAAAAGTAGTAGGTTACAGGGGAACGGAAAAACTGATCCGGCAGCCCTTCCCCGGCTCAGCGCTGATATCCAGCCGGCCACCCAGTTCCTCCACCCGGTGCCGGATATTCCGCAGGCCATTTCCGCCGGAAACCAGGCCGGTGTCAAAACCCCGGCCATCGTCTTCCACCCGGATGAATATTTTTTGATCTTCCACGCGGGCTTTGACGGACAAGCTGCCGGCCCCGCTGTATTTAATGGCATTGTTCACTATTTCCCTGGTCACGAGCAACAGGTTCCGCCTTTGTTCATTCCGGAGGATGACGGAATCATTGTTTTCGGGGAATTGCAGGTCGTAGTTTATCCCGGAATACTCCAGCTGCCGGTTGAGTTGTTCCCGCATATAGGCAAAGAGCTGGCCAAGGGTTTTATTCTCGGGGTTGAGGCTCCAGATAATTTCACTCATACTGCTGACCAGCCGCCGGCTGGTAGCTGCGATATCCTCCAGTTCTCTTGTTCCTTCCTCCGTTTTTTTATGTTTGGCTGATTCGCTCATTAGGATGATCTGGGTGAGACCGGCGCCGATATCGTCATGCATTTCCCTGGAGATCCGTTGCCGTTCCCGGTTCAGCCTTTCCTGTTCTTCAAACTCCCTGATCTTTTTTCGCAGTTTGCGTTGAGCAAAATACCGGGTTGATACAATGGCGATGAGGGTGATGGCGAAAACAGCAGTTAAAAAATAAACCCAGTTATAGTTTTTGGGAGCTTCGGGCAGCGCAATATTATACCGGCCCAGCAGGTAGGCATTGACCTCTTGTATTTCTTCTTTGGACAGGGTCCTGCCGTACAGGATGATCTCCGCAATATCCCCGTTCAGTACTTCAAGTCTCCCGTTGGAGGCAATCCGCAACACGTTTGAATCGGGCTGGTTATTACTTACCCGGTAATTGACCCTTATTTCTCCCCGGCGATAGAGATCAAATGTGGTATCAGAGGTACGGGTAATGGTGGCCACTTCCCAGGCCTTTGTTTTTATCGCCGCCAGCGGAAGCCCTTCACTGCCCACCCCGTCGTAGTAGATATAAAGGTCAGGGGAGGCACAAAACTGCCAGGTAATTCCTTTTCCAAAATAAGTGGAGATAAGGGTACTGACGCCGCCACCGGATGTATAACTGGGACCGTTTAAACGAAAGACTATAAAGACGGACCCCCTTTTCCCGGAAAAGGAACGGAACGGTTTTGTCTGCATCGTAATATCCGCTCCGTTGAACCGGAGGACCGGGAATCCGTTGAGCTGGTTGGGCACCAGTTCAGGCCTGACGGCGGAAGATACTTCGGCATCCCGGTGATGCCCGCTCAGGTCTGACCAGCCGCTGACCCGGTTACTGGTGAAGAGGACTCCGGTATCTGATTTTAGCCAGAGATCCAGGCTGTCCCGGGGGATCTGGCTAAAAGCAACAGTACTAATCAGGCAGAACGCAAAAAATGTAACGGTCAGTTTCATAAACGCGGATTAAATGTAGGGATTTAACCGGTTTGTTAAATACCCATTACCCGCAGCAGGTCTGTTGCTGATCACTTATTTTTGCAGCTATGGCAGTTACCATACGCACCGAAGAGCTTGTAAAGAAATACGGCAGCCGCACCGTGGTCAACCATGTCTCCTTTGAAGTGAAGCAGGGGGAGATCGTGGGTTTGCTGGGACCCAATGGCGCCGGGAAGACCACTTCTTTTTACCAGGTGGTGGGACTGGTGAAGCCGGATGAAGGCAAAGTGTTCCTGAATGACCAGGATATCACGTCCCTGCCCATGTACAAGAGGGCCCAGATGGGGATCGGTTACCTGCCGCAGGAGGCATCCGTGTTCCGTAAGCTGAGCGTGGAAGACAATATCTCGGCGGTGCTGGAGATGACCAAACTGACTAAACAGCAGCAACGGGAGAAACTGGAATCCCTGCTGAATGAATTCCGCCTGCAGCATGTGCGCAAAAGCAATGGGGATGTGCTGAGCGGCGGGGAGAGAAGGAGAACGGAAATAGCCCGGGCCTTATCCGTGGACCCCAAGTTTATTTTGTTAGATGAGCCTTTTGCCGGTATTGACCCCATCGCGGTGGAAGATATTCAGGCGATCGTGGCCAAACTCAAATACAAGAATATCGGGATCCTGATCACGGACCATAATGTAACGGAAACCCTTTCCATCTGCGACCGCGCCTACCTGCTGATCGAAGGAAAGATCTTCAAACACGGCACTGCGGAAGAACTGGCCGAAGATGAGCAGGTACGGAAACTATACCTCGGCAGAAACTTCGAATTGAAAAGAAAGGATTGGCTGCATGAAGAAGCGAAGACAGCAGTCGATAGTTAGGAGTCTTTAGTCGTTAGCCCGGATCCGGGGAAAAGAAGCAGATAGATTTTTTTGCATGAATCTTCACTTTTAAGACCGGCCGTTTTCTTTGGGTTAAAGAGCCGGCATTCCGGAACGAAATTCAAAAAAAATATCCTCTCTGGTCTTCATTCCTGATGATTTCCGTTTAATTGCTGTTCCTTTCTGTCGTAGAAAGAATGTACGAAGAAAGAAAATGCCCCTGTCACGCTGAGCAGGCCGCCCTTCGGAACAATGACCGCATTGAGTGAATAAATCCTTTTTCCGGGAATCAGAAATCATAAAAAATATCCTCTCTGGTCTTCATTCCTGATAATTTCCGTTTATTTGCTGTTCCTTTCTGTCGTAGAAAGAATGTACGAAGAAAGAAAATGCTCCTGTCATGCTGAGTAGGCCGCCGAAGGCGGACGTACCGAAGCGTGACTACCGAAAATGTATTATGGATTATCGTCAACTCCCAAAGATTGAACTGCACCTGCACCTCGACTGCAGCCTGAGTTATAAAGTGGTACAGCAACTGGACCCTTCCGTTACTTATGAAGCGTATTGCCATTCTTTTGTGGCGCCCCCCAAATGCACCGACCTGGTGGATTACCTGACGCGGGCTGTAAAGGGATTTGAACTGATGCAGACCAAAGAACAGTTGCGGCTGGTAACCCTCGATCTCTTTGAACAGCTGAAGGCCGACGGGGTGATCTATGCAGAGATCCGCTTTGCCCCCCTGCTCCATATTACCAAAGGACTGAGACCGGTTGAAGTGGTACAGGCCGTAAATGAGGCAGTGACAGAAGGGATACAGCAGACGGGTGTACAGGCCGGGTTGATCTTATGCACCCTCCGGCATTTTACAGAACAGCAAAGTATGCAGACGGTGGAACTGGTACAGCAATTCAAAGGAACCCATGTGCTGGCCTTTGATATCGCCGGTGACGAAGCAGGCTTTCCCATTGTCGCGCATGTGAAAGCTTTTCAGTTTGCCAAAGAGAATCATATTTCCTGCACCTCCCATGCCGGGGAGGCTAAGGGCCCGGAAAGCGTATGGGAAACCCTGGAACATTTTCATCCCACGCGGATCGGGCATGGAGTGAGGTCAGCGGAGGATGAAAAGCTGCTGGACTTCCTGAAAAAGGAAGATATACACCTCGAGGTCTGTCCTACGAGTAATATACAAACCAATATTTTCGAAACAATCCGCCAGCATGCAGCCGATAAGATCTACCGGCACGGGGTGTCAATGAGTGTTAATACCGACTGCCGTACTGTAACGCCGGTAACCCTGTCCTCCGAATACACGTTGCTGCAGGACACCTTTCAATGGGCAAAAGGACATTTTCTGCGCTGTAACCTGGAAGCGGTCCGGCATTCATTTACCAGTTCAACCATGAAGGAAGAGCTGAAGCGGCAATTGCTGGAAGCGTATAACAACTGTTAGCAGATCATAATCAGGTTTTTTGACAGTAATATGTAATTTTCGTCATAGGCTGCGGGCAGGGTTTTTGTAATTTTGCCCTATGAAAATGCGCAGATCAGCCCCGGATGCTGTGGTAGTGGTCACTTTATTCCTGCTCTTATCCCCTGGCGGGAATTCCCTCCGGGCGCAAAGCAAAACAGTCAATAAACAGTCCCAGTCCTGGTTCTCGGTCAATTCGGTCATTAAATTGTCCGGTCACTGGGCGCTGCTCGCCGATATTCACACCCGCCGGAATCATTTCCTGGCGGATAACAATTTTTATTTTGCCCGGGCCGGCATTCAGTACAGTATTGATAAAAATCTTTCTGTGGCGCTGGGATATGGTCATTTATGGGCTTACCCGGTTACGAAGGACTGGCATACCGTTGCCCATGAAAACAGGATCTACCAGCAACTTCAATACAGTTCTGCGTGGAAGAAGGTCGCGGTGGTCCAGCGCATCCGCAATGAACAGCGCTGGCAGCAAAAGATCGCGAATGATCAGTTTACCGGCCAGCACCGCTTCAGCAACCGGCTCCGGTACCTGCTTAGCCTGAATATTCCCGTGTTCAAAAAGAAAAACCTCCCGGCCATCAGTGTGTCCGACGAGCTCCTGCTCCAGTTCGGGAAGGAGATTGTCTATAATACCTTTGACCAAAACCGGCTTTTTTGGGGGATCCGGGAACAACTGAGCCCTGCACTCAGCTTTGATTTGGGCTATATGCGGGTATACCAGCAAAAGAGATCCGGGTATGAGTATGATTTAAATCATACTTTCCGCCTCTTTGTGTATTATAGCCCGTCCTTCGGCAAAAAATCAAAGAAATAATACCTTTCAGACATTAGTTTTGCAGTGATTATTCCCGGTATTATACCGACAGACATTAGCACCGGCCGATCCATGTAATTTTAATGTCTCGTCGGTATAAGGGATAAAACAACAGTCTTCCTCCGCCGGGCCTGTGTCAAGTTCAGGTAAATAATTTTATCTTGCCCCAATAATGAAATTGCTCAGTCCCGCCATATCCTCCCTGGCCCGCATGCGGCTCTGGCGTATTGAAGCCTGGAAAAACAACCCCCTGGAGGCGCAGCGCGAGGTACTGCAGGACCTGGTCACATCCGCCCAGTACACGGAATTCGGCCGGAAATACAATTTTTCACAACTCTTCAATATTAAAGCCTTCAAGGAAGCGGTTCCCATCCATGAATACGATGATATAAAACCCTATATCGAGCGGATCATGCAGGGGGAACAGAATATACTCTGGAATACGCCGATCTATTGGTTTGCTAAAAGCAGCGGCACCACCAGTGATAAAAGCAAATTTATTCCCATCAGCGAGGAAAGCCTGCAGGACGGGCATTACAAAGCCTCCAAAGATGTATTGTCTCTTTATTACCAGTTTAACCCCGATTCCAACCTGCTTACGGGCAAGGGGCTGGTCATCGGCGGAAGTCACAATATTAACCCCATGAACAATGATGCACAATACGGCGACCTCAGTGCCGTATTGCTGCAAAACTCCCCTTTCTGGGGGCATTGGCTGCGCACCCCCGATCTCAGCATTGCCCTGATGGATGAATGGGAAAGCAAGATCGAAAAACTGGCGGAGAATACGATTCACGAGCATGTTACATCGATCTCCGGGGTGCCCACCTGGACCCTGGTATTGTTCAAGCGGATACTGGAAATGACCGGGAAGAAAACCATGAGCGAGGTCTGGCCTTCCCTGGAACTCTATATGCACGGCGGTGTTTCGTTTACTCCATACCGTGAGCAATTCCGGAAGATCATCGGGAAGGAGATCAATTACCTGGAGATGTACAATGCCAGTGAGGGCTTTTTTGCCGCGCAGGATCAGCCGGGACAGGAAGGAATGCTCCTGTTTACCGATCACGGGATCTTCATGGAATTTATGCCGGTGAGTGAATACGGGAAGCGCAAACCGCAGACCGTGGGCCTGCCGGATGTGGAATTGGGCCGGAACTATGCGCTGGTGATCAGTACCAACGGCGGACTCTGGCGCTACCTCGTGGGAGATACGGTGCAGTTTACCTCCCTGCGTCCCTACCGGGTGAAAGTGTCGGGCCGTCTTAAACATTATATCAATGCGTTTGGCGAGGAAGTCATCGTGGACAATACGGATAAAGCCATTGCCATGGCTGCTGAAAAAACAGGGACGGTGGTGAATGATTATACCGCCGCGCCGGTTTATTTTTCGGATAACGCGAACGGGGCGCATGAATGGCTGATTGAATTTGAGCAGGAGCCGGCCGACCTGGCAGCGTTTACCTGTGAACTCGATACCGCCCTGAAGAGTATCAACAGCGATTATGAGGCCAAACGATACAAAAGCATTGCCCTGGGCCCGCCTGTGGTGCATTCATTGCGGAAGGGTGTGTTTGCCGAATGGCTGCAAAGCAGGGGCAAGCTCGGCGGGCAGCATAAAGTACCCCGGCTGAGCAATGAACGGAAATACCTCGAGGAGATCCTGGCGATTCAATAACCCGGTGCAGGGTAAACCCGGAAAAGGGCAAAGACCGGGTTTGCGAATATTTTCTTTCTTTTGTCAAATATTTAAATACCGTTTATGAAATTACTCGCAGGGAAAGTAGCAATTGTGACCGGCGCCGCCCGCGGAATCGGGGAAGGGATTGCTGTAAAATTTGCCGAACAGGGCGCGAATGTAGCCTTTACTTATGTCAGTGACAGCAGTGCGGAAAAAGCCGCGGCGCTTGAAGCCCGGCTGACTGCAATGGGCGTAAAGGCAAAGGCCTATAAAAGCAACGCCGGGGATTTTGCCCAGTGCGAAGCCTTTGTCAACGATGTCCTGAAGGAATTCGGTGCCGTGGATATTTGTGTAAATAACGCTGGTATTTCCAAGGATAATTTATTGCTCCGCATGAGCCCGGAACAATGGAACGATGTGATCCAGGTGAACCTGAACAGCGTGTTCTATATGACCAAGCAGGTGATCCGCCCGATGATGAAAGCGAAATCCGGGGTGATCATCAATATGAGTTCCATTATCGGGGAGATCGGGAATGCGGGGCAAAGCAGTTATGCGGCTTCCAAGGCAGGTATCATCGGGTTTACCAAATCCGTGGCCAAAGAGTTAGGCAGCCGCAATATCCGCTGCAACGCTATCGCCCCGGGATTTGTGGAAACCGATATGACCAGTTACCTGAAGGAAGGGGAAGCGGCCGATAAATACAAAGCCGGTATCCCCCTGGGCCGCTTCGCCACTACGGAAGATATTGCCAATGTAACATTGTTCCTTGCCTCTGAGATGGGCTCCTATGTAACCGGGCAGACGATCAGCGTCTGCGGGGGGCTGAATATATAATCCTTCCCGGGTAGTTAACGACTATTGAAAATTGAAAATTGAGAATTGAGCATTGAAAATTATTAACCCCTGAACATTATTTGCAGAACGGTAATTCTCAATGTTTATGAAAGAATCATCGTCAGTGAAGATAAAAGCCATCAAAGCAGATATCACCCGTATGGAGGCTGATGCTATCGTAAATGCCGCCAATACTTCCTTATTGGGCGGAGGAGGGGTGGATGGCGCTATTCATCGTGCCGGCGGACCCGCCATACTCGAAGATTGCAGAAAAATCATTGCCCGCCAGGGAGGATGCAAAACGGGAGAAGCGGTTATTACGGGCGCCGGAAACCTGCCGGCGAAATATGTGATCCATACCGTCGGACCAGTCTGGAATGGAGGAAAGCAGGGGGAAGAAGAAAAACTGGCTTCCTGTTACCGGAATTCCCTTCAACTTGCCGTGGATCATCACTGCCGTACGGTGGCCTTTCCGAATATCAGCACGGGGGTTTATCATTTTCCCAAAGACAGGGCAGCGGTCATAGCCGTTCAGGCAGTACGTTCTTTCCTGTCGGATCAGCAGGCGGCTATCAGCGTGATTTTTGTTTGTTTTGATGAGGAGAATTATCAATGGGTACAGGCCGCAATGAATAAAGAATATTAGTTGTTTCTGTTGAACCCCTCCGGGGTTGTGACTGCATTATATGGTTATCCTCATCATTATTGAATGCACTGTGAATAGATTAATTTTTCCAGGCTGTGGAGCCCGATAACAGATTATGATAATCAACACATGGGTATTTTAAAATATTGACCCGCGAATAATGGGAGTCCCCGTATACATTTACAGCCCTGAAGGGGCTGAATAACAATAGCCCCGGGTGCAACCCGGGTAAAGATATTCAAGGCGTAATCCATTCAGGTTGTTGTACGCGTTGACAGATTCTGATGATCAACACATGGGTATTTTAAAATATTGACCCGCGAATAATGGGAGTCCCCATATACATTTCCAGCCCTGAAGGGGCTGAATAATAATGGCCCCGGGTGCAACCCGGGTAAAGATATTCAAGGCGTAATCCATTCAGGTTGTTGTACGCGTTGACAGATTCTGATGATCAACACATGGGTATTTTAAAATATTGACCCGCGATAAAAGGGTTTCCCATATACATTTCCAGCCCTGAAGGGGCTGAATAATAATGGCCCCGGGTGCAACCCGGGGTAAGGAAAAAAACGTAATCCATGCGTTTGTATTTCCCGTTTACAATTTCAGGTAATCTTCATGCCGGGGTTTAATTTTTGTTTACAGGAAGCCTGGCCTGCCGGCCGAAGTTTTAATGAAGGTGGGAGGGGTGAAACAGTCTTTTTAGCTCTTAGCCCTGTATTTTTATCCCTCTCCTGATTATATACGCGTGCCACAAGATCATCGCCGCGATGGTACGGTAGGGCCGCCAGGGTTCCGCGATGGACAACATTTCTTCTTTGGATATATGTGGAGGCAGCTTTTTCACTTCTTTTAAACTGTTCACCAGGGCGATATCCCCCAATGGAAAAAGATCGGTGCGCTGCAGGGCATGCATCAGGTACACATCCACGGTCCAGTGCCCGATGCCTTTCAGTTGTATTAATGCCGCCCTCACATCATCGTCCTTCAGGGCGCCCAGTTTGCGGAGGCTGACCTGCCTCTTCTGTATAGCGTCGGCGATTCCCCGGGCATAGCCTGCTTTTTGCCGGGTAAAATAACAGGCCCGCATTTCTTCGTCGGATAAGGCCAGCAATTTAACGGGGGTTATATAGCCAATTTTTTCTTTTAGCTTTTTAAAGGCGGCATAGGCCGAGGCCAGGGAAACCTGCTGTTCGAGAATGAACAGTACCAAGGATTGAAAACTGGCCGGCCGCGTCCACATCGGGGGGTAGCCGTATTGCCGGATCACGGCTTTCAGGTCTTTGTCCCGGCGGGAAAGTTTATCACAAAAGAGGTGAAAATTGGTTGCGTCGAACCGTTGCACTATTTCTTTTTAAAGGTTTCAATGGCGTCCCTGGTAAAATCGCTCAATACCAGCCGGCCGCTGATCGCAGCTCTTTCAAGCAGCAGTTTATCCCAGTGTTCGGTTCCCTTCCAGAACACTTTTTTCATTTCGGCCATGGCTTCAGGACTGGAATGAACGAGCAGGTAGGCAATCCGGCTGATCGCTTCATCCATATCTTCCACGGTATTGTAGAGCTCGGCATACAAACCTCTTTTCCGGGCCCATTCCGCACTGCGCCAGCGGGTGGCGTCAATGGCTAATTGCGAATAGGCCGACATCCCGATCTTTCTTTCCACGGCCGGTCCCACGACAAAGGGCCCGATGCCCACCGCCAGTTCGCTCAGTTTGATTTCCGCTGCTTCGGTGGCAATGGCATAATCCACCGCGGCAGCCAGTCCCACACCACCGCCCACACAGCGGCCATGGATCCGCCCGATGATCAGTTTGGGACAAATCCGCATGGCATTGATCACATGGGCAAACCCGCTGAAGAATTTTAATCCCTCTTCCTTGTTTTTGATAGCCGCCAGCTCATCAAAAGAGGCGCCGGCACAAAAAGCCTTTTCCCCAAAACTGCGGAGAAGGATCAGCCGGCTGTCCTCCTCATTCCCGGCGGCATGGATGGCCTTGGCCAGTTCATCCAGGAGCTTGCCGGGCAGAGAATTGCTTTGCGGGTGGAAAAACTCAATCGTCGTGATCCCGTTGCGGAGTTCAGATTTTACAAAAGCTTCCATAACTGAAATTGTATTGTAAAGTTAATCAGAATGGCTGCTGAACCGGCAGGTTTCCTCCTGATTAATATAAGCCGGTTTTATACGGAAAAGGGCGCTTTACCTGACCCCGGTCATTGGTTTCTGCCAGTTGAAATTGATATATTCATAGGCTATCCCTGCTTAAAACGGTTAAGCATAGATTTCCCCTTGTAGTTTTCCAGGTTTCAGCTTACCGGTTTCCTTGCCACCATGGTCAGGATGCTGGCAACACCCGTGATCTCGTTGGTTTCGTCAAAAAATTCCACCAGCCATTTTACGATACCCTTATCAATATCATCCCCTCTTTTAAAATCTTCCGGTTTTTCGATCACCCGTTTATCATTGGGCAGTTTTTCCTTGCAGGTGAAACGGATATACAGTTCCGAACCCGGGTACACTGGTTTCGTGAATCGCAATTCATCGATCCCGTAATTCAGCAGCACGGGGTTCTTTTCATAATTGTCCACGAACAGGCCGGCCGCGATGCTCATGATAAAATAGCCGTGTGCCACTTGCTTTTCGAACATGGTGCCGCTGAAATCCGTGGTTTTGATATGGGCATAAAAATGATCCCCGGTCAGGTCGGCAAACCGGTCGATATCTTCTGCCGTAATCCTTCTTTTTTCCGTGACGAGCTGCTCCCCGACCTGTAATTCGTCGAAATATTTTTTGAAAGGATGGATACCGGTCGTTATGCCTTTGGCATTCGATTGATACACCCCTGTAACGGCTGTGATCATGGAGGGTGAACCCTGCAGGGCCGTGCGTTGCAGGTAATGCTTTACCCCGCGTATTCCGCCCATTTCCTCGCCACCGCCTGCCCGTCCCGGTCCTCCATGCACGAGCAGGGGCAGGGGAGACCCATGACCGGTACTTTCTTTGGCGCATTCGTTATTCAGTACCAGGATGCGACCGTGATGGGAGGCGGATCCGATCACGTAGTCCCGGGCTTCCCGGGAATCGGCGGTAACAATCGTGCTCACCAGGCTGCCCTTCCCTAATTTGCTCAGGGCAATCGCGTCCTCTCTGTTTTTATAGGGCATGATCGTACTGACAGGCCCAAAGGCTTCGATTGTATGCGGCTCAGCCGATTGATGCGGTGTGGCATTCAGCAGGAGTACCGGCGACATAAACGCCCCTTTCTCCGGATCCGCATCAGTCAGTTGTACACTGTCCAGGGAACCATACACGATCTGTGACGAGGCTAGTAATTTTTTCAGTTGTTCCTTTACTTCCCTGCGCTGGGTTTGCCCCGCCAGGCTGCCCATGCGGACGGCCGGGTTCAGCGGGTTGCCGATCACGGTTTGCGAGAGGGAAGCAGCAAGGGCCCTGCCTACTTCTTCTATTTTATTTTCAGGAACGAAGATCCGGCGCACCCCCGTGCAACGCTGACCGGCTTTCAGGGTCATTTCTTTCCGGATCTCTTTGATAAAGATCTCCCATTCGGGATCAGCAGGACTTACACTTTCGCCCAGCACCATGCAATTCAGGCTGTCGGCCTCCATATTGAAAGGCACGTTGTTTTCCAGTATGGCAGCTGTTTTTTTCAATAACTGACCGGTGGAAGCGCTCCCGGTAAACGTAACCACATCCTGCGCGGTAACATGGTCCAGCAGGTCGCCGGCAGCGCCGCAGAGCAGTTGCAAGGCGCCTTCGGGTAGTATTTTTGATGCGATGATCTCTTTGGCAACGGCTTCCGTAAGGTAGGAGGTGACCGTGGCCGGTTTCACCACAGCGGGTACACCTGCCAGTAAGTTGACCGCAATTTTTTCCAGCATCCCCCATACCGGGAAGTTGAAGGCATTGATATGCACGGCCACGCCTTCCCTGGGTACCAGGATATGGGTGCCCATAAAACTATGCTGCTTGCTGAGATCATGACTTTCCCCGTCCAGGCAGATCACATCGTCCGGGAATTTGCGGCGGAGGGAAGCATTGGCAAAAAGATTGCCGATCCCACCTTCAATATCCACCCAGCTGTCGGCCCGGGTGGCGCCGGTTTGGTAACTGAGGGCATAAAATTTGTCGAGATGGTTTCTTAAATGCAAGGCCAGGGCTTTCAGCATATTGCCCCGCTGGTGAAAAGTCATTTTACGCAGGGCCGGGTTGCCCACGGTCCGGGCATAATCCAGTACCTGTTTAAAATCCAGGCCACGGGTACTGGCGGCTGCCAGTGGTTCACCGGTTACGGCATTGAATAAGAGTTGCCCGTCCCCGTCGCCGGTAACCCATTTCCCGGTGATATAATTTTCCAGTTTCAGCATAAGCAAGCATTAAGTGAAACGAAATTACCTGAAAAAGCAAAAAACAGGGGAGATTGATTTTTATCAGTTGTCCGGCAGCGGGAAGGCTATACCTTTGCCGCTCCTAAAACTTTTGACATGAAAAAATTAGTATTGTTTGCTTTTGCAATGACAGCCCTGCTGTTCGCCCGCCCGCTTGCCGCCCAGGAAAAGGCTAAATGGAATGAAAAAGATGCCTTTCATGAAGTAATGAGCAAAACCTTCCATCCCGCTGAAGAGGGGAAGCTGGAGCCCATTAAAACCCGCAGTGCGGAAATGCTGGAAAAAGCCATTGCCTGGAAAAACTCCACCGCACCGGCCGGGTACGATCAGAAACTGGTGAAGAAAGACCTGGCTACACTGGTTAAAGGAGCCAAAAAACTGAACAAAATGGTAAAAAATAACGCGACGGATGATGCGATAAAAACACAATTAACAGAACTTCACAACGTGTTTCATACCATTACTGAAAAATGCCAGGACGAAAAACATTAAACATGATAAAAAAAATCCTTTTACCCCTGCTCGCTGTTTCCCTGGTTATGGCCTGTAATAATGAAGGGAAAGAAAAACATGATGAGCACGGAAGCAAAAATGAAACGGCGAAAACACCGGCCGACTCGCTGTATGAGGAAGTGATGTCCGGTCATGATGAAGTGATGCCGAAGATGGGTAAGGTACGCGGCGCCCAGGCCAGGGCCAAAGCCCTGCTGGATTCCATTGCCCGGCTACCGGTAAAAGCGCAGGATGCCGCGGCCGGGTTGAAAAAAGACCTGGAAAGCCTGGTCAGCGAACTCAACAATGCCGATTTTTCAATGGATAAATGGATGACGGAATTCAAAATGGATTCTGCAGAGAATGACCCCGGGCTGCGGCTGAAGTACCTCGCGGGTGAGAAGGAAAAAGTAATGAAGGTAAAAGAGGCGGTGTTGAGTGGATTGGCCAGGGCCGATTCCTTGCTGAAGGCAAAAACTGCTATGCAATAAACGGCTCCACGCCGAATTGGCGGAGATGGTGCAGGGCATGTTTGTAAAGCAGCTGCACGTTTTCATCAAAATTCAGGTCGCCGAAGAAAGGGTTTCTTGTGATGAGCACGGGATTCTTTTCAAAGACCTCAAAAAAATGAATCAATTCCTGTTGCAGGGCGCCGATGGCGCCCTGCACGGTTTTGTAACGGGCAACCGCGGGTTCTTCTCCCATCAGCGGGTTTTTAGTATTTTCTTTGAAGGGTTTGTCGCTCATCATAAAGGACTTCATCCGCGGCAGTTGTTCCGGCGGGGTCAGTATTTTTTCAAACACAAGCCTGCCGCTGGCATTCCGGAACGCATCCCCGCCCAGGTGCTCGATCATCTGCTGTACATTCATCCGGCCCCAGTGTGGAGCAGTGCCGGGGTCCAGTCTTTGCAGGAGCGGGACCAGCCTGGTGCGCAGGAAATTTTCCTTTTCTAAACTCATGGTGGGTGGTTGGTTCTGGCAATTTACAAAAGATTTACCCAATTCGCTTCCGGGATAAGCCGCTGCAAATTTTGTAAATTGCAGCAATGGCCAGCAAACTCCGACTTTTCACCCGGCGGTTTTTTATTTACACAAATGTCATTGTGGCGCTGGTTTTCGGGCTGGCCTGCCTGGTGCCTTACCTGGATCCCAGGAATTGGTGGTTCATTTCCTTCCTGGGACTGGCTTTTCCTTTCCTGCTCCTCGCTGTCATCTTCTTTTTGTTAGGCTGGCTGATGATCCTGCGGCCCCGGCACGCCCTGATCTCCTTTGTAGCCCTGCTGCTGGGGTATAAAAGTATTTCGGTGTTCCTCGCCTTTCACCAGCCGCATTCTTTTAGTTATACCCGCTCTCCCGGAACCATCCGGGTGCTGACCTGGAATGTGGCCCGTTTTATCGAACTAAAAAGAAATACAAACAAGGGCAGCGAAACCCGGCTGAAGATGCTGGACCTGCTCAAACAGCAAAACGCCGATGTGCTCTGCCTGCAGGAATTTCACACGTCGACCAACCCCGCTTTTTATGATAATATCCGGGCGGTCCAGGACCTGGGTTATCCCTATTATTATTTTTCATTCGACCAGGACGGAGACCAGCATTATTACAGTTCGGCTATTTTTTCCCGCTTTCCCATTATCGACAGCGGGCGGGTCCGTTACCCCCGGCCCAGCCTGCCGGATGTATTGCTGCATGCGGATATCCGGGTGGACCAGGACACCCTTCGTTTCTATACCACCCACCTGCAATCCCTGCAGTTCAACCGGCATGATTACGAACGGATCGAAAAAATAAAAAGCGCGGAAGACAGCCTGCTCGCCAATTCAAAAGGCATTTTATCCAAACTGAAAAGGGGGATCACGTACCGGAGCATACAGGCCGATATCGTGCACGAAGTGATGGGTAACAGCCCGCATCCCTACCTGCTCTGTGCCGACCTGAACGATGTGCCTAATTCCTATACCTATTTCACGGTCCGGGGCGATTTGCAGGATGCCTTCCTGAAAAAAGGAACAGGCGTGGGCCGAACGTTTACCAGTCTTTCCCCCACATTGCGGATCGATTATATCCTGGCCGCCCCCCGCCTCGATATCCGGCAGTTCAGGAGGATCACCCGGCATTACTCGGATCATTTTATGCTGCTGGCGGATATTGCCCTGAAAAAATGAGGGAGAAACCGTATCTTTATGGCATGCTGCGGTTCCGTCTCTTACATACCTGCTGTTGTTGTCCTTCCCGGGACAAATAATACCGGCCCCTTCGCGGGTCCTCTAATCAAACTATTTTAATCATCTTTGCCATAGGAAACAGGATGCCTGTTTTAGAAACGCATATAATCTGAACAATGAGCCAGCTGAAAGTATATAATTCATTATCGAGACAAAAGGAAGTATTTACCTCTCTCACGCCCGGTCATGTGGGTATGTATGTGTGCGGACCTACCGTGAGCGGGGAAAGCCACCTGGGTCATGCCCGTCCTTATATCACGTTTGATGTGATTCACCGTTACCTGCAGCACCTGGGTTACAAAGTGCGTTATGTACGGAACATCACCGATGCCGGGCATTTTGAGGAGGAAGGCCGGGAGGCCGTGGACAAGATCGCCAGCAAGGCAGTGCTGGAAAAACTGGAACCCATGGAACTGGTGCAGAAATACACCAATCTTTTTCATTGGGCCATGGAGCAGTTCAATACCATTCCGCCCTCCATTGAACCGACGGCCACCGGGCATATCGTGGAGCAGATCGAAATGATCAAAAAGATCATCGAAGCGGGTTATGCCTATGAAGTAAACGGTTCGGTATATTTTGATGTAAAGAAATATGCGGCGGGTCATGAGTACGGCAGGCTGAGCGGGCGCGTGATTGACGACCTGCTGGAAACCACCCGTGAACTGGAAGGCCAGGAGGAAAAAAGGGATACGGCCGATTTTGCCTTGTGGAAAAATGCAGCTCCCGAACATATCATGCGCTGGCAGAGTCCCTGGGGTGTGGGTTATCCCGGCTGGCATATTGAGTGCTCGGCCATGGCCACCAAGTACCTGGGGCCGCAGTTTGATATACACGGCGGGGGGATGGACCTCTTATTCCCACACCACGAGAGCGAGATCGCCCAGAGTACGATCTGCAATCATTCGGCGCCGGTGCGTTACTGGATCCACAACAATATGATCACGATAAACGGCCGCAAGATGGGCAAGAGTTATAACAACGTGATCAAACTGACGGAACTCTTCAGCGGGGATCACCCGATACTGGAAAAATCGTATCACCCGATGACCGTACGGTTCTTTATCCTGCAAACGCATTACCGCAGCACGCTCGATTTCAGCAATGAAGCGCTGCAGGCATCGGAGAAGGGACTGAAAAGATTATGGGAAGCCTATGAACACCTGGGCAAACTGACCCGGGAATCTGCAGATGCGGAAGCCGGAGACCCGGAACTGGATGCTAAAGTAGCCGGCCTGCTGAAAGAATTTGATGCATTCATGAATGACGATTTCAGCACGGCCAAAGTGCTGGCCAATATGTTCGAGATCGTACCGGTGATCAATTCCATGAAGGACAGGATCATCCCGGTTACGGCTTTATCCGGGGAAAATTTCCTGTTCCTCCAAAACCGCTTCAGGACCTGGCTGGAAGATATATTCGGGTTGAAGGGCGTAAGCGGGGCCGACCATACCAAACTGCAGGGTGTTATGCAGCTGCTGATCGATATCCGCAAAGAAGCCAAAAGCCGCAAGGATTTTGTCACTTCCGACCTCATCCGCAACCAGCTCGCCTCCATCGGTATAACGCTGAAGGATGAGAAAGGCGGGGAGATGACCTGGAATGTTGAGTAGTCAGTAGTCGATAGTCGTTAGTCGGTAGTCATTAGTCGGTAGTCAGGGCATTTTCGCGGCGTAGCGAAGGATGGTCCACGGTCCACAGCTCGTGGCTCGCAACTCGCAGCTCATAGCTCGTGTCTCAGAACTCGCGGCTCACAGCCCCCTCCGAACCCAAAACCTTCTTATACCCCTCCACATATTCCGCCAGCTTTTTATCGCTGACACTGAAATGGTACAAATCAAATTTTTTGAATTCATTCTTCGAAGTCAGTATCACCAGGTAAGAAGGATGCCCCTTTGTTTTCGGAATGGTCAGAATAAAAGTTTCCCGGATCTCATTCCAGGGGAACCGCTCTCCCCGTATAAAAATCCCTTCATTGCTGATCAGGATGGTATAATTTTTTCGTTTATCAAGAAAACTGTAATATACCGTTACAAAGAACAGGGCGAGCAGAAATACCAGCAAACCCCCATTTACAAAAAAAGGAAGGTTGTGCTGAACGGCTAAGTTGGTAAGTACACCAATCATCAGCAGGTTGAGCAGGATAAAGGGAATGACCATCAGGCGGTATAACCAGGATGGCCGGATCAGCACCTCGTTATGATTTTTCTTTTTCCTCCCTTCCCCGCAAATGGACAGGGTGGTTTCCAGTTCCGGCTCAATGCCGAACCATTTCACCAGCGGGGAAAGCCGGTCTTTTTCCTGTTTCAGGAATTCTTCAATGTAAATAGGGTTGGTCATATGGTAAGCCTGAATTATATACAAAGTAAATAATTTCCTGCAATAACGATGTTCCCTGGTTGACAAAATGGGCTATATTTAGTCAGCCGGCTCTGGGCGGAAATGATTTGTGAAGCCGGTTTTTTAGTAAGGGAATTACGGAGTTTAAGGGTTGACGGGTTGATAAGTTGACGGGTATGTATATGCAAAAAATAAACGTACTGATATGGTTGCTATGCTGTTCTTTACCGGGGCTGGGGCAATCGCATAAGCTGTTGGGGAAGGAGCTGGACCTCCTGCTGCAAAATCAGTCCGACTCCCTGCTGATCCCCGGGGCCGTACTCCAGGTAAAACAGCAGGGTAAAATAATGTACAGCAAGGCAGTTGGCTATGCTTCCCGCTTTGACTCATCGGGAAAGCTGGCCAGCAACCCCGAACCGCTGACCATACATCATCTTTACGATATCGCTTCCCTAACCAAGGTTATTGGTACTACGACCTCCATCATGCTGCTTACAGATCAGGGGAAACTGCACCCGGATGATCCCGTGGGAAAATACATACCTGCCTTCAATGCGCCGGATAAAAAGGAGATCAGGATCCGCGAGCTTCTCACACATACAGGCGGCCTGCATGAATGGTACCCGCTTTATTACCGGGCCCATACAAAGGAGGAAACCTATGCCCTGGTCGCTTCCCTGCCGCTGAAATACCCGGTGGGAAGGGAAAGGCATTACAGTGACCTGGGCTTTATCCTACTGGGGCAGATCATAGAAACAGTGTCCGGACAATCCCTGGAACAATTTGAGAAGGAACATATTTTCTCCCCCCTTGGTATGCGGAATACCCTGTACCGGCCGGCGCTTTACCGCGACAGGAAAAAGATCGCACCCAGTTCGTATGGCAATCCCTACGAATACCGGATGGTGCACGACAGCAGCCTCGGGTTTGTTTTTAAAGAGATTAGCCCGGACCAGTGGAATGGCTGGCGGCATTATACATTGAGGGGAGAAGTGAATGACGGCAACTGCTGGTATGCCTGTGAAGGGGTGAACGGGGCTGCGGGCCTGTTTTCCACCGTGCAGGACCTGCAAAAGCTGGTGGACCTGTTGCTGGAGAAGAAGCCAAACGGGCTGATCAGCAAAAAGACAAGGGACCTGTTTCTGACAAAGGATCAGTTTAATAACGGGCTGGGCTGGATGATGGATACGGCCAACTCTTTTATGAAGAATGCGCCGGAGGGCAGTTTCGGGCACACGGGTTTTACCGGCACCAGTATTGCGGTTGTACCTTCCCGTCAGCTATCCGTTATCCTGCTCGTGAACCGGCAGCAAAGGGGCCTGCTGCCCTCCAGAGAATATTATAACCTGAATCCGCTTCGCAGGAAAATTTTTGAAACCATACTAAAGTATTTAAACTAAGCTGTGTTAATTTTAAATGTCACTTTCAAAAATTACCCTGAACCCTGAGACCTGTAGTCAGCCATCGAACTATCGGTCTCGCAACTCGCAGCTCATAGCTCATAGCTCGCAGCTCAGAACTCGCAGCTCATTGGGATATCTCAAAAGATAGTTAACTTGATACTAATTTACCATCATGGACTACATCGCTCATTTATCAAAAGATAAAAAACTGAAGAAACTGCTTGGGGCGGCCGAACCGCACCAGCTGAAGAAAAGAAAGAATATCTGCATCTATCTCTGCGCCTCCATCATGAGCCAGCAGCTGAGTACCAAGGTGGCGGACGTGATCTATAAGCGGTTTATCGCTTTGTACAATGGCAAAGAGCCCAACCCGCAACAGATCCTGGATACGCCCTTTGAGCAACTGCGGGGCATCGGGCTCAGCAACGCCAAGGTGAATTATGTAAAGAATGTGGCGCAGTTTGAACTGGAGCAGGGCATGGACGCGAAGAAACTGTATAAAATGGAAAACGAGGAAGTGATTGCTTATCTCACCCAAATAAAGGGAGTGGGCCGCTGGACCGTGGAGATGCTGCTCATGTTCGCCCTTGGCCGGGAAGATGTGTTTGCCGTGGATGACCTCGGTATCCAGAATGCGATGATCAGCCTGTACAAACTGGACAACAGCGATAAAAAACAGTTCCGGGAAAAACTGCTGCAGGTATCCGCTAAATGGAGCCCTTACCGGACCTATGCCTGCCTCCATCTCTGGCGCTGGAAGGATAATGCGCCGGTACCCAAGCGGCCAAAAGAAAAAATAAAGTAGCTTTCCACTTCAAACCAGGCAGCTATGCGGCGCTTAGGGTACTCCTTCCTCCTTGTCACCTTCCTTACATTGGGTTCCTTTCAGCCCGGTAAAGACGAATGGGTGATCTTATCCGACGGCCGGAGCCTTGATGGCTGGAAAGTGGGTGCGAATGCCGCCAGTTTTTCTATTGAGAGCAATGCGATTAAAGTCAACGGGAATGTGGCGCATTTGTATTACACAGGCGAAACAGCCCTTCATAATTTTAAGAACTTTGAATTCAAAGCCGAAGTGATGACCCTGCCCGGTTCCAATTCCGGGATTTATTTTCATACACAATACCAGGAAGCCGGCTGGCCAAAGAAGGGATACGAGGTGCAGGTAAACAATTCCCATACCGACTGGCGCCGCACCGGCAGCCTCTGGGCCATACAGGATGTAAAGGAAACCGTAGTAAAGGACAAGGAATGGTTTACCCTGCATATTGTCGTAAAGGGAAAGCGGATCACCGTTGCCATCAACGACAAACAGGTGGTGGATTATACCGAGCCGGACCTTGTACAACGGGAAGAAGGCATGAAAGAAAGAGTCCTTTCTTCCGGCACCTTCGCCCTGCAGGGGCATGATCCGGGAAGCACCGTGTTCTATAAAAATATCCGGGTAAAGGTCCTGCCGGATTGACCCCGCGTCAGAGTCCTTTGTTAAAGAAAATCACTCCTTCCACCGACGCAGAGGTTTTGCTCCCGTAGCCTCCCATTTCCGCGCTGGCGCTGGCTTTTACTCCCCATCCGCATTTACTGTCATAGATCAGGTCCAGTTTTTCTCCTAATTTGAAAGGCCCGCCATGGGTCAGGTCCTCGGTATCCACCCCAATCCCGACGGATAATTCGAAACTGCCATCCTGGTGGTATTCCGCGGCCCCTTTCAGCATGCCGATCTCGTGTTCACTCACCACGTTCACGGCCATCTCCTGCTGCGACTGCACGCCACTGCCATTATCGCCCTTGGTATACGTGGTGGATTGTTCAATGCTGATATGCTCATTGGGATTAAATGCCACCTTGGTCTTGATGAACTCACTGGCGGGACACTGGGGCTGCGGATCTGCGCCGAGGGTCTGGCAATCCGGGGTAATATTATCATTGGTCCGGTAGATATAGGCGCGGTAATGTACTTTGCGGATCAGTTTATCGCCCAGTTCCAGGTATTGGTCCACTTTAATCACCGGTCCCATTTTCGCATCATTCACCAGTTTCATATGGAAGGGACCCTTCATGGCCGGTCCCGCTGCATCGGGCGGCAGGGGTGACCAGGTTTTGATCTTTTGCCATTTCCCCACATTGTACAGGTCCAGCTCGCCCGAAGGCAGTCCGTTGATCTCCACATTACCCTCTTCGTCCACGGTGCCGCTGAAGCTCCAGTCGCGGATCTGGAACCCGTCTTTCAGGTTGGTGCCAAAACCCCCATGCATAGCCGCAATCGGGCCCGGCGCCAAACCGGTAACCGGCCCGTTGGCCGATCCCTGGTACACATACATCACTTTCCCGTTACCGGTGATCATTCCTGATTTGCTGATATCCATCGAAAATTCTTTGGCGCAGGACAATGTTTGCAAATTAATCCGGGTGGTAGCCAGGTCTTTCCCGAATGTGGTATTGGCTTCCTGCGCGGTTTCGCCCGAGCGGGCGCTCACGGCATTGGCCTCATAATGTCCCTCCCATTGGGCGATCTTATCCCTTTTTTCCTCGCCCTTTGTTTTCGACGGGCTTTTTACCGGGTTTGGATTAGCATTTTTCTTCGCCACTGATTTATTCTTTCCGCCTTCCCTTCCTTCTCCCGCATAGCCCTGGTCCCAGGCCTGGCCAAAATCCTGCTGGGCGCCGGCCTTGTCCCCCTTTGCTTCCTTGATCTTGCCACCCGTATAGCAATAAAGCCCGTTATCCGGGTCGAGGCGACGGGCGATACGGATGGCGGAATCAGCTGCGGAATAATTAGCCATCTTTAATTGGGCGATCGCCAGGTTACCCCAGGGCGAAGCGAGGTTGGGGAACTGTTTAGTGACCTCTTTCAGCAGGATCACGGCATCGCTGTACTTGCTATAGTCCATGATCATGCTGGACAGGTTGTTCAGGTAAAGGGCATTCGTGGGTTTCAGCTGAGCGGCTTTGGCAAAGGCGTAAAGCGCATCAGGCCGGAAGTTTTTGAAATAAAAAAGGTTACCCATTACATAGTAGGCTTCGGCCAGCCCGCCCTTGTATTTTTTTGCATCAGCTTTCGCCCAGGCATCCACTTTGTCGGTGTATTTGGTGATCTTCTGCACGCCTTCCATATTCCGTTTGATCACTTCCTCCACGGTGCCGGTGGGGACAAAGGAACTGCCGGCCAGTTGCCAGGTGGAACTGCCTTTTACATTGTTCAGCATCCGGAAGGGAAGAGTGAGGGTGCCATTGGAAAGGGAATAGGGACCGCTTTGTTTGCCCTGTTCCATTTCTTTAAAAGCGATCGTGATCGTGCTGCCGCTGATCTTATACGTGCCGTTATCATCTATGGTTTGTCCCGGCATGACCGCTTTCAGTTTAAAAGTCCCGTTGGCGGCAAAACTCAGGCTGATCTCCGCCCCGGTTTTGGCCGTGGCGCCGTTATCGTCCCTGATCAGGATGTATTTGCCCTGCAGGGTTTGGGCGGGCCCGGCGAGGCAGGCAAAAAGAACGGGCAGCAGGCAGGAAAAGAGGCGGGCGCAACTTGACTTCTTCATAATTGATGAGTTTTGCGGAACAGACCGGCATTCCGGCTTTAAAGTACTAAAATGGCGGAATAAGCGGGCATGACCTATCCCCGGAAAAAGGGATATTTTGAAAAGGAGCTGCCAGGGCCGTTCCCGGGTGCCGTCAGGCGGCTTAAGAGCCGAAGGATTTGATGGATTTCAGGGAATCACCCTTGGACAATAATTCCTCTTCAATGTCAAAATCGTCCTGAAGTCCCAGCCAGAATTTTGCTGAATTTCCAAAATACCTGCTGAGGCGTAAAGCCGTATCTGCTGTTATTCTTCTGTTGCCCTTAATAATTTCTGAAATCCGGGTTTGAGGAATTTCAATATCCTTTGACAGTTTATAGGCGGATATTTGAAGCGGTACCAGGAACTCTTCGAGCAGAATCTCACCCGGATGTATATTGTTAAGTCTGGGCATAAAATTTGGTTTAGTGATAATCGGTTATTTCAACTGCCGTGGCGTTACCGGATTCCCATTTGAAGATGATACTTCATACTGCGGACATCCTTTGCGGGCGGGCGGTTCATTCATTTATTTATTTCATTGTACAGGTGGCGCCCGATCTTCCCCTTATCCCCAAGGATACGGCCCTTGATAAGCCAGGAAATGCCGAAGGCAAAAAGCATCAGGGCCTCAAAAGTAATCGTGGAATAATTGAAACAATTAAAAATATCGCAAACAGGGGTCAGTACAAAAAAGAGCAGCATTAGATAGCCGCAGGTTTTATAGATATGGTTTTCATTGTAAAGGCTGGTTTTTACGGAGGCTTCTGTTTTTTGCCCGATGGTGAACACGCAAATGGAGATGATGGACAGGGCCAGGAAGAATACCCCGGCAAACCCATAGTGCAGCCAGCCCAGCCAGGAATAGCAGAAGGGGATCAATGTGTGTATTTTATCCGCACACTGCACCGGGCCGGTGGGGAAGAAAGCCACCCCGAAAGCCATGACCCCGGCTATATTGGTCAGCAGGCTGTCGTTTTTCCAGAATACTTTATTGTAATGTCCCTTGTACCGGAGCAGGAACAGCCCGACGGCGCATAATACGCCGGTAAACAGGTCACGCAGGTTCGTATGATAATAGTGGCTGATGGAGGGCTGGATACGGGTATGAAAGAAGGGGACCAGGGAGAACAATACCAGCACCACCGGCAGGGAAACGCCGAGAATGCCGATGGATTTCCGGATCCGCCGGAAGGTTTCGATATCCGGGGTAACGGGCGGGCTGGGGGTTGAATTTTCCATTAAGAACTGGTTGACCAGGTTTAATTGCGGTATAATGATACAGTAATTAAAAGGAAATTGCAAACGGGCAGCAGGGCGGGTTTATATTCCTTTTGTACAGCTACTTAGCGGGGATGCTCTTCGCGGGCTGGGGTGGGACAGGGAAATAATGAGGGTTATATTCCGCCTGCGCATTTTTTGCTTCTTCCTGCGCTCTTTGGATTACCCGGTCATAATAACCCGTTTATTCCAATTACGATAAGTATTGCATACACTCCCAGAACAGTAAAATACCCCACGGCTTTCATGTCTAATTTCATGATCCGGGTAGATTTCCATAAAATCAGGAGCAGTATCGTTGCTATTATGGATACAACCAGGTATTTATGGATGTCCAGCATGGATGCGATCCTTGCCTCATCCTGGAGATTCACTCCTCCAAAAAGGATGGAGAAAAGCCGGGAAAATACAGCAAAGAAAACGAGTGAATACGAATAAATGGATTTCGTTAGCGAGGTAAGCAGTAAAAATAGTAATCCCTGGAGTACGGTAAAAGCAGGCCCGCCGATGGCAGACCATAAAGCATCTGAATCATGTATGAAATGACCATTTTTGGGAGACGAGTTGTTTAGACTTATTAGCATGTCATTTCCTGTAAATACGCCAAATATCCAATGCCCGGATTCATGAAAGAAATAAGTGAAAAAGGCAATGGGGATAAACGCGACGATGACTTTCCGGTCAATTTGACTTTCTTTTAAGTCAGCAGCTATTCTTTTACATAATGTCTGCTTCAATGGTTATCCTTAAAGTAGTAACGGGTTGACTTTCAAATAATATACAACGGTTTGGGCTTGGCGCAGTGCGGAATTTTAAGCACACACTTTCTAGGAAGCCGAACACTACGAAGATAGAAATAATTTTCACCTGAAGCGCTTAACCCCGAATTGCGCCATGCCCATGTTAGCGGTCGTTGTTTTTTACCAGGGGATCTCTCCTGTTTCAGGATTGTTTTCTTCACTGAAGAATTTTCCTGTCGGTCCATCTTTACCAATCAAGGCATATTTTACTATTCGTTTCCCGGCATCTTCAACAGTTCCGGGTCCGCGGTGTCCATTAAAATCTGTTTTTGTATATCCTGGGCAAACGGCGTTTACTTTAAAGATGGTGTCCTTTAGTTCGTAGGCCAATACAACTGTGTACATATTCAGGGCTGCTTTTGAAGAAAGATAAACGGCGCCTTTGTAGTCGTAATACTTGTAAGACGGGTCGCTGTGCAAAGTAATTGAACCTTGGCTTGAACTTACATTTACGACACGAGGTTCAGAAGATTTTTTCAGCAAATCAATAAATGCTTGTGTAACTCTTACCACTCCATAAACATTGGCGTCGTATGCTGCTTTGAACTGTTCTACTGTTGCGTCAAATGCGGATTGTGGATAGCCGCCGTAAATTCCTGCATTGTTGATAAGAATATCCAATGAGTTTGTTTTCTTGCCTATTGCTTCACAGGCTTCCTGTACTGATTTATCATTTGTTACGTCAAGTTGTATGGCCTCTACATTGTTGATGCCTTCTGCATTTAATTTACTGATGGCTTTTCTGCCATTTTCCAAATTGCGGCTGCCGAGATAAACAAAAATCCCTTTTTGTGCAAGCTGCTTTGTTACTTCAAAGCCAATGCTCTTATTCGCTCCTGTTACTAATGCTGTCTTCATTTTTTTAATGTTTTATAATAATGAGGCAAAAGTAGAGGGCCAAAAAAATGAAGAAATGGACAAATCGTTTTATTTACCCTACAAATCCTGACTGTGTAAGAAGTCACTTACACTCTTTCCCGTACATTTTTTGAAAAACCTTGAAAAATAGTCGGGGTCATTAAACCCTAATTCATACGCTAATTCTTTTACAGAAAGATTAGAATAGCGTAGTTTCCGCTGGGCCTCCATCATCAGGCGGTTTGTGAAAAAATCCTTTGGCGATGTGCCGGAATATTCTTTTACGAGGCGGTATAAACTGTTGGTGGTTAATGCCATTTTCTCGGCAATTGTTTTGATCGATGGTTGTTCAGTAAGATGGGTTTCCACCATTAATTTGAACTCAACAAACTTTGATAAATTTGTGTTTAAAATATTGACCGGTTCATTTTTAAAATACGCACTGTTCAACTCTGATAACAGCAAATGCAGGTAGGCTAATATTATTTCCGAGTCGGTCAACTGTTTATCTGTATAAAGTAGCTGATTTAAAATTTCAAAAACTTTTCTCACACGTTCCCTGGCAGCATTGTCTAAAGTTATGATTTGCGAATTTAGCGGATTAACCAGGAACGAAAAGTGTTGCGGCAGCAAGGCCAATGTATTTTCATCAAACAGTACCTTGAAATACTTTAAATTATTTGTTTTGGCGGGGGGCACAAAAATTTGATTGGGCATCGCAAAAAGCAAGTCTCCATCCGTAAGGGTAATGTCTTGTAAGTCCAGTTTGTAAGTGATAGAGCCACTGTCAATTAGTACAATGAAATAAGAAGTCAGCCTGCGGGGTTGAAGCTGTTTTTGTTTAATATCAGCAGAAGGATAAGGATTGTCATTTGAGTTAACCTTTATCTTCAACTTTTTGTTCAGTAAGCCCTTAGGGTTTTCATTTGTTTTTTGCATTCTTCTGTTCAAAGTTTGATGTGTGGTGCTTTACAATTACCACTGGCGGCCAGGTAGTGCGGATGGTGGGGAATTTAATATTCGTCCGCCCGGAACTGTTGCAGGGCTTTTGATAAAGTTAAATAGTAAAAACTAAAGCTGGGCTTTATTCGTCGAGCCCCGGGCCGAAGTGCCACAGAGTTACCACTGCTGATTGCTCCAATGGCCAACCCCGCTTTGGCAATACCAATAGTGAACGCCTACCTTTTTTCAGGTAGAATGTGCCAATTTATGGTGAAGCCAGAAAGCCTAACTAAGTGGCGGCAATTGCCTCAATTTCCAGCAGCCATTTAGCATCATAAATGCCGGTTATTATAATTGTCATGGCAGGGTTTAACTCGGTCAACACCCTTTTTCTTATTTCATAATTTTCTTCTCTGTATTTTCTGTCAGATAAATAAATTGTTATCTTAACTAAATCAGACATTCTCATGTTAGCGTCCTTTAATTGCTTTTCAACATTTGCCCAGGCAAGTAAACATTGGTCTGTAAAATTCTCAGGAATATGACCGTCAGCACTTTCAGGTATTTGTCCGCTTATAAAAAGAAGTTTGGCAGGCTTTTTAACTTCAAATGCCTGTGAATACGAATATTTTGTGGGATTTATTGGTTTACTTTTCATGTTTGGCTGAATTTATCAAATCAGTGAAAACTGATACAAATTTTTTGGTGTACTTTCCCGTGGGGTCAAGTTCCGGGTCAAGTATTGTTATTTCAAGCCCTGCAATTTTTGGATGCAGTAGTAATGGCCTTAGAATTTCTGAAAACTCGGCATAAGACAGACCGTCTTCTGTTCTGCTGTCAACTGCCGGCATTACTATGTCATTCAGGACATCCACATCAACATGAACCCAGAAACCGGCTAACCCCTTTTTTTTAATCATCTCCAAAAAGGCATTCACACATTTTCTTATGCTAACTCTTCGTAGCCTTTTTAAATCATAGTAACTGAGTGCAGAATTTTTTACCGGCTTTTCATATTCTTCGTCGTACTCTCTGTTACCAACACACCATATATGCTCTTCGTAAACATACGGTTTTTGGTTTTCAATATTAGTAAGCTTATTGTTCCCATGCCCTGATACAATTGCCAGGTCCATACCTGCTGCACCGGATGTTTGAGAAAGCTCGGGCCAGATAAAATCTGTATGCCCATCAAGGAAAAACAGGCCATATGTTCCCATTTTTTTTAATGCAAGCATATTGCCAATCAAAATACTGCAGTCGCCTCCTATAACTATGGGAAAATGGTTTGCCACTAAAAGACTTCTGATTAGCTTTTCCTGGTGTTGCGCATATACTATTATTTCAGTGGAATTTCTAACCCCTGTATCATTATCAATAATGTTTGAATAAGACGGCGGTTCAATACATCTAACAATTAAGGGGTTTAATTTTTCATGAAATTTGAATTTCTTAAGCCATGTTGGGAGTTTTTTTACCCCAGGTTCATGATTTGGGTAAGGCATTTTCAGCCCTAGGTTTGATGGAAATTCTGCAATAGCAATTGATTTCACTGGTTATCTATTTTTTCAAAAACTTTTTTATTGTCTATCCAAAAGATATTCCCCAGCCCATTCAAAGGCGAGTGTAAATGGGTAGTATATTCGGCAGTGGATATTTTTTTACTAAATACAAAGGAATTGTTATCCCTAAAGCTTGTGTAGAAAAAGCATTTCCCATCAGGGCTTACATTGGGACATTGGTCCATAAAAGGTGAATTGATTCCTTTACCGAGATTTACCCCTTTAGTCCATTTATCATTTACTTTGAAGCTGATATATAAATCGCCGCTACCCAACCCATCTTTCCGGCCAATGGAAGTAAAGATTATATAACTTTCATCTGGTGATATATAAGCATCATATTCTGTGGCCATCGTGTTTACAGAGTCTCCAATGCTAACTGATTTTGCAAACCCGGTATCCGTATGTTTGGAGAACATAACGTCATATCCGGTCTTTCCATTTTCGGAGCTGAAATAAAGGTTCCCGTTCTTTGAAACCGATGGGTAATACTCATCTGATTTGGAATTAACCGCTTCACCCAAATGCTTTGGAACTGACCAACAGTCGTTAATAATTTCCACAAACCATATATCAGAGTTATTATTTGGCTTGTCACTGCCATCAGCAGGGCGGTAGGATATAAAGTAAAGCTTCTTCCCGTCTGGTGAAAAAAAAGGGTCTGCATCACTATACTGCCCCGAGAAAGGAGCAATTTCAGGTCTGCTCCATTTGTTATTCAATTTTTTGGATAAAAAGATTGTATAAAAGGTGTTTGAGTAAGAATTATTCGCGATGGTGTAAAGAAACATATTTCCATCAGGCGAAAAGCAGGCATCAAGTTCGTTGTTTGAGGTGGATATGAAATTACTTGCAAATAATTCTGATTGAGACGGTGGAATTATCATATCCAGGCTATATTCTTTTTGCATTAGAGCGCTATTCGCACAACTGAAGGAGTAGCAAATTATTAATGAAAACAGCAATACCTTAAACATAAACGGTTAACTTTACCAGTAATAGCAATTTGAACAACAAAGGTAGGGTTTTACTGTTAAAACTAAAATAGGTGGTAAAAATGGCCATTTCTGAGATAAGTTTGGACGGGGGGCGCTTGTGCCTCGACTTTATTAATAGTGTTTCAAGCCGTATGAAGGATGTCAGGATGGAATATTTAATGACTATGCCTGACTTAATTGCCTGGGCAAGGAGACTTGAGATTATTGATGCCAGGACTGAATGTATTCTTTCAGAAAAGTCAGTTAAGCATTCAAAAGAAGCAATTACTTTCCTTAAACAGGCACTTGAATTTCGGGAAATACTTTATAAAATATTTCAGGCTATTGCAAAAAAGAAAAAAGTTCACCCTGAGTATCTAAGAAGCTACAATGTGCAATTAAAGAATTATTTCCCGGCGATTGAACTGAAACAAGTATCGGGAGGCTTTTCAGAAAGCTGGTTGCTTGAAGAAGATAGTTATAAAAGAATAATTGCGCCAATTTTGAATGATAGTTACGAGCTCTTACTGAGTGATAAATTGCTTAAGGTAAAAGAGTGCCCCAGCTGCGGATGGCTTTTTTATGATAGTACAAAGAATGGCAAGCGACGCTGGTGTAGTATGAAAAATTGTGGCAGTAATGTGAAGGCATTGGATTGGTACCATCGCCAAAAGCTTCCTGTCTTATAGTTTATTTAGTTTTATGGCTAAGAAGATGGCTGCTCTTAATCGCCCGCGCCCTAACACCCAACAGCCTTCCTCTCACCGGTCCCTTCTTCGTTCTCTCTTCTCCGGTTTTACTTCTTTTTTCAGGTCCTTCGCTTCTTCCACCCAGAACATATCTTCCACATTCTCCGTGAATTTCTCTTCGGTATGCAGTTTTGCCAGCGCTTCCAGTTGTTCCGGGCTGGCCCCTTCCTCGATATCATTGAACAGGGTTCTTTCCTCGAAGCGTACATGCTGTTCCAGTTCGAAAGCGATCTGCCGGAGGGTGTATTCGGTATCCGTGGCGGATTCGAATAATTTCTTCAGCAGCTTATGTTCTTTCAGGGCCTTAACCAAGGATGGATGATCCGCTTTCAATACCGGGAAGAAGAATTTTTCTTCCGCGGTAAAATGAGCCGCCAGGTAATTCATCCAGAACCAGTCTGCGTATTTCTTCATCCGGGCCGGTTCCACGCCTTTGGCAAAACCCTGCCTGAACTTCCAGCACAGCAATAAAGCATGGTGGTGTTCGCGGCTGAGGGGCTGGAGGGAGGAGTGACGTTTGAGGGGGATCATGGAGCGTGTTGTTAGAAAGAGCAAAGATACAGGGAGAATGTGCCAATTAGTCAATTAGCCAATGGGAGCTTTAAAGCGGGAAAATGCTAAAAGGGGGTGAGAGGTTTAGGGGGAAGGGAATGTGTCCCCCGCCGTAGGTGGCGTTTGCAAAGCAAACCCTTTCGTGTTCTTTCGTGTCAATTCCGGCCTAACGGCCCGCTTCGGCGCGAGGCGAGCAGGCAGGCGTGGCAAATATTTTTGGCCGGGAAGACGGGAAGAGCGGGAAGGGGTATCGGCTTCGCCGCGAAGCGATCAGGCAGGCGTAGCGGCCCGGGGGCAAGGGATACTAAAGTTTAATGATCAACTGCACCCGCCCGTTTAATCCCTGCTCCACGATCTTGTGCAGCGTGGACAGCCTTACTTCTTTGATATTGTTCTCGATTTTGGATATATAGGACTTCGTGGTACCGGTTTTATCCGCCAGTTCTTCCTGGGTCATTCCTTTTTCCAGCCTGGCCAGCTGCAAAAGAGCACCGGCCTTGAAATCCCGATAACCCGCCTCCAGTTTCTCCCGCTTGGCCATGCCGCGCTTACCGTAATTTTTTTCTTTGAACTGGTCCAGGGTTAATAGTTGAGCTTTTTTCGTTTTCATACTCTTGTTTGATATTTAATGCTTTCTTTATTTCTGATCCCGGCGTTTTTTTCAGAAAACCATTTGTGAGAATGATTAATTGACCCTCATCGAAAAAACAAAAAATGCGAAAGATATCGCTTCCCTGTTGTACCCGGATCTCATAAAGGCCCTTACAGTTTTCAATATGTTTTAAATAGGTTTCAGGGATTACCGGCATTTCTTCGATCAGTTCCAGGGTCCAGATAATTTTCGCTTTTACCTTTTCCCGCTGTTGCTCAAAGAACCACTGAAAATGATCTTTATAAAAAACAACGGTCCGGTATTTTCTGTTGCTGTTCATGCAAAGGTATTAAAAGTTGTACTAAAGGGCAACACAAATTTTTAGTAACCGGGGCCTCATTCATCTTTGTTTCAATAATCAGCCAGTCAGGGACCGCTGCAATTCTAATATTGTGATATTCAAAACTAATTGCCCGTATTATCAGGGCCATGGTGAAAACAACAGGGTATGGCGGGATTTTTCCCCGGGGGCACGGAGGGGACTGGAGGAATAGATATTATATTTAGCGGGCAGGACTTGCTGCTGTGCTGGTATTGTGTGATTTGTCAGCTCGGAACAGAAGCCGGTTGAAAAACTGTTGTTGACCATCTTGTCAACAAAACTCGTTGGCTGTTGGGTATCGGGAGCCTGCTAAGAAAAATCTGCTGACTGGTAAGTGAATAAATAGAAAGCACAAATTATCAGTGTGTTCTGCCCAGTTAGAAATGTCCAATCAGGAGACCATTGGCACATTAGCAAATTGGCACATCAGCTCATTGACCCTGGCACATCAGCAAATTGACTAACTAACAACAACTTTCTCAAGCCTCCCCAGCATCTCATCAGAAACGGTCGCCCCTAACCCCACCGCCTCCGGCACTTCCACCACCCCGTTTGCCTTGTACTGAATACCCCCGGTAACAGGATCTTCCCTTAACATCAGCGCCGTATCAAAATCAAAATGCACAATAGAGGGACTGCAAAGCGAAAAATGCGCAAAAGCCGTCATGGCTAAACGGGATTCGATCATAGCGCCTACCTGCAGATGCAGACCCGCGGCCTCAGCCATTCTCACGATCTTAAGGGCTTTGAAGATGCCGCCCGACTTGCCCAACTTGATATTGAAATAATCGCAGGCATCAAGGGCAATCAGCCTTTCGGCATCATGGTCATCCCCGCAGCTCTCATCGGCCATAATGGGGATGGGACTTCCGGCTTTTACCCGCGGTAATTGCATAAAATTCCAGCGGGGTATGGGCTCTTCGCAATGCTGGATATTTAGCGGACCTAAGGCTTTGAGTGTTTCAATGGCTTCTTCCACGCCCCAGCCCTGGTTGGCATCTATCCGCAGGGGAATAGCGGGACCCACGGCCGCACGGATGGCTTTCATGCGTAACACATCTTTCTTCCCATCCCTGCCCAGTTTTACCTTAATCGCAGGATATCCCTGGGCAAGAATTTTTACCGCCTGGGCCGCCATGAGCTCCGGTTCGTTTATGCTTACAGTATAATCGGTAATGATGGTCTTGTCGTTCCTGCCGCCGATGAATTGATACAGGGGCATGCCGGCCTGTTGCGCCGCGATATCATAAAGGGCCATATCAAAAGCGCTCTTGATACTGGTATTGGCATAGATGATGCTGTCCATCCGCTTTACCGCCCCCTCAATATCCAATGCATTTGTCCCGGCCAGGGACTTCGCCAGCAACTGCCCCACACTGATACAGGTATCCTGGCTCTCGCCGTTGATAGGCATATAGGGACTGCATTCGCCAAACCCGGTGATGCCTTCTTTGGTCCGGATGCGCACCAGCACATTCTCCGCATTTTCATCCCTTCCCAGCGAAGTGATAAAGGGCTCGGTCAGCGGGATGGAGAGCCGGTACAGTTCGGTTTGCTGAATAGTAATGCTCATAACAGTAACTTAAAACAGGATACGCAGCCCCGCGCCCAGCATGCCGGCAAAGGGAGCGTTTTGATTGACTAATATATAAGGACTGGGATAATCACTGGAGGGAATAAATACACGGGCCTCGGTATAAAAATAAAAATCACCGCCAACCGGTTTTTCCCAGCCCAGGCCCAGGTCAAAGGTCAGCCGTTTGAAGCGGGCCTGGCCCTGGAGCACAGGCAGGGTATAGTCCGCAGTATCGATGGTTGGTGAATGCAGGTTGTTGATACGCCCCAGTAGGAGGCCGAAGCCGGCATGGCCGTACAGGTTCCACCCGCTCTCGGTATCCGGGGCGCCCCGGATATAATGCTTCCAGCCTGCGGTCACCTGTCGGAAACGCATCTGGCCCTTATTGGTATAGTGAAGCTGTTGCGGGTTGGTGGAAATATCTCTTGCGGTGGCGCTCAGGGTATTTTCGTATTTGCCGATGCCGGATAAAGTAAAGGCAGTCGTGATCCCGTCCTTGCGGGTCAGGTGAAAATTGGCATTGACCCGGTAACCAATAGTGGAAAATCCCTGCTCCTGCTGGAAATTATGCAACAGCCCCAGGTCCGTGCCCAGGCTGAACCGGGGGAACTGGGCCCCGGCAAAATAAGACAGGATAATCAACAGGGATAATATGGTAAAGCGGGTAAACAAAAAAGATGATGCAATGTTACTGAATAATTAGAAGAGTTGTATTGAGGAACCCGGAGTTGGGCCCCTTGCCGGCCAGTTCACCCCATCGTCAATTTTTTAAAAACCCTGTTCTTGTTATCCTTATAGGGAAATAACCTGAAAGCGGTAATGCGGTTCAATAAAACCCTTTCAATTTGCCCTTTATATTTGTTTCTGGAATCAGGCCAATAAAGCGGGAATCTTCAGAACCATGCCTGTTGTCTCCAACAAGGAAACATAGCTTTTCCCGGATTATATTCTTTCCGGTCTGTATACCGTTGATATTTTTATAAAATTTCCGGTTACATGATTTTACTTCAATCGTATCACCAGGTTTCGGGATATAAAATGGCCCGTAATAGTCCGTACTGACCCCGGTATCAGCACAATCAGTAGCAAATAAGGTGTCATTAAAACTCCGGTCAGCAGATATTCTTTTTACAGAAACAATATTCTCTTTTTGGTTGATATACTTCATTGCTTCGTTCCGGGTAAGGTATACAGTATACCGGATCCCGCCGCCGGGCAGACTTTCAGCCTGGCTATATCTCTCGTTATCACCCGAAAAATCTTCAATGATCCCGGTGGATACTATCTGGTACATGAGATTGGCTTTTTCAGGTAACTGAATTTCTTTTCCGTTGATAAAAATATCGCCATCATTGATCAGCATACTATCACCGGAAACAGCAATGATCCGGGATATACGGGTCTCCCAATGTTGCGGATAATGGCCGTCTTCATCCATTTGTTTAGAATAATCATTGCCGAAATATGTATAAGCGACAATATCATTCCGGTCATAGCTGTCCGCTCCATTAATGACTATTCGCGAGCCCACCGGTATAGTACTGGCCATGCTGCCGGATGGTACCTTGTAAAATTTTTGTTTGCAGGAGAAAAAAGCGGGAAGAAGAAAAAGCGGTATAAGGTAAGCGGTAAAAATTTTCATGGACTAAATGTAGTAAAAGGGGGTGGAAAAATCCAACCCTTTTATGGCCGAGTTCAATACCGTATTCAGGGTTCGAGATAAAAAAGGCCCCGTTTAAAACGGGACCTTTCTAATCATTTTCACGCTGCGTTTGCCGAAGGATTATTTCATCAGCTTCAGTTCCTTAATCAGGTTGGAACCGCCGCCCAGTTTGTCAATACACCACAGCACATACCGGATATCCACGCAGATCGTGCGGTTCAGGTCCTTGTCGAAAGCCAGTTTATGGCTCAGGGCCTCGTAGTTGCCATCAAAAGCAAGCCCGATCAGTTCGCCCCGGCCATTGATCACCGGGGAGCCGGAATTACCACCGGTGATATCATTGGTGGTAATAAACCCGATCACCAGTTCCTTGCGGGTGGGGTCCATGTACTGGCCGAAATCTTTTTTCTTCAGCAGCTCGATCTGGTTGGCCGGGAGGTCAAATTCATAATCGCCGGCTTTGTATTTTTCCAGCAGGCCCTTGGAAGTGGTCACATAATCATAAAAGACCGCGTCACGGGGGCGATAAGATTTTACATTGCCATAGCTGACCCGCATGGTGAATGTGGCGTCGGGATACATCATCTTCGCTTTGACCGGGTCCATTTCCATCACTCCTTTCAGGTAAAGTCTTCCGTATTCCGCATTCTTTGCATTGAATTGCTGGGAGAAGGGACCGAACTTGGTATTATAGTTCACGAGGAAGGCGCTGGCATGGGCAAAAGCCGGGTCGGACTGCAGGGTTACCGCGTCGGGGTTGGCCACAAATGCATTCCACCGGGTATCATCAAAGATCATCGTCCTGCTGAATACATCAGCGGCGTATTTTTTATAGGTCGCGTCATCATCCAGGGCGCCATAACTGTTTTTCAGCGTACCATAGAAGCCAACGGGGTGCTGTTCCTTATCCACATCCTCGTAGAACATGCGGGTAACGGAGGCCAGGATATTCTGGTCGGATACCTTGTTTTCGTCATTCAGGAATCCTTTCCGCTGGTTATTGGCAGCTTCCACGGCCTTGGTGATATCCGCCTTGGTGGCGCCGGTTTTTACGAGGGCTGCTTCTAATTGCAACAGCGAACCGGCAAAAGCGATCAGCGGGGAACCAAACATGCCTTCATTGAGATACTGGCGGTGTTTGGCATAAGGTCTCCAGGCGTCATAGGCCTTGCCCCAGTCGGCAAAAAGGTTTTCGTATTCGGGTTTGCCCTTGGCCCAGGCATTGAATTTTACTTCAGCCGCCTGTTTTTGCCCGAACACATCGTATTTCAGCAATTGCTTTGTTTCGCCGTCGAAGAATTTCCAGTAGTTGGCGATACCGGCATAATTGGAAGCTAACTGCAGTTTTACAGCCGGGTCTTTCTTCATTTCCTCAAACATATATTTCAACCGCATGTCCCGGAGTTTTACCAGGGTGGGGTTGTTGATATCGGTAGCAAGTTTGATCCCGTAAGAACTTTCATACCGGTTGGTGCCGCCGGGATAACCCCAGATCATGGAGAAATCGCCGTCTTTCAGCGGGCGTAAAGAAACAGGCAGGTACCATTTGGGTTTCATCGGCTTATTGCCTTCAGCATATTTGGCGGGTTTGCCATCAGCGGACGTGTACACGCGGAATACGGAAAAATCACCGGTATGACGGGGCCATTCCCAGTTATCAGTATCACCGCCGAATTTGCCGACGCTCTCGGGGGGAGCGCCCACAAGGCGGATATCGGTATAACGCTGGTAAACGAAAGCGAGGAACTGGTTGCCTTTGAACAAAGCGCTCACCCGGGTCTCGATATTCTGGCTGGCATCGCTCATTCTTTTATTGATGGCGGCCAGTACAGCGCCTTGCCGCTGCACCCGTTCGGTGCCACTGAGTCCCTTCAGGGAATCCATTACTTCTTTGGTTATATCTTCAATACGCAGCAGGAACTGTACACTGAGGTTGGTGGGAATTTCTTCGCTTTTGCTGCGGGCATAAAACCCGTCACGCAGATAATTCCTCTCCATGGTACTGGCGGATGCAATCGCATTGTACCCGCAGTGGTGGTTGGTAAAGATCAGTCCTTCGGCGCTTACGATCTCGCCGGTACAGCCACCGCCGAAAATAAGGATCGCGTCTTTTAAGGAAGGTTTGTTGATGTTGTAGAGCTGGTCTTTGGTGAGTTTCAGCCCTTTTTTCACCATATCATTATAGACCTGTTGCCCGAGGAGCAGGGGCAGCCACATTCCTTCGTCGGCCATGGATTTAAGCACGACGGTGAGGAATAAGACAATCGTTAATAGGATCTTCTTCATACTTGTGATTTTAGGGGGCAAACCTACAGAAAAAGGGTTTCCGAATTACTGAGTTTTACCAGAATGGCTTATTTTGAGGAGGAATAACCCCTTATGCAAACCAAACCTGTCCTGGCGGCCCTGTTATCCGTCCTCCTGTTGTTTTATTCCTGTGGCAAAAAGGATAATAACCCCAACCCGCCCCCCACGCCGGTTCCGGGATGCGCCGGCGGTATTGCCCCGGCCAATAACTCCTTTGTTACGACCAGCTCCATCACCCTGAACTGGAACGCGGTAAGCGGCGCCACCAGCTATGATATTTATTTTGGCAGCAGCCCCAATCCCACTACTGTCATTGCCGCCAGTGTAACCGGGACCAGTTATAATTACAGCATCCCGGCCACTCCCAATATCACGTATTACTGGTATGCGTTACCGAAAAATGCTTCCGGCACGGCCACGGGCTGTACCAGCAACATCAGTTCGTTTACCTATATTGAAATCCGGTCGCCCAATCCCTTCGGGTACTATGTGGTGGGTTATATGCCCTATTACCGCAACCTGGCCGATATCCCCGATGTCAAATTTCGCATGACCAATGCAGTGATCTACGCTTTTTATGGGGTGAATGGTTCCGGCGGATTAACGGCCCCTTCTTCGGGCAGTTCCCTGGCCGATGTCATTACCAAGTCCCGGGCAAATAATGCCAAAGTATTGCTGGGGATTAATGATGGCAGCGGGGACGGGAAAACCAATTTCAAAAACATGGCTTCCACTGCTGCGGGCCGGAATAATTTTATCAAAACCCTGATGAACCTGGTCCGGGCCAATAACCTCGACGGGATCGATATGGACTGGGAATACCCGACTATCTCGGATGGCTCGGATATTACGTTTACTGCCCTCATGAAAGAACTCTCGGATTCATTGCACCGGGACGGGCGGTATTATTTGTCCTGTGCCATCACGGCCGGTAAGTATGCCGGTGCAAGGGATGCGATCCGCAATGAGATCTTCCCCTATGTCGATTTTTTCAATATCATGGCCTACGATGATTTCAGCACTACGGTCCCTTACCGCCACCACAGTGATTATGCGCTGGCGCAGACCTGTCTCAATTACTGGCTGACCACCCGGGGCATGCCGGCCGGTAAGGCAGTGCTGGGTTTGCCGGCTTATGGAAGACCTTCGGGAATTACCCAAAGCAATACCGTACTGACTTATAAAACGATTTTGTCACAGGGGGGAAATCCCCAGCTGGATTCGGCGATTGTCAGCGCCGGCGGGTTTACCAATTACACCATTTATTATAACGGGCAATACACCGTTAAGCGCAAGGCCAAACTCGCAAAGGATATCGCGGCAGGGGTGATGATATGGGAGAAGGGCCAGGATGCGGTGGATAATAATTCTCTGCTGAAAGCGGCTTGTGATACCGTGGGGAGGGTTTATTGATTATTGGCTTATTAATTATTGATTATTCCTTCAGGCTGAGCAGTTCCTGCTTAAGCAAACTGTACTGAATCCCGGGGCTGGGCTAATGAAATTGGCAGAAATATTGATTACTGATTATTCCAGCAAACTGATCAATTCCTGACAGTGTAAACTGTATTGAACCCAGGCTGCTTCTGTTCTAAAGAAGCTGGCAGAAAAAAACACGCCAAATAATCAGTAATCAAATAATCAGTAATCAAATAATCAGTAATCAAATAATCAGTAATCAAATAATCAGTAATCAAATAATCAGTAATCAAATAATCAGTAATCAAATAATCAGTAATCAAATAATCAGTAATCAAATAATCAGCAACGCCCTACCTGTACCCCTTCCACACCCTTGCCTCCTTATCAAACAACCAGTAAATGCCATTACTGTATGAAAAGTTCAGCCGGCTGTTAACCGGGGCGCCTTCGGGCAATTTCAGCCTCCGGGTAATATAGCCGTCTGCCAGGTTATATAATTCAATCTCGGAATTTATATGATTCAGCACCCCGATCTCGGCGCCCTTGATCCCGGTAAAGATTACTACGGTGGTATTGTAATCGTCAAGGACATCATAGTTGCCTGATAAACCATCGTCCTCGTCTTCCGTCAGCCCCAGGTAGAGCTCCCGGGTTTCCAGGTAAGCGGCAGTCGCATAATCGTATTTCTCCAGGTGCCCGTCTTCATTCAGGAAATACACCCTGTTTTCCACCGGGTTGAATGCCCCGGCCGATTGCTCTGAGGGTTGGTTCATTCCCGCATGCAGCAGGAGGGTATCAATGGGTATCCCTTTTGTGTTCAGTTTATATTCGGCCCATCCGAAATCATTGTACCCATTCATCTGCAGGGTCTTCCGTTTCGGGTTATACCATAAGCCCCTTACGTCAAACAGGGTGGTTGTCGTACTGTCAGAGATCCGCTTTCCCTTTATATCAAATACGTCAAGCGGGAAATTTACATTGCCTGCAATGGCCGTATAATATCTTTTCAGTACCGGGTGCCAGGCCACTGCGCCCCCATTGGCCCCGCCTTCCCGGGTTACCGGCAGTTGCAATACTTCTTTTAATTCTTTGGTCAGGGGTTGTGCCTCCGTATGCAGGATAAGAAGCAGGGAGGCTGCGGCCAGGATCAGTGCCTTTTTCATGTGTGTAAATTTGAAATAAAGCTACTGCATTCTGCCGTGGCAGTCCATACCCGCTGCCGGGTATTATTCCGCCGGCTGGTTCAGGACGGTCCAGAGCAGGTCCTTGAGTTCGGTAAGCCCTTTATTGGTCACGGACGAAATAAAGACATGGGGAATATGGGCAGGCAATTCTTTTTCGATCGCCTGTTTGAGTTCATCATCCAGCATATCACTCTTGCTGATCGCAATAATAAACTGTTTGTGGAGCAGTTCCGGGTTGTATTGCTCCAGTTCACTGACCAGGATGTCAAATTCCTTCTTGTGATCGTCGCTGTCGGCCGGCACCAGGAACAATAAAACGGAGTTCCGTTCAATATGCCGGAGGAAACGGTGACCCAGGCCCTTTCCTTCCGCGGCTCCTTCAATGATTCCGGGCAGGTCGGCGATGCAAAAACTTTTACCGTCGCGGTATTCCACCATCCCCAGGTTGGGGGTCAGGGTGGTAAAGGCGTAGTTGGCGATCTTGGGTTTGGCCGCCGTGATCACGGAGAGCAGGGTTGATTTTCCCGCATTGGGAAAACCGACCAGTCCCACATCCGCCAGCACTTTTAGTTCAAGTACTTTCCAGCCTTCTTCACCGGGCAGACCGGGCTGGGCATGTTCCGGCGCCTGGTTGGTGGGGGTGGCAAAATGAGAATTGCCCAAACCTCCTTTGCCGCCCGGCATCCAGATGATTTCCTGCCCGTCTTCGAGGATTTCCACTTCCTGTTTGCCGCTTTCTTCATCGCGGGCAATGGTGCCCAGCGGCACTTCAATAATAATATCCTTTCCGTCCCGGCCATGACAGTTATTGGCACCACCTCTTTCCCCGTCCTCGGCCAGTACATTTTTATAATAGCGCAAATGCAGTAAGGTCCAGAGATTGCTGTTCCCTTTCAGGATAATATGGGCGCCGCGTCCGCCATCTCCGCCATCCGGTCCGCCCAGGGCAGTGAATTTATTACGCATGAAATGCTTGTTGCCGGCACCCCCGTGGCCGCTCCGGCAAAATATACGGATCTGATCTACAAAGTTACTTTTCTCCAAAACCTTACTTTTACGTTGTGTTCCGGCAAGACCAGGTGTTGAACCTGCCGGAACTGCAAATATACCTGAACCGTTTATAACCCTCTTAAATGAAATACCTGCTCCTGTTATTTACCCTGCCTTTTCTGTCGGCTACCGAATGCGGAAAGAAAAAAGAAAAGCCTGCGGCAGGCGATCCGGTTGCGGAGCAGCCTGTACGGACGGATTCGGTGCCGGTCTGTGTGCGCAAAATACTCGATAGCGCGGCGAAGGATATTCCGCCCGTCCTGCCACAGCAGGTGGATGAATACGAATACAACGGGGATAAAGTCTATCTCTTTACCATGCCCTGCTGCGATTTCTTCAACCCGGTGTACGATGAGCAGTGTAAACAGCTTTGCGCTCCCAGCGGAGGCTTCTCCGGGAGGGGAGACGGCAAATGCCCCGATTTTGGGGAGAAGGCGAAGAAGCTGAGGTTGGTTTGGAAGAAGGAGGCTCCCTAATGGCCCCCGGGGGAGGCCCTCTAAACCTGCCTGCCGGCAGGCAGGTCCCCCGAAGGGGACTTCAGAGTCTGAAAGGCTGAAATTACTTACTGTTTGGTTTTGCGTAATCGCGTATATAATTAAAGCGTTTATTATTTAATTATAAGAATTTGCCTTATTGCAGTGAATGCTAATTTCTGAAAGTCTGTACGCCATTCAATACTTATCCGGAATAGTTGAACTATCGGAGGCCCAAGTCCCCCTCTCGCCTCGCTAAGCAAGGCGCAGCGGGTCGGGGGTTTTAGGGGGCATTGAGGGGGGCCTACTGCACCACAACCTTCGTATTATAAATCTCCCGGCTGTTCTGCCCGGTTACTTTTACTAAATAAATTCCTTTGGCCGCGGCCGGATCCAATTTCACTAATTGCGTATGGTTTTCCCCGCTGATGCTGAGCGATTGCTGTACCACCTGGCGCCCCATCACATCCGTCACCTGGATGGAATAGGAACCCGGCTCCAGCTGGCTGAACTGTATGATGAACTGGTTATTGATGACCGGGTTAGGGTAGAGGCTGATCTTCCCCTCCGCGCTGCCGGGCAGTGGGTTGCGGGAAACAAAATTGACCGTATTCGTATTTTTCCCGGAAGTCAGCAGCAGGTTGCTGTTGGCCAGGTCCGAACTGTTCCAGGAACTGCCGTTAATAGCATAGGGACTGGCGGACCAGTTGTGGTAATCCACGGTGAAATATTCCGGCATCGTGGCGCTGCTCACCACGATGCGGTTGTCGGCATTCACTGCCGCCCCGTTTACCGTGAAGTTCCCGGGCAAGCCGCTGATCATCCCGAGGTGCGTGGCTACTTTGGTGGAAAGATCCACTTTGAATACCTGGTTGCGGGCGGAAAACACATACAGGTTACCGTTATCATCTGCGATCATATCCCCGCCAAAACTGCTGCAGGAGTTATGAATGGAAATGCCCTTATTGGCCGGGTCATCCACCAGGCTGCCGAGGTCCTCGGTCACCAGTTTCCTGCCGGTGCTGAAACGGATCAGCTGGGTGGCATCATTGGTGAGCGCATAGCCGTTCCCGTCAGCGGCAATCGCCATCCGGGTCACGATATTTCCCTGGTCGGCTGATTTAACGGGTTTGCCGGTAAAGCCTTTATCCAGGACAAAGAACACTTTCATGGTCTTAAGATCGATATAACGGAGCTGGTCAAACAGCATGGGCGTATAATAAAGCCGGTTGTTTTTCTTATCATAAGCCATGGCCGCCACCCCGTTTCCAAAAGCGGCATTTGCCACGGTGCCGAAACGGGCATCACTGAACGGGGTTTCCAGTTGTTTTTTAGTAGCCGCATTGTAAGCCGGTAAGCCGGCATTGCTGCCATCCAGCAATACGGAACTGTATTCCCCGGTCCGGAGGTCCAGTTTTCGCAGGAAACTCCAGTTACTGCCCGTTGGCTGCGCATCGGTAATAGCGTAGGCAAACCGGTCTGCCTGCTGGGCGCGGGTATTTCCGGGATTCATTAAAACGGCGGTAAGGCAAAAAGACAGGAGGGGTAAGGTTTTTCTCATACACGGGGTTTTTTGTTGCCCTATTAAATTACAACAATTCCCGCGGCGCCAAAAACAAATTTTACAGGCGGTAGCCGGAAAAAATAAACCCCTCCCGAACGAATCAAGGAGGGGTCAAGGTATAAAAACCCTGAGCATTGCCTTTCTGATAAACTTACTTATTGAACCACAGAGAATTTAAATGCTGAAAGTTCATTGCCATTCACCAGTTGAATAATATAAAGACCGGGCTGCAGCCTGTTCAGGTTATTGACCTGGATGCTGTTGGTTCCCCCGGTTACATTGTTTTGTTGCTGCAATACCTGGCGGCCGGCCATATCGAGGACCCGCAGGGTTACCATCGCATTGCCTGCTGCGTCAAAACGAACCGTGGCATTGCCACTGCTCATTACAGGGTTGGGACTGAGGCTGATACCGCTGATAGTCTTCTTTTCTTTCCGTACCATGATTACATTGCTGTACGTGTATTTGCCATCCATATCCACCATCTTCAGGCGATAATACAGCACTTCATCGGGCAGGTTGCTGATATTGTCGGTTACCTGGTAAACCGAACGGCCGGTATTTCCGAGAGCTGCCTTGTTTTCAATGGCTGTAAAGTCTGTGCCGCCGGCGCCTTTTCTTTCCAGCTCATAATGACTGAAATTCACTTCATTCTCTGTTGTCCAGCCCAGGGTGGCTATCCCGTTGCGGTAAGCCGCACTGAAATTCAGCAGGGTAACAGGAAGGGTGGACTGGCTGGGGAATACATTCGAAGCCAGGTCCTGCAGGCCGGTTACAGCTACTACCTGTGAACATACCACGGTACCGGCAGGTCCGTTGGCGGTATTCTGATCAATATAAAATAAACCCGTACCGGTCGAGAGGTAGATTGAACCCAGCAGGTCAAAAGCCACCCCGTTTACGGTCCCGGTAAAAGGAGCATTGCCGGGTGTTACCAGGTCCCATCTTTTGGTAAGCGTGGTATTGCCGCCGGCCGGTGAGCCGATAAAGATTTGCGTTACCCCGCTGCCGTCATTGGCCAGGGCATAGATCTTGCCCGAACCGGAAATACAAAGATCACCGTTCCGGAAAGTGGATATTGTGCCACCCACTAAGTTCACGCTGGCGTCTTCCATCGTAATGGTCACGGGGTTCACCCCATTGGAACTGAACTTAGCAAGGAAAAGGGTAGTGCCATCGCCGGCCAGGATCCAGCCGGTGCCGTCGGGACCCATCCCCAGGCGTACAAAACCAAGATTGTTATTGTTGGCACCGCCATTGATATCAAGGGAACCGATCCGGGTTACATTCGCCCCGGTGGAAGTGGAGGCAAATACTTCCACTATTCCATTGTTACCACTGGTATTGGGCAGCCAGTAAAAATGACCCAGGTTGATACTCGGGAAAGCGCTGCGACCCAGGGCGGCTGTTGATGTTCCGCCAGTAGTACCGCCGGGGAAGCTGGCGGGAAAAATATTGTTGGGGCCACTTTGGTATGTGCCATTGGATACAGCAAACCCGGAGATCTGCGTACCATTGGAAGAAGTAGCCCAGATATTCGCGGGTAAGGGAGCCGATACATTGACGGTAGTGGCTGCTGATGTGGCGCTTAATCCGCCACCGCCTTCCTGTACAAAACAGGTGACCTGGTAAGTACCGGCCGTGGGGAACGTAGCAACGGTGCTGGAATTATTACCACTCACCGTATTCGGGTTATTGGTAAACGTTGCTCCTGCGGGACTGGAACTCCAGGTATAAGTAAACTGGCTGTTACCACCGGGCCAGTTTTGGTTATTGCCGTTCCGTGTAGCGGTAAAATTGATTGTTCCGCCGGCCCCGGTGCTTTGCGTGGTTGCCGGGTTCAGTGTGACCACCGGCGTTTGTGCGGCTGCTTTTTCTCCGAAAAACAGGGCGAAGGATAAAAAGGTGATTAACCCCTTTACAACAAGTGTAGAAGTTTTCATGCTCATGGTTTTATGTAAGAAAAAAAATCCTTGTTCAAAGTGGTTTTGAACGGAACTGGATGCTCAGGGTCATCTAAGGAATGGAATTGAGGAGTCTCAAAAAGGAGTTTGGACGGATTATTTCAACGAATGCCCGGGGTTTTTTTGGAGGAATTGAAAATCGTAGAAGTCAAAAGTACAACGCGATTGTAGTTTCTGCAAGTATTTTCTCGAAAATATTTGAAAAGATACAGTGACAGGCATCGTATTTTTCCTAATTACTTTTTTTCCAGCTTTTATATCCTGAATGATCTTTTTGAAGAATTTGAGCGGGTTTTCGTCTTGGTTTACAGGGCTTGAGGCTGTCAGCACAGTCACGGGGCAATTCCTGGTAAAGCCGGGTTCCCGCTGTTTTCCAGTCCAGCATCTGGTCTGTTACCTGTTTTATGACCTTTCCCGGGCTGCCCAGCACTACGCTCCGCGGGGGAATAACGGTTCCTTCCTTTATAAAGGTAAGCGCCCCCACCACGGATTCATCCCCGAGATCCACCTGGTCCATGATCACGCTGTTCATCCCCACCAGGCAGTTTTTTCCGATTTGGGCGCCATGTATAATCGCACCGTGACCAATATGCGCGCCTTCGCGGAGAATGACCGTCGTGCCCGGGAACATATGAATGGTGCAATTTTCCTGCACATTGCAGCCATCTTCAATAATAATGCGGCCCCAGTCGCCGCGCAGCGCCGCCCCCGGCCCGATATAACAATATTTGCCGATGATCACATCCCCGGTAACCACCGCCTGCGGATGGATAAAAGAGGTTTTATCTGCAACCGGCCTGATGCCTTTGAATGAATAAAACATAAACGGGTAAATTAATGGACCGCTAAAGAAGCTGTTTATCGGTACGGTAACATAGTCCTTTGAATACCGCCACCACATGGTCTTTCTGATTTTTTATTTCTACCTGGTAGAGGCCGGTGGATTGCCCGTTATGCAGTTCAGTGGCCTGGGCAGTCAGCACATCACCCACATGCACCGGTTTGATGAAGTTGATCGAAGTGTCGAGCGCCACGGATAATACATTGCGGTTATTGCAGGCAAAAGCAAAAGCGCTGTCGGCCAGGGAAAAGGCAATACCCCCGTGAATGATGCCGAACCCGTTTACCATTTCCGGGCGGATGATCATTTTTATTTTACTCCGGCCTTCTTTTATTTCCAGGACTTCAATTCCCAGCCATTGGCTGAAGAGATCGTTTTTCATCATGTGATCCACCACCGCTTTGGCCTGCTGGTCTTTTTGCGTTTGCATAATCCGGTTTATTTTCCTTTAAAAACGGGTTGTCTTTTTTGCAGGAAGGCTTCCACCCCTTCTTTGAAATCGGCCGTTCCCGCGGCTTTTTGCTGCAATACATCTTCGTCCTGCAGTTGTTCTTCAAACGTATTGCTGAAAGAAAGGTTCAGGGCCTGTTTGGTAAAAGCCAGCCCCCGGGTGGGCATTGCGGCCAGGGTGTACGCGATCTTCCTGCTTTCCTCCGCAAAACTTTCATCCGGGAAAACCTGGTAGAGCATGCCCAGTCTTTCCGCTTCAGTGGCGGGTACTTTATCTCCCAGCATCATCAGGGAAGATGCTTTTTGCCAGCCGATCAGCCGGGGCAGGGTATGGGTGCCGCCACTGTCGGGGATCAGCCCAATCTTACTGAATGCCTGTATAAAGGAAGCGGATTGAGCGGCTACAACGATATCACAGCAGAGGGCGATATTGGCACCGGCCCCGGCAGCTACCCCGTTTACGGCGGCCAGCACCGGTTTTCCGAGTTTGCGTATCCTGGAAACGATCGGGTTATAATGTTCGCCCAGGATCACATTCATCCCCGGGCCGTTAGGGTCGGCCACTTCGGCCAGGTCCTGCCCGGCGCAAAAGGCTTTCCCCGCCCCGGTAATATACACAGAGCGGACCGCTTCGTTTTTACAGGCATCGAGTTTTTCCTGTAGGAGCAAGGCCATTTCCCGGTTAAAAGCATTGAACTTCTCCGGCCGGTTAAGGGTGATGAAGGCGATGGAATCTTTTATTTCAAACAGGATGGACGACATGAGGAAGATTTATGCTATTGTTTTTTAAGTTTAAAATACCGCTTTCAAAAATGGCCGGGAACTTTGGGACCCGGAGATTGAATAATCAGTCTCGCAACTCGCAGCTCGTAGCTCAAAGCTCATAGCTAACAAGTGATCCGTCAAAAAATAATTTACCTGGCACTAAGTTAATTATTCCGCCCGCTCAATGACATTTAAAATAATCAAAGGGCTCCTGGCAGTCATCACATTGATACAGGGCCTTGCAGGCCGTACTGCCGAATTCGCTGATGCGGTGCGTGTGCCAGCTTTCACAATGCGGGCATTGCACGGCTTCATCCGGGGCAAAGAGTTTGTCATTACAAACCTGTTGCTTTGGATTAGGCGGTGCGATCCCGTATTCTTTTAATTGCTGTTTGCCTTTTTCACTCATCCAGTCGGTGGTCCAGGCCGGGCTGATGGAATGCGTTATTTTTATCGTTGAAAATCCTTTTGCCGAAAGTTCGGCCCGGATCGAAGCGGCGATCATATCCATGGCGGGACAACCGGTATAAGTGGGCGTGATGATCACTTCCAATTGGTCATCCTGGAAATGAATATCCCTTACAATACCCAGGTCCACGATACTCAGCGCCGGTATCTCCGGATCTTTTATCGTTTCCAGGTAAGACCAGATTGTTTTTATATCGGTTGATACAATGTTCATTGTTTGTTTATTCCCCGCTATCACCATTCACAACCCGGGAAGGTCCTTTGCATATACTGAAGTTCTGTCAGCAGGTGCCCCAGGTGTTCGGAATGCATACCCGACTTACCCCCGGTCTGCATAAAAACATTTCCGGGTACTGCTAAGTTGGCCTCATCAAATATATCTTTTACTTTTTTTGACCAATCAACTTCCAGGGATGCCACATCAATACCCAGGTCCTTTTCATATCCGGCCGGCAGGAATAATTCGCCGGTATAGCTCCATAGTTCGTCCAGGGCAGCTTTTAAACGCCGGTGACTTTCATCGGTTCCGTCGCCCAGCCGGATCACCCATTCGCTGCTCCAGCGCAGGTGGTAGCTGACTTCTTTCAATGATTTTTCCGCGATGGCGGCGATCCGGGTATCCGGGTGGTTCAGCAAGTAACGGTACAGGTAAAACTGGTAACTGCTGAAAAAAAACTGCCGCAGCAGGGTTTGCGCCCAGTCGCCATTGGGTTGTTCCACCAGCAGGCAATTGTTGAATTCCCTTTCGGTGCGCAGGTAAGCGAGACTGTCTTCCGTAGCCCCATCGCCAATCAGCGCTGCCGCGTACTGGTAAAAACTCCTGGCCTGCCCGATCAGGTCCAGCGAGATATTGGTGATGGCGATATCCTGCTCCAGCACGGGGCCATGACCGCACCATTCGGAGTTGCGCTGACCGAGTATTAAAGCATTGTCTGCTAAGTGAAGGGTATAATTGATTATTGAGCTCATTGATTATTTTTTAAGAACCAAGAACCGAAGATGCCAAGATGCCAAGATGCCAAATAAGCACCAATGATCAATACTCAAATAAATTCCAAAAGCGAATATTCAACGAAGCACCAATTGGTTATTCTTTGGAGTTTTAGTTTTGAGATTTATTTGCCTGCCTGCCGGTAGGCAGGGCATCTTGGATCTTGGCATCTTGGTTCTTTCTCTTCCTTACATATAATTTACTTCATCCGGTAAATTATAAAAAGTAGGGTGCCGGTATATTTTATCCACGGCCGGTTCATACAATTCCCCGGCTTCTTCGGGATTCGTAGCCGTGATAAACCTGCTTTCCACCACCCAGATGCTTACCCCTTCCATCCGGCGGGTATATACATCCCGGGCATTTTCAATCGCCATTTGGGCATCTGCTGCGTGCAGGCTGCCGGCATGTTTGTGTTCCAGCCCGTTCTTGCTGCGGATAAACACTTCCCAGAGGGGCCAGTCATGACCGGAGCTTTTGCCCGTTGCAGCGGCGCCTGATTTGTCTTCGGGGATATCGCCGTAGTAAAATTTGCGTATGAACTCCATGTGAATTACTTATTATTGATGATTAATTATGGACTCCGCCCTGTTTCGCAGATTTCAGATAACTGATATAACTATTTAATTCTTTAAGACAGGCTTTGTACTGATTGTTTATTTCTTTAAGTATTGCATCAGAGATATAGTTGTCGTCATATGCTGTTATCATATGTTCCAGTGTTTCCGCCAATGAACCTCTCGACTGCCTGCAGTACTGGATATTTTCCTGGTAATGAAACCGGCCAAACCCTTCCGCGATATTAGCCGTTACCGATCTGCTGGCATCCAGCACCTGGGCCTTTAACAGGTATTCTTCCGTTTTCGGAAGATGTTTACGGGCTACCCCGGAAACCATTTTTCTGAACAGCCTGCAGGTTTTATAAACAGGTAATTCATAAAAATGATGGTAGGTTGGCATTTGATTCTTTATTATTAATTATTCCTGCCGGGTTTTCAGATCAGTTGTCTTATTTCTTCCGGCTTTTGATTTATTTTCACCCGGCAGCTTAATGACGGGTGAAAAATAATTGAATAATCAATAATTAATAATCACGGTTCTCCTGTCTTGTCAAAAAACTTCTTTATTTCGTGTTTATATCGGCGAATCAGCGATTTTAAACCGTATAAACAGGTGTTTTACTTAAAAAGTTTACAGTTGCCAGCTATTTTAAGCTTAATAGTACACTTTCTGCTTTCTAATAATCAATAATCAGTAATTCACAATAAAGATATCCCTCCTTAAGACCTCCCCGCCCTTTCCGCTCTCTTCCCCGCATGAGCAATCGCCGCTTCCCTGACCCATTCGCCTTCTTCCCAGGCCTTGCGCCTTGCATCCAGCCTTTGTTTATTGCAGGGGCCGTTCCCCTTTACCACCTGCCAGAATTCATCCCAGTTGATGGCGCCGAAATCATAATGCTTTCTTGCTTCATTCCATTTCAGCTCCGGGTCGGGCAGTTTCATGCCTAATGTTTTGATCTGTTCCGCGATCATGTCCACAAAGTTCTGCCGCAGCTCATCATTGCTTTTGCGTTTGATTTTCCACTTCATGCTCTGGTCGCTGTTGGTGCTTTCGGTATCACGGGGGCCAAACATCATCAGGGCCGGCCACCACCAGCGGTTGATAGCATCCTGGCACATTTCCTTTTGCGCCGCGGATCCTCTTGATAAGACCAGCAACGCTTCAAAACCCTGGCGCTGGTGAAAACTTTCTTCCTTGCAAATCCTTACCATGGCCCGGGCGTAGGGTCCGTACGAAGTGCGGGTCAGCATCACCTGGTTCATGATGGCCGCGCCGTCCACCAGCCAGCCGATGGCGCCGATATCAGCCCAGGTCAGCGTGGGATAATTAAAGATGGAGGAATACTTGGCTTTGCCGCTGTGCAGGTCATTGATCATTTCTTCGCGGCTCATACCCAGGGTCTCGGCAGCGGAATAGAGATAGAGCCCGTGCCCGCCCTCATCCTGTACCTTGGCCAGCAGGATGGCTTTTCTTTTCAGGGAAGGGGCCCGGGAGATCCAGTTGCCTTCGGGCAGCATCCCCACCACTTCACTGTGCGCATGCTGGCTGATCTGCCGCGTATTGGTCCTGCGGTAGTTTTCCGGCATCCAGTCTTTGGGTTCGATCTTTATCTCCTGGTCGATCTTGTCCTGGAATATCGTTTCAAAATCCGGTGAAGGCATGGCAACAGTTTGGGCCAAATTTAGTCAAAACTAACAGCTGTTTGCGCAAATCTGAATGAGATTTTCAGTTTTCCGGGCTGGTAGTTAAAAAAATTGAAGGGAAATTATTTGGCATCAAAATCAACCACGATGCGGTCTGTCCGGGGATGGCTCTGGCAGGTGAGGATATAGCCTTTTTCCACTTCCGCATCCTCAAGACCCCAGTGTACATCCATATTTACTTCCCCTTCGAGGAGTTTGGCCTTGCAGGTGCAGCACATCCCGCCTTTACAGGCAAAAGGCAGATCAGCTCCCTGCTGAAGCGCCGCATCCAGTATAGTAGTGTCACTGTTTAACGGAAGAACCATTTCAAAACTGCGTCCATCCACTTTAATGGAAATATTACTGACAGGCCCGGTAACCGTGGACTGCGGACTGTGGACTGTGGCCTTTTGTTTTCCCTGTGAGTTGAACAATTCAAAATGAATCTTCTTCCTCTCAATTCCCTTAGCTTCCAGGTAATCCTTTACCGTAAAGATCATTTCCTCCGGTCCGCAGATGAAAAATTCATCCGTATCGGCATAACCCGCGAGGGGACCGAGCGCTTCCAGTTTGGCGGCTGTGATCCGGCCCGAATTAAGTTCGGTTTCCGTCCGCTCCCGGCTCAGTACATGGACCAGGTTAAACCGTTCCATGTATTTATTCTTCAGGGATTCGAGTTCTTCAAAGAAAATAATGGAACCCCGTCCCCGGTTGCCAAAGACCAGGGTAAAATGACTCAGCGGCTCGGTGGCCAGGGTGGTCTTTACGAGGGAGATCACCGGGGTGATACCGCTGCCGGCGGCAAAAGCGAGGTAATTTTTTTTATGAGCAGGGTCCAGCGGGGTATTGAATTTTCCCACCGGCTGCATTACTTCCAGCACATCCCCTTTTTTCAGCTGCTCATTGGCCCAGGCGGAAAATAAACCGCCTTCCACTTTTTTGATCGCTATTTTCAGTTGCTTTTCCAGCGGGGAAGAACAGATCGAATAAGTGCGGCGGACTTCCTCCCCGTTGATCCGGGTCCGCATGCTGAGGCTCTGGCCCTGGCTGAATTGAAAATCGGCCCATAGTGTTTCAGGAACATCAAACAGCACGGAGACACATTCAGGGGTTTCTTTCTTTACCTCTTTAACCGTGAGCCGGTGAAAATGAAGGGACATAGATCAGGGTTGTTTACGTAAGCCGTCGATCATGATCATAACCATATTGTCTTCCAGTTCCTGGGCATTGATCTTGGCCTTGCTGCGATGCCAGCTTTCAATACCGCTTACTGCATGGAGCATGATGAGCACGGCAGTGGGGGCGTCTATTCTTTTGATTTCATTCCGGGCGATCCCCTCTTCAATGATCGCGGCGAATTTCTTCCGGTAATTGCGGCGTTGTGTCTGGAAATTGGACAGGTAGGGCTCATCGAGGTGTTTCCATTCCCGGTCACTGACATACACATCCTCGTAATTCTCGGTCATTTGCCTGATATGGAACCGGAGCAACTGCTCAATTTTCGCAATGGATTTTTGCGGACCGGCTTCAATACTGTCGATGGTGGTATTATAGACGTTGGCCACATCAAAACAGATCGCTTCCAGGATCTCGTTCTTGGAGCGGATATGATTATATAAACTGGCGGCTTCAATGCCCACCGCTTCCGCGAGGTCCCGCATGGATGTAGCGGCGAAGCCTTTTTCCCGGAACATTGCAGCGGCCTTCTTCAGGATCAGGCCTTTCTTGGATGCTTTTTTTCGTTGTGCCTTAGCCATATCTAAAGATAATAAAGAGTAACAGGTATAAAAATATGATTATTCTCATTCTTTTAAGAGGGTAAACCCAATTTCCTGTTTGTTTTGACCGGCATCATTTCCGGCTTCAGTGGGGAGGGAGGCCGGACCGGTTCCACTTTTTCGTTTTTCGCGGGGATTACCAGTTCGTCGCTGAGATCGGGTTTGATTTCCTTTGCCGCTTTCGGGCTGTTCTGGGAATCAAAAAAGGTCCAGAAGTACCCGCCGTCCCAGGATTGCCCGACCAGGTAGTTGATCGCGGTGATCTTTCTTCCTTCCCATTCGATCACAGAACGGAGTTCAATGACCGACTGAAAATCCGTACCGGTCCTGATCACCTGCAATATGGTTCCGGGTTCATAGACTTTCCAGGCGGAGTCGGGGATCTGGCCAAAGACCCCTGACGCGAAATTGACAAATTCGGCTTTCCCGCCCATGACCCCGATAATGGAAGGGTTGCTGTACCGGGCAAAAAGTTCCCAGTTACGGGTCTTAAACCCGATGGCCAGGCTGTCGGCACAGAGATGAATACGGCTTTTTACAAAACTGGTATCAAACTGGGCGCCGGCTTCCGTAAAAAGGAAGAAAAGGAGGATACTGTATTTTACCCGGTTTTTTCTCATCATGAACCAAAGGTATCAAATCGGCGGGGACCGGGAATAACGGGCTGCCGCAGGGGGTAATTTTACCAACGGGGATTCAATTGTCCTTCCCGCAGCTTCTTACAATTAAATAAACTGCATTGGACTTCTCCGGCAGGGACTGCGCTGCGAAAACCAGCGTATTCATCAATGCTGCCCGGGGAACGAATACGTTTCAATATCCCCTAAAATTCATGTAGGTTTGCACGCCGTAACGCTATTTATATTCAAAAACTAAATCATGTCTTTAATCACCGTAGGAACCATGGCCTTCGATGCCATTGAAACACCCTTTGGAAAAACCGCTAAAATCGTCGGGGGCTCGGCCATTTATGTAGCCTATGCCGCCAGCAATTTTATAAAGCCGGTCCAGCAGATCTCGATCGTGGGAGAGGATTTCCCGGAGGAGGAAATGGCCGAACTGCGCAGCCGCGGGGTACACCTGGACGGGGTGGAAATCGTGCCCGGCAAGAAATCCTTTTTCTGGAGTGGCCGCTACCATGAAGACATGAACAGCCGCGATACCCTGGTGACGGACCTGAATGTTCTGGCCGATTTTGACCCCAAAGTGCCCGACAGCTACCAGGGGGCCGAATTCCTGATGCTGGGCAACCTGGCCCCGAAGATCCAGCTGAATGTGATCCAGGAAATGAAACAACGTCCGCGGCTGATCGCCATGGATACCATGAATTTCTGGATGGAGTCCGCCATGCCTGAACTGAAGATCGTGATGCGGTATGTCGATATGCTGATCGTAAATGATGCCGAAGCCCGGCAACTGACCGGTCTCTTCTCCCTGGTAAAAGCAGCCAAGGCCATCATGGCCATGGGGCCGAAATTCCTGATCATTAAAAAAGGGGAGCACGGTGCTTTATTATTCCATGACGACGAAGTATTCTTCGCCCCGGCCCTCCCGCTGGAGGATGTATTCGATCCCACCGGGGCCGGCGATACCTTTGCCGGTGGTTTTATGGGACACCTCGCCAAGACCGGTGATATTTCCTTTGATAATATGAAACGCGGCATCATTGTGGGTTCGGCTATGGCCAGCTTCTGCGTGGAGAAATTCGGCCCCACCCGCCTGAAAGAAGTCACCCAGGAAGATATCAATACCCGGCTGCAGCAATTCAAGGACCTGGTTAGTTTTGATATTGAGCTGATCTGATTTTTACCAGCCATTAAATAAACGAAAACAGCTCCGCTACAGGAGCTGTTTTCGTTTAATTCAGTTTCCGGGCCAGCACGATCACATTTTTTAACTGCTCTTTCTTCCCCTGCAGGTTGAAGATTTCTGTAAACAGGATATACGGGCCAATGGGTAATTTTTTTCCCTTTTCATCCAGGCCGTCCCAGTTCCAGCTCCCGGTTAATCCCAGGGTACCGTTGCGGACCAGCCATCGCACGGGTCTGCCTTCCGCATCAAAAATGGTCAGGTTGGCCACATAACCGGTCCCTGTTACGGTATATTGGATCGTTGCCACATCATCCCGGCCATCGTTATCCGGGGAAAATAATTGGGGGGTTACCGTAATGCGTGCACCTGCCGGGTCCAGTAATTTGTACTGGGAATTTTTATAACCCGGCGTGCCATACCCGGCCGTGGACGCGGCGCTGTGCCAGTTGCCTGCTTCCTGTGAAGGACCTTCGGGGTCAATGCGCTCCAGGGAAACGCCTTCGGGGTTATCGATCAGTTTGAAATGCCAGTCATCTTTGTACAGCACTTCGTCGGTTACTGCACCCTGCCCGTTCAGGGTTACAACAGTTCCTTCCTCATCCGGGAAGGAGGGCAGGGAAGGAATGCCCAGCACCACTTCCGGGTTTTTCACGAAGTAGTGCAGGGGCAGCTGCTCCGCCTCTTCAGTCAGCACAAGGTATTCGCCGGGGAAAATATAGAAGGGGACGGCGCTTACCGGTTTAACCGAACTGATCACCCCGCCCGTGTTCCGGTTGGCGATAAAGAGCCTCGCCGCATCGAGGATCCGGTTTCCCTGGTTAAAAAATTCCACGTAATCGTAACCGTTAGGTTTTGGATTAAACAGGATCTCGTTGATGATCCAGTCGCCGGGCAGGGCTTCGGAAGGCCGGCCCGCTTTTACGGTGACTTCGCCCGCCAGGCTGTTCCCTTTACAATCCTGCAGGTTCAGGGCCCGGAGATGGTAGACCGTACCGGCCTGCATGGGCGTGGTCAGGGTCAGGGCCACTTCGCTAAACAGGGGCGGAAGGGTGACGGCCTTGCTAAATGATAAACTGCCGTCAATGGCATAATGGGAGAGGGTGGCGCCGGATACGCTGTCCAGTGGTTCATCAAAGACCAGTACCAGGGTGAGGCTGTCGGTCGTATAGGTTCTTACCAGCCGCGGGGCCGTCGCATCTTCAGCAGGGGCGTCCGTTGAATTTTTTTTACCGGGCGTACCCCCCGAGGGATGAATACTGGCGCTCCAGTTTGAACGGCCGCTGCAGGGATTGCGGGGATCCGTCATTTCCAGTGTCCAGCCTCCTTCTTTCTTCAGTTCATTCCGGTACCAGGAAGAAGCGTAATGCACGGCATGAATGATCATGCTGTTGGCGGCTTTCAGGGATAACAATTCCCCGTCATTATCCAGTGAAGGGAAAGAACTGACCGCAAGCACGGTTCCGGATGCGGACATAGCGGCTGCAGCGGACGAAGGGCAGACAATGACAAAACTATCCGGTTGCAGGATGAAATGGGGAAACAGGCCGCTTTGCCCGCCGGCATCAGCGATCCGCCAGTTTTGTAAACTGACCGGGGTATTGCTGCAGTTCTTTAACTCGATCCATTCATTGGCCGGTAAGCCAACTGCCGGAGAGGGATCTGCCATAATCTCAGTGATCACAACAGCGTACCTGTTTTGCGTCCACAAACAAACAGGTGTAAGCAAAGCGATGCTTAGCAGGAAGGATAAGGTTGTTTTCATAGGGGCAATATATTTTTTTTCCGGATCCTGGGCAGACTTGTCCCCCTTTTGGGTAAAAATTTTGGATCATTATTTGGCTGTAACTCCCGCCGGGGCTATTTTTGCACCGCAATGATGATAAAGAAACACACAAAACGCACTATTAAACATTCCTGAGGGAAGGTTTGCAGCGTTATATGTGTAGCAACATAAAAAGTTTAGCAGGCCTTCCACACCGGGAGGCTTTTTTTATAACCATTATTTTTTAATCAAAAGCTTCCGCCTTGCGGAAGATGGGGGGAAACAAAATGAAAGTTGCAGTAGTCGGCGCCACCGGGTTGGTGGGCACCAAAATGTTACAGGTACTGGCAGAACGGAATTTCCCGGTTACCGAACTGGTACCGGTGGCTTCTGAGAAATCGGTCGGAAAAGAAGTAGAGTTCAAGGGTAAAAAGTATAAAGTGGTGAGTATGACCGATGCCATTGCCGCGAAACCGGCTGTTGCCCTTTTCTCTGCGGGCGGAGGCACTTCCCTCGAATGGGCGCCGAAGTTTGCGGAAGCCGGTATCACCGTCGTGGATAATTCATCTGCCTGGAGAATGGATCCCGCCAAACCGCTGGTGGTGCCGGAGATCAATGCCGATGTGCTGACAGCCGCGGATAAGATCATTGCCAATCCCAATTGTTCAACGATCCAGATGGTGGTGGCCTTAAACCCGCTGCATAAAAAATATGGTATCAAACGGGTGGTGGTGAGTACATACCAGAGTGTTACTGGTACCGGCGTAAAAGCCGTGGACCAGCTCCGGGGTGAAAGAGTGAAAGAGGTAAAGGGAGAAGATACCGCCTACCCGATGGCCTATAAATACCCGATCGACCTGAATGTGATTCCGCAGATTGATGTGTTTCTCGACAATGGTTATACCAAGGAAGAAATGAAAATGGTGAACGAGACCTGTAAGATCATGCGGGATGATACGATCCGGGTAACCGCCACCACGGTGCGGATCCCGGTAATGGGCGGGCACAGCGAAGCGGTGAATGTGGAATTTGCCCGTGATTTCGATCTCGCCGAAGTAAAAGCATTGCTGCAATCTTCACCCGGTGTGGTGCTGGTGGATGATCCCGCGAACCAGCAATACCCGATGCCGAAGGATGCGCATGAAAAAGATGAGGTATTTGTAGGCCGGCTGAGAAGGGATGAAAGCCAGCCCAATACCCTCAATATGTGGGTGGTGTCGGATAACCTGCGCAAAGGAGCTGCCACCAACGCGGTGCAGATCGCGGAATATTTAAGTGCGAAGGGATTACTCGGATAAAGCGTGATTCAGGAATGCAGTCAGCGGTTGCAGGGCTTCAAAAGCTGCAACCGTTTTTTTTACCAGCCCTTTTGAGCCCAGGTCCGTATCGGTCAGGTTGGTCAGCGCTACAAAACTTTTCAGTTTCAGGTAGTCGCCGGCGGGATTATCCGCTTCATAACCTTTGGGTAAACGGGTCAGGGTATATTCCGCGTCGCGGGAAAGATCGCCGTAAACCGATTTGAATTTTTTAGAACTGGTGATCTTTTTAAAAGCTGCAAAATTGTAATCGAGCTCCTGTCTTACTTTATTCAGTTCAGGTGGCAGGGGCATCCACATTCCGCCCCCGGCAAAGGCCTTGCCCGGTTCGCAGTGAAAATAATAACCGGCCAGCACCGATTTCTTACCACCCGGGTTGATATAGGCGCCCATATTGGTCTTGTAGGGAGATTTGTCTTTGGAAAAACGGATATCCCGGTTGATCCGGAACAGGCAATTCTTTGCCAGCAGGCCTTTAAGAGAAGGATCTTTTTTACTGAACTGGTCAATCACTTCCTGGATGAAAGCGGTGAAATCAGTTTTTGCCTGCTCATATACTTTCCGGTTTTTATCAAACCAGGCTTTGTTATTGTTCTTCTTTAAATCTTTCAGGAATTTAAGCGTGGAAGGTTGCAGCATAAAGGTTTTTTGGCTGCTAAAGATATAACAGTTCCCCTAACTACCGACTATCGACTAAAGACTATCGACTACTTCACCCTTCCCCAATTCTCCCCGCTCTTGATCCGGTACAGGGTCATTTCGCTCACCCCGTATTTGCCGGCCAGTTGCCGGATGGTGATATTCCGCTTTTTGTTACCCAAGACGGATTTGATCCGGCTCACCTGGGAGGCAGTCAGTTTTAACCCCGTAGTCTTATTGGCCTGTTTTATTTTATAGGCTTTCTTGGCCGGGCTTTCCTGCTGGTGTTTCATCATTTCTTCCAGGGTGGCCCATTTCAGGTTCCGGGTGTCATTGTCCAGTTTGTTGTGATTTTTATGTATGACATATTTATGGGAGGCCGACTTGCGGTTCACCATCAGTTTGGCAATTTCCCGGTGTATGTAGAGCGTGCCTTTATTGCCCGGGCGGTGCAGGTTGAGTGTGCGGTATCCGGTGGTCAGCGAACCACTCAGCAATTTGCCATCCGTTACATCTTCTTTATAACTGGCAATACGTCCCTTGCTGGATACGGCATATCTGTTTCGAAGTTGCCTCCATCCGGAAAAACTCAGTGGTTTCCAGATTTCACCGGCTAATTTTTTGATCATGGTGTATATTTTTTATTTAGCCAGGACAGGTTGCTTTAATAACGGCGGTACGGGGAGGTTATCAGTGCAAAATTCGTTCCCTACTAAGTTAGACCATATTCATGGCAAAGGCAATAATTATTTTTTCCCGATCAGTTGCAGGAACTCTCCCTCGGACAGGATTTTGACCGTATTGATCTTTTTCGCTTTTTCCAGTTTGCTCCCGGCATCGTCTCCCACAACCAGGTAATTCAGTTTGGCGCTTACGCCACTCAGTACCTGGCCCCCCTGTTCTTCGGCCAGGGCTTCCGCTTCGCTCCGCTTCAGGGTGGGCAGGGTGCCGGTGAACAGGAAGGTCTGCCCGGCCAGGCTCCCGGTGCCGCTCAGGTTTTTTTTCTCGTTTTTCAGCTGTAAGCCGAGTTTTTCCAGCTCTCCCAGCAGGGTAATATTGTCTTTGTTGCTGAAAAACTGGTAGATACTTCCCCCCACCTTGGGTCCCACATCCTCGAGATGCTGCAGTTGCTCCAGGGACAAATCTTTAAAATCCATCAGGTGATTCACGGCCTGGGCCAGGGTCTTGGCCGTGGTTTCTCCCACAAAACGGATCCCGAGGGCATAGATCAGGCGGTGAAGCGGTTGCTTTTTTGAATTACTGATCGCCGTTGCCAGGTTGTCAATGGATTTTTGCCCAAAACCTTCCAGTCCTTTCAGTTTTTCGAAGTCAAGCGTATAAACCGAGGGAATATCCTTCAGCAGGCCTATTTCATAGAATTTCCGCACATTGGCATCCCCGAAGCCGCGGATATCCATGGCGTCCTTGCTGACAAAATGGATGATCCTTTCCACTACCTGTGCCGGGCATTCGATATTTACACAACGCCAGACCGCCTCTTCCTCTTCTTTAAAAAGGGGGCTGTTACAGGCCGGGCATTTTTTGGGAAAATGAATGGATTTTTCCTGACCGGTCCGGAGTTCAGGCATGGATTTCACGATCTGCGGGATCACATCCCCGGCTCTTTCGATCAGCACTGCATCCCCGATGCGCAGGTCCTTTTCCCGGATATATTCTTCATTATGAACGGAGATACTGCTCACCGTTACCCCGCCCACGGCCACCGGCTCCAGCTTGGCCACCGGCGTTACCGCACCAGTGCGCCCCACCTGGAATTCCACACTCAGCAATTTGCTGCTGGCTTGCCTGGCCTTGAATTTATAGGCAATGGCCCAGCGGGGATGGTGGGAGGTCATCCCCATTTTATCCTGGAGGGCAATATCATTCACTTTGATCACCATGCCGTCGATCTCGTAAGGCAGCTCATCCCGGCTTTCTTCAAAGGCCCCTACATACTGAATCACTTTGTCAATGCCTTTAAACAGTTTCTTTTCTTTTTCCGGGCTGCGGAAGCCCAGGTCCCAGAGCATCTTGAGGGAACCCGCATGTGTTTTCAGTGATTCAGGCAGCCTTCCTCCTTTCTTCAGGGAAATATAGCTGACATGATAGACAAAAGCCTCGAGATTCCGTTTGGCCACTTCGGAAGAGTCTTTCAGCCGCAGGGTGCCGGAAGCCATATTCCGGGGATTGGCCTTGGGGTCCTCACCCTGTTCAATCAGCTGGTCGTTGTATTTTTTGAAATTTGATTTATTGATCAGCACTTCCCCCCGGATCTCAATCTGCTGCAAACCGAGGGCGGAAAACGGAGCCGAAAGGGGAATTGTTTTGATCTGCCGGATATTGGTGGTTATTTCATCACCTTCCACCCCGTCGCCCCGGGTGGCCCCCCTTGTCAGCAGGTCATTTTCAAAGATCAGGGAGATGCTGGCCCCGTCAAATTTGGGTTCCACACAATATTCAATACTGTCCAGCCCGGTTAATTCACGGGCCTTCCGGTCAAAATCCAGCAGGTCCTCCGCGTTATACGAGTTGTCAAGCGATAACATGGGAACGAGGTGCTGTACGGTCGGAAAATCTTTGGTTAATCCCCTCGCCACCCGTTGGGTCGGGGAATCCGGCCGCCACAGCCCGGGTTGATCCTTCTCGATTTTTTCCAGGGCTTTGTACAATTGGTCATATTCATAATCGGCGATCAGCGGGTCATTGAGTACATAGTACCGGTATTCATGAAAACGGAGTACATCCCTGAGCTTTTCGATCATCTCCTTTGGAATTGAGCCCGGGGCTCCCATTTTAATAAGCTCATTCGTAAGCTGTTGCAGTGATTTTGTATTTTCTTTTGAATACATAATTGGAGGAGTTGCCCGGTAAAGTTAATCAGCCGGCCCTGAAAATAATCCCCGCTGGTGGAACCGGGTCTAAAAATTAATGTGTAATAAGTACATATTTACTAACTTCGAATCCGGATCCTGGGATTGGCCCGGTCCTGTTATTGTTAAACGATCTTGCTATGAAAAGAATACTTACGCTGCTATGCGCCATAGTATGTGCTGCTGTTTCAGCCACAGCCCAGTTACTTACCTGGACTCCGGATTTTCCCAAGGACAATGATAATATTACGATCACCATGGATGCCTCGAAGGGGAACCAGGGTTTGTTTAATTATGGCAGCACGGCTGATGTATATGTCCATATCGGGTTAATCACGAGCGCCAGTACCGGTCCCACGGACTGGAAATATGCAAAATTTACCTGGGCCACCACACCCGCGGCTGCGCAGGCTTCGTACCTCGGTAATAATAAATGGAGTTATACCATTTCAAATCCCCGTACATTTTTTAATGCTCCTACGGGAGTTCCCGCCGGGGAAACCATTCTGAAGATCGCGATCCTTTTCCGCAACGGGGCCGGCACGGCAGTTCAAAGAAACACGGATGCCAGCGATATGTTCATCCCGGTATACGATAATACCATTGCCACCCGCTTTACCGTTCCTTTATTTCAGCCTACCAGTACGCGTATCCCGGAGCCCATCAGTAAACAGGTGGGAGATAATATTCAGCTCACCGCCATTGCGAATATTTCCTCGACCATGAAACTCTTTCTGAATGGAACAGAGATCCAGTCTGCTGCGGGTGTTACCACGGTTTCTGCCAACCCCACGCTGACCACCGGGGGGAACCAGACCATCCGGGTGGATGCGATTGACGGATCTGTCACCAAATCAGAAAGCTTCCAGTTCTTTGTTTCCACACCGGTCACTGTGGCTCCCCTGCCACCGGGAGTACGGGACGGGATCAATTACGAAGCAGGCAATACATCGGTAGTATTGGTGTTATATGCACCGAATAAAACCAGGGTTTCCCTGATCGGTGAATTCCCCGGCAGTAACTGGACCGAACAGAGCAGCTATGTAATGAACAAAACCCCCGATGGTAATTACTGGTGGCTGAGGGTATCCGGTCTTACACCGGGAACAGAATATGCTTTTCAGTACCTCGTTGATGGCACTATTAAAACCGGGGATCCTTATTCAGAAAAGATCCTCGATCCGAATAATGACGGGTTTATCAATTCTGCCACCTACCCCTCTTTAAAAGCTTATCCCACCGGGCTCACCACGGGCATCGTGAGCGTGCTGCAAACCAATGCGCCGGTGTATAACTGGACCGTAACCAATTTTGCCCGTCCGGATAAAAGAAGCCTGGTGATCTATGAAGCCCTGCTCCGGGATTTTGTGGAAGCGCATGACTGGAAGACCATCCGGGATTCCCTGAATTATTTTCAAACCATGGGGGTGAACGCCATCCAGCTGATGCCCCTCAATGAGTTTGAAGGCAATGAAAGCTGGGGGTACAATCCTGATTATTTCCTGGCGCCGGACAAATATTATGGTCCCAAGAACCGGTTAAAAGAATTTATTGACAGCTGTCACCGCAGGGGAATCGCTGTTATTATGGATATTGCCCTGAACCATACCACCGGTGAAAACCCGCTGGCAAAACTCTATTGGAACAGCGGCAGCAACCAGCCGGCGGCCAATAATCCCTGGCTGAACGTTACGGCTACGCATCCGTATAATGTGTTCAACGATTTCAACCACGAAAGCCTGGCCACCCGTTATTTCTCCAGCCGCGTGATGGAACACTGGTTGCAGGAATACAAGATCGACGGGTTCCGGTTCGACCTGTCAAAAGGGTTTACCCAAAATGCACAATGCGGGGGCAGCGCTTCCAATGAAGCCTGTATTTACCAGTACCATGCCGACCGCGTGGCTATCTGGAAAAAATATTATGATACCTGCCAGCTGAAATCACCCGGCAGTTATGTGATCCTGGAACATTTCGCCCAGGACAACGAGGAAATCGAACTGTCTGACTATGGGATGATGCTATGGGGGAATGATACCTATAATTTCGACGAAGCCTCCATGGGCTGGGTCAATACCTCCAATTTTGACCGTTATCTCTATAGTTCCCGCGGCTGGAACAAACCCCACCTCGTGAGTTATATGGAGAGCCATGATGAGGAACGTATGATGTACAAGAACCTGAATTTCGGGAACAGTTCTAACAGCACGCACAATGTGCGGGACCTGGCAACGGCCCTGAAACGGGTTGAACTCTGCGCCGGTTTCTTCCTGTCTGCCCCCGGCCCGAAAATGATCTGGCAGTTTGGTGAACTGGGCTATGATTTTTCCATCAACCGCTGCACCGACGGTACGATCAATAATAATTGCCGGTTAAGCAATAAACCCATCCGCTGGGATTACCTAACGGTATTGGGACGTAAAAGGCTTTATGATATTTTCAGCAGCCTGAACAAACTGCGGGCGCATCCCTGGTATAAAGATGTATTCACCGCCAATAATATTACCATTGCGCGGAGCCTGGCCCCGGCTTTTAAAACCTTAACCCTGCGCAGCGCCACGGATTCTTCCATGTTATGCGTCGTCGGGAATTTTGATGTAACGGCGCAGACCGGCACCTATACCTTCCCGTCAGCCGGCACCTGGTATGATTACCTGAACGGGGGCACGTTTACCTCCACCGGTTCGGCTCAGAATTTTAACCTGCAACCCGGGGAGTTTCATATCTACCTGAACCGGAACCTGAGCAATGCCGTGGTGACAGGGGGTGGCGGGGTGACGCCGGCGGGAAACCGGTTCATGGCCAATCTTTATCCCAATCCGGCAGCTGCGAATACCGTGCTTGAGATCGATGTGCCTCAAACGGGGATCGTAACCGCGGACCTGTATGATATTTCCGGGAGAAGGATGGGGAACCTCTTGTCCCGGTCTTTTTCCAAAGGAAAGCACCAGGTAGCGATGGACGGAAAAATAAGTAAGTTGCCGGCCGGAATCTATATGCTGAGCATCCGGGCTGCCACCCAGACAGTGCAGCTGAAACTGGCCATTCAATAATCATTTCAAAAGCTGCTGCGATGACGGAAAAAGCGTTACAACAACTGAAGACGGCTGAAACCGAGAAGATCAGTCACCTTGATTATTTCAATATTGGTATCACGGTCGACTGCGTGATCCTGGGATACGAAGAAAAAGAACTGAAAGTCCTGCTGATCAAATCGGATATGCAGGAATATTCCGGCTTGTTTTCCCTGCCGGGAGATTTCATCAAACCGGATGAGGACCTGGAAGCGGCCTCCTACCGGGTCCTGAAAGAAAAGACGGGCCTGGATGATGTTTACCTGGAACAGGTCCGGACCTTCGGGAATATTTTCCGCCACCCCTCCGGGCGGGTTATAACGGTTGCTTATTATTCACTGATCGATGTAAAGAACCATAAGCTGCAATTAGACCTGAATGAACGGCACTGGCACCCGGTGAACGAGATCAAAAAATTAGCCTTCGACCATAAACTGATCCTGGATACCTGCCTTAACCGCCTGCGTCAGCAGGTGATGGAACACCCGGTTATCTTTAACCTGTTACCCGAGAAATTTTCCTTACGGGAATTGCAGGAATTATATGAAGCTATTCTCGGGGTGGAACTGGATCGCCGCAATTTTCGCAAGAAGATCTCCATAAAAGACTGGCTGCTCGATATTGATGAGATGGAACATAATGTGCCGCATCGCCCGGGTAAGCTGTATATGCTGAAAAAACAATTCCGGAATAAATCAGCGAAGACAGGCGCCGGTCTCCAGTTTGCCTGAGCTCCCGTGTTCTTACAGCGATCCCCCGGCGACCAGCCTGGAAGGGAGGATGATGGAACGGGCGGCTGTGGGGCCTTCCATGTTTTCCAGCATTCTTTTCACCGACAATTTTCCCAGCTCAAAACCGCTGGTCTCGATATAGGTGATCTCCGGTTTGTACAGGCCGGGGATAAAGCCATTGCTGATCGCCAGTACCGAAACGTCCCCGGGTATATCCAGGCCGGATTGGTAAATGCTTTTCATGGTTCCGATCAGCAATTCATCACTCATACAAAAAATATGATCCGGTCTTGTTTTTTTTGAAAGGGAGGCGGTCACCAGTTTCCGGGCCTCTTCACTGCTGTAGCAATGCCTGACCTCGACAGCGGGGCCGTTTATTTCTTTTTTAAACACATCGAGAAAGGCTTCTTTTCTTTTTTTGGTAATGGACAGGTCCGGCTTGCCCAGCAGGGCCAGGACTTTTTTCTTCTTATACCTGATAATCGTATGGGCGGCCATGCCCGCAGCTTCTTCATCGGCCATACAAATCCGGTCGAAAGAACCGTCTTCCGGTACAATATCAAAAAAGACCACCGGGGTGCCGCCGGCGCTTAATTTCTGATACAGCGGGGCCGACTGGCTGTCTGCCACGAGGGAGATAAAAATGCCATCCACCCGGTTGGTCTTGCAGAGCCGGAGATTTTCAGATTCCTGCAAAGGGTCATCCCCGGACTGAAGAATGATGAGGGAGTACCCGTTCCGGCGGGTTTCTTCTTCCACAGCCGCAATAAAGGAGTCGTAAAACAGGTTGGAAATAACGGGGACGATCAGGCCAAATACCCGGCTTTTGTTGGTGCGCAGGTGTACGGCATACGCATTGGGTTCATATTCCATCAGCAGGGCCAGTTCCTTCACTTTCCGCTTGGTATTTTCGGATATATCCGGGTGGTTCTTCAATGCCCTGGATACAGTGGAGATACTGATATTCAGCCGGGCCGAGATTTTCTTCAGTGTTGCGGGACTTCCCATGGAAAAACCTGTTTGGGGATAAAAGTAATTTTTCCACCGCAAACATTTGCGGAAATGTTTTCGGGACTTTCCGGGAGCCAAAAGCGCTAATAATGTTTTGTGTACATATAAAAAATTATAAATTTATCCCGGCATTCGGGTTAACCTATTTTTAACATAATGCAGCATTCAGGAGAATGATAATGCCTGTGTTAGGTAGAGTGGCCCCAGCCAGATTGATTGAAACAAAAGCCTGTCCTTCTCTTTTTGATCGGGTATTTCCCATGGACTGGCCATATGAAACCGGATTAATACACCGATTATAATTTTTTAAAAAATCGATTGCTTATGTCTGCAAAAACTCTGCTTTCTGCTATCCTTTGCTTTGTATTTGCGGTTTCTGTGCAGGTTGTATCTGCCCAGGACAAAACCGTAACGGGTAAAGTGACTGATTCAAAAGACGGATCACCGGTAGCCGGTGCCTCTGTTCAGCCGAAGGGTTCCCGGACCGGAACCTCCACCCGCTCTGACGGGACATTCAGCCTTAATGTGGGTTCCAGTGTGACCACACTGGTTATTACTTCAGTGGGTTATGAGACCCAGGAGATTTCCATTGCCGGAAAATCCTCTGTTGAAGTATCCTTTGTTGCTACTTTCGGGACCAACCTGAATGAAGTGGTGGTAACCGGTTACGGTACAGCCAAAAAGAAGGACCTGACCGGTTCGGTGGGCTCTATTAAAGAAAAAGACTTTAACAAAGGAGTGTTTACTTCTGCGGATCAGCTGATGCAGGGTAAAATTTCCGGTGTTCAGGTATTAAACAACAGCGGTCAGCCGGGTGGCGCCACTACGGTCAAGATCCGCGGTGCTTCTGCTGTTACAGGCACCGGCCAGCCACTGTATGTAGTGGATGGAGTTCCCTTAGATGGCCGTTCTGCCCGTCCCGGTATCGGGGATATCGGCCTGGGAGGAAGCAATCCCGGGACCAACCCGCTCAATTTTATCAATCCTTCTGATATCGCTTCAATCGATGTATTGAAAGATGCATCAGCTACAGCGATCTATGGTTCAAGAGCGGCCTATGGCGTTGTGCTGATCACCACCAAGCGGGGTAAAGCAGGCGATCCCCGGATTGAAGTAAGCGCTTCGATTGGTACGTCTAAGATTGCCAACCGGATTGATGTACTGAACGCCCAGGAATTCCGCCAGGCGCTGACCTATTATGGTCTAAGCAATGCAAACGATAAAGGCTCCGATGTAAATGCGCTGGATGCCATTCTTCGCACCGCCACCGTGCAGAACTACAATGTAGGTTTAAGCGGGGGTACCGAGAATGCCCGATATCGTTTTTCGATTGGTATCCTGAACCAGGAAGGTATTGTACGCAAAACAGGGATTAAAAAATATACCGCCAATTTCAGTGGCAATTTTAAATTCCTCGAGAGCAAAAAGCTAGGGATTGATGTAAATATTATTCCCAGCCAGTTCCAGGAAGGGATCGCGCCGATCTCCAACGACGCCGGTTCAAGGGGCAGCCTGATCGGGAATGCCCTCCAGTGGAACCCTACGGAAAAACTGATCATCAAAAAATCAAACGGACAGGATTCGCTGAATGTGCTGGTGGGAGGCGACCTGCTCAACCCGCTCGCGGTGCAGGAAGCCATTACAGACAAAGCCAAAGTAACTACGATCCTGGCCAGTATTTCGCCTTATTATAAGCTAACGAAAGACCTGGAATACCGTATGTTGTATAGTATTAATTATTCCACCGGTTTAAGGAGTACACAGATCAAACCCTTCATTAACTTCAATGATGTATACGGTAAAGGACGTGTACGCCTGGCGCAAAGCCAGCTGACTACCGAGCAGGTTACGCACACGTTAAGCTATAACAAGCAAATCAATGATGCCCTTAATCTGAATGCAGTTGCAGGGTATGAGTACCTGAAGTTCAAAAATTCAGGATATGATATCGGCGGTTTCGGTATTACCGGAACAGGGTTTGGTGATTACGGATTTGATTATGAATCCTATATCCAGTTCACCAACCCCACTAACCGGTCCATGGCTTCTTATGCAGATCCCACCAACGAACTGCAGTCTTATTTCCTTCGCACTGGGGTCAACTACAAAGACAAGTATTTGCTGACGGCTACGATCCGGAGAGACGGATCCACCAAATTTGGTGTAAATAACCTGTATGGTAATTTCCCCTCCGTGGCGGCTGCCTGGAATATCAGCAAGGAAGATTTCTTCCATGTACAAGCGATCAATTCCCTGAAATTAAGGCTGGGATGGGGTAAGACAGGAAACTCTGAATTTCCCTCCGGCGCTGCCCAGCTCCGGTACGGATTCGGAAACGGTACTTCATCGCTGACTGGGGTGAACGATCAGAGTGAAGACCTGAAATGGCAGGCTGACCGCCAGTTCAATATCGGGTTTGATATGACCCTGCTGAAAAGCCGCGTCACCTTAACGGTTGATTATTTCAATAAAAGGACCACTGATCTCCTGTTTCCGAGTGAGCCCGCACAGCCGGTGGCTCCCGGTGCCTCCATCAGATGGAAGAACCTGGAAGGGAATATCGATAACAAAGGGTTCGAGTTCGCGGTTAATTCCTCCATTGTGAATAAGAAAGATTTCGGTTGGGACCTTGGTGTGAATGCCACATTTGTTAAGAACGAGGTATCCGGTTTGTCTTCCCAGATCAATACGGGTGGTTTGCATGGCCAGGGGATTACCGGTACTACCGTGCAGGTAATCAAGAGCGGCTTGCCGATCAATGCCTTTTTCACCAAGCGTTTTGAAGGCTTTGACAAAACCACCGGTTTTGCCAACTATACTGATGACGGATACACGTTGTTTTATGTGGGTAACCCCAATCCCAAAACCCTTCTGGGGCTGAGCACCACGGTCCGTTATAAAAAACTGAGCCTGATCGCCAATATGAATGGCGCTTTCGGTCACGATATTTATAATAACACCCTGAACAGCGTGATCAATGTGGGAAGTATCAACAATGGTAAGAATATTGCCCTTTCTGTTTACCGCGACCCGGTTAAAGAATCCTTTGCCAACCCGCTTACGGCTTCTTCCCGCTTCCTGGAAAAAGGCAATTACCTGAAAATGGCGAACGCCACCCTGTCTTATGTGATCGGCGACATTGGTAAATCCATCAAAGGATTGTCCGTTTACATCACCGGGCAAAATCTCTTTGTGATCACCAAGTTCTCCGGCTTCGATCCGGAAGTAAACGTGGACAAAAACCAGAACGGGGTGCCGTCTTCAAGCATTGAATATATTCCTTATCCTTCCGCCAGGACCTTCAGTTTTGGTGTTAATGTCGGATTCTAAACATAACTTTTAAAACATCAACTTATGATACGTAAAATAGCAGTTTTTGGTGTTGTTCTTTCAGTAGCTACAGCAGGCTGTACCAAGCTGGATGAAAAACTGGATGGACAACTTTCCGACCGGGGAAGTTCCGGGTCCATCAACCCGGCCTCCTTGCTGTCCGGGGCATATGAATCGATCCGGGGAACCTTCCAGGACCAGGCCGGTGTATATGCATTGTGGGAAATGACCACGGATGAACTGATCGGGCCAACCCGCGGTGGTGACTGGGATGATAACGGCGCCTGGAGGGTATTGCATGCGCATAAATTCGATGCTGACCATGTCAGGGTACGGGAAGTTTTCGCTGCCCTCGGCGGGGTGAACTTTGCCGCTACCGACCTGCTCCGCTACAGTCCGAGTACACAACAGGCGGCTGAAGCCAGGATGCTGAGAGCTTTTGCCCAGTTCATGATCCTCGATGGCTGGGGACAGGTTCCTTACAGGGATCCGGGTGAAAGTAACCTGCAACCTCCCCGCGTCCGGGTGGGTACCGAGGCGCTGGATTATATCATTTCGGAGCTGAACGCCATCATGAATGACCTGCCGAACGGCCCGGCTACCAAGGCAAACAAAAATGCGGCCCGGGTGCTGCTGATGAAATGTTACCTGAACAAAGGCGCCTATGCAAACAGGGAAGCCCCCACATTTGCTGCCGCCGATATGACACAGGTGATCACCCTCGCTGACCAGGTGATCGGTTCCGGTTTATATTCTTTCCCCACGGTGTATTTCCACAACTTTGCACCCAATAACGATGCGATTGGTTCAGAAAATATCTGGACACAGGACAATGTGGGGGGAAGCTCTGCCGCTAACCTCCGGTCAAGATGGGAGTCCACCATGCACTATAACCAGAATCCTTCCGGCTGGAATGGGTTTACCACTTTATCTGACTTCTATAATAAGTTTGAAGCTTCCGATAAGAGAAGGGGGATCAATTACCCGTATTCCACACCCGGCGCTCCGCCGAATCCGGGTAACCGGGTGAATGTGGGCTTCTTAAGAGGTCAGCAATATAACCTGACCACCGATGCCCCGCTGAATGACAGGACCGGCGCCCCGCTTTCCTTTACAGATGAAGTAAAGATCATTGAGAAGGGAACCAATCTTGAAGTAACCGGTATCCGGGCCTATAAATACCCGATCGATTACCAGTATAATGATAACGGGAATGTCGATAACGACTATGTGTATTTCAGGCTGGCCGATGTCCTCCTCATGAAAGCAGAAGCGATCCTGAGAGGCGGTACCGGCGGTACGAATGCCGGTGGCTATGGTACAACCGCAGTAGCCCTTGTTAATTCTGTAAGACAGCAGGTGTCCCGTGGCGCCTCGGCTCTTGCCTCTGTTACACTGGATCAGCTGATTGATGAAAGAGGAAGGGAATTGTACCTGGAAAGCTGGAGAAGGCAGGACCTGATCCGCTTTGGCAAATTCCTGCAGCCCTGGCAGGAAAAGCCTTCAGATGATCCGAAATACTTGTTATTCCCGATTCCGAATGGCCAGTTAGCGGCTAATCCCAACTTGGTTCAAAACGCGGGGTATTAATAATTTTCGGGCTAAGCAGTTAGCAATTTTAGCAATTACAAAAAAGCCATTTTCTAATGGCTTTTTTTATTTTTTGTAACAACCGTTAATGAGCAGGACCACTTTACAGCCGTCAAAATATGGTAATTTTGAAATTCACCCTGAACCAATGATAAGAAGCAATTCCCCGTATTTTTTGCGCCTTTCAGCCGGCCTGTTATTTTTTTTTGCTGCCTGCGGGAAAAAGGAAAAAAAAGCGCCCCTGTTTACCAAACTGGAGGATACCGGCATTGTATTCAATAATAAGGTGACGGACGATTCGCTGGAAAATAGTTTTTATTTCCGCAATTACTACAATGGGGGCGGGGTGGGGCTGGGAGATATCAACAATGACGGGCTGAGCGATGTGATGCTGACCAGCAATATGGGGGAGAATAAACTGTACCTGAATAAAGGCGGGATGAAGTTTGAAGATATTACTTCAAAGAGCGGTATGCGACAGGACAGTATGTGGAGTACCGGCGTGGTGCTGGCAGATATCAATAATGACGGCTGGCTGGATATCTATATCTGTAATTCCGGCCACATGATGAACGGGAACCGCCGGAACAAACTTTATATCAATAACCGGGATCTCAGTTTCACAGAGGAAGCCGCAACGTACGGACTCGATATCGTGGCTTATACCACCCAGGTGTCTTTCTTTGATTATGACCTTGACGGGGATCTCGACTGTTTTATGATCAATAACAGTCCGATGCCAATCAATAACCTGGGCTATGAAAATAAACGAAACCTCCCGGAGGCGGACTGGCCCGTATCCGCCTTTTTAAAAGGAGGCGGGGATCATTTGTACCGCAACGATGATAATCAGTTCCATGATGTAACGCGGGAAGCGGGTATCCACGGGTCCCTGATCAGTTTTGGCCTGGGTGTGTCAGTGGGAGATGTAAACGATGATGGCTACCCGGATGTATATGTGGCCAATGATTCATACGAAAGAGATTACCTGTACATCAACCAGAAGAACGGGACTTTCAAAGATGAACTGGAAACCTGTATTGAGCAAAACAGTTTCTCTTCCATGGGCGCCGATATCGCGGATATCAATAACGACGGCTACCCGGATATCTTTACCACCGATATGCTGCCGGGCGATGATTACCGCCTCAAAACACTCGGGGCTTTTGATAATATTGATCTCTACAATACCCGGATAAGAGTGGGGTTATACCGCCAGTTCATGAAAAACTGCCTGATGGTGAACAACCAGAAGGGAGAATTTATTGAAGCTGCCAATTTCAGCGGGGTATCGGCCACCGACTGGAGCTGGGGAGCTTTGTTCTTTGATGCGGATAACGACGGGTACAATGATATCTATGTCTGCAACGGGATCAACCATGATGTGACCAACCTGGACTTCATGGAATTCTTCGCCAATGATATTGTAAAGAATATGGTTGTCTCGGGGAAAAAACAAAGTATTGATTCCGTACTGAAACATATACCCGTTACCCCGGTGCCGAATAAAGCTTTCCGGAATAACGGGAACCTGGGTTTCTCGGATGCGGGGGAAGACTGGGGATTTATGGAACCGACCTTTTCAAACGGGGCGGCCTATGGCGATTTGGACAATGACGGGGATCTGGATCTGGTATTGAACAATGAGAACCAGCCAAGTTTTGTGTACCGGAATAACAGCCGGGAGCAGGGCTTGAATGGATATGTTGGGATAAAGCTGAGGGGTCGCGGGGGGAACGGCTACGGGATCGGGAGCAAGATAAAAGTGTATGGAGGCGGGCAGGTATTTTACCGGGAGCAGGTACCGAGCCGGGGGTTTCAGTCGAGCGTGGATTATAAGCAGGTGATAGGCGTTGG
>JACRJO010000008.1 GCA_016219985.1 Sphingobacteriales bacterium | reverse complement strand
GCTCGTAGCTCAAAGCTCGCAGCTCGTAACTCCTAGCCCGATCCTTAGAAATTGCCTGATTAAACTAACTAATATGATCATTCGAAGAAAAGAATTCATCCAGGTTGGCTCGCTTGCCACGGCGTCCCTGATGGTGCCCAAATTCCTGAAAGCATTTGAAAGCCCGGCCCGGGTGATGCCGGGAAATAAGGTAGTGGTGATCCTGCAACTGAGCGGGGGGAATGACGGATTGAACACCGTGATCCCTTACCGCAATGATCTTTATTATAAAGCCCGGCCGCGACTTGGTATTGTAAAGGACAAAGCGCTGGCGCTTACGGATGAAACCGGGTTACACCCGGCCCTGCCCGCTTTCCGGGAATTCTATGAGGACGGCAGCATGGGTATCCTGAACAATGTGGGCTATCCCAATCCCGACCGTTCGCATTTCCGAAGCATGGATATCTGGCACACGGCCAGTGAGAGCAATGAATACCTTAACCATGGCTGGTTGGGCCGTTACCTTGATGCGCAGTGCAAGGGCTGCGATAAACCCACCCAGGCAATCGAAATCGACGATATATTAAGCCTGGCCTTAAAGGGAGAACAGAACAAAGGGATCGCGGTAAAAGACCCGCGTCGTTTGTATGGTACGGCCAATGAGAAATTTTTCCGTGAAGTGATGAAGGAACACCGGGACGAAGCCGGCGAACAACCGGTGGACTACCTGTACAAGACCATGGCGGAAACCCTCTCGAGCGCGGATTATATTTTCCAGCAGAGCCGGTTGCACCCGACCCGGGCGGAATACCCCAAATCAGAACTGGGCAACAGCCTGAAGACCATTGCCTCCCTGATCTATTCGGAGATCAATACCAAAGTTTATTATGTGTCATTGGGCAGTTTTGACACCCATATTAACCAGGAGGCACAGCAGCAACGCCTGTTCACTGAAATGAACGATGCGGTAAGCGCCTTTGTAAAAGACCTGAAACAAGAACACCGGTTTGAGGATGTATTGCTGCTTACTTTTTCCGAATTCGGCCGCCGGGTGGAACAAAATGCCAGTGGCGGTACCGACCACGGGACGGCTAACAATATGTTCCTGCTGAGCGGCGGATTAAAGCGAAAGGGAATATTAAATGCGGCCCCGGACCTGGCGGACCTGGATGAAGGCGACCTGAAACACCAGGTTGATTTTAAGAATGTATATGCGACCATTTTGAAACAATGGCTGAATGCGGATGATCAGGCCATCCTGAACCGGAAAAATGCGTACCTGGATTTTATTTAAAGAACCGCAGGAGACACGGAGAACGCAGAGAATGATAAGGCTACAACAAATGCAATGACGATCCTGAAATTGTCTTGTATAAAAAAAGTCTTAGCGGCCTTTGTTAGCCGCAGAGCCGCGGGGAGCACAGAGGATGACAGAATTAAAGCAAATGTAAAACTGACGCTGATATAATTTCCCCGGACTAAAATTAAAATCTTAGCGGTCTTTGCGGGCAACCATTATCTGTACAACCTCTTTAACTCTTTTTCTCCTTACCTCTTAACCTTTCATTAGCGAAATCAGGGTCAACAATATCCCGACAATCCCGGGAAGACAGTTTTTTACCCGCAGGATCCTCTATTTTCGAATTTTACAAAGATCAGCCCACTTTCTTTTTACTCCGCGCCACCCGGTAAAGGATAAAAGCCATCAAAGCAAACGAGATTGTCCCCAGCAGGTAGTAGCCGGATTCACCCAGGAATGTATCTGCCGAAAGTGTTTTTTCCAGGCTGACACTTCGCAGGAAGGCATCACCGGTTACCGAGGCCCCGACAAAGGCAATCAATACACCCGCAATGGCCCCGCCTGCCACCAGCCCGGTCGCAAACAGGTTTCCTTTGCCCAGTTCATCCTCCTCCGGAGATTTATTTGGGTTTAATTTTTTCTCACGGTAATCCACCAGGCCCTTTATCGCACCTCCGATAAATATAGGCAATGTGGTGGAGAGCGGCAGATAGGCCCCGACTGCAAAGCTTAATGATTTGATACCGCATAATTCCACTACCACGGCAAGGAAGATACCAACAAAAATAAACTGCCAGTCCAGGTTTTGGGATTGGATCCCCTTATCCAGTGTGGCCAGTAAGGTGGCCTGCGGGGCCGAAAATTTTTCTGTACCGATGGCATGCTGAATTCCCTGTTCCAGCATTTCCGTACTGGGGCGGTCGAGTATTTTGATCGTTAACCCGATCACAATAGAAGATACGATCGCACCGGCAAACAGGGCGATTTGCTGGTTCCGGGGCGTGGCACCAACGAGGTACCCGGTTTTAAGATCCTGGGATGTGGCACCGGCATTGGCGGCAGCAATACAGATCATACCACCCACCACCAGTACCAGGGGCTCGTATTGAGGTCCCTGCCAGCCCACACTGATAAAGACAAGACTGGTTCCCATTACCGTGGCAATCGTCATACCACTGATCGGGTTATTAGAAGAACCGATCAGCCCCACGATGCGGGAAGAAACGGTAACGAATAATGCTCCAAAGAGTACGACCAGGATGCCGATTAATAATTTTTGTATAAATCCTTCTCCTGGTATTTGTGGTAAAAGCGCGATCAGGGCGACCAACCCGAGACTGCCGAGTCCAACCACTTTCAGGCTCAGGTCTTTTTCCGTGCGCGCAATCACGACCCCGCCTTTTTTACTTCCCTGTAAGGTGGCAATACTGGATTTTATTGACTTGACAATTGTCGGGAGTGTTTTAACCAGGGTGATGATCCCCCCGGCTGTAACCGCACCGGCGCCGATCTGCCGGATATAGGCATAATAAACAGCGGTCGGATAAACGGAAAATGTATGCAGGGCCGCATTCCAGTTACCCTTTCCCCCGTCCTTACCGATATCACTGAGATAACCCAGTTTTACTAATTGCAATGCGATCAGGTCCGGGTTGATAATGGAAGAGAGCAAGGGAATCAGCACCAGCCAGCTGAGCACACCACCGGCCACCAGCACACCGGCTATTTTCGGACCGATAATATAACCCACTCCCAGATATTCAGGCGTAATCTCACCACTTACTCTTGCAGAAGGGAAAAATTTATTCATTTGTTTAGTGGCCATGGCGGGGACCTCCGCGATAAAATGCAGCACTTTCTGCAGGGTGGCATAGAGCAGGGCCACCCCCAATCCCCAAAATGCGGTTTTGGCAAAATCCCCTCCTTTTTCGCCTGCTTTCAGCACATCTGCGCAGGCAGTTCCTTCAGGATAGGGCAGGTTGCCATGTTCATTTACAATTAATGCCCTCCGGAGAGGCACCATCAGCAGGGTACCCAGCAATCCCCCGACAATAGCCAGGATCAGGATGGTCAGGTAGTTAAAATATTCAGCGCTGTTTTTGGATGACAGGAATAAAAACCCCGGCAGGGTAAAAGAAACCCCGGCAGCAATACTTTCACCCGCACTGCCTGCGGTCTGGATGATATTGTTCTCCAGTATAGTGGTCTTGAAAAAACGCCGCCCCAGGGTAATGGCAATGACTGCGATCGGGATAGAAGCGCTGACGGTCAATCCTGCTTTTAATGCGAGATAAACGGTAGCGGCCCCAAAGATTACCCCGAAAAGACATCCCAGGAGAATGGATTTTACGGTGAGCTCTTTCATTTTCGTTTCGGCGGAAACAAAGGGTCTGAATTGGTTTTGCTGATCTGCCATGGGGAGAAAATTTTAATGAGCGGGAAGATATGAAAAAAGCCGTTTGCTTTCCGGCAAACAGCTTTTCATCTAAAAGACGGGGAGGATCGTTTTAATTCACTCCTTTTTCCTTCATCACTTTGTTCAGCCATTTGAGCAGGAAAAAAAGAAAAAGGGCGGCGGATCCGAGCAAAATAAAATTGAGCCAGAAATAATTTGTCTTGTCGTCATATTCATCCCATTGACTGGCAAGGATCCCGCTGAGTTTATTGCCAATCGATGTGGAGAGAAACCAGCCGCCCATCATTAAGGAAGTAATGCGGACGGGACTGAGTTTCGATACCAATGACAATCCCATCGGGCTGAGGAATAATTCGCCAATAGTAATGACCCCATAGCTGGCGATCAGCCACCAGGCGCTTACTTTTTCCGAGCCGTTGTTCCCGGCTTTTACGGCTGCCACCATCACCAGCACGGACAGCGCTGAGATCAGCAGGCCGAATGCGATCTTGGTCGGGGTGGAGGGTTCTTTTCCTTTCCGGCGGAGCCAGGTAAAGAAAGCCACAACCAGCGGGGTCAGGGCAATGACCCAGAAGGGGTTGATGGATTGGGATAAGCTGGGTAACCAGGCCTTGACCTCAGCACCTTCAGCAGGCAGTTTGCCAGGCGCCACATTTTTAAAATAGGATGGATAGCCTAATTCTTTTACTTCCTTTCCGTTTTCGCGGATCTTCCGGAATTGCGGATCCAGTTTGGTGACGGAATCCAGTTTATAGGTGGTAAATTCTGGTTTGTCGGTTTGTTTTAGGGAAGTCAGTACGGATCCGCTGATTCCCTTGACTTCCCGGTCTGTATAGCGGCTGGCCCAGGTATTCAGGGCGGATCCATTTTGTTTGAAGATGGCCCAGAATAAGATGACCACTGCAAAGATGGCGAGCATGGCTCCCATAGCCGGCCGTTCCTCTTTGTTGCTGCGTAAAAGCAATACGGCATAAAATATACAAACAGGCACGCAGGCAAAAATGAAGGCATCCGTGCTGTTGCTGTCCAGCAGATAGCCCTCTCCCTTGATCATCCAGCCGATCGCCCCGAAAATAACCGAGGGCAGGATCACCAGGGTCAGGATTTGCCAGAGCGGCATATCACCGGGTTGTAAGGGTTTGCGGACATCATACGCTTTGTAATGCCGGGTGCCCACAATAAACGTGATCACCCCGATGAACATGCCCACACCGGCGGCTGCAAAGGCGGCGCCCCAGCCGATCATGGTATAGAGGGCGGCCCCGAAGAAATTACAGATAAAGGCCCCTACGTTGATGCCCATGTAAAAAATATTATACCCTTCATCTTTCTGGTGCATGTGCCGGGGTGTGGAATATACATTGCCCAGGAGCGTGGAGATATTGGGTTTGAAAAAACCGTTGCCGATGATCACCAGGGCCATGGATACATACAGCATAGTAATATTATGGATACCCATCATGCAATACCCGGCTCCCATCAGGAGCCCGCCCATGATAATAGAACGCCGGTAACCCAGGAATCGGTCAGCGATCAGTCCGCCGAGGAAAGGAGTGAAAAACACCAGGGCAATGAAGGTGCCGTAGAGGCTGGCTGAATCTCTTTCGTCCATATTGAAACCTTCTTTGGCATCTTTCAGATAGAGGGTGAATATGCCAATCATCAGGTAATAGCCAAACCGTTCCCACATTTCAGAAAAGAACAGGAAGGGCAGGGCCTTGGGGTGTTGCTTCCACATAGCTGAATCGTTTAATGCGGAAAGATAATACAGGAAAGGGAAGGGAAATAAAAAAGGTGGCTTGAACGGCCACCTTTTAATTTATTGGGAATATCCGGGTTAATCAGCCCCGGTTTTTTCTCTTACGATCTGGTTCAGCGATTTTATCCTTGAATAGATCAGGATACCGCCTATGAATGCAGCTGCAACGAGGATCAGGAAGAACATTTTTTTATCAGTAAAGTCATCCCAGAAACTCGTCATAACACCAGCCACTTTCCCGCCGATTGAGGTTGAGAGGAACCAGCCCCCCATGAGTAATGCCGTCAGTCTTGCAGGGGCCAGTTTGGAAACCAATGACAGGCCCATCGGGCTCAGGAAAATTTCACTGATGGTAAAAACAAAATAGGTTAGCCATAACCAGATTGGTGAGGCTTTGTGCGAATAGATAGAGGGGACTGATAAAATGGCAAATACCATTACCAGTGCCGATAAGCCGGAAATGAACAATGCCATTCCGAATTTTGACATAGTGGTGGGTTCTTTCCCTTTGCTTCGAAGGAAACTGAAGAAGGGTACAAAGAACAGGGTAAGTACAACGATAAACAGCGGGTTGATGGATTGGAACAATTCGGTATTCGTCAATTTTACATCTTTCCCCTGGGGCCAGTGGTCTTTTGGAACGTTCACGAAATAAGGATCAGGTCCCATTTCCTGGACCACTTTCCCGCTGTCATCTTTCACCACCCTCATGTATTCATCCAGTTTATTGACCAAACGGGGGGTGTCCGTTACTTTTTGAAGCGGGAAAATGGCGCCTGTGATTTTAGCAGTGGATGCGGAAGCTTCCCGGTCGGTATGCTTTTCCGCCCATAACGTAAGGCCGGTCGCGTTCTGATTGTAAATGGTCCAGAAAGCAATGGCAATGGCAAAGATGAATAACAGGGCGCCGATTCCTTTTTTGTCCTGGCCTTTTGCCCGAACCCAAAGAGAGATATAGAATGCGATAATGGGCAAACAGGCAAAAATAAATGCATCATTCGCCTGGGTGCCCATGATAGGGGAGCCAAAAATTTTTGTCGGGATAATCCAGCCGATAATAGCAGCTATGATTGCCGGCAGAAAAACGGTGGTAAAGATTTTCGACAATGGCATGTCTTCAGCCTGAACAGGTTTCTTCACGTCGGCCTGTTTAATATCCTTATTTTTTAAAGAGGTGGCGAGAATGATCATTCCGACTATTAAGCCGATACCGGCCGCAGCAAAGGCATAACCCCATCCATAGGCATTTCTTAGCCAGGCTGCTACAAAATTGCAGACGAAGGCGCCGATATTAATCCCCATATAAAAGATATTATAGGCATTATCCTTTAATGGTTTCAAATCTTCCCTGTTGTAAATATTGCCAAGTAATGTTGAGATATTGGGTTTAAAGAATCCATTGCCGACAATTATCAGGGTCAGCGAAATGAACATGGCTGTGTCGCCGGGTATTGACAAACCCAGGTAACCGGCCGACATTAAGGAGCCCCCCAGGAAGATGGACCTGATATACCCCAGGTACCTGTCCGCAATCAATCCGCCGATAAAGGGAGTCAGGTATACGAGGGCGATAAAGCTTCCGACAATGTCAGCGCCAATCCTTCCGGAGAATCCTTTTCCTCCGGTAGTGGTATCGGTCATATAGATAAGCAGGATGCCCACCATCAGGTAGTACGCAAATCTTTCCCACATTTCTGTAAAGAAAAGTACGAAAAGTGCCTTTGGGTGTTTGCCGGCTTTTACGGGTTGATTCATACAGTTGATTTTAGTTGATAAATCAGAGTCTGCTATCGTTAGCAATGCCCAAAATACAGAAATTTAACCACCCGCAAATTTTTTCGGTTTATCTTTAGGCGACACACCTGATATTCGCATAAAAATTGAAACCAACTCCCCGAATGCGCATTTTACTTTTAGGCTCCGGAGGCAGGGAAAACGCCCTCGCCTGGAAACTGGCACAAAGCCCCCGTTGTGAAAAACTCTTTATTGCTCCCGGGAATGCCGGAACATCCCGTTTCGGTATCAATCTCGATATTTCCCTTACCGATTTTGAAGCGATACGGAAAGCCTGTATAGATGAAAAGATTGACCTGGTGCTGGTAGGCCCTGAAGAACCATTGGTAAAAGGGGTGACCGATTTCCTGATCAGCAGCCCTTCCCTCGTTCACCTCGATGTGATTGGTCCGGGTAAGGCCGGCGCCCAGTTAGAGGGCAGTAAGGCATTTGCCAAAGCCTTTATGGTACGGCACCAGATACCCACAGCAGCCTACCGGGAATTTACCCTCGATAATTATACCGATGGCGTGGAATACCTGAAAAAGCATCCCCTGCCCATTGTATTAAAAGCCGACGGGCTGGCGGCGGGTAAAGGAGTGCTGATCTGCGAGAACCACCTCGAAGCCATTGCTGAATTTGAACTGATGATCCAGCGCGCCAAATTCGGCGAAGCCGGTAAGAAAGTGGTGGTGGAGCAATTCTTAAAAGGGACAGAAATATCTGTTTTTGTACTGACCGATGGAAAGAATTATGTCATCCTGCCCGAAGCGAAGGATTATAAAAGAGTGGGTGAGGGAGATACCGGTCCTAATACCGGGGGCATGGGGGCGGTGAGCCCGGTTCCCTTTGTTGACAAGAAACTGATGTGGAAGATCGAAGAGAAAGTGATCCGGCCCACCGTGGAAGGGTTGAAGGCGGAGGGACTCGAGTACCGCGGCTTTATCTTTTTTGGTTTCATGATCGTGGACAATGAGCCCTACATGATCGAGTATAACTGCCGGATGGGTGATCCTGAAACAGAAGTGGTGATCCCCCGGCTGAAGAATGATCTGGTGGAACTGCTGGAAGCCGTAACCAGCCAGCAACTGGATAAAGTGACTATTGAAACCGATTCGAGGACTGCCTGTACCGTGGTGGCGGTGAGCGGCGGTTATCCCGGCGATTACCAGAAGGGATACGAGATTACCGGTATTGATAAAATAAACCCGGAGGACAGCCTGCTGTTTCACATGGGGACTGTGGAGAAAAGCGGGAAAGTGCTGACCAACGGGGGCCGCGTATTATGCATTACGTCCTATGGCCGCTCTGTATACGACGCGGTGGAAATATCCAGGGAAGAAATGGAAAAACTATTTTTCACGGATATGAACTTCCGGGAGGATATCGGCTACGAATTTAAATAACGGGGTCCGGCTGTAACGGGCCGGTTTCAACCATGCTTATCTTATGGAAGTGCATTATCACGATTACCTGCAACTTGAAAAAATTCTGAATGCCCAGGCGCCGGAGAGTGACCGGCACCAGCTGCCGGCCCACAATGAAATGCTGTTCATCGTGATTCACCAGGCCTATGAACTCTGGTTCAAACAACTTCACCATGAAGTGGATTCGGTGGCCGCGATCCTGCGGCAGCCGGCCCTGAATGATAATTCCCCCGAATTGCAGACCATCGTACACCGGCTCAGCCGTTGTGTAACCATCCTCCGGGTACTGGTGCACCAGGTGGATATTATGGAAACCATGACCCCGATGGATTTTCTCGACTTCCGGGATATGCTTCGCCCGGCTTCCGGATTCCAGAGCTGGCAGTTCAAGGAACTGGAGGCTAAACTGGGATTGAAATTTGAACAGCGGCACGGGAAGGAATACTATACCTCGCAGTTAAAGACGGAACATGTGGTCATTATCAAAGAAGCGGAAAGCTCTTTTTCATTGCTGCAATTACTGAATAGCTGGCTGGAACGCATGCCCTTCCTGAAAGAGGGGGCCGATGCCGGTTTCTGGGAGGCGTATAAAAAAAGTTACCAGTCCAGCCTCGCCGAAGCAGAGCAGGGTAACCTGGCTGTTTTTGAGGAAGTGTTTTCTGATGCAAACCATTCAGCCGGCCGTTCTTTATCCCCGGCTGCCTGCAGGGCCGCCCTGTTCATTATGTTATACCGGGGATATCCCCTGCTGCAACTGCCGTTCCAGTTGCTGAACTGCCTGCTGGAAATTGATGAACAACTCAGTTCCTGGCGTTACCGCCACATGAATATGGTGCACCGCATGATCGGGATGCGGATCGGTACCGGCGGCAGCACGGGAAAGGATTACCTGAAAGGGGCTGCCGACAAGCATTATATATTTAAAGAGATCGCACAGCTCAATAGTTTCCTGATTGAACGGAGAAAATTACCGGTGCTGCCGGTTGCGGTGGAGATTCAGTTGGGGTTTCGGGCGGGACGGTAGTCGGTAGTCGATAGTCTGTAGTCGATAGTCGGTAGTCAGGAAAGCCCGATCTGCTGACCTGGCTTTGCGAGGCGGGAAGGGCGACATTATTGGTTAATCAAAAATGAGGGGTTTCAATGAAAATTGAAATTGAGCAGCATTTCATATTCTTTGGGGGTGGGAAGTAGATAGTAGTTAGCAGATAGTAGTTAGTAGTAACGACAACTAACAACTGACAGCTAACAACCGACAACTGTATGCAAAGCAGATCGAAGGAGTAAAGAGATTGAATGCTCCTGACCCGGGAAAGTTGGTATAAAATGTAATAGTTACTATTTTATCTGACAGTCAAGGTTTCTTTTAGTTTTATAGGGTATGGATATAATTAAGCTGATTCAGGAAGCTGGATCAGTTTCTCTTTAGCTAAAGGTAATGATTCTAAAAAAGTCTGCATAGGTGTT
>JACRJO010000039.1 GCA_016219985.1 Sphingobacteriales bacterium | reverse complement strand
CAGCTAGTAGTTAGTAGTCGGGCGTCCGGAATGTTGGCTTCGGGTTAGTCCACGGTCCACAGTCGACAGACCACGGTCCATGATCCACGGCCGACAGCTCTCGCAACTCGCAGCTCACAACTCGCAGCTCAAAGCTCACAGTTCTCTGCCCCCATCATCAGCATTTTCTCAAAACAAACACTGGATTCCACTTTTTCATATTGCCCGTAGTTGGGGATGCGGGAATAGCCTCTGCGTTCATATAAAAGAATGGCTTCGGGCAGCCGGATACTTGTTTCTAAAATACAGCGCTGGTATCCGAGTTCCCGGCACCAGTTTTCCAGTTCGCTGAGTACAAGGGAAGCGATCCCTTTTCCGCGCTGACCGGGCAGGACAAACATTCTCTTTACTTCCATCGTATCCTCCGCATATTCTTTTACGGCACCGCAGCCAACGGGTATGCCATCCTGGTAAGCAACTACAGCAGATTTAATTGTATCGATCTTGTTATACTGGGCAAAGAAACTGTGCTCGTCGCCGTCCACTATCCGCAGGTAGGCATCCAGTTGACTGACGAGAGACCGGAAGCCGGGGTCTTCTGAATTGGTTCGGTTGAGCGTTGGCATGTTTGTTAAGTTGGATGGGACAACTACCGGTGTGCAAAATCAAATATAATGAATCCGGCGGGCTGATGAAGTCGAAGCTGCGCGGGGTAAAAAACCCATTCATAAAAGATCGGCAGCTGATGGGGCCGTAAAAGTTTTGCGGGCTGAAATTATTTTTTTGCGAAAGGCCCGGGTAAAACCGTTACAATCCCGTGATGGTACTGCAACGGCTGCTGTTTTTCATTTCAGCCAGGGGCCGGTATCAACAACCTGTGCGCAAATGGCTAAGTGTTTTCTCGTAGTGTTTCTTTAAATTCGCGGCAAAAAAAATTGCTATGGGTAAAACACTCCTCATTTTCCGCCAGGTTCTTTGTTTACTGTTGATGAGTTTCCCCGCCATTGGTTTTTCGCAGGCCGGTAAGGACGGAGCGGAGACCGTTTCCTCGGCCGGCGTTATATTTAACCGGTACACCACACTGGCTTCCACGGCCACTGCCGGCAGCATCTCGATCAGCGTATCGAATGCGGCCAGCCTGGCATCGGGTGCAATCGCCGGAGCCGCTAATAATCCTTATGCCACGGCGGCCCTTGGGTATGGGGATCTTATTATGATCATCAAGATGCAGGGGGCTTCAATCAATACTACAAATACAGTCAACTATGGTACCGTTACAGCTGCCAACAACACTGGTGTGTATGAATTAAAGCTGGTGCGTTCGGTCAGTGCCAACCTGATCACTTTTTGTTCCGGTCTTGCCAATAGTTATGTGGTGGGTGGCACAGAGAGAGTGCAGGTGATCCGTATTCCCCGTCTCAGCGGGCTGACTGTTAACGGCGGGGCATCAATAACAGCGCCCGCATGGAGCGGCTCTTTTACCGGTGGTATAGTAGCCCTTGAAGTGAATGGCAATGCCAGTATAAACGGATCGGTCACGGTAAACGGGATCGGGTACCGTGGCGGGGCTGTTGAGAATAGCACATCCGGGGCCCCCGGCGGACCGGTCAATTTTGTAAATAGTGCGGCTACAGATGGGGGTGAGAAAGGAGAGAGCATTGCGGGTTACCAGGCCGATTACGATGGATTAAACGGGCGTTATGACCGCGGTGCACCGGCCAATGGCGGAGGCGGCGGCAATGCCCATAACGCCGGTGGTGGCGGTGGTGCCAATGCAAATAACGGGAATGGCTGGAGCGGACAGGGTGTGATGGTCGTGAATGCTTCGAATCCTTCCAGTGCCTGGGCATTGGATCCCGGCTATATTGCCAATGGTAATGCATTGACCAATTCATCCGGTGGGGGCAGGGGTGGGTATTCCTATGGTTCGACGAACCAGAATGCCACAATAGTGGCGCCGGGGAATGCGGCCTGGGGAGGCGATAACCGTCGTGAAGCGGGAGGATTGGGCGGAAGACCCCTGACCTATGCAGCCAATACCTTGTTTATGGGCGGCGGCGGCGGTGCAGGCGATGCGAATAACAGTGCAGCGCAAAATGGTGGAAATGGCGGGGGCATCATTTATTTACTGGTTACCGGCAACCTGGGCGGGGCCGGTTCCATTACCGCAAATGGGGCCAATGCCGGACCTACGATCAGCGGCCATAATGATGCGCCGGGAGGTGCAGGTGGCGGAGGCGCCATCCGGCTGAATGTGCAGGGTACGATCAGTACCAGTACTATTACGGCGAATGGCGGAACCGGGGGCAATCAATTGATTGTATCTGCAGAGAATGAAGGACCCGGTGGGGGCGGTGGCGGTGGATATATCCACTGCACCGGTATACCCACCCTTGTTGTTACAGGCGGGGCGAATGGTACCACTACTTCATCCGCTGTTACAGAATTTACTTCCAACGGAGCTACGGCGGGCGCCAGTGGCGCTACGGCTACCGGTCAGAGCTTTGAAGCCGCTCCGGCACTCGATTGTTTTCCCCTTCCGGTAGCATTGTTATCTTTTGAAGCCCGGCTCAATTCGCAAAAAGAAGGCATACTGACCTGGGTGAGCGACCAGGAATCGGGTTTGCTGAATTACCAGGTGGAACACAGCGCCAATGGTATGCAATGGCAGAATGGGGCAACGGTGGCTGCCCGCAACATGCCCGGCCGCCAGGTCTATACCGTGAATACCGGCGAACTCAGGGCAACAAAATATTTCCGGTTAAAGATCTTCAATGCGGACCAGGGTTTCAGCTACAGTGAGATAAGGGTCCTGGCCGTTTCAGCTAAAACCCGTGTCGTGCTGCTTGGTAACAATATCCTGTTATCGGGTCTTACACCCGGGGTGAATTTTATCCGGATCTGCTCGGCTTCCGGCAGCGAGGTATTTACCAAAAAATTATCCGGGGAAACATCCCTTACGATCCCGAACGATAAAATGGCAGCCGGTTTATATTACCTGAGGACCCTGCACCAGGATGGAACGGTGGAAGTGTTGCCTTTTGTGAAGTGATAATCATTTTAAGAAAAAGGGCAGCGTTAATACGCTGCTTTTTTTTGAATCGGCCAGGATGTATTTTCAGAATTGCCTCTTATTTATCAGCCTGTTCAACGGTACCGGCTGCTGTACAATTCTTCCAACCCGGTAACCGAAAGATTTTCAGCCACCAGTTGCGATGACCCGATGCAGAGGGCGCCGCAGAGGGTTCCATACTGCATACATTCCCGGGTGGATTTACCTTTCAGCGAAGCATAGAGGAAGCCGGCAAAATAATTATCCCCCGCCCCGTTCGAATCCACCAGGGGAAAACCGGTCAATGCCGGCTCATAAAGCCATTCGCTTTCCGCTGTAAGCGCAGTGGATCCTTGTTTCCCATGGGTACATACCACCCGTTTCTTACCGGCCTTTGCCAGCCGCTGCATCGTGCTTTTATAATCCGGCAGGTTGTCGGAGCTCAGGAAGACCGTATCCGCGGCGGCTATGAATGGTTCGTGATAGGGATTGCCATCGGTATAATCATGCAGGTCGGTCCAGACCGGTTTTTTATAATCTGCTAACAGGGGAACCAGGTCCTTGCAATAAGCAATTATGTTCAGCACCAGCAAATCGCTTTTGGCAAGTTGTGATTCGATTTGGGGGATATTGAAAGGAGGATGTTCGGATGCGGTCTTGATAAAAATAGAAATCCGGTTCCCATCCGCATTCATCAGGTTGATATGACGTTCGGTCCCACCCGGATCAATATCATATATAAAATCCACCCCCGAATCCTGCAGGTGCCTCTTGATATGTTTCCCGTAAAAATCGTCCCCCAGCACGGAGTACAGGGTGTTCGGCACCCCCAGTTTTGTTAAACAAAGTGTTTTACCTGAACCGGTAGATCCGGTGGCTTCCTGGAAACGGGCCTGGTGGATCGTCTGGGGCAGGGGCTGGGGAAACTGGTCCAGGTAAACGATATGATCGAATGTGGTGCCTCCGAGTATCAGAATATGGGACATGGCGGTTGGTTAATTAATGCTGGTTACCTATGAAATTAGGAATAAATCGGGCTTCCTGGTTTGTCCTGGATAAAATTTGAAGGACTAATGGGTAAGGGAGTCCGCCCGCTGTTTGGCCAGCTCCTGGTTTACTATAAATTTTTCCAGCGGACCCGCGGCCGGTTTGTTGTCCTGCTGATATTTTTCCATTACCCGGAGGGTTTGAACCAGTTTTACAGCCGCATGCAGATCTGCCAGTGAGTTATTGTTGTGGTCAATTATTTTCAGCAATTGCTCAGGGTGGCTTACCGCATTTTTATACCGGGAGAGGCTGTTGCGGATCAGTTCCCTGATCCGGTCTTTCAGCAGGGAATCGCTGATGCGGGCAAGATGTTTTTCGGTTGCCTCGTAATAGGAATTGTTCTTATTATTAAACTGGTTGAAGTTTTCCGTGGAATCACTTTCCCCGGCATGCAGTTCGCTGATCTGCTCCTCCAGTTTTTTCAGGGCGGGTTCCTTTTCCGCAATTTCCTGGTAGAGTTTTTCCACCAGGTCGCCCGGGTCTCTTTTTTTTAGCTCAATTGAGTAGGAGCTTTTTTCTGCTTCCAGGGCTTTTGGTGTTTGGGGTTGTTGAGGTTCCTTGTTTTTGCTGCCGGAACAAGCGCAGAGCAGGCAGAGCAATGCTGCCAGGGTAAAAATTCGGGTATGCATAGCAGGGGTTTTGAATAAATGTAGAGCCAAACAGGTGCTGATTCCACATTCCCCCGGCCACTTTAACAGAATAATAAAAGGATAGCGGGGCTATGCTTTGAATTTACCACGCAGACCATAGACGATCATGGTTACAGCAAAAGTCATGGTAAGCCCGACCAGAATAAAACCGGCGGAGATGATATTTTCCTGGATCCCGGTCCCGGTATACCCGGCGCCGGCGATCGGGGTGATCCGGGAGGTACCCAGCACGGCAGCCAGCAACGTGAAGAACCAGTTGGAAAAAGTACCGTACAGCAATAACCAGCCGGCGGTTTGCCTGGCCCTGGCGGACAATTTCAGTTCGTTCCAGAGAAACCCGGCTGCCACGAGGAGCAGGCCGTTCATCACCCCTTCGAGGTGGGAGGAGAGTCCCATACGGGGATTCTTAAAATTCATCAATACAAGCCCGGTGATCAGTCCCAGCAGAAACAGGAACATGCCAAGCATTTTGAGGCGGCGGGAAAAGGAATTGACCATATGTACGCGTTAAATCAGTGGTTAGGTTCTTAAGGAAGTAACCGGATCAAGCGGACGGCGGGTGTTTCACGGATCTGAACCTGTCGCCGGTAAGCTATCCCTGCAGACTAATTTAAGAATTAATAGTGGAAGGTAAAGGGAATTGTATAGCGGTACACACCGGCGCTTTCGCGGGTTGTTCATAAACTACTGTAGGCCAGGAAAAATGAAATCAGCCCGGTGATCGCTATCGTTGCCGTCATTCTTTCTTTACTTATTGAAAATATCTCCCGGACAGGGTGCCGGCAAATGGTATAGAGTGTTCCTGCAAAAAAAATCAGCTGGAGCAGGAGGGTGAATACAGGCGGCTTTGCCCTGATGACGTCCAAAAATTCATTGCCTGAAGGTTTCCATAAAAGAGACTGAGTAAGGATCCAGAGCATTTCGACGGTAATAAAAACCAGGTAGATGGTCAGCAGGGTCCAGCCGGTGCTTGTTTTTCTCCAAAAAGCCAAAAGGGCCAGGGGCAACAAGATAAGCGGGAAAAAATATAAAATGGTTTCGATGGGAAATTCCCGGAAATCTTTCGCAATGGAAATATGCATTTGAAGTTCGCTAAGGACCAGGTACAGGAAGATACCTCCAAAGACCAGTACAATCAGCCGGATGATTTTTTCAGGTGAGGGCAGCCCGGGTTGAATCGGGTTCAGCGTTTCGAGCAATGCGTATCCCGATATTTTTATTTTGTCTTCAATTTTCTTAACCTTTTCTTTTTGCTTTATTTTTTCTGTCTGCACGGCGACCAGGGATTGCCGGGCCGTTGTCTCATCCTGTTCAGAGAGTTGCCTGTCTGCCCATTCTTTTCTTGCCGCTTCCAGGGCTACTGGCTGGTAATCGGCGGGATTTTCCAGTATACCCAGCAGTTCAGTATGGCTGATTGTTTTATAATATTCACTGAAATTGTTAACTGCTGGCATTTGATTGGTTTTAATATCGTTTTTTCATGAGCAAAGATTGGGTCAGGCTGTCGCCATGGACGGGTGCAGAATAAAGATACAAGGGTGAAGACAAAATTCTCCAGGATCCGGTTAAAAGGGTGGAGCTGCTCTTATTTTCTGTTGTACCCTTTTTTAAAATGGATTAATTAGGAGAGTGGCTAGCCCCAATTTCGGTTACAGTAAACCGGCAGATTCCGGCAGATTCCCGCAAAGACCTGAAAATTATCAGTGATTTGTATAACAAATTATCCACATGCGAAATTTCCCGGGTAGTTATACGAACAATTGTTCAGTCGACTAATTTATATTCGGCGACTTGAATCAATTTACACACCAAACCACATTTTATGATGAAAAGACTCGCCTTGCTTATGCTGTCCTGTACCTGGATCTATACAGTGACGGCACAACAGAGAAATTACTGGTCCCAGCACCCGGATGCAGACCGGGTCACCACAGACAAAGCGGTAGCCCGCTTATCCTTTCCCCAAACGTTCCGGTTATTTGACCTGGCTCCTGGTCAGCTCAGGCAGGACCTGTTCACGGTATTGGGCAATACCGCCCGTCATGCTGCGGTGATCACCCTGCCCAATGCCGAAGGCCAACTGGAAGATTTCGAAGTGTATGAAGCTTCCAATTTCGAACCGGACCTGCAGGCCCGCTTCCCGGAGATCCGGGCCTTTTCGGGCCGCGGCATCACAGATCCCTCGGCTACCCTGAAACTGAGCTATTCCCCCCAGGGTATTCAGACCATGGTATTCAGGACGGAGAAAGAAAATGAGTTCATTGAACCTTATTCTGCCGATCACCAGGTGTACGCGGTATTTAAATCACAGCGTACCCGGGGCAACCTGCCCTGGACCTGTTCTACCGTGGACAGGCAACTGGCAAACGGCCTGCATACCGGCCTGCTCAATACCGGTATCACAGCCCGTTCCGGGGGCGATTTAAAAACCATGCGCCTGGCGCAATCCGTAACGGCCGAGTACTCGAATTATTTCGGCGCCACCAGTGCGTCGCAGGTAAACCTCGTACTCGCGGGGGTCAATGCAACCCTTACCCGTTGCAATGGCGTATATGAAAAAGACCTCGCTGTTCACCTGAACCTGGTTTCCGCATCGACCAATGTTATATATTATAACGCAGCGACCGACCCGTATTCTCCCGCCAGTACCGGTACCGGCGGCGCCTGGAATACGGAATTGCAGAATACCCTGACTTCCGTTATCGGGGATGCGAATTACGATATCGGTCACCTGTTCGGCGCCACCGGCGGCGGCGGGAATGCCGGCTGTATCGGTTGTATCTGTACCAACGGCTCCAAGGGAAGCGGTTATACCTCACCGGCAGATGGGATTCCCCAGGGGGATAATTTTGATATTGACTATGTCGTGCACGAAATGGGTCACCAGATGGGAGCCAACCATACTTTCTCCATGAGCAATGAAGGTACCGGGGTGAATAAGGAACCCGGTTCCGGTATTACCATTATGGGTTATGCCGGTATCACCAGCCAGGACCTGGCCCCGCATTCTTTCGATTTCTACCACCAGGCATCCATCGCGCAGATACAGGCGAACCTGGGTACCAAGACCTGTCCTGTAACTACCAGCGTAGCGGCCAATAACGCCACACCGGTGGTTTCCGCAGGCAGCAATTTTACGATTCCCATCAGTACGCCCTTTGCGCTGACCGGTTCGGCAACCGATGCCAATGCCGGCGATGTACTGACCTATTGCTGGGAGCAGAATGATAATGCGTCTTCCACCCAGACGGGTGCCAGCAGCGTGGCCAGCGCCACAAAAGCCACCGGCCCCAACTGGATTTCCTTCCGCCCGGTTTTATCCCCGACAAGGTATTTCCCCAAAATCGAAACTATCCTGGCTGGCGGTTTGGTATCCGGCCCGCTTACCGGCGGTGATGCAGGTGCGAATACAGAAGCATTAAGTTCTGTTTCACGAACCCTGAATTTCCGTCTAACGGTTAGGGATAATGCGGTCTACAGTTCCACTGCCCCGGTGAGCGTGGGCCAGACTTCTTTTGCTGATATGGTTGTAACGGTGAGCAATACCTCTGGTCCCTTCCAGGTTACAGCGCCCAACACGGCGGTTTCATGGGCGGGCAATTCTTCCCAGACCATTACCTGGTCGGTTGCCAATACTACGGCTGCACCCGTTAGTTGTGCCAATGTAAAAATCTCCATCTCCACCGACGGCGGTACTACATTCAGCACCCTGGTGGCCAGTACCCCCAATGATGGTACCGAGGCCGTTACGATTCCCAATACACCCAGTACCACGGCGAGAATTAAGATTGAAGCGGTGGGCAATATCTTCTTTGATATTTCCAATACCAACTTCACGATTACATCGGGTACCGGTTGCGGGGCGCCGGCCGGTTTAACTTCTACCGCCATTACCACGACCGGCGCTACAGTCAGCTGGACAGCAGTGAGCGGCGCCATTTCTTATGATGTGGACTACAAATTGAATACATCCGCTACCTGGACCAATGCGGCCACCGGTACCACGGCTGTTTCAGTAGCCCTGAGCGGACTGACCAGTGGTTCTCTTTACGACTGGAGGGTAAGGACCAATTGCTCCGCCAGCAGCAGTACATACACACAGGCACAGTTTACCACGCAGTCCACCGTGACCTGTAATGCACCGGCCGGCCTGACCTCCTCTGCTGTTACAGCCTCATCAGCCACAGTTGGATGGACGGCAGTATCAGGAGCATTATCTTATGATGTGGATTACAAACTGAATACATCCGGTACCTGGACCAATGCAGCCACCGGTACGACTTCGGTTTCTGTTGCACTGAGCGGGCTGACCGCTTCTTCTCTCTATGACTGGAGAGTAAGAACCAATTGCAGTGGTGGCAGCAGTGGTTACACACAGGCCCAGTTCACCACCGCCGCTGCTTCCGGGTGCGGTACGGCTTTTGAGCCCAACGAAACCCAGGCCACAGCCGCAACGATTACAGCAGGGGTGGCCAATTCAGCGGCTATCACGACGAGCACGGATATTGATTATTTCAAGGTGGTAACAACCGCCACTTCGAATAACACATTCAGCCTGGTGGGTCCTGCGGGTGTCGATTTTGACCTGACCATCTATAACAGTGCAGGTACCCAGATCGGTTCGGGAACCAGCGCGACTGCTACAGAAACTGTATCATTGACCAGCCAGGCCGCGGGTACTTATTATATCAAGGTATTCGGGTACAACGGGGCGAACAGCGCCACCTGTTATACCATTACTGCCACGGTTACCACGGCTACCAATTGTGCCAGTTCGCTGGACAATACCAGCAATGGTACCACTGCCGGTGCGGCAACCATTCCCTTCAATACGGATGTAAAAGGGCTGATCAATTCCAGTACGGATGTTGATTATTACAAGTTCGTCATTACCACGGGCGGTACAGCTACCATTACGCTGACCACCCTGCCTGCTGATTATGACCTTAAATTATACAGCAGCAATGGCACCACGCAGCTGGCTGTGTCCCAGAACGGGGGAACTACCAGCGAGACGATCAGCCGCACGTACACCGCCGGTACTTATTATATCCGGGTATATGGGTATAACGGGGCTAACAACGCCAGCAGTTGCTATACCCTGCGGGTAGCCCTGGGTACGGCCACCCGTGAAGTACCTGCTGAATTTACATCAACAGATAAGATCAGCGTATTCCCCAACCCGGTGCTGTCAGGCAGCCTGACGGTAAATCTCCCGGGTATCAGGGGCAATGCGGACCTGCGGCTCTTTGATGTATTTGGAAAAATGGTATTGCAGCAAACCGCTTCTTCCGTTAACACGCAACTGGAAATCTCCAGGCTCCCGGCCGGTATCTACCTGCTGAAAGTGCTGAACAACGGGAAAGAACAAACCCTTAAAGTAGTGAAGGAATAAGTAACACTTCATACCACACACAAACAAACAACCCCGGGTTTTCCGGGGTTGTTTGTTTTATGGAGCGTTACTTTGGTATGAATTGAAAAGATACTGTTGCCTTAGCATTGTACTGCCTGCGACGGATCAATCTTCTTCCTCTTCTTTTTTGCCTTTCTCCGTTTTTCTATCCTTGTTTTCCCTTCCTTCCCACCTGATATCATGTTCGTCTGCACTTTTATGACAGGAAGCGCAGTTGGTTATATTATAAATACCTTCTTCATTGTGCTTCTCCAGCATCCGGCTTTCCGTATGCTCATGGCATCCATAGCAGGTATAGGTTGTCAGGACATTATTGGTATGACAGGTATTGCAGCTTACATTATGGTCCTTGTCGAGCCGGAAATAGGCCGCGTGTTCAAACGTGGAAGGAACCCATTTGCTGCTGCTATGACATTTTTGGCAATTATTCGTAATGGACTGGTGGTAATTGTCGGCCGGGGCTTTGTGACAGGACTGGCATTCGTTCCGGAGGGATGCCTCAATCATGTTGTGGTCAAAGGAAACCCCGCTTTTCCAATTATTGGTAGTATGGCAATTCCCGCAGGCCGCTGTAAGGTGATTGTGCAGGGTGTCGGCCGGTGGCCGGTGACAACTGCTGCAGTTATTCAGGATGCTGCTTGTTAAAACGGAATGATTAAAATGGCTGGTTCCCAGGGCCGGGTTTGCCCCCTTGTGATCCGTATGGCAGGAAAGGCAGGAATAAGCGGTCAGTCCTTCGTGGAACAGGATCTTTTTGGGGTTGGTGGAATCTTTCCCGATCTCCGCCGGCTTGTGACAGGCTAAGCATTTGCTGTCCGGGATGCCGCCGAAGTATTGGTGACAGGATTCACATGTCTGGCTGATGCTGGTATGACCTGCGCTCAGTTTACCAGGGTTGGACATGGCATAGGGAAACCGGATCATCAGCCAGATGACGGCTATAAGAATACCCAGTATGTATAGCTTTTTCATTTGGCAAACATGAGGATGGTTAAAATATGCAGGAGGGACAGGATGCCCAGCAGGAAGGTGATGGGCAGGTGAACCGTTCTCCATTTTTTCATAATGTCCACGGTAACTGAATCAAAAAATAATTTTTTCTCTGCTTCTTCCGGGCTGCTTCCGGCGGCTAACAGGGCCTTTTTCTTTTCTTTCAGGGTTTCGTTTGCTTTTTTCAGCAGGTATTTACCGGTCAGCCCGCTGGCCACCACGATCAGCAACATGCCGATGGCCAGCCAGGGCAGGATGGCATTGAAGTGGATCCCGGCATGAACCAGGATGAGGATGGATCCGGCCCAGGACAGGTATTCGTGGACAGCGAGGTATTGTTTGGGAGATCCTGATGCGATGATCTTCCGTTTCCGGAGGGAATAAAAAAAGGAAAGCAACACGAGGGCTGTTCCGATATAGCCGAGATAACGGCCCACGGCCACCCATTGTAAGCGGTGCAGCAAAAAATCGAAGAAAAGGGTAAACAGGATCATCAGCCCGTACCACTGGATAAAGGGTAAAACCTGCCTGGCAGCGATCGAATTTTTCAAAACTCAGTTTTCCAAAGTTTCGGTTTTTGGATGGAGGAAAACTATGATGCTGGTCAGGTGAGGGCATGCCGGCTCATTATGAGAAGCAAATAAAGCCGGTAACGCCGGGATATCTACGCGGCCAACTTAGTCATAATAAAAACGGCATTGGATAATACTGCATTTCTGATTTTCACCCTTTTTGCATTCTACTTTATATACCAGCCTGTGCTCTCCCGTGATTCGCCTGGACCAGTATCCTTTTAAATCATATTTCAGGGGCTCCGGTTTTCCCATGCCCTGAAAGGGTGTCCGTCTGATATCCTTCAGTAATTCCTTGATCTTATTAACTATCTCAGCATCGGTTTCGATCCAGTACTCAAATTCCTCCCAGGCGTTTTGCGTAAACTCGAAATTCATTTTTCCGCTTATTCGGGTAATTTGAATTTTTTTGTTTTGCCATCCTTCAACTGGGCAATGGATTCCTGTAAGCGGAGCCTGTTCGCGTTTGTAGATAATAAATGGCCGGTTTCGATAAGTGAATTGTATTCTTTGAGTGATAGAATAACGACGGCATCATCCTCCGTCGTCCGGGGAACGATAATGACATCCATGGATTGGGTAACATCATCGAGGTATTTCCTGAAGTTTGACCTTAATTGCGAAACGGATACAGCCTGCATAGTTGAATATTTGTACAGGTAAAGGTACAGAATATTGTACAAAATATGGGAGAAAATTGCAAAATGAAATACACAAGATAAGATGATGAATAGGAACAGGTTACTTGTCCATTTACTGATAGGGACTCCCGGCTGCCATAGAATTTTAAGCAGTAACCGGGTTCACCAGGCCGGCATTATTATGGTTTATTCTGATAATATTTTTTCATGATCCAAAAAGCTTTTTTCTTTTTGCCCTCATTGGAAATTAATCCCTTCCGGTTATAGCCATCCTGTATGCCGGGGAGCAGGCGCCTCGGGGAGCGAAAATCAACGAGGATCCAGGGAGATAATCCTGCCAGGTTGGGTATTTTGTCAATCATTTTCAGGTTCTGGATATAGAGGTATTCCTGGAATTCCTCATTCCAGCGGTCGTATTTACTCCCGTGAAGTCCCTGCCGCGCATCCCCCCCGAATTCTGAAACAATCAGTGGTTTATTGTAGATACTGCTCCATTTTATTTTTTCGGCATCTTCCAGATTTCCGCCATACCAGCCGAGGTACTGGTTAAAGGCGACCAGGTCAATATACGCCCCCAGGGGGTCATTGATCGTATGAATACCGTCCTTGCTTTCGCTCAGAAGGGCGGCGCTGATCAGCCGGGTAGGATCCTTTTCCCGGGCAACGCTGATTAAATCAGTGATGAATTTTGTTCTTTCTGCTGACAGCGGGGTTTCATTCGCCATGGACCAGATAATGACAGCCGCCCTGTTTTTATCCCGGGCGATCATGTCCTTTAACTGTGTTTCGGCATTCCGGTAGGTGGCCGGGTTTTTAAAATCAATGGTCCAGTAAACAGGGATCTCTTCCCAAACCAATAAGCCCATTTTATCAGCGAGGCGGATGATGTTTTCATTGTGGGGGTAGTGGGCCAGGCGGACATAATTACAGCCCAGTTCCTTGGCCCAGCTTAATAACCGGAGCGCATCTTCCTTTGAGTTTCCTCTTCCGCCTTTGGCATTTTCCTCGTGCATACAAATGCCTTTCAGGAATACCAGCCGGCCGTTCAGGAGTATTTTCCCGCCATCGGTCGCAATGGTCCGGAACCCGACCTCGTCCTCCAGGGTTTGGTTGTTATACTGCAGCAGCACCCGGTACAGTTTCGGGCTTCCCGGGGTCCAGTATTTGATGTTCCTGCCGGAAAATTCAAAATTGACAAGGCTGTCTGCCGCAATTATTGATTTATACGAAATGTTGAGCTCAGGGATCCTGATCATAACCGAATCCTGGGGCCTGGCATTATTGACCCGGATATAGCCGTTTATCTTCGTGCTGTCCTGTTTTCCCAACTGGATGGAATAGTCTTCAATAAACGCCTCTTCCGTTTCGATTAAAGTGATATCCCGGGTGATGCCTCCATAGTTCCACCAGTCTGTATTGGTGCTGGGCACCGCATCTTTCTGTCTCTTGTTATCCACCTTAACGACCAGGAAATTGTTCTTATTTTTTATGATGGCTGACACTTCAAAGCTGAAGGAAGTGAAGCCGCCGGTGTGGGCACCCAGTTTTATTCCATTCAGGTACACATCCGCTTTGTAATTGACGGCGCCAAAATTCAGGAAAAGGCGCTTGCCGGCTTTTAATGAATAGTCAAAGGACCGTTTAAACCAAACGGTCCCTTCGTAGTAAAACAGGTCTTTCGTCTGAGAATTCCAGTCGCCCGGGATATTCATGACCGGGGATTTGTCAAAATCATATTCCACGAGGTCCTGCTTATTTGGGGAATGGTAATTAAAATAGTAAGCCCCCATCTGAAAATCCATTTTTCTGTCATATTGGTCTAAATGGAAATTATAATAACCTGTTTCGTAGAGATCGACAATATAATTCCATTTGCCGTTTAAACTGCTGGTCTTCCGGTTACCGATATTCTGGAGGGAAGGGATTTCCTGGGAAAAGGCAAGGTTGGCGGGGAGAAAGGCAAGCAGGAGGATAAACTTTTTCATAATTAAATCGTTCAGTAATTTTTACTGTTGGTGACTTCATCAATTCGTCGCTCCCGGCGACGGCTGCTGAATATTGTTACCAAAGATAAAAACATATTCTGTTGCTTAATAGTGAATGTCGGGCTGGGTAAAAGTTGAAGTGCGAAACGAACGATGAAAGGCGCTATTGCCTGCCCAATGGCGCAAATGCGTTTGATATGGGCAGTTATTCTTTGTTAGGGCTTTAGATATGATTTTTTCTTAAATGCCTCATCCTGTCTTTCGAATTGTTCAATTAAATCCCTTTCTTCGGCAGGGATTTTTTTTGCGTTTAATAGATTTGTTATTTCCTGTGTACCAATATTTTCTTTTCCTGATTTTACTTTACTCTTTACGATGCATAGAGCTATGTCTTTCCCATCTTTGATGATTTTTTGTTCAGTATAAATGAAATAATCTGTCACATGAAAAATCCTTGTCAACACAACCGCTTTTTGAAATACTTTCAATGGCCTGAAAAACTGCACACTGATACTTGAACTTGGGAAATACCACTTCCTTTTTCGGGCTATTGTAAAGAAACCTGTACGTACCATGAAATCTATTCTGCCACTCTCAAATACAGTTAGTATGGCGGCATGATTCATAATGGATGCATCAATGTCTGTCAGCCAAACACGGAATGATTTGAATGATGTTTCACTGATATCGAGTTTAACACGAAATTTAGCAAACAAAAGAGCGAGCAGGAGTCTAAGCCATCTCATTATCAGTAGTTGTAATTTTTTAAATTATAAGCCTGCAAAATAAGCACCCATAGTACGTAAATTTATGATATTAACCGGCACCGGGTAAGGAATTTTCCTTTAAAATCTGGCTCTTTGTAGTAGACATAACTCAGGCGAACGAGCCTCTATACTGCCAACCGGGCTGTCGATTGTTATCAGGGTCCCGTCTATTTCTAAAACCCTTTCTTAACTTCTTTCTCTTCCTTCTTCCCGGCATTCTTCACATATTTCTCCAGCCATTCAAACTGCTCGGCTAATGTATGCAACAGGTTTTCCCGGCCGGTATATCCATGTGATTCGTAAGGAAGAGTTACATACCGTACTGTTCCGCCATGACCCTTGATGGCCGTAAATAGCCGCTCGCTCTGGATGGGGAAAGTACCGGTATTATTGTCCATTTCCCCATGGATCAGCAGGAGCGGGGTGTTTATCTTATGGGCATAATTAAAGGGACTCATTTTATTGTACAGCTCAGTAGCCTGCCAGTAACTGCGGTCCTCGTTCTGGAAGCCAAAGGGTGTCAGCGAACGGTTATAAGCCCCGCTGCGGGCAATACCCGCTTTAAAGAGACCGGTATGGGCCAGTAAATTGGCTGTCATAAAAGCGCCATAGCTATGGCCGCCCACCGCCACCCGGTTCCGGTCACCCACGCCCATGGAATCGAGTATATTGATCGCCGCTTCTGCATTCAGGGTCAGTTGCTCAATGAAATTGTCATTGGGTTTTATATCCTTGCCCGCCGACACGATGGGCATTTCGGCATTATTCAGCAGCGCATAGCCATGTGTGACATAAAAAACAGGTGAACCGCCCCCGAGAAAGGTAAAGCGGTGCTCACTGCCCCGCACCTGGGCGGCATCGGCGGCTGAATTGTATTCGGCAGGGTAGGCCCAGATAAAAACGGGCAGCTTCCCGTCGCGTTCCTTATTGTATCCCCTGGGCAAATAAAGATCGCCGGTCAGGTCCACGCCATCGGCTCTTTTGTACCGGAGCTTTTCTTTGATCACCCCTTCCATCTGCGGGTAGGGATTGCTGAAAAAAGTAAGCTGCCGGTCCGCGATCCGGAGTTGGGTGTTCCGGATCCAGTAATTGGGGACTTCTTTTTCACTTTCCCGCGATGTCAGCAACTGGCCTTTTTCCGCATCCAGCACTTTTACCACATTTTCAAAATAGCCCTCCCGGCAGCGCCAGATGGTATCGGCTATCTTTTTATGTACATCATAGGACAGGAGGAAGGGCAGGTCGCCATTGGGGGAACTGCCCGCAGGATTATTCAGCAGGATTTTGTTGCCCTTGTCAATGGTCCACAGGACTTCTTTTCCGTATTGATTGGGCCGGGTTACCGGGAACCCGGGGTTGGAATAAGCATCGGTGGTATTCCGGGTGATCAGTTTTTCGAGATCCCCGGTGATGGGATGGAAACGGTCGGTCTGGGTGACCTGTTTGCTGCGCAGGCCCTCGGTGACGATGGCCAGCCCGGCATCACCCCAGGTGGTTCCGTTGTACCGCATTTTCGTTTTAAATAAAAGCTGGGGTTCCGTGTTAAAAGGAGCCGGCTGCGCATATACCGCATCGTGGTATTCCACCTGTTTTTTGATCAGGCCGCTGTCAAGGGGCATGCACCAGACAACCGTGGAAGGTTCATCATTCCTCCATTCAAAATTCCGGGCAAAGGGGTGCACATTATCATAACCCGCCGGGGCCGTTTCCGCAGAAGGGAGCTCGGCCAGCAACCGGACCGTTTTGCCTTTTAAATCCAGGATACGAACCACCGAAGGAAATCCGGCAGCAGGAACTGAATAGGAGAAGGGTTTCTGCAGGGTCCTTACGAGCAAATATTTCCGGTCCGGGGATACACTGAAGCTGTTGTAAATAGCCGGCTGCCCGATTTTTGATTCCACCCCATTGCTGTTTTTGATCAGTTGGGTCGTGGCAAAAAAGGCGAAAAGCTGTTCGTCATAGGGACTTTTGATCAGGTCCTGGAAAGTAGGCCGGGGAGCGGCTTTGCCTGCATTCTCCTGGATGGTCGGGCCATCGGGCACCGCAGGCCTGGCCGGCGCCGCGGTAGCAGGTTTGAGGATACCCCGGTAAATAAGGGTATGCTCATCATACCAACTGTAACTGCCACCGATACTGTTGAGAGCGGTTTTATTTATTTTGACGGCATTCCGGGTGGCCACACTGATCACATACAGGTCGACCCGGCTGGCCGTAGTGTGAGTAAAAGCGATCTTTTTGTCGTCCGGGCTCCAGCTGAGACTGCCAGCATATAACGGGGAGGGGAGACCGCTGATCTTGTATTCAGTGCCGGTTTGAGTATTCTTTAAATAAAGCGCAGTGATAAACGACTGGCGGCTGGGGGCAAAATTCGCCGGGTTGATCCGCAACCCCGCGATCTTCAGTTCGGGGCGGGCCAGTTCCTCGACGGAAGGATAACTGCCGCTTTCCATAAAAAGCATCCATTCGGCTTTATCATCCACACTGATAGCCGGCGGCCTTTTGGCCAGCAACATATCGGCAATATCCTTCGGGGGTGTTTTATAGCCATTATTGTCCTGTGCAAAGGGGGAAAAACTCAAAAGGAGAATCAGGCAGGTCAGGAGCCGGCGCGGGGACATAAGCAAGGTTTTAGAACAGAAAGTTAGCCCATTTTGGTTAAAACTGTTTCCTGGCATCCTGACTCTTTGGCTTCCCAATAATTTCAGCGTGGAAAATCATTGTTGCTCCAGTTCCCGGATTTCCGTGTCAATTTTTTCCTCCCATGCTAATTGGGATTGTATATTGTTTCCAAAATCGGTCTCATTTGAATACCGTTTGCGTTCGGACAGCATGGCGTCAGATACCTGCTTTAAAACGGGACCGATCTGTTCAGGTAAGAAAACCCGGGTGTTAATTATTTTACCGAGTGTTGATTTCAGTTCCAGTGCATACTTGTAAACAAGCAGTAAATCATAATGCTGGTTATTAAGCAGCCGGCCAGTTCTGGCGTTTGAACCCGCCCAGGATTTGTTCCTGATTATGAATGGTTCGATTTGGAAAACGAGCACATTTATATTTCCTTTCCGCTCTTTTAGTTGTTTAATATACAGGCCGCCATAAATGTACGCATCATTCTCAGAAAGGGGAGTTCCCCTGTAGTCTGACCATTGCAGGTAGCTTCTGCCGTCAATGAACAATGTGTCCGGGTCCCCGTCTTCATTGGTCTTTTCGTGCAGCCGGACTTCTGTTAAATAAAACTCCCGGCCCTTAATTTCGTTGCGGACAATAGCGGCTAATGTGTCAAGGTACTGTATAAGCCCCGCCAGGTTTTTTTTAAGTATACTTTCATATTCTCTTTTGTGGCCTACGTATATTTCACCGGTAAGTGTGTCTGAAATATGCTGAATCATCAGGAGCTTCGTCCCAGCGCGGCAGAATATATCAAAGCTCAGTTCAACAGAAGCCAGGATATCGGCATTCGTCAGCTTCTTTTCTTTAATATAGCATCGTTGTATTCTGATAATGAGGGGCAATAGTGCGCTGTCCTTCGCTGCAAAGCTGGTTAAATAACGGCTGAATTCACTCTCCATTTTTCCAGCGAAATAAACAGGCTGCCTGCGGTAGTCCCTGGGCAGGATGGCGTATCCTGCATTCTCCTGGTGCGAAGAATCTTCCACACGCTCAATAAAAAAGGCGGAAGACTTGTAATCCGGCTTCCTGGCAGGGTCTAAACTTATTACAGGAACCAGGTAACTGAGATCTTTAGGCTGGCTGCTGGTTGGCATTTTATTCTCCCATTTGGATAGAGGGAGCGGGGGCGGGGGCGGGGATTTCTTCTTTGCAGCGGGTTGCGCCTCCACAAACGGGGAAAGGATCAGCATCAGCAGGGTCAGTAAAAGACAAAAAATGTTCCTCATAATTAACAATCAGGAAAAAAGAACATCCGCGAATTCGGGTTTCTTTTTAAACACCGCATTCGCGAAAGGGCAAAGGGGGATAATCTTCAGGGAATGATGACGGGCATATTCCACGGCGGCGCTGACCAACTGGTAGCCTGTGTTCTGGCCCCGCAATTCCTCACTAACCTCCGTATGTTCGATGATCATTTTACCCGGTGAAGGAAGGGTGTAAACCATTTCCGCCAGGAAGGCGCCTTCTTCTCCCACGAAGAAAATGCCCTTGCTGCCGGCCTGCTTGTGGAGGATAACCATGGGAAAAATTTGATTAAAGCTATCAAGATTTTTTTGCTTATTCGGATTTGTCGCCACATATTTGCATAGAAATGATCAGTACAACAACAAATAAACTGTGGTGGTGGCATACAACTCTGAAGGGGCTGTAGTGTCATTACTGCATTTGTACTATACTAAAAGGGCCCCGATACGTTCGGGGTTTTTTTTTGCCCCTCCGTCCCTGAAGGGGGCTGAGCCCCAAAGCTGATCATTTCGGGAATGTATTGCAATTGAAAAATACCTGCTGCGGCAGAAATATTGAGGATATATGAAAAAGATTGAAATAAATACAGTTTGTAAAAGAATGCTGGCGGATGTGTACACGCCGGTAGGGATCTATTTACGGGTGCGGGATAAGTTCAGGGATACGATCCTCCTGGAAAGTACGGACCATCATAGCTCGGAAAACAGTTATTCCTTTATCTGCATCAACGCCATCGGCGGGATCGAGGTAACGACCAGGGAATCGGTGGAATTTAAATACCCCGGCCGCAGCCCTGAGAAAGCGGATTTAAAAGACCCGGCCGCGGTACCCGGCAGGCTCTGGGACTTTATGCAGCAGTTTGAGGTGAAAAAGAGTGAAGTGAGAGAAGCGGCTTTTGCCCAGGGGCTGTTTGGCTACACAGCTTTTGACGCGGTTTCTTTTTTTGATACGCTTTCACTCAGGACCCGCGGTGATGCTCCCGCCGCAATTCCGCTTATGCGTTACCGCCTTTACCAGTACGTAATTGCCATTAACCATTTCAGGGATGAATTATTTATTTGCGAGAACCAGATCAGGGGACTGGAAAGCGAAACCGCGGCCGTGGAATCCCTGATCCGCGGCAAGGATGTACCGGTGTACCCCTTCGGCATCAGGGGCGCCGAAGTTTCCAATATGACTGATGAGGATTACCGGGAAATGGTGAGAAAAGGAATCGCCAGTTGCCACCGCGGGGATGTATTCCAGATCGTGCTCAGCCGCCGCTTCCAGCAATCCTTCACCGGGGATGAATTCAATGTGTACAGGGCTTTGCGGAATATCAACCCTTCTCCTTATTTATTCTTTTTTGATTACGGCGATTATAAACTGATGGGCTCTTCCCCGGAAGCGCAGCTCGTTATCCGGGATCATAAGGCCGTGCTGCATCCCATTGCCGGCACTTTCAAAAGAACCGGCGATGACCTGGCCGACAAAGCGGCGGCAGAACGTTTACTGGCGGATGCCAAGGAAAATGCGGAGCATGTCATGCTGGTGGACCTGGCCCGGAACGACCTGAGCCGTTTGTGCGACGAAGTAACCGTGGCGCATTACCGGCAGGTGCAATATTTTTCCCATGTCATTCACCTGGTCAGCGAAGTAACGGGAAAAGTAAAAGAGGGGACGAATCCGTTTGACCTGCTGGCCAAAACATTCCCGGCCGGTACCCTGAGCGGGGCGCCCAAGTACAGGGCCATTGAACTGATCGATGGGTATGAACCCACCGCAAGATCTTATTACGGGGGCGCGATCGGGTTCGTGGGATTCGATGGCAGTTGCAACCATGCCATCATGATCCGCACTTTTCTAAGCCGGCAGAATACGCTGACCTACCAGGCCGGCGCCGGGATCGTGGCCGCCAGCAACCCGGAACATGAATTGCAGGAAGTGAATAATAAATTAGGGGCATTAAAAAAAGCGATAACAGAGGCTGAAAACGTTAACTGATCAACCTGTTAACCTTTCACCCTTTCAACCTGTCAACACAGAAACATGAAACTACTCGTTTTCGATAACTACGACTCGTTTACCTACAACCTCGTCCACCTGGTGGAAAAGATCACGCATATAAAAGTGGTGGTGTTCCGCAACGACCAGGTCGCCCTGGAGAAAGTAAAGGATTATGATAAGATTATTTTATCGCCCGGCCCGGGGATACCCGAAGAAGCGGGTTTGTTGCTGCCCCTGATCAGGGAATATGCTGCCACAAAATCCATACTGGGTGTTTGTCTCGGCCACCAGGCCATCGGAGAAGCTTTTGGGGGAAGGCTGGTGAACCTGCAGCATGTGTATCATGGAATTGCCACCCCGATTGAAATAAAAAGCAAGGATTCAAAACCGTGCAGCCGTTTATTTGAGGGCCTGCCCCAGCGGTTCGAAGTGGGCCGCTATCATAGCTGGGTGGTTAGTGATATTGATTTCCCGGGGGAACTGGAAGTGACGGCTGAAGATGATAACGGATATATCATGGGGCTGCAGCATAAGACCTATGATGTGCAGGGGGTGCAGTTTCATCCGGAGAGTGTGCTGACGCCATTGGGGGAAGATATCCTGAAGAACTGGCTGAAGAGTTAGCCTGTACGTGTATCGGAATGGGATAAACAATGTGATTAAGTTGTAAGATTTTATTTTCTAAAAGAAATATTTAAAAGACCCTTATTCATGGTCTTGCCGGGCATGTCCGTTGGATGGGGATTGAGGAACGAATATGAAAAAGATATTACAATATTTATTTGAGCACAAAACGTTCAGCCGGGAAGCGGCGAAAGAGGCACTGGTCAATATCGGCAGGGGCGTTTATAATGAACATGAAGTGACCGCCTTTATGACGGTCTACCTGATGCGCAGTATCACCATTGATGAGTTACAGGGATTCCGGGATGCCCTGCTGGAATTATCGGTCAAAGTGGACCTGGGGGACTATGAGACCATGGATATCGTGGGCACCGGTGGTGACGGGAAGAATACATTTAATATATCCACCCTGGCCTGTTTTATCGTGGCCGGCGCGGGACAGAAAGTCGCCAAGCACGGCAACTACGGCGCTTCTTCTATCAGCGGGGCCTCGAATGTGATGGAACAACTGGGCTACCAGTTCAAAAATGACAGCGTCCGCCTGAAAAGGGACCTGGAGGAAGCCGGCATCTGTTTTTTACACGCGCCGCTTTTTCACCCCGCGCTGAAAACCGTGGGGCCCATTCGCAAGAACCTGGCCATGCGCACATTTTTCAATATGCTGGGGCCGATGGCCAATCCCGCCAACCCCGCTTACCAGCTGGTAGGCGTGTACAGCCTGGAGATGGCAAGGATCTATAATTATTTATTGCAGCCCGGGGGGAAACCTTTTACCATTATACACAGCCTCGATGGGTATGATGAAATTTCCCTGACCAATGATACCAAGGTGATCACCAATGAAGGGGAGAAGATCATGACCCCCGAACAATTGGGAAAGCGGATGGTGATGCCACAGGATATCAGTGGCGGCAGCAGTGTGGAAGAATCGGCGAAGATCTTCCGGACCATCCTGGCGGGGGAAGGAACCTGGGCGCAGCATGCCGTGGTGCTGGCCAATGCCGCCATGGCCCTGCATTGCACCGGGAAATATAAAAACTATGATGCGGCGTACCATGCGGCGGTAAATAGCCTGGAGAGCGGGGCGGCAAGGAAGGCGCTGGAAAAACTGATCGCCTTGCAATAAAGATGTTTTGCGGTGAATGAGGAGTACTCTTCACCGGGAAATAAGATAGTATTATACACTCAATATCGCTTTATGGATATTTTAGAGAAAATTGTTGCGGTAAAGAAAAAAGAGATTGAACCCTTCAAAGCCAAAAGCCCGGTCGAACGGTTTGAACGGGAAGGTTTTTTCTGGGAGATTGCCAACCGTTCCCTGGTAAAGCATTTATTGCTGCCCGGAAGCACCGGCATCATCGCGGAATTTAAACGAAAAAGCCCGAGTAAGGGCTGGTTCAAAACAAAAGAGCTGGAAGTGGAACCGGTGGTAACAGCCTATAATAAAAGCGCGGCAGGTATTTCGGTACTAACAGATCATGAATTCTTCGGCGGCGACCTGGACGACCTGATCCAGGCCAAAGTGGTCACGGATATACCTGTATTGCGTAAGGATTTTATCGTGGATTCCTGGCAGATCGCGGAATCCAAGGCCTTCGGGGCCGATGTGATCCTGCTGATCGCGGCCTGCCTCAGCCCGGCCCAGGTAAAAGAATATGCAGCCTATGCGGCCAGTATCGGGCTGGAATCCATTCTCGAGATCCATAACGAGGAAGAGCTGGGGCATATCTGCGGGGAAGTGAGTATGGTGGGGGTGAATAACCGCAACCTGAAGACTTTTGAAGTGGATATCAACACTTCCCTGCGGCTGATCAAACATATTCCCGCCGGGAAGCCGGCGATCGCCGAAAGCGGGATCACAAATGTGGAAACTATCGTATCTTTAAGGAATGCCGGTTTCAGGGGTTTTCTTATTGGAGAAAACTTTATGAAAGCGGAACAGCCAGCGATTGCTTTTGCTGATTTTATCAGTCAATTAAACGCAAAAGCACATGAAACTTAAAGTATGCGGCAATCTACTGCCGGAACAGGTAAATGCCTTTGATGAATTGGGAGTGGCCCTGGCCGGCTTCAATTTCTATCCCTCATCACCGCGTTACATGCGGCAGAAGATCAGCCCGGAAAAGATGAAGCAACTGAAAGGAAAATTTGCCCGGGTAGGCGTTTTTGTAAATGCACGCTATGATGAACTGATGAGAACCGTGGAAGAATACCGGCTGGATATGGTGCAGCTGAGCGGGGATGAAACACCGGAGTATTGTGAGAAGATCGCCGATTTTATCTCGGTGATCAAGGTTTTCCGGCTTACGGGGAAAGAAAACCTGGAACCGCTGACGATACCGTATAAAAATGTATGTGATTTCTATATGTTTGATACGGCGGGTACCGGCTTTGGAAGTACCGGCCGGAAATTTGACTGGGAACTCCTGCATAAAGCGCCACCCGCCAAGCCATTTATCCTGAGCGGGGGGATTGAACCGGCCGATGCGGGAAAGATCAGCTCGTTTGCGGCAAGCCCCGCCGGCGCCAAATTGTTCGCCGTGGATATCAACAGTCATTTTGAAATGGGCGCCGGTGTAAAGGATATGAAAAAAATAAAGCAATTTGCCGGGGAACTGAAATAAAAATAAACAGGAACCATGAATATTAAAGTGTGCGGTATCACCGAAATGAAACAACTGCAGCAGCTGGACGGCCTTGACATTGATTTTGCGGGCCTGATCTTTTATAAGGATTCTCCCCGCTATGTGGGGGATAAACTCAATGCCAAAGATGTCAAGAAAGCAGACTTTGACCTGAAGAAGACAGGAGTCTTTGTTAATCCCGAAATGATCGAGGTCCTCGATGCCATTGATGAATATGGCCTCGAAGTGGTACAGCTGCATGGCGATGAAAGCCCGGAGATCTGCGAGGACCTGAGCAGTGAAGTGGAAGTGATCAAGGCCTTCCGCATAAAAGGAGATGAGGATATTGACAAGCTGGTGGCTCCTTACGATGCGGCCTGCGATTATTATTTATTTGATACCGGCGGGCTGAAAGAGAGTTTTGGCGGTACGGGCAAGCAGTTTGACTGGACTATTTTAAGTAAGGCTAAAATTGAAAAGCCTTTTTTCCTGAGCGGGGGAATCGGTGTGGAAGACGCGGCAAGGGTGAAAGCCTTTAAGCATCCGGACCTCTTCGGGGTGGATATTAACAGTAAGTTTGAAACAGCGCCGGGGGTGAAGGATATGAAGCTGATATTGCAGTTCAGGCAGGGGATGAAGTAGTTAGTAGTTGGTAGTTTGTAGTCTGTAGCCTGCCTGCCGGTCAGGCAGGTTTGGAGTTGAGGGTTTGGGGATATCATCGGAAAACAATTGAAAGTTAATCATTCGAAAATTTAACAGAGAGATGGAACGTGAGACAATAAATAAAATGGGGTCTTCCAATGAAGGTGGCCTGGCCGGGCTGCCAGATGAACAGGGTTATTACGGTTCTTTTGGGGGCGCTTATATTCCTGAAATGCTGCACCGCAATGTGGAGGAACTGAGGACAAAGTACCTGGAGATCATGTATGAGGAGGAATTCCAGAAGGAGTTTCAGCACTTGCTCAGGGACTATGTAGGAAGGCCCACACCACTATATCTGGCGGAGCGGTTGAGTAAACGGTATGGCGCGCAGATTTACCTGAAGCGGGAAGATCTTTGCCATACCGGGGCGCATAAGATTAACAATACCATCGGGCAGATATTGCTGGCGCTGCGGTTGGGTAAGAAAAGGATCATTGCAGAAACAGGAGCTGGTCAGCATGGCGTGGCCACTGCAACCGTGTGTGCATTGAAAGGACTGGAGTGCATTGTCTATATGGGTGAGAAGGATATTGAACGGCAGGCGCCGAATGTCGCAAGAATGAAAATGCTGGGCGCCACCGTTATCCCGGCAACCAGCGGCAGCAAGACCTTAAAAGATGCCACCAATGAAGCCATCCGCGACTGGATCAATCACCCGGATGACACACATTATATTATCGGTTCCGTGGTGGGACCGCATCCTTACCCGGATATGGTGGCCCGTTTCCAGAGCGTGATCAGTGAAGAGATCCGGAAACAATTACTGGAAAAAACGGGCAGCGAATTACCCAATTATGTGATCGCCTGTGTGGGCGGGGGCAGTAATGCCGCCGGCGCTTTCTATCATTTCCTGGATGAGCCTGCGGTAAAACTGGTCGCGGTGGAAGCCGCCGGGGAAGGGGTCAACAGCGGCAAATCGGCCGCCACCACGCAATTGGGCAAACCCGGTATCCTGCATGGCAGTAAAAGCCTGCTCATGCAAACCGCAGACGGCCAGGTGGTGGAGCCGCATAGTATTTCCGCCGGACTGGATTATCCCGGCATCGGTCCCCTGCATGCACATTTGTTTGAAACCGGAAGAGCGGATTTCCTGAGCGCCACCGATCAGAAAGCACTGAACGCGGCTTTTGAACTGGCGAAACTGGAGGGGATTATCCCGGCCCTTGAATCGGCTCACGCCCTGCATGCAATGAAGATGATCAATTTTAAAAAAGATAGTGTGGTGGTGATTTGCCTGAGCGGGAGAGGAGACAAGGACCTTGCAACGTATATGAAGGCCATGCCCCTTTAAAATGCCCCACCCCAGCCCCTCTCCTCAAGCCTGCCTGCACGGTAGGCAGGGAGAGGGGTTGGGGTGAGGCTAACTATAGGATCGGTTTAATAATAAGTAATACAAAGACATGTCAGGAATAAAAGATAGTATTGATCGTAAGAAAGGGCATCGTATCCTTAACGTTTACTGCACGGCCGGTTATCCTAAACTTCATGATACATTACCGGTCATGAAAGCCCTCCAGGCGCATGGCGCTGCCCTGATCGAACTGGGTATTCCATACAGTGACCCGCTGGCCGACGGGCCGGTGATCCAGCACAGCAGTTCGGTGGCGCTGGCAAACGGGATGACGATCCGGATCCTCTTTGAACAATTGAGGGATTTCAGGAAAGAGATCCATGTTCCGGTAGTGCTGATGGGCTATATGAATCCTGTATTGCAGTATGGCTTTGAACAGTTTTGCGCCGATGCGGCTGCCGTGGGGGTCGATGGACTGATCCTGCCGGATCTTCCTGAGTTTGAATTTGAAAACGAGTACGGCGCGATCATCAAAAAGCATCATCTTGATTTTATCTTCCTGGTCACCCCCGAAACTTCTGATGAAAGGGTGAAAAAACTGGACCATCTCAGCAGCGGGTTTCTATATGCGGTTTCCTCCTCATCCACCACAGGGGGTGAGAAAACCAGGGCTGCTTCTTCGGAATACCTGTCAAGGCTCAGGGACCTGGGACTCAGCAACCCGGTGCTGGTGGGTTTCGGGATAAAGGATAAAGCTTCTTTTGATGCGGTTTGTGAATATGCCGCGGGCGGAATTATCGGCAGCGCCTATATTAAAGCATTGGAAAACAGCACGGATGTTAATGCATCCACAAAATCCTTTCTTTCGTCTGTTTTAGGCTGACCTGGTTTTACCACTCAGCCGGCATTATTTAACTTTGTACCTTATTCCCCGGTCAACGCACCGGCGTAAACAGATCACCTCATATGAAAAAAATAGTTTTTCTGTTCTTCTTTGCCCCGCTTGCCCTGCTGGCGCAAACGACTCCCAAAGGTTTTACGATCAAAGGAAAACTGGATGGTTATCCCGATGGAACCAGCCTGCGCCTGGTAAAGAACGGGGAGAATACCGAACTGGCCTCCGGCAAACTGGTCCAGTCTGCTTTTCAGTTAAAGGGATCGGTGGCTGAGCCCGTACTCTGCTTCCTGTTTATCGGTGATGAACAGAAACCAGCGGAAGTGTACGTGGAGAATGCTGTCATTTCATTCAGCGGGGATAAAGCAAAGCCCGGCGAATATAAAATTGATGGCTCTGCATCCCATAAGGATTTTGATGCTTTTATAAAAGAGTTTGTACCCCTGGCCCGGCAGCTCAGTTCACTGGGACAGGTCATCAATACCAGCATGCCCGGACCCGGGAGAGACAGCCTGATGTCTACCTATACGAATATGCAGGCCGTCATTCAGCAGGCTATTGACAAATTAGTGGAGGAAAAGCCGAAGTCCTTTGTAACGGCATTTATCCTTTCGGCTACTTATTCCTTTAACGAAGATCCGCTCCAGTTAGAGCGGCGGTTTAATAAACTGGGTGAAAAGGTGAAGGCCTCCGGAACAGGTCAGCAATTAGCGGCCCAGGTGGCGGAAGGCAAAGTAGGGGCGATCGGGAGCCTTGCGATGGATTTTACCCAGGCGGATACCTCCGGTGTGCCGGTATCCTTGTCCTCCTTCCGGGGTAAATATGTGCTGATCGATTTTTGGGCCAGTTGGTGCGGCCCCTGCCGGCAGGAAAATCCCAATGTGGTGGAAAATTTTAAAAAGTTTAGCGCAAAGAATTTTACCGTATTAGGGGTATCGCTTGACCGCCCGGGACAAAAAGACAAATGGCTTGAAGCCATTCATCATGATCAGCTGACCTGGACCCATGTGAGTGACCTGCAATTCTGGAACAATGCGGCAGCCGTTAAGTACAATGTCCGGGGCATTCCGCAAAATTTCCTGCTGGATCCGGAGGGAAAGATCATTGCCAAAAACCTGCGGGGGCCTGCCCTGGAAGAAAAGCTTTGCGAGGTATTGGGATGTAATTAATGCCTACTCTTCTTTGTAGGGAATATCCATCAGTTCACAGATTGATTTCCAGTTGGATTTCCGGGTATTGCTGTACTCACTTTTATACGTGGCTTCCTTTGTCTGCATATAACCGATATAGGCCTGGGCCTGTTTTTTTAAGCCGGTCAGCAGCGGAATCATATTGTTTACATAGTTCACATCACTGGGATCTTTCAGTGTTTTATTCTTTACCAGTCCGTTCATCTTCCCAATCACCATATCCAGCATCCCTTTCTGTTCTTCCAGTACCGCTGTGGCGAAGGAATCTGTATAAACTTCTTTTACGGCCCCGTCGCAAATACTACCGATCGTGGTATAGGTATTATAGATATACAGGGCGGATAAGCTGCCTATCGTTTCAAGAAGTTTTTGTTCCCTTTCTTCGCAGGTTTGGGTAAAGCCGGTGGCGGAAATGGCCAGCAGGCCCATAGCCAGGAGGATTCTTTTCATGGTCGGTGTTTCCGGCAAAATACAATCTATTCCGGGAAAAAGGGCTGATCGCCATTGGGAAAAAAAGACGGAAGCGGGGGCAGATCAGGTCCCGCTTCCGTCCGGTTATGATAAAGTGGCTGTCGTTTAATTAATATCCTTGCCCTCTTTCAGTTTATCGATCAGCGACTGCACGTTTTTCTTATTCTGTTCATCCGGCGCCAGGGGCAGGGCCTGGCTGGCATATTTCAGGGCATTCTTAAAATCACCCAGGCCGGAGTAACCGCGGCAAAGTCCCACGAGGGTGGTAAACTGGTTGGGGTTCTTATCGTAATTCATTTTAAACACATCGAAAGCATCTTTGTACCTTTTTAATCCCAGCAACTGGCGGCCGTACTGGTGGATATCCGTGATGCTGCCAAGGGGCAGGGCTTTTTTCATTACGACAGCAGCCTCTTCTCCCCGACCCAATTTTTCGAGTAACTGAGCTTTGGTAGCCCAGGCAGCGAATATTTTATCCCCGCTGAAACCCGCGCTGGTGGCGGAATCGGCCCATAGCAGGGCCTCCTCCAGGTTGGTATTCCGCTGCAGGCACCATTGGGCCGCCTGGTTCCAGCTCAGCCAGAAAAAACCACGGTTGGTCCGCAGTTCCTGCCGGAAAGATTCGAGCTGGGTTTTGATATAATCCACCTCAACCTTAAACGGGAAGGACATTTTTTCCCATTGCAGAGAAACTACGGCGCTGTTCTCCGTCTCATTACTGAACTCATATTTGAGCCATTCCACGCTTTTGTCCAGGGCCTGTGGTTTTATTTTCACCCGAAGGGCGTCTTCTTTTTCATTGTAATAATAATGTCCCCAGGAACCGGAGTTTTTGGAAAAGATCAGGGTGCTTTCATTCGGGTCATAGGCAATAAAGAAGCCGTATTTACCAGCCGGCAGGGCCTGCCCTTCTATTTTGACATCCGTTGAAAATTCAATGGTCGTATTCTCATTAGCACCCGCCCGCCAGGGGGAGGATTTGCTGCTGCCGAACTGTGGGTCCGTAAAACCTTCGGACACCAGCTGGCCCCAGATTTTCCCTTCCCGGCCTTTTACACCGGGGCGGTCATAATGGATTGTTACCTGGGTCAGGCCGATCTGTTCACTGACGGAGGCTTTTTTATTACCCCCGCTGGGAAGCATGGTCAGTGAGAGTTGGGAAAAACAGTCGCTGAGGAAAATAAAAGCCAGTAACAGGGAAAGAATGCGTTTCATGGTTGTTGATTTTTGAATCAAGCTAATGAAGATGGCCGGGCTGTGGGGGGATTTATTTATAAGAGGCGAATGGGGAATGTTGAATGGGCAATGGTGAATGTTGAATGGGCAATGGGCCTTCTATGAGGCGGTGAGGAAATGGATGGGCTGCTGTATTTTTTGGGAAGATGGGTAGCAGGCAGCTCGCAACTCGCAGCTCGCAACTCGCAGCTCGTAGCTCGCGCTCACAGCTCACAGCCCGGAATGGGTGTACTTACAAAATCTCCTGTATCAAATCAGCTTATGCTCATACGCATACTTCACCAACCCGATCACGCTGTTGGTGCTGGTTTTGCGGAAGATATTTTTGCGGTGGGTTTCCACGGTGCGCTCGGAGATAAAAAGTGCTTCGGCGATCTGCTTGTTATTGTATTCTTTCTCGATCAGGCGGATGATCTCCACTTCCCGGCCGGTGAGGTGGGCCTCTTCTTTCTGCCTTTTCCGCTGGCTGCTGCGCTGCAGTTCCTCGATCACTTCCTCGCTGAAATAGATACCGCCACCGGCGATCTTCTCCAGGGCTTTTACCAGTTCCGTTTTGCCCACATTCTTTAATACATAACCGGAAATGTCAGCATCATTGATCATCTCATTCACCAGGTCGCCCTGCCCGCTCATGGAAAGTGCGAGGATCTTTACATCCGGGTATTTTTCTTTGACTTTCCTGGCCAGTTCATTGCCGGGGAGACGGGGCATCATCACATCGGTGAGCAGGATATCGATGGGGTGGGCGGCCATTTTTTCGAGTACTTCGGAAGCGTCGGTGGTGGCAAAAGCAAGACGGAAGCGCTCATGTCCCTTTAATAGACTCATGAGTCCGTCGATAACGATCTGGTGGTCGTCAACCAGGGCCAGGGTGATCTTGCCTTTCATTGCTTGTAATGGCTTGTAAGATAACCCAATTTCGGTTTTGGTGGCGTACATAACTGATATTTTCAGGGAGATGCAGGGGAGGAGGGGATTTCAGTTGGGAAAATGTTAAATAGACGGAACGCCGGGTGGAGAGGACCTTGTTTTACTTTTGGGATTATTTATTATTGCTTACTGATTATTGGCGTGCTTTTTTTGGAGAAATCATTATTATAGTACCAGTCCCTTCTCAGCCTGGAATACAGGAATATTTGTATGTATAGGAAAACTTCAGCCTGGAGTAGTAATAAAAAATCAGCAATCAATCTTCCCGCCTTCCCTTCTTCCCGGTAATTTTTATTTATCAGGAAAGTACACGAGGTCGTCACGGATTATAAAGGAGAGCGCAGATTTTCACGGATTGTTGTGGTGCAATATGTTCGCCACTAAAGCACACGCCTGCCTGTCCGGTAGGCAGGAAATCACACGAAAGAACACATAGGGATCTCGGATTATAAGAGAGGGCACAGATTTTCACGGATTATTGCTGCGCAATATGTTTTGCCACTAAATCACACGCCTGCCTGTCCGGTAGGCAGGAAATCACACGAAAGAACACATAGGGGTCTCGGATTATAAGGGAGGGCACAGATTTTCACGGATTATTGCTGCGCAATATGTTCGCCACTAAATCACACGCCTGCCTGTCCGGTAGGCAGGAAACCACACGAAAGTATACGAGGGGGTCTCGGATTATAAGGGAGGGCACGGATTTTAACGGATTGTTGTGGCGCAATATGTTTGCCACGCCTGCCTGTCCGGCCCGCTTCGCCACGAGGCGAGTAGGCAGGAAAGCACGCGAAATCACACGAAAGTACACGGAATGGTCACGGATTATAAGGGAAGGCACAGATTTTCACGGATTATTGCTGCGCAATATGTTTTGCCACGAAAACACACGAAGGAGCAGGGCTTATAGGTGCCAGCCATCAATCAGGAATATTTGTATCGATAGGGAAACTCCAGCCTGAAGCAGTAATAAAAAATCAGTAATGAATAATCAAAAACCAACCGTCAGCTTCTTCCCTCCATAATGAATCTTCAGCCTGAAGCCCTATTGCCCACTTCCTACTGCCTGCTACCCATCTTCCCAAAGAATACGATATGCCCTCCATTTCCCCACCGTCTCACAGAAGGCCCCATTGCCTACTACCCACTCCCTACTCCCTGACAGGCACATGCAACGCCACCACCGTTCCCCGTCCCGGGGCAGAGTCGAAGTCCACCGTGCCCTTCAGGTATTCGATACGGGAACTGATATTGCGGATACCAATGCCCTTGCGTATTTCCGGGTTGGTACTGTCAAAACCTTTTCCATTGTCTTCGATGGTGCCGCTGATCCCGTCCTTATCCCGGATCAGGGAAATATCGAGGTTGCTGGCCCCTGCATGTTTGATGGTATTGTTCACGCATTCCTGCACCACCCGGTACAACATGGTTTCCAGGCTGGAATCCAGGCGCTGGTCGAGTCCTTCCGTATAGACATGCACCTGCAGGTCTTTTTGATTGAGCTTGCCCACGAATTCGCGGATGGCATCACCGAGATTATTTTTCAGCAGCGCATTTGGCATCATGATATGCGAAACGGTCCGGACCTCCCTGCAACTTTCATCCACGAGGGCAATGATCTTTCCAAAGGACTTTCGTTGTTCTTCATTGCTAAAGGGAATATCGGATTCAAAGGCGGAGAGGTTCATTTTGGCGGCGCTCATCATCTGCCCCACGCCATCGTGCAGGTCTTTGGCAATGCGCTGCCGCTCGTTTTCTTCCGCTTCCATCACCGCCCGGATCGCCATTTCCTGCTGCCGCATCAGTTCGGTCTTCATGGCTGCTTCCTGCCGGAGCTGCTTGCGGCGGTACCAGGATAGTAATAAGAGCCCGGTCAGTAATACGAGGCCCGCGATGCCAATGAGGAGAAAGTTTTGCAGCCGGAGTTTGTTCTTCTGTTGCTGGATCTCTTTTTCCCGCTGGGCGGTTTCGTATTTGGTGTTTAACTCTTCGATTTGCCTGGTTTTTTCCAGGGCATAGAGGCTGTCCCGCAGGGTGGACCTTTTTAAAAAATACCGGAACGCATTCTGAAAGTCCCCCTGCTTTTGCGCAACCGTGGAAAGTTCATTGTAATTATTTGATTGCAGTTCGGGGTACTTCAGTTTTTCCGCCATCTGGTTGCTCAGGGTCAGGTATTCAATGGCTTTGGCATAATCCCCCTTGCCGTTCATGGCCACTCCCAGGTCGGAATAAGTGAGGGCAATGGCAAAACTGTCCCTGAGTTCCTGCCGGATATGCAGGGCCCGGAGAAGATTCCCTTCGGCGGCATCATACTTTTTTTGAATCACGTAAACCCCGGCGATATTGCTCAGCGAGTAGGAAACCCCCAATGAGTCTCCCCGCTTTTGGGCCAGGTTGAGGGATGCGGTGTAGCGGTTGATCGCTTCATTGTAATCGGCCCGGTATTCAAAGACCACCCCTGATTCGTTCAGGATCATGGAAATGCCGGCCGAATCTTTCAACTGTTTATAAAGGGCTTCCGCTTTATTATAGGTTTCCAGCGCCCGGTCCAGGTCCCGGGTCTTCCGGTACAGTTTGGCCAGTTCATTATATACCGGGGCGAGTTTGGCGGGCTGATTCGCTTTCTCCAGGATGGCAATTGATTCCAGGAAATTGCCTGCGGCCACTTCGTAGTTGCCTTTAAAATAGCTGGCCACCCCGATATGTCTTTTTATCTCGGCAATACTGACAGAGTCTGCGTTTTTACGGGCTATTTCCAGGGCTTTATCTCCTTCGGATAAAGTGCTGTCAAAATTCCTGATCTGGTAATTCTCTAACAATTTCAGCGAGGCCCTGATCTGTTCACTGTAGGGTTTCTTAGAACCAATAACGGAATGAAGACTGTCCACGTTGACCTGCGCAGCAATCCCTCCGGACAGAAATAACAGGATGGCTAAGAAATGGCTGCGTTTCATAAACAGGTTAAAGTCCCAGTACCTCCTTCATGGTGAAAAATCCTTTCCGGTCTTTCAGGAATTCAGCGGCCAGCACGGCCCCGGTGGCAAAGCCGGTCCGGTTATGCGCTGTATGGATGATCTCGATCGTATCAATGACGGAAGAATACTTTACGCTGTGGGTACCGGGGGCCGGGTCGATCCTTTGGCTGATGATCTCCAGGTCCTCGGGATTGTCGCTGAGTTCATTCACCCATTGTTTTTTCCGCTTCACTTCCGCCAGCACCTGTTCCGCCAGGGTGATGGCCGTGCCGCTGGGCGCATCCTTTTTCTGGGTATGATGGGTTTCTTCGAGGATCACTTCGTACTCCTTATGCGGCGCCATCAGGGCAGCCAGCCGCTTGTTGATCTCAAAGAAAATATTCACCCCCACACTGAAATTGCTGGAATAGGCAAAAGCCCCGTTTTTTTCTTCCCGCAATTTCTTCAGCTCGTCAAGCCGGCCGGTCCAGCCGGTGGAACCACTGACCACGGGCACACCAAATTCCAGGCATTTCTTTACATTATCAAAAGCGCTGTGCGGGCCGGTAAATTCAATAGCGGCATCTGCTTTGGACAGGTTTTCCCGGGTAAATTCGTGGAGATTGGGCTGGTCAATTCTGAGCACAACCTCATGACCACGGTGGAGGGCAATCTCTTCAATGGCTTTTCCCATTTTGCCATAACCAATCAGGGCAATTCGCATAGTATTCTTTTTTAGAGTGGATATTCCTTACAAATGTAATTATTAATGGGAGCGCTCTCACCCGTACTGGTACGGATTTATTTCCCGATTTTCAGCACCAGGTTCAGCCCGCTGGTCCGGGCCATTTCGCTGTAACCGGGTTTGACGCGGAGGCTCAGGTCGGGACTCACATCAAAACTTTTAAGATGGGCGTCCACCGTGGCATCCACCACGTTGAGTCCCCAGAGCAGGATAAAGAAGAGTACCGAATAGTCAATATCGCGGCGGAAGGAATTGCGGTAATACTTCAGGGATTCAACATCCAGTGGTTTCAGGTTATCCCTGATCTGCGTGAAGAGGGCGGTATCCGTACCATTGTACTGCATATTGTACTTTACCCGGTAGGCAAAACGGGTATCTTTATAATTCTTCAGGTTGTAAAAAAAAATACCGCCACAGGTACCCAATGCCCCGTACACGATGGGGAGCTTCCAGTATTTTTTATTGTAGATCTGGCCAAGCCCGGGAAGGATCGCCGAACGGATGGCGGCTTTCCGCGGACTATGGGCCTTCATCGCCGAATCATAGCGGTTGCTGCCGGTTGCTGTTTTTTTAGCAACCACAGGTAGTGAATCATTCCGTTTGGGCACGGCGGGTTCATTCTCCTGGGCGCTCAGGGCCGCAGCAGAAAGGAAAAAGAAGCAGAGAAAAGAGAAAACAATTCTCATAGTGAATTAATCAAGCGGTGCATCCATTTGCCGGAGAATCTTATTCAGCTCTTCCTGGGAATAATAATCAATGATGATCTGCCCGCTGCCATTCCGGCTGTTCTTCAGTTTCACCCGGGTGCTGAAATGCGTGGCTAATTTATCTTCTATCCGCTGAAATGCGGACGAAAGCGTGCTTTTTGAAGTTTTTTTAACAGCCCCGTTTTGTTTATAGAGGTTCCGTACGAGGGCTTCGGTCTGCCGCACGGACAATTCCCGGTTCCTGATCTCTTTGTAGATGTACAATTGCTGGTCAACCGTATCCACATTGATCAGGGCGCGGGCATGTCCCATGCTGAGTCCGCCATTCCGGACGGCGAGCTGGATATCCGGCGGCAATTTCAGCAGGCGGATAAAATTAGCGACCGTACTCCGGTCTTTTCCCATCCGCTCGGCCACCTGCTCCTGGGTATAATCCAGTTCCTCCATCATCCGTTTATAACTGAGGGCGATTTCCATGGCATTCAGGTCTTCCCGCTGCAGGTTTTCCAGCAGGGCCAGTTCGAGCAACTGGGTATCATTGGCCTGGCGCACATAAGCGGGGATATCTTTCAGTCCCGCGATTTTTGAAGCCCTTAACCTTCTTTCTCCCGAAATAAGCCGGTACTTGCCATTAGCCATCCTGGAAACCGTGACCGGCTGGATGATATCATGCAGTTTGATCGACTCAGCCAGTTCCTGCAGGGCCTTCTCATCAAAATCACGGCGCGGTTGCTTGGGATTGGTTTCAATCTCGTCAATGGATAAACGGGAGATACCGGTGGCGTTTTCCACCACATTCTGTTTCAGGTGCCCGCTCCCGGTCTTTAAATCACTGTCAATACTTTGGAGCAAGGAACGGATTCCTTTGCCAAGAAGTTCTTTATTTTGTTTCGGGTTTGTCATGAGAAAGTTACGAGTTTTGAGCCTGCCTGTCCGGCAGGCAGGTTGCGAGTTTCGAGTTTGGCTCCGTAGCGCCTCAGGTTGCGAGTTTCGAGTTTGGCTCCGTAGTACCTCAGGTTGCCAGTTTATTCATGAAACTCATTAACATTTTTTGTTCTTCATCAATATCTTTTAATAACTGATTTCTGCTTTCCTTGTCTCCGTAATTAACTGCTTCCGCAATCATTAACTGGGTTTCGAGTTCAAAGGAAGACCCCAGTGATATTTCCAGGAACCGTTTGTAATCCTTTGGACTGCTCCTGCTGCTGCCTTCCGCTATATTTGACGGAATGGAAACAGCGGCTCTTGTAATCTGCGAAGAAATAGAAAACTTTTCTTCTTTAGGGAATTTTGTCACCAGGCCGATAGCATTAATTGCGATCCGGAATCCCTTTTGCCAGATCAGCAGTTGTTAAAATTTCTCATACAGGATGGGTTTAAGCACCCAATATATTCCATCCGCTGATAATTTTATCATACTGTCGCCATCCGCCCGCATCTCGCATCTCGCAGCTCGTAGCTCAAAGCTCGTAGCTCAAAGCTCGTAGCTCAAAGCTCACAGCTCCAAAATCCTCTCCTCCTTCGTCATCTTCGTCATATCATTCTTCTGCAAAATTTCTTTTGCCAGGTTCAGGTAATTCATCGAACCCTTGCTGGCTGCGTCATACAGAATGACCGGTTTGCCGGCGCTGGGGGCTTCCGCCAGGCGGGCATTGCGGTGCACGATGGTGCTGAACACCATTTCATCAAAATGCCGGCGGACCTCGCTGACCACCTGGTTGCAGAGCCGCAGTCTTCCGTCGTACATGGTCATCAAAATGCCTTCGATAACAAGGGCCGTATTCAGCCGGCTTTGAACGATCTTGATCGTATTGAGCAGTTTGCCCAAACCTTCCAGGGCAAAAAATTCAGCCTGAACCGGGATTACGACCGAATCAGCCGCGGTCAGCGCATTTACCGTAATCAGGCCCAGGGAAGGGGAGCAGTCGATGATGATAAAGTCATAATCGCTGCGAATACTGTCCAGCAAATTCTTCATCACCATTTCCCGGCTGGGGTAGTTGATCATTTCTATTTCGGCGCCCACCAGGTCAATATGCGAGGGAATCAGGTCTAAATTGGGGATCTCCGTCTTCAGGATCACGTCTTTGGCCCGGGCCTGGTTGATCATACAATCGTAGAGGCTCTGGGTCACATTGTGCAGGTCAAAGCCCACCCCGGTGGTGCTGTTGGCCTGTGGATCGCCGTCCACCAGGAGGGTCTTGTACTCCAGTACGGCAAAACTTGCCGCCAGGTTGATGGCCGTGGTGGTCTTACCCACACCCCCCTTTTGATTCGCTACACCGATAATTCTTGCCATTTTGCCGAAAACTCCTTGATATTAAGTGAATGATAGTGGTAAAATTGCCGCCTGAAACTAAGAACGCAAAATTAAGTTTTGCCCAATATAGGCATTCCGGCAAAAATAAGCGTTCGACAAAACAATGCCTATTAATAAGCGCCTCTTAATTTTGATACTTATATGCGTAATTCTCCCTTTTGGTGGATCTTTTTAGGGTTCATGCTGCTGATCGACCTCTATTTCTTCCAGGCCGTCCGGGTGCTGACCCATTCGGCCAGCCCCCGTACCCGCTTATTGATCCATTCCGGTTATTGGGCCCTGTCCGTTGTGGCCATTGTGATGCTGGTTTTATTGCCCTATCTCCATATTGATAAACAGGCCCGGCTGGCCAAGAGCACCCTTTTTTCCATGATCGCGGGCATTTTTATTGCCAAACTGATCGCTTCCCTGTTTTTCCTGGTCGACGACCTCCGCAGGGGCCTGCAATGGGCCGGAACCCGGCTCTTTTCATCTCCCCGGGAAGTCGGGGCAGCCGCCCTGGCCGGGGAGGGGATAACCCGCTCGGTCTTCCTGAGCTGGGCCGGAATGCTGGCCGGCAGCGGATTATTTGGCACCCTGATCTATGGATTTGGAAACAAGCACCGTTACCAGGTAAAAAGGCTGAAACTGGATTATCCGAATCTTCCCGAAGCCTTCCGGGGAACTAAGATTATCCATATCTCGGATATCCATTCCGGGAGCTTTACCGACAAGGAAGCGGTGATGAAAGGGGTACAGAAAATCCTCCACGAAAAGCCGGATATCATCCTGTTTACCGGCGACCTGGTGAACAATACCGCCCCCGAAATGGAGGATTATATGGATGTCTTTGATAAGCTGAAAGCCCCGATGGGCGTATATTCCACCCTTGGCAATCATGACTACGGGGATTATGTGCAATGGGACAGCCCGGAACAAAAAGCACAGAACCTGGAAAGACTGAAACAGGTACATGGCGAACTGGGATGGCGCCTGCTGATGAACGAACACGTGGTGCTGGAAAAAGAAGGGCAGCAGATCGCCCTGCTCGGAATTGAGAACTGGAGCGCCAAAGCCCGTTTCCCCAAATACGGCGACATGCAAAAAGCTTATGCAGGTTCGGCAGATTATGCATTTAAAATACTGATGAGTCATGACCCCTCGCACTGGAGAGCTGAGGTTATGGAAAAATACCCCGATATCGACCTGATGCTGGCCGGCCATACCCATGGAATGCAGTTTGGGGTGGAAATACCCGGGCTGAAATGGAGCCCGGTTCAGTATGTGTACAATGAATGGGCGGGATTATACGAAAAGGGCCGGCAGAAATTATATGTGAACAGGGGTTTTGGATTTATCGGCTACCCCGGCCGGGTGGGGATCCTGCCGGAGATCACCCTGATCGAACTGGGGTAATAGGACGATAAGCCCTTAATTTTTAGCGGTCTGCCAATTTTCCTTTTCTATCTTCGTTTCAGGAACGGATTAAACTTTTAACATAGTTCCCGGTCTTAAAAAGCCGTAATGATTTCATTTTCCGTTTAAAAGCACCGATCCCTGCTGCCTGATGTTTAAAAAATGGTCAATATGCCTGGCTTTCCTCTATAGCTGCGTTGCCGGATACGCCCAGGGCAACCCGGCGGATACGGCTATTCTTAAAACGGATAGTTCGCTTTTTGCCCTCGATTCAACCATCGATTACGATGCCCTGTTCCGGGATTTTGATGCGTTTATGGACTCCCTGCTTACGCCCCGCAGTTATTCGCTGCTGAGTTTGTCGGTGGGCAAGGGGTATTATAATTATTCCAACAAGACGACTTATGCCACTACCACGGCTAAAAAACTGAATTATTCCCCGACCCTGGGGTATTATCATAAAAACGGGCTGGGCATTACCGGTACGGGTTACCTGGTGCATGACGGGGAGAACCTGAATTTTTACCAGGCCGGTATCACCCCTTCCTACGATTATTTACAGAACAGGAGCATTGCCACCGGGATTTCCTATACCCGTTACCTGACAAAAGATTCCCTGCCTTTTTATACCACGCCCCTGCAGAATGAACTTTATGGTTATTTCATGTACCGCAAATCCTGGTTTAAACCCTCCGTGTCGCTGAGTTATGGCTGGGGAAGCCGCAGTGATTATATGGAAAGGGAGGAACAGATCCAGGACCTGCGCCTGCGGCGAAGAGGCTATACTTATGTTAATACCGAAGAAACGGTGAGCGATTTTTCGGTTATGGCTTCCCTGCGCCACGATTTTTACTGGCTGGAGGTGCTGGCTGACCGGGATCATATCCGGCTCACCCCGCAACTGGCCTTTACCAGCGGTACGCAGAAATTCGGGTTTAACCAGTCCTCCGGCACCTATGCCACCAGCATCCGTACCGGGAACAATATTCTCTTCAACACGGACAATGTGTACCTCGATGACCAGATCGATTTTCAACCCTTATCGCTGACGATGTTCCTGCGCGGTGAATATTCCATTGGTAAATTTTTTATTCAGCCCCAACTGGTGCTTGATTATTATTTCCCTGCGGATACCAAAAACTTCAATGCCCTTTTCTCCCTCAACGCGGGTTTCTTTTTCTGATGGATCTTATTCCCGGGGTATCCTCACATTTTAACAGCAATACAACGATTTCCATTTTTATTCCGGCGTTTACTTGTTTACGTTATACCATTTAAGCATCAGTTTTACAGTGATCACTCCCGGTATAATACCGACAGACATTGACGCCAGCCAATAAAAGCATTTTTAATGTCTCGTCGGTATTATACCTTTTGAACATTAGTTTTACAGTGATTACTCCCGGTATAATACCGACAGACATTGGCGCCAGCTAATAAAGGCATTTTTAATGTCTCGTCGGTATTAAATCAACTTTAACAACGCGCCGGGTTCACTGGCACCATAGTTGAAATTTTATACCGGCTCAAGCCATTCAAAAACAATAAAACTAAAGCAAATGAAAACAAAAATCCTATCGCTCTTCGCACTGGTACTGATGACCCAGGCGGCCATGGCCCAGTTTCATGTAGGTGTCAAAGCCGGCGCCAATATCACCAAGGTGGATGGCAAGTCCTTTAAGGATGAATTCCGCTATGGCTATCACCTCGGTGGTTTTGCCGAGATCCGGCTGGGCAATAAACTGGTCCTGCAGCCTGAAGTATTGTGGAACCAGTATGCCACCCGGCTGGACAGCAATTATGATCATGTGTACCAGGATATTTTTGACGGGAACAGTAATATCCGGCTGAACTACCTCTCCATTCCGATCCTGCTCGACTATAAACTGGTGGGCAATTTCATCGCCCTGCAGGCCGGTCCCCAGTTCGGGGTGCTGATCGACCAGAACAAAACCCTCCTGCAGAATGGAGGCAATGCTTTCAAGAGCGGTGATTTCTCCATGCTGGCCGGCGTACTGGTCCGGATGGGTCCGGTCCGGGTAAATGGCCGCTATGCCATCGGCCTGAACAATATCAGCGATATACCCGATGATAACAAGTGGAAAAGCCAGGGGTTCCAGTTATCCGTTGGACTGGCTTTTTAAACAGACACGTATATCTATGAAAAAGCCTCCCCCCGGGGAGGTTTTTTTTTTGCCCTTTCCCGTTTACATAGTTTGGCAGTTCCGAAATGACAGGCACGATACTTGGCAATACTGAATTCGCACTATACTTTTACCCTCCGGGCCTGTTTGGACCCGGTAAAATGACAGAATGTCTAAAGACGAAACGGATATGAATATTGAGAATTTTTTGCTGCGTTCAGAAGACGACATGGATTTTTTGCCCATCATTCCCCTAAATGAAGGTGACCAGGAAGACCCGAACGGGGTTGAGATTCCTGCCGAAATAGCTTTATTACCCCTCCGCAATACCGTTCTTTTCCCGGGGGTGGTCCTGCCCATTACGGTAGGACGTGATAAAAGCATCAAAGCGGTAAACGATGCTTACCGGGGCGACAAATTGATCGGTGTGATTGCCCAGAAGGACAGCAATGTGGAAGACCCGGAAGTAAAGGACCTGGAACATGTCGGTACCGTGGCCCGGATCGTAAAAATGATCAAAATGCCCGACGGGGGCACCACGATCATTATCCAGGGCAAGAGCCGTTTCCGCGTGGAAGCGATCACCGGGGAAGATCCTTACTTCAAAGCCAGTATCCGGAAACTGGAAGAAGAAGAATCCCCCAAGGACGAGGACTTCAATGCCTATGTGGCGAATATCAAGGACCTCGCTGCAGATATCGTGCAACTCTCGCCGAATATCCCGACCGAAGCGTCCATCATTTTGCGGAATATTGAGAATCCTTCCTTCCTGATCCACTTTGTATCGAGCAACCTGAACACGGATATCAAGGATAAACAGCGGCTGCTGGAACTGAATCATATCCGCGAAAGGGCCGACCTGCTGATGCAGTTATTGCAGAAAGAATTGCAGTTTGCCGAACTGAAAAATAAAGTAACGACCAAGACCCGCACCGAACTCGATAAGCAGCAGCGGGAATACTTCCTGCAACAGCAACTGAAGAGTATCAAGGAAGAGCTGGGTGGCGACAGCAACCTGCAGGAGATAAAAGAAATGCAGAAAAAGGCCGAGGCAAAGAAATGGCCGGCTTCCGCCAAAGAAATGTTCAAGAAAGGAGTGGAGAAGCTGGAACGCATGCACCCCAGCACACCCGATTTCTCCGTGGTGTACAACCACCTCGACCTGATGCTGGACCTGCCCTGGGAAGAATATACCGAAGATCACTACGACCTGAAGAAAGCCAAACAAACCCTGGATCATGATCATTATGGCATGAACAAGATCAAGGAACGGATCCTCGAATACCTCGCTGTATTAAAACTGAAGGGGGATATGAAGAGCCCCATTCTCTGTTTCGTGGGCCCCCCGGGTATCGGTAAAACCTCTTTGGGAAAAAGCATTGCCAATGCGATCGGCCGGAAATATGTGCGCCTCAGTTTGGGCGGCCTGCATGATGAGAGCGAGATCCGCGGTCACCGCAAGACCTATATCGGCGCCATGCCGGGACGGATCCTGCAGTCGATCCGGAAAGTAAAATCCTCCAACCCGGTCATGATCCTCGATGAGATCGATAAAGTGGGCAATGATATGCGCGGCGATCCTTCGTCCGCCTTGCTGGAAGTGCTGGATCCCGAGCAGAACAATTCGTTTTACGATAATTACCTCGAAATGGAATATGACCTGAGCAAGGTCCTGTTCATCGCGACAGCCAACAATTACCAGAATATTCAACCGGCATTGCGGGACCGCCTCGAGATCATCGACCTCAGCGGCTACGCGGTGGAAGAAAAAATGGAAATTGCGAAACGTCACCTCGTACCCCGCCAGAAAGACCTGCACGGGCTGAAGAATACGCCCTTTAAGATCAGTGATAAAGTGCTGGAGAAGATCATCCAGGATTATACCCGGGAAAGCGGGGTGCGGGAACTGGACCGGCAACTGGCTTCCATCATGCGCTACCAGGCCAAGGAACTGGCCCTGCATGAAAAGGTGAAAGCCAGCCTGTCGACGGATGATATTGAAACCATACTGGGCAAAGCCCGGTACAGCAATGACCTGTATAAGATCGCGAATATGGCCGGTGTGGCGGTGGGTCTTGCCTGGACCTATGTGGGGGGAGATATTTTATTTATCGAGACCAGCCTGAGTGACGGGAAAGGAGAATTGAAACTGACCGGTAATCTCGGCAATGTAATGAAAGAGAGCGCCAGCACCGCGCTGACCTACCTGCAGAGCAATGCGAAGAAATACAAACTGGATCCCAAAGTTTTCGAAAAGAAAAATATTCATATCCATGTACCCGAAGGCGCTGTTCCCAAGGACGGCCCCAGTGCGGGGGTGACCATGATGACGGCCATTGCTTCAGCCATTACCGGCAAAAGGGTAAAGCCTTTTCTCGCAATGACCGGTGAGATCACCCTGCGCGGACAGGTATTACCGGTGGGCGGGATCAAAGAAAAAGTGCTGGCGGCCAAAAGGGCAGGATTGAAAGAGATCATCCTTTGCTGGCAGAATGAAAAAGATGTACAGGAGATCGATTCGGCCTTTATCAGGGGGATCAAATTCCATTATGTAAAAACCATGAACCAGGTGCTGGAGCTGGCACTGGAAAACAAATAAAGGATTTACAGGAACCGGTTGCGGTTGTATTCATCACAGCCATGGTTTCGCTAAAGAAACGAAGTCCCCCTTTCACAGGGGGATTTCTTTGGATATGACTTATACCGACGAGACATTAAAAATGCTTTTATTGGCTGGCGTCAATGTCTGTCGGTATTATACCGGGAGTAATCACTGTAAAACAAATGTTTAAAAGGTATTACTTTTTTGGCCGGCGCCAGCGTCTGTCGGTATTATACCGGGAGTAGTCACTGTAAAACTAATGTTTAAAAGGTATTATTTTCGTTGCCGGTGAAACGATGTTTAACGATAGGACTCTTTTTGATTTATACAGGAAGTGAGGCCCAGGTACTCGGCGGACGTTCCGTATTTAATTTTTTGCGATTTTCCCATACCCCGCAATTAACAGCGCTCGGCGGGGTCAATATTTCGCAGCCCTCACAGGATATCGGGATGGCCTTCGATAACCCGGCCCTGTTCAGGCCCGCGATGCACGGGCAATTGAACGCGGTCTTTAATGATTTTTACGGGGGGATCAAGGTATTTCATCTTTCATTTGGCTACCATCATCCCAAACTGAATACCGATTTTACCTGGGGACTTAATTTTTTCAATTACGGCAGCAGCACGGAGACGGATGCCGGGGGAAATATATTAGGGCGGTTCAGGCCGGTGGATTGGGTCATGCAACTGGGCGCCTCCCGTTCCTACCTGGAGAAATGGACATACGGGGCTACCGTGAAATTCATCAGTTCCAATTATGGGGTCTATCGTTCCAATGGCATTGCCGCCGATGTGGCGGTTTTGTTCCGGGACAGCACAAAATTATTTTCTGCTTCCTTCATGGTAAAAAACCTGGGTGTGCAGTTAAAGAAATACGGAAATGAAAGGGAAGAACTTCCCTTCGATCTGCAGGCCGGGATCACCAGGCGCCTTGCCCGGGCGCCGTTCAGTTTCTCCATCACCGCACAGCGGCTCCACCAGTACAACCTGCAGTATAATGATACCGCTTTCAATAACGAGAACGGGTACCGGAACAACCCGGCTAAATTCTCATTGGGCAAGATCACCGATCACCTCGTGCTGGGTGCCACTATCCATATCCATGAAAGAGTGGAGGTACAGGCCGGGTATAATTTTCTCCGCCGGAGAGAACTGAACCTGGGTAATGCGGGAAATGGATTGAACGGGTTTTCGGCGGGGGTGAGTGTATTCCTCGGCAAGCTAACGATGCGGTATGCCCGGTCTTATTATCAGGCCGGGTCAGCACTGAACCAGGTAGGGTTCAACCTGCCATTGAACCGGTATTTCGGATTGGGGAAGTTCGGGGAACGGGTGGGCTGGTGATCAGCTGATCAGTTTGTAAATTTCAAACGCTTCCGCATAGTCGCTGTTGCATTGCACGCCTCTTACCCTTGCCAGGGAGCGGATAAAATCATCCTGCATATAATTGCGGCCGGCCTGTGACCGGTATTCTTTCAGGGCGGCTGTTTTCTTATTTAATTCATCCGCTGTCAGCCGCATAAAGAAATTCGTACGGAAACTGTAATTGTTCCAGGGCAGTTCATAACCGGCAAAAGTGGTGTTCTTAAAAGCCCTTAATCCTTCCTGGTGGATCACCTGGTGATCCTGGTGTACATCGGATACAGCCGGGAGCAATACCATCTCCGGGTTGATTTTTTTATTCAGTTGCAGGAGCTCTTCCAGGATTTGCTGCCGGAATTGCGGCAATTCCCGCACTTCGTAATTGAACAGGATTAAATGATCCGGCCGGATCCCTAACAGGGCCGTGGCTTTACGGCATTCTTTTTCCAGTGTATCGGCCGGCGCCCCGGGCGGCAGGGTTTTTGAACAAAGGCAAAAGGCCGCATAGTAAACTTCTCTTCCTTCCGTGCAGAATTTAGCAATGGTACCGCCGCAGCCCAGTTCGCCGTCATCCGTATGCGGGGCTAATACCAGTATGCTTTTGGGATTAAACATGGTTACAAAAATAGGGATTGCTTTTTACCAGGCCTTAATCAATTAAAAAACTGGTGGAGTCTTTCAGGAGGGGCAGCTGCTGCCCAAATTGGGTGTTGAACAGCACCCGGAACTGGTTAATATTGGTCATGCCTTTATAAAAGCCGGAATAATTATGATCGGGGAGGTAAATACTGTTCAGGTTGTTGAACTGGTATTTGTCCCAGGAAGGATCGTTGAATTCCCTGAAGCCGTGGTCACTCATCAGCAGGATAACAGGTGGGGTGGAATTGGTCGCCCGGATATGATCCACCAGCCCGATCAGTTCGCGGTTCACATATTTGAGATAACCCAGGAAGGAGGCGGTATCCCTTGCATTCTCATAGGTCAGCAGTTCCGCCGCCCTTGCTTTACCCGTGCTGTCAAAATAATAAGGATAATGCGGCAGGATCAGGTGGGTATATACAAACCTCGGCCGGCTGCTTTTGCGGGCGGTTATTTTCCGGAGAGCTCCTGACAATTTAATATTGTTCTTCAGGTCATGGTTTTTCAGGTAGTCCAGGACGAATTTGATTTTAAACGTGGTGGCGAGGTGGTAACCCACTTCGTTTTCCAGCCGGGATAAAAAGGTCTGGTTGGTAATGGGCTCGGACTTCCGGGGCAGAAAAGTACCAATGGCCATGGAAGGCTGCAGTTCCATATCGAAAATGGAATAATTGACCATTTCATAACCCATCTGTTTGAAATAGTCCGCTGTCCTGCTTTTTTTGATCAGGCTAAAGCACAAAGCCATATCGCCCTTATTGCTGTACCGGCCTTCTATGCCTTGGAGGTAATCCATATTCAGCATGGAAGCCATGGAGAACGGGGTAAGGTTGTAATTGCTGTGACTGCTGTCAATAATATGGAATCCCCTGTTCTTCAGTCCTGTTTCAAAGGAACTGTTATCATACCTGAAATAATCTTTCAGTATCGTATAGCCGGGATATCCATCCGCAATGATCAGGAATACATCCGGGTGTTTGCAGTCCGGGCAGGCTTTGAAATTTTCCGGTACGGTAGTTTGTACCGGGGTATTGCCGGAGGTTATTTTCAGGATGTACCCGCCCGTGTCATAGAGGATCAGCAGGCAGAGCAGGATATTAATGAAACAGACGCTCCGGGTAAAAGGCTGTTTTCTTCTTTTTAAATAAATAAGGAGCAGTATAAAGAGCACCAGGACAAGCGGAAGTATAAAACTGTAGCGGGTAAAGAAAAATCCCGGGAAGAGCTTTTTCAGCAGGTCATGTGCGGCACCGTAAAAGAAATGAAAGGCCATCATGCAAAAAACCAGCATGGCGGCTTTATTCAGGCTCCGGTAACCGGCCCAGGCAAGCAGGATCAGCACAAGCGTTGCGGCAAAATAAGTACCCAGCAGGATCAGTGCGACCCCGGGCGGGACCAGCCCGTAATTTTCCAGGTACCCGTGGCCTACAAAAAAAACCGGGAGCAAGGCCAGGAATAAGGGCTGGTTACGGAGGATATGGAGGAAACGGTTTTTCATTTTCTTCTCATCAGGTAAAGTGTTCGCTCCGAACCGGGGATTAGCCGGGCCGCCTCAATGACAAAACAGTTGCCGAATTGTTTTTCAAATTCTTCAGCAGTGTAGGTTAAATAAATATCTTCCTTGTTCAGCAGGAGCTCTTTCACTTTCGCATCACTCTTCGGCACGAACTCGATGATGAGTTGCTGGCAGGAAGCGGAAAGAATAGCCGCGACCCGTTCCAGCGGAATATTCTTACCTATACAAAGGTGATGGATAAAGGCCAGGCATAAACCCAGGTCAGCCTGGCCAACCCGCCCGAAGAAGGACTCCCGTTCGCTGTTTCCCAGTCCGAATGACGGTGTGGGGTATGTGAAATCAATGATCAGCGGGAGCAGGTGTTCCTGTTTCGACGCTTTGATTTTCTTATAGAGTTTATTAATGGCCACCGGGTCAGCATCGGCCGCAATGGTTTCAATTCCCTGCTGTGCAAGCGGCAGGGAAAAGCTGCCTTCATTCGCGCCAAAGTCAACCGCGGTTTTCAACCCGGTTAGTTGCCCTGTCCATTCCCGGATGATCTGTTGTTTTTGTTCGAGGTAATCATTGCGCTGTGCCGCTTCTGCATAGTAGTCTCCCCAGGTGCTGCCACTGTCTTTTAGCGAGAGCGAACGGACCAGGGTTTCCAGGCTGTCAATGAGGTTCAATAATTTTTTCTTTGGAAGGCGGGCGCTGCGTTCATCCGGGTTTTGTTTTTTGGCCGCCATTTTCGCATGCAGGTGAATATGCAGCCAGGTCAGCACCGAAAACCGGCTTTTAACCGGCAACAGGGAGCGGGTAATTTGCAGGGGTATTCCCTCCGGCCAGGCCAGTTGCAGTGCATGCAGGGATGTTTTTTTATAATGCATGAGCAACAGGGGCGAAAGGAAAGATTCGCAGAACTGGCGGTAGGCGATCCAGGGACTTCCTTCCTGGTACGTATCAAAAGATAAGGTATCAATAAAAACCAGGGCGCCCTGGTGCCATTGGATATTAAAAGGAGTGGCGTCTTTCAGAATCATGCCATGCTCAAGGGCGGCTTTAGCAATGCGCAGGGTGAGTAAAGCTGCATCCTGCAGCATGGAAAAAGACCATTCGCAGGAATACGAGGTAAAAGAGAGTTGTTCGGGCCGGAGTATTTTGTACGCCTCCGTATCCGCCGGGCCGCTTGTAATTTCTTCATGCGGCAGGAGCAGTTTGTTTGTTGTAAGAAAACGGTAAAGCCCGCTTTGCAGGAAGGCGTCATAAGCAGCTTTCCCGGCCGGGTTTACCTGGCGGTAAACGATACCGTCCCGCCGGAATACAAAGCCTGCAGTATCCCTGAATGAGGAAGGTAAGGCCCTGTTCCTTTCATTCATCCTTTTGTTTTTTGGGAGACCGTTTGAAAAAAGATAAAATATAAAGTTTGATGTTCTTGAAAAACATAACCACACCCAGTACCGCGCCGATCAGTACCTGTACCAGGTAACTGCCGCTTCCGGGGTCAATATAGATCAGTCCGGTCATTACAGGTAGCTGAGATTGGTTTTCGGAGTTAAGGTCAATAAGGTTTCGTACATCAGCCTGATCGTGTTCTCGATATCATCCCGGTGCAGCATTTCCACCGTGGTGTGCATATAGCGCAGCGGGATGGAGATCAGCACAGAGGGACAACCATCATTCGAATAGGCGAAGGAGTCCGTATCGGTGCCGGTGCTGCGGCTGAGGGCTCTCCATTGAACCGGGATCTTTTTATCAGTGGCGGTTTTTTCCACCAGGGCCAGCAGTTTATTGTGTACAGCCGGCGCATAGGAGAGGGAAGGCCCTTTCCCGGTACTCACTTCCCCTTCAATATTCTTGCTGATCATCGGGGTGCTGGTATCATGCGTGACGTCGGTAACAATCGCGATATCGGGTTTGATCCGGCGGGCGATCATTTCCGCGCCGCGCAAACCGATCTCTTCCTGCACGGCATTGACCACGTACAGGCCAAAGGGGAGTTTCTTTTTATTTTCTTTGAGCAGGCGGGCTACTTCGGCAATCATGAAACCGCCGATGCGGTTGTCGAATGCACGGCCGATATAATTGCCATTGGCCAGTTCGTCAAAACCATCCTGGTAGGTAACCACTGCGCCGATATGAATACCGAGGGCCAGCACTTCTTTCTTGTTGCGGGCGCCGCAATCCAGCCAGAGATTGTCCGTTCTCGGGATGGGTTCTTTCTGGTCGGGGTTCCCGATGCGGGTATGAATAGCCGGCCAGCCAAATACCGCTTTCACCGGTCCTTTTTTTCCGTGGATAAAAACCCGGGAAGCCGGCGCCGTCTGGTGATCCACACCGCCATTTCTTTTCAGGTAGATCAGGCCCTCGGGTGTGATATAATTGACAAACCAGCTGATCTCATCGGCATGGGCTTCGATCACCACTTTAAAGGAATGAGCGGGATTGATCACGCCGACCGCTGTACCATAAGGATCCACATAATGAGTGTCCACATAGGGCTTCAGGTATTCGAGCCATAATTTTTGTCCCCAGGTCTCAAATCCCACCGGGGAGGCATTATTGATATAATTCCGGAAGAAAGTAAAGGAGGTATCCGTAATGACTGATTTCCTGCTTTTTGCTGATTTTGCCATGTTTATTGATTAACCGGGCTCAAAAATAATTAAATACAGGTGAATAAAGTCAGCAGGGCGGAAAAGGCGAGTAAGCCGTCCAGCACGAAATAGTACAGCATATCCCCGAAATCATGGGTGGCTTTCCGGTAAAGCAGGGCCAGTATGAACCCGGGTAATAGTATGAGCAGGATATCACGCAGCGGAATAGGATAATTCAGGAGGGCCAGGGTGGCTCCTGTGAATACGGTCAGGGAAAAGATAAAAAGCTTCCGGATATTTTCTTCGTCGAGGTAAGTGATCAGGCTCCGGATACCGGCGGCCTTGTCATCGGCCCGGTCGCGGTAGTCAAAAAGAATGCAGACCGCATAGACAAAGAAATACCGGCTGATGCTGAAAAGGCTGTACCGGGTTTCCCATTCCTGCCCGGCGATAATGAGGGGCAATACGGTGGTGACATAGGTCCACACAGCAGCGAGGAAGATCGTTTTGCCCAGGGCGGCTTTTCGCAGTTGCCGCAGGTAATAATTCGGGATCTTGGGGGCAGAATAGAGAAAAGTGGCAACCAGGGCGCCCCCGATCCAGATCCAATAGGGAAGGAAAAACCGGAAAAAATAAATACTGCCGGCCAGTCCCGCGAAAAAGAACAGGATATGTACATGCCGGTGCCGTTCCAGCCAGTCAATCCGTTGGGAAGCCACGGCGGAGGGACCGGTGAAATACCAGTGAAAACTATAACTGCATAAAGTGGAAAAGAAAACAAAACCGGTGAACGGGGTGAATACCGGGCGGTTCAGCAACAGGTAATAAACCTGTGTGGTCATCAGGGCGGCACAGGCAGAAACAAACAGGTTGCTGTAAATAAAAAAATGCAGGCAGGTGCTGATCCTTTTCAAAGGACTCAGGGTTTCTTAAGCCTGATCTTGGCGGATTCACTGTAATTGCTCCGGTGTTTGGCTTTGTCGATCAGGATCAGCCCGAAACTGGCCGTGGTATCCCGGAGGGAAACACCGGAGAGGGGCATCAGGTCAGGGTGGTTATTGGTATTGTATTCAAATTCCACAAACATTTCGGCCTGCCGGAGTTTCGGAGGCAGGTTCAGGGCGTCAATGGGGAAACGGAAGGTATCAGCCAATACCACTGTCGTGCCATTGTACCACTTGTAAACGATATAGGTGGAATCCAGGTCTCCTTCGTCATCGGTGTACTTTGCCCTCAGGCTGATCACATCGCCGCTGGAAACCGTTCCGGGAGAAATAGATTTCACTTCCACCTTCGGTTCCGTGGTAAACTTATCTTTGTTGCAGGCGATCACAAGTACAGTCAACAGCAGGAACAGCCAAACAGGGTTTTTCATGCGCTTTATTTAGGTTAAAACAAATTTACCATTTTCGGGGAGATAAAAAAGGAATGCCGGGACAAGAGAATCATAAAATTTTTGGGATTACTTCCGTTGAATTTGAACCGGTTGCGCTGGAAATCTTTCATGAACAGTACAGGAAGAATGCCGTTTACGGGGAATTTGTAAAGGCCCTGGGGGTGGATCCCGGTTCGGTGCGTTCTGTCACCCGGATTCCCTTCCTGCCCGTCCGGTTCTTTAAATCAAGGGCTGTTCAGACCGGTGATTTTAAACCGGCCGCTATTTTTGAAAGCAGCGGCACGACCGGGATGGCCAGCAGCAGCCACCTGGTAAAGGACCTGTCGGTTTATGAAGAAAGTTTTACCCGAGGGTTTGAACGGGTTTACGGGCCGGTCAGCCGGTTTTGCATACTGGGGTTACTTCCATCCTACCTGGAGCGGGGAAATTCGTCCCTGGTCTATATGGTGGATCAGCTGGTAAAGCAGAGCGGCCATCCGCAGAGCGGCTTTTACGCGGGTGAGTATGCGAAATTGTATGAAACACTGAAACAATTAGAGCAAAAAGGGCAGCCTACCCTGCTGATCGGCGTCACCTATGCCTTGCTTGATTTTGCAGCGCAGTATTCCCTGCCGCTGAAGCATACGATCATAATGGAAACGGGGGGCATGAAGGGCCGCCGGGAAGAACTGATCCGCCCGGAAGTCCATGCCCTGCTGCAGCAGTCGTTTCCGGTGGATGCCATTCATTCCGAATACGGGATGACGGAATTATTATCCCAGGCCTACTCAACCGGGGGCGGATTATTCCGTTGTCCGCCCTGGATGAAAGTGCTGGTCCGCGATGAGGAGGATCCCTTCCGGGTACTGGAAACGGGATCCGGTATTGTTAATATTATTGACCTCGCCAACCTGCATTCCTGCGCTTTTATTGCCACTGATGATGCGGGGAAATGCCATGCGGACGGGAGTTTTGAGATCCTGGGGCGGGTGGACGGGAGCGACCTGCGGGGATGCAGTTTACTGTTAGTTTGAGTCTTTACCCTTGAGCTATTTATCAGCCCAATTTTTGGGAATTGGGACCTGATGAAAAGCTTATACCGACGAGACATTAAAATTACATGGATCGGCCGGTGCTAATGTCTGTCGGTATAATACCCGGAATAATCACTGCAAAACTAATGTCTGAAAGGTATTACGTCAATATTAAAACGAACTAAGATGTATTTCTGCTGGCTGCTGACTGCATTTTTTTGGGAAAACAGCTAAAAAAATAGCGTAAAATATTGACTGCCGTTAAAAGTGGGATATGACCGGGTTCTGCGATCAACTCAGTTTGAGGTGATGGTTGTTCATGATGAAGCACAGGCTTTCATAAAATGAATCCTGGGTGAGTTCCACGATTCTGGCAAATGCCCGGGGAACCTGTAGGTGATTTTGCCATTCCTGGATCTGTTTGCAGGTAGTACAGCTGCAAGTTGAATTTACTGCGGAATGCAGTCATTTCCAATACGGCTGTAATGACCAGTATCCATTTTGCAGGAGTGGTGGATCCGGAATACGAAATCACCTGGTGAAAGCCTCGGTTATGAGAAGGTTGTCGCTATTATAAATGCAGGTTGTTTTAAAGCTTCGTATAAAGGAATAAGACCTTATTCCCGTCTGTTCCGCTTGCCCTTCCGATTGAGGGGTACCCGGAGCTATTGTAAGAATAGCTGAAATGGTAATTCTCCGATGAACTGGACGGGTAAGTGATACTGTAATTTGCAGTAAGTAAGTTGTTTACCCCATTACTATTCGGCGATACCGCATCATCGAAACTGTCATAATTGCCCCAATACCAAAGAATAGCTTTGTTTAAGGGGTTGATATTATTGTCATGTGTAAATTGAAAGCTGTTTACCTCGGAAAGACTTAGCGGTGATAATATATCACCTTGCCAGGTTGAGTCAAGCCCGCTGGACAGGTTACCTGCAATTACTGATCTTGTATAAATAGTACTGTCTATATGTCGGTACACATCTCCTGAGGCGTCGTATTCTGTTTCTTTAAGCAAATACTTATTTGCCGTTACCGTAGAAAAAACTTTTTTCCAAATGGTGCTAACAGTCCCGGAAACAAATTCCACCGTCGAATCTTTAACAATGAACCCATTATTATATGTTAAGTAGGTAACCATGCTATCAGTCGAGAAATTGTATTTTATTAAAACCCGGAAAGGCAGCGTATCGCTATTGTTGTAGAAATAACGATAATAAAAAGTATAATAGGTGTTTGTCGTATAGTCAACTTCGGTAAATTCCTCACTGGCCATTCTCTTTTGATGATCGTAGGTATAGTGCACTATAAATGCAGTGTCCTGCCCTGGTGCCAGGTTTGTGTCCAATACAATGACTTTTAACAAATCGGTACTGTCATTTTGCGTTTCAGCAGGCAGCGAGCCTTCTATTTCTTTCTGGCAGGAAGTAAAAACGATAAATGAAATCAAAAAAAATAAAATTCCGGGAATTATTCTCATATATAAGGTTTAAAGATCAGCTTAAAATCTTTTGAAGTGAAAGGTGATTAGTCCACTCATTTCTACCTGCATTATGCAGGGCGTTCAGATTACTGTATCAGATTTTGGTTTATTACCCTGCCTACTTTGCAAAAATCATATTGTAACCAATAATCAGAAAGCATATGCAATGAAATAAAAGACCCATCTGTGCCAGTTGTACCAGGACGCTCCCTTTTGCTTTAAAGGATGTTAGTTTCACAAATATAATAACAGGAATGTTAAAATGAAATAGCGGGAGAAGCCGGGCTGTTTGACCCGGCCCCAATTTCAAAAACTTTGTAATACCTTTCAGACATTAGTTTTGCAGTGATTATTCCCGGTATTATACCGACAGACATTAGCACCGGCCGATCCATGTAATTTTAATGTCTCGTCGGTATAAATTAATATTCACAGGACGTTAAAGTGGCAGGACTGGATGAATTACAGTGATCCGGGTAACTCCCGCGGGGGGGCTTGCCCAGACCCCTCTCCGGGGTTTTTATTTGTCTGCTAATAAAAAGCGGATTTCAACACATCAAAATAACCCTCCCGGCGCCACAGTGTTGGGGGTTGTGCCCGGAGTCGGGGTCTCTAAGCTATAGTTATTCAATCAGTTATAAGATAATCCTGTCAAATTTCTGTCAAAGACCATGGAGCCACTTTTGTTCGTTTACTACCACATTTTCCCTGTCGTTACAAAAGTATGAAAATCGGGTTGCTCAAAAAGCTATTTTCAAACAAATCATGAAGTCGTTTTTTTATAGATGCACTTTATTGGCAAATTGCTACTTTAAACACTGTTCCCATCACCGGACTGAATGGTGCGACGTAAAGCTGGTAGCAAAATCATTTCGCTTTGTGGGTAAACCCAGCGTTGCCATCGGCAACTTTTTCTTCATCATCCAAAAGCGGTTTTATCCAATTATGCATCTCACTAATTGATTTGAATTTGGGAAATGGATTATTTGACCACGGAGTATTCATCAGATATGCTGAGAAGAAAGCATCACAGCTTCTTCTTGGATGATACCATAAATAACTTTGTTGAAATTTTTCAATAATGCGGTAGTGATTTTTATAAAAGAATGGATCCCAATTCTCTTCAACCTCATCCTGATGTTTAATATCAATGATTTCAATTTCTGAAAATACTTTTGATTTATTTAATGCAGCTGCTTTTAACATTATCTCTTTTGCTTCGACGTCAGAAGCCGGAGCACTATACCCGAAAATAGTTATATAAAGTGCATGTTGCATATACCATTTTAATTCTTCCCACTCTCCATTTATTGAAATATCTGTACTGTAGTCTTTTTTATCAATTGGATATAAAAGCTTCATTGACTGAAACGGTTTGTAGCAGTGATGGCATATTTTATTATAACTATACCCAATTACCTTACAGTCCATGCAAAGCCCAACAGAAACATTTCCATGTAAGAAAACAACTTTAGGTAGTTTTTTTACCTTCTCATGTCTTCGTAAGCATTTTAATAAAAGCGGGTCCCAATTGAAAGTTGCAATAATATCTTTTTCTCTTAAAGAAAGGATTAGGTAGTCATATAAAGTAGGGGTATCAGGTATTTCCAACTCATAGAAGTATTGGCAAACTTTATCTTCAATAACTCTTTTTGCTTCTGCTGCCACCGGGTCTTTTGATAATGCACTATACAACTGCTCAAAATTGTTTAACAATGGAAGGTATTGTTCAGGAAGTATTTTTTGCAGGTTTATTGCATTGCCAAGGGAGTTCATCAATGGCAGTTTAACTCCATTTTTATCCCCTTTGGGAAATGCGGCCAAACTTGCCCCTGCACCTAAAATTACCACATGGGGAGCATGGCTTACATTCTTCCGCATTGGGGGTATAACGTCTTTTTCCGGATCTGATTTTAGAGTCATTCAATTAAGCATTTGATCATAAACTTTTTTTCACCTTCCCCGGGCAGGCAGAGCGGAGCTGTACCTGCCCGGGTGGTTAACTCCTTCATACAGTTACTGATAATAGTTTACACAAAGAACTAACACCGGAAAAGACGCTCATTTCTTTTGCTCAGCTTTAAAAGACAAGTTTCGAACGGTTATGGTCACAAACTCGGGTCAGCAGTCGATTTTTTTTTTTAATTTTAAGGGGCAGAATACTAAGAACAGGGGGGACCGGAAACGGTAATTACGATATGCAACAATCACCGTTTCCGGGACCTGGGTTCTTCATACCTTAGTTTCCCGCGAATCAACCGGCATGGTTAATCAACCCTCTGCCAGTTCACTAACCCGTTTTTCACTGCGTATAGAACAAGGGCCATCGTGGTTTTAACCCCGGCCTTTTCCATGATGATGGCGCGCAGGCGTTTAACATTGGACGGACTGGTAAAGATTTTTTCGGCGATTTCCTCATTGTTGTTTTCCTCGCACAGTAGCTGAATGATCTTTTGTTCGGTTTCACTGAAATCATGGGTTGGCTCCTGGCCGGGACTATACTGACCTTTAGCGATCAGCGCTGATAACCGGCTGGACGCCGTCTGGCAATAATAGTTCTCTCCCCGGTTAGCGGCCCGGATCGCTTCCATCACCGTTTCCTTCCGGGCATTCTTGACGAGGTAACCACAGGCCCCTGCCCGGAGCATCTCCATGATATTAAAACTGTCATCAAACATACTGAGTGCAATGACCGGGGTGCCCGGGTATAGTTTTACGATTTTCCGGGTGACTTCAAATCCGTTATGAGTACCCATTTGGATATCCGTCAGCACAACATCCGGCCGGTATTTTTCCACCAGCGCCAGCAGAAAACGACCGTCGGGCGCTGTATCCAGCAGCTCAAACTCCGGGTTGTTAACAAACATCCCGGCAAAGCCATCCCGGAAGAGTTCATGATCATCGGCCATTACGAGGCGGATTTTCCGGGTCATGTTTTGTAAAGTTGACATGTTAACGGGTTGATGAGTTTATACGTTTAATGTGTCCCGGGTTGGTTCACAACTCCTCACTTTCTTATTCCTGTTTAATCTTTCCATTTTTATTTCCTGACAAAGGAACCCGGATCAGGTAGCGGGTGCCCATGGCAGGCCAGCTCTGCGTGGAAAGAGTGGCCTGTATCATCCTTGACCGGATAGCCAGGTTCTGCAGACCCAGCCCCTGTTTGGATTTTATTACGGAAGGATCAAATCCGATACCATCATCCACTGTTTCGATAAATAATACATTATTTTCTATCCGGGCATCTACTGTAAGCCGGCTGGCCCTGGCATGTTTCAGGGTATTGTGCAGGATTTCCTGCAATATCCGGAAAAGGTGCAGGGAACGGAACATATCAAGGTCCGGTTTTGGCATTTCCACGATTTCCAGCTTCAGCGGCCGGCCGGCCAGGTAGGTTTCGGCAAATTCTTCCAGTGCATAAAAGGGCCCGGTTCTTTGGATAGCCGGGGGCATCAGCATGGATGAGAGGGCCCGTATACGGACATGGATCGTATCGGCATGATCACAGGATTGCCGCAGTAGTTCTTTTTCACGTTGGGTCGCGGGTTCAATGTCCGACAGTTTATAGAGGATGGCCGAAAGGATCGGCCCGATATCATCATGAAGATCAGCCGAAATCTGCTGCCGTTCCTGCTCCAGGGCTACTACTTTAGCCTGGTTAAAGCCATCCTGCAGTTGCAGGTAGTTCTTAAACTGCCGCATCATCGAGAAAATGAAATACCCGATCAATCCACCCACGAGGAGGATAGCGCCGGTTAGAATTAAGAACAGGTAATCCTGGCTGATTGGCATAAACTATTTCTTTTAAAGGCTGGTATAAAAATCATTGACAATTATTCGAAAGGAACGTAATTTTCTTTTGCAGGGATGCACCAAACCGAACGGAGAAACAGTACCTGTGTAAGTATCCCGAGCGATATATATAAATAATAGGACTGCACCAGGTTGGCCTGATTACTATTCAGCAGGGAGATGGTAAACAGGTCCATCACCCCCCATAAGGTAAAGGAAAAGATCAGGCCGGTACAGAACAGGAAAACCGGGTTTTTAAAAAAGGGTACACGGGTCCTTGTAATATTACTGTTCAGCATTTCTATGGCCATCAGGGTAATCATCAGGGCGCAAGTAGTAAAGTACCAGGTAACATGTATTTCACCCGGGTCGATGAAATAGAGTTCGGGAATCCAGCAACCTATCGCGGTCAGTAGCCAGGCCCGGAAAAGCCGGGGGCGCCGGTCAAATACATGCCATTGTTTTGCCTGCCAGATAACCAGCAACAGGGACGTGAGGTACTGGACATTGGTGGTACTTACCCTTACAAAGGGTTTGCCGGGCACAAAGGCCTGGACCAGTTCCAAAATGAAATATACCACCATAAAAATCAGCATAGGACGGAAACTTACCGCGGCTCTTTTCCAGGCCGGGATCACGTACAGTACAGTTGCCGCCTGCAACAGCAAAAAAGCAGAAAAAAGGATCAGTGCAAGTTTCATAATTAAAGTTTTAAGTTATTAAAAAATCAGTATTTCAGGAAGCCCTGAACCAGTTCGGCCCGGATGCCGGTATAGCTGCAGAATTCCTCCATGGTGATGAACTGGTCGGATTTTTTGTTGAAGAACTGTAGAATAGTGTGGTAGAGTTTACGGGCGGCCCTGTACTTTTTACCGGTGATAGTACAGATATCTTTACTGTACAAGACTACCCGGTTATGGGTATGGCGTTGGATGTTCATAACTGTTGATTTCAGATTAGCAGATCAAAACTATTTTCGGATTTTTTGGAAAAACTGGCCGAAAGTTTAGTTTTTTTCAGAATAATTTTTGTATTGATGAGTGCATTGGCGTTTCGGGCAAAGCAGGGGTCTTACTTTTCCTCCTCAGGAATTGTTATTCGGGCGTGCCGGGTGGCCTCCCGGATAGTAGGGTGTCTGAACCGGGAGCGCCGGTAAAAAAGGGGCTGTACACTTTTTTGATACAGCCCCTGTTGCGGCCTACCGTTTTGTATTCCTCAGCAGTTGTTTCCAGGCCAGTGTCACCAGGAAGCTCACGGATGCGCCGATTGCCCCAAGGATTACTGTCTGTAAGACATCACCCAGCTTTATACCCGGGATGATACTGAGGAGGGTACCAATGGCGGTACTGTAGCCCGTACCGGAAAAAAAGGAAGACTGATTCATTCTTCGCTTTCGTTGGGTACCGTCACCTGGCTGACACCGCTCATCACCGTTCCGGCCACCGCGAGGTAACCGGCCAGTTTTACGAGTATGGCCGGTAAAGCCACCGGTGCGGCAATGATACTGGTGCCGATGGCAGCCACGGTGAGGCCGATATTCCGCAGTACGCGGAAGAATTTGGGGGTAGGCCTGTTGGCCCTTTCTATCAGGTTCATTTTTTAAGATTTAATTGTCAGGAAAACGGGTTTACGTTTGTTCAGGCAGGGTAAAACGAGCTGCATCAGCCCGCAGAGTGCATCCCTGGAGGACAGGCCCTGACCGGGACCGGTCAGTTTCTTAACCGGCCCGATACAGCCCCTGCTTTCCTTCAACGCATAGTTGAACGCGTGGATCAGGATCAGGCTGCGGCCCGGTACATTGTTTACCAGCAGGTGCCAGCCAAAGCGCAGGCTGGACCGCAGGGTCAACAGGTAACGTCCTTCCGGAATGCAGGAAATTTGCCGCTGGTTATTCCGCCAGGGCGGCTCAATGCTGTCGCAGATTCGTTCGCCATTAAAAGTCAGTGTTCCACTGACCCCTTTGTCGTTGTATTGCCTGGTAAGTACGAGTTCCATAAAATTGATTTAATGTTCGCTATTGGTTATTCTCCGTTGCGTGCAGCAGCTTGAAGCTGTGATGCAAAACACGATCCCGGTTCCGGCAGGCGCAAAAGCTTACCCCGCATACATGCAGTACGCTTTTCTGATGAGTTCCTGTTGAGGAGTGGGGTTGTTCCGGGCCGGGCTGGCCGGGATCAGTGTTCAGTAGCGGAAGAGTGCTCAGGGCACCAGCAGCTTACCGGTATAGATACTGTCGGCGCTTTGTTTACCGTCAGCAGACCGGAAGGATATCCAGGTATGTACTTCCTTGCCGGAGAAGAAGCGTACATCCAGGGAATCGTTGCCCTGTGAACGGCTCGCCGCATTCACATTGAACATGAAATCACCTGTGCCGGGACAGTAAGCCACGAGGATCGCTTTATCACCGGAAGTACTGTTCCCGAGGCCGGAAGTATCCGTCCAGCTGAAGTTGAGCATACCCTGGGTGCCCGCTGCAACTGCCGGGTTATCTGCTTTCTTGAGGCTGCCCTTTGCCACATACACGGTACTGTAGTTGATAAACAGATCCGGGTAAACCCCGCCAATGGACTGTTCGAGCAGTTGTTTAAGGGCCAGGTTTTTGTTGGTTTTGCCGGAGCTTTCCTCATAGCTCGTATTCAGCAGGATGTTCATCGCACGAATAAACTGGGTCGCCATCCTGAACCGGGCCTGTTGCTGCACCTGGGCTTCGGTCATATTCCTGTTTTTCTTGCGGAGGGAGCGGCCCCGCATGTAGGGAATCCCCTTCCAGCTGCCACCGATAACGGTACCCACTTTACCGGAAAATTCTCCGAGGATACCTTGCGCATGTCTTGCCATAAAAAAAAGATTAAAGATGAATTAAAATTGTTGTTTGCGGCAGTTCCCGGGTTAACTAGTATCAGATCAACTGCCGGAACAAATGTAGCAGCGCGAAAAGCGGAAATCCAAATTACCGTGACAGGAAGGACATATTTGGTACAAAAAAGTACAGGAAGGTACAGGAAGGTATAAGAAGGTATAAAAAGGTACAGGAAGGTACAAAAAGGTACAGGGCTCCCGGCGCCTGGTACAGGCAGCAAGGGGATCGCTCGTTTATAATAAACTGTTTAAGAGGAATTGATAATCTGCTGATCCCTTTTCCTCTTTTTTTTCTTCGGGAGTTGTTCGGGAGCGCTTCGATGCGTGTTCGGGAATTGTTCGTTCCGGCTTCGGGTTTGCTTCCACCCATCTTCGATACCTGTTCGACCCATGTTCGGTCCGGGTCGAACATGGGTCGAACAGGGGCGGGAGATGGATGGCAGATGGTATGCAGGAAACCCGGACGGAACCTGGCCGCCTGCCCTGCAAATGGTTGCCATACAGGCATTGGACAAGTTCCGGCACTACCTGGTTCGCCCGTACATAAGAGCAGGATTACAAGGGCCGAAACTATTGTGAAATCAATACCCGGGACTCCGGTATAAATCCGTTCAAAAATGACTCGCTGAAAAACGGGCTGGTTAAACCGGGGTCCCGGCAATAGGGATCCTGGATGAGATAACCATGGGAAAAAAACGGAGATTTGACGTTTTTTTCTCTTTTTTAATGATTCCATGCCCGGTAGGTTTACAACGAAATGAGTCTTTAAGGGGGGATAAATATCAGATATGCCTCATTTGATCAGGAGCCAGAATCATTAAACCTTATCCTGCTTTATGGGTAAAAGGTTGCAATAGAAATAGCAGCATCCTTTTACTTTTCTGAGCTTAACCGGACTTCTGATCGGAACTTTTGACCCTGATCAACTACTATGGATTTCGTATATGCATGTTTGTAGCATGTTAAAAAAGTGTTTAATATTTAATTTGGAAATAAAAAAAACAATTCTAAATTGGGTTTTCAATTCTATCCGTACAGGTTACTGATTAGCAGCAAAACGATCTTTTTTATTAGCTGATGGGCATTGTTCCTGGTGAAAAAAACCAGGAGCGATGGGGAAAAAAGCAATTTCTGACGTTTTTTTCCCCATGGCCAGGGTGATAGGAGTAGATAGTTTTGGGTCCGACAAACAATCAATTTTATTTTGCTAGCGATTTAGGCAAACTGTAAGGTTTGGCTTAAGGGGTAGTGTTGTCTTTTATAAGACGGCGGGGTAAGATTTCCAGCAATTTTGAAATCTCGGGAATTTCGTGAGTCGAATTTCGATTACTCTATAGATAAATCTTGATTTCCTTATCGCGCTTTACTATTTGAGAAAAGTAATGCCTGGGCAGGGATATAGAAAAGTACGATAAGTAGATACCGGGTTAGTATAACAATCGTTTGAAAATTCATAAATAGACCAACTGCCTTGATGAACCTTATCCGGCTTACCGTTATGCTGTTGTGTGTCATTTTGATGACACCTGCCACCTATGGGCAGCAGGATACATTGTGTGAGCAGGATACGTTGATCAGTTTTCAAAAATTCAAGGTTTGCAAATCCGGGGGGACAGATTTTTTTTCTATACCGGCTTTAACGAAAAGTGCCCCTTCACTTATCGTCATAAAGGCAGAATCGGCAGTTTATAAGCCAAAGCCTTCTTTGCTAAAAGTTACCGGAAATATCCTTTATGATGTAAACTACCGGTCCAGAATAGATACACCCTACGCTGAAAGTGACATATACCAGCATACACTGCAGACGAGGCTCGATTTTTTATATAAGGATAAATACCCTTTTAGATTATACCTGACTGCCCGGTTCAGCAATTCCCCTTTGTTCAGAAACTATACTGATCTGAATTTCCAGTTTAACCCATCGGATTTCAAGCGGGTTATGAAAGCACGGGCAATGGAAGCAGTAACATCATTTATGGCTCACAGGATCAGTACGCTGGATTCGCTAAAGAGGATAATTGACTATAGAAGAAAGCAGGTTTCAGCCTTGAGGGGAACAATGCAGGGAAACATGTTTGCACAAAAAATTGTTGAAGACAGGGAGCGGGAGTATTACAGGAATTCCGGGCAATTTTCAACTGCAGAAAGAGCGGGAAACCCTATAGAAATTCCGGACCAGCATCCCGTGGCAGCTATGCATAAGTTCAGCAATAACTTCCTGGATAGCCTGGATTTGAATAAAGAAAAAACCAATATGTCGGTAAGCGGGAAGTTATCTTCTCTGCAATTAACTACTGATACATTGATTCAAAAAAGGACAGAATTGGACAGTGCCCTGGCGCAATTGGACCGGGCAGAAATGCTCTACAGGAATATGAAGAACGGAATTGAAACTGACCTGGAGTCGATCAGAAAGCAGGTGAACGAGGCAAAGGATATGAAGACGCTTTCTCAGAAATTAAGACAAGCAGGTATACCGGATACTGTTTTGCCGAAAGGTTATAAAGCGCTTTCCGCTATTCAGTCTTTTGGTATTGGCCGCAGTACGGCAGACTATTCCGAGTTGTCAGTAAGAAATATAAGTATCACGGGAATACAAATTGAGTATAATCCACGGTATTATTACGCGGTGGCAGTTGGTAAGGTAGATTACCGGTTCAGGGACTACATTGTTCCGGCTCAAAGCCATTCCAGGCAATACCTGGCACTTGCCCGGTTTGGTAAAGGGACCAGAAACGGGAACCATATATTCTTTACCTACTATACAGGGAAGAGACAGTTTTTCAATGCATCAACTGTATCTCTGCCCGGGGGCAGAATACCAGAGTATAGCCTGGCAGGTTTTACGGTTGAGGGAGTTTATAATATTACCAGGAACATTTTATTTATCGCTGAGGTAGCTAAATCAACTGCTCCCTATTACAGCCTGGATAGTTTGCAAAAGAGCAACTGGCTGAGCGCTGTCACAAAATTTAATGATCGTAAAAATGAAGCATACGCAGCAAAGGTTTTTGCTAGCCTGCCTAAATACGGAACCCGGCTTACCGCAAACATCCGGTACACAGGCGCTAATTTCCAGTCTTTCAGCACGTTTACTTCCGGGGCTTCTCAGCTAAGATGGAAAGGGAGACTGGAACAGCCTTTTGTCAAAAGGCAGATCACCGTTATTACTTCGGTTGAGCAAAATGATTATATCAACCCTTTCGTCAATTTTGCCTATAAGAGTTCGGCAGTGATGGCCAGTTTCCAGGCCAATTTGCGGTTTAAGAAGTGGCCGGTGATTTCAATAGGCTATTATCCTTCTTTCCAACTGGTAAAAACAAGCGAGGATCAATACTCAGAAAGCAGGTACTACACATTATCTGCCAGTGCGGGATATTACTATAAAATGGGGGGGGCACAGCTAAGTTCTTATGTAGTGTATAGCCAGTTTTATAATGATGTTAACGATTCAGGGTTTGTCTACTATAATTCAAAGAATTTGTTGGTGGCTCAGAATTTAAATTTTAATAAATGTTCATTTGTGATAAATGCTTCTGTTAATACGAACACGGATTATCGTATTTACAATATAGAAAACAGCGTGCAACTGAGTGTAAGCAGGATTTTGTCGGTAGGAGCAGGCATGAAAATGGCCAAACATAGTTTACTGGCAGGACCTGATTGGGGTTATAGCGGAAATTTCACAATTAAAATTCCCCGGCTTGGTGACTTACAGTTAATGATGGATAAAGGGTTTATACCGGGTATGAACCGGCAATTGGTGGAAAACAGGATGGGACGGTTGATTTATTATAAAACATTTTAAATATCACAATTATGTACAGGCGATTATTGGGTCTGGCAATTTTTGTACTCGTTTTCCGGGAGGCTCAGGGGCAGCTTTCTTTATCGCTGCAGGAACCTCCGGCAGGGGTTGTGCAAAAAAGTCAACTATGGAACCTGGCGCTTATTTACGCAGGGAATTCCAGTATTAATATAGCTATTGGGATAACCCTGGTGGATGTTAATGACAACCAGCCAGTGCTGACGGCTAAATCGGCCCCCATTACGCTGACAAAAGGGGTAAAGCAACTGAAACAGGTGGATTTGGCGCCCATTGACTATAATTATTATTCTCCATCCTTCAGCAGGCTTTCAGATGCGCTGCTTCCGGTAGGGAATTACCGGGCCTGCTACACAATCTATGCTGCAGAAAGAGCACACGGAGAAGTTCTTGCGGAAGACTGTATTAGTATTGAAGTGATCCCGCTTAATCCTCCCCAACTTTCTATGCCGGAAGATTCATCGAAAATTCAAACTCCGTATCCGCAATTCAGCTGGATGCCTCCGGCCCCGGTTGCATTATTTACTGATCTTAATTATGAATTATTAGTAACCGAGGTAAGAGAGAATCAAACGGCTGAATCTGCCATACAGGAGAATCTGCCTTTATATCATGCATCCCGCCTTTCTTCAATGCTGTTAAATTATCCCGGGTCTGGTAAAAGCCTTGATACGGGAAAGATTTATGCATGGAGGATTGTTGCAAAAAACGGAAATGCATTTGCTGCCCAGAGTGATGTCTGGACCTTTAAAGTTGAACCCGAAAAGCAACAACTTTTAATTCCGGCCGGAGGGATTTACTATGAACTGAAGCCTTCCGGGAACTATGAGGGAACAGGTCTGCTCCCGGACAGAATCTTAGGGATTAAATATTACTCATATGATAAAACGAGGGCGGCAGTTTTGAGGATTGTGGATGAGAGCGGCAAGCTTGTAAAGGAATATAGCCGGACTGTAGAATATGGCAACAATTTTTGGGTAATAGAGCTGAATAAATCGTTCAGTCCTTCAATAACCTATCGGGTTGTTATTGCTGACTTGCAGGGTACCGGGTATTCGGCTTCATTTAAAATACAGAATTAAACTTTTTCACCAGATATAGAAAAGATATGATTTTAGCATTGTCGGTATATTATCGTCGCAGGGTAGCATTACTCCTCACATTTGTATTTGCGCTTTCGTTTGTAATGCCGGTATTAGCCGGCCGAACGGTAAACCATGTGATATACAAAGCAGATGGGGGTGTTCCGCCTATATTCAAAGCAGGTAAGCCCGGATTTCAACCTCTTCCTGCTGCCGGGTCGCAGCGGCAGGCAAAAACGGTGCATAACGCTCAACCGGGAAGTATAATTGATAAAGTGGATATTGACGGTCCCGGCCAGCCTGAGATGAGTTCCTTTAAATCTGTGGGTGCAGGTAACCTGGTGAACTTGTTTTCCGGCGATTTTAGTTATAATATTCCCTTGATGGACGTAGGCGGCTACCCTGTTAATATTTATTACGATGGCGGTGTCAGCCCTGAACAGGAAGCCAGTTGGGTAGGGCTGGGCTGGAATATTAACCCGGGGAATATTAACCGGAGTACCCGCGGAATACCGGATGATTTTAACGGAAGTGATACCATGATACAGGAACAGCGGGTAAGGGTCAATAAAACATGGGGTCTGTCCTTAGGTGCAGATATTGAATTGCTTGGGAGAAAGAAGAGCGTAGTCAGCGACTCTACAACTAATTTTAATATTAAAGCGGGGGCTTCTCTCGGGGTTGCATTTAATAATCAGCTCGGGCCGGCGCTTGATATTTCCATCAGGGGAAACGGATCCTATAATGCTGCGAAGCTGGCGGGTAGTGAAAAATTCGGTGCATCAACCTCTGTTAATTTGGGGATTGACATTAATTCAAGATCCGGTACCAGCTTTACCTGGGGAGCTTCACTCGGTTCCAATACAACCATGAAGAATTTGGGGCTCAGCGTGGGGGTTGGAGTATCTACCGGCTATAATTCCAGGACTGGTATAAAAGGACTTCAGTTATATGGACAAACGTCGTTCAGCGGGACAGAAGTAAAAAAGGAAAACAAAGAAATTCCCGGTGGAAGCAGAAGCGTTTCTTTATGGTCAACAGGAATCAGCTTTGTAAAGCCCAGTTATACGCCTTCCCTGCGTTTGCCAATTACCAATACGGCCTGGTCCGGGCGTTTCCAGTTAGGGATCGGCTTATACGGGGTGGCTACAGACCTGGAAGCCGAGCTCTATGGGCAAAAGTCAGAAATTAAGGAAAAGGACAGGGTTTTGAAAAAACCAATGGTTGGGTACCTGTATTACCAGAACGCAGTGAAAAATGCCAACGCGGTTATGGATTTCACCCGGTTTAACGACCGGGAAGTTACTCCCAATACACCTGTCATTTCAGTTCCTCAATATACCTACGATGTTTTCAGTATCCAGGGTGAGGGGACCGGGGGAAGTGTAAGGGCTTACCGGAACGATCTTGGCTACGTGCGGGATAACCTGACTATATCAAAGAGTGATAATTTAAGTGTTGGCGCTGATGTGGACCCCCCGGCACACTATGGGGCAAATGTCAGTGAAGTAAATACGCCTTCTGCTGTTTCGGAATGGAATTTAAACAACGGGTTGCGCAATGTGCTGAAATTCAGGGGCAGCTCCGGTGGTTTTGAAAGTGTATATTTCCGGAACCCCGGTGAGAATGCGGTTATAGATGCCAGCCGCTACACACAAATAGGGGGGGTGGATCTGGTGCGATTTAAACTGTCCGGATCAGACCGCACGCCGGTACTGGAACCGAAGCTGGAATCCTTTGGCAAAGACCTGAGGCCGGTAATTTCTTCCATTGACCTGGCCGCTCAACCCGTTCAGCCTTCGCGGAATAAAAGAACGCAGGTAGTGAGTTTTCTGACAGCCGAAGAAGCGGCTGTGGTTGGATTGGATAAATTTATCAAAAGCTATAATAACACGGCCTTTCTGGACAACATCGCTGATACGCTTGTCTATGAGAAAATAGCAAGGGTGGGGGAATACCGTAAAGGACATCATATTTCACAGATTAATGTTACGGAAGGGAACGGCAAGCGTTATATATATGGCGTACCTGTTTACAATATCGTGCAGAAGGATTTTACATTTTCAGTAAATAACACGTATTCAAACAATGCCTATGCTGATATGCCTGATAAAATTAAGGCTGACTCAAACCAGCGAAAGCTGAGTTCTGCACTTTTGGATGATCAGTCAACAAGAGATGGGTATGTCCAGGTTTCTACAACTCCCGCACATGCCCATTCTTTCCTGCTGTCCGGTATCTTGTCTCCCGACTATGTGGATGTGAACGGAGACGGAATTACAGAGGACGATCTGGGTACGGCTGTAAAATTCAATTATTCCAGGATCAAGGATGGTACAGAGTATAAGCATAAATGGCGCACTCCCCATACCGCGGGGGATTCCGCGATATTCAATGCCGGGTTGCGCAGTGAAGATAAGGACGATAAAGCTATGATCTCTTATGGTGAAAGAGAGTCCTGGTATTTGCAATCCGTGGAATCCAAAACCATGATTGCCTTGTTTCATGTTTCTGACCGCAAAGATGGTAAAGGAGCAGTAAGCATAGCCGGGGGAATAAACGCCGGAGAAAAGCTGATTAAGGAGCTTGATAGCATAACACTTTATAATAAAGCGGACCTGAAGAAAAACGGCCTGGCCCTTGCAAAACCCATTCAGACAGTACACTTCAAATACAGCTACAAGCTTTGCCAGCACACACCGGATAATAGTGAGACTACAGCAGGAATGCAGGGGAAACTGACCCTGGATAGCATCTATACAACCTATAACGGTAAGAACAGGGGTAATAAAAATATGTACCGGTTTGTTTACGCATACCGGACTGGCAACAACCCTGCGGACAATCCGGATTACAGTTACGGATCTTCGGACCGTTGGGGTGTTTACAAACCCTGGCAGCAAAACCCGCTGGCCTTGAAAAATACCGATTACCCGTATAGCCTGCAATCCGCGGACAGTTCGGTGATAAATGATAATGCAAGCGCCTGGATGCTCAAAAAAATAAAGCTGCCATCAGGAGGCGAGTTACAGGTGAATTACGAAAGCGATGATTATGCTTTTGTTCAGAACAAAAGAGCCGCCAGGATGATGCGGGTGATAGGCTTTGGAAGTTCGCCTGATTACAGCAATGCGACGGACCGGCTCTATTCGCAACATCCATTCTCCATTCAGGAGAACGACTATGTATTTATCAGGGTTCCGGAGGCTTGTGCTAACACGTCTGAGGTGTTTGCCAAATATCTCCAGGGGTTAAATCAGCTGGCTTTTAAGGTTTGGGTCAAAATGCCAAAAGGCGCTGAATACCTGCCCTGCTATGGGGAAATTGAGAGCAATCAATATGGTGTAACTTCTACCAGCTCAAAGATCATTTGGGTAAAACTGAAAAGGCTTGCTGGGATGAACCCCATTGCCATTACGGCCCTGGAATACCTGCGGCAGCAATTACCCGGGCAGGCCTATACTGGTTATGATGTATCTGATGAAAACGGGCTGGACCAGGTTGCCGACATCCTGGTAGGGATGTTTAAGAGTCTGAAAGATGCATTTAAGGATCCGGTTGCAGCCCTGCGAAGAGACAGTAAAGCCAAGTATGCGGATACCTCCTATTCACTGGTTCGGCTGAATAATCCGACCGGGTTTAAATACGGTGGCGGGCACCGGGTTAAATCAGTACTGATAAATGATAACTGGAGCAAACTGACCGGACAGTATACTTCCACTTACGGGCAGGTATATGATTATACAACGACGGAGAACTTTAATGGTTCTATACGTAAGATAAGCAGTGGGGTGGCTTCTTATGAGCCCTCAATAGGGGGAGAGGAAAACCCGTTTCAGAGTATTATTTCGGTGGAAGATTATTTACCGCTTGGTCCTACTTCGTACGGGGCTGTGGAAATGCCGGTGATGGACGCTTTTTTTCCATCACCGTCAGTGGGCTATAGTAAGGTGACGGTAACCTCTCTTAAACGGGGGAATACTGTTGATTCAATTTACAGGTCCGGGGTGGGAAAACAGGTGACTGAATTTTATACCGCGAAAGACTTTCCCGTGTACTACAGCTATACGCCAATGGATGCCGCTTCAACTAAAACTTACCATGCAGCATCAAATTCCTCATTCAATTTCAAATATTCTTACGATTTCAAAGCCCAGACACAGGGGTTCCTGATCGTAAACAATGATATGCACGGGAAAATGAAATCCCAGGCCTCCTATGCAGAGAGCGACAGCAGTTCAATGATTAATTATACGGAGAATATTTACCGCAATACTGGCGTAAATGGATTGGATGATAAGTTCACGTTTATCACTAAAACCGGAAACGGGGCTAAAAGCGACGGAAACATGGGAGTGGATGTGGAGTTGATGACGGATACCCGGGAGTTTTCGGTAAGGGCCAACAGTAAAGAGTACCAGGGACAGGTGGATATATTTATGTTTACTATCCCCATTCCCATTGGAACTCTTTTTCGAATAGACGGGATGACCGATAATACCTACCGGTCCGTGACAACCACAAAGGTTGTTAATTATCATGCCGTTCTGGACAGCGTGGTGGTGATAGACAAAGGAAGTTTCGTGGGTACCAAAAACCTGGCTTATGATGCCGAGACCGGTGAAGTCCTGGTAACCCGGACCAATAACGAATTTAATAAACCGGTATATAACGTCTCCTATCCTGCGCATTGGGCGTATTCCGGTATGGGCCTGGCTTATAAAAATATCGATGCGGTATTTAGCGGGGTGAATTTCAGTGATGGAAAGCCTGTCAACCTTGGCGCCGATACATTATTGTTTGAGAGCGGCGATGAATTACTTGTTAAGAAGTCCTCCATTCCTCAGTCCGGGTGTGATCTGTCCATTGCCTCAGGGTCTGTAGCCAGGATATGGGCTTATGATAAATACAGGAACCAGACCCCGTTAGAGACGTCCCGTGACCTGGTTTTTATTGATTCAGCCGGAAAGCCCTTTACCATGGCTGATGTCAGTGTCCGGGTTATCCGGAGCGGGCACCGGAATATGCTGGACGCTAAAGTGGCACAGGTAACAACCATGGGCAACCCCCTAAAGCTGAGTACCATGTATATTGATTCCACCACAGGTCCGGTCAATGCCAGCGCCGTTGAGTTTAAGGAAAAATGGCAAACCGATAATGACGTGATCCGTCATGTAAAACTGGTAATTGACCCGGTGACTTGTGTGGCTACAGAAGTGGAAGATACGGCCGGTTATATGGAGAAACATATCAATCCTTATGTGAAAGGATTGCTTGGGACTTATCGCGGCTACCGGAGTATGGTGTTTTATGACGGAAGAAAGGAGTACGATACTGCTTCTTTAACAAATATACCGGTATACGGGTTATTGAAAAACTTCAACCTGTACTGGAAATTCAATGGAAGCAGCCAGTTCATGCCCGATACCCTGAGTTCCCAATGGGTGTGGAATTCCAGGTTAAACAAGGTTAACGCAAAGGGGCTTGAACTGGAAACGCTTGATGCCCTGGGAATTTATACCGCTGCACAATATGGCTATGGGAAAACCATGCCGGTAGCTATTGCGAATAATGCCCGGGCGAACGAGGTGTTCGCTGAAAACTTTGAAGACTATTTTTATGGAGAAACCATCAGCAATGCCCGGTTTAATAATGCTAAGCGGCATATCGATTTCCTGAACACGGGTTCTTCTTACCTGGCAAAAATGGATTCGACCGGCATCAGTGCGCATAGCGGAAAGTATGCCTTTGCCGTCAATGCGGGCGGTACAGCCGTTAAGCCCCTGACGATGGCAAACAGTATTGCAGAGAATTTTCAACTGGCATTTGGCAGGGACACCGTAAAGCAACTGACGTTGACAGGCGGGAACCTTACCAAGATTTCGGCAATCCCCGCTACTGCACCGGCAATTGCGCCGACCTTCTCTACAGGAAATCTTGGGATGTCGCTGGATTTCTCGCCAACGGATGTGATCGGGCAGGTTTCCGGAAATTCTGTGCAGTATTATCTTAAGTATAAATCTGTTCAGTACACCCAGATTAGTACCCCCGCTACGTATAATTTTAACTTGTCCACTTCGCAAGGATACGCCCCGCTCGGCAACGATACACCAGTTATAATTTTTAACCGAAGTGCAATAAGTTTTACTATTAAAAAACTCAACGGGGATGTGGTAGCCTCCTATGATTGTTACAGCAACAGTTCGCCGTTGTCAGTTAGCTTATTCCTCACTTGTGATATATATATGATAGAATGCCTGTGCAGCGCCGATCTGCAGCGAGTTTATAATACTAATGACGGGTTTCATATGTTTCAAGCCCATTTTGGGTACAGTTCCAACACAAATACGGTTAGCTACAGGTCGCCATATCCCTCCAATATGTGTTTTTACACAACCCCGATTCCGTCGAATGAACAGATGCTGAATCCCCTGTTCAGTGTTTCCGAAGGGAAAAAGATGTTTTTCAGCGCCTGGGTCCGGGAACGTTGCGGCAACCCGGCCAATGGAGTATCCTGTAAAGAATATACGTATACGCATAACCAGGTACAGGTCAAATACTCAAATTTTCCCGCTTCTACCGTGTCGATTAGCCCCGGAGGCCCCATTATAGACGGGTGGCAGCGGTATGAAGGGGTCTTTACGGTACCGGCAGGAGCGGGGAATGTAACCCTGAATTTTATCAATACCTCCGGTTCTCCGGTATATTTCGATGATGTCCGTATTCACCCCTTTAATTCGAATGTGAAGAGTTATGTATATGACCCGGTTAACCTGCGCCTGCTTGCGGAGCTGGATGCTAACAATTACGGAAGTTATTATGAATATGATGGGGAGGGGATACTGATCCGTACAAAAGCAGAGACGAAGGAAGGGGTTAAAACGATAACAGAAACAAGGAGTTCACTGCAAAAAATTATTAAATAATGAGGTTATTCAGGTTTATATCAGGCCGGTTTCAGGCGGGTCTTATATTGGGTATGCTTCTGTTGATCTGTTTTCAGTCCGGAGCCCAAAAGAGAAAAAAGACTTTTGCGAGTGATGTCCGGGAGCTTGAAATGGTCAGAGACTGGTATAAGAAATTGCCTGTTTCCATGAATATCCGGGTGGAACAAATGACTATTCCGGCGGGATTGGGCGCTGATTCCGTTACAAGCGACCTGGAATTGGCTTATGGAAGAAATGAATTCTACATGAAATCAGGTGCAGTCGAGCAACTTATCAATGACTCCGTGCAGGTTGTGATTAATAATGATGCCCGGATGATCCGGATTTTCCCGGCCAGCGTCTCGTACACGGCGAAGCTTTCCTCTTTTTTCGGACAGGGGCCTTTTGCTGATTCTATGTATAAGGAAATGAAGAACCGGTATGATCTGATCCGGAATCAGGACAGCGCCGGATTACGTGAACTTAAACTGATCAGTAAGACCAGGGTTCCCAACACAGCGTTTTACAAGGAGGTAATTACAATACTGTACAGACCGGAAGATTACCAGCCTGTCAGGAGCGAACAGGTAAAGCAGGTACTGCTTCCGCTGGATGAGACCGAATATAAACTTCTTTCTGATGAGCCGGCCTGTAAGAACCGCTTATTAATGCTTAAAGGGGACTCGGGAACCGGCTATTTCCTGGTTAAGGAAGAACGTACTGTCTATTCTGTACGGATTATAAAACGGCTGGAAACGGAAATACCGGTACGATTGAGTGACCGGGTTACCCGGAATGACGATGGATCCTACAGCGCTGTTGCAAAGTATGCTGATTACCTGGTTTCAATTGAAAACTAAGAAATATTAAAAAAGAAAATATGCAGTGTTTCTCTATTGCAAAACGACAGGTGGCCGGGTTAGCCATATTGCTTACCCTCAGCCTGAACCTGTCATCCCAGGTTAGTATTACCGGGCCTGCCTGTGTTTTACCCGGGAACCCTTACCAATATGTATTACATGGCAGCTGGAGCGAAAATGAACCACTGCAAGTATGTGTACTGGGAGGAACATTTCAAAATGGCGGTCATTGTATTGCTGCCGGTACTAAGCCATCCGCTGTTATTGTTATTTGGAACGACAGTGCAGTGATGAAGCTGAACCTGGTATCCGGTTCGGGGAATGCCAGTATTGAAGTGCAGGCTACTGCTGTATTGACAGGCGGGATAATTAATGACAGTGACCTCGTGAAAACCTATGACCAGAGTATTCCTGAATACCTGTTCCGTTGCGGGGAAGCATCAGGGGGCGCCTGTAACCCGATCTATTCCTACCAGTGGCAAAAGTCCGTTGACGGGCTTAACTGGATCAATATTGGCGGCGCAACTGCAAAAGATCTTGTATTCCGAGGCAACCTTAAAGTGTCGACCCAGTTCAGAAGAATGTGTATGGAATCGGGGTCAAACACCATTACCTATTCAGGGACCGCATTGCTGTTAATTGAGTAAACGCTAAAGAGGCAAGCAAGTCATTAAATTAAGATTACACAGACCAGAAAAGATATTATACCATGCATCTATTTGAAATTGGAAGAAAGAGTAAGAAAACGGGATTCAAATTATTGTGGATATTATTGTTATCCCCGGTTTTGTCATTTAGCCAGCTGGCTATTGTCGGCCCGACCAGTGTGACGCAGAACACATCTGCCACTTATTATCCAACCTATGGTGGCTCAAGTACGTATTACCTGAGCGGCACTTACACCTGGACTATATCCGGCGGAGTAGTAAAGCGGACGACCGATACTACCAAGACCGGCACTTCGAGGGGAAATATCGGCGATAATTTAATTGATGTTGCGTGGACGGGTACCAGCGGTACCCTTACATTTACCTGCGCCCTGGGCACCACAACAATTAATGTAAGCATTGTCGCCCCACTGAATGGCGGAACAGCATCTCCCTCCTCGCAGGCGATCAACTATGCCACTACTCCTTCTGCGATCAGCTGCACGGTTGCAACAGGTGGGGCTGCAAATCCTTCGTATGCTTATCAGTGGCAATATTCAGCGGACAATGTACAGTGGTATGATATAAGCGGTGCAACAGGCCAGAACTATAGCCCGGCGGCCCTGTACAGCAGCCAGTTTTTCAGGCGAAAGGTCACGGAAACAACCTCCTCTTCAGTGGCCTATTCAAGTGTTGCCTTTATTACTGTTTATCCGCAACTAACCTGTTCGATAAGTCCCGCCAGCCAGTCCGTCAGCAATGGATCTGTGGCGACCGCGCTGACCTCTTCTGTCGGAGGAGGAACCGGATCTTATACGTACCAATGGCAGGTATCGCCCAACAACAGTACCTGGTCAAATATTGCTACAACAGCTAATTACAGTCCCGGGACTGTTACCGCTACCAATTATTACCGGCTGATAGTTACCAGTAACGGGGCCAGTGTGACCAGTGGCCCGGCAATTGTTATCGCGAGTTTTGCGCCGAGCGCCAGCCTGGCAATCACCACAACAACCGCAAGCGGAAACGGTTCCATTAATACACTCAGTTGTACCGCAGGTGGCGGGACGGGCAGCTATACCTATGCCTGGTATTATTCCACGAATGGCGGCGCCAGCTTTCAACCCATAGCAGGTGCTACCGGGTCAAGCTATACGACGGGGGTAGTTACTGCCACCAGCATTTATTATGTGGTCGTAACCTCCGGGGGGTATTCTTCCAACAGCAATAGTGTCGTGGTTAACATGCCGGATCCGCCGGTAATTTCCACCAGTTCCACCATCCTTTGCGGCGGTTCCAGCGCAACCCTTACAGCCACAGGCGGAAGTGGCAGTTACCGGTGGTATAATGCTGCAAATACCCAGGTGGGAACCGGGACTACCTATATAACCAATACGGCCGGCACCTATTATGCCGTTTCGGTCAACAGCTTCGGGGTTTCTGCTGCCAGTAATTCAATTGGTATCGCGGCATCCGGAACTCCCTATGCAGCCCCGATTACCGGGGCCACTACCTGTGCGCTGGGTTCATCCATCCAGTTAAGCAGCGCCACACCGGGTGGCACCTGGTCCAGTTCCAATACCCTGGTCGCCCGGGTCGGATCAACCGGGGTGGTGACCGGTGATAGCGCTGCCACAGCCACTATTACCTATACCATCACCAGTGGTTGTGGCACGGCATCCCAAACACTGGGGATTACCGTCACCGCTGCCAGCTCTGTTTATGCCGGGCTGGGCAGAGGGATTGCAGATCCTGTAATAACAGATACCATTTCACTGGTTCAGGGATTGACAAAAAGCAGCTCCTATCAGCAGGATACCTATTCCCTGGCCCATGATATTCGTAATGTACTGGCCCTTCGTGTAATTGAGGAAACAGCAAAATATATTCCGGGTGACTTTACGGCTACCGTAGCCGTAAAACTGGAATACGGGCATTCTGTGACGGATATATATACGATAGATTCTGTTGTTCTTCGCGTGAACTACAAAAAAGACGGTGGAACCAAATATGACGCCCTGAACTATTTTCATTTCCGGAATGCGGAATTTACCCGGGCCACTGTTGTCCGGGTGGATGCGCCCACAATTATCAATGGCGTGGGATTTGATACCAAACAAGTGCTGCTCTTGACCAATACCATTGCAGCCAACCGTTACTACCAGCTGGCGGATAATAAAAAACCCGTACTTAGTTACACAAACCCAACTGCGGGGGCGCAGATTGATTCCCTGTTGGTCAGCTGGACCATTCCGGATCATTCCCTGCATAACGGGGTCCAGTTGGAATGGACCTGGCTGGAAGATGAACTGGCCGGGGAATATATGAATGGCGCCAGCCTTGATACGGCAGCCCTGTTTGCCGCAAACAGTACCCGTATCGACCTGCCCAGTGGCGCTCCCGCTGGCAGTTATGATATCCCCCTTCTTTATGGCGGTACCGGCCGCTTGTACATGAGATTACGCGCTGTGAATACGATGCCATCCGGCAGCCGGAGCGACGGGCTTTGGTCGGGGGTGAAATACTTCAGTTATGGGGGGCATAGTGACAGTTTAAACTGGCAGGCCAGCACCACCTATGCGGAAGAAGGAAAACGAAAAACGGTGATTAAATACGCGGATGGTACACTCCGTACGCGTCAGACCGTGACAAAAGATAATTCCACGCATAAAACGGTTGTCGCCGAAACCTTGTACGACGGAGAAGGCCGCCCGGCGATTGAAATCCTGCCGGCGCCAGGCATCAATAATATTATCGCATATACCCGGAACCTGAATAAATTTAATACCCAGCCGGATAATAGAAATTATGCCGATTATTTCGATTTTACAACGGCCGGCCTCGGTAAATATGGTACGAAAACACTGAACCCGGCAGTCGCCGGAGCAGCCCGGTATTACAGTTCGCAAAATCCGGATGCGGCCAGTGGTATGAACAAAAATATCCCGGAGGCTAATGGCTATGCTTTTGCCGCCACCCGGTACACCCCGGATGCCACGGGAAGGATATTACGCCAGGGAGGGGTGGGAGATTCCCTGCAAATCGGCGGAAGCCATGCTACGAGGTACTTTTATGGTACGCCTTCCCAGGAGGAACTGGACGGCTTGTTTGGCACCGAAGTGGGGCTGTACAGTCATTATTTTAAAAATATGGTTCAGGATGCAAACGGGCAGATGAGTGTAAGCTATGTGGATATGCACGGCAGAACGATCGCAACAGCGCTTGCCGGGGATTCTCCTGCTAATTTACAGGCGCTGAATCTTACTGCCTCTGGCGGGTACAGCAACCAGTCTGCCCGCCTGATGACCCGCAACCTGCTGAACAGGGGTACAAATATCCTGAAGGGTAACAGCATTGAATCCATAAACTCAATACTGGTACCCTCCCGTACCAATTACCAGTTTAACTACCAGCTGACAAAACAAACCCTGCAGTTACCCAAATGCGGGGGTGGTACGGTGTCTTATGATTGTAAGTTCAATCTCCAGATTTCTGTCGCCGATGAGTCGGGTGATACAACTCCTGTAGTGTACAACTATACAGGGATAGATAATATTAATTTCCAACAATCCCTGCAACTGGCGCCCGGGTCTTACAGTGTCCGTAAATCGCTGGTGATCAACCAGGACTCGTTAGATAAGTTTATGCAACTTTATGCTACTGAAGGGGTGGGTATTTGCACGACCCGCCAGTTCCTGATCGATTCCATTGCAGCCCTTGACTCTACCATTTCCGGTTGCGGTATTACCCCGCAGACCCCGACCATGTCCTCCTGCCTGACCTCATTGGGCACTTATACTTCCTATTTATCCAATTATGCCACCCGGATGGGACTTCCTTCTGTGAACCAGCTGACTTCCGATCAGATCAATGATATCAGGAACCAGTATGTGATGGATTCCACATTCTGTACTACCCTCAATGACAGTATATCTCACACGCTGGAAATTACCAGGATGCAGATGCTCGCTGACATGGTACCTTACAGCGGCCAGTATGCCCTTGATTCTGTCGGGGGAACGATGTATAATAAATTTAATATTTTCAGCAACAGCGGGCAGGGGCTCTATCCCCAGCCCTATTTTCAGAAACCGACCTATAGCCTGCCGGTGACCGCTGGCCGTTACTATGATGCATTCGGTAATGTGGACAGTACGGTACTCCCGCTCCGGCTGTCAACGATGACCAGGGATGAATTTGAGAGCGAGTTTAAGGATTCCTGGGCTAATTCTTTATTGCCTTATCACCCCGAATACCCGAAACTGAAATTTGCCGAAGACAGCATGCGCAGGGTCTATAATTTCATTGACAGTGCGGACGTTATACCTGTGGCTATAAACCTGGTCAACGCAGATCCTTTTTTCAGTGCTGCTTATGCCACGACAGCAGATAAGAACCTGATCAAAAAATACAGTGACACTACCTGGGTGGGAGGGAAGAGCATGTGGCAACTCTCCTATGGGGATGCTTTTGGATGCCCCTTGTACACCGATACCGTACACCAGATAAACTGTTATAATAATATGCCCAAACAACTGGCTACCATTGGCTCTTCAGTGAACAATGGTACTGCTGCTGTTACCCTGACCGCCACCATCCAGGCCAGGGCCTGGGATATGTACCGGTCCATGTACCGCACGGTCCGGACAGATATGGTAAACAAGTATATCAGCACGCGTCCTAACATAACTGACACGACTTATAACCAGGAATTGATTGCTCAGCGCTTTTTACTGCATTTTCCCTTCAGCAATTCGCAACAGGCCCAAAATCTTGGCTGGGGCTGGTATCCGGGTTCAAACGGGGTACTGCCGGTCTATCATTTTACGGATTCGGTAAGGGCGTATTCAGGGAAGTGTGAGAGTTATATTAATGCGTGGAAGCTGTCCCTTGCAAATTGTACCGCGCTGGACAATGTACAGGGTAAAACCAGGGCCCAGATTCTTGATACATTAGTCAGAAGAATGAGGGAGGTTTGTGAGAAAGGCACAGATGCCTCTAATCCTTATGGTTCTTCCACCGTTTCGCCAGCTTATTCTATGGGTACTTATACCAGCTTTGAGCAGGTGGTGAATGGTTATCTCGATTCACTTTCAATTCCCCGCAGTTTATATTGTAATCCTTATTCTATTGAGTTCCCCAAACCTTATGGTCATGGTCCGATCTATGCTACTACAGTGGTAAGCGGACTGGATACCTGCGCCTGCAACCAGTATAACCAGATCAAAACAGCCATGATCAGCGGGGGCGTAAATATCAATTCACAGGCAGCCGTGAACGCTTATTTGTGGAGTAATTACCAGGATAGTTTATCCACGGCCCTGTTCCAGGGCTTAGGACGATGTGGCAGTATTTATCTCTATAACTGCCGTGATGTTGATACAACTTGTTATGAAGATACAATTAGCTATAGAAGTTATCCTTGTATAAGGCGGATATGTGACACGCTTAGAGTGATCCCCCTTTCCAGTCCTCAGCGACTGCCCGATTTCCTGAAATGCGGGTATGTGAATGCAGGTTGTTTTAATTGTGGCGCTTTCAAATCGCTGGATTCCGCTTTCTATACCCTTTTTGGGAAGCACCCTGTGTTTACCGGTACCAACCTGGCGGATTCGGTGATAGCCTGGAACCAATTGTTTGCCAAATATGTGAACTTTAAGACCGGGTTGCAGCATAACTGGATGTATTATGCCGGCCGGTTTAATGCGGACAGTTGCGCCGTTGGCGGTTTGACCGGAACAAAGAATACCTTATCCATTTGCCTGGATAAGACAACGCTGAGCGATACTACCGGTTTCATCCTGCACCTCTCCCCCTGTCAGCGGGTTAGGAACCAGGCAACCATCAAGGCCGGGCTGATCTATGAATACCTGCGGGTGAAGGCCCTGGCGGATTTTAAAGCGGCCTATTATGCCAGTTGTGTGGCTGCAACGGAAAGCTTTGTCGCGATTGATACGGTGAAAGAGCAGCATTATACTCTCTATTATTATGATATGGCGGGCAACCTGATCAAAACGGTGCCGCCCAGGGGGGTAAACCCGGTATTCCGGCAGAGCTGGATTGACAGTGTGGAAGCCGCTAAAGCAGCCGGTACCTTGCTGGTACCTCAGCATCAACTGGTGACAAGGTATAATTATAACAGCCTGAACCAGGTGACCCTTCAGCGCTCACCGGATGGGGGAGTGAGCAGGTTTTATTATGACCGCCTGGGCCGTCTTGCAATCAGCCAGAACGGCAAACAGGCGGCTCAGGGGAATATCTACAGTTATACCAGGTATGATAAATTTGGCCGGATCGCAGAGGTAGGACAGATTACCGGGGGGGCTGCTATGACAGACGCTATCAGTAAGGATACCACCTCCTTGCAGGGATGGCTGAGTTCGGCAACAAATACACGTAACCAGATAACAAGTACAGGGTATGACCTGCCGTATGGGTATGATGAACAGAATACCCCGAATGGAACCCTTTGGGGCCAGTATTTAACCCAGCGAAACCTGCGGAACCGGGTAAGTTATTCCATCGTGGTCAGCCAGGCTTCCAACCCGCTGCCGTCCGCGGCCACCTATTATACCTATGACATACACGGTAACGTGGATACCCTCCTGCAGGATTTTGGAGCCACCGGGGTTGTCACGAATGCCATGAACCAGTCCGGCAACCGCTATAAGAAGACCGTATATAATTACGACCTGGTAAGCGGTAAAGTGAACCAGGTGAATTACCAGCCCGGCGAGACGGATGCCTATTATCACCGGTATAGCTACGATGCGGAAAACCGGCTGACGGATGTATTTACCGGCCGGGACAGTGTGATGCTTTTCCTGTTCCCGGAAAGGGAGGCCCATTATACCTATTACCGGCACGGCCCCCTGGCCCGGACAGATCTTGGCCAGTTAAGGGTACAGGGTTCAGATTATGTCTATTCCCTGCAGGGCTGGATCAAGGGAGTCAACCCGGCCATGGGCGGAACCCTGGTCAATGGTACGGACACAACAGAGGCTTTCCCGGCAGCACAGGATGTGTATGGATACAGCCTGCATTACTATAAAGGCGATTATAAAGCCATTGGCTTCACCCCCCAGTTAACCACTGTATTGGGCGCATTGGGCGCTAATGCTGCCCCGCTGTATAACGGTAATATTGCTGCCATGGCGGTGAATATACCGAAGCTGGGAGCTGCAAAACTCTACAATTATCATTATGACCAGTTGAACAGGATCGTCTCCATGGACCTGTTTAATGGACTAAATCCGGCGGCGGGAACTTTTACCCCGGCCGGCGTCAGCGATTACCGGGAGCGTGTTAGTTATGATCCAAATGGTAATATCATGACCTACAATCGTCATGGGGATGCCGCCCGTTTGTCCATGGACAGCATGAGTTATTATTATACGGCCAATACAAACCGGCTGCATAAGGTAACAGATGCCGCAGCAGATGCCGCTCCGGGTGTTTACAGTAATTACAATGACCTGAAGCAGGGACAGGCAGACAATAACTACCAGTATGATGAGATAGGCAATTTGACGGCGGATGCCAGCGAGGGAGTCACCAATATCAGCTGGACGGTGTATGGCAAGATTGCCAGTGTGACCAAGAACGGGTCAACGATTACCTACAGCTATGATGCCTCCGGCAACCGGATCATAAAGAAAACGGCAACGGAGGAAACCTATTATGTCCGGGATGCCAGCGGAAACGTACTGAGTGTTTATACGAAACCCGTGGCGGGTTCCTTGCAGCAGGCTGAGCTTCATCTGTATGGCAGCAGCCGGCTGGGTATGGTAACGGCGCGGAGCGCCACTGACAGCCTTTATGTGTTGTCGGGAGGATTTGTAAGCGGGAAAAGTATTAAATTTACCAGGGGAGAGAAGCTCTTTGAACTGAGTAATCATTTGGGCAATGTACTGGTAACGGTAACTGATCGCAGACAGCAGGTAAGTGCAGGTGGAATCAATATTGATAATTACCTCGCTGATGTGGTGAATGCGAGTGACTACTATCCCGGCGGGATGGAAATGCCCGGGAGGAAGTATAGCATGGCTAAGTATCGATATGGTTTTAATGGCAAGGAAAACGACAATGAGATAAAAGGGGAAGGAAATCAACAGGATTACGGTTTCAGAATTTACGATACAAGACTTGTAAGGTTCTTATCGGTTGATCCTTTAACCCCAAAATATCCAGAATTAACTCCATATCAATTTGCAAGTAACAGTCCTATTGCCGGAAGTGATTTAGATGGATTGGAGCTTTTGCCAAGATTTAAACAAAGCAGCCCTTTTAGTTTAACGACACATGCCCTTACAAAAACCATTGAAAAAACTACAGCATACCAAATTCTCAGAGGTACAATGGAGGGAGCGGCCGGCTCATTCCATAAGCAATGGAATTTTTGGACAAGAGATATAGCGAAAAAGGAAACGTGGGTAAATATGGGGCAATTTGTAGAAGAGTTTATAATAGGCTCAGCCCCAGGTGTCAAAACTGAAACTCCTATTATAGATGCAAAGTTTAAGGATTTTGAAGACAATGTAGTCAAAGGGAATGCCTATACAAGGGCGAAGTATTTTTCTGAATTAGGGACTGATGCTTTAACAGCATACATAGGGGATAAAGGAATAGGCGAAATAGCCTCTTTGAAAGTTCTTACGAATATAGGCAAGGAGTTCCGGTCAACCTCGATACGATTCACTCAAAATACAGTTAATGAATTTGGAAAAGCATTAAAAAGTGTTGCATCAGGTAAATATGATCCCATTGATATAGTAAAAATGGGGGATGGCATGTATTCTACCATCGACAATACAAGGTTACTGGCTGCGCAACAGTTAGGGCTTGATATTAAAGCAACAGTTCATTCATTTGAAGATGCATTGCCTAAAACCATGTTAGAAAGATTTGAAAACCCTGCGAAAAAAGGCGAATTCGCCAAGACATGGGGGGAGGCTATACAATTTCGAACAGGCAGGCAGACCGGCAGCTTTGCAGAAAAGCATGGTAGTAATGGTACTTTTGTACAGCCAGAAGTTAAAAGTTATTAGCATTATGCAGAATGAAAATTTGAGTAAAATAATGTCACATGCGCTTAGGCATAGGCCGGAGGACTATAATTTGAAATTATCAGATGATGGTTGGGTGTCAATTGATGAATTAGTGAAGGGGATAAGGGATAAAGTTAGTGGTTATTCAAACTTAGTCGATCAAGATATTATAGATGTAGTAGCGAAAGCAATAAAAAAGCGGCATCAAATAAGCAGTGGTCGAATAAGAGCATTGCATGGTCATTCGGTAGAAATTGGGGGTGATAATATGTCCGCAATTCCTCCTGGCAAATTGTTCCATGCAACAGCACAAAAATATTTAAAGGAAATAAAGGTCAATGGTTTGAACAGAATGAGAAGGAATTACGTTCACTTATCAACTCATAAGCAAGGAGCGATTGAAGTCGCCGAGAAAAAATATAAAAGGATAGTGCTATTGCAAATTGATGCTACTATGGCTTCAGAAGATGGAATTTTGTTTTATAACAATGATGAAAATTTAACATGGTTGTGTGATCATGTGCCATCTAAATATATCTCAATACCAATCGAAGGATAAATTTTGGCATAAGTATTCTTTGACAGCATCTTCGAAACATAATCTGCAAATTATTTCTTTATCCCAGTCAATTAGAATTAGTGAATATTGTTTAGAAAGTTGAAGAATTGCACGGGTTAAATGTTCGCCGGTATTTTTTTGAGGAAAAGTAGCGCTGTTGGAAAGCCAAAGTGCTTCAATAAACTTCCCTTTTTGTTTTGCAAAAATTCCGTATCTCTCAAAACCCCAAACAACCGAGTTTTTATCTTTCCAGGAACTTTGCCCATATCCTGTGGTTACATTTTCTGAATATGATAAACTGATAGGGGTTAAAATATTTTTTATTTCGTCGATTGCGATTTTACGATCTAAGAGGTGTGTTTTTTGTTCAGGCCTTACAGAAATGTTGCTGAATCCATAAATAGAATTTTCTTTTGGAGGCAAATCGTCAATAAACTTTCCTGCCGCAAAATAATTCTCTTCAGGAACAAGTTCGATTTGCCTATAAAAGTCTTCGTGATAAAATATTGCATCAGCCATTACAAGAATTAATTTACTTTAGGAAGCATAAGCTTTTCTAGCTTTGTTGTCACGAATTACAGTATCAATAAAGAAGAAAAGCTTCTCCTGGGTGTCAGCATCCAGTTTATGAATATCCTGCAACCGTTTCAGCGTTCTTTTATCAAAGGCAACGTTGATGCCTTCCCCTACTAAATAGTCGAGAGAGACTTCAAAAGCATCGGCTATTTTCTTAGCAGCTTCAATGGAAGGCACCGCTTCGCCTCGTTCATACTTGCCGATCATCTCTCGGGATACACCGCTGTTAGTAGCGAGTTCTGTTTGGTTCCAGCCTTTCTCTTTACGGAGATCAGCCATGATTTTACCAGTATTTGCTGCCATATAGGAATGATTTATGCCTGATAATTGCGAATTGAGTGCAAATTATGTGATTAAAAGGCATAAAAAAATAGCATAGTTCCGTTGCTTTATGGGATTATTAGCTATTTTTGTGTCCGATAGTTCCAGAAAATTATTTTCAATAAAATTTTTCAAATGCCGGAGTTAATCATAATCGATCCCCAGCAGTTGCAGTATGAGAACGAGGTATTAAAGCTGACCATCCTGGGCGGGATAAGGCTTGAGGGACTGGACCGGATGCGGGTAACGATCAAGGTGGAAGTGCAGGGAAGTCCGAGACCCCCGTTCCGCCATACGGTGGATTTATACAATGATACGCAACTGGAAAAGTTTATCAGGAAATGTGCCGAGAAACTGGAAACCGGCACGACGGTGATAGCGGCGAGTTTAAGCGAGCTGACGGAGAAACTCGAGCAGTACCGCTTAGAGCAGATCAGGCAGACGGCGGAGAGCAGCCGACCCAAAACAAAACCCCTCACAGCGGCGGAGCGGGAAGCGGCCATAAACTATTTACAGCAACCGGATTTACTGAGGCGTACCGGGACCGACATCGGCAGCAGTGGCGTGGTGGGGGAAGAGATCAACCGGCTTTTAATGTATATCGTTTACACGTACCGTAAATCAACAACGCCTTTACATATTATCTGCCTGGCATCGAGTGGAACAGGTAAAACCCACTTGCAGGAAAAGGTCGGTGAACTGATACCGGAAGAAGATAAAATCGAGATCACCACGCTGAGCGAAAACGCATTTTACTACTTCGGGCAAAGGGAACTCAAACACAAACTGATATTGATAGAGGACCTGGACGGGGCGGAGAATGTGCTTTACCCACTGCGGGAGCTGATGAGTAAAAAGCGGATCAGTAAGACGATTGCCCTTAAAAGTAAAACCGGGGAGACCAAGACGATCCACCTGATCGTGGAGGGGCCGGTGGCGGTGAGTGGCTGCACGACGAGGGAGAGTATTTATGAAGATAATGCGAACCGGAGTTTTTTACTGTACCTGGATGAGAGTAAAGCCCAGGATCAGGCGGTGATGGAATACCAAAGAAAACTAAGGGCCGGAAAAATAGACAGGGCAGCGGAGAACCGGATAAAGGAACTGTTTAACAACTGCCAGCGGGTGATTGAGCCGGTAAGGGTGTTGAACCGGTATGCGGAGTTTTTAACGATACCGGAGGAGGTGTTAAAGCCCAGGCGCAGCAATGAGCATTATTTACTGGCCGTGGAAGCCATTACGTTTTACCATCAGTGGCAGCGGGAGAAAAAGGCGGACGAGAACGGGGAAGTTTATATAGAGGTTACACCGGAGGATATACAGGCAGCCAATGAACTTTTAAAAGATGTGTTGCTGAGAAAAAGTGATGAACTCACTGGTCAGTGCCGGGATTATTTGCAGCAGATCAGTGAGTACTTGCAATATAGGGATGGCGTGCCTTCCCCCCTTGAGGGAAGCCGGAAGGGGACCTTTACGAACAGGGAAATCCGCAGGCACCTGAAACTGGAACCCACGAGGCAGAAGCGGTTTACCAAAATATTGTTAGAGAGTTACTACATCAGGCGGGTGCAGGGCACAAAGGCCCGGGGGTATGAATATGAGATTGTAAGTCCGGATGAATATAGCCAGCTGCAAGACAAAATAGCGGATGTTCTGTCGCAGAACCTGGAAAGGGTAAGGCAGCACAGCATGGCGAGAGATACCCGCCGGAAACGCCCTCAAAATACGTATGCAGCGGTGCAATAGTTCAGGGTGGTGCAAAACGCTACTGCACCACTGAAACCCAAGTCCACAAACAGTTTTACGGAGTGGTTCAGTAAGAACCAAAAAAAGGTATACCGCATGAGAAAATTATCATTGCAGAACCCCCACTTTGAGTTTATCGAACGCAGCTACAGGGAGTGGTTAGCTATTCTGGGGTATAGTTCACATGCTATTTACAATCTTCCGACCCATGTAAGGGAACTGCTTTACTACCTGGAAAAAAAGGGGGTTACTCATATCCGGCAGTTGGAAGTGACGGCCGTCCGGGAATATTACCAGCAGTTAAAGTATAGAAAGAATGAACGCCAAAGCGGGGGCCTGAGTAATGCGTACCTGAATAAACATTTACAGGCTTTGTACAAGTTTGCCGATTATTTAAGGCAAAGCGGAAAACTGGTGTTGCCGGCCCTTGGGATAGACTGGGAGGCGGACGACAGCGAGGAGATAACGGTGCTCACTACTGAAGAAATAAAACTATTATATAAAGCCACCGAAGGTTTTAACGAGGGTACGCACCTGGAGCCTTTTAATGCGCGGGACCGGGCGATACTGACGGTGTATTACGGCTGCGGTCTCAGGAGAAATGAGGGCTATCACCTGAACCTGTCGGATATCAATTTTGACCGGAGGATTTTACGGGTACGAAAGGGTAAGAATTATAAAGAGCGGTTGGTGCCGTTTAATCAGGCAAGTGCAAACTATTTACAGGAATATATTTACGACTGGCGGCCATTGATCGTAAAGGCTCCTTCTTCTTCGCAGAAGACGGGGGATGAGGCTGATGCGCTGCTGATCAGTCAGCGGGGGGTGAGGATGGATACGCAAAGCATGGCGCTGCGCTTAAAGCTGCTGCAGCAAAGAACGGAGGATATAACGCTACAGGAAAAAAATGTGCGGCTGCATGTACTGCGGCATAGCATTGCCACCCATCTTTTACAAAACGGGATGGAGCTGGACAGGATTGCCCGGTTTTTAGGGCACAGCAGCCTGGAGAGCACCCAAATCTATACTCACTTAGTCAGTAATGATGAAGGCGGGAAAACATTACCGGCACAGCGGTACAGCAATATACCAGGGTACCAGCCTGAACAACTGCACGAAGACGAGTAAGCTAAAAATTTTAAAGCAGGGTTATGAAAGCAAAAATACATTTAGGGAAAACGGCTACCAGCAGAACGAGGAGAAAAAAAGTTATTCAGCAGGTAACTGACAAAGTCTCCCCCCTCGGGGGAGATTTAGAGGGGGCCTTTATGGATCATCTGTTAGAGCGAGGTTACAGCAGTAAAACGGTGGTTAGTTTTTGCAGTGATGTAAAGAAATTTAAAGCCTGGTTGGAAAAGGAAAGCCTGGAGATAGAGAATATAAGTTATAATGACCTGACGGCTTACCTGCAAAGTTTTGGAAGTATTACACAGAAAACAAAGGGTTGCTATATCCGGGGAGTGAAACAGTATTTTAATTTTTTGATTCACCGGGGTGAGTGCACCGGTAACCCGGCGGAGTTTATAGAGCTGCGGGGAGTGAAAAGAAGGACGCTCTATGATATTTTAAGCCGCCAGGAGCTGGATAGCTTGTATTACAACTTCAGATTACCGGACCCAAACGGTAAGGATAAAAACCAGAACTGGTTTAAATCCCGGGTGCTGGCCGGTAAGCGCAATAAAGTGATCCTGGGGCTGATGATCTACCAGGGGCTGGATAGCCGGGATCTGAAACTACTAACACTCCCGGATGTGAAACTAAGGGAGGGTAAAATCTATGTGCCGGGCAGCAGAAGGAGCGCCGAGCGGTTATTGGTTTTGGAGTCCGTACAGATCATGGAGCTGATGGATTATTTACAGACTACAAGAAATGAACTGCTGCGGCTGAGTAAAAAGCGAAGTGAGCAACTTTTTATAAGTACCGGGTCGGGGGAGCGGGTGCAGAATATGATGGTTTACCTGTTGGGGGAGCTACGCCGGTTGAACGGAAAAGTGACCTCAGCGAGACAGTTAAAGGCATCGGTGATCGTGAACTGGTTAAAGCGGTATAATCTGCGGGAGGTACAGTATATGGCGGGTCACCGGTACGTGAGCAGTACGGAGCAGTTTTTGGCCAGTGAGATGGAGGGGATGGTGGAGGATATAGATAAGTATCACCCGGTCTGTTAGCGGGCCTGAAACGGGCCGGGCGGCCACAGATTTACAATCTTTACCAAGTCAGGGGAAAAGGGCTGGCAGAGGGCTGTAATGGGCTGTAAAGCGGGTTTAAACTACCGGGGCCGGGAAATATCCGGGCTGCCGCAGGGGTACCGGGTAGTTGAGTTACCAGCGGAGGCGTATTTATATAGTTAAGTGTAAGAATTACAGTAAGTTAAGAAAGAACAGGGCTTTATTATGGTGCCGGGAACAGGCAGCTCAGGGCTGAGGGCCAGCGTTGGGGTCGTTTGAAATGTTGCAGATAAAATAAATCCATATAAGGAGTGCAAAGCCGGGATTTTTCAAAAGGTGGTTTTTTTAGGATATAAGCTAAAACAGTCCTGCCCCGATCCCCAGGAGGCCACCACCCACCACCAGCCGCATTAAATCCGCAGGTTTATGGGCCAAAATCAGGCGAAAAAGGGGCAAAAAAAGCTCAATATATAAAAATACTTTTATGTGTAGATGACAATTAACTGAATTACAGTTAATTGCAGAGGTTTTTGGGACTGATATTTACTGCAATAATTGCAGCGTTTGGCACGTGTTACTGGCACGGTGCCAAAGGTTTTTTGAGTTCCCTGGTCAGGGTGCCGGGCCAGGGCCGTCCCCTGAGTCAAGCCCCGGAATAGAGCCGCTACGGCCATTAAAGCGGTTAGGCTGCTATGGCTGTCAAAAAAAGTATAGCGATTGCAGCCACGGTGAGGATTAAGGGCACCGGGGAGAACTGCTGCAATCGCCATACGTTTTTTGCTGTGTTGTTTTTTTTCACCGGCCTGAACGGATGGGAAGGCCTTACCGTAAAAATAAAGAGGCTGAGAAATAGTAACCCGGAAGCGGCAGGACTACAAAAAAAATATACTTTTAAGAATAGTTCTTTGAGATAACCCCGGATTTTTTCTGTAGTAAGCAATAGAAAGCAATATCCCGGAATAAAAAATGGGCTAAGATTATTTAGTCTTTGGAATGACGATGCCGGGTAGGAAATACCAGTCTGTCATCCTGAGCGGAGCCGAAGGATACCGGTATGGGTTTAATGGGAAGGAGAAGGATAAAGACATCAACAGCCTGACCGCCTATGATTATGGATTCAGGATTTATAACCCGGGGATTGGGAAGTTTTTGAGCATGGATCCGGTTTGTGCAAGATTTCCCTGGAATTCACCGTATTCGTATGCTGAAAACGACGCCATTAATTATATTGATTTAGATGGATTAGAAAAAGCTAGCCCAGAAATTTACGATATGGCTAGAGTATTAAAGAGAATTGTTGAAAACAAGATTTATAGCAACAATTGTAAATTAAAAACCGAAACAGATCAAAAAGTAATACAGAATATAAAAGTAGCTTTAGAGCTTGATAAAAGGACCTATGCTAAACTAATCGTTTTTGTATATAAGAGTAGGCCCTCTAATACTGAAAGGGCGGGTTATATTATAAATAAAAGTTTACCCTACGTAAATCAAGCATTGGATATGACACCAGCCGGTGATATTAAGGTAGTAATTACTGGCGAAAATTTCCAGGGCGAATCTCAAAGTAGGCTAGGCGCGGTTGGATGGCTGGCGCTAGATGTTTTTGGGGGTGAAATTTTAAGTAACCTATCAAAAGCAAAAAATCTTTTCAAAGGCATAAAGGGTGCAGGTAAAGAAGCATTTGAAGAAGTTATTAGGACAACAGAAAACATTACTGATGCATTGGATGAAACACATATTCGCGCGGCTGTTAATGACATATTTGGGCACCCTGTTGTAATTAATGGTAAAACATATGACCATCTAACGGAAGTTAGAAACTCAATTAGGGGGATTACAAATCAAATTAAGAAACTGAATTCAATAATATCAAACACTAAAAATAGTTCTGATGTAATTGAAGCGGCTACAACATTAAGAAACTCTTTAAGCAAACAAAAAGATGAAATTAACGCTGTTTTGGATAGGGCTACAAAATCGGCAGCAGAAAAGGCAACTAGATGAAAGAAATAAATGAAAATAAAACAATTGAAGAGCTAGAAAATCATATCTGGCAAGAGCCAAGTGAGTTTCCTACAAGGCTTGTTAAAAACATTTTCAAGTTAAGAAAAAAGCCAATAGCTGAACTTGATGGAAATGATGTACGACTATTAATTACTCAAGATGTGGGGATTGAGTTTATTATTGGGAGAGCGCTCGCCTTGCTTTCGGAGAACATTTTATATGAAGCCTTATATTACCCAGGTGACTTATTACACGCTGTTTTAAAAATACCTGGAATTTATTGGAAAAAAAATAATCCCACTTTAAGAAGAATACTGCACATCATGAAGCGATCTAATATTGGAGCAATTTTTTTAAGTGATAAAAGAAATGAATTTGAGGAAACGCTAAAAGATGATTTTGAAGTGTTTTTGAAAGTCTATGGTAATATGTAATAGTTAGTATTTAATCGGACCGTTGAGGATTAATTTTTCAATTTTCAAAAAGGATACAGATTAAATAAATCAAGCTGCTGAACCTACTTAATTCAGCAGTTTTTGTTTGGCTAAGGTAATGGATTCATTAAAAGTCTGCATTGGGATTTTGCCAAAGCAATACCGCCCGCTATGAGGCAGCTCGTTGTTATAGTGCTCCAGCCATTGATCCAGGTCGGCCTGGAGGTTTTTATTTAAACGAGTCTCAATTCATATGTAATAGTTACTATTTTATCTGACAGTCAAGGTTTCTTTTAGTTTTATAGGGTATGGATATAATTAAGCTGATTCAGGAAGCTGGATCAGTTTCTCTTTAGCTAAAGGTAATGATTCTAAAAAAGTCTGCATAGGTG
>JACRJO010000038.1 GCA_016219985.1 Sphingobacteriales bacterium | reverse complement strand
GGCGGGGGAAGTGGATTAAACATAGTGAACCTTACAAACAGGGGTGGACAAGAGAAGGGTTCCTTTGTCCACCCCCATTTGAAAAAACTTTCGAATAGCACAGCCGGCCCCCAAGGCGGGGAACATAGCACTACCACTATCTTCGGTTTGCGTAATTTCTTATCTGAATGACATTGGAGGCAGGGGCCCTTTGTTTCATACTAACAATCGTTATCTTCGCAAAAATTCAACGCTGTATGAAAGAAGTCGTAATTATAGCTGCGGTCCGCACCCCCCTGGGTAGTTTTGGCGGAAGCCTGAAATCCCTGACTGCCACACAACTCGGCGCCGTGGCCATCAAAGGAGCATTGCAAAAAGCCGGTCTGCAGCCGGGACAGGTAAACGATGTGCTGATGGGCTGTGTGATCCAGGCCAACCTGGGACAGGCCCCTGCCCGGCAGGCGGCAAAATTTGCCGGTCTTCCGGATGAAGTGAATTGCACCACCATTAATAAAGTATGTGCCAGCGGGATGAAGGCCATTGCCCTCGCGGCCCAGAGCATTGCGCTGGGAGATGCGGATATCGTGGTAGCCGGCGGAATGGAAAGTATGAGCAATGTGCCTTTCTACAATGAAAATTTGCGCTGGGGAAATAAATACGGAAACGTAACCCTGGTGGACGGCCTGGCCAAAGATGGTCTTACCGATGTGTACGATGGAAAAGCGATGGGCTTTGCTGCCGAACGCTGTGCAAAGGAATGCGGGGTATCCCGGGAAGAGCAGGATGCATTTGCCGTGGAAAGTTATAAACGTTCACAGGCGGCCATCGAAAAAGGTCTTTTCGCCAATGAAATTGTACCGGTGGAAATTCCCCAGCGGAAAGGAGACCCCCTGATTTTTTCGAAGGACGAAGAACCCTTTAATGTAAAGTTTGATAAGATCCCCGGTCTCAGCCCGGCATTTATAAAAGAGGGGACCGTAACAGCCGCCAATGCTTCCACGATGAATGATGGCGCGGCGGCCCTGCTGCTGATGAGTGCGGATAAGGCAAAGGAACTCGGGTTAACGCCCATCGGCAAAATAAAAGGGTTTGCCGATGCGGAGCAGGCCCCGGAATGGTTTACCACTTCACCCTCCCTCGCTGTACCGAAAGCGGTAGCCAAGGCGGGATTGAAAATGGAAGATATTGCTTACTGGGAACTGAATGAGGCCTTTGCCGTGGTGGGAATCGAAAACAGCCGCCGGATGAAACTCGATCCGGCCAAAGTAAATGTGCATGGCGGGGCGGTATCCCTGGGCCATCCGTTGGGTTGCAGCGGGGCCCGGATCATTGTCACTTTGTTAAATGTATTGAAAGCGAATAATGCGAAATACGGCGCCGCCGGTATTTGCAACGGGGGAGGGGGAGCCAGTGCGATGGTGATTGAGAATATTTCTTAATGCAGGGATTCTTCCGGGACGGAAATTATTTGATTATTGATTATTTGATTATTGCGTGAAAGCAGTAAAGACTGAAATGCACAGGTACAGGCTGAACGTTGCAAAAGGCTATAATCGTAAATCTCGTCCTGAAAATCACACGGATGGCAACTTTGTTATTACCGCCTCATCGGCCAATATTGCTGAGAGGATTGTGAAATAGAATATTGCATTTGACAAATTTAGCTTTGCTTACAGTCGTGCCATTAAATGAGATACGGCCCTTGGGTTATTAAATATATCAAAGAGGGATATTCTCATCTATAAAACCCTGACCTGAGAGCCTGATTTTTTTACAGGGTTATGAATCTTGGCTGGAAGCAGATAGACCCCGAAGAAATAAAGATGGCACCAAGTAGAAACATGAAAGGTAGATGAGAATAATGGTTTACTCTTACCGCACTTTCCAAATAATAATACTAACAAGGGGTAAACCTTTATGATTCCATGGCCATTAAGCTTATTTGGAAGCCAGACAATATTTTTTTATTTTAGGCTAGCTCGTACAGAGATATTCTAGTTGGAACTGCTGTGTAGCGGTATTTCTGTTTGCAATAATAGAGAATTCCAGAAGTAATGATTTAATACTGCAATATAATACGCAAAGTTTATGACACTACTGAATTATTTATCTGAATTCCCAATTCGTCGATATGGGCATCCCCCATAATCTTATCTCATTTTGCATTTAAGTTTATTCCTTTATCTTTAAATAACCTCTTCTGAAATTCATTAATCATATATTAGTACTGTTGTTAGGCCTTACTCTATTTTTCAGCAATTGTAAGAAAAATGAAAATACTTCCCACGCTGATCCTGGCAAATCCAAAAATGAATTCGGGGATATAAAAGTGCCAAATAATTTTTTTAAAGAAACACCTGTCCCTGGTGTCGCAGAAAATGGTAATGAGCCCACAACATACTTGGCGGAATCAGATTCATCTGATCCTAATAATGGCGATGACCCAATTATCTTAGGTCAACAGGTGAATAATCCATACACTATTAGCAACATGCAGCAAGCCTATTTGCAATTATATGGCAGCACTGCACCTGTCCCAGTCACCCACTTATATGTACGATATAAGCCAGCTAATGCCGATCAATTAGCATTACTTAATGACCAACCCGATTTGGAATTGCAGGACTATCCCATGGATTATAAAATCCTGCAGGATGGCGACTATTACCAAGACCCATCTCTTGGAACGGAAGATATTGGATGGTTGTATACGGCAGTTCCTGCAAACTACACTCCTGTCCCAGGAATACAATATGAAATTATTCAGCAACTTCACATACCACCAATTGATAATCTCCTGTTGGAAAGTATGGCCGAAAGCCTTTCAGGAGGCGCTATATATGATGATACGGTAATTCTCGCTAACAGATATATTACCAGAGTTGACGAACCTTCTGATACTCTGATTGTGCCTAATCGCATGCCTGTTCCATGTGAACTAGATCCATGCTTTCCAAGCTGCCCTAATTATGACCCGGCTTTATGTGGTGGCGGTGGTGGTGGCGGTGGCTCAACATATGACCCGCAAATACCTAGAGGAGCTATTTATGTGCAAGACCAGAGAACTTGTAATACAATAACGACTCCAATAACAAATGTTCCAGTAAGGCAGGCACGAATTGTGTGTAAACGATGGTTTAAGATATGGAGAGGTTATACCAATGACCAGGGTCAATTTACAGCAGGCAAAAAATTTAAGAATAAAGTAAAGATTATTTTGAAAACTGAAAATAATAATGCCAGAATAAGCAAGATACGAGGCATACGTATTTGGCAAGTTTTGTTTCCGGTTAAGAAAAGATTAGGCGTTTTTGACCAAGGCGCAATGGCTAATATAAACTATATATTTACCAAGCCAAATCCAACAAGTGCACATGACAAAGAATTACCCTATTGGGTAGCCGCGACTACCCACAACAGTGTTTTAGAGTATGGGCAATATGCTAGTGAAAATAATATACCCTCTCCTCCCTCACAACTAAAAGTACTGATTACCAATTGGGGCTTTATGGAAGCGGCCGGGGCTTCGCCTATGTTTAATAAATGTCCCGGTAGTATGACAGTTAATTACGCCTCATTCTTTATCGCCCAGCCCACATTCTTTGCTATTGTAAACGGGCTATCACAATTAGTTCAATACTTGACTTCGAAAGTTGATGTTATTATTGGTTACAAAGCGGCATTAGCCGATTACAACTGCAGACTTACCTCGGCTCGTCTAAAGGCCTTGACATATCATGAACTTGGGCATACCTCGCACTATGCGCAGGCAGGTTGTGATTTTTGGATTCAATATAGGCAAGCTATTGTGCATGAACTTTTATCTAGCAGCAGACCTCCTTATGGAGAAGGTAACGATACGGAAGCTGCCATTGTTGCAACTGGGGAAATGTGGGGTAATCATTGTGAATATTTTTTCACCAACAGACACTATGGCAATGGCGGTGCAAATGGAAGTTTTGCTATGGGCGGGTTTACTGCTCCAATGCAAGGTTTTTTATACGAGAATATCCCAGGTGGGTTGAACTGTTACCTTAATGCTATTGAAAACCACGACCCCCACATTACTAATCCCAATAATGACCAATGGCCTTGGATACCACAAGGGATTTGCTATGACTTAGGTGACCTCGCCGGTGAAATATTCCCTGTTATTGACAATGTGTCAGGATATAATATCAGTCAATGTTTTAATTCTCTACAATCAGATGTCAGAAGTGTTCAAGCTTTCAAAGGCAGGCTTTTACAACAAAATGGTAATACTCAGCAAACACAGGTAACACAACTTTTTCAACAATATGGGTACTAATTTTATTAAACTTGGGTTGCTGGTTACAGTGACCCAAGTTCTGCTTTCATCGGGATGTAATAAAAATAATACAAAGCCCTGTCAAAGTGGAGGCTACGTCTTTTCAGTTACTTCTGCCTGGAGTCCGGAAAAGCAAATATATAATATAGGTGATACCCTATTTTTGTATAGTGAATTTTCTAAAACACTTACTGACCTTATTAACCCCTCAATCACCATTGACTATAGTAATGCTGTTGGTATAGGGGGCGCAGCAGCAATCTATGAACTTGACACAATAGCACATCAGCCAATTGGCAGCACATCAAAATTTGATTTCTTCTCTGAAATTGGTGTAATAGGAAATGATGTGACCATTCCATCCCAGAATAAAAGTTTACTCTATAAAGAGTTAAGCACTACCTATGCAATAAAAATAAAAATTGTACCCAAACAGAAAGGAATCTTCACTTTTTTTATCCCAGATCTGAAAAGCAATGGTCTTATTGGAAAAAGATGTACAAATGCCAGTTTTGCCAATACATTAACTAACACAAACAAGGGATTGGCGTTATTCCAATATGCTATGAACAGGCCACCGGCCTCTCAATATGAAACAGACAGGATATATTGCTTCAGGGTTCAGTGACGAGCAGGTTTAAAATAAATGTATTGTCGCTTCAATAAGCAAACATTTTTCACCGGCGCATCGTAAACTCCCGTCCCGCCCATCGTATATTTTCCGCTCCGGAATCGTACTAAGATCAGGTTTCTCCCGTTTTAGGGTGTGATCTTCTCTATTTAAAAAAATAACCAGGTTCTTGTTAAACCAACCGGCCATCGCACCCGTCTATTGCCTGTTAGTTGACCATTATTAAATCTAAAACCCTTTTATGAAACCCAGGTTCCTATCCTTTGCTGCTGCAATCCTGTCCTTTTCGCTGATCTTCACTTCCTGTAAAAAGGAAGGTAGTTCCTCCGGTACGCAGGACTTTACAGCAGAAACCTCCACCCACTCCGATGACCAGTCCCGCTTTTCCGCCGAAGTGGATGCAGTGGCCAATGACGCCAATCTTGTTCTTGAAACCACTGCCGGTTTTACCAACAAACCCGGCGATCTGCAGTCGATTATTTGTGATGCAACCATTGTTGTGGATACCCTCAGCAATCCCCGCACCATTACCATTACATTTGACAGCAGCAATTGCCTGGGGAACCGTATCCGGACCGGCGTGATTGTAATTTCCATGGCCCAGGGAGTACGCTGGAAAAATGCCGGCGCGGTCCTTAATGTCAGCTTCCAGAACTACAAAGTGACCCGTTTGAGCGATAACAAGAGCATTACCATCAACGGTACACAGACCTATACCAATGTAAGCGGCGGACTGCTGATCAACCTGCCCACACTGAATACAATTACCCATACGATCAGCAGCAGCAATATGTCGGTAACTTTTGACAACGGATCCCAGCGTACCTGGCAGGTAGCCCGTCAGCGGGTGTTTACCTACAATAACGGGGTGAACATTACCATCACGGGGACCCATACCGAAGGGAATACCACCGGTATTGCCGAATGGGGGACCAACCGCTTTGGCCGCCCGTTTGTAACCGCTATCGCGGAACCTGTGGTCCTGAAACAGGATTGTGCCTTCCGTGTTGGCAGTGGTAAAGTGGTGCATACGACTGATTCCTACACAGCTTCTGCCACCTTCGGGCTGGATGCAAATGGGGCCCCCACAACCTGTCCGGGCAGCGGGCACTATTATATGAAAATCGTATGGACCGGGCCGGCCGGTAATACCCATACCGCCCTGTTGCCTTACTAATAAAAGCAATTATACTACTTAACAGGCCTGCTTGCGGGCCTTTTTTTTCGCGCTTACTTGATTATTTCCAAGTAATTTAGTGGCGATGGCCGCCACACTGATCAGCAATATCAAATTACTGGTAAACACCCGCGAAGAAAATAAATGCCTGCGGGGCAAAGAACTGGCTGTGCTGCCCTGCATTGAAAATGCTTACCTCATTGTGGAAGAAGGCGTCATCAGCGGGCTGGGCCGGATGGAAGAGATCCTGCATCCCCAAAAAAAATTCAGGACGATCATTGATGCCAGGGATCAACTGGTATTACCGGCCTGGTGCGACAGTCATACCCACCTGGTCTTTGCCGCCAGCCGGGAGGAAGAATTCATCGACAAGATCAGGGGACTCAGCTATGCGGATATTGCAGCGAGGGGAGGAGGGATCCTTAACTCAGCCGCAAAACTGAACGCGGCTACAGAATCCCGGTTATTCAATGCCGCCTGGAAAAGACTGGAGGAAGTCAGCCGGCTGGGCACGGGCTCTATAGAGATCAAAAGCGGTTATGGGCTGACGGTAGAAGGAGAACTGAAAATGCTCCGCGTTATTAAGAAGCTGAAAGAGAAATCTTCGCTTTCCATAAAAGCTACATTCTTGGGCGCTCATACCTACCCGGCGGAGTACCGGGACAACCATGCCGCTTATATGGATCTGATCATCGGGAAAATGCTTCCTGTGATCGCCGCTGAAAAACTGGCCGATTATATTGATGTTTTTTGCGAAACCGGATTTTTCTCACCCGAAGAAACGGAAACCATCTGCCGGGCCGGGATGCAGGCGGGATTGAAACCGAAGATCCATGCCAACCAGTTAAATCTTTCCGGCGGTACACAGGCCGGGGTTAAACTCGGCGCCCTCAGTGTGGATCACCTCGAGACCATGGATGAGGAAGCGATCCGTTTACTCGCAGGCTCCTCCACGATCGGAACCCTGCTGCCCACGGCCGCTTTTTTCCTGCGGATGCCGTTTCAGCCGGCCCGCGCATTAATTGATGCAGGTTGCGCCATTGCCCTGGCCAGCGATTACAACCCGGGTTCATCGCCCTCGGGAAATATGAACCTGGTCGCCTCCATGAGTTGCATCCAGCTGAAGATGCTCCCGGAAGAAGTGATCAATGCCTCCACCCTGAACGGGGCCTGTGCCATGGAATTACAAAATGAAACCGGCAGCATCCGTATCGGGAAAAAAGCTGACCTGGTTTTTACCCGGCCGGTTCCCTCGCTGGCCTATTTGTTTTATGCCTTTGGCAGTAATCATATTGATAAAGTAATGATAAACGGGGAACTGATATGAAGCAACCCATCGTCACCCTGTTCTCTTTTTTCATTTTTTGCACCCGGAAAGTCAGGCCCAGCCGGCAGCGCCGGATTGCCGTTCCTTCCGGACGGGTGATTTTTTATTTACCGACACGGCGGGTATTACCTGGGAACTGAAACGGACCAGGCATCGCCAGGCAGAACGCAACAAAAGCAATGGCATGGTTGCTAAATATAAAATCACCTGGCTTAATGACTGTGAATACCGGCTGACGCAGACCTGGTCGAGCGACCGCAGGCACCGTAAATGGAACCGGACATATCGCAGCTACCGGATCATCAGCACTGCAAATAGTAGTTATTCGTACGAGTGTACCTGTAAAGACGGCACAATGGTCAGCGGAACCGTGGTAAGGCTGATGAATTAATCCACAGTTCACATAGATACAACCTGCATGTTGTATATTCGGAACATGTTCAGGTTACGTAAAAAAAGTCCCGGTTTTATTGAAACAGTGCTGCTCCGCGGGGAGACGATTGAGGCGGAAGACCGGTCGTCCGGGCTTTCATTCCTGGTCTCTTTTTTCACGGAGATCCGGCCGGGCATCAGCCGGAAAAAAAAGAATGCAGAATCCAATCTCCGGCTGGCGACCGGACAACTGAAACTCCATCCTTCACTGCTGGCCAATTTGCAACAGGCCCTGTTATCCCAATTGCTTCAGACAAAACTTACGGCAGCAATTACGGAAAGCGGCATTCCTTTATCAAGGGGTTTCTGGCAGGAACTGGCCAACCGTTTAAAACATAAGCTGATCCCGGAATTGCAGGAGGAAACGGACTTTCTTTATGTAATCAACAGTATCTTCTTTCGTAAAGATGATTACCAGTGGGTGGAAAGTATTTCGCGTACTGCGTGGATCGGTTTTTTTGAAACCCTGGGATTCAGTTTCAGTATCCATGCCCACCGGATCAAAAATGAACTGCTGAATTCGCTTAAAATCCTATCCTTCCAGGTCGCGCAACTGGGACTGGAACGGGAGGTTTTGAATTACCTGCCGGAAACGGAACGTAATCACCATACGGCTTTTGTCCGGCAGAATTACCTGGTACATGAACTGGAGTTAATACTGACGGATAACCACTCAGCCGAAAAGATAAGCAACATCAGCACTGCCGTTAAGGAGTGTATAGAAGACTGTTATATGCTGCTGAATTATATCCGCGACAGCCATGCTGAAAAAGGGGCCAGTATCCAGCAAACATACCTGATGCTTATCCTGAGCAACTGCCTGCAACGGATGCTGCTGATCGCCGATGTACTGGATGCGGATAACCGGTTTGATACCGGCCGCTTTACCGACCTGTTTCTTTTGCTGGTCCGCAACGAAAAACGAAAAAACAGTATCCGGGAATTTCTTTCCCAGGGACTGGGCTATCTCGCTTACCAGATCGCTGAACACAAAGGCGACAAAGGACATACGTATATTACAGAAACCAGGGCCGGATTTTTTAAAATGATCCGGTCGGCCATGTGGGGTGGATTTATTATTTCCTTTACGGCTATTCTAAAGAACCTGGTCGGAAAATTAAAACTGGCGCCTTTCCCGCTGGGCTTTCTCTATAGCGTTAACTACAGTGCCGGCTTTATTTTAATTGAAGAAACCAAGTCCACCCTGGCCACCAAGCAACCGGCCTTTACCGCCAGCGCAGTAGCCGGTTCACTGGATACAAAAAAAATGGAGGGTGAGCCAGACCTGGAAAACCTGGCTGCCACGGTGGCCAAAGTATCCCGTAGCCAGATCGCTTCTTTCTTCGGGAACCTGGTGGTTGTATTCCCGCTGACTTTCCTGCTTGCCTGGGGCTATCACCAGTTGACAGGTCACAAAATAGTTAATGGGGAAGCTGCCTTTAAAATGCTTAAAGACCAGCACCCCTGGCGAAGTCCGGCCCTGCTCTACGCCTGCTTTACAGGGTTCTTTTTATTTATCAGCGGCATCATTGCCGGTTATTGGCAAAACAAAATCCGGTACGGCCAGATCCGGGAGCGGCTGATCCGGCATCCGGTATTGAAAGTATCCATGTCTCAAAAGCGGCTGACCCGTCTCGCGGACTATGTGGAAAAACATATCGGCGCTTTAATGGGCAGTATTGCCCTGGGCTTCTTCCTTGGTTTTTCCGGGGTAGTCGGAAAGATAGTGGGTATTCCTTTCGATATCCGGCATATCACGATCGCATCCGGAAATGTCTCCATAGGTTTGTATGGAACGGGTATGGACCAGGTAACAACTTTCTTTATGATGGCTGTCTTCGCCGGTGTACTGGGTATTGGCTTTTTTAATTTCCTTGTCAGTTTTGCACTGGCCTTTACAGTTGCAGTTAAATCACGCGGAATCCGCCTTTCTCAATACCCCCGGTTACTCCATACGATCGGCAGGTACCTGGTCCGTCATCCGCGGAATTTTTTCCTTCCTGAACGCAAAGCCGCCCCGCAAAAATCTCCGTCAGCATCCCCTGCAAATAGCACGGAAGAAAACGGGACCTGATCCCTCCAATTCTGTTGCATCAATGCGGTAACATGTATACCAGCCGGGGCATTACAGTAAACTGCTGCATGAATAAAGGGATCCGGGAACAGGTTACGGCCGAATAATACCGACGAGACATTAAAATTACATGGATCGGCCGGTGCTAATGTCTGTCGGTATAATACCGACAGACATTGGCGCCAGCTAATAAAGGCATTTTTAATGTCTCGTCGGTATAACTTAGATTTGCCCCGTTTATTTACAAACTGTCTGGATTTTTTTATGAACAGGAGAGACCTTATAAAATCCATGGGATTGCTGACCGGGCATGCCGTATTTCCTTCCGTGCTGGCTGTATTCCTTAAAAGCTGTGCGGGAAAGGACATGAGCCATTATGCGCCCGTCTTTTTTACCCGCGATGAATACCGCCTCGTTACGGAACTGGCCGATATTATCCTGCCCGCCACCCGTACAGCCGCCGCATCTGCTGTTAATACCCAGGTATTCCTTGACCAGGTCTTTCATCAGTGCATGACCGCGGAGCAGCAAACCCATATCCGGGAAGGCCTGAAAGAACTGGCCCCGGCTTTTGAGAAAGCCCCGGATAAGATACAACTGATAAGAGAACTGGATGAATCCGCCTATGGGAAGAAAGAGGCCCATGCCTGGTTCAGGACCCTGAAGCAATATATACTGATCGGCTATTTCACTTCACAGGAAGGAACCACCCGGGCTTCCAGCTATGTAAAATTTCCCGATGAATATAAAGGGGATATACCGGCGGATGAAACCACGCTCAATTATGGAAAAACTTTTCTTCATTATTAACTGGCCCCATGCCCGGATTCAATATACTCGGTAAAGCGGAAAAAGGAAACAGCTATGATGCCATCGTGATCGGCTCCGGTATTACCGGGGGGATCGCTGCCAAAGAACTGACCGGAAAGGGGTTAAAAGTACTGGTACTGGAAAGAGGACGGATGGTGGAGCATGTGAAAGATTATCCCACCGCGCTGACCGATCCCTGGGATCTTCCCCTGCGTAATATCGTGCCCCTGGAAGAAGAAAAAGATTACGAGGTGCAGAAGTCCATTTACCTGTTCGGGCAGGACAGCAAACATTTCCTGGTAAAGGACAGTGATCATCCCTATATCCAGGAGAAACCCTTTACCTGGCACCGTGGCTACCAATTGGGCGGCCGCTCGCTCTTATGGTCCAAACACTGTTACCGTTACAGTGACCTTGATTTTGAAGCCAACCGGAAAGACGGCGTGGGTACGGACTGGCCAATCCGTTACAAAGACCTTGCTCCCTGGTACGATTATATTGAATCGTATGTGGGCATCAGCGGCAACCGGGACGGGATCCCGCAACTCCCGGACGGGAATTTTCTCCCGCCCTTTGAAATGAACGTTTTTGAAAAACATATCCGGGAACGGCTGAAGAAAAATTTTCCTGAACGGGACCTTATTATCGGGCGCATGGCCATACTGACCAAAGACCATAACGGTCGCGGCCGCTGCCATTCCCGTAACCTGTGTTACCGGGGTTGTGTTTATGGAGCTCCTTACTCCAGCAATTCCGCCGCACTGCCGGATGCCGCCAGGACCGGCAACCTGACCCTGCGCCCGTTTTCCATCGTGAAGGAGCTGATCTATGACAACCACTCCCGTAAACTGAAAGGCGTCCGGATCATCGATACAGAAACAAAAGAGGTGATTGAATTTTTTGCCAGACTCATTTTCCTGAACGCCTCCACCATTGGCAGCACGCAGATCCTGCTGCAATCAGTCACCCCCGAATTCCCGGACGGTATGGCCAATTCCAGCGGCGTACTAGGACACTACCTGATGGACCATCATGCGGGGACCGGCGCAATTGGCGGCTACAGCGGGCTGAAGGACCATTTCTATTACGGGCAACGGCCGGCCAGCGTATATGTACCCCGTTTCCGGAACCTGCAGCAAAACGACCAGGCCTATCTCCGTGGTTTTGGCTATGAGAACTACACCAGCCGCAGCGACTGGACCCGGGGCTATCAGAAAGCCGGTATTGGCGCTGAATGGAAAGAAGACCTGACACATCCCGGCGACTGGATTGTTTATTTTGAAGGATACGGCGAAACCCTGCCCTCATTCCGCAATACCATAAAACTGAGCCAGGAGAAAAAAGATAAATGGGGGATACCCCTTCCCGTTATATCGATGGAGTACGGGGAGAATGAGGCCCGCATGCGGAAGGATATGCAGCAATCAGCAGTGGAAATGCTGGAAGCAGCCAATCTCGACTGGGTACATCCCTATGATTATGGCATGAATCCCGGCACCGTGATCCATGAAATGGGCACCGCCCGTATGGGCAATGATCCGGGGACATCCGTTTTAAACAAATGGAACCAGTCGCATGATATCAGCAACCTGTTCGTCACGGACGGATCCTGTATGGCGTCTTCCCCCTGCCAGAATCCGTCCCTGACCTATATGGCCCTGACAGCCCGGGCCTGCGATTACGCGGTAAAAGAACTGAAGAAAGGAAGCCGCTGAACAAAATCTTCCTTATGAAAATTCCGGTTGTTAAAATCATAGGAGACCCTGATTTTTCTCATTCAGCAGCTACCGGCTTTACGGGTAGTTTGAACAACTTATATGCAGCCTGTTTACGCCCATAATTCCCTGCCCGGGCGCAGGGGTGACTTCCTGACCTGGAGAACAGTTCAGTTCCTGTTCTGGCTGGTTGGGATTTTATTGCTGATTCTCCTGTTTTATAAACCAAGACTGGGCACCCGCTTATTCTGGAACGGGCTGATCCCCCTGGCGCCTGCTTTATTGGTCCTCTGTACCGGGATTTGGAGAAATATCTGTCCGTTGGGCACTACCTCGCTGTTGCCCGACCGGTTCGGTATTTCCCGCGGCCTTAAAATACCGGCCCGCGCTCAGCCTTTTTTACACCTGGCGGGACTGATTCTTTTATTAGCGATCATACCCCTGCGGCATATTCTTTTCAACCACGACGGAATAGCCACGGGTCTTCTCATTATGGGGCTGGCGACCATTGCATTTACCGGCGGGATCCTGTTTGAACGGAAGAGCGCCTGGTGTTCCGGACTCTGCCCGGTTCACCCGGTCGAAAAATTATACGGCTCAGGAGTGGCCTTCACCCTGACCAATGCCCACTGTGCGGATTGCGTGAAATGTTCCGTGCCCTGCCCGGATTCAAGCCCGGTCACCAAACCATTTTTGCTCCACCGGTCAGCCGTGACTAAAATAACGGAGTTTTTGCTCGCAGGCGCCTTCCCGGGTTATATATGGGGATGGTTCCGCACACCGGAATATACTGGCGCTGAGGGCTGGAAACATTTGGATAGTATTTATGGCCTTCCCCTAACCGGGGCGGCCTGCAGTTTTGTTTTATACCTGCTCCTGACCCGGTTATTTCCCGGGCAACAGAACAGGATCATCCGCCTCTTTGCTGCCGCAGCCGTATCCTGTTATTACTGGTACCGGTTGCCGCTTTTATTCGGGTTCAACCAGTCGGAGCCCAATCACCTGCTCATTGACCTGAGTCCTTTTTTGCCCTACTGGAGCATCACTGTATTCACGGTACTGACCACCGTTTTTTTCACCTGGTGGATCGCGGTCCGGAAAAAGGAAAGAAGCAGTTGGTCCTTCCGGCCCGTAGCAGCAAAGAGAAAAGGGGTTATCCCGTAAAATAGCCGGGCAGCGAACCGGACCCCGAACGGAGCGTCGCAACAAAGCTGCCACCCGCACTGCAGCCGGCCCCATCATACCAGCCCGTCCCGGGGAATAAACAAAACATTTATTAAATAAATATTTTGTTTACAAGCAATATCTTAGCATACAAATCAAACGCATGCAGCCCATTATCGAATGTGTCCCCAATTTCAGTGAAGGAAATGACGTAGCGCTGATCAAACAGATCACCGACCAGGTGGAAGCTGTGGAAGGAGTCCGCTTGCTGAATGTGGACCCGGGAAAAGCCACGAACCGTACAGTCGTGACTTTTGTAGGGCAGCCGGAAGCAGTGATTGAAGCTGCATTCCGGGCCATAAAAAAAGCGGGTGAACTGATTGATATGAGCAAACACAAGGGTGAACATCCCCGTATGGGCGCCACGGATGTTTGCCCGCTGATCCCCATCTCCGGGATCAGTATGGAAGAAACGGCGCACTATGCACAACGGCTTGCCAGGCGGGTGGGGGAAGAGTTGCAGCTCCCCGTTTACCTCTACGAAGCAGCCCAGCCCGATAAGAGCCGCAGCAATCTTTCCCTGATCCGCGCCGGGGAATACGAAGGCTTCTTCAAAAAAATCAAAGAGCCGCAATGGAAACCGGATTACGGTCCGGCTGTATTTGATGCGAAAAGAGGCGGTACGGTGATCGGCGCCCGGGATTTCCTGGTGGCCTATAATGTCAACCTGAATACCACCAGTACGCGGAGAGCGAATGCCATTGCCTTTGATGTACGGGAAGCGGGCCGTAATGTAGTGGAGAACGGGGTGAAGGTAAATAAACCCGGCAGCCTGAAATCGGTAAAAGCGATCGGCTGGTTCATTGAAGAATATGGGGTGGCGCAGATCAGCATGAACCTCACAAATATTAACATCACGGCCCTGCATATTGCTTTTGACGAAGTCTGTAAAAAGGCGGAGGCAAGAGGCATCCGGGTCACGGGTTCTGAATTGGTGGGACTGGTGCCTTTGCATTCCCTGACCGATGCCGGAAAATATTTCCTGCGCAAGCAAAAACGTTCCACCGGTGTTTCAGAAAAAGAACTGATCCGGATTGCGGTGAAGTCCATGGGACTGGATGAACTGGGACCTTTCAAACCGGAAGAAAGAATCATTGAATATATGCTGCGTAAAACCGCCGACAGCAAGCTGGTAAGTATGACACTTACCGACTTTGCCGATGAAACAGCGAGTGAGAGCCCGGCCCCCGGTGGCGGATCCATTGCTGCTTATGCGGGAGCCCTGGGGGTATCCCTGGCCACCATGGTGGCGAATCTCTCTTCGCATAAAAAAGGATGGGATGAACGCTGGGAGGAATTCAGTAACTGGGCAGAGAAAGGGGAGCAGTTAAAACAGGAATTGGTGAAACTCGTGGATGAGGATACAAAAGCGTTTAACCGGATTATGGATGCTTTTGGAATGCCCAAATCCACCGAGGCTGAAAAAGCGGCCCGGAAAGCGGCGATACAGGAGGCCACCCGGTACGCAATCGAGATCCCGTATAAAGTAATGCAGGCTTCCTTCAGCAGCATGGAGATCATCAAAGCCATGGCGGTGACCGGCAACCCGAACTCAGTCTCCGATGCGGGTGTAGGCGCGCTCTGTGCCAGGACGGCCGTGCTGGGCGCTTTTATGAATGTACGGATCAATGCGGCGGGGTATGACGATAAGGATTTTGTAACAGAAATTGTCCGGAAAGGGAAGGAGATAGAGGAGAAAACAATAGCTTTAGAAGAGGAGATACGGGGAGTGGTGAATGAAAAGATCGGGATCTGAGAATACGAGTAAAAGAAAGACAAACCGATCTGCATCAGGGAACAGGGCAGACAGGTTTTCAAACAGGTAAATAATTTTTTATGGAAGAAGGAATCAAACCGGAGATCAGGCAGGCGCAACCGAAACCCAATGCGATGCAGCATTTGAAGATCTATAACAAGCAGGATATTTTATCGCTGACCCGGATCCGCCGTTTTGAAACCAAGCTGGGTGAAAGACTGAATGTGGTCTTTGATGCGGCGGAACTGGAAAAATCGATTGAAGGCTCCGCGGCCCGGTACGTGCTTTTTGGTATTCCCGAAGACCTGGGCGCCAAGGGGAACCACGGTATCGGGGGAACGGATACGCTCTGGATCCCTTTTCTCCAGCATTTTTTTAATATCCAGAGCAATGATTTCCTCGACGGCAATGAGATCCTGCTCATCGGGCATTTTGATTTCGGCGATATCCAGTACCTGATCGATACCACCGCCAAGGGAGATGATGAACGGATTGAAGCTTACCGGCATGCCGTGAATACGATCGATGATGAAGTGGAGCAACTCGCGAAGATCATAACCGCGGCAAAAAAAATACCGGTAGTGATCGGGGGCGGCCATAATAATTCCTATCCCCTGATCAAAGGGGCCGCCAAGGGCTGGCACAAAGCCGGCAAAATTCCCCTGGCCCAGATCAATTGTATTAACCTCGATGCCCATGCGGATTACCGGCCCCTGGAAGGAAGACATAGCGGCAACGCCTTCCGCTATGCAGAGGAGGACGGGTACCTGCAGAAATACTGTGTGATCGGGCTTCACGAAAACTATATTCCCCAAAACAGCTGGGTGGATATCGTGAACAATCCTTTTATCGACTGTATCACCTTCGAGGACATTTTTGTGCATGATAAACGAACCTTTCTCCAGGCCGTGGCCCATGCCACCGGGTTTACGGAAGACAGCATGACCGGTATCGACCTGGACCTGGACTCCATCCAGCATACGCTGAGCAGCGCCATGACACCCGTTGGCGTAAGCCCGGTACATGCCCGGCAATATGTTTCCTTTGCCGCGGCAGATACCAAACCGGCCTACCTCTATATCTGTGAAGGAGCCACCCGGCTGAATGACGGGCGCACGGACGCCAGCAGCGGCAAACTGGTCAGTTACCTCGTGAGTGATTTTGTAAAAGCGCAAATGACCTGATCAGAAAACAGGTCCCTTTAGTTTTATATCGGCTTTACCAAATGCTTTTTCATAACGAGCTTTCATTTGTACGGCTGCTTTGGTTTTATGCTGCGCCTTAAATACCTGCCAATAACCAAATAGTGCCCATCCATTTTCGTTATTAACCGCCAGGTCATCGTTCAGCGTTTTTTCCGCTTCTGTAAAACGGCCGGCCCTGATATATGCATTTGCCAGGTAATGCCGCGGGCTTAATAACCAGTCACGGGGTTCATTATACACCATTCCCATCTCCGTATTTACCGCCTGCTGAAAAGCCTCAAGGGCTTCCTGATAATTATTTTCCAAAAAGGCAATAGTCCCCCTGAGTAAATCAATAGCAATATGCACCCCATCTATTGCCGGGGAAAAGGGAGTGAATGGAATCATCAATACTGTATCAGCAGACAAATCTTTTATTTTCAGCAGTGCATCACGAGCTTCATTAAATTTTTGCTGATGAGCCAGCGCCATGCCTCTTCCAAACAGCCAGATAATACGACCGTACACCTGTGCCGAAGGTGGTTCTTTTATTTCGAGCAGATGGTCCCATTTACCGAAACGGATATCCGAGAAAACGGGTGTCATATAAACATATTGCACCAGGTTACCCATCGCACCCGGAATTTCCAGGTAATCCGCGGGGATACTGTTGACCAGGTCAATGGAAGACTGAGCTGATAGTGCAGAACGGCCACCCATCATAGCATTGTTCACCTGCATGTGCAGGTTGTGAATGATATACAGAAAATCAGCACCGGTTACCGGGGCATATAAAGGAATGATCTGCCGGTAATTTTTAACAGCAGCTTCATTCACCGATACTCCTTTATCATATTGTCCGGTACGCAGGTAGATATGGGATGGCATATGGACCGTATGTGATAATCCGGGCGTCAGTTTTCCAAGCCGGTCTGCGCTGGGCAGGGCTTTTGCCGCTTCAGGAGAGGGCTCCATCACATGGATATAATAATGATTTAACCCCGGGTTTTCCGGTGTGGTGATTAATGCCCTTTCAAGTACCTCACGGATACGGGGTGTCCATGGCTTGGGGGTGCCATTCACATTCCACATATCCCATGGGTGCTCAAGCATCATGGCATCCGCATAAAGTGCCGCCACCTCCGCATGCGAGGGAAATAATTTATACAAGGCTGCCATTTTTGAAGTATATCCTTCATTCAGTTGTTTACGGTTTGTATCAGCGGAATCCGCTGTGTAGCGCACCGTCATGGCGTCAATCAGTAATTGTTCCAGTTTGGTTGCCCCGGCCGATAAAGATTGTGCTTTATGAACTGCCTCCAGCGCTGCCGGTGAAGCTGCATACCCAAGATCATTAATATTCGGGCCATAAGCAAGCGCCTGCGCCCAATACAGCATGGCACAATCCGGATCAAACCGGGCTGCCTTTTTAAAGGAAGCCATTGACTCAATAATGTGAAAACTATAATACATGTTAATGCCCTGGTTAAAATAAAACCGGGCACTGTCATTCCTTGTGCTGATATTCCATTGATACGAACCGGCCCCGGGTATGGGAGGGATATCCGCTTCTTCCAGCCATTCACGAACTGCTGCCCAGTCCGGACTGCACCGGATCACTTTATTATAATGGGCTAAACGCGTACTATTGCCGGTTGGAGAAGGGTTATTTTCACGTAAAGTGAACGCAAGGGTGGCTGTAATAAAAGCCAGCAATGCAAGAATAAGCAAGGGTGACTTCATACACGTTGATTTGTAGTTTAAAAATTACACTAAAATCAGCGTCTCTTAAAAAATAGTTATTCACCCGGGTATTCAGCCTTCCAGCTCCATGATCTTTTCAAAAAGCTGCTCGTACTGGCGGGTTAGCAGGGTCAGTTCTTCCCCGGCTTTTTTATAAGCCGTTTCCGCCGCAATGAATTTTGTTTTATCGGAATAGGTGGCCGGATCCGCAAGCGATGCTTCCAGTTCCGCTTTCCGGCTATCCAGTTTGGCGATCTGTTCTTCGGTTTGCTGAAACTGCCGTTGCACCCGCTGCAATTCCTTTTTCTTATCCTTGTCTATCGCGGCGCCGGGTGCCTGTTTCACCGGGGCGGGAGCGGGTTTTGATTGTTTGACTTCCGCCGGTTTTGCCGGTTCTGTATTTTTTTCCTGTTTTTTATTATCTGCTTCCTGTTTGGCCATCCGTTCCTTCCAGGCCACCCATTCTTCATAGCCCCCCTTGAATTCCTTGATCTGGTGATCCACGATCTCCCAGATTTTATTCGCCGTCTTCGCCACAAAATACCGGTCATGGCTGACCAGGATGATGCTGCCCTGGTATTTATTCAGCGAATCGATCAGCAGGTCGCAACTGTGCATGTCGAGGTGGTTGGTGGGCTCATCGAGCATCAGGAAATTGGCCTTGCTCACAATGACTTTTGCCAGGGCCACCCGGGCTTTTTCGCCCCCGCTCAGTATCTTGATTTTTTTATCAGCATCATCCCCGCTGAATAAAAAACAACCGAGTAAACCGCGCAGTTCGAGCTCGGTCATCTGGCTGCCGCATTCTTTCATTTCATCGAGGATGGTATTGTTGAGATGAAGGGCTTCCAGCTGGTGCTGGGCATAGAAACTCTCTTCCACGTTATGTCCCCATTTCCGTTCTCCTTTACTGAAATGCTCCACCCCGGCAATGATCCGCAGCAGGGTTGACTTTCCTTTCCCGTTGGCGCCGATCAGGGCGATCTTGTCCCCCCGGTCGATTTCAAGGGAACTGTTTTCGATGATCACATTATCGCCAAAGGCCTTTGACACATTTTTCAGTTCCACCAGCACTTTCCCCGGGGTTTTATCCACCCGGAAATTGATCCGGATATTGGGCCGTTCGATCTCCGCTTCTTCAATCCGTTCCAGTTTATCCAGTTTCTTCATGATGCTCTGGGCCATGGCGGCCTTGCTGGCCTTGGCCCGGAAGCGTTCCACCAGCCGTTCATTCTGCCGGATATAATCCTGCTGGTTCTCGTAAGCCTTCTGCTGCATTTCCACCCGGATGGCTTTTTCCTTTTCATAATAATCATAGTTGCCGGTATAGATATGCAGCTGCTGCTGGTACACTTCCACGATCTTGGTCACCATCCGGTTCAGGAAATATTTATCGTGACTGACGATCACCACCGAACCCTGGTAATGCAGCAGGTATTTTTCCAGCCATTCAATAGAAGGCAGGTCGAGGTGGTTGGTGGGCTCATCCAGTAATAGTAGATCCGGTTGCTGGAGGATCATCTTGGCAAGCAATACCCTCATCCGCCAGCCCCCGCTGAATTCTTTATAAGGACGCTGCAGGTCCGCATTGGCGAAACCCAGTCCCTGCAGTACTTCTTCCGTTTTATGATGAATATTGTACCCGTCCAGGGTTTCCAGTTCATGCAATTTATCACTGTACTCGTGCAGGGTTTTCTCATCACCCGTCCGTTCCAGTTCATGTCCCAGTTCCTCGATCTCTTTTTCCAGCTGCAGCACCCTTTCAAAAGCGCCGAGGGCCACCTGCAGGATGGAATCCTGGGTATCAAAACTCAGCAGGTCCTGGTGGAGATAACCGATCGAAGTGCCCCGGCTTCTTTCCACCGTTCCCCCGGAGGGCAGGTATTCGCCCACTAATAATTTTAAGAGGGTGGATTTCCCCGTTCCGTTGTAGCCGATCAGCCCGATCCGTTCCCCCGGCTGTATATGCCAGGTCGCGTCTTCCACGATCGTCCTTGCACCAAATTCAAAAGTCACATTTTGCAGTCCTGCCAGCATAAAAAAAATTTAACAGGTTGCAAAAATAACGTATTCGGCCGTGCGGTCAGCTGCATTTATCTTTGCTAAAATTTTATCCTTGCGGTCATTCCTTACATTCCTTTTCTATGGACTTTCCGGCATCGGGCTGCTCCTGCTCGTCCTGCGGTTTACGCTATACAGATCCCGCCGGCTGCACCCCTGGATCGCCGCTGCCGGGATACTGATCCTGCTGGCCGCCCTGCTTCATTTTTATTATCCCGTCGGGGACGGGGATGTTAAGCCGGCCGGGGGCAATCATCCTGTCATCAGCGCCAGTGACAAACTCTCTCTTTCGCTGGACAGCCTGGTGGATGTTTATTCCCTGCTCGTGGAAGATGCAGCCCGCGATATCCCGGTCAATATGGAAGAAAGTGGCCGGCAGATGCTGGAATTAATAAAGTCCCTCGATATAGAAGAACTGTTACGGGATACCCTGTTGTATGATTCCGTTGACCGTTCACTGGGAAATATCGAATCAGAACTGGCGGCCATTATTGCAGACCCGGACCTGGCTGAAAAAAAAGCTTCCCTGAATATATTGTCCGGTGAGTTCCGGGCCATCCTTCAGGCGACGGGGTTTACACGCAAACAACTGTACTGGCTTCAGTCAGCCGCTGCCTTTGGCCCGGGTCATCCCGGTTACTGGCTGTCCGCTGATCCGGATAAAAAAGGGCCCTATGATCAGCCCGGTAATAAAATCATTGAAATCATAAACGGCCAGGGCCGCCGTTTGTCAACCAACGAGAAATAATATGAGGATTAACGCTATGAAAATTTGTTGGGCGCTGCTGTTTTGGCTTGGAAGTACACAGGCCGGTTATGCCCAAACCCGGTTTACGCTAAATGGCTACGTGAAAGACAGTTTATCCGGGGAATCGGTCATCGGGGCCACCGTTTCGGTAAAAGGTCAGAATAAATCAGTCACCAGTAACCAGTATGGTTTTTATGCCCTTACGCTTGAGCAGGGAGAATATACCATCGAGGTCTCGCACGTATCGTACCAGGGCCGTTCTGCCACCATCGGTCTCCGCAGCAACCAGTCCTATAATTTTGATCTTCTTTCCAAGACCGCTTCCATCCGTGAAGTAATCGTGTACAGCAAACGCAGGGACGGCAATGTAAAAAATGCCCAGATGGGAAAAATTGATTTATCAATGAACCAGGTGAGGGCCATTCCGGCTTTTATGGGAGAAGTGGATATCCTGAAAGCGATCCAGTTATTGCCGGGGGTGCAAAGCGCGGGGGAGGGGAATGCCGGTTTCTATGTACGGGGAGGCGGCCCCGACCAGAACCTGATCATGCTGGATGATGCCGTGGTGTATAATACCGGGCATCTCTTTGGCTTTTTTTCCATCTTCAATGGCGACGCCATCAAGAACGTATCGCTGATCAAGGGAGGGATGCCGGCCCAGTACGGGGGAAGGCTTTCGTCCGTACTGGACGTTTCCATGAAGGAAGGCAATATCAATAAATTCCAGGCGGAGGGAGGCATTGGCCTGATCGCTTCCCGCTTTTCGGTACAGGGTCCCCTGAAAAAAGAAAAAGCATCGTTTATCCTGTCGGGCCGCCGGACTTATATTGACGGGCTGATCAAACCCTTTATCAAAAAGAGCAGCAGCTTCTATGGTTCGGGCTATTATTTCTATGATATGAATGCCAAGGTGAATTACCGTTTTTCAGAAAAAGACCGGCTCTATGCGAGCGGTTATTTTGGGAGAGATGTTTTCAACTTTAATAATTCGAAGCGTTCCTTCAAAACCAATATTCCCTGGGGCAATTCAACGGCCACGCTGCGCTGGAACCATGTATTTAACCGCCGGCTCTTTGCCAATACCACGGCCGTGTACAACGATTATCATTTTAAATTCGCCGCCTCCCAGGAGAATTTTGAAATCGGGCTTTACTCGGGGATCCGCGATGCCACCCTGAAGACCGACCTGGATTATTACCCGCTCCCCGCGCACAAACTAAAATTCGGGGGACTGCTGACCTGGCATAAATTTATTCCCAATGTAGTTACGGGACGGCAGGATTCCATGCTGTTTAGCCCCAATAACGAGGGTTCAAAATACGCGGCGGAAATGGCCCTCTACCTGCAGGATGACTGGGAGATCGGGGAGAAATGGAAGGTCAATTACGGGCTGCGCTGGAGCCGCTTCACGCAGACGGGTCCCTACACCAAATATACCCGTGACGCGGATTGCAATAAAACCGACAGCGCCCGCTATAAAATTTTTGAACCGGTAAAGAGTTATGGGGGACTGGAACCCCGGATTACCCTGCGGTATGCGATCAATAATGAAACATCCATTAAAGCAGCCATTACCCGCAATTACCAGTACATCCACCTCGTGACCAACGCGGGCACCACTTTACCCACCGATCTCTGGGTGCCCAGCACCTATATCGTGAAGCCGCAGTTGAGCTGGTTGTATTCGGCCGGCTATTTCCGCAATTTTGCCGATAACAATTACGAGACCTCCCTTGAAGTGTATTATAAGGATATGCGGAACCAGGTTGAATACAAAGAAGGATATACGCCATCGCTGGCCGATCCCGAGGGAGAATTCGTGTTTGGGAAGGGATGGAGTTACGGGGCTGAAATACTGGTCAATAAACTGAAGGGCAAACTAACCGGCTGGATCGGTTATACCCTTTCCCGGACCTGGCGAAAATTCCCGCAGTTGAATGAGGGAGAAAAATTTCCGGCACGGTACGACCGGCGGCATGACCTGTCTGTAGTCAGCAATTACGAGGTCAGTAAAAAATGGAAGCTGGGCGCTGTATTTGTATACGGCAGCGGGAATGCCATCACCCTGCCGGAGCGATTCTATATCATCAATGGCGTATTGACACAGGAATACAGCCGGCTGAACCAGTACCGGATGAAAGCCTATCACCGCCTTGATTTTTCCGCCACGTATACACCTGTCGCGAAAAAGAAAAGAAGGATCAGCAGCTACTGGGTATTCAGTATTTATAATGTGTACAGCCGGCTCAATCCTTATTTCCTGTATTTCGACCAGGAAGGAAGTATCCTTACCAACGACCTGAAAGTGGAAACCAAACAGGTCTCCCTCTTCCCGGTCTTACCCGCTGTTACCTGGAATTTTAAATTCTGATGGCCCCCAACAAAAAAGCCCCGTTGGTACGGAGCTCTCCTGTGTCAAAAAATTGAGGATTTAAAAATTGTTTTCATGGTAAATGTAGGTATTGCACATCACCCGGCAAACTATTATCGTCAGTATCGCTGCTGATCTTTGTTTTTTTAAGCGTATTCAATTATTAAATGAAGATAAAAACTTATAGATAACGCAGCATTGCGGGAAGCTGTGTGAAATTATTGTGATTTTACCGGCGTGGACGGCTTCTCATATATAAATCGTACCATGGCATTTTTTTGTTCATCGGAGGTCAGATAAAGCTGGTAACGTTTGGTTCCGGCCGTCACAATCATCAGGGCGGTATTGGGAGGAATGGAGCCGAGGTTTTCGCCCACCATGATTACTTCCTGCAGTGTTCTTCGCTGGTCCACGCGGACATTAATACGGATGGGTTGGGTCTTCAGCATCTGGTAGGACACCACCGGCATATTATTTACATAAACAGAAACGGTATCGCCGTCAATCTGCCCGTTATCAAAAAATTCAATCTTGATCGTACCCGTATCCACTTTTATTTCTTTTACCAGTTCCGCTTTCCGTTTGGTCAGCGAGGGCGGTAATTTCAGTTCAGGTTTGAATGTGGCTTTGTCAAACCGGTTCAGCACGATCGTACCGGGTTCGCAGATCGTTTTCCCGTCAATGGCTTTACCGGTGGGAGTGGACCAGGTACCCCGCAACTGTTCCTCCGTCACCACATTGCCGCCTCCCTTGTGAAAGGTCAGGTTGTATGTTTTAATACAGGGCACGCAATCCTCTTTTATCCTGAACGTAACGATGCCGATTTCTTTTATGATAATGAGATTGCTGTCCCGGTTATAGGTGCCTTCAAAATTTTCCCTGACATAGTTCAGGGAATCGGAGAAGTGATAGGCCGTACCGGTGATCCTCGACCCGGCCACCTGCAACTGCAGTTCGATATTGTATACGGGAAAACAACCGCTGGGAGCCATCACCAGTTTCCCTTTCCATATCCCGTTGATGTCCTGCGCCGGTAAAGCAATGCCGGAAAGAAACAGCATGATCAGAAATAGTTGCCTTGCCATAACAAAGGAAAATTAAGCAAAAAACAAAGGGAGGTAAAAAAAATACAGCAACGGCAACCCGGGTTTCCGGGCGAAAGAAACAAGGGGCCCTATCCGGGTTTCCGGTACCTGAACCGGACCACGGCATTCTTCTGTTCAGTAGACGTGATCCGTACCTCGAAACGTTGCGTTCCGGCTTCCACGATCATCAGGGAGGTATTGGGAGGAATGGTACCCAGGTTCTCGGCCACCATGGTCAGTTCGTGTTCGTTGTTTTCTTCGCTCATATCAAAATGCAGTACCAGGGGGGCCGCCGTGAGCCGCTTCTCTGATAACACCAGCTTTTTATCGAGGTACACGGAAATAGTGTCCCCATCGATCTCCCCGTTATCAAATAATTTAACCGTAACCTGGCTGCTGCTGATCGTCAGGATCTTTACCAGTTCATTCACCCGGTCCCGGATCACCGGAGGAGCCGGGGTGATGATGGCCGGTTTTATTTTTTTCAGGCTGGAATCGGTTTCCACCATTGGCGGGGGCACGGGTTTCAGCAATGGAGTTTCTTTTTTTACCGGCGGCTTATTTACGGTCACCGGTTTCTTTACCAGCGGCGGATTCAATTTAGCCTTCGCTGTATCTTTCTTTACCGGGGAAGCGCGCGGATTGGGTTTTACCGGGGATTTATTGATCAGCACCGGCCCGGGTTTGATCTTACCCCGGAGAAAGGGTTCAATATAAAAATCGGAACTGGTTACTTTTCGCAGGTACACTTTGCCACCGCCGCAGTTTTCCCCTTTTTTGGTCAGCAGCCCGTCTTTCTCAAACTTGCTGGTGTAGGTACCTTCCAGGAATTCTTCTTTCCCCGAGCGGCTGTATTCAAAATTGCATTTCATGATACAGGCCTGCGACCCGTCCGTCATCCGCAATTCCACCGTGCGGATCTCCTGGATAAGTATGTTTTTGGAAGATTTGTTATAGCTCCCGGTGAGGGTGGCCTTGCCATAGAACACCGTGGAGAGATAGGAATAAGAGACCCCTGAGACCGAGCGGCCGGATTGTTTTATCTGCAGTTCAAATTTGTAATGATTGTAATCGGATGTAACGAAATAGCCCCTCCATATCCCGGAAAGATCCTGTGCCTGCCCCCCGGCTGCACCGGAACAGCAGAAAAGCAGTAAGGCAACGATGTACCTGTTGATCTTTGTTTTCATCAATGGGCAAATTTACTGAAACGAAAGATGAATGAAAGCCGCATACCGGGCAATAGTTTGTTAATTTTAACAGGCTTTTAAAAATATGCGGATCCCCCCAAAAAACCTTTTACTTTTTTTATGGCTGCTTGTTTACCGGCCTGCTGCATCCCAGGAACCTGACCCGGAGTTCCGGTTGCTGCAGCAACTCGATTCGGTGGCAAGGAGTCCTTCTCCTGCCCGTTATTTCGCAGTACTGTACCTCGAAACCACCGGAAGGGCGATTGCGTTCTACCAGGAGGCCAGGCCGGCAGAAAAAGAATTCATCGAAAGACTGGAATTGAATTTTGCCGGGTATTTTTTCAGGGCAGCCACCCAGCCGCCGGGGGAACTATCCCCGGTATGGAAACCTTATTTCAGCGACAGCAGCCTGAGCGCTTTCCAGTACCAGTTGCTGGGAATAAACGCCCATATCAACGGGGATATCTGGCAGGCATTGGTGACCGGGTTTACCCCGGAAGAACTCCGGGTACACCGGCGCCATTTTACCCGGTTTCAGCAAGGACTTAAAAAACAATTCTGCCAATTCTATTGGGACAATGTGAATACAACCCCGGTTACCCGGTTGTTACATGCCGGCACGGGAGGGCTTTCCCGGATTTTCGGGATAATGATGCTTTCCCGCTGGAGAAAAAGACAGTACCGGCTGGCCCGATTCTATTATTCCGATCCCGGGAAATTCAGCCGGCTTTTGCAAAAGATCACCCGCAAAAAGGAAAGGCTGGACCGGCTGGTATTTCGCCATCTTTAGCCATTATTCGCTACCTTTGCCCACCGATAAAAACAAGCAACAGCGATGATTAATATTACCCTGCCGGATGGGGCAGTCAGGCAGTACGAAGCGGGTGTTTCCGCAATCGATATTGCAAAATCCATATCCGAAGGATTGGCGCGGAAAGTACTGGCCGCAAGTGTGAACGGACAAGTGTGGGATGCCACCCGGCCGATCCGCGAAGATGCCAGCCTGAAATTACTGACCTGGAATGATACAGATGGCCAGATGACCTTCTGGCATTCCTCTGCCCACCTGATGGCGGAAGCGGTGGAAGCCCTTTTCCCCGGTGTGAAATTCTGGGTGGGCCCGCCCCTGGAAAGTCCCAAAGGTTTTTATTATGATATGGACCTGGGCGACCGGAAAATGACCGAAGAAGACCTGGCCGCGCTGGAAAAGAAAATGAATGAACTGGCCAAACAGGGCCATGCTTATGTGCGTAAAGAATTACCCAAAGACGAGGCGGTAAAATATTTCACTGAAAAAGGAGACGAGTATAAACTGGACCTGCTGGCTAACCTGGCCGACGGCGAAATCACTTTTTATACCCAGGGCAATTTCACCGATCTCTGCCGCGGACCGCATATTCCCAATACCGGGTTTATCAAAGCCATCAAACTGACGAGCATTGCCGGCGCATACTGGAAAGGAGATGAAAAGAACAAACAGCTGACCCGTGTTTACGGCGTCACTTTCCCTGCCCAGAAAGAACTGGATGAATACCTCGCCATGCTGGAAGAAGCCAAAAAAAGGGATCACCGTAAACTGGGGAAGGAACTCGGCATCTTTACCATGGATGATGATGTGGGACCGGGTCTTCCCTTGTGGATGCCCAATGGTACGGTGATCATAGAAGAGCTCGAAAAACTGGCCAAGGAAACAGAACTGGCCGCCGGCTATAAAAGAGTGGTAACACCCCATATCGCCAAGGAAAGTCTCTACCTCACCAGCGGGCACCTGCCTTATTATGCGGATAGTATGTTCCCGGCCATGGATATGGATGGGGAGAAATATTATCTCAAGGCCATGAACTGCCCGCATCACCACAAGATCTTTGATGCGGAGCCCAAAAGTTATAAGGACCTGCCCCTGCGGTTAGCCGAATACGGAACCTGTTACCGCTATGAGCAAAGCGGGGAATTATTCGGACTGATGCGGGTCCGCTGCCTGCACATGAACGATGCGCATATCTATTGTACCAAGGAACAGTTTGCCCAGGAGTTCAAATCGGTAAATGAAATGTACCTGAAGTACTTTAAGATCTTTGGCATTGAAAAATATGTGATGCGGTTATCCCTGCATGATCCGGAGAAACTGGGACAGAAGTACATCAATGAGCCGGAGCTCTGGCTGGAAACCGAAGAACTGGTGCGGAATGTGCTGATCGAAACGAAGGTTCCCTTTGTGGAAGTAAAAGGAGAGGGGGCATTCTATGGTCCCAAGATCGATGTGCAGATCTGGAGCGCTATCGGGAGGGAATTCACCCTCGCCACCAACCAGGTGGATTTTGCCCAGGGCCGTCGTTTCAAACTGAGTTTTACCAACCAGCAAAACCAGCCGGAAGTGCCCCTGATCATCCACCGGGCCCCGCTCGGTACGCATGAACGGTTTATCGGGTTCCTGCTGGAACATTATGCCGGTAAATTCCCGCTCTGGCTGGCGCCGGTGCAGGTAAAAGTGCTGCCGATCAGCGATAAGTTCCTGGATTACGCCAATGCCGTTTCCGCGCAGTTGAAAAAAGCGGATATTCGCAGTGAAGTGGATGACCGGAATGAAAAGATCGGCAAAAAGATCAGGGATACCGAGCTGATGAAAGTGCCGTATATGCTCGTGGTGGGTGAAAAAGAAATGAACGAAGAGAAAGTGGCCGTCCGCCGGCAGGGAAAGGGTGACCTGGGTGTAAAATCCGTAGCCGGATTTCTCGCGGAAGCCGTGGAAGAAATTAAAGAACGCAGAAGCGAATAAACCGTATTTTAGCAACCCCGGATCCCGACCGGGCCTTTGTAACCAGTAAAAAAACGCTCACCGCGGGAGGTGAAGCTTCACTTAAAGAAACTAAATGGCAGTACCACAAAAACCCGGTGGCGGGTTCAGCAGACCACCCGGCCAGGGCGGATTCAAACCCGGTGGCGGCGGATTTAACAAAGGCGGATTCAGGGGACGTTTTGTACCCCGGAAAGAAGCCGAACATCGCATCAATCATTTCATTCGTGTACCGCAGGTACGGTTAGTGGGCGAGAATGTGGAAGTAGGGATCTACAGCACCCAGGAAGCATTGAAGATGGCACAGGACCAGGCCCTTGACCTGGTGGAAATTTCCCCGACCGTGGATCCGCCGGTGTGCAAGATCATCGACTATAATAAATTCCTTTACGATAAGAAGAAGAAAGAAAAAGAGATGAAGGCCAAGAGCAAGGTCTCTGAAGTAAAGGAAATCCGGTTTACGCCCAATACCGACGATCACGACTTTGATTTCAAGGCAAAACATGCCATTGAATTCCTGAAAGAAGGCAACAAGGTAAAAGCCTATGTACAGTTCAAAGGCCGGGCCATCCAGTTCCAGGACAGGGGCCAACTCCTGCTGCTGAAATTCGCGGAACGCCTCGCAGAAATCGGCGTACTGGAAAATATGCCGAAAATGGAGGGCCGGAGAATGCTGGCCATGTTCGCCCCCAAGGGGAAGAAGAAAGCCTGATAAAAAAATGATCTTTATAAACCCGTCTTTTCAAGAGGACGGGTTTTTTTATAACCGAAAACAACAGGTTAAACAGCTCCTGCACCGTTGGTATAAAAACGAACCGGAAACCGGGATGAGCCGGGTCTTTCCGTATCTTGAGGTACTATAAACTGAACCATATATGCAATTCTTTTCCAAAAAAACCTTTTCCCTGCTGCTGCTTGCCGGCTTATCCCTGGCAGCCACCGCACAGCCCGGAACTGTCAACAAACCCGATACCAGCAAAAAAACCATAAACGGTACCCCGGGAGGGCCGGCCAATGGCCCCAAAGCGTATAAAGATGTCATCACCGCAAAAGCGGTGACAGATGCCGGACTTTTTTCCATTCATAAAGTAGATGAAAAATATTTTTTTGAGATACCCGATTCCTTACTGAACCGGGATATCCTGGTGGTGAACCGTCTTTCCAAAGCCGGGGCCGGGATGCGGATCGGGGGCTTTGCCGGTTATGCGGGGGATGATATCAGCCGCAATGTGATCCAGTTTCAGCGGGGGCCTAATAATAAGGTCTTCCTGCGCACCATTTCCTTTGCGGAGTACACAAAAGATTCCACTTCCTCCATGTACAGCGCGGTAAAAAGGTCCAATATACAGGCCATCGCCGCTTCCTTCGATATCAAGGCATTCAGCAAGGACTCGGCCGGGGTGGTGATCGATGTAACCGATTTTGTCAACGGGGATAATGATATTCTTTTCTTCAGCAGTGGCGCCAAATCCATGTACCGGATCGGTTCCATACAGGCTGACAAATCCTATATCGATAACCTGCGTTCCTTCCCGATCAATATTGAGATCCGGACCGTAAAGACCTATGGCCGTACACCGGCGCCCACTACTTCCATTTCCTTTGGCCCGCCGGCCCCCGGCGGAAATCTTACCGTAGAGATCAACAGCTCACTGGTATTGCTTCCCAAAACACCGATGCAGGCCCGCTATTATGACAAACGGGTAGGCTATTTTGTCGTTGGTTATACGGATTACGATGCGAACCCTCAGGGAGTCGAGAATGTATTACTGGTCAAACGCTGGAGACTCGAGCCCAGGGACGAAGACGTAGAAAAATACAAGAGGGGAGAGCTGGTGGAGCCGAAGAAGCCCATCATTTTCTATATCGACCCGGCCACTCCCAAAAAATGGGTGCCCTACCTGATCCAGGGGGTGAATGACTGGCAGGCTGCATTCGAAAAAGCCGGGTTCAAAAATGCGATCATGGCCAAACCGGCGCCGACCCGCGAGGAAGACAGTACCTGGAGCCTGGATGATGCCCGCAATTCGGCCATCGTGTACAAACCATCCGATATTTCCAATGCCAGCGGGCCGAGTATTTCTGATCCCCGCAGCGGTGAGATCATGGAAAGTCATATCAACTGGTATCACAATATTATGGAACTGTTGCGCAACTGGTACATGATACAATGTGCGCCCTCTGATCCGGCTGCCCGTAAAATGGTATTTGATGATGAACTGATGGGCCAGTTGATCCGTTTCGTGTCCTCACATGAAGTGGGGCATACCCTGGGACTTCGTCATAATTTCGGGTCCAGTTCAACCGTACCGGTGGAAAAACTCCGTGACAAAGCCTGGGTGGAAGCCAATGGACATACGCCCTCAATTATGGATTATGCCCGGTTCAACTATGTGGCCCAGCCGGAAGATAATATTTCCAGGAAAGGATTATTCCCCCGGATCGGTGATTATGACAACTGGGCCATCGAGTGGGGATACCGCCGCTTTATGGAATACAGGGATGCGGATGCCGAAAAAGGCTATCTCAACAAATGGGTGATCGAAAAATTAAAGAACCGCCGCCTCTGGTGGGGGGATGGCGAAAGTAACGGGGATGATTCCAGGAACCAGACCGAAGACCTCGGGGATGACGCGGTAAAAGCAGGGATGTACGGGATAAAGAACCTGCAGCGGATCCTTCCCAATTTAATGCAATGGACCCGGGAAGATAACAAGGACTATACCGGTTTGCAGGAGTTGTACGACCAGGTGCAGGGGCAGTTTATGCGTTATATGGGACATATCACCCGGAATGTGGGCGGACTGATGCTGACGCCTAAAATGGTGGAGGAAAGCGGTCCGGTCTATGAAACCGTTTCTGAAGCCAAACAAAAAGAAGCGGTCGATTTCCTGAATAAGAACCTGTTTGCCACCCCGTCCTGGCTGATCAATAACGAGATATTCACCCGCACTGGTCAGACCGGTACTACCGTGATCGGGCAGGTGCAGGATGCGGTATTGGGCCGGCTCCTGAGCAGCCGTACCCTCAATAAGCTTACCGATGCGGAAGCCATGTTAGGGAACAGTACTTACCAGGTAACTGAATTACTGGCCGATCTGAAAAAAGGAATTCTGACAGAAGTACCGGCAGCAAAAGCAACCGATATGTACCGCCGTAATCTTCAGAAATCCTATGTGAACAGCCTGATCAGTTTGCTGACCCCGGCGGTAACCAGTACCCCGGTACCGGGCATTACCATTACCACCGGCGGGCTGAATGAAAAATCAGATGCCAAGAGCATAATCCGGGCCCATCTCGCAGCCCTGAAGACCGAATTCACGGCCGCCAGCGCAAAGGCAACCGATCAGTTAACAAAGTTTCACCTCGCCGACCTGGCCGACCGAATTAATAAAGCATTGAATCCTAACAAGTAAGGAGTTCAATCGAGCTTATAAAGACGAAAACAGGGTGTCCGGAACACCCTGTTTTTTATTTAGAACAGGGCTTTGCCAATTCCTGATACAACAGTATCTTTGCAACCCGTTCAAAAAACGGGAAGTTCTTCCACAGTCTGCTTTGGCGGACAAAAATTGCCTGAAGAGGTTCGACAAAGGTCCCCCGGTGGGGAATGCCTCAAGGGTGTCAACTTAAATACTGGGTAAAATGCCTAAAGTAAAAACAAACTCCAGTGCCAAAAAACGTTTCAAAGTAACGGGCACCGGGAAGATCATGCATCAGAAAAGCTTCAAACGTCATATCCTGACGAAGAAATCCAAAAAACGCAAACGCAGCATGAGAATGGACGGTACGGTTGCAAAATCACATGTTGATTTTGTAAAACGACTGTTGCGTCTCAAGTAATCCGTTTTTCCCGGAGTAAATTAATTTAATAACGCTGTCAGCCTGTACGATGTACAGCTGATCCCAAACTAAAAAATATGCCTCGTTCAAAAAATGCTGTGGCCTCCAAAGCCCGCCGCAAAAAAATATTAAAACAAGCCAAAGGGTTCTATGGCAAACGTAAAAATGTATTAACGGTCGCCAAAAACGTGGTGGAGAAGGGGATGACCTACATGTTTGTAGGCCGTAAACTCAAGAAGCGTGAATACCGCACGCTCTGGATCGCCCGTATCAATGCCGCTGTACGTGAAGAAGGACTGACCTATTCCGAGTTTATCAATAAGCTGCAGAAGAAAGGGATTGAACTGGACCGTAAAGTGCTGGCTGACCTGGCCATGAACAACCCGGAAACATTCAAAAACCTGGTGAATTCAGTGAAGTAAGCTTCTTATATATCTATTTCAAAAGCCCGGAGATCCCGGGCTTTTTTTATGTGCTGTCCTTCGTGGCTGGCCTGGGCCTGCGGACCAGCTCCGCGTTGATGCAATTTTTCCTATTTTAGGAGGAGAAAGCAAAACACTACTAACAGCTGAGTATAAAAGGAGATTAAATTTAAAAAGACTGTGCAATGAGACCTATATTTTATTTTGCTCTTGTGATTACTATTTTTACAATAGTTGGGTGCAGTTCTTTTAGAAAATTATTGGTGGAAAGGGGAGATTCGAAGGAAGCTATTCAAAATGCTATTCTTGATTTTTCTAAATCGTGCAAACTTTACAAGAAGGATTCTGTGTTTTCTATCTCTGCAATGTTGCTGGAAGATAACGATGAATTGCTTGTTGTGAGGATTGGTAAATTTGGCAGCAAACTACTTTTACGTGATAGCGTAAAAGCAGGCAGTTATGGGCTATTCCCTTCACGTTATTTTGAAAAAGATGGAAAACTTTTTTTCTGGCGTGACAAAAGTTTTCCGCTTACTAAAGAAGTACTTTCTGTATTGACTAAATATAATCTTATACTATTTGGTAAGAAAGGAGATAATCAATATCCAGAGTATATAATTGATGAGAGACAGAAAGCCGCACATTATTACTTCTGTAAGGGTAATCTGGCTAAGTATAAAAGAGTAGTTACAAATGTGGGTATTGGCTACTATCCGGCACCTGATGTAACCTGTGGTAGTATTGAAAATGAGTAGCTGGGAACTGTTTTTTGTTTTTGCTTCCTCCCGGAATCTCCTACATAAAAACCCCACCCAATTGCAAAACAATTCCGGCCCGTATTGCTTTAAGGCACCGGCCGGCTAAGATAGAACCGGCATTCCCCGCTGTTCGTAGCGTTCCCGCTCCTTCAACAGTAAAGTAGCGGGTCTGAGCCTGCGGCTCAGGTCCGCCTCAAAAAATCATCCCCCCCAGCAGTCGATACAATTTTCTTATTTTAGGAGGAGAAAGCAAATCACAACTAACAGCTGATAGAAAAAATAAATTGAGCCCCTTCTCAGGATGTTAAACCAAAATCAATGAAATTCTTATTAATATATTCAATCTTAGTCTTCGGTAGTTTACCAAACTGTTTATCACAAATTGCAAATAAAAACCCCTGCAACGATTTCACATCAGTACCCGACACATTATATGCCTTAAAAATAAAATGTGAATGTAAAACCAGTAATTATAGCCTGATAATTAAAGAGTCAAAAACGACCAAAGATGAAACCCAATGCAATCCCTTCAAATACAATTTTTTATATACCGCTGATTACAATATAAAAATTCAATTAATCAAGGATTTATTCAGCTACGCGTACGACAGTTCAGTTTCCTGTATTCCTATTAAATGTTATAGTCCTGCCGCCTATAAAAAACATGGAAATAACTTTTCAAAGGACAAACTAAGTATTCAGGTAATGGCATTATACCATATAAATTTAATTTGCTTTGGTCAATTTGCAGTATTCATGTATTCGCCATACCCAATACTCTATGATGCAATTGGCAATAAGATAATAAATAATGACCAGGAAAAAATCAAGGAAGTATTTACAATTTATATGAATTGGTTGAATAATAATCTAAAAAATGGATTTACCAATTTTACTTTCCCATTATTTAATTCCAGGTACAAGTGGATTTATGGAAATTATTCAAGGAAATTAAGATTTACAAGTTTGCCGAGAATCAGAAGTGACTATAAGGAGAAGATAGGCGTTCCTGTTCAAGATACATCTACACATCAAGGAGCAAACGTTTCGTTTGCACCTTGATTGTTGCCTCCCGGAGCTTTCCACTTAAAAAACACACCCCGCTGTTCGTAGCGTTCCCGCTCCTTCAACAGTAAAGTAGCGGGTCTGAGCCTGTGGCCAGGGCCGGCAGTCGAAACAATTTTCTTACTTTAGTGGGGGTAGAACACTACGAACAGGGGGTTAATCATGAATTATCCAGTTAACATAAATAGTATTCATTCTTCGGTTGAATTTTACTCAGAGGTTTACCCTCTGGTTGAAGAAGCAAAAAAGTATCTAATTGAACACCCATGGTGCAAAGAAATTTATAATAGGTGGCTGTTTACAAATATTGGTTATGCAGTTTGCATATTCCTGTTTGAAATTGAAAATAGCCAAAGTTCAGAAGATAATTTACTATGGGTTATTGCAGGCGACTTTCCCCCGATGTATTTAGATACTTATAACGTGTCAACCACAAAAGAAGTAGTTGAAGCATATATAGAGCTTGTTACTGACTGGATAGGAAATGCCGAAAGAGATGAATCGCTGGAAGGATGTTACCCTATAGATACGACAACCGATAAAGATTCCATCGAGTTATTAAAAAAGAAAATTGAACTTTTAAAACAAAAAATAGTACCCAATATAGAGGAGATTAATTTTAGTGTTGCATTGCAACAATAGCAAATAGCATGAAGCAATTACCTTGTTTCCTCCCGGGGCCTGGCTGAAGATTTCTTATCTTAGGAGGGCCTGCACCAGCGACAACCAGGCCGGAACGGAATAGTTTAAAAATCAGTAAATGAAAGTTGAAATAAAGTCTATATCATCCCCAGATGTTTATGATTTGGAAAGCTATGTTTTCCCTGCTGATACAGCAACCCAAATTTTTATTGAATTGGAAATTGGAGAAACAGGAGTTAATAAGGCAGATATTTTCAGTTTAACTATATGCAATTTGAAATGGGTCGAAGACCAATTAAAATCATTCCCCTATTTATCTGGTTCAAGAAGAATGGTTACTAGTGAGTTTGATTATTTGAGTTTTGAATCATACCTGAAAAGGATAGTTGCTGCAATTCCGGAAGGAACTTGGGATAAAATAACAGGCGATCTAACAAAACACTTTGGGTGGGAGTTTGAAAATTATAACAACAATATTGATTTTTTCAGTTAGCTGATTGTTGCAGCAATAACCAATTTAGAAGTATAAATCAGGCTAAATATCAATTGCATTGGCTGTTTTAAGGCCAGTGACCGGATATAAAAATCTTTCTTTATTGCAGCCTGTACCATATACCCTGCCAGATTACGAAGCAGACTACAGACTTAAGACTACTAACTACAGACCTGCCTGTCCGGCAGGCAGGCTACTTAGTGTTTTCCCAGGATCAGCACCAACGCATAAATAATTCCCGGCAACCAGCCCAGCAGGGTCAGGATCAGGCTGATCCAGAAACGATTGTTGATCTCCCCTTCATATAAATAAACGGCCAGCGGGGGCAGGAGGATGGCCAGGATGACGAGCAACACCGTATCGGTATCCGCTTCTTTTCCGGCTTTTTGGGCCGCCCTGAAAGCCCGAAGTTCTTTTTTTACTTCCTTAATGCGGCTGCGCTTTTCTTTACGGGACAGGCTGTTGAATTCATCCACCGCCGCCTTTACCTTGGCCGGATCGGGTTCGGCGGTTGCCGTAACAGGAACCACCACCGCAGCCATGGCGGGTGATTGAACAGCACCGGTTACTAATAAAGCCAGGAGGAGAAGTACATATGGTCTCATAAGTATAGCGTTTAAGGATTGAATGCACCAAAAATATGCCGGATTTATAAAAATAAGCCCGCGCTGGGCGGGACTGTCAAATATATACGATCCGGTATGAATATTACATGATATCCATGGCCTTCACAAAAGAAGTGGTCACAAAGGGCAGGGTCAGGGTCAGCCATTCATTGTGGGTAATGATCATGTAAACTAATAAGGCTGTGCTGGCTAAGAAAGCCAGCCACCAAAGACCTGTATGCTTTTTTGTTTGCTCCATTTCTTTAAAATTTTACGCAAAAATAAGGGCGGGGACCTGAATCAAAAAACTGTTTTTTCTACCCGTCCATCCTTTTCCTGAACTGCAACGGAATGGACAGGACAGCCCCGGCTAAAGCAAGGGCCCATTTGAGAAAAACAATGCCGTGATACAGGCCGAATTCATCCCCGATAACCCGCCCTGGTAACCAGGAAAGCAAATACAGGTTTTCGCGTACATCACAGCCCAAAGCCAGTACCTGCAGAACCGCCAGGAACAGCAGCAACTGCCGGGTAAACCGGTTGCGGACGCGGTACCGGGCCATCATGCAAAGAGAAGCGATCCCGGTGTACACTCCCGCCATAAAGGCAAAATCAAAATACAGGTGATAGGAGAGGATGGTCCTTACCTTATCATCCAGCTGGCTGAAAATCTCCATGACCCTGGCCTTATCATAGCTGATCTCGAGCCCGATCATGGTGAAAAGCTGATCGCTGACCCGGAAATCGGCCTCCATCCACTTCATACAAAAAGCCGTGCCCAGGAAGAGGCCAAAACAGAACAAAAAAACCCTTCTCCATCCTTTGTAGCTAAAAATCATATGATTGTATCCCGTTTTTTATAAAAATACCCTGAATTTCTGAGGTTTAATGCTGATTTTACCTACTTTCGTAATAATGTGTTGATAAAACACAATAATTTGTTTTCAGAACTCCAGATCTAACGATTGTGATAAAGTTACAGTTTTACTTAAGGTTTCATACCCGGTATGGGCAGAGTCTCCATATTACAGGCAATATTGATGAGTTGGGTAATAATGATACTGGCAAAGCCATCAGCCTGAACTACCTGAATGATGAATACTGGCATGTTACCCTCGAAATAAACAGGGAAACCGCTCCCTCTAAAATCAGGTACAAGTATTTTCTGAGGAATGAAGACGGAGAACGGATCCATGAATGGGGAAATGACCGCCTCCTGTCCTCCCTGCATAAAGACACGGAAGAAGTACAGGTCACCGATACCTGGAATCATGCCGGCGAATTTGAAAATGCATTTTTCACTGCCCCTTTCGATAATGTCCTGCTGAAAGGCGAACATACAAAGGGCAAAGCCGGTTCGGATAAACAGCACACCCATATCTTCCGGGTAAAAGCCCCCCTGCTAAAAAAGAATGAAGTGATCGTTCTCTGTGGCGCCGGTGAGCGGTTGATGGGCTGGTCAGAAACAGACCCGGTGATGCTGGAAAGAAAAGACAACTGGTGGGAAGTGCGTTTAGATCTTTCCGGAACCAGTTTCCCCGCCGCTTATAAATATGCTGTTTACAACAGCAAGGAAAACCGGCTTGTTCAATTTGAAAACGGGGATAACCGGCTGCTGATCTCCGAAGCCGGCAGCCATAAAATAACTATCCTGCACGATGGGTTCGCCCGCCTGCCCAACGATACCTGGAAAGGAGCGGGCGTGGCCATACCGGTTTTCAGCCTGCGCAGCAAAAACAGTTTCGGCGTTGGTGAATTCAACGATATTAAACTGCTGGTCGACTGGTCCGCCATCACGGGATTAAAACTGATCCAGCTCTTACCGGTCAATGATACCACCGCCACCCATAGCTGGCTGGATTCTTATCCCTATGCCGCTATTTCCGCCTTCGCACTCCATCCCCTGTTTATCAACCTGCCGAAAGTGGCCGGCAAGGAATATGCCGCGCAATCAGGCAGCCTGAAGAAAAAACAAAAGGAACTAAATGAATTACCGGTGGTGGATTATGAGACCGTCCTGAAATTCAAAACCTCCGTGCTGAAAGAGCTGTACGAAGTGATGGGGGAAGATTGCTTTTCCGCTGACGAATACCGGAAATTTTACAAGGCCAATAAGCACTGGCTCCAGCCTTATGCTGCTTTCTGTTATTTCAGGGATACCTATGGCACTTCTCATTTCAGTGAGTGGGAAACCCATGGCACTTATGATAAAACAGCAATCGAGCAACTCTTTTTGCCCGGGAATCCCGTTTCCCGGGAGTTGGGCCTGTACTGTTTCATCCAGTACCACCTGCACCTGCAATTGCAGGAAGCCGTGGATTATGCCCATAAAAAAGGAATTGTACTGAAAGGAGATATTCCCATTGGTATCTACCGCTATGGCTGTGATGCCTGGGTAGCGCCCGATTTATACAATATGGACTGGCAGGCCGGCGCTCCCCCCGACGATTTTGCAGCCGTAGGGCAGAACTGGGGCTTCCCCACCTATAACTGGAAGCGCATGCAGGAGGATGGATTTGCCTGGTGGAAGCAGCGCTTCGAACAAATGAGTAATTATTTTGACGCTTTCCGCATCGATCATATTTTAGGTTTCTTCCGGATCTGGAGCATTCCTTCCCATGCCCTGCAGGGAATCATGGGGCGTTTTGTTCCCTGCCTGCCGGTACATATTAATGAATTTGGCGAGCATGGCATCTGGTTCGATTACCAGCGTTATTGCCGTCCCTTTATTATCGATGAAGTACTCTACGAAATTTTTGGCGACCGTACCGGCATGGTAAAGGAAAAATTCCTGGTGGCCAATGAATTCGGCAGTCTTGACCTGGCCCCGGGTCTTACCACCCAGGTTCAGGTCGAAGCCCATTTTGCCGGGCTGGAACAGACGGCGGAAAATGAATGGCTGAAGCAGGGCTTATTCGACCTGATTTCCAATGTGCTCTTTTTCGAAGAGCCCGGCTCACAGGGCCAGGAATACCATTTCAGGATCGCGATGGAGAAAACCTCTTCTTTCCGTTACCTGATCCCGCATGTGCAGGAAAAACTGAAACAGCTCTATGTCAATTATTTCTTCCGGAGGCAGGATGATTTCTGGTTCAGGGAAGCCATGCACAAACTGCCCATGCTGAAAGCCGCCACCAATATGCTGGTTTGCGGGGAAGACCTGGGCATGGTGCCCGGTTGCGTACCGGATGTGATGAAACAGACCGGCATCCTGAGCCTGGAGATCCAGCGGATGCCCAAGGATCCAAAGAAGGAATTTTTCCATCCCAATGATGCGCCTTATATGTCGGTGATCACACCTTCCACACACGATATGAGCACGATCCGGGGATGGTGGGAGGAAAACCGGGACAAAACCCAGCATTTTTACAATCACCTGATGGGACAATGGGGACAGGCGCCCCAGTTCTGCGAGGCCTGGATCAACCGGGCCATCGTGATGCAGCACCTGTATTCTCCTGCCATGTGGAGCATCTTCCAGTTGCAGGACCTCCTGGGTATGAATGAAACCCTGCGGAGGGAAAAACCCCAGGAAGAACGGATCAACAATCCCGCCAATCCCAAAAATTACTGGCAGTACCGGATGCACCTTTCCCTCGAAGACCTGATCGGCCAGCAGGAATTTAACGAGGAACTGAAGGGGTATGTTGAGAATAGCGGAAGAGGTTAGTTAGTAGTCGGTAGTCAATAGTCGATAGTTGCGGTTTCGCCGGCCCGGAAGATTTGTTTATTCTGAAAAATCTTAGTACAGCCGCCTACTGCCTACTCCCTACTCCCTACTCCCTACTTCCTTCTTACTACCCACAAAAGCACGAAATGCTCCAGCCATTAAAACACACCCTGTTAGGAGGAACTACCGACTACCGACTACAGACTGTTCCAATATATTTGCACTATGAAAGTTAAATACTGGCCGTTCAGCCTAAAATTCAGGCATCCCTTTACTATTTCCAAAGGGACCAAGACCCATCAGCCTACCTTAATTGTGGAACTCGAACACAGGGGGATCAAAGGCTACGGGGAAGCGCCGGCCATTGCTTATTACCATATCCCGGTGGAGAAAATGATCGAAGACCTGGAAAGTAAAAAGAATATGGTGGAAAAATTTGCCTTCACCGACCCGGAACGCTACTGGCATTACCTGCACCACCTGTTTCCCCAAAACAATTTTTTAGTCTGCGCCCTGGATATTGCGGCCTGGGATATCTATGGAAAACTCAAGCAAAAACAACTGTATGAATTATGGGGAGGGGATATTTCCAAAAACCCCGTTTGCGACTATACGATCGGTATTGACCCCGTGGACAAAATGGTCGCCAAGATGAAAGAAAAACCCTGGCCCATCTACAAGATCAAAGTGGGCACTCCTGATGATATCGCTATTGTAAAGGCCTTGCGGGACAATACAAACGCCGCCTTACGGGTGGATGCCAATGCGGCCTGGAGCCTGGAGACCGCCCTGCAACTGATCCCCCGGCTCAAAGAACTGGGAGTGGAACTGGTGGAGCAACCCCTCGCTAAAGACAACTGGGAAGGAATGAGCATCCTGTATAAAGAATCGGTTTTGCCGCTCTATGCGGATGAGGCCTGCGTATATGAACAGGATGTGGAGCGCTGTAAGGATCATTTCCATGGGATCAATATCAAACTCACCAAGTGCAGCGGGATCACACCCGCCCGGCGGATGATTCAAAAGGCCCGGGAACTGGATTTGAAAATCATGGTGGGTTGTATGAATGAATCAACCGTCGGCGCTGCCGCCATCGCCCACCTGCTTCCCTTTATCGACCATGTGGATATGGACGGCCCCCTTTTATTAGAGGAGGACCTCGCCACCGGTATTGGCTACGATTTTGGCAAAATTTCCTATTCCGGGGAACCGGGACTGGGCATCACCTATAAAGGACTCTATCACAAATAAGTAATTCGAAAATAGTTCCCTTGATTTGCAAACGTCACAGCCGCCGCCGGATGGCTTGCCGGCGGCGGCAGAATATATCCACCCGGGGTAAACCAGGGATTAATCTTTTACGTTATTCACTGGTCAGAAAACAATAACGGCCTTATATTTGATAGATAGCCATTTTAGTTATGAAAAGAGCCATCCTTTTTTTCCTTCTGTTGGGGACGGGCAGCCAGTTTTATGCCCAACGCCTGCACCTCGGGATATTCGGGGGGTTAGCCGCGTATAACGGGGACCTGGCCGATAAACTTTTCCCCAAAAAAGTATCCAATGGCGCCATTGGCATCACAGTTAGTTATGAGCTCAAAGACCAGGTGATGATCCGCTCCGGGCTTACCTACAGTGTGGTGGGAGGAGCCGACCGGTACAATACCAAGCCCGATCTTATTTTACGGAATCTTTCATTTGAAACCAGTATCACGGAGCTGAGCCTGCTGGGCGAATATTATTTCAGGAATTTATACAGCGCTAAATTTTCACCCTATGTATTCGGCGGCCTCGCCGTTTTTCATTTCAATCCCTATACCTATGACGCCAGCGGTCAGAAATTTTTCCTGAAGCCCCTGGGTACCGAGGGGCAGGGGATAGCGGGCTATGGCAAACCTTATGGATTGACCCAACTCGCTTTGCCGTTAGGCGGTGGCATCAAATATGCCATCAATTATAACCTGCGGATCGGGGTTGAACTGGGTCTCCGGAAATTATTCACCGATTACCTGGATGATGTGAGCGGGAACTACGCGGATGAATCTGATATGCTGAATGGAAACGGGGCCATTGCCCTGGATCTGTCCTACCGCGGGGATGAAGTTCCGGGCGGCAGTTTTATTTACCCGGCAAAAGGCGCCCAGCGGGGCAGCCCGAAGTATAAAGACATTTATTATTTCACCGGTGTGCACCTGACCTACCGGCTCACCACCTCCGGCGGGGGTGACCCGATGCGGAGAAACCGGAATGGTTGCCCGGTAAATGTCTATTGAGATTCCCCCGTTCAACTATTGATGGCAGGCAGTGTTGTACATTTGCAACGCTACAACAACCGTATATGGCCTGGAAAAATCAGCAAGCATTTATTGACGCATTGGAAAGGGCAGGAGAATTGGCCCGGATCAGGTCTTATGTGGACCCGAAACTCGAGATAGCCGAAATCACCGACCGGATCAGCAAATCCGGAAACGGGGGCAGGGCCCTGCTTTTTGAAAACACCGGCTATGATTTTCCCGTACTCATGAATGCCTATGGCAGTGAGAAAAGGATGTGCATGGCCCTGGGGGTGGGCCAGTTGGATGATGTGACCCGGGAAATCGAAAATCTCTTTCACCTCTTATCCGCTCCCAAGGAAGGGATGCTGGATAAATTAAAATTATTGCCCAAACTGGGGCAGTTTGCCAGCTGGATGCCCAGGGTAAGAAAGGGCAGGGGCGAATGCCAGGAAGTGCTGATGGAGCAGCCTGATATCACGAAGCTGCCTGTGATCACCTGCTGGCCCAAAGACGGGGGCCCCTTTGTCACACTGCCCATCATTCATACAAAAGATCCCCTTACCCGGTCCCGCAATGTGGGAATGTACCGGATGCAGGTATTTGGTCCCGCGCTGACCGGTATGCACTGGCATAAACATAAAGTAAGCGCCAAACATTTTGCCGCATACAAAAAACTGAATAAGAGAATGCCTGTGGCCGTGGCCCTGGGCGGTGACCCGGTATATGCCTATTCCGCCACGGCTCCATTGCCCGAAAACGTGGACGAATATATGCTGGCGGGTTTCCTGCGGAAGAAAAAAGTGGAACTGGTCAGTTGCATCACCCAGCCGGATATAGAAGTGCCGGCAGATGCTGATTTTATTATCGAAGGTTATGTGGATCCTGCAGAGGAACTGATATGGGAGGGACCTTTCGGGGATCATACCGGCTATTACTCCTTGCCCGACTGGTACCCGAAATTTCATATCACCGCGATCACCCATAAGAAGAACGCCGTTTATCCTGCCACCATTGTCGGGATACCGCCCCAGGAAGATGCCTGGCTGGGTAAAGCCACGGAGCGCATTTTCCTGGCGCCGATCAAGATGACCATGGTGCCGGAGATTACCGATATGGACATGCCTGTTGAAGGGGTGTTTCACAACCTGGTCATCACCAGGATCAAAAAGGAATATGCCGGCCAGGGACAAAAAGTAATGAATGCCATGTGGGGGGCGGGCCAGATGATGTTTAATAAAATACTGGTACTCGCTGACGAAGGGGTCCGTATCCAGGACTATGCAGCCCTGGCGCCCTATGTTTTCAGCAACCTGAATCCCGCCACGGATATTTATTTCTCCACCGGGCCGATGGATGTGCTGGATCACAGCTGCAGCAAACTGGGATTCGGGGGGAAAATGTGTATTGACGGCACCGCTAAAAAAGAAGAAGAAACAGATGAACTGTATATACCGGGCACCTATAACCGCGATCCGGGACCATTGGAAACAGTCCTTTTAAAAACATTCCCGGAAATAAAAGGAGTGAATGCCTCCCTTGTAAAAAATGAAATTCCCTGCCTGCTGGTTTCCGTGGAAAAGAACCGGCCGGGGCATATCGGGGAGCTGCATACGAAAATAGCCGCCTTACCGGAAACAGCCGGGATCAAAATGATCCTCTACGTGGAGCATACCGTGGATGCCCATGACCTGCCATCCGCCCTCTGGCGTTTTTGCAATAACCTGGATCCGAAACGGGATTTTCACCTCTATAAATCACCCCTCCTGCTAAATGCGGCTGAGGACGGGGCCCAATCCCCGTTAACCGGCGCCCGCTACACGGCCTGCATGGGACTGGATGGTACCCGGAAAACAAAAGACCTGGATAATTTCCAGCGCGACTGGCCCAATATCATCGTTGCCGATGAGGCAACCATAAAATCGGTAGACGAGAAATGGGGGCATTTGGGACTGGGCGCTTTTATTCCGTCTCCTTCCCTTAAATTTAAAGGCCAGTTGTATGGTGAAGAAGCAGTAGTGCGTTAAAAACCTCCTCATGCCCGGATCAACAGACCATAAGAAGCCCGGTATCCCGCCCGGAAGCAGTATTCATATATTGATGACAGGCGGCGGTGCGCCCGGCGCGGCCGGTATCCTGAAATGCCTGGGGAAGGAAAGTTCCTTCCATGTCCTGGCAGCTGACGCCAATGAAAATGCAGTGGGTCGTTATCTCGCCAGCGATTTTGTCCGGATACCGAGGGCGGATGATCCTGCCTTTGCCAGTACGGTACTCCGCCTTTGCCGGGAAAAAAATATCCAGGTTGTACTACCCCTCGTAACAAAAGAACTGCCCGTATTTGCCGGGCACCTCGATGAGTTTGAAAAAGCGGGCACCCGGGTCCTGGTCTCCTCCGCGGCTTCCTTAGAGATCGCCAATAACAAGAGCCGGCTCTATGAATTTCTCCAATGGAGAGGAATACCTGTTCCGGAATTCCGGGTCGTGGAAACCGTGGATCAGTTCCGGTCTGCCATCGAAGAACTGGGTTATCCGGGGAAAGAGGTCTGCTTCAAGCCCTCGGTTTCCAATGGCAGCCGGGGATTCCGGATCCTGAGTGAACAAATCAACGAACCGGATTTGCTGTTTAATTATAAACCCAGTTCCACTTATACCAGGGCCGCCGATGCGATCCGTATCCTTTCATCCGCTCCATTTCCTGAATTGCTGGTCAGCGAGTACCTCCCGGGCCCCGAATATTCGGTGGATTGTCTTTGCGACAGGGGAGAAGCCTCCCTGCTCGTTCCCCGGCTTCGCCGCAAAATGATCAACGGCATATCCGTCGAAGGTGAATTTGTGCAGGAGGAATCCATTATGGACTATTGCAGGCAGGTCATTAAAGCGCTGCAATTAAACGGCAATATTGGCATACAGGTAAAGGAATCCGGGGCGGGTGGATTTTTGATCCTCGAGATCAATCCCCGGGTACAGGGTACTATTTCTGCCGCCCTTGGTGCAGGGGTGAATCTCCCGGCGCTTGCCGTAAAACAAGCCTTGGGATTACCCATTCTCCCGGGGGAAACAGCCGTAAAATGGGGCGTACGGTTTTCCCGCTATTGGGAAGAAGTATTTTATTAATCTTACATTAAGTTTAAAATACCTCTTTCAACGCTTGCCATGTGCTCGGAGCTCAAAACTCATAGCTCGCAGCTTATTAACCTGCCACAAAGACACTGCTCCTGTTTTGGAAGGGTATTTGCTCCGGTAGCAGGCTGACCGCTTATACAATGGGTATCCCCGGCAGCGCTTCAATTCCCTAATTTCATAAAAAAATAAGTTCATGATACGAGTTGGTTCTGTATTTCTCCTGACGATGCTGGCCATCACCGGCTGTGCCCAGAAAAACAATCAGCATAACCCGGCCCCGGTGAATTCCCTGCTCTGGAAGATCGAGGGCAACGGGCTGCAAAAACCCTCCTGGCTCTATGGCACCATTCACATGCTGTGCAGGGATGATGCAATGCTGAGCGACAGTATGAAAAAAGTGATCAGCAGCAGTGACCAGGTCTATTTTGAACTGGACATGGATAATCTCTTTGAAATGCTGGGTGCCATGAGCAAATTGAAAATGCGGGACGATACCACGCTGCGCGACCTGCTGACCGAAGCCGAATATGAACGGGTGAAAAAGTATTTCGAAGAAAATAACAGCATGCTCCCTTTTTCCGTACTGGAAACCTACAAACCCATCATGGCATCTTCCCTGCTTTCACAGGGGGAAATGCCCTGTGAGGGGGCCACTTCCATGGAACAGGTGATCATGAGTGAGGCCAAAGAGAACGGGAAAAAGATTAAGGGGCTGGAGACCATGTCGCAGCAGGCGGGTTTCCTCGACAGCATCCCTTACAAATACCAGGCGGCCGAGCTGTTAAAATATGTTGACAGTTCCGGCAATGACAAGGGGGAGGACAAAATGATGAATGAACTGATGGATGCCTACCGGAAACAGGACCTGGGAAAGCTGGAGTCCCTGATGGTGGACAGCGAGGCGGGGATGAGCAGTTATGCCGATATCCTGCTGTACCGGCGCAATGCCAACTGGGTGGAACAATTAAAAACGCTTATGAAGGAAAAATCCCTGCTAATTGCAGTGGGAGCGGGGCACCTGCCCGGGGAGAAAGGGGTGATCAGCCTCCTGAAAAAAGCCGGTTATAAAGTAACCCCGGTGGAGAATAAACGAAGCAGTGTGCGAACGATTTAACGCGATAGCAGATCCTGAATCGATATCGGTACAAATAAAAGGCCGTTTACCCGGGGATAAACGGCCTTTGTTATTGAAAGCTTTCTTAAAACTGTTCCAGCCCGCTGAAGAAGAAGGAGCCTTCGATCTTCGCGTTCTCGTCGCTGTCACTTCCGTGAACAGCATTTTCGCCAACTGATGTGGCATATAATTTCCGGATCGTGCCTTCCGCAGCCTGGGCCGGGTTGGTGGCGCCGATCAGTTCCCGGAAAGCGGCCACGGCATTATCCTTTTCCAGGATAGCGGCAATGATCACCCCGCTGCTCATAAACTCCACGAGTTCCCCGTAAAAGGGCCTTTCTTTATGTACGGCATAGAATTCCCCGGCTTTCTCTGCGCTCAGTTTGGTTTGTTTCAGGGCTACAACCCGGAATCCTTCCTTGATAAAACGGTCAATGATCGCACCCGCGTGCCCGTTTTTCATGGCATCCGGTTTGATCATGGTAAATGTTCTGTTACTCATATTGCTTTGTTTTTGCGCCGCAAAGGTAGGGTTTTTTAGTCGTTAGTCTTTAGTCATTAGTCTATAGTCTTCCGGGCAGCCCCGGAGTTTAATGCTGAAATATCATCATATATATTGTATTAGCTACGACTTAATCTGACAGTTAGGGTTAACTTTAGAGTAACAACAAACCAAAGTTTAACCCCAAAAACTGTCAGAAATGAAAGTGGAAACTAAGTTAATCAAAACCAAGTTAGGTTTACTGCAATTAGCAG
>JACRJO010000037.1 GCA_016219985.1 Sphingobacteriales bacterium | reverse complement strand
TGTGCTCCTTTTCTGTCGAACTTCTTCGTACTCCTTGACAATCAATAGCCATTTGCTGGTCATTAACTGTTGTACGGTCTTTTTCATATGCAACAGTTTATCTAATTTATAAACTGTTACCGAAATACTGAAGAATTACACTGCCGGCAGGCAGGTATTCAATGTTCAATTTTCGATACGCATTGTGCAATGAATACCATCACCCCAGCTTTAGTTCTGCTTTCACCCGGTAATGGGTGGCGGAGCGTTCTACCTGGTTGATGATAAGACCGCTGACCCGGAGCTGCCAGTTTTGTTTTTCTTTATCAAAAAATGCCTCGATCGTTCCGCGGGCCACGGATATAAAAGAGGACTGCTCACCCGACCGGAAGGAATAAGCGGCTTCCACTTCATTTTTACCACTGGAGCCGGCGGCAATTTTATACGAATTGTTCCGCAACTTCTTTTCATGAAAAAATAGCGTGAAATACTGGTCTTTCTGTACGACCTGGATCGTGAGTTTGCCCCGCTGCCGGTACACTTTCAGTTGCGCGGGACGGGCTTCCATAAAAAAATTATTGGCGCTTACGGTATCCGTGATAAAGACCGGGCAATGACTGAGCGTGGTGTCTGATTCTTCCTGCGAAAAAACAGGAAGGGTTAAAAATAGAAGGACCGGGAGGAGCAGTTGACGCATGGTTGGCTTTTGTCCGTAAAAAATACGAAGAAATCCGGTACCGGCCCCATCAGGCTGGTTTTGTTCTTTCCCCGAAGAGCAGGCTCCCGATCCGGACCAGGGTGCTGCCTTCCTCCACGGCGACCCGGTAATCACTGCTCATTCCCATGGAAAGGGTGTCGAATTGCGCAACGGGTGCGGATGCGCCGGCCTGCTTGTCAAACATCCTCTTCAGGTTCCTGAATTCTTCCCGGACGAGTTGCATGTCCGTACTGAAAGAAGCCATTCCCATCAGTCCCCGGATGCGGACATGGTTCAGCGGGTTCTGCTGACTGTATTCCGGGACCTGTTTCAGCAAGCGGGACAATTCTTCCTCATCGAGCCCGAACTTGGTTTCTTCCCTGGCGATATAAACCTGTAAGAGGCAGTCAATGACCCGTTCATGCTTCCCTCCCTGCTTATTGATTTCCAGGAGCAGCTTCCAACTGTCCACCCCGTGGACGAGGTGCACAAATGGCGCGATAAACTTCACTTTATTGCTTTGCAGGTGCCCGATAAAATGCCAGCGGATGTCTTTCGGTAATTGTTCCGCCTTTTCCACCAGTTCCTGCACATAGTTTTCCCCGAAATCACGCTGCCCCAGCTCATAGAGTTCCAGGATGTCTGCAGCGGGTTTGGTTTTGGAGACGGCCACCAGGGTCACAGCTTTTGCTTCCAGTTCCGCCCGTATATTTTGATATGCTTCTTTATGTACTGCCATCTTATTGCCGTTCCCGCAAAGGTATCGGAATAAAAAAAACCGCTTGCCAGGCAAACGGTCTGAACGATTTTTGTTTTTTATTTTAACAGGCTCCGGCTGATCACAATCCGCTGCACTTCGCTGGTGCCTTCATAGATCTGGGTGATCTTGGCATCCCGCATCAGCCTTTCCACATGGTATTCTTTTACAAACCCGTAACCACCGTGTATCTGTACCGCTTCGGTGGTTGTCCACATGGCTGTTTCAGAAGCATATACTTTGGCCATGGAGGAACTGACCGTATAGTCCAGGTCATTATCCTTTTCCCAGGCGGCTTTCAGGCATAATAAACGGGCCGCTTCGATGCGGGTGGCCATATCCGCCAGTTTAAAGGCGATGGCCTGGTGGTTCATGATCTCTGTACCAAAGGCCTTCCTCGTTTTGGCATATTCCCGGGCCAGTTCATAGGCGCCGCTGGCAATACCCAGGGCCTGCGATGCGATGCCGATCCGGCCACCGGCGAGGGTTCTCATGGCAAACTTGAAACCGAAACCTTCTTCACCCACCCGGTTTTCCTTCGGCACTTTTACATCGTTGAACATCACGGTATGGGTATCACTGCCACGGATTCCCATTTTGTTTTCCTTGGCAGCCACCACCACACCGGGCCAGTTCTTTTCCACGATCAGGCAATTGATGCCCCTGGATCCTTTGGAAGGATCGGTCTGGGCAATGACCAAATAAACAGAAGCCGAGCCCCCGTTGGTGATCCAGTTCTTGGTTCCGTTCAGTAAATAATAATCGCCCTTATCTTCCGCTGTTGTTTTTTGCGAAGTCGCATCACTCCCGGCCTCCGGTTCACTCAGCATAAAAGCGCCGATGTATAACTCACCATTCTTTATCCCCTGGGCCAGGGGGGCCAGGTATTTTTGTTTTTGTTCCTCCGTTCCGAATTCCTGCAGTCCATAACAGACCAGGCTGTTATTGACACTCATACACACGCTGGTGCTGGCATCGATCTTACTGATCTCTTCCATGGCGAGGACATAACTGATGGTATCCATACCGGCGCCGCCGTATTCCGGTTTTACCATCATTCCCATAAACCCCAGTTCGGCCAGCTTTTTTACCTGTTCTTTCGGAAAAATCTGCTTCTCGTCCCTTTCGATCACCCCGGGCAGGCATTCCTGCCGGGCAAAGTCACGGGCAGCTTTTTGGATCATTATTTGCTCTTCGTTCAATTGAAATAACATATGGCGGAAAATTTTACTCTAACGACTGTTAGGACGCAAAGATAGGGGCAATGTCCATTTTTCAAAAAAACAGGGGGATTTGTCCATAACTGATGTCCCTGGTTTAAACAGACTTAAGGCGTTAGCTAAATTGGCCTAACTTTGCTCCCGCAAACAATAACCATGAAAAAAATACACATAATCCTGTTGGTGCTGATTGCCGGATCTATCGGCATTTTACTGACTTTTTTAAAGACAGCCAGCACCTACGACACTATTGAAACAGCTATGTCCAAGCCCGGTAAATTCGTTCACCTGATGGCTAAACTGGATAAAACACAGCCCATTGAATACGATGCGGTCAATAATCCCAATTATTTAAGTTTCACCGCTACAGACACGACCGGCAAATCCGTAAAAGTGATCTACCATAACGCCAAGCCCGATAACCTGGAACTCAGCGACAAGCTGGTATTGAAAGGAAAATACCAGGACGGGCTGTTTGACTGCAAGGATATTCAGACCAAATGCCCTTCCAAGTATAAAGAAGAGCAGGCAAGGACCGGCGGCACGCACCCGGGAAATGTTCCGGTAAAATAAACCGGGAATACGGGTTCATCTTATTTCGGGCAACACTCAAAATCTCAGCATGGATTATATCGGCGAACATTTACTTCCCGGGAAATTAGGGCACTTCTTTATCATCCTTTCCATCGTAGCCTCCCTGCTTGCCACGGTGGCCTATTTTTTGGCTGCACAAGCAAAGGAACCCGGTGACAGCCAGGCCTGGAAGAAACTGGCCCGGATCGCCTTCCTGACTGAAGTGTTTTCGGTCTTTGCCATCTTCAGTATCCTTTTTTACATTATTCACAACCACCTGTTCGAATACCATTATGCCTGGAAGCACAGCAGCCGTTCCCTCGAGTTCAAATACCTGCTGGCCTGTTTCTGGGAAGGACAGGAAGGAAGTTTCCTGCTCTGGACGCTATGTCACAGCATACTGGGCAGCATACTTATTAAACGGGGTGGCCAGTGGGAGGCACCCGTAATGACCGTGCTGAGCTTTACCCAGTTTGCCCTGGCCACCATGGTCGCGGGCCTTTATATTTTTGGCTGGAAGATGGGATCCAATCCCTTTATTCTTTTAAGGGACAGCGGGGTATTTGACAATGCCCCGGGTATGCATGTCAATTTTGATTTAGCACAGCCTATCCGCCCGGATTATATGCAGTCGGTCAAAGACGGCAATGACCTGAATCCCCTGCTCCAGAATTACTGGATGGTGATTCACCCGCCATTTCTCTTTATGGGTTTTGCCTCCACCACGATTCCCTTTGCTTTTGCCATGGCCGGGTTATGGAAAAAGCAATACAGTGAATGGACCAAACCCGCGCTTCCCTGGGCCCTGTTCTCCGCAGCCGTACTCGGCGTGGGCATCATGATGGGCGGGATGTGGGCTTATGAATCCCTGACCTTTGGAGGTTACTGGGCCTGGGACCCGGTGGAAAATGCATCCCTGGTACCCTGGATGATCGGGATATCCGGTATTCATACCCTGCTGATCTACCGACATACGGGACATTCCCTTCGGTCCACGTACCTTTTCTTTATCCTGTCATTTGCTTTTGTATTGTATTCTACTTTTCTCACCCGGAGCGGAATACTGGGTGAATCATCGGTACACGCTTTCACGGACCTGGGCATGAACTGGCAACTGACGGTCTTCCTGCTCGGGTTTGTCCTCCCGGCCCTTGCGTTTTTCCTGCTGCGGCTGAAAGAAATCCCTTCCGTGCAACAAGAAGAAAATATGGCTTCCCGTGAATTCTGGATGTTTATCGGTTCCCTGGTATTTTTCTTATCCGCGATTGTGATCATTGCAAAAACATCCACCCCGGTACTGAATAAGGTACTGGGCACCAATATTGCCCCGCCGGAAGACGCGGAATTCTCTTATAACAGTATCCAGGTTTATGTGGCCGTCATTGTAGCACTGTTAACGGCGGTTTCGCAATACCTGAAATACAAGGACAGCAGCCGAACTTATTTCTGGAAGAAGATCCTGATCCCCACCGTGATCACCCTGGTTTTATTCGCGTTGTTCCTTGTCTTTGGCGCCATCCATTATACCAAAAAGGGACCCGTATTCCAGGGCGCCATCTGGCTGGCTGTTTTCTGCAGTATCTATTCCATAGTGGCCAATGCCAGTTATATCTGGCTCGGGGTAAAAGGCAGCCTGAAACTTTCCGGCGGCTCCATTGCCCACGTTGGATTTGGCATGGTGCTGCTCGGGATCCTGATCTCCTCCTCCAATAAAGAAATTCTTTCCAATAATATCGGCGGTATCCCAGCCCCGCTGGCCGCCGGGGAAAACCCGCGTGAAAACCTGACCCTGGTAAAGGATCTGACCGCCAATATGGGGAGCTATTCCCTTACCTACCTGGGCGATTCGGCGCATCCCAAAAAACAACTCTGGTTTTACAAGATCCGGGTGAAAAGCAATGACGGGAAGGAAGACTTTATTTTAACCCCCAATGCATTTGTGAATTACAAAGGCAATATGGGACTGATGGCGAACCCGGATGCCAAACATTACTGGGATCATGATGTGTTTACCTATATCACTTCCATTCCCAATCCGCAAACGGCCAAAGACACGTCCACGTTTAAACCCTATATCCGGAAGGCCGGCGATTCCCTGTTTTATTCAGGCGGGTATATCCTGGTACAGGAGCTGAAAAAAAATGACAGTGTGCCGGAAGATTTATTTGGGAAAGACGGGAGCCTCTATGAAGTGCCCCTCCAGGTCCATTCCAAAACCGGTTCTGTTTATACCTTGAAATCCCGGCTCGCCCATGCGAGGGGAACCTGGTTTTCCCTGCCCGATACGCTTCCTTCTGAAAGCCTGGTACTGCAATTACAACAGGTAAACGAGGACAAGAGCTTTGAATTAGGGGTGAAGGAATCCGGGGCCGTTATGAAATACGTGACCCTCAAGGCTTACCGTTTTCCCTTTATCCGCCTGCTCTGGTACGGGGTCTGGATTACAGCGATCGGTATCCTGATCAGCATGGTCCGGCGTATCCGGCTGAACCGTAAAAATACCCCATCCGCCTGATTTTAGGTTTTCAGAAACAGCATCCTGGGTAGTTTTACTGTCTGTATCGGAAATACCGGTACTGTTTTCTAATTTTACACCCGGATGTGCACCCCTGTTAAAAATAGAATCCCCCTCGGCCTGCTTCTCTTATTCTGGAGTGGCGCTGTTTCCGCACAGGTTGTACTTCCTGAACCGGCCACTGATTCCACCGATTATGCCCTGCAGTATATGAAAGAGCAGCGGAAAAAATGGGGCCCCAACGATACCATTATCCTGCCCGCCATCTGGTACCATTCGGAGATCGTGAACTACAAGGAAATGGAAATGGCCTGGGTATCCAATCTGTCGCCGGAAAAACTGAGAAAATATATTGAAGAGTGGACCCGGCTGAGAAATGCGGTGTATGTCACCTACCCCTATGCCCGTATTGCAGGGGCCACGATCAATGATATCAATTCAAAACTGACCGGGATCAGTTCACGGAAAGAAAGAAAAGCGGTCATCAAATCGAGGGAGAAAGAGCTGAAAAAGGAATTCAGCGAACCCTTGTCCAACCTCTCCGTTTACCAGGGCAAGATCCTGATGAAACTGATCAACCGGCAGACCGGTAATAACTGTTACGAAATAATTAAAGAATACAAGGGCGGGCTGAATGCCCGTTTCTACCAGACCATTGCCTTTTTTGTGGGTGGTAACCTGAAACAGGAATGGAATATTGCCGGGAATAAGACAGACCGGGATATAGAAAATATCGTGAAAGAAATTGACGGTACCTGGTACAACAATGCTTACCGGGCCCGGTAGCCCCTTCTGCAACCCTCCTGTAAGAAGCTGTTCCGCTCTCCCCCGAAAGAAATACCTTTGCGGGGTTTAAAACTCAATTACAAATATGAAAGTGGATATACTGGCCATCGGCGTACATCCGGATGACGTGGAACTGGGTTGTTCCGGAACGCTGATCAATGAAGTAAAAAACGGGAAGAAAGTGGCGGTCCTCGATCTCACCCAGGGTGAACTGGGTACCCGTGGCAGCATTGAAACCCGGTACGAAGAAGCCGCCCGGGCAGCGATGATCATGGGAGTACATGCCAGGGAAAACCTGAAGATGCGCGATGGTTTTTTCAGCAATGACGAAACACATAAACGGCAGCTGATCTCCGCTATCCGCAAGTACCAGCCTTCCATCGTAATCGGCAATATCCAGAAAGACCGTCACCCTGACCACGGAAGGGCCGGCAACCTGATTACGGAAAGTTGCTTTTTATCCGGACTGGCGAAGGTGGAAACAACGGATGAGGCCGGGACCCCGCAACAAAAATGGAGACCTGCCTATGTATTACAATATATACAGGACTGGTACCATGAACCCGATTTCCTGGTTGATATCAGCGCTGTGTTTGAACAACGCATGAAAGCCATCGAAGCCTATACCACCCAGTTCTATAACGGGCAGGGCAGTAACGAAGGTCCCGAGACCTATATCTCCAAGCCCGGTTTTCTCGAAGCGGTGATCGCGAGAGCCCGTATGTTCGGCAAGCGGATCGGGGTGGATTACGCGGAAGGATTTCTCAGTGAAAAAAAACTCGGGATCCGGACACTGGATGCGCTCATACAAAACGAAACTTAATACTATTTTACCAGTACTTTAACAGGAGATAACCCGCATCAACCGGTTGTTTATTTTTCACCGGATCTGGCCGGTATAGACTACCTTTGCAGCTGAAATAAGCAGTATAATGAATTTTCCCAAATTTTCGGGCCATGCCCAGAGTTTTCACACAGAACTGAAGAAAAGAATCAACGACTATTTTAAAGAAGCAGGCAAAGCATACACCGGTAATTTCCAACTCTATTTTAAAGCCATATTACTGGTAGTCGCTTATGCAGCGCTATATACACATCTCGTTTTTTTTACACCTGACACCTGGCTGGCCCTGGCCGAGTGCGTCGTACTGGGCGGACTGACCGCTGCCATCGGTTTTAATATCATGCACGATGGCATGCATGGCAGCTTCAGCAAACACAAATGGGTGAACTATATGGCTGGTCTTTCCCTGAATTTCCTGGGGGCCAATAATTTCATGTGGAAGACCAAGCACAATATCATCCATCACACCTATACGAATATTGAAGGGCTGGATGATGATATCGAGGCAAAACCGTTATTGCGCTTGTGCAATACGCAGAAGTATTACAAGATCCACCGTTTCCAGCACTGGTATTTCTGGGCGGCCTACTCCTTACTCTATATCTGGTGGGTGTTTGTTACCGATTATAAAAAGTATTTCCTGAAAAAAATCGGGGAGGTTCCCCTGAAGCCCATGCATATCGGGGATCATATCTCTTTCTGGGGTTTTAAATTATTACATGCATTCATCTTCGTGGCCATTCCCATCTGGAAACTGGGATTCCTGCCCTGGATGACAGGGTTCCTGGTATTCGGGCTCTTCGCCGGCTTTGTGCTGAGCATTGTATTCCAGCTCGCACATACCGTGGAGCATACCCAGTTCCCCCATGCCGACAGCCATAATAAAATGGAAGATGAATGGGCCATTCACCAGTTGAAGACCACCGCCAATTTTGCCACGCATAACAAGGTTATTTCCTGGTTAGTGGGCGGCCTGAACTTCCAGGTAGAGCACCACCTGTTTCCCCGGATCTCGCATGTGCACTACCCTGCCATCAGCAAGATCATTAAGAAAGCCTGTGCCGATTTCGGGATCACGTATATTGAATATCCGAAAATGCGGCTGGCCCTGGTTTCGCATGTGCATCACCTACGAAACCTGAGCAGGAAATAGAATAGGGGATCCCGCTTTGCGGGATTTTTTTTGCCTCATAGAGGCTAAGAGATAAAGGAGAGAAAGCGGTAAAGAGGGGGTGCGTCACGACTCCCAGTTATGCTACCTGGTTTTTTAGCCCGCAAAAGCCGCTAAGACTTTAGGACACCTGGCATTGGGTAAATATTCCCCCTTTTTTTACCCCGGGAAAGGGGTATTCTAATTCTTTTTGCTCCTACCCAAAACCCCTGTAACTTGCACCGTTTTTCAATAGCAAATAAAATGGTTGATCTTTCCACCTACGACCCTAACAGCGTCAGCAACCCCAATAATAATATTTTCGGGCTGCCTACCACAGAAGACAATGCCAGGCTGGTGATTCTCCCGGTACCCTGGGAGGTAACCGTGAGTTATGGGGCCGGCACCGCCCGCGCCCCCGAAGCCATCCTGAAAGCCAGTTACCAGGTGGACCTGTTTGATCCCGAAATGCCCGATGCCTGGAAACAGGGATTCTTTATGCGCCCGGCCGACCGGAAGATCCTGATGAAAAGCGATTACCTGCGCAAGGAAGCGGAGCTTTATATCGACTATATCTCCAAGGGAGAGGATGTCAATGCCAACCAATTCATGTGCAAGACACTCAAGGAAGTGAATGAAGGCGGGGTTTTTCTTACCGAATGGATACACGAACAAAGCCGGGCCCTGCTGGAACAGGATAAACTGGTGGCGGTACTGGGCGGCGATCACAGCGTGCCGCTGGGTTATATGAAAGCCATTGGCGAGAAGTACGGGGACTTTGGCATTCTCCAGATCGATGCGCACTGCGACCTGCGGGAAGCCTACGAGGGATTCCGGCATTCCCATGCCAGTATCCTGTACAATGCGATGAAAGAGATCACCCAGTTAAAGCAACTGGTACAGGTGGGCGTCCGTGATTACAGCCAGGTGGAATGGGATTATATCAAGAACAGTAATTATAAGGTCGTATCCTATTTCGACCGGGAGATCAAGGAACGCCAGTTTAGCGGGGATACCTGGAAACACCTTGCCGAAGAGATTGTAAGCAAACTGCCGGACCAGGTTTATATCAGTTTTGATATCGACGGGCTGGACCGGAAACTTTGTCCGCATACCGGCACCCCGGTACCCGGCGGCTTCGAACTCGAAGAGGTTTTCTTCCTCTTCAAAACCCTGCTGGCCAGCGGCAAAAAGATCATCGGTTTCGATCTCTGCGAAGTGGGTGTCAGCGATTCCGACTGGAATGCCAATGTGGGCGCCCGGGTGCTGTTTAAGTTGTGCAATTTACTGGTAACAAGTAACAGCTGAAATGTACCGATTCCGTTTTCTTATAAAGAATGAAAAACTAAAGCAATACCACCGGATTGCTTTTCTCATCATCCTCATTAATCTTCTTATTTTTATTTACCTCGCTGTTTCAACGGGTTCGAAGGATATCCGGATCAGTTCATTGATTACGGCCGCTCTGCTGGTTTCCGCCCTCTCCATTGATTATTTCCTGGAGAAAAGAAAGAAGAACGAAGACAGTCCCTATAAGCTGCTTGCAGAATACCTGGTAGCCATGGCCTGGTGGAAACTGGGATACGGGTGGCTGGCTTTACTATTTTTTGTACTGGGGATGCTTTACCTCGGCGCCAAAAGAAAATTACTGGTCCTTGTTTTTAATGAATATATTATTTATCCCTCCCTCCCAAAAAAGAAAATAGAATGGCAGGAATTAAACGCTGTGATTCTCAAAGACGGCCTGCTCACCATTGATTTCAAAAACGACAAACTCATCCAGCAGGTCATTGATGAAAATAACGATATCGACGAAGCCCTGTTTAATGCATTTTGCCTCCAGCAACTCCATGCTGCCGGTGCTGCCAAATGATCAGCGAATTGAATACCCTGGCCCACAGCATCAATAGTTTCGCTATTCAAATCCAATTCCCACAAAAAATCCCTATTTCTGATCAATGCAATAATAAGTTCAGCCAGCTTAGTTGTTAGATGTCAGCCTGCCTGTCCGGTAGGCAGGTTGTTAGATGTCAGGGCATCCTAAGAAGCTGTCTAAAAAAGTCATTTTCGATTTTCAAAACGCAATGCCCACAGAAGGCCCCATTCACCATTCACTATTCACTATTCACTATTCACTATTCACCATCCCTGACAATCAATAATGTCACCCTTCTCGCCTCGCTAAGCCAGGCGCAGCGGGTCAGGGTTTATTTCTTTCTTCACAATCATTCTACAATAATTTCAGCCCTCCCGCCTGCGCTAAAGCTTCGGCCGGCAGGTCGGGCTTTTCCCTAATGCCCCACTACTGCCTACTACCTACTCCCTACTGCCTACTCCCCCGAAGAATACGAAATGCCCCTCCTATTCCAGATGATCCTTAGAGGCCCCATTCACTATTCACCATTCCCCATTCCCTATCTTTGCCCCATGTCACTCACCCAATCCCCCTATATCCTTTATTCCGACGGGAAAGGAAATATTTTCGAGGATACCTCACTCTATGTTACCGGCCGGACCGGCTGGGATGCTGTTCCTGTTCCGGATGACGAATGGATCGAATTACCGGATGGCGGTTCCCTCTATGAATTACCGGGCCGCCGGGGTATTGGCATTGATGTAATGACCGGGGAAATGCGGCTTTGCGAGAAAGGCTGGGCCGTTGCGGCTTTTATTCCGCCTGCTCATACCGGCTATTACCTGGCCGCTTATGAAACGGCGCCTGGTGCACCTACCCTCCCCCTGTTTTGTTATACCGCTGCCGGCTGGCTGAATGAAAAATTTTATGTACCCGCTGTCCGGATCGAAGCGGATATCCGCCAGGAATGTTCGGGTTATGATGCAAAGAAAGTGGAACAGGGTGCGAAAGAATTGCTGAAACATTACCCGCATAACCGGCTGGTGTCGCACCTCATGAATAACTGTGCCCTGACCTATAGTTGCCCGGCCGCCCGGAACTTTGCCCTTGGCCGCTGGGAGTGCCCGGTACCGGCCTCGCCGGCCTGCAATGCCAATTGTGTGGGTTGTATTTCCCTGCAACCGGATGAAGAGCCGATCGTATCCACACAGGACCGCCTCGGTTTTAAACCCACGGCTGAAGAGATCGTGGAGTTTACCGTCCCGCACCTGGAAACCGCGCCTTATCCCATTGTGAGCTTCGGGCAGGGCTGCGAGGGTGAACCCCTGCTGATGTGGGAAACCATCCGCGAAGCGATCATTGAGATCCGGAAGCATACGAAGAAAGGAAGCATCAATATCAATACCAATGGTTCCAACCCGGAAGCCGTAAAAGTATTGTGCAAGGCAGGCCTGGATTCCATACGGGTCAGCACCAATTCAGCCCGCCCCGAAATCTACCTGCCCTATTACCGGCCGAATAATTATGAATTCGAAGATATTATTGAAAGCCTGAAAGTGGTCAGTTCTTACGGCGGCTGGACCTCGATCAATTATTTTGTTTTCCCGGGTATGACGGACTCCGAGGCGGAATATGAAGCCCTCCGGAAGCTGATCCTCGATACCGGTTTAAAAATGATCCAGTGGCGTAATTTCAATATTGACCCCGACTGGTACCTCGGCAAGATCGGTGTAACAGATACCGGTGCCTGTATGGGCGTAAAACAATTACAGCACCTGATCCGTGAAGAGTTCCCGGATTTAAAATTCGGGTATTTCAACCCGCCGATCGAACGGATCAGGGGTAGTTATGAAACTGACTTTGCACATTTCTGACCTCCATGCATTCAACCTCACCCAAAACGATATATGCCGGGATCGCCGTTGCGGTACTGGCCACTTTTATCTGGTCCTGGAATTTCATTGTAGCGCGGGGCATTTATAAAGAGATCCCGCCGGTGAGTCTTGCTTTTTTCCGGTGGCTCACCGCCACGGTGATCATTTTCCCCTTTGCCTTTTCCTCATTCAGAAAGGAATGGCCGGTCGTTAAAAAATCCCTGCTGTACTTCGGGCTGGCGGCGGCAACGGGTATCTCCATATTTAATACATTCGTGTATATCGGCGCCCAATACACCACGGCCATCAACCTGGCCCTGATCGGGACCACGTCCTCTCCTGTGCTGTCCGTAATCTTTGCCCGTATTTTCCTCAAAGAACATATCCATACCGCCCGTGTCATTGGCATGATCATCTGCATTTCGGGTATTTTATTCCTCCTCTCCAAAGGCGACTGGCACAATCTCCTGCACCTGCATTTCACTAAGGGGGATCTCTGGGTGCTCGGAGCAGGGCTTTCCTTTGCCGTATACAATACGATGGTGAAAAAAAAGCCCGCCGAAGTGTCGCCTGTAAACTTCTTATTTGTGGTTTTCTTCCTGGGAACCCTCCTGCTTTTTCCTTTTTATTTAAATGAAAGGAGCGTTACGGCCGCGGTACACTGGCATCCTTCCACCCTGCTGATCATTCTCTACCTCGGGCTCGGCGCTTCGGTTATTTGCTTCTGGATCTGGAATATTGCTATCCGCCGGCTTGGTGCGGGAAGAGCGGCGCTGTTCGGCAACCTGATCCCGGTGTTCAGCACCCTCGAAGCCGTGCTGATCCTGGGGGAAAAGATCAGCTGGGTGCACCTGTTCAGTTTCGGATTGGTGATTACGGGCTTGCTGATCGCCAACCTGCGGAAATAGCCGCTTTTGGATAATCTTAACAATTAAAACAGGGACGCTTGTGCAAGTTGCACAGGGTTTGCATCGTTAATAACACCTGTGTATAAACAACAAAGGCTTTCATTGAACCCCAACCTCTAAATTTGTATGAATAACGTGTACACTATGTCGGCCTCCCTTGAAGCACAATACCGGTCCCGAGCGGCCCTGATCACGGGTGTTTTTACGGTTCTCTTTATCCTGCTGATGTTCCTGCTGAAGTGGAAACTGCCGGTATTTGAGAAAACGGTGGAGTTTACCGGTATCGAGGTGGAATTGAATTTACCTCCTGATCCCCCTGTTCCGTTCCAGGACGGCGGCGGCGGCGGTGGCAACCCGGTGCAGGCAAGCGGCGCCCCGGGCATCGCGCAGGCAGCTCCCCTGCCTCCCGGCACCAATGAACCTTCACAGGAGGTGAAAGAAACAGATGATAACAGCAATAGCCCGGCGATCACGAAGCCTGTGGCGATTACAAAACCAACCGCAACGAAGATCACGAATACTTCTGTTACCAAAACGGAACCCAAGGTGATTGAGAATCCCGCCCCTCCCCGGCCCAAAGCGGTATTGGGTAAAACGACCACCGGTACCGGGCGTGGCGGTGGTGCAGCTGAAAATTATGACCGCAGCGGTGGCACGGGAACCGGGACAGGTGTTGGAAATGGCAGCGGCGTGGGCGGCGGTAATGGCAGTGGTGTGGGCGGCGGCAATGGTTCGGGTGCGGGTACGGGCAGTGGGCCGAGGGTAACCCGGGGTGACCGGAAAATTGTCCGGAGTTATTCCTTTGAAGGCGACCTGGAAAAAGCCACGATCTATGCGAATGTAAATGTATCCCCGGATGGCAGCGGCAGTTTTGTCAGCATTGCCAAAGGGTCTACACAAAGCAGCGCTGCCTATAAAGAAGCGATCATGCGTTACCTGCGGAATATCCGGTTTGATAAAGCCGATCATGAATCCATGATCACTGTCCAGTTCAATTTCCGGGTGAACTAAGTACAGGATTTTTTTGACAACCATCTGCTGCGGCGGATGGTTTTTTGTTAGGGGCAAATCCTACTTTTGCCTGGATGGATTATGCCCAAACCCTTGACTATTTGTTTAACCGCCTGCCCATGTTCAGCCGCATCGGGGCAGCAGCTTATAAAAAAGACCTGTCGAATACCCTTGAACTTTGCCGGGAACTGGGCGACCCGCAATCCCGGTTCAAAACAATTCATATTGCCGGTACCAATGGAAAAGGCTCCGTGAGCCATATGCTGGCCGCCATCCTGCAAACCGCCGGGTATAAAACCGGTCTCTATACCTCTCCCCATCTCAGGGATTTCCGGGAACGGATCAAAGTGAACGGGAAAATGATACCGGAACAGAATGTGATAGATTTCACAGAACAGGCAAAACCCCTGATCCATAAAATCGAACCCAGTTTTTTCGAACTCACGGTCGCCATGGCCTTTGATCATTTTGCCAAAGAAAAAGTGGATATCGCGGTGATTGAAACAGGTCTGGGAGGAAGGCTGGACAGCACGAATATCATAAAGCCGGAAGTATCGGTGATCACCAATATCGGCTGGGATCACATGAATTTGCTGGGCGATACCCTTGAAAAGATCGCGTATGAAAAAGCCGGGATCATTAAACCGGGAGTACCCGTAGTAATCGGGGAATCATTACCGGAAACCTTACCCGTGTTTGAAAAACTGGCGGCCGAAAAAAACAGTGAACTGGTCCTGGCTTCCCGCCAGCGGCAGGCCGTGAACTGGCAATGGCAAGATCATGCCCTGCTGGTGGAAGTGGCATCGGCTCACCATACAGATCATAAAACCTACGAACTGGACCTGCCCGGTATTTACCAGGCCAAAAACCTGCTGACCGTACTGGAAGCCTGTTCGCAATTGAAGAAAAAAGGATGGAAGCTGGATGACAGCCAGATCCATGAAGCGCTTCGCCACGCTAAAAAAATAACCGGGCTGCATGGCCGCTGGGAGATCATCCATACGGCTCCCCTCCTGGTACTCGATGTGGCGCATAATGTGGACGGGATACTGCAACTCTTAAAACAAGTAGAGCTGACATCACATAATGAACTGCATATCGTACTGGGGATGGTGAAGGATAAGGAAGTGGAAAAAGTACTGGCACTGTTGCCCAAACAGGCCCGTTATTATTTTACCCGGGCACAGATACCCCGGGCCCTGCCCGAAGAAGAACTAAGCGCCAAAGCCGCCCGGTACGGGTTAAAGGGAAATCATTTTCCCCATGTAAACAAGGCATTGACGGAAGCCTCCCTGAAGGCCGGTAAAAAAGACATGATCCTGGTTTGTGGCAGTATATTCCTGGTGGGAGAGCTAAGCCTGGCAACTGTAAAAGAGTTATGGGATCATTAATGCTGCTTTTTGCCAGCAATGGCTCGCAACTCATAGCTCGAAGCTCACAGCTCATAGCTTATTGAGTTCTATCAAAAGATAATTAACCCACCCCTAATATTTCAGCTCCCCCATTTTCTCCAACCCATAGAGCAGGCAGCTTACGTGCATGGATTGAAGCAACTGGTTATTCCGCAACAGGCTTTTCAGTTCTTCCATACTCATCTCCACCACCTCGATCTCCTCGTTATCATCGAGCTGCTGTTCCGTCACTTTTTTACCTCCCTTCGCCAGGAACATGTGCATCAGGTTGGAATTGGTGGAGGGGTTGGGAGAAATTTTCCCGAGGTATTCGAAGGAACTGAAGGCATAACCGGTTTCTTCCCTTAATTCCCGGGCGATGGCCGCTTCGAGGTCCGCATCCGTATCATCCACACAGCCACCGGGGATCTCGATGCAGGTTTCACCAATCGCATGGCGGTATTGCTTTACCATCAGTATTTTTCCTTCTTCCGTTACCGGCAGAGCTCCCACCCAGGTGGAAAAGTCATAGATATAATAGGGGTCAACAATCTTTCCGCCCGGCGTTTCACAGCGTTCCCGGCGCACTTTGAACCAGTTGTCGTTAAACAGGTATTCGGAGGAGAGCACTTTCCATTTCATGAATGAACTTCGTTTCTGTTTGACGGTATCGTTATTGATAATTAAGCAATGAATCACCATCCTTTATTCTCCCTCAAAGTGGTGATATGCGCCACATGATGCTTGCCATGCCAGGCATAGAGTCCCAGCAGGTACCATAACCGGACCGTTTTCTTCAGCCCCGGGTGATAGGCGGTCCTGTTATTCCATTCATCATCGGTAACATATTTCAATGCTTCATACCAGCGGGCGTGGAGGGCATGCAGCAGGGTGATTGAAATATTCACCGGGAGTTTCTTCACATCATACAATTCGGCCCATAGCTGCTCTTCGTATGTTTTGATCGTGGGATTGTCCTCCGTCAGGGTCAGCTTAAACCGGCAATAGGCATTCATGTGACTGTCGGCCACATGGTGCACCAACTGGTGAACGGTCCATCCTCCTTCCCGGTACGGCGTCTGCAATTGCGCTTCGTCCAGGTTCAGGATGGCATTTTCTATTTGCAAGGGCAGGAACTTGATATCTGCCAGCCATTCAATTTTCTGTTCTGCCGAATAGGGCTGTGGTTCGTACTGCCCGATGGGATACCGGGGATCTGTGGTCACCTGCATAGCTTATCTTATTTTATTACCTGAATAAGTTCCACTTCAAATACCAGGGTGGCGCCCCCCGGAATATCACTGCCCGCTCCCCGGTCGCCATAGGCGAGATGAGAAGGGATCCATAAGCGCCAGTGACTGCCCTCCTTCATCAGGGGAAGGGCGATCTGCCAGCCCTTGATCAGCGCGGTCAATGGGGCGGAAAATGGCTGTCCTCTTTTAAAGGAATTATCAAACTCCTTTCCATCCAGCAGGGAGCCCTTGTAATGGGCTTTGACCGTTTCCTTCAGCAAGGGCTGCACCCCTGTTCCTTCTTTGATCACTTCATACTGGATGCCTTCGGGCAATTCCTGTACACCTGCCTTTGCCTTATTCTCCTTCATAAAAGCGAGGCCGGCTGCTTTTTGCGCTTCAATTTTTCCCTGCATAAATTCTTTTAGTTTGTTTTGAATACTCATATAATATTAACCCCCGGGGGCTTTAGAATCCGCTTAATGAAAATTGATTACAATAGTCGTTCCCCGATGTTCGAAAAAAGATAAATAATAGTTACCCCGGTCTTCACTTCAGCATACGCCTAATCCTCCCGCAGCGAATGCCCCGTCAGGCTGATAAACACATCTTCCAGGTTGGCCAGTTTCATTTCCCGGGGTCGCTCAAAACCGGATGCCAGCAGGTTATCAATCAGTTTATCGGGTGTACCTAATGCAATGATCTTCCCGGCATCAATGATCGCCACCCGGTCACAGAGGTATTCCGCTTCATCCATATAATGGGTGGTGATAATTACGGTGGTTCCCCGGGCCCTGATATTTTTTACCAGTTCCCAAAGACTCCGGCGCGCCTGCGGGTCCAGTCCCGTGGTGGGTTCATCGAGGAAAATAATCCGCGGCTGATTGATCAATGTGGTCGCCACCGAGAACCGTTGTTTTTGTCCCCCGCTGAGTTCTTTCACACTGGCTTTGGCCTTATCCTTCAGGTTTACCATTTCCAGCAGTTCCATGGGATTCACATTCCGGTTGTACAGGCCGCAGAACAATTCGATCAGCTGGAGCAGGTTCAGGCCCGGGAAATACCCGCTGGTCTGCAATTGCACCCCGATGATCTTCTTGATCTCCCGGGGATCCCTGTCCAGGTCCAGCCCATCCACAGTCACACTGCCGCTGGTCTTGGTGCGCAGGGTCTCAATGATCTCGAGGGTGGTGGATTTACCGGCGCCGTTGGGACCGAGCAGCCCGAATATTTCCCCCTCGTTCACATCGAAAGAAATCCCCTTCACGGCCTGGAAACTGCCATAATTCTTTACCAGTTCCTTTACAGATATGATTGTGTTTGCCATTTTTTATAAATAGGTTTCGAGTTCTTCCATCATTAACCGGCTGCCAACAAAAAAAGGCGAACGCTGGTGCAGCTCGGTGGGCACCACATCCAGGATCCGGATCTTCCCGTTGGTAGCCTTGCCCCCGGCTACGGTAACAATGAACGCAAAGGGATTGCATTCGTACAGGAGCCTGAGCTTCCCTTTTGGTTTATCCACCGTCCCCGGGTACATAAAAATGCCTCCCTTGATCAGGTTACGATGCACATCCGATACCATGCTGCCGATATAGCGCTGGGTATAGGGTCCCCCGTTTGTCTTATCCTTCCGCTGGCAGGTCGTGATATAATTCCGTACCCTTTCTTCATACTGGAAGAAGTTACCGTGATTCACCGAATAGATCTTTCCCAGTTCCGGGCATTTAATATCCGGGTGACTGAGGGTCCATTCCCCAATGGAAGGATCCAGGGTAAACCCATTCACTCCCCGGCGCGTGGCATAGACCATCATCGTGGAGGAACCATAAACGATATAGCCTGCCGCCACCTGCTGGTTGCCCGGTTGCAGGAAGTCTTCTTTTGTCACAACGGTACCGATCGGTGTTACCCGGCGGTACACGCTGAATATGGTGCCAATGGATACGTTCACATCAATATTGGCGCTGCCATCCAGCGGGTCGTACAGGCAAACATATTTTGAATTCACGCTTTTTGCATCATCAAAAGCCACGAAATCATCCAGTTCCTCACTCGCGATCCCCGCGCAGGCGATCCCGTGCTTCAGCACCCCGGTAAAATGGTCATTGGCAAACACATCCAATTTTTTCACTTCCTCCCCCTGCACGTTGATGGTGCCTGCATCCCCCAGGATATCCACGAGGCCGGCTTTGTTTACTTCCACATTCACCCGTTTGGCCGCCAGCCCGATATTCCGGAGCAGGTGGGACAACTCACCGGTGGCATGCGGAAAATCCCGGAGCTGCTGGATCGTGAACTCATCGAGTGTCTGCACTTTACGGTTAACCTTCATATGGAGCAATTTGGAAGAACAAATGTAAGGTTTTGGGGAGAGTTTAAAAGCGGGCGGAAACACGGGGGAAAAGAAAATTAACGACATTTGCCGCCTTAACCATTTCCCGTAATTTATGAAGGTCTTCAAATTTGGTGGCGCCTCGGTCAACAGTGTGGAACGGATTCAGAACCTGGCCCGGATCATGCAGGAAAAACAGGAAGGAAAGACGATGGTCATTATTTCCGCCATGGGGAAAACCACCAATGCGCTGGAAAAAGTGGCGGAAGCCTTCTATACCGGGAAAAAAGAAGAGGCCCTGGGTTTGTTTGAACAGGTAAAGCAACAGCACCTCGGGATTGCCAAATACCTCCTCGTCACCCATTATCTTGCCTGCGAAGCGCAACTCCGGGATTTTTTCACGGAAGTGGAATGGCTGCTGCATGATGAACCGGTGCGGGGTTTCGACTACTACTATGACCAGGTGGTCTGTTCCGGGGAATTATTTTCCACCGCGATCATCAGCGCTTACCTGAATGAAGCAGGCATCCGCAACCAGTGGATGGATGTACGGGATATCTTCCGCACAGATGATGATTTCCGGGATGCGGATATCGACTGGGACTTTACCCGCCAGAAAGTAAAGGAAATCGTGGTACCGGCTTTACAGGAATACAATATCGTCCTGACCCAGGGCTTTATCGGCGCCACCGACGAAAATGAAAGTACCACGCTCGGAAGGGAGGGCAGTGATTATTCCGCGGCGGTCTTTGCCAATATGCTGGATGCGGAAAGCCTGACGATCTGGAAAGATGTGGAATCGGTGATGAACGCGGATCCCAAACAATTTCCCGATGCGGTTCCCCTGCCCGTGCTCAATTACAACGAAGTGATCGAAATGGCCTACTATGGGGCGCAGGTGATCCATCCCAAAACGATCAAGCCCCTGCAGAACAAGGGCATCCCGCTCTATGTAAAATGTTTCCTGGATCCTTCCCTGCCCGGGACGGTGATCCATGATAAGCCCCTGCCCCTCCTGCCACCGGTGATCGTACTGAAAGAAAAACAGGCGCTGGTTGAATTCTCGTCCAGGGATTTTTCCTTTATCGGCGAACAGCATGTGGGGCAGTTGTATCACCTGTTTGAGCAACTGCATATCAAACCCAACCTCACGCAGAATGGTGCGATCAGTTTTCTTTGTGTCATCGATGACAAACCTGAAAAGATTGAGAAACTGGCATCGGCCGCAGCCTTATTTCTCGATGTGCAGGTGAAAAAAGGATTGTCCGTGCTTACGGTCAGGCATTATAACCGGGAGATCGTGGAGCAACTATCCGGCGGAAGAACCGTGCTGCTGCGGCAGCAAACCGCTGAAACGGTACAAATTTTATTAGGGTAATCTTATCAGCGTCCTTCCACTGTAATGGTCTGGATCATTTTCTTGGCCACCGGCTTTTCCTGCAGGGTGGCGGGTTGCCAGGTGCCCATTTTTTCGAGGCGGGTGATCAGTTCATCATTAAAATCATCGGCATCCTTAAATCCTTTCAGCACTTTAAAATTAACAGGAACCCCGTCACTGTCCACCACGAATTCCACCTGTATAAAAGCGCGGGTAACTCCCCGGGGAAGGAAGGCGGTCATTTCCCTGCCTAACTGGTCGAGGTATTTCATGAAAGCTTCACCGCCGCCGGGGAATTGCGGCCATTGGTGTACCGCATCTGTCAGGACATCAATACGGCGGTTCCGGTGCGCTACCGTTTGCTTCTTCAGGGGCTGTTGTTTCTGTTCTGCCAGCGGTCTCTCTTTTCCCGGGGAAGATTCATTGACAAAATAATCGCCCTTATCACCGATCATGACCACGGGCAGCTGGTGGTATTTTTCAAAGAAATCGAAGGCATCCCCGAGCCGGTCTTCAAATTTCTTAAGTTCAGGGTCGTCCTTGGTCAGGCTTTCGAGGTACTTCACGCTTTTCTCCACGTTATAGCGGATGGGGAAAATATGTACCGGGATAAAATCCTGGCCGAGGTCCTTGGCATGCGTGGCGAGGACATAGAGCTCATCGATCTGCTGGTCAGTAATAGGGATACAACCCACCGTAACACAACTCCCGTGAATATAAATATCGCTGCCCGGTTTCAGGGAATCGCTGAGGATTTTGTCCGAGACATTAGGATAATTAAGTCCCAGGGATAAATAATAATTACTCTGGGGATTGAACTCATTGATATAGTAAAAGCCCTCCGGCACCTGGAAATCGCCCTGCATTCTTTTCGGACCCAGGGCCCCGGCCAGGGCACAGACCCGGTAGGTTTTAAATAAGCGGAAGGGTTCCTTTAATTCATTCTTCACCCAGACTTCCAGCTGGCTGTCGTATTTGAAGGAACGGATATAGAGATAACGGGCGGGCCATTTCAGTTTCTTAGCCTCAAATTGTTTTTGCAGGGTATCTTCTTTCCGGTCCAGGGCCTCGCTGGGACGCGGAAAGGATTTCTGGTAGTCAACAAAAGAATAGGAAGAGGAGCCCCCTTTGCTCATATTGGGAGCGGGCTGTGCCTGCAGGTAAACAGCTGCAAGTACAGAAACGACGGATAATATAAACTTCCTCTGCATGTCCTCGGTTCAGCTCAACGGCCGGAATTAGGGTTTTGTTATTTTTTTATTGCTAAAACTCTGGTAAATATACTCAAAAATAGTGCTGCAGGGGGTTGGGGGGAAGCGGTAAATATCAACAGGCCTTGATAACCCTTGGTAATTTCGCGCCCCGGGATCAGAGATTTCCTCTTGCTTCCTGTTCCCTTTCGATGGCTTCGAAGAGGGCTTTGAAATTGCCCTTACCAAAACTTTTTGCCCCTTTGCGCTGGATGATCTCAAAAAACAGGGTGGGCCGGTCTTCCACCGGCTTCGAAAAGAGTTGCAACAGGTATCCTTCATGATCCCGGTCAACCAGGATACCCAGTTCCCGGAGCGGGGCCAGGTCCTCCTCAATAGGTCCAACCCGGTCTAAGAGTTCGTCATAATAGGTCGTGGGGACTTTCAGGAATTCCACCCCGCGGCTTTGCAGCGCTGTGACCGTTCTCACAATATCATTCGTGGCCAGGGCCACGTGCTGGCAGCCTTCCCCATTATAGAAATCAAGGTATTCTTCCACCTGGCTTTTCTTCTTGCCTTCGGCGGGTTCATTGATCGGGAATTTCACAAACCCGTTGCCGCTGCTCATCACTTTGCTCATCAGGGCCGAGTATTCCGTCGAAATATCTTCGTCATCAAAAGAGAGGATATTCTTAAAGCCCATGACCTCTTCATAAAATTTCACCCAGGGATTCATCTGGTTCCAGCCCACATTGCCCACGCAATGGTCCACATAGAGCAGGCCGGTATCCGCCGGCTGGAAATAAGGATTGTTCCAGGGCCGGTACCCGGGCATAAAAGCGCCCCGGTAATTCTTTCTTTCAATAAAGAGATGAATGGTATCCCCATAGGTATGAATCCCGCTCATGACCAGTTCGCCATCCTTATCCTTCAGCCGGGTGGGTTCCATACAGGATCTCGCCCCTCTTTTAGTCGTTTCCTCCCAGGCCTTCTTGGCATCGGGCACCCGGAGTGAGAGGGACCTCACCCCATCCCCGTGTTTTGCGATATGATCGGCCACCGGGTTACCGGGTTTTAATGGGGTGGTCAGTACAAAAGTGAGCTGATGCTGTCTCACCGCATAGCTGGCCCGGTCTTTCATACCAGTTTCCGGACCGGCGTAGGCCAGTGCCTGGAACCCAAAAGCGCTCATATAATAATGGGCGGCCTGTTTGGCGTTGCCCACATAAAACTCAACGTAATCGGTGCCTTCCAGGGGCAGAAAATCTGTAACAGGGGAAATTGTCTGATCGTTGGTGATTGTCGTACTCATAAAAATAAACCTGTTTACCGTCAGGCGGTTTAAGAATGAAAAGAATGTATCAGATCGGTTCTTAGCTCCTGCCCCGCCCTAAGTGGAGGGACAATGGCAGGTTAAAACAGGCTATCCATGGCCAATGCATGCATCAGCAGGCTGAAATGACTGCGTTCGTCGGTGAATACTTTATGCGGATAGTCGGGAAGCACGCTGCAAATCTAATAAAAAAGAAAATGCCCCCGGAGCCTGTGCAGGGGTTCATCTACTATCTTTGCCGCATGCTAACAATCGGAATTCTGGGCGGCGGACAATTGGGCAGAATGCTCCTGCAGGCTGCGGCCAATTACCCTGTCTCGGTCCACGTACTGGAGAACGATGAAGACTGCCCGGCTGCTCATCTCTGTCACCATTTTACCAGGGGTGATATCCGCGATTTTGACGCCGTTTACAATTTCGGCAAAAATTTAGATGCAATCACCATAGAAATTGAAAATGTGAATGTTGAGGCGCTTGAAAAATTAGAATCCGAAGGTGTCAGAATCTATCCCCGCCCCTCCGTTTTGCGCACCATCAAGAACAAGATCCTGCAAAAAGAATATTACCAGCAGCACCAGGTCCCCACGGCCGGTTTTAAGGTAACGCATAACCTCGGCGAACTGGAACAGGCGTCGGATTTTTTACCCGCTGTACACAAGATCGGGGAAGGAGGGTATGACGGCAAAGGGGTGCAATTACTGCGGACCAAAGAAGATATCAGTAAAGGATTTGACGCCCCGGCGGTACTTGAGAAAATGATTCCCATCCAGACAGAGATCGCCCAAATGGTGGCCATCAACGAAAAAGGAGAAACCGCTCTTTACCCGCCGGTTGAAATGCTTTTTGACCCGGATCTCAACCTGCTCGACTACCAGTTATGCCCCGCCGAACTGAGTACCCAGACCCTGTACAAGGTGGAAGCCATTGCCCTTTCCGTGGTCCGGAATTTTAAATCACCTGGCATCTTTGCCGTTGAAATGTTTGTGGACAAGAACGGGAATGTGCTCGTTAACGAAACCGCACCAAGGGTACATAATAGCGGGCACCATACCATCGAGGCCCATTACTGTTCGCAGTTTGATATGCTCTGGCGCATCATGCTCGGCTACCCGCTCGGTAATACCGATGCCATCCTGCCTTCCATTATGGTCAATATTATCGGTGCGGAGGGATGCAGCGGCGATGTAAAATACCAGGGACTGGAAGAAGTGCTGAAGATAGAGAATGCCTTTGTGCATTTATATGGGAAAAAACAAACCAAACCCGGGCGGAAAATGGGTCATGTAACCATTCTGAGCAGGGAAAAACAGGACCTCTTGCATAAATCCAATAGAGTAAAACGAACCCTCCTGCCAAAAACCTGAGCCCCTCTTATCCACCCGCCCAACCGCTTATAATTCTGTATGCCGGGGTGCAGGAATCCGGAAGTTTTGACGTCAAATAGCTTGCAATTAACTGTTACCTTTATTCCTCTTTTCTTTACCAATTGCCGCTTTACCGCACATGAAAATCATCGCTATCATACTTGTCGCGTTTTTACTATTGGCCGCCGCCTGCGGGACTAAAAAAAATAAGATCGCACCCCCTCAAGCCGGGGTGGGTGCAGCGAAAACGCCCCCGATGCGGGTGGACGCATATATCGTAAAGACCGAATCCTTCGGTGAGTCCATTGAAGTACCGGGGAATATCCTGGCCAATGAAGTGGCTGAGATCCATCCCGAAGTCCCGGGCCGGATCGTGTACCTGAACCTGGCCGAGGGAAAATACATCAGCAAGGGCACCTTACTCGCCAAACTCTATGACGGGGACCTCCTGGCCCAGTTAAAAAAACTGCAGGTGCAACTGGCCCTGGCTGAAAAAACCGAAGAAAGACAATCCCAATTATTAAAGATACAGGGTATCAGTCAGCAGGACTATGATATCAGCCTGCTGCAGGTCAATAACCTGCGGGCGGATATCGGCATCATCCAGACCAGTATTGCTAAAACAGAAGTGCGGGCTCCCTTCAGCGGGCAGTTAGGATTACGGAATATCAGCCTTGGCGCCTATGTATCCCCGGCGTCCGTTATTGCCATCATTAACCAGACCGACCAGCTGAAACTGGATTTTTCCATCCCTGAAAAATATACCGGCCAGGTCAAAGTGGGGCAATCCGTCAGTTTTCGTTTTGAAGGTTCCGATCAGAACCACCCGGCCAAAATCATGGCCCTCGAATCCAATGTAACCGAAAATACGCGCAGCCTGGTGGCCCGTGCCCGGGTGATCGGGAAGGACAAGGCCCTGCTGCCCGGTGCCTTTGCCAAAGTGCAGCTGAGCTTTGATCCCGATCCTAATTCCCTGCTGGTCCCGTCCCAGGCCATCCTGCCACAGGCGAGGGGGAAAAAAGTGATCCTGTATAAAAACGGGCTGGCCAGTTTTACCGATGTGATCACTGGAGTGAGAGACTCCTCCAGGGTACAGATACTGGAAGGATTGAAGACAGGGGATACCGTGGTGATCACGGGATTGCTGAGTGTGCGGCCCGATGCACCGATACAGGTGGGCAAGATCGTCAACCAAAAAAAATGAGTTCACGGAATAAACCGGGGCTGACCCGGTAGTGAAGCTATCTCAATGATTCAATTATGAATATTTCAGCATTAAGTTTACGGAGGCCGGTCCTGGCCATAGTGATGAATATCATCATTGTGTTGTTTGGGGTGATCGGCTTCAGGTTCCTCGGCGTACGGGATTACCCCGCTATCGATCCGCCCAATATCAGTGTGCGGACCTCCTACCCCGGCGCCAATGCCGATATCATCGAAACACAGATCACCGAACCCCTCGAAAAAGCCATCAACGGGATCGCCGGGGTAAAAAATATCACGTCGAGCAGCAGCAACGGAAGCAGCAATATCAATGTGGAGTTTGAACTGAGCGTGGACCTCGAAGCGGCCGCCAATGATGTCCGCGATAAAGTGTCACAGGCCCAGCGTTCCCTGCCCTCCGACCTGGATGCGCCCCCCGTGGTATCCAAGGCGGATGCAAGTTCGGACCCCATCCTTTCAATGACCCTGCAGAGCAATACCCGCAACCAGCTGCAGATGACCGAATATGCCAATAATGTACTGGTGGAACGATTACAGACGATCCCGGGTGTGAGCGGCATCCAGATCTGGGGAGAGAAGCGCTATGCCATGCGTATCTGGATCGACCCCGCCAAACTGATCGCCTATAATGTAACGGCCGGTGATGTGCAGTCCGCCTTACTGAGAGAGAATGTGGAGTTGCCTTCCGGAAAAATTTCCGGCAATGCCACCGAACTGACGGTACGGACTTTCGGCAGGCTGAATACCGAGGAAGAATTCAATAACCTGATCGTCAAAAATGTAAACGGAACGGATATCCGGCTAAAGGATATCGGTGAGTCTGTTCTCGGCCCGGAGAATGAAGAAACCGTATTAAAAGGCAATGGTACGCCGATGATCGCCCTCGCCGTGATTCCCCAGCCGGGTTCCAATTATGTGGCGATATCCGATGAATTCTATAAACGCCTTGACCAGATCAAAAAGGATGTACCCGGTGATGTAAAAATCAATATCGCCATGGACCAGACCCGGTTCATCAAGAAATCCATACTCGAAGTGCAGGAAACCCTGATGATCTCCTTCCTGCTGGTGGTGATGATCATCTATGCTTTCTTCCGCGACTGGATCATTGCCCTGCGCCCGCTGATCGATATCCCGGTTTCCCTGATCGGCGCTTTCTTTATCATGTACCTGATGGGCTTTACCATAAACGTATTGTCCCTGCTGGCCATCGTACTGGCTACCGGTCTCGTGGTGGATGACGGGATCGTGGTTACGGAAAATATCTATAAACGGATCGAACGGGGCATGAATAAATACCAGGCAGCGCTGGAGGGATCCAAAGAAATTTATTTTGCGGTCATTGCCACTTCCATCACCCTCGCCGTGGTCTTCCTGCCGATTATCTTTTTACAGGGATTTGTCGGGCGCCTGTTCCGTGAATTCGGCATCGTGGTGGCCGGTGCGGTCCTGATCTCCGCATTTGTATCCCTGACACTGACACCGGTACTGAACGTGAAACTCACGCGGAGGGACCTGACCAAACATCCCTGGTTCTATACCAAAACGGAGCCCTTCTTCCGCTGGATGGAAAACAGTTACCACGCGGCGTTACAGCGCTTCATGTCATTCCGCGGGATGGCGTTTATCCTGGTGGCCCTTTGTATCGGGGCGATCTTCCTTATCGGCCGCAACCTGCAATCCGAACTGGCCCCGATGGAAGACCGGAGCCAGTTCCGCCTGCAATTAACCGCCCCGGAAGGCACTTCTTTCGATGCCATGGATAAATATGTAACCCGGCTCACCAACCTGATGCTCGATTCCCTGCCCGAAAAGGATATGGTGCTGAGTGTAACCTCCCCGGGCTTCACGGGTTCAGGCAATGCGAATACCGGTTTTGTACGGGTTACCCTGGTTCCGCCGGATGAACGGGTACGTTCCCAGGGGGATATTGTAAAAATGGTAAACAAAAACATGCCGCGCTTCAATGAAGGCCGCGCCTTTGCCATCGAAGAACAAACCATTTCGGTAAACCGCCGGGGCGGGCAACCGGTAGCTTTTGTGATCCAGAATAATAATTTTGACAAACTCACGAAAATACTGCCCCAATTCCTCGAGGAAGCCCGCCAGAGCAAGGTCCTGCAGAATGCGGATGTGGACCTGAAATTCAACAAACCGGAATTAAGAGTGGAGATTGACCGCCTGAAAGCTGCACAGTTGGGTGTCTCGGTCAATGATATTTCCCAAACCCTGCAATTAGCCTACAGCAACCGGCGGCTGGGTTATTTTACCAAGGACGGCAAGCAATACCAGGTAATGGGACAGGTGGCCCGCAATGACCGAGATGAACCCAACGACCTGAAGAATCTTTTTGTACGCAATAACCGGAATGAACTGATCAGCCTGGATAACCTGGTATCCGTGAATGAATCGAATACCCCGCCCACCATTTATCACTTCAACCGGTATAAATCGGCCACCATCTCTTCCAATGTGCAGCCCGGGTTTACGATCGGTGACGGAATTGAAGAAATGGATAAGATCGCGAAGAAATTACTCGATGAGACTTTTGCCACTTCGCTTTCGGGTTCCTCCCGCGATTTAAAAGAGAGCAGCAGCAATACCAGTTTTGCCTTTATCCTGGCCCTGGTGCTGATCTTCCTGATCCTGGCTGCGCAGTTTGAAAGTTTTGTTGACCCGCTGATCATCATGTTCACCGTGCCGCTCGCCATTGCCGGAGCAGTTATTTCCTTAAGCCTCTTTGGCCATACCCTTAATATCTTTTCGCAGATCGGGATGATCATGCTGATCGGGCTGGTAACCAAGAACGGGATCCTGATCGTGGAGTTTGCCAACCAGAACCGGCTCAAGGGCATGAAGAAAACGGAAGCCGTGGTCTATGCCGCCACCCAGCGTCTTCGTCCCATCCTGATGACCAGTATGGCCATGTCGCTCGGCGCCCTGCCGCTGGCCCTCTCGTTGGGTGCTGCCGCCACCAGCCGAATCCCGCTGGGAGTAGTGATCGTGGGAGGCATCCTGTTCTCTCTCGTACTCACGTTATTTGTGATCCCGGCCATGTATTCTTTCTTCTCCTCCGCCCACCGCAGGAGTGAAGTGGAAAAATTTATTCATCCTGCCCCGGAGCCGGTGCCGGTGCCGGGCCAGGCATAATTGGTATGACACTATGAAATGTTATGTTCTTCCTTTCCTTTTACTGGCCGGTTTTTCAGCAACGGCCCAACGGTTGCTTCCCCTCGAAGAAGCCATTGCCACTGCCCTCGAAAACAACTATGATATCCGGTTGTCAAAAAATGATTCCCAGGTAGCCTGGCTGAACAACTCCTACCGGAATGCCGCCCTCTACCCCACGTTGAATGCCAATACCGGGATCACGTTCAACAATAACGACCAGTTGCAAAAATTTTCCGATGGCACCACCCGCGAACGGAAGGGTGTTAAATCCTCCAGCCTCGTGGCTTCCGTGTCGCTGAACTGGACCCTGTTCGACGGCATGAAAATGTTTGCCACCCGGGATAAAGCCGCGGAATTTGTCAAACTCGGGGAACTGGGGATCAAAAACCAGGTGGTAAATACCGTAGCGGATGTGATCAACACCTATTATAATATCGCCCGCCTGAAACAACAGGTGAAAGCCATTGACGAGCAGATCTCCATCAATGAAGAACGGGTAAAACTGGCCGAATACAAACTGGATATCGGCGTTGGCACCAAACCGGATGTACTGCAGAGCAAGGTGGACCTGAATGCACAGAAAGCCCTGAAGCTGGAACAGATGAATGCGATCGACCAGCAAAAAGAAATACTGAACCAGCTGATGTATGGCACGGTGGCAAACGGGAAGAATAATCCCTCCGTTTTCTATGAAGTCAGCGATTCTATCCCGATCAATACCGGGCTCAGTTTAGGAGAAGTACAGGAAGGCCTCGAATCCACCAACCCCCTCCTGCTGCTGGCCAAAAAGAATATGGATATTGCCCGGCTGACCCTGAAAGAAAGAAGGGCCGAACGTTTTCCAACGGTTGCCTTTAATTCCAATTATAATTTCAGCAAGTCGGATAACAAGGCGGTCGTCAATCCTTTTCAGCCGCTCTTCAGCCGCAATACGGGCTTTAACTACGGTTTCACCGCGAGTATTCCCATTTTCAACCGTTTTAATGTACAGCGGCAGATCCGGCAGGCACAGCTCGATATCAGTTACCAGCAATTGCTGTACGACAACCAGAAATCGCTGATCAGCCTGAATGTGATCAATGCCTACAAAGACTATGAACAGCAGAAGAAAGCCCTGGCGCTGGAAGAAGAAAATATCAAACTGGCCCGGGAAAATGTGAACATTGTGCTGCAGGTGTACAAACTCAATTCCACCACCCTGATCCAGCTGAAGGAAGCCCAGCTGAGTTTACAACAGGCCTATAACCGGCTGATTGCGGCCCGGTACAATGCCAGGCTGGCGGAGACAGAGTTGATGAGGCTGAAAGGGGAGTTGGTTAAATAGTTTGTAGTCTGTAGTTTGTAGTTTGTAGTTTGTAGTTTGTAGTTTGTAGTTTGTAGTTTGTAGTTCGGGAGACAACCGGTTAAAATTATGGTTTGTTTTGTTAGATTTACACAAACCTTATTTTATGCCTACTATTCAGAAATTTGAGGACTTACAAATCTGGCAAAAGGCCAGGTTGCTAAGCCAGAAAGTTTACCCTATCACTTACAAAGAACCGGTTTCAACGGACTACAGGCTCAGGGACCAGATACGCGGAAGTTGCGGATCCATAATGGATAATATAGCCGAAGGATTTGAACGGGGCGGAAAGAATGAGTTTAAAAATGCATTGAGCATTGCCAAAGGTGAAACCGGCGAATTGAAATCCCAGTTGTACCGGTGCCTGGATAATAAATATATCCCTGCTTTAGTTTTCGAAGAATTGTATAGTTTAGCAGACGAACTGACCCGGATGATCACTGGTTTCATTAATTATTTGAATCAATCCGGGATCAGGGGGCAGAAATTTAAAACCAGATCTAAGGATGAGTGAACTACAAACAACAAACTACCAACCTGCCTGTCCGTCAGGCAGGCTACAAACTACTTTAGTTGGAATTATTATGGGAAGCGACAGCGATCTCCATGTTATGCAGGCTGCGGCAGACATACTGAAACAGTTTGGCATTTCGCATGAAGTAACCGTGGTTTCGGCCCACCGCACCCCGCACCGTATGATCGAGTATGCGGAAAAAGCCCGGGAACGCGGGCTGAAAGTAATTATTGCCGGGGCCGGCGGCGCCGCCCATTTACCGGGTATGGTCGCATCAGTAACCACCCTTCCCGTGATCGGCGTTCCGATCAAATCCTCTAATTCCATTGATGGCTGGGATTCCGTTTTGTCCATTCTCCAGATGCCCAATGGGGTGCCCGTCGGTACAGTGGCCCTGAATGCCGCCAAAAACGCCGGTATCCTGGCCGCGGAAATACTCGGCACTTTTGATGAAGAGATCGCCCTGAAAATTGCCGCTTACAAGAATAATATGAACAACGAGGTGATTGAAAAAGTGGAGAAGCTGAAACAGGAAGGCTGGGAAAATAAATTTGATTAGGATTCCTGCAGGATCACAAATTCCTGCTCCAGGCTTAAGGACGCTTCATACAATTTTCGCAGGAAGCCGGGCCCCCACTTCGCATAATAATAGCTGATATTATCCGTACGTTCCTGCAGGCCATTGCCCGGGAACAGGTGTTTTCTCACAGCCTGTATCTGCCGCTGCTGATCCCCGAATTTTCTTTTCTCCGCCCGCAGCATTTTCTTTTCTAATTCCTGCAACCGGTACACGGTTTTTAATTTGAGCGCTTCCACATGTTTTTCGAGGGAATGATCGACTGCTGCCGCCTGTTTTTTAACCAAATCATACAGCGCCTCCAGTTTGTCGAGGGATCCGTTCAGCGTAGTCCCGTTCGGGCTTTCCTTTTCCACCAGCCTGTTCAGCAGCTTTTCTTCTCCCTGGAAAAAATCTTCGATCGTATAACCCATTTTCCGGGCGGCTTCCTGCCACTTCGTCTCCACTACAAGGAATGAATTGCGAAGCACCAATACAGGGAAAGGCACTGAATAACGGGCAAACAGTTCTTTCAGCTGCAACCAGTATGCAGTTTCTCCCCCACCCCCGATAAAGGCAATATTGGGCAGGATGGTTTCCTCGTACAATCCGCGCAGGATCACATTGGGACTGAAATGCCCAGGGTGCTGTTCGAGTTCCGCCAGTATTTCCGCTTCCGTAAACCGGATATTCGTATCCACCACCTGGTAGCGCTCCCCTTTTTTCTCAATCCGGTTGCGGATATCCCCTTTTAGGTAAAATAAATTGATCTCCCTTGCGCTGGCCTGTACCTTATATCCTGCCTGTTCCAGTGCTGCCGCCGTTTTCCCAATGATCGCCGCCGACGGCTGCTGAAGCAGCTCTTCCCGGAAGACCGGGATCATGGTTCTTTTCAGTGCCGGGTTATCGGGCAGCAGGACCAGTAATCCATATTCAGCAAACAGGGCATTTACAAAACGGAATGTAGCTTCCTGGAGCGTGACCCCTTCCTTATAACAGGACCGCAGCAGGGAAATGATTTCGCGACCATAAGGGAGTACGGCTAACTGGCCTTCCATACGGCTGATCAGCTCCATGAAAGGTTTATCCAATTTCATCCGGCCAACCGCTCCTTTCTGTTTCGTGGCCCAGGTCAGCTCTTCCTCCCCCACCCGGGTATGGTTGAGTTCTTCCAGGTCGGCATCTTCGGAGCCGATATAAAACACCGGGACAAAATGATAAGCGGGCAGGGTAGTCTTCAGCGTATCCGCCAGCTTGATGGCATGGAGGATCTTATAAATAAAATAAAGAGGGCCGGTAAAAATATTATTCTGATGAGCCGTGGTGATGGTAAATGTGTTGGCCGACAACAGGGACTCCATATTCCGCTGAACCATTTCTGTGACCACCACTCCCTCGTATTGCTTTTTCAATTCCTGCACCAGCAGTTCCCGGTGACCCGGAAAGCCCTTGCGGTTCTCAATGGCACTGGTTAGTCCCTGCAGGGAAAGCGCTTCTCCATAAAATGGCCGCAATGCTTCCGCCTGGTCAATATAATCCACCACGATGCGGGAGAAAGCGCCTGTTTGCCGGTAAGGAATGCGGGTAGAGGTAAAGTTCATACGCAATTGTAAAAATAAGAAGTCCGGGGCAGAGATAAGGCCCTTGTTCCATGGACGGAGTAAAGGAAGGAAATTTTAAGAAATTATTGCGTTTTCCGTCCCCCGGAGAGGGTGTGATATGCGGGAGAAGAATAGCTTAATACCTTTCAGACATTAGTTTTGCAGTGATTATTCCCGGTATTATACCGACAGACATTAGCACCGGCCGATCCATGTAATTTTAATGTCTCGTCGGTATAACACCTGCCTTGCCGGCCCGCTTCGCAACAAGGCGAGCAGGCAGGCACAGGTACATAGTGTCACAACAGGTTGCACACAGGCCTGCATGAAAATTTTAATACTGTTCTCTGTGAATAACTATGTGGCTCTATGCGCCTGCTATGTAAAACTATTACCCGAACCGCTCCACCGCAAAAGGCCGCAAGTCCATGCTTGCAGGCACCCGGTTCACCAGTTCATTTACCAGTTTGCCCGTGCCGGCTCCGAGGCTCAGTCCCAGCATGGAGTGACCGGTGGCTACCGTAAGATTATTGTATTTTTTTACCCGGCCGATATAGGGCAGCCCGTCAGCAGAACAGGGCCGGTAACCATACCAGGTGTTTTCTATTGCCGGCAGGGGCACATCAAATTCCGGGTAATAGCGTTTCACCGCATCGAGGATTCCCTGTACCCTGCTCATCCGTGGGGCTGTTTTATGTGATGTGATTTCCATGGTGCCGCCAAACCGTATTTTATTCCCATCCATTGGTGTCATGGCCACTCTTCCCTCCACCAGTATGGAAGGATAATTGATTTTATACGGGGAATTTTCCAGTGTAACAGAATAGCCCCGGCCGGGCATCATCGGGATCTTCAGTCCCAGGAGCTTTGCGGTCTGCCGGCTCCAGGAACCGGTAGCCAGTACGATCTCATCGGCTTCAAAAGACTGATCCCCCGCAATAATTTTTTTGATCCTCCCGCCTCCCGTTTCAAAACCGGTCACTTCTGTGTTCTTTACAAACGCTACCCCGGCATCTCTTAAGTGGACCAGCAACTGCTGCATGAGTTTATTGGGATAGCAATGCGCATCCCCTTTAAAAAATAAGGCGCCGATCGCATGGATCCTTGTCTGCGGTTCCAGTTGGTCCAGTTCTTCCTTACTGAGCATAACGGTATCCTGCAAGCCCAGCCGATGGGCTTTCTCCAGTGTATGAACCGCATGATCCGCTGCTTCCTGCGTTTGAAATATTTCAATCAGCCCTTTGTGCTCATAGGCGAACTGTAAGCCGGGTACCCGGGTCCATTGCTCGTATTCCTTTTTACTGAGTAGAGCAATATCCCGCAAGGGCACGGCCGCCGCTTCCACTTTTTCCGGATTGGCGCTGCGCATAAACTTCAGTCCCCAGCTGACCAGGCTGAGATCCAGTCGCGGCTGTACATAAAAAGGGCTCTTCGAATTCCACATCCACTTCAACCCTTGCTTCACAATGCCCGGCGTGGCCATGGGAATAAAATGAGAGGGGCAGATATAGCCGGCATTCCCGTACGAACAATTATCCAGGAAATCGCCCTTATCGATCACGGTTACATCCCAGCCCGATTTCCGTAAATACAGGGCGGAACTCAGCCCGATGATGCCCCCTCCAATAATGATCACCTTACTCATTTCTTCTTATATTTTTTCGATTCTGAAAGCAGTTTTTAAAAATACAGCTTCGGCTTCTGTTAGAAATGTGATAAAGAAGTCAAACCTGCCCACCGAAGCTTTAGCGCAGGCGGGAGTCAAAAGTAAAAAAGCCTATAGCGGGAAAAATCACTTTATAGCCGGTACCTCACTTTAAACACAGACTACTGACTACCGACTAATGACTACCGACTACCCCCCCAAAGAATACGATAAGCCAATTCAATTCCAAACTGTCCCTTAGAACGCCCCATTCCCCTCCTCACAACACCTGAAACCCATACGCGTACGGATCATCCTCCCGGTCGATCCAGATCGTATTATAGCCGTAGATCTTAGCCCAGCCTTCCACGGAGGGGCGAATGGCCGGTTTCCCGTTAACAGTCAGTTCTTCTTCAATACGCCCGGTGAATTTACTGCCAATGATACTTTCATGAATAAATTCGTCTCCCTTTTTCAGTTTTCCCCTGGCATACCATTGCGCCATCCGGGCGCTGGTGCCGGTACCGCAGGGGGAACGGTCAATCGCTTTTTCACCGTAGAAGACAGCATTCCGGGCGGTGGAGGTCTTATCCAGTACTGCTCCCGTCCAGAGAATATGAGAACAACCGCTGATCGTCGGGTCTTCCGGGTGTACAAATTGGTACTTCGCATTGATGTTTTTCCTCAACTCCCGGGCCCAGGCAATCAGTTTATCTGCCGCATACTGTTCGAGCCCTTTGAAATGTTCCTGCACATCCACAATCGCATAAAAATTCCCGCCATAGGCCACATCAATGATTAGCTCTCCCAATTCCGGGCATTGAACGGTCAGTCCTGCCGAATGCAGGAAGGCCGGGACATTCGTGAGTTTTACACTGGTAACTTTCCCGGTATCTGCAGATAATGTATATGCAATCATCACCAGTCCCGCCGGTGTTTCCATCCGCACCACGCCAGGTACTTTGGGCTGTATCAATCCTTCTTCTATTCCAATAGTGATCGTACCAATGCTGCCATGTCCGCACATGGGCAGGCAGCCACTGGTTTCAATAAAGAGCACAGCAATATCGTTGGCCGGGTCATGCGGCGGGTAGAGGATGCTGCCGCTCATCATATCATGTCCCCGGGGTTCAAACATCAGCCCGGTGCGTATCCAGTCATACTCCCGGAGAAAATGCTGGCGTTTCTCACTCATGTTCCTTCCTTCCAGCGCCGGCCCGCCCTGCTTTACCAGGCGTACGGGGTTACCACAGGTATGTCCATCGATGCAATCGAAAATATGTTTAGCCATGTCAATAAATATAATATTCCCAAAAATTGTCCCTGTTGATCAACTGCCAAATGTTGAACCCCTCAAGGGTTCATCCCGGACTTCTTCCCCGGGTTTCACCCGGGGCTAATATGGTTTGGCCCCTTCGGGGCCTGCTGTCAAACTTACCGGTTGTCCAGTTGGGTCTCTTTTGCTATTCCAATCATATATAATGTTCCCAAAATTGCCCCTATTGATCAACTGCCAAATGTTGAACCCCTCCAGGGTTCATCCCGGACTTCTTCCCCGGGTTTCACCCGGGGCTAATATAGTTTGGCCCCTTCGGGGCCTGTTGTCAAACTTACCGGTTGTCCAGTTGTGTTTCTTTTGCTATTCCAAGCATAATTAAATATACAGACACCCACAGCCCACTGCCTACTGAAGTCCCCAACCATCGATTATCGACTACCGACTACTGACTACCGACTACTGACTACCGACTACTGACTAATCCCTACTCCCCAAAGAATACGATATGCTCCTCGATTTCCAGATGTTTCTTAGAAGGCCCATTCCCCATTTCCCACTCTCCCATTCTTTCTCTAAATTAGCCCCACAATCTCCCGCCATTGGAAACCTACGGAAAGATACTATTGATTGCCATGCCAGCCTTTCTCGTCCTCGTACTTTTTGAAAAATACTGGGGATGGAGAAAGGGCTTCGACACGGTCCGGAATATGGACATGATCTCCTCGCTGAGTTCGGGTATTACCAACGTAACGAAAAGCGTACTGGAGGTCACGATTGCCATCGGGATCTATCCTTTTATGCTGAACCACCTGGCGCTGACCCATATTGAAAATACCATCCTTGTATATATCCTCACATTTATCATCATTGATTTCAACGGGTACTGGATCCACCGCTGGAGTCATGAGATCAACCTGTTCTGGAACCTGCATGTGATCCACCACAGCAGTGAGGAATTCAACCTGGCCTGTGCCCTGCGGCAAAGTATTTCCGCATTTTTTAATTTGTTTACCATCTTATTATTGCCGGCGGCCCTGCTGGGTATTCCCGAACAGGTGATTGCCACCATCGCTCCCCTGCAACTCTTTGCCCAGTTCTGGTACCATACCCGGCATATCAACCGGATGGGATTCCTCGAAAAAATACTGGTTACCCCCAGTCACCACCGGGTACACCATGCGGTAAACCCCGAATACATGGACAAAAACCTTTCGCAGATCTTTATCATCTGGGACAAATTGTTTGGCACGTTCCAGGAGGAACTGAAAGAGGTGCCGCCGGTATATGGCATTACCCGTCCCGCTAAAACATGGAACCCCGTTAAAATTAATTTCCAGCACCTCTGGCTGATGATCAAAGATGCCTGGCGCACGCGGAACTGGCCGGATAAATTCACCCTCTGGTTCCGGCATACCGGTTACCGTCCGGCTGATGTGGCGGAGAAATACCCGGTTTATAAAATCGAAGACATTTATCATTTCGAAAAATATGATACCCGGACCTCCCCCGCTTTCAATGCCTGGGCCTGGGTGCAACTCACGATGATCTTATTATTCATCAGTTATCTTTTTGGCAATATTGCCTATATAAACAATATTGACACTTCATATATCTACTGGTATGGCGGTTTTGTTTTCCTGAGTGTCTATGCGCTCACCGAACTGATGGACCGTAACCCCAATGCTGTTTACTGGGAGCTTACCCGTAGCGCCCTCGGACTTTATTTTATTATCCAGCAGGGGGATTGGTTTGGAGCGGGGTTCTGGATTGCGGAACTGAAGTATTTGCTGGCGGGGTATTTTATCGCTTCCCTGCTTTTATCCGCCTGGTTTGCCATACAACATAAAAAAGAGGATGGGGTTGCCCCGGCATAGCCTGAACCGGTCGCCCGGATTCAATCTTCCCCTTTATCCCTATTCACAAGGCGCCATTCCTCATTACCAACAATTATGAGAATAATTTTTGCCCATTTCCATCTTTAGCAGGGATTTTGCTATGCTGTCCATAGCCACGATCCATCCGCCTTATTCATTAAAATCAATGATATGAAAAAGGCCCTGTTCATTTTTGGATTTTTGTATTCAGCCCTTGCCTCGGCCCAGTTGAAAACCACCCCGGTCTGTCCCGGGTTTGTGGTGGATATTCTCGATGGAAGGATCGGCGATATCGATCCCCTGTCTACCGTTGGCCAGGTGAAGGCCAAATTTCCCTGTTTTACCAGCGCGGAACCCGAAACCGATTCGGCCCGTTGTGGCGGGGGTGTCTTTTATAAGGACAAGGATATTTATTTCTATACCGGGAGGAATTATGTGGAGATTGGCCCCGCTTTCAAAGGAAAACTCAGTGTGCCCCTGATGGGAGCCCCCCGTGGCAGTTTCTTTAAAACCCTCGGCCACCCGATGATCAAAGATGTAAGCTGGGATGCCTACCAGACTTCCTATGGCTTGCTGCTCCTGTATTTCAATAAAGCCGGGAAAGTAAATAAAATACGATTCAGCACGGAAACGGCGGGCAGCATAAAACTCTGTGAGTGAGAAATAGTAATGGCTGGCTTCACATTTTAACAATTGTCTATACCAGTTTGCCAATAGTCAACGTATCTTAGTAAGGCTCAACCAAGCCCCTTGTCCCATGATTCGATTTGCCTTACTTACCTGCACTATATTTTATTATCTTTTTGCCGGGGCCCAGGACTATTTCAAACCCGGCCAATTTGTAATAAAAGGCCGGGTAAAAAACTTCAAAGAACCTTTTTTTGAATTTGGAATAACGAGTTACCTGGACAATGAAAGTCATGCTGTTCCGGTGCAGCCGGATGGCTGGTTTGAACAATCATTCCCGGTACAGCACCAGCAGGACCTGTATTTATACCTGCATGATGATGCCCTTACGTTCACAGTACAAGATAAAGACACGCTCGTCCTGGAATGGGATGACGAAAATTTTACAAGTAGCTTTTCCATCAAAGCCGGCGGAGAATACCGGAACGAAGAACTATCTCTTCAATGGCTTTCTTTCCGGCATTTTCGCGAACCATTTTTGAAGCTTTTTCAAATGGAAAAAACGCTAAGCCCGGAAAAAAAATATGCCCGGGTAAATGAGTTGTTTAACCAGCATGTTGAAATGATCTCCGACTCCTTTCAAAAATTGCAGCAATTGATTCTGGCTGAACGAAAAGGCCGCAAACTGAAATTTACCGAATTCGCCAACAGGCAGATTACCAGTTTACTATTTCAGTATTCCAACTTTTTATGGCAAAACCGGATGGTCCCGCAATTCAAAGTGCAACTAACCAAGGACAGCAGCCGCTATTTCGACGCACTTGAATACCAATTCCGTAATTACCAGTATGGCCACCTGAATGAATTCTGGTTCAGAGATATTCCCGAATACAGGGATTTTATTTTTAATTATATCCGCTTCCAGAAACCTTTTAATAGTTGGATAAGCATTCCCCCGGGTAAAGTCAGAGAGTTTGACCCAACCTACAATGAATTTCATACTACACTTGGCAGTGTGCCCATAAGTAATATAAGGGACTGGTTTTTGCTGAAGTCAATCCTATTTGGTTTCGGGCATTATGACTTTACTGCGGTAGAAAAGGTTTACGGGGAAACCCTGGCTATACTGAACAACCCCTGGATGAAAGAAACCTTGCAAAATCATTACAATGCCGTCAAACGGTTAAAACCCGGCAACCCGGCACCTTCCTTTACCCTGAAAAATGAAAACGGTCAGCCGGTTTCGTTAAATGATTTTAAGGGCAAAGTGGTTTATATCGGCTTCTGGGGTGTATTCTGCGGGCCCTGTATTTACGATATCAAAAATTACGTACCCCAATTACATGAAAATTACAAAAACAAGGAAGTGGTTTTTATCAATATCTGTGTGGATGCGGAGGAAAAGCAATGGAAAGAGGCCCTTGTAAAATACAAACTGGATGGCATCAACCTGATCGCAGAAGGCTGGACCCGTCACCCGGTTTGCCAGGCCTATAATATCAGCAGTATACCGCATTACGTCCTCATTGACAAAGAAGGAAAAATTGCCAATAATAATGCCTGGGGGCCCGGACGTAATGATCTTAAGTCTGGTAAAAACCCAATTGATCTGTTGCTTCGATAGTGTGATGATTCAGAGATGCCAGTTGTTAGCTGCAACCGCGGCACTGACAACTAACAACTGACACCTGACAACTACCCCTGCTTCCTCAAATATTTCGTCAATATCACAATCTGCTGCCCTTCGATCCGGCCTTCGATCTGTTCGGTATTATTGGACACGAGGCGGATATTGTGTATCACGGTGCCGACTTTTGCATTGACGGAAGAACCCTTTACATCCAGTGATTTGGTCAGCACCACATTGTCGCCATTTTTTAAAATAGCACCATAACAATCCTTGTGCAGGTCAACTGAACTGTCATTCTCATGGTCGCCGGTGGCCTTGGCCCAGGCCAGCCTGCTCTCTTCCAGGTACATCATATCGATCTGTTCAGCTGCCCAGCTTTCATGACGGAGACGGTTCAGCATCCGCCAGGCCATCACCTGGACGGCGGGTACTTCACTCCACATACTGGTGGTCAGGCATTGCCAGTGGGCGCTGTCCAGCTCTTCCTTCTTTTCCACCTGGGCCAGGCATTTCGGGCAAACCAGGATCGCATCATCCATATTCCCGGTGGCCGGTGGCACTTCATATATTTTCAGATTTTCTGTAGCCGCGCATAATTCACATTGGTTGCCGCTTCGCTGGGCCAGTAATTCGTCCTGTTTCATGCTATTTCCGATTTCAATTTGGCCGCAAAGGTAACGGAAACAAGTGGCTATTCCGCGGGGAAAAGCAGGAAGTTCCCGGATTGCCAAATACCGTGAAGCGGGTAGATCAAAGCGGGAATTTATGGTTAAATTTCAGCAACAATTCACCCATGTCTTCCACCCGATTCATCCTGCCGGCAATATTCCTGTTCCTGCAGTATTCACTGGCCGGCCAGGAGGCGCCGGGCAGCTCCCGGTCCTTATACGACAGCAGCAGGACGGAAAGTATTTATTACCGGATCAAACAGATCACCCGGTACAAACCGGATTCCGCTATTGCGATACTGGAATACGGAAGAAAGAATGGCCTTTTCAAAGGTGCGGCCGGTGTGCTGATGACCATCCGGGAAGCAGGGAAAGGCACGAACCGGGAAGCATTAGAAAATATGGCCAATGCCGAGATCATTTCTCTCACCGATACCAGTGCCGTTGCCCGGATCAGTGTCTATACCCGGTACCAGGCCGAACAATTCTATCCCGGTGACCTGCTGAAACTGGAAACCTGGTCGCCACCCGGGATCAGCCGGACTATTTTTTATGAGCTGGCCAAACTGGATATTCTTTTCCTCAACAATGCCCGCCAGCCGATGATCTCCAAAAAAGAGATCCTGGAAAACAATGACCCGGATTTTGATCATCAACTGGCGCAGCGCTATGCGGACGAGATACATAGTTTTAAAGATATGCTGTTGAATTTCGCTGATGAACGTTTTACCAGGATCCACCCCTCCGGTCCGTTTAAAGGGAAAACCATGATCGACGGATTCGGTATGGCCACCTGGTATGACCTGCTGAGTTATTTTCATTATGTACGAAAATACCCGGGGAATTTCATGGGAAACGCCTGGAAGATCAATGAAACATTCGCGACCTGGCTGGTCAATTTTGCCCCGCAGGCAGACCGGAACCGCGAATGGCTCCTGCCCCTGATCGAAGCCGGGAAAATCGAGGACCTGAAAGAGATGCTGCAACAAGCCGCCTTTTATATCCGGTCGGATACACTCGCCCAATGGACAGAAAGAGTGTTTGAACTGCAGAACAGCGGCCTCCCCGCCGATGCCATGCGCCTTTGCAATAAACTGATCTATCTCGCGAGGGAATTAAAAGACGCCCGGGCCGAATACGGATTTTATTATGCCCGCTCCATTCTTTCCGATGCTGCGGGTGATACCAAAAACGCATTGGCGGATGCAGAAGCCGCCTGCCAGGGGGACAGGAAAAACACCGATTATAAATACCAACTGGCAGGCCTGTACGGGAAAACTGAACAATTTGCCAATTGTTACCGGCTTTATGAAGAACTGCTCAAAGATTTGCCGGGCAATACCAATGTCACGGGAAACTACGGCTGGTACCTGCTCTCCGGGGGACATATTGAGCAAGCCACCCCCTATTGCCGCAGCGCTTATTTCGGTGATACCAACAGTATGGCTTTTTCCCTGAATTATGCGCATACATTTCTTCTCCGGAACAGCCCGGACAGCGCCCGGTTCTATTACCAGCAGTCACTTGACAATCTCCTCTATCCTTCCGATTATACCGCGGGGCCCAGGGCCGATTTTGATTTCTTCTTTAAAAAGGGCTGGAGCCGGAAGGCCGTGGCCGAAACAGCCGACTGGATGGACAAGGCCTTCGAAGAAAAATATTATGCCCTCACCCGGGGGAATGAGATCTGGAATATGGCCCGGAAAAAATATGACCAGAAAAATTATTCCGGGGCCGTGGCGGTATGGAAAGATTATATCGCCCTGTTCAGCAACAGCAAAGAACCACCCCATCGCTTTATTCACAATGCCCTGAACTGGACCGGCCTTTCTTACTATTATGCAAAGAAGTATGACAGCGCCGCTATTTATTATAAACAGGCCCTGCAGCTCGCCCGGGACAAACTGGCCCCGGCGCGAAACGCTTACAGCGACCCCGAAAATGATTATGTATTGGGAGACTATGACCGGATCTATAATTTATATGCGCTGACCGGTAAGCCCGGCAAAGCGGAACAATACAAATCCCTCTACAACGCGGAACTGCAAAAAACAAAGGAATTATTCACCCACCCCTTGCTGCACGTCATGGCATTGGGCGGACGGAGCAGGAACCCTGAATATAACAGCGTAAAGAACAGCAGCGCCCTATATGAGAGCCTGACCGGGCTGGACAAAGAGGCCGCCGCTAAAGCAAAGAATATCCTGCTCAAAGGAGAAGGACTGACCCGGGAAAAACTGACTTCCCTCGTTGATGAAGTGAGAAAACTCTCCAAACCGGAAGACATTTTTGTATTTTATTATGCCGGTGAATACAGCAGCAAGGGGGAACAGGATTTCCTGGATTTCAACCCGGCAGACAGTATAAACGGCCGGATACCCCTTGCCGAACTGATGGACCATATAGACCTGGTATATGCGAATAAAAAATTGCTGATCACCGACCTGCCCAATCCTTCCCTCGCAAGCCTGGTGGCCACAAAATATATTTCAACCGGCAACAATGCCGGGGAAATGATCTTCCTCGGACCCGGTATTGAAACACCCCTGCAGGAAAACGGGCTGTCGCTGTTCACCGACCAACTGGTGAATACCGTGAAGGAACTGAAAGAAAAAGGAAGCTTTACGGCAAGAGACCTGGTGGACAAGGCAGGATACCGGATCGGCCGCGGTCAGCATTACCTGCCGGTGCTGTCTTTCACCAACAGCAAGGACTTTGTATTATATGATCCACCGGGTAAGGAAGCGGATAGCCCGGCCACCCGCGGATTGATCGTAAAAGAAAATGCCTCCGGCAATGCAGATCCTGCCGGCAGCGCCGGTCAGAAAAACTATGCCCTCCTGTTCGCGTCTGATAATTACCTCGACCCGGGCTTTAACAAACTGGCGAATCCCATTTATGATGCCACAGCGCTGGAAGCCCTGCTGAAAAATGATTTTGGCTTCGAGGTGAAACTGGTAAAGAACCCGACGGGAGAAGAGATCGAAAAATGGCTGAGTGAATACCGGGATAATAAGAATTACGGTCCCAACGACCAGCTCCTGGTCTTTTTTGCCGGGCATGGCGTGTATTACGATAAAGCTAAAATGGGTTACCTCGTGTCCCATGATTCCCGGATCAATGACCCGGCCCATAAAACCTATCTTTCATACAGCGACCTGGGTAATATCTACCTGAAAAATATCAACTGCAACCGGATCTTCCTGGTACTGGATGCCTGTTTCGCCGGGTCTTTCTTTGATAACAATGCGGTCAGGGGTACCCCGGAGGTGGATGCAAGGAACCTGGCCAGCCTGCTGAGGAATGCGTCCAACAAACGCTTTTATAAAGGCATATCATCCGGGGGAAAACAATATGTGGAAGACGGGAAGCCGGGACAGCATTCTCCTTTTGCCGGCAGTTTTATAAATGTATTATTCAATAAATCCCTGCAGAAGGGTTTTGTAACAGCAGATGAGATCATCGGGGAAATTAAGAGCAACCCGCCGGCCTCCACCGCTGTTTGTGAAGGTAATTTTAATTACAGCGATCCGCTCAGTCATTTTATTTTCCGGTTAAAAACTGCGGAGAAAGCTTCTGATATCAAACAGGATAACCTGAAAAGGGACACGGATCCCAGCTCAGTAAAAAAACAGGATTGACAGCATTCAGATGGCCCCTTCAGTCACTTCATTGTTTACGGTTCTCCGGATATGCAGGGGGTTCGCATTCTTCAGTTCTTCCGGCAGTAATTCATCGGGCCAGTTCTGGAAAGCGAGCGGCCGGACAAAACGCCTGATGGCATCGGCTCCCACGGCGCCAAACCTTGAATCCGTGCTGGCCGGGAAAGGCCCGCCATGCTGCATACTGAGACAGACTTCCACCCCGGTGGGTACCCCGTTCAGGATGAAACGGCCGCAAATATTCTTTACCGCTTCCGCCAGTTCCACATTATTTTTCAGATCCGCAAGAGAAGCCATCAGGGTGGCCGTCAGTTGTCCTTCGAGCTGCCGGGCCACCTGCAGCATTTCCAGCTGATCCGCACAACGGACCACGAGGGAATAGGGACCAAAAACTTCTTTATGCAGGAGCGGGTTGCGCTGAAAGGTTTTTCCATCAACCGTTGCGATGGTCGGTAAGCCGGTCCGCTGACTCTCCCCGGCATCATCAGCGAGTAAGGATTCCGCAACGAGGTGCACATTTTCCTGCATCAGCGCCTCTTCCCTTTTATTGGCAAAAGCATCCGCGATTCCCTGGTGCAGCATGATCCCCGGCAGGGTTTGCTGAATGGCTTTGCCCAGGTCATGTACAAAGGATTGCAGGGCATCCGATTCAATGCCGATGATCAAACCGGGATTGGTGCAAAATTGTCCCACCCCCAGCGTAATGGAAGCGGCAACCTGTACAGCGATCTCAGGAGCCGATTGTTTTAATTTTTCCGGCAAGAGGAAAACCGGGTTCACACTGCCCATTTCGGCAAATACCGGTATGGGTTCGGGCCGCTGGCTGGCCCAGTCGGATAATTGTTTACCGCCGGCAAAGGAACCCGTGAAACCCACGGCCTTGCAATGAACATGGGTGATTAGCGCTTTCCCGACTTCAAAAGAGATTCCTGTGATATGCGCAAAGATCCCCTTCGGCATTCCGGTCTTTTCCGCGGCCCGGGTGATGGCAGCGGCTACGATCCCGGATGTCCGGGGATGGGCCGGGTGCGCTTTTACAATCACGGGGCATCCGGCTGCAAAGGCGCTGGCCGTATCCCCGCCAGCCGTGGAATAAGCAAAGGGAAAATTGCTGGCGCCAAAGACCACCACCGGTCCCAGCGGGACCAGCATTTTCCGGATATCCGGCCTCGGAGGATTTTTATCCGGCAGGGCTGTATCGATACGGGCTTCCAGCCAGTCACCCTTTTCACAGGCGGCCGCATAGGATTCCAGTTGAAAGATCGTGCGGGCCCGTTCCCCTCTCAGGCGGGCTTCAGGCAGGTTGGTTTCCTGCATTGCTGTTTGAATCAATGCATCCCCGCAGGCCCCGATCTCCCCGGCAATAGCCCGCATAAACCCGGCTCTTTGTTTTAGCGAAAAGCCCCGGTAGATATGGAATGCCTCCCATGCCGCTTCCATCACGGAATTAATCTCCCCGGGAGATGAATCTTTGTACATTATAGATGATTTGATTAATCGTATTTGCCTGTCACCGACTATCGACCTGCCTGACCGGCAGGCAGGCTATTGACTATTGACTACCGACTCCCGGCTGATCCTTAGAAGGCCCCATTCACCATTCACCATTCACCACACAAATCAAACCTGTTTCACCCCTCCCGCCTGCGCTAAAGCTTCGGCCGGCAGGTCGGGGCTTCACCTTTAATGACTCATTTTTTCTATAATTATGTCGCCCTTTCAGGGCTATGCGCCGTGCCCCCCGGTTTTCAAAAGTTTCTTAGGAGGTCCCGACTATCGACTATTGACTATCGACTACTGACTTCCCTCTCCCGACGAAGGCTCAATGCTCAATTCTCAACTCTCAATTTTCATTGAAGGCCCCTATTGCCCCAAAGAATACGATATGCCCCCGGTTTTCAGAAGTTTCTCAGGAGGTCCCGACTACCGACTACCGACTATCGACTATTGACTATTGACTATCGACTCCCAACACCCCACACCTAATTCAAACAACAGGCCGCCCCGCAATCCCCCTCCTGACAATCCCCAGCACCCGCTCCCGCTCCTCCCCTTCCAGCATCAGTCTCGGGGCCCGTACATATTCATTGCCGATTCCTGTTTGGGCAGCCGCCAGTTTGATGTATTGCACCAGTTTGGGATGAATATCCAGTTCGAGCAGGGGCATGAACCAGCGGTAGATCGCGGTGGCTTCTGCGATTTTCCCGGCTTTGACCAGCCGGTAGATGGCCACGGTCTCTGCCGGGAACGCACACACTAAACCGGCCACCCAGCCATCCGCTCCAAGGCAAAGTTCTTCCATCGCCAGCGTGTCCACCCCGCAGAGGATCTTGAACCGGTCGCCAAAGCGGTTTTTCATCCGGGTCAGGTTGGTGATATCCCTTGAACTTTCTTTGAGGGCCGTGATATTTTCGCAGTCCAGCAGTTGTGAAAATAATTCCGGGTGGGCATCAATCTTGTAATCCACCGGGTTGTTGTAGATCATAATGGGCAGGTCCACCGCGCCCGCCACGGCCCTGAAATAAGCGACTGTTTCCCGGTCATCGGATTTATAACGCATGGGCGGCAGGAGCATGATGCCGTCGGCTCCCCATTTGCGGGCATTCGCCGCCTGGCGGATAGCGTCGCGGGTACTGCTTTCGGCGATATTGAGAATAACCGGGAGCTTCCCCCCGAGATAATCCAGGGAGAATTTTACCAGTTTTTCTTTTTCTTCCACGGTGATCGTACTGGCTTCCCCCAACGAACCGCCGATGATGATGCCATTTACGCCGGCCTCCACCTGGGCCTGCAGGTTTTTTTGGTACATGACCATATCCGTTTCATCCTCTTTGGTAAACGGGGTCAGCAAGGCCGGGAATACACCTTTCCACTCAAATGTCATAGCGGGTAATTTTATATTTAAAGATAAGATATTCGGCGTTCCGGGCTTACTGCCGCAGACATTTATGAAATATAAATACCTCCTATAAGAACTCAGATTCCTAACACTCAAAACCATGCATCCGGAGCGCCGACTAAGGACTACAGACTTCCCTATTGCCTATTCCCTGCTTCCTTGCAGTATTTCAGGCCCCAGAAAATCAGGGTTGAAATTTTGAGATTTGAGGATTGATTGCGTATATTTAAGTGTTAGCGGTCATGCCATGAAATACTTCGCCATTTCATCAGGGATCTGTAACTTGACAATACCTTATTCTAACAAAATTCTAAAACGATGAAGTCACCTAACGGATTTGCTATTAAATATATCTTCTTGGCTTATGTTCCACCACACCGTGATGAAGACCAACCCTTCACAATTCAAACTGAGATTCTAAAAGCTGAAACCAAAGCAACAGCTTACCTTTTTAGCATTTTTGATTCTGCAGCAGACGAAGCAAACGTTGAAATCATCTTTAACTCAGACGACAAGCAGAATAATGACATCAGGAATAATCTTCTTTCCATAACACAAAAAAAAGCAATCAATCATAAGAGCACTTATGCAAAAAAACTTGCTGAGCATCTTTATAGCGTAACGGACGAAAGAAATGGCACAGGTCTGTTAACAATAATTGAAGGACGAAAAGCCGGAACTACCAGATTGGTTTTAATGCGTTTCAAAGGCGATGAAGGATTATATAATCATGGCAAGAAATTATTAGTGGATTATATTCCTGAAGTTTTCACTAAAAAATCGAACCACTACAAACTTGCATATTACGAAGATACTATTTCCGCCAAGTCATTTTGGAAAGGCTTTGCGATTGATAAACAAATTTCATCAAGCACATATAAACCAATTTCCTTCTTTTGGGTTGAAGAGTTTTTACATTCAAAAACAGCCCTAACCTCGGCCCAAGGGACAATGGAATTTTCAAAAATCATTAAGACTATTTTAGCTAAGACAACTGATCTTGAAGAACAGGAGGAAATAATATCAGGCATAGTAAATCTGCGAACAAAGAAGGGTGCTCAAATTAGTGTAGCTCAATTTTGTAAAAATTATTTGTCAGAAAAGGTTTCAGACAGAATAAGAGAAGAAATGAAAAATGACGATTTCTTTAATTCAGCATTTCCGGTTGATACAGAAATATACGCAAAAGAATTTGGCAAAACTGTCCTGAGCTTGCAAGATGGTATTACAGCTTATGTTCCTTCATTTACTTATAATAAACATGTCACCGAAACAACAAATTATGACGGTAGCAAGAATATAAAAATTGAAGCAAAGCTAAGAAGCAAAAAAATGAATGTTGAAAAAAAGGAAAAACAGAAAGCCGTAAAATGAGATCTGATTATGATAAAATAAGAGCTGATTTTCTTTCTATCAATGACACATTGAAAGTAATAGCCTCTAAAATTGAAAAGAACTTGCTTGACATTTTTGGAGATACTGAACATATTGACAGGATAGGTTGCAGAGTAAAGGGCGAAAAAAGCTTTTTGAATAAAGCACTCAAAGAAGAAAATGGCACTTTAAAATATAAAACACCTTTAAAAGAAGTTCAAGACTTAATCGGAGCAAGGGTTGTCGTGTATTATAAAACAGATGTTGACAACCTTGTGTATGTGGTAAAGAAATTTTTCAATACGGTAGAAAAAAATAAAATCGTACCAGATGACGTAATGAAATTCGGCTATGAGGGGCTTCATTTCATCTGCTTTATTCCAAGTACAATTTATTCCGACCACAAAAGTAATCATCTTATCCCTGATTTTTTTGAGCTTCAAATTAAAACGCTTTATCAGCATGCTTGGAGTCAAGCTGAACATGGCTTAGGATATAAACCCGAAAATCCGTTATCTCATGAGGACCAAAGGAAGTTAGCATTCATTGCAGCCCAATCATGGGGGGCCGACAAAATACTTACAGAATTAGTGAACAACAAAAAATAAATGCAGAAAGAAGGACTTCACACATGAAAGCAATAAGGCACCAACTAACAATTTCCAGATCCTTGATAAGCGACCTTTCCGCACATTTAAAATGACTTATAATCTACATCATCCATACTTAAAAATTAAGTCGGACAGTAGTTTTCACTCTATACTTCCTTTCGGAATCTTTGTACCTTCCGGGAATGGAAGAAAGAAAAACGACGCTTAGTCCTGCCTGACAGCCCTTATCAGCTTGTTAGCCGTGTATAAACATTTAAAAACAAATATATTCGGGTGCTCAATTTTGAGTTGGTTCACTAACAATATTTCTTATGGAATTTCAAACCCTTGAAAATCAAGGCTGAAATTTTGAAATTGGGGGATTGGTTGCGTATATTTAAGTGTTATAGGCTATTTAAACACCCTTCCAATTTTAACACCACGAACCTATGGCTGGCACTTATTTTTGTTTTAGCGATGAATGCGGTGACTACAAGCCTTCAATGTCAGAAAAGCAAATACGAATACACCCTTTCTATATTCGAACAACTTTAATTATAAACTCTCAAGAATGGAAAACCCTTAATACAAATTTTAAAGCACTAAAAAGCAAATATGGTCTGCCTGTTTCGAAAGAACTTAAATGGGCGAATCTATGGACGCTTAGAAATTTCCAAATTAACAAGAAGCCAATTCTTGAAAAATACGATATTAAATATCTTGAAAGTTTTGATTATCATAAGCTGATTGATTTTGTCGATGAATCCCTCGGATTAATTGACAGTCTTAAAGAAAAAAAGATAATTGCAACATATACCAAAAATCCAGTTCCGTTTGGAACAAACGAAAAATCAATGCTGTCCTTTCACTTGCAGGAACACATGCAAAGAATAGAGATGGAACTTCAGATTGACGAAGATAATTTGGGGGTTTTATTTTTTGACCCAGTTAGCAATGACAAAAATGAACAATTTCGGCAGATTTATAATGACCTATTTGAAAACGGCGACTTTGTCAAAAGTTACAAATTCATTAAGGATAGTTTAAATATTGAAAATTCACATCACTCTGTCGGCATACAAATTACTGATTATATCTCAGGTGCATTTAGTTCGATTCTTAAAGCATCCGAAAATAAAGACTATTCTAGAGGCATAAAGATGTTTTATGATTACGTTCACCCCAATTTAAGAAAAAGTTGGGACGGGAGAATTCAAGGTTATGGGATAAGAGAAGTGCCTCGAAATGTTCCAAATAGAAGATGGTTAATTGACCAAATAAATAAGTTTATGCCTTAAAAATAATAAACAGCCGCTAACATTGGGTTTTATGCAAGTTGGGCTTGACTTTGTAACATCAACTAATTACAAATCCAAGCTGCGGTTCGGGCTTGACAAACAACTTTCAACTTTAGTTCTTAAATTCAACTTTATATTTTCAATCAGCAGCGTTTGTGGGCGGACGGAATACTAATTCCCAACCTACATAAAGCCCTGCCCGTTGACTGTAACTTAATTGAAACCTTACACTACTATGAACATTCTTGAAATACAACTTCAAAACTGCTTTGGAATTGGCAAGTTTAACCATAAATTCGACTATAGGCTTTTAAACACCAATACATTCCTCATATATGCTCCAAATGGAACAATGAAAACTTCCTTTGCAAAGACTTTAGACCTTATTTCAAAAAATGACACCACTTTAATGCCAAGTGACAGAGTTTATGGCACTAGAGTGACTAATCACAACATTACCGCAGACGGAATTACTCTTGCGACAGAGTCAATTTTAGTGGTCAATGCAGAAGATACAAATTATGACACTTCAACAAAGATAAGTTCTTTTATCGCCAGCAAAGAATTGAAGAAAAAGTATGACGAGATATACTCTGAATTGAATGAGAAAAAAGCTGACTATATAAAGAAACTTAAGCAAGTATCCCAAAGTACTGATTGTGAAACCGAGTTTCTAAATGCCTATAGCCAATCTTCTAATGATACTTTTCTGGAACTTCTATTAAAGGTTTCAAAATCATTACTATCCAAACCTAGTACATACAATTTTCGCTACAACGACATTTTTGATAAAAAAGGAAATGTAAAAAAATTCTTAGACAAAAATCAACCCCTACTATCGCAATACATTAGTAACTATAACAACCTTTTAAAAAAATCAAAATTTTTCAAAAGTTCAAAAAATTCTTTTGGTACATTTCAGGCAAATGAGCTTTTAAAATCAATCGAGGACAATTCATATTTCGACGCTGGCCATAAATTTACATTAAGCGACAAAGCGGAGATTAAATCAGCTGAAGAATTAAAGCAATTACTTCAAAAGGAGATAACCAGTATTGTAAACGATGAAAAATTAAAAAAATCATTCGACCAAGTTGACAAATCAATTGGAGCAAATTCTGAATTAAGGTCTTTTAAAAGTGCAATCGAAAAAGACAATCTTTTACTTGTGGAAGTCGACAAATACGAAGATTTCAGAAAAAAAGTTTGGCTGAACTACATTTCGTCACTTGAAAAAGATACAGCAGAGCTTGCCAAGTTCTATGAAAGCAAAAAAAAAGAAATTGAAAAAATTATTACAAAAGCAAAAAAGGAATTTGCAATTTGGGAAGAAATTATTAAAACATTCAATGAGAGGTTTTACGTTCCTTTTGAGATAAAATTAGTTAATCAAGAAGATGTTGTTTTGAAAGAAGAAACAGCCAACCTTGAATTTGATTATAAAGATCCAAACGAAAACCCAGTAAGGAAAGATAAATCCTCTCTATTTTCAATATTAAGCAAAGGGGAACAAAGGGCATTCTATATACTTCAATTTCTTTTTGACGTAGAATCAAGAATACAATTAAACCAACAAACCGTTTTGGTCTTAGACGATATTGCTGATTCGTTTGACTATAAAAATAAATATGCCATCATTGAATACATAAAAGAGCTACACAACAATCCTATTTTTCGACTGCTTATTCTGACTCACAATTTCGATTTTTACAGGACTGTTGCATCAAGACTTTCATTGAACTGGAAAGCAGCCTTTATGGTAACAAAAAACGACAGCAGGGAAATCACCTTGCTTGATGGAAAGTACAGAAAAGATGTTTTCACCAATTTCAAACAACATATTTCAGACGCAAAAATATTCATTAGTATTATCCCGTTTTTAAGAAACCTTATTGAATATACAGAGGACAGCACAAGTTTAGGTTATAAATTACTTACCTCTTGCCTTCACTTAAAAGCAGATACAGATACAATAAATTGTTCTGACATATTGAACCTCATTCATGACAATTTCACGTCCACGGCACATCAAACTATTACATTTGGGGGAAAACCAATAAAAGATTTGATTTTTGAAACAGCCAATTCAGTTGAAATTGAGAATCCAATAAACGAAATATTTTTGGAAAACAAAATAACCCTATCAATTGCAATCCGACTGAAAGCTGAGGAGTATATGATAAGTAAAATTCCAAACGCAGGGACATTAGCCATTACAGCCAACCAGACATCGGAGTTACTGAAGCATTTTAAACTAGCAAATACTGACAAGCCGGCAATAATAGTTTTAGAACGAGTTAATTTAATGACGCCTGAAAATATTCATGTAAATGCATTCATGTACGAACCCTTAATAGACATTTCGGTTTTCCATTTGATTGACTTATATAAAAAAGTAAAACAACTCCCGTAAAAAGCCACCAACAACAAAAGGCTTACCACAAGGCTGGCGGACGGTATAACAATCATCAGTTGCACTACTATCAGCTAACACCTGGCTTGACCGAATTCTATTTGACACTTATTTGTCAACTTCAAACTGAACCCTACCTAACAGTGGGAAGCGTCTTCACATACTCATAAATCGCCTGCTGGGCCTGTATTTCCGCATCCCCGGGGGCGGACCGTTTATTTTCTCCTTCAGCGGTCAGTTGTACCGCTTTGACGCTGTCCTGTAATTGCAGGTCAACAATATCCATGATTTGTTTTTTTAGCAAGGGATCCTTCAACGGGAAACAGACTTCGATCCGGCTGTGCAGGTTGCGGTTCATCCAGTCGGCGCTGCCGAGATAACAAAGCGGGTCACCCCCATTATGAAAAATAAATACCCGGGCATGTTCGAGGTAACGGTCCACGATCCTCGTCACCCTTATATTTTCACTTTGTCCCCCTACCCCCGGGGCCAGGCAGCAGATACTGCGGACCAGCAGGCGGACCTCCACCCCGGCATTGCTCGCTTCATAGAGCAGATCAATCATGCCCCGCTCCTGGAGATTATTCAGTTTTAAAATGATGGAGGCCGTCTCCCCTTTTTGGGCCCGGCCGATCTCTTTCCGGATCAGCTTCTCAAACCGGTCCCGCATATTGAACTGCGAAACCAGCAAGCGGCGGAACGGGATCTTTCCCAATAATTCAGGCCGGGTTCCCGTTTGCAGGCCGCTGAACAGCAGTCCCAGTTCCCGCCCGAATTCCCGGTTCCGGGTAAACAAGGCATGGTCCGTATAGAAACGGCCGGTGGATTCATTAAAATTACCCGTGCCGAGAAAGGAATAATCAACCAGTTTTTTATTTTCTTCCCTGCGCAGCATCGCCACTTTGGCATGTACTTTCAGCCGGGGAATACTCTGGATGATCCGGATCCCCGCGGCCTTCATTTTCCCGGACCATTTCAGGTTATTGGCTTCATCAAAGCGGGCTTTCAGTTCCACGAATACCGTTACCTTTTTCCCGTTTCTGGCCGCGCTGATCAGGGCATTTACAATATGCGAATCCGTCGCCACCCGGTACAGCGTAATGTAAATCTCCCTGACCATTGGATCGACCGCGGCTTCATTAAAAAAACGAAGGACGGGATGATAGGAATGATAGGGCAGGTGCAGGAGCCGCTCCCTCTCTTTGATACAATCAAAAACCGTCCGGTGCGTATCAAACCCCGGGTGCGAAAGCGGCGGCCAGGGCGCCTGCACGGATCCGGGATGCTTCGGCGCGGGCAGTAAAGCCAGGTCTTTCAGGTTATGATAACGCCCGCCCGATACGATCTCCCGCTGGTCCAGCTCAAAAAATTGCTGCACAAATTTCCGGGTCTTGGCCGGCATTTTCGGATCGATCAGTAAACGGGTGGCCGGACCGGTATCCCGTTTTTCCAGTTGCCTTTCTATTTTCTCCGCAATATCCCCGGTAAATTCATCTTCGAGGTTCATATCCGCATGGCGGGTCAGTTTGATGGACCAGGCCCCTCCTGTTCTATAACCGGGAAAAACCTCCGGCAGCATCTCCCGGATCACATCATCGAGGAATACGATCCGGAGCAGTCCTTCCTGGCCCGTCATCTCGAGAAAACGGGGTACGAGGCCCGAGGGAATATTTAACAGGGCGTAGGATTGACTTGTCCTTTTTCCGGGCGACTGCAAGGCCACGATAAAATACAGCGCATTGTTTTCCAGAAACACCGTACCCTGTTTCGCTTTTTTCAGGATCACCGGTTGCAGGTAGGTCAGGACCCTGGAAAGAAAATAATCCCGGCTGTTTTCGGCATCCCCGGCGGAAAGCGGTTCGTCATAACAAAGCTGTACCTGTTGCTGTTTCAGCCCGGGTATGATCTCTTCTCTCAGTATCCTGCCGAATTCTTCCAATTGCCCGTAAACGGTCTTCTGCACCTGCATGGCCAGGTCATTGGGGTATTCTTCCTCGAGCGATATTTTTTTTGTAGTCAGCCCGCTGAAGGCGAAGATGGCCGGCATCCGCACCCGGAAGAATTCATCCAGGTTGGAGGAGAAAATGGAAAGGAATTGTACCCGGTTATACAGGGGCACAGCCGGATCCGCCGCTTCCATCAGCACACGCTGGTTGAAACCGAGCCAGCTCAGGTCCCGGTTCAGGTAAATATACTCGCCTCCTGCCATCAAGATGCCATTTTAACTAAGTTATACCTTTCAGACATTAGTTTTGCAGTGATTATTCCCGGTATTATACCGACAGACATTAGCACCGGCCGATCCATGTAATTTTAATGTCTCGTCGGTATTACTGATTTTGCCCCGGTCAATCCCGGCTGCCTGGACAAAAAGGGAGATCCGGCTAACGCTGCCTGCTGACCGAAATCAGTACCTGCAGTGATAGCTATCACTCCTGCACCCGGCGCCCTGACCGTAGATTGCAAGGACGTCCAGCCTAAACTATCCGCATATGTTACCTCTTCCACACCTGAGGCAGGGGGTTTTTACTATCCTCGCATGCCTGTTCCTGTTTTCTTTTAACAGTGTCGCGCAATTACCCGAAGACCTCGAAACGATGGGCAAGGAAGCCCGGGGATTTCAATTCCATCTCAAGTTCAGGGGATCCGCCTCCACCCTTGCGGATGAAAAATATGCGAAGATCAGCAGCCTGCTGGATAAGTACAAGGGACTTGTTCCCGGGGAACTGCAACGGCCTTTTAAAGTGCAGGGAGCGGAGGCGGGACAGAAGCCCTTTCTGACCGATGAGCAGCAGGCCGCATTGAAAAATTCCTCCACCGCTTTTTTCAGGGAAATGAGTGCGCTGAATCTCACCCTTTGGGACCTGCAGCAATACAAAGACCAGTTTAAGAATAAGAACCCGATGCCCGGGGATAACCCGGTGGATCCGAAGATCGCCTGGAAAGGAGAATTTGAAGGCATTGAACGTACCCTGATGGGCGGGCGCACCCTGATGGTCCTCGATATCTGGAAGCAAACGATGATCGAATATTTCAACAACCACCCCGATGCCCTCGGTGTGATCTACGGGCAAATGGATATCGGCTCCTGGGTAAAGATGAACGTGGACGGACTCGGCTTCGCCGCGGATATTGATTTCAGCACCATCGCCACCGACCCCACAGCCAATCAAACCCTGCATGACTACTTTGCCAGGAACCTGGAAAAAGCCAGCGGGCTCGGCATGATCCCCATTGATGTGGTGCATACCGCCCATGCACTGGCCGGCGCCGAAGTCTTTATCGGGGAATGGGGTAAGGCCTTTGCCGAAGTGGATATGCTGAGAAGGGGCAAATGGAAATTGCTGGAAGCCGTGAAAAATGAAAACGGGCAGATCGTTGATATCCGGACCGTCGAAAAAGATGGCAAGGAACTGTTTATGGAGAAAGGAATGGAACAGGAACTGAAAGCGCAAAAAAATGACCCGGCCAATTCCTTCGACCCCAAAGAAAGATACCCGGAACTGAAGATCGAAATGGAGCCCATGTTAAGCCTGGAAATGCTGCGCCATGCAATTCATGATATTGAACACGGGCCATTCGAAGGCGGCCAGAAGATCATCAAGATGATCAAATACACGGAGCGCAGTTTTTTCATGATCCGGGAAGCGTTGAAAACGGTTTCCGTAAGAGACCAGATGCTTTATTTCGGCCTCAGCGCGGAAGAACAAAAACTCATGACCCTCTGCGATGAAGTGATTAAAAACAAGGGGGACGCCAAGCGGATCGCGGTACTCCTCGAAGAATTCAGCGGGAATAAACTGGATCACAACGAACAGGTAAAACTGATCGTGGATGACCTGACCCGGCAATGCAAACAGGCCATGCTGAAAAACGCCAACCAGGCTTTCGGTTACCGGGTCCGGACCATTGCCGATATAGCCGACGATGACCAGCGTTTTGAAGAAGCGGATAAATTTCTGAAACAGATCGAAGAGGAATTCAACAAGGGTTATAAGAAAAGCGGGACCAGCATCCCGAAATCCATGCAACGGGCACATTCCATCCTGGTTGACCTGCGCGCCGGTACCCTTTCACCGGACCTGGTGAATAGCCGGCTGGAAGAACTGAACCGGATCATGGAAGAGGAATACAAAGTGGATAAATCCCTGGTCGAACGGATCATCGGTGATCCCTGGGGGCCGCTCCGGAACTACCTCGTGAAAAAAGGGTACGGACCCGAAGCTGTTCAGAAGATGATCACGAATGTGAAAACTGTTTTCGCAGACAATTGGCGGAAATATGCCCCGGAATACGCGCAACGAACCGCGATGTCGGCCTATGAATTCACCAACCATATTACCACCAAACTCAATTCTTTTAACGAACACCTCGCAAAAACCAAAACCGGGAAAGTATTATCCAGCGAATTGCTGAACCAGGTGGACAATGCCATTGCCTTATATGATGCCTGGTTCAGCGGGAAGGACCTGAAACAATCCGCCTGGAATGTAAGCTGGACTGCAGGTACCATCTGGGCACAGGGCCGCTGGCCTTTTCTTGCCATCCCCCTGGGCATTTTTAATGCTGTACAATCAGGCAGCCCGGCCCCGGCCGCCATGGCAGTGGCTTTCTATCTCTTTCCCTTTGCCGGGCAATCCTATATGGTCACGAATATTATTGACCGCCTTGTCGTCAGCCAGGTGCGGGATTATAATTTCAGGGATCACCTGGACCGGCTGGCTGTAATGGCCGTAACGGACGGGCAGGGTCATGTGATCCGCTTCAAAGTTCCCCGGGCCTTTACAGGACTCAGCGGATCGGCGGATTCATTGGAAACAGACCCGGATATTGCCCCGGAGGAGCCATCCCGTACTGCCGGTATCAAACTGGTTTTTTACAATGAAGCTTTTCTCTATTGCCCGGATATCAAATATTTCAACGACCTGGTACCCCGGAAAACTGATCTCTTTGGCCTCTATGATACCAAGCTCAAAAACCTGCAGACGCTTTTTGCCTTCGATAATGAATTCGCCGGATACCTGCAAGCCGTTAAAAAATTCAAGGAAGAAAAAGAAAGCGGTAACCTCGAAGAAGTGGCAGCGGGTGAGATTGGCGGGGAGCGGCTGAAAATGATCGACAGCCTCGAGATGGGAATTGAGGACCATTTATGGAAAGCCGTGTTCAGCGCCATTGAATCCACCAAGAAAGCGGAAAAGGAAGGCGTGCTGAATGAACTGGAAGCCATCATCATCGGTATCCAGGATTCCCTGTACCTGGATGACTGGCACATGAAAAAAATAGACAGCCTGAGTCTCCTGCTGAAGATCCGGAAACAGGTACAGAATGATCCCTTGTATAAACAGGCGCTGAAAGACCGGTTCTCTGCAGGTACCGCCTATGAACGGGTAGCCATCCCCACATTTGAACAATATATCAATGTGTACCGGCAGATCGGGGTGATCCAGGGTAAAATATTTGAAATATGGCGTCCCTTTGGCGTGGATGCATCCAAACTGCAAAGCGATCCGATGCGGCTGCTGCTCTTAGGCGGATTAAGTGGCGCCCCGATGCTGACCACCGACCCTGAACAGGACCTGCGCATTGCGATTCAGTGCTTGGAAGCACATACAAAGAGGGCCAGTGATATCCGTTACGACCTGGCCAGCGCCCTGGGCCGGCCCATCAAAGAAAATGAAAAAGAAGACAAGGAACATCTTCGGATCCTCGGCCAGTATGGTTTTGGATTTGAACGACTGGTGGATGCAGATCCCGGCGGAAGAAGCCCCCTGTTTACCGACGAAGCCGGTACGATCGTAAAAAAAATGGCCGAACTCCGGAAAGCCTACCAGGATTACCTCGCTGCGCTTAAAGAAGGGCCCGCGATTTACGTGACCCTCTCCGTAAAAGGAGAAACAGAAACAACCGAAACAAACCCGGTGACGGCAGCAGTGACCGTGCTGAATGAAAAACAACAACCCGTTCCGCTGCCGGCCGGTAGCAAACTGGAATGGTACCGCTATGACCTGGCCACCCTGAAGGACATCAGGGTTGGCGAGGGCAACAGCTATACCCACGATGCAAAGGAACAGGGCCAGTTTACCTATACGGCGAAACTCACCCGGACAGCCAATAATAAAACGACTGAACTGGCAAAGGGCTACTGGAATATTTCTGTTAAACCCTATGACATCAGTGATCCTTCCAAAGGGATCAAACTGAAAATACCCGCTTCCATCAAACAATATGAATTATTTGATGTATCCGCTGATTTCCCCGCATTGATCAAGGGGCGTGTCAGCGAATGCAGTTGGGGTTATGAGACCGTAGGCGACTATAAAAATTGCGGGGCCGCGAAATTGCAGATTAACCATACCTACGAAACAACCGCTGCGGATGGTAAAAAGTACCTGCAGGACAGCATCACAGTTGGCCTGTCATTCAGCATACTGCAACCCGGCGCTTCCCGGCCGTCGACACAATATGTGAACCGGAAAGTAAAATACCAGCACATGAGCCTGGCAATAAAAGCCACGGATATCTGGGAGGGCGGTTCCGGCACAAATTGGTTCCGCCTCGAACGAAAACCGGTAAAGAATGCCCCGAGAATCCCGGGCTGGGCCACCGATAAAAAACCGATCAGTACCGCCAATGCTTATGCCACGGTTGGTTTGAAAGATGACGACCCGATGGAAAAAATAAATAACCTGGAAGAATTGCGCATATACATGGAGAAGGAAGCCAAAGAGCAGGAACATAAAAAACTCCAGGTAAAGGAAATTTCAGTCGGGGATTTTAAAGGATATGGATTATACAGTGAACCCCGCTATTCAAGGGGTGGCTGGAGCGACGGAGGTTATACACCGGCCGGTGCAGGTTCCAGCTTTAACGGCTATGTAATGAAGGGTACTAAGATTTTCGAGGTTTACTGGCATGCAGGCGCCGGTGGCGCCTTCGACAACAGTGACCAGGCCTGGATGATGACGATGGTGAAACAACTGTCTACAGAAGCCATCGGCATACTCACTGCCGCTTCCTTCCAGCCGGATGGACGCCTGACAAGATCACCTTACACCGGCCCGAAACCGGATGGCAGTGATTACCCGCTGGTAAAGATTGAACCAATAGTGGATACAGTACAACCCGGAAGCAAGGTTACGGTAAAAGCCGTGATCGTAAATGATAAACCGGAATACGGTCCTTACACGTATAACTGGACCGGGAATGTAGAAGGCAACAGTACCGGGGCAACAGCCCAGTTAGAATCAGGCCGGCCCGGTAAAAAAACAATTACCGTCAGCGTAGACGGAACCACGCCTCCCGGATCAGCAAGCATTGAATACGTGGTGGCCCCGCTGAAAGTAAAATTGGTAAAGACCGCTCCTGCCGGGAACAAGATCATCGTGGGAATGCCGGTTGACCTGAGAGCTGATTTCGCCGCGGCCGTCCCTGCCGGAAAAAAATTGCAATACCTCTGGCAGCCGCATCCCGAAGAAAACTTTGATCCCTTTGAAGGCGGCAGCAATAAAACCAAACTGGTATTCACCACGCCCGGGCATAAAAAGATCTGGGTGCAGGTGCTGGATAAAACCACAGCGGAAACGATCACCATGGGTGAATCAGACCAACTGGAACTGGAGGTGGAAAAACCCGCCTTCCAGGTCAGCTTCACACCCGCCAAAGCCCTGGTGGGCGAACTGGTGACAGCTAAGATAACCAGTGTTCCCGCCAAACTGGAAGAAGCCAGTTATCGCTGGATGCCCTTGCCCGGGAATGCGCTGCAGGTGAAAGAATCACCGGATGGATCAGAGATCAGTTTCTATGCCAAAGACGCCCTGCAAATTGCCGTGGAAGTATTGGCCGTAGTGAAAGGAAGCGGGGAAGAACTGGGTAATGCAAAAGCCTATTTCAATGCGGAACGTTATTCCGTGAAAACAGAGGGTCCGAAGGTACAGGGCCCCAAACCCATGATCTGGCAACCCGGCATAGGACTGGTGGAAGTGGATAAAGAGATCGCCGTGCACCAGGTCGTGGAATTTAATACCCTGGTCACACCCCCGCCCTCCTCCACCCTCACGTACAACTGGCAGGTGACAGAAGGGAATGCGTCCATCAGCAACCCGGCCTCGAGAGATGCCCGGGTAACCGCGCTGGAAACCGGTACCATCAGGCTGAATGTAACGGTAAAGGACGCGAATGGCATTGAACTGGGAAATGCGATCGCTGTATTCAGCGCCACGATCAGCAATGAGCGGATCACGGACGGGGCCAAACAGAAAAAAGCCTTTGATGAAAAAATGCAGCAGGCCCGCCAGTTGATCAAAGACGGCAAGCTGGATGAAGCCCTGAAACTCGGGGAGGAACTGAAGAACATGAATGCAAAAGAAGCCGCCCCGCTGATGAACGAACTGGCCGAAGCCTGTAAGAAAGCGGGCAAGGACGCTGCTTATGAACGGAATTTCTCCCTGGCCATCAAACGATACGAACAGGCGCTGAAACTGAATCCCAATGATGCGGCCGCCAAAACACAACTGGAGCAGAATAAAAAATGGCAACGGGAATGGGCAGCCGTAGAAGCCAAAGGAGCTGAATTCGACGGGAATGTGCAGCGCAAAAATCTGCCCGGGGCGGAAAAATGTTTCAACGATCTCAATAAACTGCAGCTCCATATGCCCGGGCAAATGGGCAATCAATGGTCGCAGGAAAAAAGCCGGCAGTACTCCGCCCTGCTGAAAAGCGGTGATTCCGCCTGGACCATCACCCGGACCAACTGGACGGCTCATTTTAAAGCAAAGGATTTTGAAAACGGGCTGACCGGGCTGGAAGCCTTTAAAGCCGAATGGACCGCCATGCCCGCAACCATGAAAGAAGTGGAGAGTTCCATCCAGCTTTGTAAATCACAGATCGCGGAAAAGAAAAAAATCTACGAAGACTTCCTCGTCACCAAATCAAAATTTGAACAGGGATTGCCCATTGACCCCAAACAAAATGCAGTGACGATCGAATACACGGCAAACAACCGCTTCAGCAGCAATGATCCCCGGCAAAAGGAAATGATTGACTTTGCCAGGAATATGGATAAACGGCAAAAGGAGATCGAGGCGAACAGGGACAAGGCCAGCCGCTTAAAAAAAGAAGGGCAGCAGGCTGAATCAGCCGGGCAGAAGACAACAGCACTCGGCAAATACAAAGAAAGTGTGTCCCTGGTACCGGATCCCGAACTGGATAACAGGATCCGGGTACTGGAAACGGAACTGGCGGCCATCCAGGCCCGGAAGAACAAAGCCGATGAGCTCTGGAATGAAGGACTGAAAATGACTGGCAAGAAAAAAACAAAGAAAGACGGGCTCGGCAAAATGAAGGAAAGCCTGGAATGGTGGACTGATGCGGAACGGGTGAACAAGGTAAGGGAACTGGAAAAAGAGATCAATGGCAGCTACAGCAACCTGGATGTACGCGGTACCTGGCGGCATGGGAATACGGAAACAATGACTTTCAGCCCGCTGGGTGATGGACAATACAGTGTTGCAGAAAAAGGATTCGGCAATGCTACCGGTACCCTGTCCATGATGGGAGAAAGCGGGGTCATCAGCTATACTACGAAGGATGGCGCCACCGGCCAGTACACCCTTAGTTTTTCCGCGGATGGAAACAAAGCCACCGGCAAATGGGTTGACAGCCGGAATGGCAATGGCCTGAGAAGTTTTACCCGGATCAGCAAACCGGAAACACCGGTTACAACACAGCCAGAGCCCAAAAAGAAAAAGAAAAGTCTCACTGATATCCTGAGCGGGATTAATAAAGGGCTCGACAAGATAGACAGCACCCTGACCGGGAAAAAACCGGGTGATAAAAAAACAGAACCCACGACTACCAAACCGGGCAACAGCAATGATAAGGGCGTTAACCCGGCCGATGCCAGCACGGAGGTAAAGATCTTCGACAATGGAAATATCGGGGGCGTGTCCAGTGGCCCCAGCAGGTCCACCCAGTTTAGCCTGGCAAAATCCACGTTCATCACCCGGATTGAAAACTACCATTACTTCAATGGCGGCCGGAAACCGGGTACGATCGCGATACAACACAGCAACGGGCAAAAATACGGACCCTGGCAGGCCTATGGTATTCTTGGCCAGGGAGGCGTGCAAAACGCCTATTGGGTGGTGCAGCCCCGCATTCAACTACCAGCCGGAACCTATACCGTAATTGACAGTGATCCTTCCACCTGGTCGCAGAACGGGCAGTCAAAAAATTGTGGCTTTACCACGGTATGGGCGCCAAAAGAAAATAAACAAACCGGTACCAACCCCAACGACCCGGGTTATACGGTGGAAGAAGTGGAGACCGGCGGAGGAGTTACCGCGGAAAGGATCTTTATCACGGGTGATATTGATAATCTCGGCTTTGGTTTCCCGAAAGGTTTCGATGTATTCAGCGGCAACAGCACTTCAAGTCATGGATACCCCTGGAAAATTGACCCGGCTGATGCAGCCGGCACTGACCGCATCATGGTCGGCAGTGGGGCAAAGGGTAACAGTGATGGCTATTCGTCCAATACCAGCCGGCCCGGCAACAACCCGCAGGCCATTACCCTGCTTTGTCCCTTAAATGGGATAAGCCTCCGTTCCGCTGTATTGCAGTTATTCGTGGATGATTTCCAGGCACCCTCCTTCGGGTCAAAATTCTCCGTTACCATCAATGGCCGGAAAGCCGCATTCGTGGAAGAGATCATCAACAGCCTGGTCCAGACCGGTCCTGTCGGCAAACTGATCAGTGTAAATATCCCGACTGATTTCCTGAACGAAATCCAAAAAGGAAAACTGGTCCTCTTTATTGACGATGCAACAAGCGGCCGCGGGGACGGTTATGCCGTGGACTTTGTGCGACTGGTCATCAACCCCAGTTCCTATTCCTATACCGGGACTATTACGGGTGTGGTGTACCGGCCGGACGGACAGCCAGCCGCAGGCGCCCTCATCAGCGCCGGGGGCATTATCAATGCCACGGCAAACAGCAAGGGAGAATTCACCCTGAACAATGTACCCGCCGGGATGGTGAGCATCCACGCATCTTACAATAACCATCATCATAAAACCATTTCGGCAGACCTGGCTTCAGGGAAGACGATCCGGGTAACGATCAATCTCCCCGCGGATGAAACCGCTCCCCCGCCGTCAACTCAGCCGGCCACCGGGAATGTTTCAGCAGGCTCATTGTACGGAACCGTTTTTAAAACAAGGGAAGAAGCCGGGAAAAATAATCCGTTTGACCTGGAAGGAGTCCCGCTGCCTGGTATTACCGTTTCCATAAAGTATACGTATAACGGGCAGAATATCGCGAAATCAGCCATCACGGACAGTAAGGGAAAATTCACATTCAACGGTCTGCCGCTGAATGTGAATATCACCGTTTCCAGTCGGGGCACCACCCTTACCCGCTTATTAACCAGTTCCGGCCCCCAGTATGTACAGTTTGGCTGGGACGGGGAGATAGAAATAAAATAAAAAGAAAAAATGAATACAGCAGAAATCACAGCCGGCATTGTCAACAAACCCCGCAGGGTAATGCGGAATGCATTCCTGGTCACCGCCCTGATGATTGCCGGGGCCATTATTACCGGCTACAGCGGTATGGATGGAATGAAAGGCGGATATGCGCTGATCGTCCTGTTCGGTTTCCTCGCCATGACCTCACTGGTAACAGCGATCCTGTATATACCAAGGGCAAAGGAATTTGACAAACTGATGAATGGGTTGAATCCCCTCGCCCGCTGGACGTACACACAGGAAGAATGGGAGGCCTTCATAAAAGAAGACCTCAAAGAAATGATCGCGGTAAACAAAGCCACGCTCCGGTTGGTGATCATTGTGTCCCTGGTCGTCGGTGCGATCCTGCTGCTGATTTACCGCGACAATCTCTTTATCCTGATCATTGCCGGGATCATACTGCTGTTATCCGTAGTGGCTTTCCTTGCTCCCCGAATCCGGAGCCATTACCTGAAAAAAGGAGTGCAGGTTTCCCTGGTCGGGGAAAAAGCAGCATTTACAGGCGGCAGTTTCCAAACCTGGACTCAGCTGGGCGCTTACCTGGTCGGAACGGATATTTATACCGAGGGCGAAATACCCGTACTCCATATCATTTTTGAATTTCCCACCCTGCAGGGCGTGCAGCAGGAAATTATACGGATCCCGGTACCTGCGGGAAAAATGGACGAAGCCCGCAAAGTGGTTGAAATACTGACAAAACAGATTAAATAAAATATCTTCGAAAAAAAACCTGACTATGCCCGACCTCAGAAGTATACAAACCGAAGCAGATGCCTGTTACTTATACGGAAAACTGGCCGAACACGAAGAAGACCCGCAGGTAGCGGACATATTCCGGGAGATGAGCAGTATCGAAAAAGGACATGCCGAGGCCTTCCTGAAGAAAATAAATTTACCTCCTGAAAAAATGCCGGCCCCTTCCTTCCGGGCACGGACGCTGAACCGTATCGGTAAACTGTTTGGGTATGATTATGTACTGGGGATATTAATGGATACGGAGAAAAGCCTGTCGAACTCGATCCTGACCGTAAAAAAGAAATCCAAAATGCCGGTAACCGGCAGCGAGACCAATCATGTGAAAGTGCTCCGGAATATCATTGAGAATTCCAGTGTATCCGGCAGTACGATCGCCCGCTTTGAAACCCGTCACCGTTCGGTAGGCGGCAACGCGCTGAGAGCGGCGGTACTGGGCGGTAACGATGGCCTTGTTTCCAATTTCAGTCTCGTCATGGGTGTGGCCGGCGCCACATCGGGACAGGAAGGCGTTTTACTGGCCGGCCTGGCCGGGTTGCTCGCAGGGGCTTTATCAATGGCCCTGGGCGAATGGATCTCCGTAAAAAGTTCACAGGAACTTTATGAGAACCAGATGGAGATTGAAATGGAAGAATTACAAACCAGCCCGGAAAATGAAATGAAAGAACTGGAGCTGATCTATAAAGCAAAAGGAATCCCGGAAGAACAGGCAAGGGAAATGGCATCAGAAATCCTGAAGGACCCCGAACATGCGCATGAGCTGCTGGTCAAAGAAGAACTGGGCATCAATGCGGAAGAACTGAAAGGTTCGGCCTTTGAGGCGGCCCTGTATTCCTTTTTCCTTTTTGCCATTGGGGCGATCATCCCTGTATTTCCCTTTATGTTCCTGACAGGTACCAATGCCATCCTGCTCAGTGCCGGCGCCAGCGCGGTGGGATTATTTATAATCGGTTCGGCCATCACGCTCTTCACTGGCAAAAGTATCTGGTTCTCCGGTTTCAGGCAGGTCGTATTCGGACTGGCTGCGGCGGCCATCACATTCGGAATTGGTAAACTCATCGGTGTTTCCGTGGCCGGGTGAGGAATATTAACAGGTTTTTTAGAACGAGCTGCCCTTTTCGTCCCGGGCGGCACGGGGAATCCCGTTTAAAAAAAGTAAATTTGAACAAAGCATCCGCTTGCGGACATTCCTGTTAACGATACTGACCTCTTTTTTCCTGTTCAGCACAACAGAGTTGCACCAGTTTTTGAAACTGCCGCTCCTGCTGGAACATTACAGGGAACACCGCCACTCAGACCCGGCCCTTTCATTGCTTGCTTTTCTCCAGTTGCATTATTCAACCGGCCATCCCTTAGACAATGATGACGAGGATGACAATGAACTGCCCTTTAAGGCAACAGAAGCCATCGGTCATATTGATAGTACAGTAACCATGGCCCGTCCCGAATCCGGCCAGCGCCCGGAATTCCCGGCCATCATCAACCAGATCTCCCATCCCGAAGGGAAGCCCTGTCACCGGGTCTATACCATTTTCCGTCCTCCCCAGGCTGCCTGATTCATTTTATTATTTAACCGCCGGCAGGATCACCTGCTGCCGCAGCTATTTTATTACCGTTAAAAAAATTAATTATGAATGCAGCACAAATTCACCTCGCCCTGAATCACGCCCCCCTGTTCTTCTCCATTATCGGGGCGGGCCTCCTGGTTCCTGGCATGGTCAAAAAAAATGAACTCCTCAAAACCCTCTCCCTATACCTGCTCGTAGCCGCCGCTTTATTTACCGCCCCGGTATTCCTGACCGGGGAAGGCACCGAAGAACTGGTGGAGAAAGCAGCCGGTGTAACGGAGAATGCGATCGAAAGCCATGAAGAGATGGCCAAAATTTCCCTGGTCATCATTATCATCACCGGCGTCATGGCACTGGCGGGACTATTCACCAGGAAAAAAGAATCCCTGTCCCGGATCGTATTGATGGCCGTGGTCCTGCTCTCCCTCGCCTCCTTCGGCACGATGGCGCAAACGGCTCATCTCGGCGGACTGATCCGTCACAGTGAACTGCAAAATGCCCCGGCCACCGGCAGTGGTGAGCAAAATAATAATGATAAGGATGATGATGAAAAAAAGAATAACAAAGGTGATGATGATTAAGTCATTGATTATTTAAACAGCAAAGCAGGCAGCGTTGTTGCCTGCTTTTTTTTTGAGTTGCCCTCTGCGCCTCAGCGTCTCTGCGTCTCTCTTCCCTTTTTTTCCCGCAAAGACCGCCAGGACATATTATACCTTTCAGACATTAGTTTTGCAGTGATTATTCCCGGTATTATACCGACAGACATTAGCACCGGCCGATCCATGTAATTTTAATGTCTCGTCGGTATTAGTCATTCCGAAGCTGATATTATTAAGAGCTTCTCTGCGTTCTCCCCGTCTCTGCGGTCAAAATAAAATAGCTGTGTTCCCTGTTTTGCGAAAGTTGCTTATACCACTTCCCCTTCCAGGTCGTAATCGTAGGCCTTGCTGATCCTTACATTGACGAATTCACCAATGGGTAATTTTTTTGCGGAGTGAATCACTACCTCATTGTCCACTTCCACGGAATCGAATTCCGTACGTCCCAGGTAGCGGCCGGCTTCTTTTTTATCAATAAGGGTCCTGAATACCTTCCCCACTTTCTCCTGGTTCAGTTCAAACGAAATCTCCTGTTGTACTTCCATGATCTCCTGCGCCCGTCTTTCCTTTTCTTCAGCCGGCACATCGTCCACCAGTTCATGAGCAGATGTCCCTTCTTCATGCGAATAGGTAAAGATGCCCACCCGGTCGAACCGCTGCCGTTGCAGGAAGCCTTTCAGTTCCTCCACATCCTCTTCTGTTTCCCCGGGGAAGCCGGCGATCAGCGTGGTACGCAAGCAGATCCCGGGTACTTTTTCCCGGATCGCGATCGTGAGTTCTTCCATCTCTTCGCGGGTGATCTGCCTTTTCATGGCTTTCAGCATATTGTTGGCCGCATGTTGCAAGGGCATATCCAGGTAATTACAGATGTTCTCCCTTTCCCGCATGACATCGAGTACTTCCAGCGGGAATTTTGAGGGGTAGGCATAATGCAGGCGGATCCATTCCAGTCCCTTTACATCGGCGAGGCGGTGAAGGAGATCGCCCAGCATCCTTTTCTTATAAATATCCAGCCCGTAATAAGTCAGTTCCTGCGCAATCAGCATCACTTCCTTTACCCCTTTTTTCACCAGGCCTTCCGCTTCGCGGACCAGTTCATCAATGGGTTTGCTCAGGTGCTGCCCCCGCATCAGGGGAATAGCGCAGAAGGAACAGGTACGGTTACAGCCCTCCGATATTTTCATATAGGCATAATGCCGGGGCGTGGCCAGCAGCCGTTCCCCCAGCAGTTCGGTCTTGTAATCCGCATCAAATTGCTTTAAGATCTGGGGAAGTTCCAGGGTACCGAAAAAAGCATCCACTTCAGGGATCTCCGCTTCGAGGTTATTCTTGTAGCGTTCGCTCAGGCAACCGGTCACATAGACCTTATCTAATTTGCCTCTTCTTTTCAGTTCCACCTGGTCGAGAATGGTATTGATACTTTCTTCCTTTGCTTTATCAATAAAGCCACAGGTGTTCACCACCACGATATTATGATCCCCTTTTTTATTCTCATGCACCACTTCAATATCATTGGCCAGCAGCTGGCCGCTCAGCACTTCACTGTCCACCATGTTCTTGCTGCACCCGAGGGTGATGATATTGACTTTGTCCTTATGTAGTTTCTTTGTTTTCATTTCAATCAGATGTCAGATGACAGTTGACAGTTGACAGTTGTCAGTTGTTAGTTGTTAGTTGTTAGTTGTTAGTTGTTAGCTCTCACTTATAACTTACAACTTATAACTTCCCTTCACTTCTCCAGGCTGAACAAACTGTCCACGAATTCATGCTTGTCAAACACCAGCAGGTCTTCCATCTTCTCCCCCACCCCGATGAATTTCACCGGGATCTTAAACTGGTTGGCGATCGCCAGCACCACGCCCCCCTTGGCGGTTCCATCGAGTTTGGTAATGGCTAAGGCGGTTACATCGGTTGCCGCCGTAAAATGTTTAGCCTGTTCCAGCGCATTCTGCCCGGTGCTGCCGTCCAGCACCAATAATACTTCGTGCGGGGCATCCGGAATGGTCTTCTGAATCACCCGCTTGATCTTGCCCAGTTCATCCATCAGGTGGGCCTTATTATGCAAACGGCCTGCTGTATCGATCAGCACCACATCACTGTTTTTAGCCACCGCGCTTTGCACCGTATCAAAAGCCACTGCGGCCGGGTCACTTCCCATGGCCTGTTTTACAATGGGTACACCCACCCGTTCACTCCAGATCGTCAGTTGATCCACCGCGGCAGCCCGGAAGGTATCGGCCGCACCGAGCAGGACTTCCTTACCCGCTTTCCTGAAATTATAGGCCAGTTTACCAATGGTGGTGGTCTTGCCCACCCCGTTTACCCCAACCACCAGGATAATATAAGGTCTTGAGGGTAACTCAGAATCAAAGGCATAACTATTTGCTTCCGGGGCGTCTATTAACAATGCTTCAATTTCCTCCTGCAACATTTTATTCAGCTCGGCTGAATTCAGGTATTTGTCCTTTGAGACCCTTTTCTCAATCCTTTCAATTATTTTAACCGTGGTGTCAATCCCAACATCCGCCCCCACCAGGGCTTCTTCCAGGTTATCCAGCACTTCCTCATCCACCGTGCTTTTCCCGGCGATCGCCTTGGTCAGCTTTGCCAGGAAACCTTCCTTGGTTTTTTTCAACCCTTCGTCGAGGCTTTCCTTTTCCTTCTTGCCAAATAGTTTATTAAAAAATCCCATGCGCTTTATATTTAACCCTGGTATTACATGATGTCAGTTGTCAGCCTGCCTGTCCGGCCCGCTTCGCTGCGAGGCGAGTAGGCAGGTTGCCAGATGTCAGTTGTCAGTAGACAGCCCCTTTAAAGAAAGATAAACCAATCCTTCTAAACGATCCTTTTTCTACCGCTCTTTCCTAAAAGTATCCCTCAGCCTGTCTTGCTGAACCTGCCGAAGCATAAACAACAAAAGCCATTCGCAGGAACGAATAGCTTTTACTATAGTCAGGCGAACCCGCAATTACTTTTGAGCCAGGAAATCTTTCACTTTATCCTTGTGCACCATCTGCTCCTTGAACGTATAAGCACCTGATTTGGGGCTGCGGACAGCCTTGATTACTTTGGTATAGTTCTTTGCTTCGGCGGCCTGTTTGGGGTCCTTCTTAATCGCCGTTTTTGCTGCTTTTGCCATGTTGTTAAGTTGATATTTTTATACGTTTATAAGTTTGCAGGGCCCTGTCAACCAGTCAACCTGTCAACTTATCAACTATTACTTGATTTCCTTGTGAACAGTTACCTTCTTCAGAATGGGGTTAAACTTCTTCAACTCCAGACGCTCGGGGTTGTTCTTCTTGTTTTTTACCGTGATATAACGGCTGGTGCCGGGCTGACCACTGTTTTTGTGCTCAGTGCATTCCAGTATTACTTGTACACGGTTGCCTTTCTTTGCCATGATTATCTATTTAATACGTTTTCTTTTTTCCTTTTCACCCTGCTCTCCGCCATAGCGAAGAATTCGGGCCTGTCGAGGGCCTGCCCTGAGTTTACCGAAGGGCCCTGAGTTTGTCGAAGGGTCAGATTTTTTCGCCTTTCGCCCTCAGTTCCTTTACCACACTGTACAGTCCATTCTTATTAATGGTCCGGATCGCTTCAGTGGATAATTTCAGTGTGATCCATTTATCTTCTTCAGCGAGGTAAAACTTCTTTTTCTGCAGGTTGGGCAGAAAACGACGCTTGGTCTTGATATTGGAGTGCGAAACCTTGTTTCCTCCGATCGGCATTTTACCTGTAACCTGACATACTCTTGCCATGATTGATACAATTTTTGGGACGGCAAAGGTAGGGAAAATCAGTCAATTACTAAGTCCGCACCCCTGTTTTTTTGGCAAATTTCTTCACATCCTGTGAAAATACCCGCCGTCCTGCTTTCCAGGGGCGAAATTAGGGTTTTCCACCCTTCCCGGGCCCTGTTCCCGGCAAGCCCGCCACCGGGGCCGCCCATTTCCCTCCTTTGCCAATTGGGCCTTTTCGGATAACTTCGCAGCTCGTTATCGATCAATTCTTTTACTTATCAACTAATTATCAGAAATATGGCATACGATGTAGTTGTTCTCGGAAGTGGTCCCGGCGGTTATGTGGCTGCGATCCGGGCTTCCCAGTTAGGTTTTAAAACGGCAATAATCGAGAAAGAAAGCCTCGGCGGTATCTGCCTCAACTGGGGCTGTATCCCCACGAAAGCCCTCCTGAAAAGCGCCCAGGTGAATGAATATATCAAACATGCCAGGGATTTCGGGATCGAGGCAGCGGGCACCCCCAATTTTGAAGCCGTGATCAAAAGAAGCCGCGGCGTGGCCGATAAAATGAGCAAAGGGGTCCAGTTCCTGATGAAAAAGAACAAGATTGAGGTGATCATGGGCTTTGGTAAACTGATTGCCAAGGGCAAACTGGAAGTAACCGATAAAGAGGGCAAGAAACAGGTGGTGGAAGCCAAACATATCATCATCGCCACCGGCGGACGCAGCCGCCAGCTTCCCAGCCTGCCGATCGACGGTAAAAAGATCATCGGCTACCGCGAAGCCATGGTTCTGCCCCAACTGCCCAAATCCCTGATCGTGGTGGGCAGCGGCGCCATCGGGGTTGAATTCGCCTATTTCTACAACAGCATGGGCGCCAAAGTGACCATCGTGGAATTCCTGCCGCGGATCGTTCCGGTGGAAGACGAAGATATCTCCAAAGAACTCGAGAAGCAATACAAAAAGAACGGGATCGATATCCTGACCAGCAGTGAAGTAACAGCTGTTGATACAACCGGTAATGGCGTAAAAGCAAAAGTAAAAACAGCCACCGGGGAACTGACCCTGGAAGCCGATATCTTACTGAGCGCCGTAGGGGTATCTGCCAATATTGAAGGGATCGGGCTGGAAGAACTCGGAATCAAAACCGAAAAAGGCAGGATCCTGGTGGACAAATACAGCCAGACCAATGTACCGGGTATCTACGCCATCGGAGACTGTTCACCCGGCCAGGCCCTGGCCCATGTGGCGAGCAAGGAAGGGATCGTTTGCGTGGAAGCCATCGGGTACAACGAGAAAAAATACAACCACCTGCCGGAAGCCATTGATTATAATAATATCCCCGGCTGTACCTATTGTGTACCGGAGATCGCTTCTGTCGGTTATACCGAGAAACAGGCCAAAGACGCCGGCTATGAGATCAAAGTCGGTAAGTTCCCGCTCAGCGCCAGTGGTAAAGCCTCTGCAGCCGGTCATCCCGAAGGATTTATCAAAGTGATCTTCGATGCCAAATACGGGGAATGGCTGGGTACGCATATGATCGGCTACAATGTAACGGAACTGATCGCGGAAACCGTGACCGCCCGTAAGCTGGAAACCACGTACCATGAAGTCCTGAATGCAATCCATCCTCACCCGACGATCAGTGAGAGCATTAAGGATGCGATTGAGGTGGCGTATGGGGAAGCGATCCATATATAAGAACCCTGCCTCGCCTGCCTGCTTCGCAGTAAGCGGGCAAGGCGGGCAAGAACCAAGAACCGAAGAACCCTGCCTACCGGCAGGCAGGCAAAAAAAAATCAAAGCTCAAGAAGGCCTGCCTGCCGGCAGGCAGGCAAATAAATTAAAAGAAACAAATCTCAAATACCTGCTAAGGGGCTGTCTTGAAATAAAGAGACGGCCTTTTTTTTAGGAACCCTGCTCGTGATAAACAGCAAGAACCGAAGATCACAAGAGCCAAATAAATCCAAGGCCCAAGAAATCAAATAAATTAAAAATCTCAAATGCCTGCTAAGAGGCTGTCGTAAAATAAGGGCAGCCTTTTTTATGTGGGAATGATTTGCGGTTATGCAGCATGGTAGTCATTATTTTCACCGATAAAAGATAAGAATATCCCTTTTCTGTTTGATTTTTTACCAATACCTGCAGAAACAAAAAAGGGCCGCTGGCGGCGACCCTTTGGCGTTAGTATGTATTCTGGTTGCGACTTTACAGTTTTATAAACTTCATTTTTATAGACAAGCCCTGGTCATTTTTTGCTGCAAGGAAATATACACCAGGTCTGAGATGGGCTATATTGATGGTTTGAATCCTGCTGTTAATTGTCACATTCATAAGTCGTTGTCCCGCCAGGTTGCTGACAAAAATAGTTTTCCCGATCCAACGCACATCGTAAGAAAAATCAAGATACAGTTCCGAAGAAGCGGGATTGGGATACATTTTCACTTCCAGCCACCGCGGTTCTTCTTCCGGTAAAGGCGTTTCATAAACCTGCGGCTTGTCCAGCCCGGCTGAGTTCAGCAGGCTGTTTCTTACTCCCCCGGGGGCAAACAAAGCATGCATCCGGTCCTTCTGGCCCTTGGTAAACAGGTTCATGCAGGCGTCATTGGTAAAATCCATGTAATTGTTATACATGTCGCCGGTAGGACTGTTTCCGCAGGTGATCCTCACCGTGCTGGGGCAACCGCTTGTGTAGGATGCCTGTTTGGGAGTATCCTCCACCCCATCGTCTCCACAATACTCATCTCCCCAGAGGTGTTTAAGTCCCAGCCAGTGACCGGCCTCATGCACCACGGTCTTCTGCCCCGCCCCAAAAGCGGATAGTCCCAATACAATCCCGTCCAGGCCCGGCGCACAACCGGGAACACTGGAGTACCCGGCAAATTTTTCCATATTACAAACCCAGATATTGAGGTAGTTTTTGCTGTCCCAGGCATCATCCCCCATTTCAGCCGAGAATTTCATCTTATCATCCATCACCCACTTGCTTACCGGCGTGTACTTCCGGATAATACCGGTGGTGGAATGTTTCCGGATATCCGAACTGGCCAGGTGAAATTCAATCGCACAATCTGCTGCCCGGGACCTGAAAACAGCCGGCGTTTTGACCGTATCCGCATTCTGACGGCGAAAGGCGCTGTTCAGCATTTCCAGTTGGGCCGCCACCTGGGCATCCGTTACCTTCTGACCCGCCGTATGATATAAATTATGGATGACCACCGGGATCTTGATCACCCCGTTTTCGAGGCGGCCCAGGGGTGCATTGGCGATTGCCTGCCGTATAAATGACTCAGTTTGCCGGATGGTATTGGCCAGTAAGGGGTCTTTGGAAAGCTGCTCACGGCCATAGTCTGCGGTTACACAGGACAGTTGCGCCCGGAGCTGGTTAAAAAAGAATATGCCAATAAAAATGATCAGGATTCGTCCCGCCTTCATAGATCCAAATTATTACAGGTGTACAGGGCTCACAAAATGGCCATGAGTCATTCAACGGGATTGGAAAAAAATGAAGGATAAAAGGAAATTGATCAGAAGGCCTCTCAGGGATCAGATTTGGATGGAGTTTCGCAGGACAATGTCTAAAGTGTAAATATAAAATGAAAAAATCGTAAATCCAACTGCCTCCCTACCGTAATTTTACCATGCCCCTGTTTTAAAAAGCTTTAACAGGGAAAATAAAGGGCAGTACTTACATTTGCTCCAATTTATCCGCAATGAAATTTATCCCCGCTTTTATCAGTCTCCTCTTGCTGGCCGCCTGTAACGGAACCGGCCGGGACCCCCAGCCGGAAACCCCGCCCGTTAAGATGCCCGATATGCTGAGCTATTCCATCGTGGCCACTTACCCCCATGATACCAATTCCTATACCCAGGGATTGCTGGTATATAAAGGAGAAATGTATGAAGGGACCGGAAGGGAAAAAGAATCCAAACTCATGCGGGTGGATATAAAAACAGGAAAGCCCGGCAAAAGCATCTCGCTGGACAATGCCTATTTTGGCGAAGGAGTTACCATCCTGAACGATACGGTTTACCAGCTTACCTGGCAGAACAAAAAAGTATTTGTGTACACCCTGAAAGATTTTAAGAAGATCAAAGAATTTAACGTGGACTTTGAGGGCTGGGGCCTGACCAATGACGGGAAAAACCTGATCGTAAGCACAGGGACCGGCGATCTCTTTTTTTATGAGCCTTCCGGTTTTAAATTATTGCGCAGCCTGGCGGTCACCGATGCCGGCAGCCCTACATTCAACCTGAATGAGCTGGAGTATATCGATGGCTATGTGTATGCCAACCAGTACACCTATCCTTATATCTTTAAAATTGATCCGAACACGGGGGAGATTGTGAGCAAGATCGATCTCAGTACCATTTGGGCCAGGATCCAGCAGATGAGACCCGGTATCAATGCGGGTGATATTGTCCCCAACGGCATCGCCTATGATGCGGCCACAAAGAAGATCTATATTACCGGTAAATGGTGGCCGGAACTCTACGAAGTGCAGTTTTCACAATAAACCCTGCCGGCTTATTTCCCGATGATATAAATTACCGAACTGCATTTCTTCACATCCCCCGCGGCTCCCAGGTTGGACCGCAGACCGGTAAAGAATGCACCGGCCAGCCGGGTATTCCCGTTTTTGTATTTACTGCTGAGCAGGGACACATAAAAACTGTCGTACCACATCGGCTTGTATTCCAGCAGGCGGAGCCCGTGTTTTTCCACCAGGCTTTTCATCGCAGCCGGGGAAAAATGATACAGGTGACGGGGCACATCATACGCAGCCCAACTGGCGCCGTATGCCGCCGCATCCCCGGAGGTATAATTAGGAACCGCAATGACAATGCGGCCCTTTTCCTTCAATAAGGTTTTCAATTTTGTCATATACCCCTGCAGGTCGTGCACATGCTCGAGCACATGCCACATCGTGATCGCGTCAAACTGGTTATCGGCCAGCTCATAAAACCGGCTGGTATCCTGCAGCTCCACGCCAAAACTTTCTTTCGCCACCTGCCGCGCATCTGCATCGGGCTCCAGCCCGGTTACTTCCCAGCCATGGGCTTTCATTTCCCCTGCAAAAGCGCCCGTGCCACTACCCAGATCCAGCAGGCGGCCGGTGGCAAGACCGGTTTGCAGCCGGATAAGTTTTCGTTTTTGCTTCAGGGTTCTTTTACGTACCCATTGGTAAAGTGTATTGACCAGCCCTTTGGAGGTATTGCTGTGGGAAATATAATTCTCGGATTTGTAATAAGGCGCAATGGACTCCGCGCCGGGTACATCCTGCGTGAAGCGGGCGGTACAGGCCCCGCACTCAAACACCGAAAAAATCTCCCCGCTTACGGTATAATCTTTTGCCTTTAAAACTTCGCGTATGGCCGTGGCCCCGCAAACCGGGCAATGGGTATAATGAACCAGCTCTCTCATAATTGAAAGCAGCAAAGTAAAATCAAATTGTGTAAATGAACGGGAAAACCTAAGGTAATAAGCGGTAAGTCACCCCGGCTTCGCCCGGTACCAGTTTTTTGGTATTGGCCGTAGCAGCCATCCCGACCCCGTTTTCTGAAAAATACCAGCCGATGAATATTACCGACAGAACCCCGGCCACCAGGGCCCCGGCCCACCAGTAATTCTTCCCATCCCCGACCTGGTTGAAAAATGCAGTCATTTCTTCGGATGTCCGTTCGTCCTCACCCACCCTCAGTTTATGCGCGGCGTTTTCCCGCACTACTTTTTCGGCCGGTACGGCTCCTTCCATGCTTATCTCCTCCGCGGGGGCGAATTTGATATCCCCGGCCAATCCTTTGCTGAGTTTGCCCAGGCCCTTCCATTCAACCGTTGCACCCTCGCTGATCTCTTTTTTCAGGTCAAAGGCAAAATCATTGTAGCGGATCACCGCATCCCTCTCCGAAACCTGCAGGGCGGCGCCCAGCCAGGTGAAAAAGCTGCGGGCCGGTTGTTTTCCCTCCGGCTGTAAACGGAAGGCGAAGGAAGGCGCTTCTATTCTTTTCTCCGGGAAATTGACCGAGGCAGGCTTACGCTCCACCCGGAAAGTGCCGATTCCCGGCAGCGCCAATTGCCGGTGCTGAATGAGATATTGATAAAGGGACTCGTACATCATCAGTTCTTTTGATCGAACGAAAATACGACTCCGCCCACAAAGTTGAACCCATAAACCGGGTACTGGTTCCAGCGCTGGTATTCTTTGTTGAAAAGATTATTGAACTGGGTCCACAGGTTTATATTCTTCGTGAGTTTAAATTCCAGTCCCGCGTTCAGGTCCACCGCGCCTTTCAGCCGGTCATCATCACCGTTTTTCGCCAGGTAACGGGCTCCCCTCCAGGCAAACAGATCGGTCTTCAGCCAGAGATCTTTGATCACCTGCAGGCGCAGGGCCGCTTTGAGTTCAAGCGGGATCAGTCCCCAGGCTTTTTCCTGTGTCTTCAGGCCGGTGTACTGGTTGTACTGGAGCCCGGCCAGCAATGAAAATTTTTCCCCCGCGGTATAACCCAGCTCCCAACCCAGGTTAAGCGCATTCATTTTATCCTCGTACACCACGTTGAAGGATTTCCCATCGCCCGCGGCGCTGGTATCATTGATAAATAAAGGCTGGTTATTGATCCGGTTAAACCCGACCTTGGCGGCATAGCTGAAATGATCATCCACGGCTCCCTTGAACCCGGCAAAGCGCTCTTCGATCCAGGTATTGCGCAACTGGCCCGGGATCCAAAGCCAGGGATTCTGCGCGGCCAGGTACTGGTAGGTTGTTTTCCGGACATAGCCGGTCCAGCCGGCCTGGAAATTAAACCGCTTATCCCCGGTACCGATCTCCGCCAGGATATTCGGGAACATTTTGAACTTACTGTTATCCCAGGAAGGACGGATACCCGCCTGGATGCGGATCTGCGCGGTCTTATACAATACCGAAGGAGAAATAAAATACATCGTGTTATTGACCGCGGATTTATTATCCGGAGAATAACGGGTCAGGTCAAACGTAATTCCGAGGTTGACCGCAAACGTCTTCCCGATGGTTTTCTCCAACGGCGCATTCACCACGGTATTGCTTTCGCTGTTCTTATTCCTGTCGGAGAATACATCAATCCTCACTTCGGGTGCATAGGTCAGCCCGAATTCGGTTTTATTGATATTGTGGAAGGCCAGTCTTCCGCTGATGGTCTGGAAACTCTGTTTCAGTGAATCCACGGAAAGCACCAGGCTGGCCGGCAGGTACCCGTATTTATAGGTCAGGTCCCGCTTCATGCCAAGACCCGCGTCCCATTGCAGGTTATTGCCCGATTTAAAATACCCGGACAACCGGATATTGGTGCTGCTGAATTTCTGGTAATCTCTTTTACTTTCAGAAGCGAGGTGTCTGGCATAAATATTCAGCCCGGCTGTTTCCCCGTCGCCAAAGGAAATGCCTGCCTGTACAAAGGGCGTGCGAAGACTGCCAAAGCCGGCCTTGATATAACTGCTGTTATCAAATTTCACGGCTGAATCAACAGAAAGCGCCAGGGGCTTTAAGGAACCGGGCTGGTAAGCCAGGGCCAGGTTCTGGTTGGGGATTGTATAATCGAGCCGGGCCTTGCTGGTATCGGCCGCGGGAGGCGAGGCATTGAAATTGATCTTGGCCGCCTCTCGCAATACCGGTTTGAAACTGGAAACGATGGTCACCCCTCCTTTCCCGCTGGTATCTTTCTGGGCGAAAGCCGTTTCCAGGCAAAGTAAGCCCAGCCCGGATAAAAATATACTGATGGTCGCTTGTCTCATGGTATTCGCTGTTTTCAATTCGGTTAATTAATTCCCCACTTTGCTGGATTGCCCTTCTTCATCCAATACTTTGTTCAGTTTGGCCTGTGCTTCGCTTTTCAGTTCGGCATTCAGGGTATTGTCCACGATGCTCTGGAAAGTGGCCTTGGCATTGAAATAATCTTTCTGCCTGAAATAAATATCGCCTAACAGGATATAGGCTTTGGTTACCCAGAAATCATAGGAGCCCGATTTATTGATGGTTTCAAATGCTGATTTCTCGGCATCGGCCAGTTTATTCAGTTCATAATAACAATCCGCGATCTCGTAACGGGCTTCTGCCGCCAGGGCCGCTTTGTTGATCTGCACCACGGATTTGAAATTGACGATCGCGTTACCATAATCGCCGCTGACCTGGTAGGATTTAGCGATTGCCATATTGGCCAGGGATTTGTCATCCGCGCTGCTGCCCTTGGCTGCCGTCAGCTCTTTGGCATTATCCACCGCTTCGGTCCATTTCTGCAACTGGTACTGGCAGCGGAGCAGGCCGCGCATGGCTTCCAGTTTATTTTCCTGGCTGGCAGTGATTTGTTTTAGCTGGGCATAATATCCCTCCGCCTTTGTATAACTCTTCAGCTCAAAGAACTGGATCCGGGCCGCTGTGAGCACCGCTCTTTCCGCATACTTATTAGGGGCATTGGCCGCCACCGCATCATACCCGGTAAGAGCATTGTTCCAGTCCTTCTTTGAATAGTAGATCTCGGCACGGTTGAAATTCGCATCGAGCGCATAAGCCCCGTCCGGGAACTGCTGCAGGTAGGCGTTAAAAGCATCCAGGGCGGCATTTATTTTCTGGTCATCGTATTGTTTTTCTGCCGCCGCATAGGTCAGGGAATCCTCGGTATTCACACTGAGGGGGCGACCGGCCTGCCGCATGAAATTCGCATACTCACCCGGTTTACCATCCTCCACATAGATCGTTTTCACATTATCCAGGGCATCCTCCGCTTCAGGCGAGTTGGGATATTTGTCCACCAGGGTCTTAAATTGTTTCAGCGCCTCGGTATTATTATCAATATTATAATAAGAAGTACCCAGTTTCAGGTAGGCCTGGGGAACCAGGCTGGCGTTGTTGCTGTTCCGGATCACATTGCCCAGGAAGGGAATGGCTTCCCGGAAACGTTCATCACCCATATACGTATTCGCCACTTCCATATTGGCATCGGTCACTAAGGAAGAGGCCGGGAATTTCCGCATCATCGTATTCAGCAGGGAAATCTTCTCGGACGAACTTCTCACTCCCGCCAGCAGCGCATTCTGGAAAGTGGCATAATCCTCCGCCGGCCAGGAGAACCGGATCACATTATCATATACGGTTTTGGCCCTGCTGTAATCCTTTTGCATAAAATAACAATCGCCGGTCCGCAGGTAAGCATCCTGTACAAAGGAGGAGGAACTGAGGGAGGGATTTTTTCCCAGGGGTTCAAAGAAAGTCTGGGCCACCGGGTAATTCTCCTTGCGCAGGTAACAATAACCCAGGTTGTAGCGGGCATTGATGGCATTGGCCTCTCCCCCGGACGGGGTGCCGCCGCTCACATAGGCATTGTAATACCGGATGGCCTCATCGATCTTATTGTCCCGGTAAGCCAGTTCCCCCTTCCAGAAGTTCAGGAAAGGAAGCACGGAGCCGTTGTAAGGATCTTTCAGCGCTTTATCGAGCAGGGCATCTGCTTCAGCCAGCCTTCCATCATTGATCAGTTCCGTGGCCCGTCCATAAAGGATCCGCGGGTAAAGCCGCTTTGCATTCTCGGATGGCTTGCTGAGGCTTTCGAGCAGGGCCTGCGCATCCTTATAATTATTGGTATTGGCAAGCACATCCACCAGCAGTTCCTTGGCTTCGGCATTATAGCCCGAATTGGGATAATCCGCGAGGAAGGAACTGAGACTGTTCAGGGCCTCATCCTGGTACCCCAGTTCATAGGAAAGTTTGGCGTACTGGTATTTCGAAATCTCTTTTTGCTGTGCATTGCTGCTATTGGAAGAACAGAACAGGAAGGCATTCCGGGCATTGGACTTCTGTCCCGTTTTCAGGTAGGCGTCTCCCAGCAGGTACATGGCATGCTGGCTCAGGGAATCCGTTTTACCGCTCAGTTGCTTAAATCCATCAATGGCTTTGTTCAGCTGGCTGGTCTGGTAATAACAATAGGAAAGTTCATACAGGTCTTCCCGGCGTACTTTCTTCGACCGGCTCACGAAATCGGACAGGTAAGGCAGGGCTTTTGCGTATTCCTTTTTTTCGAAATAAGCGTGCCCCAGCATTTGTTTCAGTTCCAGGTCATAGTACTGGGAATTGCTCCCAGACTGGAGTTTATGCTGTATATAACTGATCGCCTCTTCTTTCCGGCCCTGCACATAATAGATCTGGGCAATATAATAAGGAACAACGGTCGCATAGTTTTTCTCATTCTCCACCACTTTAAAAGCGTCCAGTGCATCCCGGTACTGGCCATCCCGGAAGGCCAGGAACCCGTAATAGTAGTTCGCGTCAATATAATTGGGATCATCGCTTTGGGTGCGGATCGTATTGAACAGGGGTTTAGCCGCGGTAAAACGCTGCAGGGTAAAATAAGCATACCCCTGGTGAAACTTCATATCGGCGATCTCGCGGTTGCTCAGGTTGGCGATATTGGTTTGTTCGTAGCGGGTGGCGGCTTCCCCAAACTGCTCCTTCCGGAAATAAAATTCCGCCAGGTGATAATTCATCATCTGCACCCGGGTATCATTCTTCTCCAGGTCGATATATTCTTCGGCTTCCTGTTCTGAACGGCCCTCTCCCTGTTTCAGTCCGCAAACAATTGTATAATAATTGATCTCCTGGACGGTAATGGCCGTATTGGCTATGTCGGTTTCCCGGACCGACTGGCGCAGCTCCCGCAACAGGGGATATGCCAGGCTGTATTTCTCTTTTTGAAAATACTCCTTAGCTTCTTTGAACTTCTCCCCGGGATCTGAATAAAAACTGGTTTGCTGGGAAAAGGCGGAAACGCTGAACAGGATGGCTAGTGCAGGTAAACTGGGATACTTCATTGATTTGTCCTTTAACCGGTGGAGGTTTAACGTTGCGAATATTCAACTTATTTCAAGGGAGACCAAACATCATTCCAAACAGGTGTGGATAAGTCAGCAATTGTGCTTCATTTAACAAATTGTTGTTTTTTCACAGCCAACAAAGAAAATACGAATCATTTCACGGGAGTTTCCCATCACCCGGTCACGGCGAACCCGTATTCCGTACAGGACAATAATCATCATCCGGTCAGCCGGGTTGCATAACGATTCCTGATCGGAAAATTATAAGTAGATTCGTCCCATGTTTACAACCGATACATTGATCCGGGTACGCTATGCCGAAACCGACCAGATGGGTGTGGTGTATCATAGCAATTTCTTCCCCTATTTTGAAACCGCCCGGGCCGAGTCTATTCGCCAGTTGGGATTTACCTATGCCGATATGGAAAAAATGGGGGTGATCATGCCGGTCGTGGATGTGCATTGCCGCTATCTCCGGCCCGCCCGGTATGATGACCTGCTGAATGTAAAAACCACCCTGAAAGAATTGCCGCAGCGCCACAAGATCGAATTTCATCACGATGTCTTTAATGAAAAAGAGGAATTACTGGCTACGGCTAAGATCACCCTGTATTTTGTGGAAGCCGGATCCATGAAAAAGACGACCATGCCCCTTCCGTTACAAAGCCGGCTGCAACCTTATTTTTCTTAATTTTATCAGATGGAGCAACCCGGATTCAATGGGGATGTTCATGCATCCGGACCCGTTTCCCCGGAAACTGAGCAACTGATCATTCCCCCCAAATACAGCCCGACGGAAGAAAAGCAGCAGGTATGGCTGAAATCGCTGATCAGCCTGGCCGCTTACCTGGTCCTGGGCTTTTATATTTTCCCGAGTTATAAAATACTGCTGATCATTACGGCCATTGTCCTGATCCATGAAATGGGTCATTTCATTGCCATGAAAGCCTATCGTTACAATGAACTGGGCATTTTCTTTATCCCCCTCCTCGGGGCTTATGTATCCGGAAGCAAAAGAGAAGTATCCCAACGGCAATCTGCCATCATCTTATTAGCGGGTCCCCTGCCGGGTATCCTGATCGGGGTGGCCTGTTACCTGGTCAGCCAGCAATATCCGGGTCTCACAGTCCTTGATATATCCCTTGACCGGGTGGCCTTGTTTTTCATCCTGCTGAACCTGATCAATCTTTTCCCGATCTACCCGCTCGACGGGGGCCAGTTGCTCAACCGGGTTTTCCTGGATGAAGAAAGTATATGGAGTAAAGTATTTGTTTTTATCTCGGTTGCCTTCCTGGCCTGGTTTGCCTGGAGCATGTACCGCGGTTCGGGCAATTCCCTGTATTTTATTTTACTCTTTTTCCCGGTCATGATCCTGCTCCGCACCATGGGCGATAAAAAACTGGGCACGATTGAAAAAAAAATTGAAGAGGCCGGTATCAATGCCGATATCGAATACGAAGACCTGCCCGATGCGGATTACTGGAAGATCCGGAATATCCTGGTTGAGGAATACCCTGCTTTCAAAGGGGAACAAACCGCACCGCCCTATACATTCAGTAACAAGGAAGATAAAATCATGGCCGTGGTACAAAGCCTGTTGCACCGGCACCTGATACAGGATCTTTCGACCGCGGGAAAACTATTTATTCTCCTGGTCTGGGTCGCCGGCCTTGCCACTCCCTGGCTGATCGATATGGACCTGAGTTTTTTTACCCGGCACCGGTTCTGATCAGACCCGGTGATAGTCTGGCTTCCAGTTTTGAACCGCCTGCTTAATTTGTTTCTGGGAAAGTTTTTCCTCAACAGCTCTTTTGGCGAGGGCCGGCAATTCCTCATCGCTGGCAAACCGCAACCCGATCACCTGGCTGGTCCGTAATTGTTTATCCAGTGGTTTACCTGTTAAGACAAAATGCCTGAAATTTTCTTCCGCCCGGATCGCCCGGTCCTGCGCCCGGAGAGCAAACCAGCGGGCATACCAGAAAATACTCGCTAATACCAGGGAGATCAGTACCAGCAAAGCAGCACTGTAATGGGTCTTCGCATCTGCATGGACCAGGTTGACAATACTGCCCCCGATGATGGCGATAACGGCCGTAGCGGTAATATAATGCCATAAGGGAATGAAGCGGGTGTGGTTGCTGTAGTTTTGAGACATAGAAGGAGTTTGTAGTCTGTAGTCGTTAGTCGTTAGTCTTTAGTTTGTTGTTCTCAAAGTAGAACGGGTACTAAAATAGGATTATTCGTCATTATTCAGGCAAAGAAATTGAATCCGTTCGAGCCAAACGCATAGTTCTCGCTGACACCGACACCCAACACCCAACACCTGACACCCACCACCCGACTTACTTCAGCTCATCCAGCACCCTATACATCTTCCCCATCAATAGCCCCGATTTCCCGCTGTAATTATTGACCAGGAAGGAAAAAATATAGTCCCGGCCATCCTTCGCCTGATGGTACCCGCAATAGCCCTTTACATCGCTGATGGTGCCGCTTTTCATCTTCATGCCATTGTATTCCGGTAAGGCAGCATAGAAATAAGGAAACCATTCTTTTGTTTTGGCATACCTCAGTATCTCCACCTGGGCATGGGTGGTCACCCGGTTCAGGGGTGATAGACCGGAACCATCATACAGGTTTAACTCTCCCCCGTCCAGCCCCTTTTCTTCCCAGAATCGTTTTACGATGGCCAGCCCGCTGTCGGTGGAGGCAAAACCCTGTTTCTCGTAAGCAAAGGTTTTCACCAATGCTTCGCCGTAAAGATTGATGCTTTTCTTATTGAACCAGTAGATGATGGAATCGAGAGAAGGAGATACATGCGTATAAATCTGCACATCCGGCTTCATGGGAGTCCAGCCGGAAGTATTAAAACTATTCCCGGTGACAATATTCCCTTTTCCTGCCAGCTGATTTTTTTGCAATTCATTGGCAAAATGAAAAAAAGGATCTGCCGTGGCAATGGATATGCTGAAATTTTCTTCCCCCGCCGGTATGGTCCCTTTCAATATTGGGTAAGCGGCCGGTTGATTTCCGTATTGAAAATAATAGTAGGCATTGTCGCCCGAACCCGGCGCTCCTGTTTTCAGCTGATTATCGGTAAACCCGTTTCCCGCCAGGGTATCCAGCGAAATTATTGTAACAGGATCCCCGGCTTTTTTGCCGGCTTTCAGCATAATATCGGTTTGATTCTCTCTCCAGTTCAATCCGGCAGCACCGGCTCCATAATAATTTCCAATATCCTGGAATATCCAGCCATCCGGTATTTTCTGTGATTCGAACCGGTTATTAAACAAGCGGTACCTGACTCCCTGCGGGTTGATTTTATTAATTGAAAATGCTTTACTCAATTCACTAAAAATTACAGCTGGCTTTGTCCCGCTATACCGGTTGCTGCCAAATGTCGGATCACCCGACTGCCGGATCATGACTATACTATTTTCAGCGTAGTTGGGCATTGAACGATTCAACCAGAATTCAGTCTTATACCTGTAATCGCTTCCCAGTAATTCAAAAGCCGTTACACTCGTAATGATCTTCTGCGTGGAAGCCGGGGCCAGTCCCAGTTGTGAATTGACATCAAATACCGGCTGCCCTGTTTTCGCATCGATCACATACAGGGATACAGCCGCGTGTTTCAGCTGGCTGTCTGACATAAACCGCTGAAAGGATTGCTGTAGTTTTTCCCGGACTGTTTGCGCCGGCAGCAGGTTCCAGGCCTGCAGAAGGATCCAAAACAGGATAACTTTTTTCATCATTTATGGTTATAACTTCGCGCCTGCCTGCCGGCCCGCTTCGACGCGAGGCGAGCAGGCAGGTTCAAATTAGTTTATTTCCTGCTAATCCTTTCTTAAATGAATACGACCGCTGTCAATGCCTCCATAATAACCATCGGTGACGAGCTGCTGATCGGTCAGACCATCGATACCAACTCCGCTTTTATTGCACAGGAACTGAATAAGATCGGGATCTGGGTTCACCGCCGCCTGGCCGTAGGCGATCTCTATGATGATATCTGGAAAGCCCTGGAAGAGGAGGAAAAACAATCCGACCTTATCCTTATTACCGGCGGACTGGGTCCCACGGCGGATGATATTACCAAACCGCTGCTCTGTGACTATTTCGGCGGCAAACTGGTGGTCAATGAACAGGTGCTTGCTCATGTCAGGTACCTTTTTGAAAAAGTGTACAACCGGACAGGACCGATACTGGAACGTAACCTGAAGCAGGCCGAAGTACCGGATACCTGTGAAGTGCTGCACAATGCAAGGGGGACGGCACCGGGCATGTGGTTTAACAAACCAAGGACGAATGCCCCCCTGAATCCCCCCAAAGGGGAGGGCAGTGCCAGGGGGGCCACTGCTAAAGGGGCCATGACCGTCTTTATTTCCTTACCCGGTGTACCCCATGAAATGAAGGGCCTGATGCGGGACCAGGTCATTCCAAAGCTGCTGCAGGAATTTACATTGCCGGCTATTGTACACCGGACGGCTTTTACCGCGGGACAGGGAGAGTCGATGATCGCGGAATTACTGCATGAATACGAAGCGGCGCTTCCGGGGCATATTAAACTGGCTTACCTGCCCAATTACGGAATGGTGAAGCTGCGGCTGACCGCCAGGGGAATAAACCAGGAGGAACTGGAAAGAGAAATGGCTCCTTATTTTAATCAATTATTGGTACTGGTAAAAGAGTACCTCGTGGCTGATGAAGATGCGGGCCTGGAAATAGTGGTCGGGAAAATTCTGAAAGCAAAAGGGCAAACCATGGGCACAGCGGAAAGTTGCACCGGTGGTTATATCGCTCATCTCCTCACTTCTGTTCCCGGCTCTTCGGCCTATTATAAAGGAACGGTGGTGAGTTATGCCAACGAAATAAAAACGCGGGTACTGGGAGTAAGACCCGGAACACTGGCATCTGCCGGGGCCGTGAGTGAAGAAACCGTAATAGAGATGGTGAAGGGAGCGATTGAAACCCTGCAGGTCGACTTTGCCCTGGCCACTTCCGGGATCATGGGACCCGATGGCGGCAGCCCGGAGAAACCGGTGGGCACGGTCTGGATCGCGGCAGGAAATAAGGAGAAAACAGCCACCCTGAAACTCAACCTCCGCTTCGACCGGCAGCGGAATATTGACCTGACTGCTGTGAATGCGCTGAATTTTCTGCGCAAATTTATTCTCGCTAACAGTTGATAGCCTGATTAGGTCCAAATCATTACCTTTGGCCGGTCAGAAATTGCTTGCCGGGTCAGTCCATCCCTGTACCGAAACTGAAGGATGCGTCCCGCCCGGGCAGCAAAGCGGGCAGGCGAAACAACTGCCGGGCATTGTTCTGCAACCTGCCAATAAAAAAGGCAATTGATGACCAATAAATAAAGATGATTATGGCCATTGTTGATTTAATCATGCCAAAACTGGGAGAGAGTATCATGGAAGCCACTGTGCTGAAATGGCATAAGCAAGCAGGTGATACTGTTCAACTGGACGAGACCGTCCTGGAAATCGCGACCGACAAGGTGGACAGCGAAGTCCCCAGCACGGCCGCCGGCGTGATCGAAGAAATTTTATTCAATGTAAATGATGTCGTGCCCATCGGTACCGTTATCGCCCGTATCCGCACCGGTGCAGCGGAAATTGCTGAGTCCCCGGTGGCCCCGGTTGAATCTCCCGCTGCAACCCATTATACCGCCCAACCTGTTCAGCAGGCCCAGGTCGTGGAAACGGTTCAGCATAGTTCGCAACACCTCCAGCATCCGGCACCCGGAAACCGCTTTTATTCACCGCTGGTACTGAATATCGCCGCCAGCGAGGGGGTCAGCATGACCGAACTCGAAGCGATCCCCGGTACCGGCAATGAAGGAAGAGTGACCAAGAAAGATATTCTTCAGTATGTCCATGATAAGAAAAGCGGGAAAGTTCCGGGTTTCGGGCAACGGGCATCGGGACCGCAGGAAGTAGCAACCATAAAAGAAAGCACCCCTACCGCCACTCACAATTCGCAACTCACCACTTTTTCCGGCAACGTAGAGATCATCGAAATGGACCGCATGCGCAAACTCATCGCGGATCACATGGTGCGCAGCAAACAGACCAGCCCGCATGTAACCAGTTTCACCGAAGCCGATGTAACCAATATGGTACAATGGAGAGACCGGGTGAAAAAAGAGTTTGAGAAAAGAGAAGGCACGAAGATCACCTTTACCCCGCTTTTCATTGAAGCCATTGTAAGATGCATTAAGAAATTCCCGCTGATCAACAGTTCGCTCGACGGCGACCGGATCATCGTGAAAAAAGATATCAATATCGGGATGGCCACGGCCCTGCCTTCCGGCAACCTGATCGTACCGGTGATAAAAAATGCCGATCAGCTGAACCTCGTGGGCTTATCCAAACAGGTAAACGGTCTCGCAGATGCAGCCCGTAACGGTAAACTCAAAGCCGATGATACCCAGGGCGGCACATTCACCATGACCAATGTGGGAACCTTTGGCAGCCTGATGGGCACCCCGATCATCAGCCAGCCGCAGGTGGCGATCCTCGCAGTAGGTACGATTAAGAAAAGACCCGTGGTGGTGGAAACCCCTGCCGGTGACAGTATCGCGATCCGGCACATGATGTACCTGAGCATGAGCTACGATCACCGCATCATCGACGGCAGCCTCGGCGCTACATTCTTAACGGCTGTTGCAAAAGAGCTGGAGAATTTTAACCCGGAGAGGGATTATTGATTTTAGGGGTTCGGGGTTGAGGGTTGAGACTACTAACTACTAACTACAAACTAACTTACTCCGTCCTCACCCCATACTTCCCGCTCTTAAATGAATAACTCCGGCCCCTCCGCTTAATGATATACAGGTTATCATACTCGGTGTCTTTCAGGTCCCCGGGCACGACGGTCTTCCCGCAGAGTTTATTGGCCAGGTCATCAATGGTGTTAGAATGTCCGACCACCAGCACATTTCTCTTTTTCACCTGTTTCAACCGGTTGATGAAAAGATCCATGGAATCTTTTTTGCTGCTGTATAATTCGATCTTTGTCCTTCCCAGCATTTCATTCAGCGGCTGAGCAGTGGAAAGGGTCCGGGTGGTATTGGTTGAAAAAATAAGCGTAACATGCTCGTGCCGCAACCGTTCCCGAAGCGCATAGGCACGGACCCGGCCGGCTTCGGACAAGGGAGGATCACTGGCCATCATGCCGGCAGCACCTGCCTGCACCGGTTCTTTCTCCGCATGACGGACAATATAAATCGTATTTCCGCAGGAAAACAGGGTGAGGGTGAACAGGAACAGGATAATTCGCATAAATGGTTTTTTAACCTTCTAAAGTTACGCATCCTTTGTACTCCGCCCCATTTTTGCAAACCATGAAATGATTTTCGTTGGCGGATGAGCAGATTATGGTGAAGAGAAGAACCAGGAACCAAGAGCCGAAGATCCAAAGAACCAAAGAAATTCCAAATTGCAAGAAACCTGCCTACCGGACAGGCAGGCAAATAATAACCAAAACAAAAATTCCAAAACGCTTCGTAGCAAAAATGTAGTTATCAGACCCGTCCGTTAATCAGCTACCCGTACCATTGGCTAATTAGCTAATTGGCACATTGGCTAATTGATTCATTGGCACATTGCAAAGATGATGATGAATTGAAGAACCAAGAACCGAAGAAACAAGAACCAAATAAGCTCCGAATTCCAAGAACCCAAAAATAACCAAGTCAAAAAAATCCAAAACGCTTCGTAGCAAGGATGTAGTTATCAGACCCGTTCGTTAATCAGCTACCCGTACCATTGGCTAATTGGCACATTGGCTAATTGATCCATTGGCACATTGCAAAGATAATGATGAATTGAAGAACCAAGAACCGAAGAAACAAGAACCAAATAAGCTCCAAATTCCAAAAATCAAATAATAACCAAATCAGGAAATTTCAAAGCGCTTCGTAGCAATGGTGTAGTTAAAGAACCCGTCTGCTAATCAGCTACCCGTACCATTGGCTCATTGGCTAATTGGCACATTAACTAATTGACCCGTTCGTTAATCAGCTACCCGGACCATTGGCTAATTGGCACATTGATTCATTGGCACATTGGCACATTGGCTAATTAACCAATTCCAACCCCCAGTCCCTTCCCTTCTTCACCGCCGGTACTCCTTCCGTAATCCATTTCGGCGGCTTCTCTCCTTTCAGTAACCAGTCAAAAAATTGCTGCTCCCGGATGGAAATATCCTTTTTATTTTTTCTTTCCCGGAGGTTGTGCGCTTCGCCATTGTAGTTGAGCATCCAGACCTGTTTGCCCAGCCTGCGCATGGCCGTAAAAAGTTCAATGCCCTGGTACCAGGGAACGGCCCCGTCCGCATCATTGGCCATGATCACCAGGGGCGTCTTCACCTTCGGCAGGTGGAACAGCGGCGAATTCTCGATATAGAGTCCCGGCTTCTCCCATAAGGTGGCCCCAATCCTGCTTTGTGTACGCTCATACTGGAACTGCCGGTTCAGGCCGCTTTCCCAGCGGATCCCGCCGTAAGCGCTGGTCATATTGGCCACCGGAGCCCCTGCCCAGGCGGCTTTGAACATATTGGTCATGGTCACCAACTGGGCCACCTGTATACCACCCCAGCTTTGCCCCTGGATGCCGATGTTTTTCGCATCAATCCATTTCTGCTTCGCCAGGCGCTGCGCCGCACTCACCACATAATCATAACAACTTTTGGCCGGGTGACCAATGGCATAATGAATATCCGGGGAGAAGACCACATAACCCCGGCTGACAAAAAAGGAAATATTCAGCGGGCTGCCGGTGGGAGAAGGCGGGATATAATTATGTAAAGTATTGGAGTGGGTCTCATAGAAATAAAGAATCAGGGGATATTTCTTTGCCGGATCGAAATTCTCCGGTTTGTACAAAACGCCTTCGGACATCTTGCCATTAAAAGCCTTCCATTTGAAAAGTTCGGCGGTGCCCCAGTTATAGCCTCCCTGCCAGGGGTTGATGGAGGAGAGTTTAACTGATGTTTCACCCCTTTTCATTGACGCATCAATTCCGGTGAGAGCAAAGGCCCCGTTATCAAAATAAAGATCCGGCGGATTTATATAACTCTCGCTGGTATAAATAAAACCATCTGCATTTTTTGCCTTGTTTATTGTTCCCAATGCAAAGGCCCCGGCAACCTGTGTATAAAGCAACGGGTTGCCATCATTGAGGCTTCCCAACCGGATACCCGCCTGCTTCGTTTTTTCATTTATAAACCTGAACGCTACCGGCTGCCTGCTTTTCAGGAATAGTTCATCCGGGTCAAGACGTAAATATCTGTACGCATTTTTCAGCGCCCTGCCTGTTTTTGTAACATTCACCGCTTCCGTATACCCTCCCGGTGACAATTCCCATACATCATACCGGTCATATACATACACCGCACTGTCCCCCTGCTTCCAGCCCATCACCCCATAAGGCGCCGGGTCGCCGGGGGTATCATGCTCCTCATTCCAGAGCGGGTATTTGATCTTTGCCGTGATGTTCCTTACCACAGCCCCATCCCAGGTAAAATAATGCCGGGCCCTGCTGTCGTACCACAGGATATACTTACCCGTGGGAGAAATAAACTGCGGCGTAAGGATACCCTCCAGGTCTTTCTTCACCAGTTTTACTGAACCGTCATTCACATTCATGGCATAAATATCTTTCTTCGTACGGCCGGTCCACTGGGCTTCTGCCCGTTTACCATAATCGGTTACACCAACAAACTGGTCCCCATCCCCTTCATTGGTTGGGTAAACAGTGGGGATTTCTTCTGACGCTAATTGTTTCAGCTCCTTTTTATCGAGGTGAAATACAGCCAGGTAATTGGTTTGTAATAAGCGCTGCAGATTGAGCAATTGCTGGGGCTGGAGATAATCGTCCTTATAATGCCAGACATCGAGTTTTACCAGGTCCATTTCCACCAGCGTGGTATCCTTTGGCGGCTGGATCGGCGCCGTGCCGAAGAAGAGGCGCCGGCCGCTCTTACTGAAACTGACCACGCCGGATTCACTGATGGTCATGCCCAGTTTCATCCCGACCGTATTTTTATCGGCTAACAATACTGCGCTGTCCATCCCGGTCTTGTAATACCAGACCTTGTAAAACTTCTGCAATTCCTTCGGGCGGGCATCCCTTTCGGCAATATAGGCCAGCTGTTCTCCGTCTTCCGAGAAAGAAAAATTTTTAAACTCATTCCCTCCCCTGCTCAATACGATGGTTTTGGCTGCAGGAAGATCATACAATATCACCAGGGGCTTGCTCAACGAATCTTTCGGGTTCCTTCCCTGTTCAACCAGGAGCCGGCCGCCCTTCCTGCTGAAATAATATTCAAGGACATTCGTGAATATTTTTTCCTGGCCGGTGGCAAGGTTTCTCAAAATAAGGTCCGTTCCGGCATCCGTGGAGGCGCCGGGTGTATCGTCGCCATCTGCATCAGAATAGCCGGGTGCCGGCTCTTCTTCATCCCGGAATTTCTTCTTCTTTTGAGGAACGGATTGGATAACCTGTTGTAAGGAATCTATGACTTTACTGAGGCTGTCCGTTATTTTCCTATCGGGTGAATCCGTTTTTTTCGCCGCAGGCTCTTTTTTTTCCACGGCCTTCTCCAGGTGATAGGCCATCCAGCCGGCTTCTTTCTCCGGGGTTTTATAACTTTTTACCCGGGCCAGTTTCCATACACTGTCCCTGCCCAGCTCCACAATGGCCAATGAATCTTTCGGCAGTTCCTCCTGTTTCTTTCCCTGCTTCCCGGCAGCCTGGTTTTTGATCTTTGCTTCCCGTGTATCCTGAAACAGCGGCCTGATCCGGAAGATCGCGAAGCGGCTGTCTTCGGTGATCAATGCATTGTACCCGCGGGCGATGGTCTTCCTGTACTTCATATCCGTTGACTGAATGACCAGCTCATTGTCGCCCTCCTGCGGATCAATGGTATAGACCACCCACCGGCCGTCATTACTGATCAGGCGTTCCCCGATCCGCTGCCAGCTGTCATATACTGTATGGTCCAATGGTTTTTTTTGTGCGGAAACTGTCAGCGCCAGGATGAACAGGGCCGGCAGTAAAATGGCAGATTTTCCCATATAAAAAAGCTTGGCAACAAGTTAAACCAAACAAGCCAACCAGAATGCTGATTTATAACAGCAAACTCCTATGTGAAAAAGATTTTCAGCTTTTTGCGCCTTCCGTCCCGGGTTCAGCATTCCCGGGATTTATCGTGGTTGCAGGATGGGTTAGTTTTCGCTCCACCCGGACCAGGATGATGATATGGGTGATCAGCGCGGCGGCAATCACGGCAAAGCCGGTAAGAAACCATTTGCTCAGGTATTTATTTTCATGGTACACGGCGAAGGCCAGCAGGATACCATAGACGGGCTCAAGGTTATAGGTCAGGTTCACCGTAAACGCGGAAAGCCGCTTTAGTGCATTGGCAGAAAGCTGGAATGCGATCACCGAACAAACCCAGGACAGCATCAGCAGCCAGGCGGCATCCTCCGGACCGGGGATAAAATGATCAACCGGGAATTTCTGCAAATAAAAAGGCAGGAGAACCGATAAAGCGAGCAGTCCCCCGGTCTGTTGCCAGGTAAGCAGGGTCTCCACATTCACCCGCTTTAAGAACTCCCGGTTATAGATCGGGAACAGCGCGGCCAGCAATGCGGAGACAAGCCCCACCAGGATCCCGGTTTTATATTGCGTGTCGAAATGAAAAATGATATAGATCCCGCTGAGGGTGACCAGTCCCAGCAGCAGTTCCACCCAGTTGATCCTTTTCTTCAGGATCAGCGGTTCAAGCAAAGCGGTAAAAAAACTGATGGCGGAAAAACAAACCAGGGCCACCGATACATTGGCGTATTTGATCGCGCCGTAAAAAGTGACCCAGTGCAGGGCCGCGATCAATCCCACTCCCATGATCTTCAGCCGGTCGGTGGCTGATACCGGATGCAGCTTTCCCAGGAAGAGAAAAAGGACCCACATGGTAACCGAGGTAAAGAGCAGGCGATAAAAGACGAGCATGCCTTCATTCAGGCTGATGAGCCGCCCCAGGATTCCCGTGAATCCCGCGAGGAACACTGCGGCATGCAACTGGAGAAAGGCCTTTTTCATTTGTATGCAAACTAACGAATATCAGGTAAATAGTTGCGAGCGGTGAGTTCTGAGCGGCAAGCTGCGAGCTGTGAGCTGCGAGCATTGAGGAAAATCGTTCAATGGATAAATCCTGAAAGCGATTTTTTAAACTTAGCGAATACTAAAATGGCGGGAGGAGCGAATTACTGCTCTGTATTGGCCAGGACTTTATTGGCGGAAGCAGCCGTTTCCGGGTCTGTTTTTTTGACACGCCGGCGGTAGTTCTTAAAAAGACTGTGCCAGCGGAGTTTGAGTACCCCGATCACGCCTTCTTTAATGATCCCTTTGTTCATCTTGGACGTACCATAGGTCCGGTCCTGGAAGATGATGGGCACTTCTTTTATTTTGAAACCGAGTTTCCAGGCCGCGAATTTCATTTCAATCTGGAAGGCATACCCTACAAAGCGGACTGCATCCAGGTTAATGGTCTCCAGCACTTCTTTCTTATAACACATAAAACCGGCCGTGGGATCTTTTACCGGCATCCAGGTGATGATGCGGGTGTACAACGAACCTCCCTTAGAGAGAGCGATGCGGTTAGCAGGCCAGTTGACCACCCCTCCCCCCTTGGTATAACGGGAACCAATAGCCACATCAGCGCCACCCTGCTTGCAGGCCTGGTATAAACGGGGCAGGTCATTGGGGTTATGGGAGAAGTCGGCATCCATTTCGAAGATATAGGCGTAATTCCGGGCGATGGCCCATTTGAACCCGTGGATATAGGCCGTACCCAGCCCCAGCTTTCCTTTCCGCTCCTCGATGAACAACTGCCCGGGGAATTTCGGCTGGAGGTCTTTCACGATCTGCGCCGTTCCGTCGGGGGACCCGTCATCAATGACCAGCACATGGAAATCCTCCTGCATATTAAAAACAGCATGCAGGATGCTGGTGATATTTTCTTTCTCGTTGTAGGTAGGTATGACGACAAGCTTTTCCACGCCGGATCAATAAAAATTTAAGTGCCTAAAATACGATAAACAGTAAAAATGTTCCTGTTAAAATTTACAAGCAACAGACCCTCTTATCCTTTTTTAAGCAGGGTCCTGGTATAGATCTCCGTCAGCTTCTGCTTGGTATGCTGGGGAAAATCACCCTTCATCATCCAGTCGTAGTACTGGGGTTCCGCCTTCAGCACATCGGCTACCGGTCTTCCTTTGTATTTCCCGAAATTGAAAACCTCGATCCCGTTTTCCATAATAAAGCGGCGGGCAAAATCCACCACCTGGTCCTCACCGATCACTTTCAGGATTGAATCCACGGTATTGCCCAGTTCCGTATATCGTTCCAACTGGGCTTCCAGGATCTCGTGGGTGGCGCTGGCATCCACTTCAGCGCTGTGGGCCCCGTCGAGGGTTTTACTGCAATAAAATTTATACGCTGCGCCAAGGGTCCGGGGTTCCATTTTATGGAAAATATTCTGCACGTCGAGGAGCTTCCGGTTCTTCATGTCAAACTCCACCTGTGCCCGGAGGAATTCCTCCATCAGCAGGGGGATATCAAAGCGGTTGGAATTATAACCGGCAAAATCACAGCCATCCAGCATTTGCTTCAGTTCCTGCGCCACCTGTTTAAAAAGCGGGGCGTCTTTCACCATTTCATCCGTGATCCCATGAACATCACTGGAGGCCTTCGGGATGGGGATGCCGGGGTTGATCAGTTTCCGTTTCACACTCCGGGTTCCGTCGGTCAGGATCTTAACAATCGCGATCTCCACAATACGATCCGTTCCCAGGTTCACCCCGGTGGTTTCCAGGTCAATAAAAGCTAAGGGTTTTTTCAGTTGCAGCATCAGGGTCTATTTCAGTTTTATGAGGCGGTAAAGGTAACTCTGCAAAATGAAATTTAAGTAAAAATTAGGGATTACCCATAGAAAACCAGTCATTTACCGGGGAAAATGCAGCCGGTTCCCTGATAAATGTCACTTGAAAAATTGCGTTTCGGGGTTATCTTTGCCGGTATAAAATAAACCGGCTGATTAATCGTTTATTCACCAAATATCCTTTGTATGAAAAATAGATTCCTCCTCATACTGGCCACCCTGGCGCTGATCGTACTGGTTTCATCCTGCGCCTCCCAGAAATACGGGTGTCCCGGCAATCCCCAGGCCAACTATAAATTCCGGGGATAATCTTTATTCTATATGAACTGGACCGCTCTGCTCAGCAACCAGCAACTGGTTGAAATTATCACCATATCCCACCAACGCCCGCAAGTTATCTTTAAACACAGTACCCGTTGCAGCATCAGCCGCATTGCGCTGACCCGGCTGGAAAAAGCCGGCAGCCTGGAAGGCGCCGATTTCTACTTCCTGGACCTGCTCGCTTACCGCAAGCTTTCCGGGCAGGTTGCTGAGACCTTCCGGGTGGTCCATGAATCACCCCAGTTATTGCTGATCAAAAACGGGGAATGTATTTACGATGAAAGTCACCTGGGCATCAGCCCGGACGAATTACAGGAACAGATCAGCCTCGCTGTAGCAGAATGAATGTTCGTATTGAGGCCCTCTTGTTTTTCATCCTAAAGTAAAAAATGGGCCGGCAGGCTGACCAATCAAATTATTCCTTATTTTTGCCACGCAATGAGAAATCATACACATAATCATCATCATCACTTACCCGCGAGGGGGTAGGCCGGTATTTATTATGTGTCAACATAGTTCAGGGGCTTACTTCAGGTAGGCCCCTTTTATTTTAAACAGACGATATGAATGAGACCTTAAAAATTGCAGTACAAAAATCCGGGCGCCTTTACGACGGCTCCATGAAACTGCTGAAAGAATGCGGCATCGAAGTAAGCAACGGCAATAACCAGCTCCGGGTCCAGGCTGCCAATTTCCCGGTGGAGATCTTCTTTCTCCGGGACGATGATATTCCCGAGTATGTCCAGGATGCAGTAGCCGATATTGGTTTTGTCGGGGAGAATGTGGTCTATGAAAAGAACAAGCAGGTGGATAAGCTGGAGAAACTGGGTTTTGGAAAATGCCGCCTCTCACTGGCCATTCCCAAAAACGGTTCCCTGCAAACACTGGCGGACCTGAACGGTCAGCGGATCGCGACCAGTTACCCGGGTATTCTCGGGAATTACCTGCGGGTAAAAAATATCAATGCCTCCATTCATGAAATCAGCGGCTCCGTGGAGATCGCCCCCCGGATCGGGCTGGCAGATGCCATCTGCGACCTGGTGAGTTCCGGCAGCACCCTGTTTACCAACGAACTCAAAGAACTGGAAACGATCCTTCAGTCCGAGGCGGTACTGATCAGCAATAACCAGCTTTCTACCGGGAAAAAAATCATTCTCGAAAGTTTATTGTTCCGGATCCGCTCGGTCAAAAAAGCAAAGAACAATAAATATGTACTGCTGAATGCCCCGAATGATAAACTGGATACCATTTGCAGCCTGTTACCCGGCATGCGGAGCCCGACCATTTTGCCGCTCGCTGAACCGGGCTGGAGTTCCGTTCACTCCGTGATCAGTGAAGGCGACTTCTGGAATATCATTGAAAAATTAAAAGCCAACGGGGCCCAGGGTATCCTGATTATTCCCATTGAAAAAATGATTATATGATGCAACAGTTCAGCTACCCGGCCCGGGAAACCTGGGATAAACTGGTTCAGCGGCCGGTGGCGGATTTTTCCTCCCTGGAAAAACCGGTCCGGAAAATACTGAAGAAAGTAAAGGAAAACGGGGACCGGGCTGTCCGCAAATACAGCCGGGAATTCGACGGGGTGCCACTGAAAAAGATCCAGGTCAGTGAGAAAGAAATCAAAAAAGCGGCAGAGCTCTTGCCGGCAGAACTGAAAGAAGCTATCCTCGCAGCGAAAACAGCCATCGAAACATTCCACCTGGCGCAAAAGGAAGAGATCAAAAAAACAGAGACCCTGCCGGGTGTGCTGTGCTGGAGACAATCTTCCCCCATTGAAAAAGTAGGCTTGTATATCCCGGGGGGCACAGCGCCCTTGTTCTCCACCGTACTCATGCTGGCCCTCCCTGCCCGGATCGCCGGTTGCCAAGAGATCGTTCTCTGCACACCCCCTGCTAAGGATGGCAGCATCCACCCTGCTATCTTATTCGCGGCAACTGCCTGCGGTGTAACAAAGATTTTCAAAGCCGGCGGGGTACAGGCCATCGGGGCCATGGCCTATGGAACAGGCAGTATCCCCCGCGTTTTAAAAATATTCGGACCGGGTAATCAATATGTCACCCTGGCCAAACAACTGGTTCAGCAGGAAGGCATCGCTATTGATATGCCGGCCGGTCCTTCGGAAGTCCTGGTGATCGCGGATGACAGCGCGGTACCCGCTTTTGTAGCCGCGGATCTTCTATCACAGGCTGAACATGGCGCCGATTCACAGGTGATCCTGGTGACTCCCGTTGCAGCGCTGGCCGCCGCAGTGGAAGTGGAAGTAAAAGCCCAGCTGGAACAATTGCCCCGGAGAGCCATTGCCGGGAAAGCGCTGGCTCACAGCAAGACAATCCTGGTAAAAGATATGGACGAAGCCCTGGCCCTGTCCAACCACTATGCACCCGAGCACCTGATCCTTTCCTGCCGGGAAGCGGAACGGCTGGCGCAGCAGGTGACCAATGCCGGTTCTGTTTTCCTGGGAAACTATTCACCCGAAAGCGCGGGAGATTATGCCAGCGGCACCAACCATACCCTGCCCACCAACGGCTATGCCGCCATGTACAGCGGGGTTTCCCTCGATAGCTTTGTAAAAAAAATTACCTACCAGCAACTCAGCCCCGATGGCCTGCAGCGCATCAGCAGCACTGTTATGACCATGGCCGCGGCCGAGGGTCTGGACGCTCACAAAAACGCGATCGCGGTCCGCTTAAAATAATATGATGGAATTTAATCTTGATACACTGGTACGGGAGAATATCAAAAAGATGACCCCCTATTCTTCGGCCCGCCATGAATTCAGCGGTCAGGCTACCGTATTCCTGGATGCCAATGAAAATTCATTCGGCTCCCCGCTACCGGTCAACTATAACCGCTACCCGGACCCGCTGCAATCCGCATTGAAAGAAAAGATCAGCGGGATCAAAGGGGTGCCCCCGCAGCATATCTTCCTGGGAAACGGCAGTGACGAAGCGATCGACCTGCTGTTCCGCATCTTCTGCGAGCCCGGGAGGGACAATGTCCTGGTCTTCCCGCCCACCTATGGCATGTATGAAGTCTGCGCGGAGATCAATGATGTGGAAGTAAAGAAGGTTCCGCTGACGGCGGATTTCCAGCTGGACCTGGATGCGATTGAAGCGGCGGTTGACGCCCGGACCAAACTCCTTTTCGTCTGCTCCCCCAATAACCCGACGGGGAACAGCATGCACCGGGGTGATATCGAAGTATTGCTGAATAATTTTGAGGGGCTGGTAGTCATCGACGAAGCCTATATCAATTATTCCCGGCAGCAAAGTTTTATCCCGGAACTGACCGAATATCCCAACCTGGTGATTTTACAAACCCTTTCCAAAGCCTGGGGACTCGCGGGGCTGCGGCTGGGAATGGCTTTTGCCGGGAAACCCGTTATTGAGTACATGAACCGGGTGAAATACCCCTACAATATCAATACCGTCACCCAGCAACTGGCAATTGAAGCATTGGGCAATATCAGCAGTGTTAACAACTGGACAAAGACCACGGTGGCAGAGAAAGAAAAGCTGACGGAGGCCCTGCAGGAATTAACTATTACAGAAACCGTTTATCCTTCGGATGCCAATTTTATCCTGGTGAAAATGAAAGGGGCCCGGAATATTTACGAATACCTGGCCGGCAAGGGAATCATTGTACGGGACCGTTCAAAAGTGATCCTCTGTGACGACTGCCTCCGGATCACCATTGGCACACCCGACGAAAACAACCAGTTACAGGAAGCCTTAAAAAATTACATGGCATGAAAAAAATACTCTTTATCGACCGGGATGGCACCCTGATCAAAGAAGCGCCGCCAACCTACCAGGTGGATTCCTTTGCCAAACTGGAATTCTACCCGGATATGTTTACCTGGATGAAAAAGATCGCCACGGAACTCGACTTTGAACTGGTCATGGTGACCAACCAGGATGGACTGGGCACATCCTCCTACCCGGAGGATGACTTCTGGCCCGTGCAGCATTTTGTTATGAAAGCCCTGGAAAACGAAAACATCTTTTTCAGCAACGTACATATTGACCGCAGTTTCGCAGCCGACCCTGCCCCCACCCGCAAACCAGCTACGGGCATGCTGCTGGAATATCTCAGCAATGCGGATTACGATATTCCCGGATCCTTCGTGATCGGCGATCGTGTTACCGATGTGCAGCTGGCCAAAAACCTGGGTTGCAAAGCGATCTGGCTGAACAATGATGCCAGCCTGGGCGCGGCGGAGATCAGCAATGATATGAGTGAGCTGAAGAACATAACCGCGCTGGAGACCACGGAGTGGAAAGCCATCTATGAATTCCTGCGGCTCGGCCAGCGGGTGATCCGTCATGAAAGAAACACCAATGAAACAAAGATCAGCATAGAAATGAACCTGGACGGGCAGGGAAAAACTGCCATCAGGACCGGTCTTCACTTCTTTGATCACATGCTGGACCAGTTAGGCCGGCACAGCGGCATGGATCTCTCCATCACGGTGGAGGGCGATTTACATATTGATGAACACCATACCATCGAGGATACAGCTATTGCATTGGGGGAAGCCCTGGCCCTGGCATTGGGAAACAAAAAAGGGATTGCCCGGTATGGATTTACCCTGCCGATGGATGATGCCCTGGCACAGGTGGCCATTGATTTTGGCGGCCGGAGCTGGTTAGTCTGGTCAGCCGGATTTAAGCGGGAAAAAGTAGGCGATTTCCCGACGGAAATGCTGTACCATTTCTTCAAATCATTTTCGGATGCGGCCCGCTGCAACCTGAATATAAAAGTGGAAGGAGACAATGAACATCACAAAATTGAATCGGTCTTTAAAGCGCTGGCAAAAGCGGTAAAGATGGCGGTGAAAAGGGACCCGGACAATATGCAACTGCCCAGTACCAAAGGAATATTATAATGAATACGGTTATTATAAAATACAATGCCGGGAATATCCGGTCCGTGCTGTTCGCCCTGGAGCGGATCGGCGTACAGGCGGTGGTTACCGATGAACCCGGGCAGATCCGAAGCGCGGACAGGGTTATCTTCCCCGGTGTGGGCGAGGCCAGCACGGCCATGCAATACCTGCGGGAAAGGGAGCTTGACAAACTGATCGTATCGCTGCAGCAGCCCGTACTGGGTATTTGCCTGGGGATGCAATTGCTCTGCGCCGGTTCCGAGGAAAATGATACCAGTTGCCTGGGCGTGTTTACCGGCGTACAGGTGAAGAAATTCACCACCGGCGATCCGTTAGTGAAAATACCGCAGATTGGATGGAATTCTGTTTACAACCTGCAATCCGCTTTATTTAATCAGGTAGAGGAAAATGCGTACTGCTATTTTGTGCATAGTTATTATGCAGAAGCAAACAAATTCAGCATTGCCAGCACCGATTATACCCGCCCCTACAGTTCAGCCCTGCATTGGAAGAATTTTTACGGGGTGCAGTTCCATCCCGAAAAAAGCGCCAAAGCGGGTGAACAGATTTTAAAAAACTTTTTATTGCTCTGACATGAAGATTATACCTGCGATTGATATTATTAACGGCAAATGTGTGCGCCTGACAAAGGGCGATTACAGCCAGCAGAAAATATATAACGAGGACCCTCTGGAAGTGGCCCTGCAATTTGAAGGGGCCGGTATCCGGCGCCTGCACCTGGTGGACCTCGACGGGGCGAAAGGCGGGGACGTAAAAAACTGGAAAGTGCTGGAAAAGATAGCCGGTAAAACCAAACTGTCCATTGATTTCAGCGGCGGGATCAGTACACAGAAAAATGTGGAGATCACTTTCAATTCCGGTGCGGCTTATGCAGCAGTAGGCAGCATCGCGGTAAAAGACGAACTGACCTTCAGCGGCTGGTTGCTGGCTTTTGGACCGGAGAAATTTATTATCGGTGCGGATGTAAGAGAAGGAAAAATTGTCATCCGTGGCTGGACCGAATCCACCGCCCTGACCGTATTTGAACTGATTGAAAAATACAAGACAAAGGGAGTAAAGCAGTTTTTTTGCACCGACGTGGAGAAAGACGGTTTGCTCCAGGGTACTGCTACCGGCCTGTATAAAAAAATACTGAACCAGCATCCCTCCATTGACCTGATTGCCAGCGGGGGGATCACGCGTGTAACAGAACTGGATGAATTGCGGCAGGCCGGCTGCAAAGGGGCGATCATTGGCAAGGCGCTGTATGAGAACCGGATCACGCTGGCTGACTTAAAACGATTTTTATAACCATGCTCACCAAACGAATCATTCCCTGCCTGGATATCAAAGACGGCAGAACGGTAAAAGGGACCAACTTTCTCGAACTCCGGGATGCCGGTGATCCCGTGGAACTCGCTGTTCGTTATTGTGAGGAAGGCGCGGATGAACTGGTGTTCCTCGATATCACGGCCACCACAGAAAAAAGGAAGACACTGGCGAAACTGGTCCGGGAAATTGCCACGCATATCAATATCCCCTTCACTGTTGGCGGGGGAATCAATACCGTTGAGGATGTAAGTGTGCTGCTGGAAAACGGGGCGGATAAAATTTCCGTCAATACATCGGCCGTGAAAAGACCGGAACTGATCAATGAACTGGCCCGGCAATTCGGCAGCCAGTGCGTGGTGCTGGCGATTGATGCGAAGATCATGGAGGATCAATGGAGGGTGGTGACACACGGGGGAAGGACCCCCACCCCGTTCTTTGCCCTGGATTGGGCCAGGGAAGCCGCAGAACGCGGCGCCGGGGAAATCCTGCTTACTTCGATGGAACATGACGGAACAAAAAATGGGTTTGCCCTTCCCCTTACCCGGCAGGTCAGCGAGGCCGTGCCCATACCGGTGATCGCCTCCGGCGGGGCGGGGCAGATGGAACATTTTTCCGAAGTATTCCGGGAAGCCCATGCCGATGCAGCATTAGCAGCAAGTATCTTTCATTTCAGGGAAATTCCCATTCCGGATTTAAAACGATATTTACAGGCACAAAATATCCCGGTCCGCTTATGATGCTCATTTTTATCTGCCTGGCTTTGGTATGGCTCTTTGTTCAGTATTTTGAAAAGAAAAGACAGGACCGCCTGGAAGAGCAGCATGAAAGAAGAGCGGAAGCCTATGACCGGTTACTGGAAACACTGAAAAACAGAGAAGAGAACGAAGCCGAAAACAATAAAGCAAAAGACTGATATGAAACCTGATTTTGCCAAATATACCGACGGGCTGGTACCCGTGATCGTACAGGATGCCGCTACCCGGCGGGTACTGATGCTGGGATTTATGAATGAAGCCGCATTCCTGAAATCGCAGCAGGACGGGAAAGTCACTTTTTTCAGCCGGAGCAAACAACGGCTCTGGACCAAGGGAGAAACATCCGGAAACTTTCTTTATATCAAAGAAATGATCACGGATTGCGACAATGATACCCTGCTGATCAAAGCGGAACCCGCCGGCCCCGTTTGTCATACCGGCGCGGCAACCTGCTTCAGCGAAGCGAATCCCCCCTTCTCCCTGGAAACGCTGGAACGGATCATTACTGACCGGAAAAACAATCCGTCTGATCAATCTTATACTTCTTCCCTCTTTGCCAAAGGGATCAATAAAGTAGCGCAGAAAGTAGGCGAAGAAGCCGTGGAACTGGTTATCGAAAGCAAGGATGATAACCGGGACCTGTTCCTGGGGGAAGCCGCTGACCTGCTTTTTCATTACCTGGTATTGTTGCAGGCCAAGGGATTTACACTAACGGATGTGCTGGATACACTGGAGAAAAGACATAAATAAAGGGATTGTACGAGGCTGAAAAACCCTGCCAACCCGGCCACCCCAATCCATTACCGGGCTTACGAAGCGGCAATCTGAACAGTCAGCGTACAGCCTTTCCCGGGGGCGGTCTGTATGTCCACCGTTCCGTCATAGAACCGGGCCCTTTCATAAATATTATTCAGGCCAATCCCCCGGAAGGTCTGGTTAGCATCAAACCCTGTTCCATTATCCTTTACGGTCAGCCGGATCCATTCTTCCTTCTGTTCCAGCCGGATCTCCACCCGGTCGGCCCCGCTGTGCTTGAGAATATTTTTCAGTTGTTCCTGCAATATCCGGAACAGTGTCACTTTTTTACCGTCGGTCAGCTGATCGGCATCACTGTCATGAGTAAACGAAATAAGCAGCCCGCTCGCCATCCGCGTATCCCCGATCAGTTGATCAATACAGGGGACCAGGCTGTTTTCCCTGAGCCGGGGAGCCACCAGTTCCCGGGATAGTTTACGGATCTCCTCCACAGCCATACTGATGTACTCGAGTCCCTTTGACTGGTACAGGGACTGTTCTTTATTCCCGGCACTGATCATTTCAAAGAATAACCGCGCAGACGAAAGTATCTGGTTCACATTATCGTGTAATTCATGCCCGATCTGTGTCCGCTCTTTTTCCTGTGCCTGGATCACCTTCTCCGATACTTCCTTCTGCCGCATCAGCCGTTCTTCGATGAGCCTTCCTTCCAGCTCTTTAATATCACTTATATCCTGGATGGAACCGATCATCTTCACAGGCAGGCCGTTTTCGTAAACGATATAACCCTTATCGCGCATGTATTTATAAGTGCCATCTGCACATTTAAACCGGTATTCCTGCTGCCAGGACTGGCTTCCTTCCTCTGTGCTTTGTTTCACTGCGTCTCCCACCCGGTTCCGGTCTTCGGGGTGAATGCGGCGGAGCCACCAGGAGAGTCCCCTGGGCACATCGGTGTGGTACCCGATCATGTCCATCAGGGCGTCGTTCCGGAATATATGACCGGTTTGCATATCCCATTCCCAGATTGAATCGGAAGTCGCCCGGGATAAAAGAAGCAGGCGCTCATTGGTTTCCCTGAGCTTTTTCTCCGTCTCATATTTATCCGTGAGGTTCACCGCGTACCCGCCCAGTATTTTTTTACCCGGGACTCCCTCAATAGGAAAGATGTCAATATGAAAGATATATTCAGAGCCATCTGCCCATTTAATCGTTTGAATCACATCGGTCGGCTTCCCTGTTTCCAGCACCTGCAAATGCTTTTTATACATGGCTTCTGCCACCGGGGAAGGGACAAGTTTCAGCAGGCTCTGGTTGGCGGCAGTGGCTTCATTGATCCCGAAAAATTCGTAGAAATATTTACTGGCAAATAACAGGCTGGCCTTTTCATTCACCACCCAGGCCAGGTTGGGGGTTAGTTTCATAAAGGATTTCAGCACGGCTTTCCGCTCCTTCAGGTCCCTGAGCTGTTCCTTTTCCGGGGTCAGGTCAGTAATTTTTGTTACAACAGCTGAGGCAGCCTGGCTGTTTTCAGTAAATACAGGTTGCGAACTGAATTGCAGCCAGCGCAGTTCGCCGTTCTTAAGACCAACAACCAGGATCTCCGATTGCCCTTTACCGGTTTCGAGGGCTTTCATAAAGGGGGTTTTATCAAACTGGACAGGGGCGCCGTTTTCCTGGTGGATCTGCCAGCTATGATTCCATTGACCGGCGACATTCCGGAGCTGGTACAGGCGTTCCAGCGTGGTATTGAAAATTTCAGCCGCTTTCTGGTTAACAGCGATTAACTCTCCCCGGGTATCCTGAAACAAAACGCCCGTATCCAGGCTTTCAAAGATCAGCTGGTTATTCCCGCTTCCCAGCTGGCGGAGCAGGCGGCTCCTGTCCTCATCAAGTAAATGATGCCCCACGCACAAATAGGTCCGTTGTTCTCCCTTAGACCGTAAAGGAGATACATGCCATTTCATCGGGTGATAAAATCCGTTCTTCAGGCTGGCTTCCAAACTAATCGCCTTACCTTTCTTTGCAGAAAGCAAAAGCCCGTCTTTAAAAACGGGTTGGTTCACCGGGTGCAGCAATTCAAACATACTCCGGGCCGTTGCCCGCGGATGCGCCAGGTGAAAGGAGCGTTTCATCCGGGAATTGGCCGAGAGGATCATCCCTTCTTCATTGATCAGGGAAATAAATTTCTCCCGCGGAACCGCCGTCTCTTCAATGATCCGCCTGATATCTTTCCACATAGTCCGCATAATTATTCCGGTTGACTGTTTTCAATATTTTTCTGGCAATACGCAATTACAATTTCAGGAACCAGGGAAAAATCATTTGATTTATCCAGGAAATAACGGGCGCCCAGTTCTGTACACTGGTCCCGGTAATACCCGTCTGAATGATTGGTGAGCATGACCACTTCCGCATCCGCCTGTTTTTCCCGGATATATTTAAGGAGTTCTATCCCGTTCTTCCCGGGCATATTGATATCGAGCAATACAATATCCTGGGGACCGGCACTTAGCTGTTCCTGCGCTTTGTAGTAATCGGAAGCAATACAAATTTGTTTGGGAACATCCACCTCTTCAAGCAGGCTGATCATTCTGTTGATGAAATTCAGGTTATCATCTACTATCAGTATGTGGAGCTCAGATTTCAGAACAGGAAAGAGGTTTGTATAAACTACAAATAACGAATAATACCGGACAAGGTATTGTAATACAAATCACTATAAAATTGTAGTTTTAAATCTACAATCAGATCAGGCGGGCTTCAATGGCATAGCGGGCCAGTTCCGCATTGCTTTTCATTTTCATTTTTTCCATGATCCGGGAACGATAGGTACTTACGGTGGTGGAGCTTAGGGAAAGCTGGCTGGCAATCTCTGAAATGGTCTTGCCGGAAGCCAGCAGTTTAAACACATCGAACTCCCGGTCGGAAAGCACTTCATGAAGCGCTTTTTCAGATTCATCACTGACGGATTCCGCCAGTTTCTCGGCCAGGGAAAGGGTGATGTAGCGTTTCCCTTTTATGACTGTTTCTATCGCCCGGACAATATCATCATGTATGGTTTCCTTGGTGAGGTATCCGGCGGCCCCGGATTTTAATACCCGCAGGGCATACTGGTCTTCGGGATACATGCTCATGATCAGTACCGGCAGTCCCGGCTTGATCTCCCGGATCTGCATGATCGCATCCAGCCCGCTTCGGCCCGGCATGTTCATATCACATACCACCACATCCCATTCCTCTTTTTGGTTGATGATCGCGCTGATCAGTTCCTCCACATTGGAGGCTTCCCCGATAACGGCAAAAGGGTAATGCTCCAGCAACAGCTGTTTCATTCCCCTCCTGACAATGGCGTGATCATCTGCGATCAGAATCCGGATCATACAATTTTCTCCTGTTTGTTATGCAAATTTACTGACAGGCACTGAGACTACCACGGCTGTTCCTTCTCCCGGAACACTCCGGATCTCGTAGCGCCCGCCCATCATTTCACTTCTTTCCTTCATCCCCAGGATACCCAGGGTCTTTTTATCGGCCACCTTTCCCGGTTCAAAGCCTTTCCCATCATCCATTATGGTCATAACCAACTGGTCTTCTTCTTCCCTTAACTCAACGGAAACCTTTTTGGCCGATGAGTGTCTTACCACATTCGTCAGGGATTCCTGGAAAATCCGGAACAAGGCCGTTTTGGCAGCATCCGGAACCGGGATCTCCTCCTGCGGGGCCAGGAAACTGGTTTTAATGCCGGCTCTTTTTTCAAATTCCCCTAACTGCCATTCCATTGCAGCGGTCAACCCCAGGTCGTCCAGCAGGCTGGGCCGCAACTGCGAAGCGATACGGCGTACCGACTGCACGGTCTCGTCGAGCATGATCAGCAAATCTTTCAACCGCAGGTTTACTTTTTCATCGACACCCTGGAACCGTTTATTCAGCCAGGCAATATCCATTTTCAGCACGGTCAGCTGCTGCCCCAGTTCATCGTGAATTTCCCGGGCAATATTCGCCCGCTCCTCTTCCCGGATATTCTGCAGGTGGGCCGTCAGGTTGCGGATCGCTTTGTAAGAAGATTTCAATTCCTCTTCCGCCCTGATCCGTTCGGTCATATCCCGCACTACTGACAGGAAACGGCCATCCGGTAATTTTTGCGACCGTACCTCGGTGATCACAACTGAACCATCTTTTCTTCTCATTCTCCGGATCTTCACCGTGGAAATCCCCGCGCTGAGCACATCATACTGGATCGGGTTTTCTTCTATCTCTTCGGGAAGCAGCACCTGGTCCAGGCGCATGCCCGCCAACTCTTCCCGGGTATAACCCAATAAACGGAAGGCTGAAGTATTGGTATCGAGAATATTTCCCTTCTCATCATATAAGGCTATGGTGTCTGCGGCCTGTTCCACCAGGGTCCGGTATTTCTCTTCACTGAAGCGAACCGCTAATTCCGCTTTTTTCCGCTCGGTAATATCCCGGGTTACCCCAAGCACACTGACCACATTGCCGGCGGTATCCCGGAACGGGACCACATTCATTTCACACCATTTCTTATTCTGCTTCAGCGTGATCATTTCATAATCGATCACACCCGCCTTTCCCCCGAAGGCATCCCGGAGCGTATTTTCCACCTGTTCCTTATGTTTTTCCCCAATAAAGGGCAGCACCCGCAGGCCCAGTATCTCGCCAACCTGTTCTGCTTCGAGCATCTGAAGACCGGCCTTGTTGATATCCATAAAGCAGCCATCCTTATCGATCAGCTTGATGCACTCGGGATCGGTGTCGAGGATCGTCCGCAACCGTATTTCGCTTTCCTCAATTTTCCGTTGGGCGGTATAAACGGGTGTCATATCGGTCATAGACCCGATCATACGGACAGCTATACCCGATTCATCGCGCATGATAAATCCGCGGTCCAGGAAATGCAGGTACCCGCCATCGGCTTTCCGGTACCGGTACTCATCTCTCCATACGGTACTCTTTCCCCTGAATGTCTTGTTTGCATTCTGCCGCACCCGGTCCCGCTCTTCCGGGTGGATGTGGTCGTACCATTCATCGATATAGACAATCTCTTTTTCTTTCTGATAGCCCAGGCTGGAATAATAATTATCGTTCCACCACAATTCGTTGGTCTGAAGGTTCCAGTCCCATACGATGTCGCTGGTGGCTTTCGATACAATCTGAAACCGGGCATTGGACTCCACCAATTCTGCTTCTGCCCTGCGTTGTTCGGTCACATCTTCTGCATAACCATACTCTGTCCGTTTACCATCGGGACCTGTGATCACATTGATCCGGGCCGCGATCCACCGGGTGTCTCCCTGCGGCCGGATGATCCGGTAATCGGTTCTCACCTGCTTATTGTCCGATAGTTCCTCGTAGATACGGGTCAGTTCCGCCCTGTCATCCGGGTGTACAGCAAGAAGAAAATCAGCCGGATTATGATACAGGTCCTGGCATTTTCTTCCCCAGATCGTTTCATAGGAGGGGCTGATATAAAGGGTTTGCCGGGTATAGAGATCGTTTACCCAATAAACCCCGGAAATATTCTCCACCAGGTTCTGAAACCGTTTTTGCGATTTGATAAGCTCCTCTTCCGCTTTCTTTGAGCCGGTGATATCCGTATGCGTTCCCATCATCCGGAGTGGTCTGCCCGCTGCATCATACGATACGATCTTCCCGGTTGAAAGAATCCATTTCCAGTCGCCGCCCTTTGTCTGCTGCCTGAACTCCTTCCTGAATTCATGGGTCTCCCCGGATATATAACTGGTAAAAGCCTTTTGGGTGGCATCCCGGTCATCCGGGTGCAGCCGCTCCAGCCAGCTTTCCTTTGTTTCGAAGAAGCTGTGGGGATCATAGCCCAGCATCAGTGCGTATTGCTCATTGACGATGGTCTCATGGGTTTGCAAATTCAGGTCATATAGTCCCTGTTTGGCTGCTTCCATGGAAAGACGCAGGCGTTGCTCGCTTTCCCGGAGCTTTTCTTCTGAATGTTTTCGGTCTGTAATGTTCATCATACTCCCGGTCATGCGTACCGGCAGACCTTCAGCGTCCCGTTCAATATAGCAACGGTCAAACAGGTACACATACCCGCCCCGTACCGTCCGGAACCTGTATTCGGAAATAAATACATTTCTGTCTGAGGCTAATGTGGCTTCCTGCCGGTTTACGATATGGGCCCTGTCATCCGGGTGAATATGGTTTCTCCATTCTTCCTCATCGGGCACCGGGTCCCCCGGCTTCAATCCATATAATAGCTGGTGTGTCTCGTTTGCCCATTTCTTACCGGTTAAAAGGTCCCATTCCCATATCGCATCACGGGTGGTGCGGGAGATCATTTCAAAGCGCTTGTTTGATTGCCGGATCTCTGCTTCGATCCGTTTCCGTTCGGTTACATCCCGTATGATCAGGCTGATCCTTTCCCGCCCGTAGCCATCCATGAAAACAGCCGAACTGAATTCCCCGGGGAATTTTGTCTGGTCTTTCCGGATAAAATTCAGCTCCCCGTTTAAGTTTCCTTTTTGCGGCCCTTCACCGAACAGGTCTTCTATCCGTTTATCAGCCGGGTCCACAATCCCGTTTCTGCCCGCCCGGATAAGTTCCTCCACGGACATCCCGAACATCCGGCAGGCAGCCGGGTTGGCAGCCAGTATCTCTCCGTCAGCGGATGTAAGCAGGATGCCATCCATACTGTATTCGAAAAAAGCCCGGTATTTTGCCTCACTTTCCTTCACCTCGTTCTCCGCCTTTTTAATTTCCGTGATCAGCCGGCCCTCGATCAGGAGCTGCTGCGTTTCCCCATCGGCACCAGGTACCGGTTTAATGGAAAAATCAAAAACTTCCATTTCCCTGCCTGGCAGTTTCATGGTCCCTTCATAGCGGATAAATTCGCCGGCAAGGGCCCTGTCAATGGCCGCTTTTAATTTCTGTATTCTTTCGGGACGCTCTTCTTCCACCTCCCATAAGCGGATTTCCCAGAACGGTTTTCCGATAATATCCTCATTTTTATAACCGGTAATATCCAGTGCTGTTTTGTTCACTTCAAGCACGAGGCCCTGTTTATCCAGCAGGCATACCAGTTGCAACTGGGTATTGAAAATGGCCCTGAACCGGTTCTCGCTTTCCTGTAATTCCGACTCAGCTGCCTTCCGGGCTGTAATATCCCTGGTACCAATAAAGGCCCCGGTAATATTTCCTCTTTCGCCCCGGACCGGGTTATACGTGATGTTGACCCATTTGATCTCATCCTTCAGGTCCAGCCGGGTTTCATATTCAATAAACGCCCCCTCAAATGTCTTTTTATAATTCGCCAGGATCACCTGTTTGTTTTCTGCCGGTATCTTTTCAATGATATGATCACCGGCCCTTACCGCTTTGCCCCAGGCTCTTTCCAGGCTGTATTCAGCCATCTTACTGATCAGGATAACCCGGTAGTCAAGGTCAATCACATAGAACTCACTGACCGCGCTGTCGAGCATCTGCCTGAGCTTTTCTTCGCCCTTCCGCAGGTCTTCGGTTTTCTCCCTGACCTTTTCCGCCAGTTCATGATTGAATGCGTAAATCAGTTTCTCTGCCAGTTTCCGCTGCGTGATATCCCGGACGACGGAAACAAAGCCGGTTAGCTGCCCCTGGCGGTCCTTAAGGGCGGTCATGGAAACGTGGCAGAAAATACTTTTCCCGTCACGGGTATAATCATTGGACTCAAATCCCGCTGAACCTTTTTCGGCAATTTCTTTTTTGATCGCCTCGTCCCCCTGTTCCCTGACCCCGCTGCGGACAAGCGAGCTGATCTTCTTCCCCACCGCTTCGGCTGCTGTATATCCATATATATTTTCGGCGCCTTTATTCCAGGAGATGATTTCCTGGTCAGCATTGACAGAAATAATTGCATCACTGGTCCGTTCGGTCAGGCTGGCGAGGTAGGCAATCCGGGTTTCATAAGCATCTTTTCTTTTCATCCCCCGGAGAGAAATATAAAACAACAGGGAGGCCACAACAATAAAACCAGCGCTAAGCAGAACAAAGAGACGGGCAGTTGTAGTGGCCGCTGTTTCGCGAATGGCATTAGAAGTATTCAGTACAACCCGGTCCCTTGTTTCGAGGGACCATACGATCTGCCGGATGCTGTCCATCATCTCCTTTCCTCTTCCGGATCTTACCAGCAGGAGCGCCGAATCCACCCTCCCCCTTTCCACCAGCGCTTCCGCCATATTGGCCAGGGCCAGTTTCCGGTTGGCCAGCCCGACCAGTTGTTCCAGGGTATCCTTACGGCCTGGGTAAATCTCCCGCATGTTTAATATGCCTGTAGTATCAGGACCCAGGTTCCGGATCGCCTGCTTATACGGCGTCAGGAACTCCCGGTTTCCTGAAATCAGGAAACCCCGGTTGGCTGTTTCAATATCCTGCACATCATCCAGCAGGTTCTCCAATACTTTCAGGGATTGCAATGTTTTATTGACCCGGCTGGTTTCAAACCGGGCCTTTTTCATACTGACCCAGGAATACCAGGCAATAAAAGATACAAGTGCAAAAGAAATGATTACACCAATGCTGAGGCTCTGACGGGTATAAAATCGATTCATGCGAACCGGGTTAGCTTATCCTTAGAAGAAAGCGCGGCGGGATCCTTTTAAAGTCCGTGTACATTGATAAAGTTAACCAGTGCAGCGGTATTTTTCAGGCTTAACTTCTTTAAAATATTATACCGGTGTACTTCCACTGTTTTCAGGGAAATATCGAGGCGAAGGGCAATTTCCTTGGAGGATAACCCTTCCTTGATCAGTTGTACAATGTCCAGTTCCCTTCGCGAAAGTACATTCATGTCCGGGGTTCCCCCTTCATCTTCCAGTTCCTGCTGGGCCAGGATGTTCTTTACTTCCTCGCAGATATATTTTTTCCCGCCGTATACTTCCACTATCGAATTGATCAGTTCGTCCTTGGAAGAATTTTTGGTTACATAGCCCATTGCACCAATCTGCAGCATCCGCCTGGCATAGGCCGGCATTGAGTGCATCGATATCCCGATGATCTTTGAACCGGGGGAGAATTTGCGTACCAGTTTGGTGGCCTCAAACCCGTTTACCGGGGTCATATTAATATCCATCAATACAATATCCGGTTTTTTGGTGCGGGCGATTTCCACGGCCTCATCCGCATTGCTGGTTTCCCCGATTACCTGGAAACGGCCGTCACTGTTAAGGATAAACGACCAGGAGTCCCTGATCAGCTTGTGGTCATCAACGAGCAGAATGGTGATTTTACCCATAGGAATGGTGGTTTACTTTGAAATTTTAAGGTTTTTTCCAAAGAAAAATTAAGTAAAATTTCACTGATAATTGCATAAAACATTGTCTGTTAGCCATTTTACCGGTATAAAAAAATCGATTTTAAGTAAAATCCCTTAGTTGCGATATGTAGAAATACGATTTTCCTTATCAGCGAACTTATAGTTGCCAAACGAAAAACTTAAAAAAAACTAAAGGATAACGCTCAAAATGTATGGTCTCAATCCCCTTCCCGGGCAGATTTTTCCCCGGCAATTTTGCAGCCGCCCCGCTACAGAAAGCCATCCCGATCGCCGTTCTCCCGTGGTTCCGGGCGGGCAGGGTGCAACAGGATAATACATATATAACATACAGCAATAAACGGTTCATTGTTTCCCTAAAAACCGGAACAGAATTTCACAGGAACACTTTGAAAGCGGGAGCAACCCGTGCCCCGGGTGAACCAATTGGTGATTCATTGCCCAACCAACCCTATACTGTCATTAAGAACCCTGCCCAGGAGAAATAACCTGTGAGCCTCAGCTGGTTTCAGGCACCTCCCCTCAATTCAGTAAAGAATATTTAACAACAAAAGAAACATGGCTGAATTTTTCCCCGTTGGTATTGTCAAAATACCGGTGCAGAATGCTGTTTTGAAAGAAATACCTGAACGCACAGGAGTACTTCTTATAATTTAACCCGAGTCCCAGGGCCGGGCTGATCTTTGTTTGCTTGATATCCATGGCCGCACCGGCGTCCAGCAATCCCCTCCAGGTGCCGGTATTGTTCAACAGAAAATATTGTCTTGCGCCAAGAACCAGGTTGATGGTATAGTATTCAACCGTCGATCGCTCACCCAATGAATTCAGTCCTGCGGATTTATATGACAGCGTGGACGTCTCCAGGAATAATGAGGATCTCCGGTTATTAAAGGGAAGGATAAACTCAAGCTCCCCCCCGGCACAAATGGATATTTTGGGATCATAGGAAATATTGGCAACCGAACTGGAAGCAGAAGTACCGGATTGGTAAGAAACCAGGTTTCCCCCTGCAAATAATTTCACTGAAAGCCAGTTCCGGGCCGTTGTGCCCGTAGGCCGGTGAGCCGGATGAGTACACAGGTTATGCCGGTAAAACCACTTACGCAGCGGTTCCAGGACATATTGTACCGCTTCCACCTGGTTCACGGGTATGTTCCGGCAATTGACGTGTGTGTATAATTGGTTTACATAATTCCGGTTAACAGCATAGCCGCTTTCGCCGTAATTTTTATACCGCTTAAATATCAGTTGTTCAATTTCAGCGTCGCCTTTCTTAAAGAAAAAACGGGTAAATCCCTGCTCTTCGTAGAGATAAAGACTGGCATCTCCTTCCTCGATCACTTTCAGGAAAAGTTGTTCCTCTTTCCACTCGGGGGCCATGGATAAACTGATCTCATTATCGTCCTCCGCGTCGCTGGAACGGTCGACCCGGACTTTCCCAGTGATATATTTCAGCTGCTTCCCGATCCCGAATTCCTTTACATCCTGGACTGCTGCCCTGAGAACAGGTGCCCCCGGTGACAGTTTATATTCAAAAAAGGAAGGGTTGAATTTCCAGCCGGTATTGCGAACCAGGCATTCCGTACGTATCCCGGAATGATCAATCAAATACCCTGCTTCAAAATTGTATTGTGCAGATGCCAGCAGGGAAAAACAGGCAAAGAATACCGTTATCGATTTTTTCATATCCTGAAGTTTAATGGCCAGCCAGTCCCAAAAATATTCTTCCTGGAACTCACGAAAAGGAGCACACTAATATACAATTAAATGCTGATGCCGGAGACTGCCGGCAGGTCCGTGCTGAGATAAAATGGACCAGAGAGAGGCCGGCCTCAGCACCAGCAATCAAACTCGTTACCGGGGACCTGGATCATTTTTTTGCAGATTCTGTAATACTGATTGCATAACCACCTCCCGGGGCGGAGAGTTGCCGCAGCCGGGTTTTACTGTTCACCACCTGCGTGCGAATGGTATAGGCCTGCGGGTTGGTTTTATAATGAGCCTCTTTTGCATCCGCATAAATAGTGGCGAGGTAGCTTTTCCCGGGGTCTAAAAAATCCAGCACGATATCTGATACCCTTGGCTGCTCCCCGTTCACATTCCCGATAAACCACTTGCCTGTGCCCTTCGCTTTCCGGGCAACCGTTATATATTCACCGGGTTCCGCTTCCAGGTATTTGCTCTCCTCCCAGTCCACCGCCACGTCCTTAATAAACTGAAAAGCATCCGGGAACCGGTTATAGTTTTCAGGAAGGTCAGCTGCCATCTGCAGGGGACTGTACATGGTTACATACAAAGCTAACTGGTTGCAGAGTGTACTGTTTACATGTGAATGATTATTGGGGCTGAACTTACTGATATCCATTTCAAAAATCCCCGGGGTATAATCCATGGGACCGCCCAGCAAACGGGTAAAAGGAAGCACCGTTACATGGTTGGGCTTAGAACCGCCGAAAGCCTGGTATTCGGTCCCCCTGGCGGCCTCGTTCCCAATCAGGTTAGGCCAGGTACGGGCAATCCCGGTAGGACGAACAGCTTCATGGGCATTTAACATGACCTGGTAATCCGCTGCCTTTTCTATCGCATACTGGTAATGATTGATGATCCATTGGTCATAGTGATTTTCGCCGCGGGGAAGGATGGGCCCGACATAACCGCTTTTCACGGCGTCGTACCCGTGCTCTTTCATGAATTTATACGCGGTATCGATATGCCGCTCATAATTACGGGTGGAACCGGAAGTCTCATGGTGCATGATGATCTTCACTCCCTTTGATTTTGCGTAGGCCGCCAGCCCGTCCACATCAAAATCCGGGTAGGGTGTTACGAAATCAAATACATAATCCTTTGAGTTGCCAAACCAGTCTTCCCAGCCCACGTTCCAGCCTTCCACCAAAACGGCATCAAAACCGTTGGCGGCCGCAAAGTCAATATACTTTTTTACATTGGCTGTTGTCGCCCCATGGGTACCGTTGGGCTTTGCTTTTTTATAATCCGTTATCCCCAGTTGAACAGCCGGGTAGTCATTGGTGTAGGCCCATGAACTTTTACCGGTGATCATTTCCCACCATACCCCCACATATTTCACCGGTTTGATCCAGGAAGTATTTTCAATTTTACAGGGCTCATTCAGGTTATAGGTCATTTTTGACGAAAGGATATCCCGTGCATCATCACTTACCATAATGGTGCGCCAGGGGCTGTTGCAGGGGGCCTGCATATAACCCTTATCCCCGTTGGCATCCGGCGTCAGCCAGGATTCAAAAACCTTGTCCTGGTCATCATAATTCAGGTGCATGCAGGAGTAATTGATCAGCGCCGCTTCGTGCAAATTGATATATATGCCCTCGTCCGTTTTTATCATCAACGAGGTTTGCACACCTGTGGGGGAAAAAGAGGTCTGGGACAGGTTAGCCGTCCTGGCCTTCAGTTGCAGGCCTCTTATTTCGGAAAGCCTTGAACGGGTATAGTCATACTCCTGTGTATCATAATCCCCGGGGATCCAGAAAGCCGTATGGTCACCGGTCATGGCAAACTGGGTCCTTTCTTCTTTAATTACAAAGTAAACAAGGTTGTTTTGTTGCGGGAACTCATACCGGAAGCCAAGCCCTTCGTTGAAAAGACGGAAACGTATGATCAGCTGCCGGTTTGTTTCGTGCTGGTTCAGTGTTACGGCCAGCTCGTTATAGTGATTGCGGATCTTACTGACCTCCCCCCATACCGGTGTCCAGGTTTCATCAAATGTGGAGGTTTTCGTACCGGTAATGGTAAAATCATTCAACAGGGATTTCTTATCGTTCTTCAGGTAAAAGCCCAGTTTGCCGGGTTTTACCACTTCCTTGTTTTTATAAACAAGATGATAAACAGGTGTGCCGTCACTCAACAGGGAAAACTGCAACCGTAAATTGTTGTCGGGCGATACCAGTTCCTGCGCGGTAACAAACTGAACCATGGCTGTGAAAACAAACAATACCAAACTGATCTTTTTCATGCTTTACTACGTTTATAGAATGACCGGTTTACCAGGCAGCGGGAGTCCTCATCCGGTTTTTCGGATAGCCTGCTCCCTGCCGGCCAATAAGATGATGAATATAGGTAAAAATATAAAGGATTTTGTTTTGCCGGCAGGTAGCGTACCGCCATTCATCATTTTTACCTGTCCGGGTTGCTAAAACGCAGGTGGGAATCTGCAGCCGGATCGTGAAATACATACCCGCCGGAAAAAAATAAAAGGACCCGCGCTGATCATTGCGGATCCTTTCGTGGTGTGGCAAGGGCTTACCTCTGCTTTTGCGACAGATATGGACATTCTGGGTGTGTGGCTGGAACGGTGGTATTTGAGAGTGCAGGAAAATGAATAGAAGGGAATCTTTGGGGAGATATTAGGGAGGGATTAAGGAGTAATTGCGGATCAATCAGGGAGTGTTTGAAAACAATGGGGAAAAATTATAAATTGACCTGGTAACTGGTGCTGCGCCCTCCGGCTTTACCCGCCAATATAAACGCCCCTGATTCCACTAGCCGCTGCATGTCTCTTGTAGCGGTCGCTTTTGATGTTTTAGTAATCCCAATATATTTTCTTGCGTTCATCCCTCCTTCAAAACCTTTAGTACCCTCTTCCAGCATTCGCCTGATAACGGTTAACTGGCGGTCGTTCAGTTTATCTTTAAAACGGTCAAAGAATCTTGTTTTCTTCAAAGTAAATTCAATTTGTTCTTCCGCTTCTGTCTGTGCATCCAATGATGTTTTAATGAAATACTCCATCCACGGTGTAATTTCATTTGATTGCTGTGCTTTTTCCAGTGAATCGTAGTACAGCTTCTTACTTGCCTCTATTGTTCTTGACAGGCTTAACAGAACAGGTCTTCCGATCGTTTGCGACAATGCTTTTTCTGCAATGGCCCGGCCAATCCTTCCGTTCCCATCTTCAAAAGGATGTATGGTTTCAAAATACAAATGAGCGACGGCAGAACGCACAGGGGCTTTTTTAATTTCCAGTTTTCCGCCCGGAGCTGTATCGTTGAACCATTGAATAAACTGTTTCATTTCTTCAGGCACTCTTGACGAAGGCGGTGCTTCATAATGCACTTTCTCTTTTCCCAATGCACCTGAAATTACCTGCATGGGTTCTTCATGGGAGCGCCATTGACCAATGGCGACTCTTTTGTTTTCGCCCAGTAACATCTTGTGCCAGGTAAATAGTTTTTCTTCCGTCAAAACATCCTTGAATGTATTGCGGACATCAATCATCAGTTCACCTAAGCCAACGGCAGATTTGTCTTTTATGTTTTCAGTGTCGTGAAGCAGCCCCAGATTTTTCCGAATGGAAAAAAGGACATCTTTTCTGCTTGGGTATTCACCTTCTATTTCCGAGGTTTTGATGGCCTCGGCCAATATGATTTCAACAATAACGTCCTGCTTTGTTTCTTCAGGCAGGCCTTCCAAAATACCAGATACTCTACCCAGTTTTTCAGTGAAAATCAGTAGCTCATGCTCCACAGCTTCAAGGGAGAATTTAAACTGCCGCCAGTCATTTTGTTGCCAGTTGTATTTTGCCATGAGTCGATTATTGTGTTTATTCGGCTCAAATATAGCAAAATAATGAGCCGAATAACTATCTTATTCGGCTCATTCCTTGTTCAAAAAACAGTGTCCACTATTTAATGCTAAATTTATTAGCTTTGCGAAGGTTCAAATTACTTTATATCAAATAAATAGGATAACAATGAGTATTAAACCAGGCCCCAAAAAAATTGCCGAATCAACAGGAAAGCCCGACAGGCGTCAGAGGGATAATAAGTCTACCCAAGGCAACACATCAACGTTGAAGCCACATATTCATAAAAAAGGCAAATAATCACTATGGCGTTTGAGCGATTTTGCCAACAAACAACGGATTCAATACCTGCTCTTTCCGGAGGGAATTTATGTGAACAAGGAAACACAGGATTATCGAACGCCAAGGATCAATTCTGTATTCCTCTATTTTGCCCGTCTGAAGCGGGTTTTAGGAAAAAAAAGAAAGCGGGAAAACCGGCTGTATTGTCAATTTTCCCGCTTCTGTGGAGGCGACCGGGATCGAACCGGTGTCCAAACATATTCCTCAAAAGCTTTCTACATGTTTATTTTGTTTTGGATTGTCGGGAATAAACTGGAAACCCTCCTTCGCCGAAGCTACAGAGGATAAAACAAACAACCGATTCATTCCTTAGCTGGATAGGCTTAAGCAACCGGCACAGCCTGGGGTTGCAGCAACCTGTTTTGTTTTTGAGTCGGCGGCGGGGCATGGTAACAGGTCAACCGGCCCGGCGGCCCAAATGACTACTTAATCACTGATTAGGCAGCCATGGCATACTGTGTATTGCCATTTGAGTTTTTCGTATTCAGATTCAACTGCTAATTACGCAACGCAGTACATGCTTACACTTCCAAAGAGCTACGCTGTCAAAACCAAACGCCCCCGTTTGGGAGGACAAATTTAATCAATTTAACGAAAAAGAAGAGTTAATGTTAGGAAGCTGCGAGCTGTGAGCTGTGAGCTGCGAGCTGTGAGCTGTGAGCTGCGAGCTGCGAGCTGTGAGCTGTGAGCTGCGAGCTGTGAGCTGTGAGCTGCGAGCTGCGAGCTGTGAGCTGCGAGCTGCGGGCCTGGAAGCGGGATATTCGAAGTTATCGTGTTAAGTGAAAAGTCTGACTGAAAAAACAGGTTGAAGATCCGGGGATAGCGACTATTGGCTCAGGACTAACAACTTCCCTTCCTGTTACAAATCCCTCACCATGATATACTCACATTTTTCCTCCAAACAGCCGTTTCCGTATGTTATCTGCAGGCAGACACGAAAGTTACCTCCATACCGGAAATCACGTCTGAAGTTCCATCTTTTATCAAGGGTACCATCTTCAAAAGTCCACTTCAGGGTTGCATTCTCAGGTGTGAGGCCGAAGCTGGTAACAGTAAAAAAAACGGCGGGCCCGTTAATCACATTTCCGGTCATGGGATCCGACCTGAATTGTTCCCATTTGAAGGAAGGCCTGATGTCACACAGCAATGGACAGGCTGTATTAACGGTTGAGATAACTGAATCTGAAAAGATTATTGCACCGCCTGTGTCCAGTACCATCCGGTGGTGCTTTACCCGATAGTTTCCGCAATGGGCATAGATATGCTCAGGTGCGGGCTTTTCACTTACCCGGCCATCCCCGAAAAGCCACAAATGCCGGACCCTGGCCGAATCTTCTGCGTGCTCCGGGAAAAAACGTACCGTATCTTTTACTGAAGTTGTTGTAAAACCGGCTTTAGAGGAGGAAGGCTGCTGGGAATATATTACGAGGGAAAGCGTTATTGAAAATAACAGGATAATCGTTCTTTTCATAGCAAGCTGTTTAAGGTTTAAGGACAAAGCCTGTCTAAAGGTAATTATAGTCTGTACGATACCTATTAATTCAGATCAAACACGCATTCATTCCCGCTTATTTAACTTTTTATTCAGAACAGACCATGTATTCCAATTAAAAGCGAATACCTGCTATTGTTAGTTTACGTACGAAAATAACAGGCAAAAAAACAACATCCCCCAGCCGCCTCCCGACACCCAACACCTAACACCTATTTTCATAGCTTTACCCCATGAACCAAATCGCTCCTGCCTCCTGCTATTCCCAACGGGTGAAAACAATCAGCACTACCCTGGTCACTCTTAAAAAGAAAGCGACCCTGCTTTCCTGGCTGCGGCTCTTCAGTTTCCTCGGCGCTGTTTTATTGGCCTGGTTGCTTCGGAAAAGCGGCGCCGGCTGGGCTGTTGCCGGGTTTATCAGCGGGATGATTTCCTTTTTCTACTTTGTCAACCGCGACCTGGATAATAAAGCAGTCATTGAAAATCTCAGCCGCCTGCTGCAGATCTGCAGGGACGAACTGCTGGCCCTTGATCATCACTTCCACCATTTTCCTGATGGGGCTGAATACCTGCCTTCCCTGCATCCCTATGCAGCCGATCTGGACCTGTTTGGAAAAGCCTCGTTGTTCCAATATATCAACCGGACAAAATCAGAGCAGGCAGGGCTTTTATTGGCGGGCTGGTTACTGGAACCCGCATCCCAAACAGAGATCATATCCCGGCAAAAAGCAGTCGGGGAACTGGCCGCTATACCGGAATGGAACCAGCAACTGCAATCCTATGGAGCGGCAAAACCAATTACGGTTGCCGCTGAAAAAAATATCAGCAACTGGCTGCAGGAGCCCAACAGGTTGCTGCATAAAAAAGCCTGGATTCTGCTCCGTTTTCTTTTTCCGGCTGCCAGTCTCAGCAGCCTGGCTCTTTACCTTACCGGTACAATCAGCCCGGCACAGTTCCTTACCCTGGCCACGGTATTCCTCGCGATTGCCCTGCTGATAACCCAAAGACTGATGCCGGCCTGGATAAAACTGGGAAAGATCAGCGCAGAACTGGAAAGTTTTGCCGACAGCATCCGGCATATCGAATCAGCAGCATTTACAGGCGAGAGACTGAATAAACATAAAGCCTCCTTCAATAGTAATGGCCCCAAAAAAGCCTCCGCTCAAATAGCCGCCCTGAAAAAAATAATGGACCGGCTGGATTACCGTCTGAACCCGGTGGTCTTTATTCCCCTCAGTATTTTTCTTTGCTGGGACCTGCAGCAGGTATTTTCCCTGGAGAAATGGAAGGAAGAGAACAGGGAAGGCATCCGGGACTGGTTTGAATCACTGGCAGCCATTGAAGCCTTATCCACGCTCGGTACATTATCTTTCAATCACCCGCAATGGGTTTTCCCTGTTATTGAAACCGGTACGGTATTCGGCGGGAAAGAACTGGGACATCCCCTGATCCCCGAAGGGAAACGGGTCTGTAACAGTTTTCATACCACAGGTAAAGGGGTCATCAACCTCGTTACCGGTTCCAATATGGCCGGCAAGAGCACTTTCCTCCGCAGTTGCGGTATCAATATCGTGCTGGCGATGGCCGGCGCAGCGGTTTGTGCCCGCGGGCTCCGCCTTTCGCCCATGAAGGTTATGAGCAGTATGCGGGTCAGTGATAACCTGGAAGAAAGTACGTCCACCTTTTATGCGGAGCTGAAGAAATTAAAGACAATCATTGAAGCGGTGAACCGGAAGGAGCCTGTATTCCTGCTGCTGGATGAAATATTAAGAGGCACCAATTCTGCCGACCGGCATACCGGGTCAACAGCCCTGATCCGCCAGTTGCTGGCACAAGGAGCCGTGGGGCTGGTAGCCACCCATGACCTGGAACTCGCCAACTTAAAAGAGGAATACCCGGAACAGTTATTCAATTACCATTTTGATGTACAGATCTCGGGGGAAGAACTTTACTTCGATTATATTTTAAAAGAAGGAATTTGCAGGAGCATGAATGCATCGCTGCTGATGAAAAAAATCGGGATTGAGATGTAGAGAGAAGTTGCGAGCTGTGAGCTGCGAGCTGCGAGCTGCCGCCGACTATCGACTATCGACTACTAACTACCGACTACTAACTACCGACTAACCCTACCGTCCCCATCCAAACCAGTCATTCCCGTTCGCGTACAGCATCAGCCCAAGCAGCAGGATCATCCCCACCACCTGTGCATATTCCAAAAACTTCTCGTTGGGTTTGCGGCGGGTGATCATTTCGTACAGCGTGAACATCACATGCCCGCCATCCAGCGCCGGGATCGGAAGAATATTCATAAAGGCCAGGATCACGGATAGCATGGCCGTCAGGCGCCAGAAAGATTCCCAGTCCCAGATGGGCGCAAAAATGGACCCCATGGATTTAAACCCGCCAATACCCTTGATACCGCCGGTACCCGGGGTAAAGATGGTCCTGAACTGATCGACATAATCACTGAGCTCGGTATAGGTCATCTTAACACCGGCAGGGAAGGCCGGCAGGAAATTGTATTTAGTGATCTCAAGTTTCAGCCAGCCGAGGCTGTCGAGCTGCTCATAACTGCTGTAGGGATTAAAGCCAATCTGTCCCTCCCCATTGATCTTTGTTGTAAAGCTGGTGTCAATGCCATTCCGGTTAACGGTCAGCAGTACGGCCTGGTTCTTCTTTGTATCCAGTATATCTGATAATTCATCAAAGAAAGTGAACCGGGCTGAGTCCAGCCCCACGATAATATCATTCTTCCGCAACCCGGCCTTATAGGCCCCGGAGGTATCACTCACATTCGCCACCATGGCCGGGTACCGGGGTTCAATAAAGCCCTTTCTTTTCTGGTTTTTGTTTTCCACTAACTGGCCGATAAAATCTTTGGGCAGGTCCAGTATGATCCGTTGCCCGCCCCGCTCAATTTCAACTTTCTCCGCCGTGATCAGTTTTTTCCTGAACCGGCTGAGATCATATACCTCTTTCCCGTCCACCCCAATAATGCGGTCCCCGGTCTTAAACCCGATCTTCATCAGTGTACTGTCTCCCACATGCACCCCGTATTTCATGGAACTCGATGGTACTTTCTTATCTCCCCAGATCATCAGGATAAAGGCATAGACCACAAAGGCTGTCAGGATATTCATGATGACCCCGCCGAGCATGACGATCAGCCTTTGCCAGGCCGGCTTGCTGCGGAATTCCCAATCCTGCGGGGGCTGCTTCAATTGCTCTTTATCCATGCTTTCATCGATCATCCCGGCAATCTTTACATAGCCGCCCAGGGGCAGCCAGCCGATCCCGTATACGGTCTCTCCCACTTTTCTTTTCGCCAGGGAAAACCAGGGATCGAAAAAGAGAAAAAATTTCTCCACCCGGCATTTGAACCAGCGGGCCGTAATGTAATGACCGAATTCATGCAGGATGACCAGTATGGATAATGACAGTAATAATTGCCCGGCCTTGATACCCACCACGGACCAGTTAATCGCTAAAAGACTCATCATTGTAATAAAAATAAAATCCCGAACAGCTTCGGGAATAACAATATGGAACTATTTATAATTTTATAATATCTGCGGCAAAGTTACGGGCCTCTCCGTCGCTGTCAAAATATTCCTCCAGCGTTGGTTTTTCAATAAACGGTATCTGCAGCATGGTTTTTTCAATGACATCGGTCATATCCAGGAAATTGATCCGGTTGCGGAGAAAAGCAAACACGGCTATTTCGTTGGCTGCATTCATCACGCAGGGCAGGTTGCCACCCCTGACCAGGGCTTCCTGTGCCAGCGACAGGTTCCGGAAAGTCTTGATATCCGGTTCTTCAAACGTAAGTGTGCTCACCTTCTTGAAATCGAACCGGGGAAAATGATTGGGGATCCGGTGAGGGAAGGCAAGGGCATACTGGATCGGCAGTTTCATATCCGGTAGTCCCATCTGGGCCTTGATGCTGCCGTCTTCAAACTGCACCATGCTGTGAATAATACTTTGGGGATGGATCACCACCTGGATCTGGTCGGGCCGGAGATTGAACAACCATTTTGCTTCGATCATTTCCAGTCCCTTGTTCATCAGTGTCGCTGAGTCAATGGTAATCTTGGCCCCCATATTCCAGTTGGGATGCTGCAGGGCATGTTCCCTTTTCACATTTACCAGGTAATTGGGCTTGCGCCCGATAAAGGGACCGCCCGAAGCGGTCAGGATCACTTTTTCAATCCGGTTGCGCGTCTCTCCCACCAGGCATTGAAAGATGGCTGAATGCTCCGAGTCAACAGGGATAACCGGTACCCGGTGCTCCACCGCTTTTTGCATAATGATATCCCCGGCGACCACCAGGGTTTCTTTATTGGCCAGGGCCACGGCCTTGCCTGCGTAGATCGCGTTCAGGGTGGGTTTTAAGCCGGCATAACCGACGATGGCAGCCAGCATCAGGTCATAGCAATCCATCGACGCCACTTCTTCCAGCGCCTTTTCACCGGTAAATACTTTGATATCCGTGGAAGAAAGGGCTTCTTTCACCCGGCTGTATTTTTTCTCATCCCCGATCACCACCACATTCGGATTGAATTGCAGGGCCTGCCGGATCAGCAGGTCATCATTGCTTTGCGCCGTCAGGACCTCGGCGGAGAATTTGTCCGGGTTATCCGCAATCACTTCGAGCGCCTGTGTACCAATGGAACCGGTGGAACCAAAAATGGCAATCCTCTTTAACGGTTGGTCATTACTCATGAATTTATTCCGGGGTTTCGGTCCATTTAGTTAATTCATCGGCAATCTTCCGGTCATTGCTCAGCCGGGGCACTTTATTCTGCCCGCCTAATTTACCGATTGATTTCATGTAATCAATAAAGCCGTTCCTGCGGACCTGTGTTATTTTCAACGGCCGCAGGATTGACCCGCTGATCAGGTCATCATAATAAACATTTTTCCCGCGCAGGGCCAGGTCCAGCCGGGCGGAAAAATCCTTCATGTCACCGGGTTGCCGCTCAAATTCCACAAACCACTCGTGGTAGGATTTGCCCTGGTCGCTGCTGACAAAGGGCGCCACGGTAAACTCCGTGATATGTACATTCATTTCCTCCGCCACTTTCTGCATACTGTATTCCACTTCCTCCCCGATCACATGTTCCCCAAATGCCGAAATAAAATGTTTGGTCCGGCCGGATACGATCAGCCGGTATGGGTCTACCGACACGAATTTCACCGTATCGCCGATATTATAACCCCATAATCCCGCATTATTATTAATGATCAGGGCATAGTTCTCTCCCACCTTCACCTCCTTTAAAGAAAGCCGGGTGGGATTTTCTGAAAAGATCTCCGCGGCCGGTACAAACTCAAAAAAGATGCCGCTGTTGGTATTCAGCAATAATCCTTCTGCTTCCTGCGAATCCTGGAAGGCGAAGAATCCCTCACTGGCGGGGAACAATTCAATGGTATCAACCTTGCGGCCGATGCTTTCCATCAGCTTGGCCTTATAGGGTTCGAAGTTCACGCCTCCCTGCACCATGACACTGAAGTCCGGGAACAGTTCGCCCACTTTCTTTCCGCTTCGCTTGATCAGTTCATCAAAATACATCTGCATCCAGGGCGGAATCCCACTGATCAGGGTCATACGCTGGTTAATCGTTTCGTCCACGATTCGTCCCAGCTTGGTTTCCCAGTCTTCAATGCAATTCGTTTCATACGAGGGCATCTGGTTGGATCGCAGGTACTGGGGCACATGGTGGTTCACGATCCCGCTCAGGCGGCCGGTCGGAATCCCGCCCACCCTTTCCAGTTCAGGTGACCCGGAAAGAAAGATCAGTTTCCCGTCGGCAAATGCCGTATTACCCGTCTCGGCCATATAACAAAGCAGGGCATTCCGCGCCGTGTTGATATGGTTGGGGATGGAATCCCGGGTGATGGGAATATACTTGGTACCGCTCGTGGTACCGGAGGTCTTGGCAAAATAGATCGGCTTGCCTTTCCAGAGAACATTGTGCTTTCCTTCCTTGATCTTTTCGATCCAGGGCTTTAACTGCTCATAGTCACGGATTGGGACAGCCTGTTTAAATCCCTCATAGTCAGCCACTTTATCCAGTCCGGCTGACTTTCCGAACTCCGTATTCCGGCCAATTTTGAGGAGATGCTTCAGGATGGCATCCTGGTCAGCCAGGGCTGTTCCCATCCCCTTCCGGATACCTTTATATATATAGGAGGCAAAGGGTTTTGCCAGAAAAGACTTGATTTTCATACTTTCACGATGAGAACCCCAAGGGCGGGCTACAAATATAGCAGATGCCCCGGCAAAAAGAGCGTACTAAATGTTCATAAATCTTTGATTCCCCGTTTGCCGCTTCAATTTTTCCCCTTACCTTTGCCGTCCTAATTTTAAGCGTATGATAGCTGTAGTAAAAGTAGCCGGACAACAATACAAAGTGGAAAAAGACCAGACTTTGTACGTACCTCATGTGGAAGGTAACGCCGGCGATAAACTGGACCTCGAAGTTTTACTGGCCGATGCAGATGGTAAGCTGTCTGTGGGCGGTACCGTGAGTACCAAAGTACAGGCAGAGATCCTTGACCAGGTAAAAGGTGATACCGTGATCGCCTACAAACAAAAAAGGAGAAAAGGTTTCCATAAGAAAAAAGGTCACCGTACAGCGTACACAAAAATTAAAGTAACCAGTATTGCTTAGTGGTTTGTGTTGGCGACTGCCCTGCAGTGCCAACCCCTGAACCCTAAACTCTAAACCCCAAACTTTAAACCCTGAACTCTAAACCCTGAACTCCAAACTTTAAACATCTAAACTAATTAATAATGGCACATAAAAAAGGTGAAGGTAGTGTAAAGAACGGCCGCGACTCACAAAGCAAGCGTCTTGGCGTAAAGATCTTCGGTGGTCAGCCTGCTGTTTCCGGTAACATCATCGTTCGTCAGCGTGGTACTGTTTACCATCCTGGTAAGAATGTTGGAGTCGGAAAAGATTTCACTTTATTCGCATTAACTGACGGAGTAGTTGAGTTCCGCAAAGCAAAAAATAACAGGACTGTTGTTTCTGTTGCCGTTGCTGAAGCGTAAGCCCATTTTACCCTTTTTGAATTTTGTGGAAAAAAAATTTGGGTAGTATAAAATAATTGTTATTTTTACTATCGTTAACCCATTTTACTAAACATTAAATTCAAAAAAAATGGCTACTAAGAAAAAAGCTGCTAAAAAAGCTGCTCCCAAGAAAAAAGCTGCTAAGAAAGCTGCTAAGAAAAAGAAATAAGTTTGATTGTTTCTTAAAAAGAAATAGGAAGTCCTTCGAAATTCGAAGGACTTTTTTTTTGCGCCTGCCTGCCGCCCGGTAGCAATGGCGGAGATTTGAGGTATGAGCTACGAGCTGCGGGTTGCGAGCTACGAGCCCGCCCTCGCTACCACTATAGCGGGACTGGCTGTGGACTGTGGACCATGGACTGTGGACTGAAAAATCCCGGGATGTATTAAATTCGTCTCATGGATAATGCCGCAATTGCCGATAATTTCTCCCTGCTCGCCAAGCTCATGGATATCCATGGCGAAAACTCCTTTAAGTCAAAAACCTACTCGGTGGCGGCTTTCAATATTGAAAAAATGCCCGTATCCCTGAAAGATACCCCGAGGGAAAAGCTATTTGGAATAAAAGGCATCGGGGAAAGTGTGGGCCGTAAAGTGACCGAGATGCTGGACACGGGACGCCTGGCCGCACTGGATGAGATCATCGCCAACACCCCTCCCGGCGTGATCGAAATGCTGAACATTAAAGGCATCGGCCCCAAAAAGATCCATACCATCTGGAAGGAAATGGGCATTGAATCGGTCGGCGAACTGCTTTATGCCTGTAACGAAAACCGGCTGACACTTTTTAAAGGATTTGGTGAGAAGACCCAGAAGAATGTACAGGAATCCATTGAATTCTATTTCCAGCACCAGGGCCATTTTTTATATGCCCAACTTGAGGAAGTGTTCCCGCAAATCGACCAGTACCTGAAAAAAATATTCTCCCCGGAAAAAGTACAGGTGACAGGCAGGTACCGCAGACAGGAACTCACCATTGACGAACTGGAATTCGTGATCCTGGAACCGAAGGAACAGGTCAAACCAAAATTCCAGACGGCACAACCCCCTGAATTACTCGAAGAAGCCCCGGGTCATCTTTTATATAAATTAAGAAATGGCCTGAAACTCCGTTTATATACCGGCGGCGTCAGTATGGCCGGGGAACTATTCAAAACAACCGGGAATACAGCATTCCTCGCTTCATTTGAAAAAAGTTTCCCCGCGATCAGCTATGCAGAAGCCGGTCATGATGAAGAAGCCATTTTCAAACAGGCGGGCATCCCCTTTATCCTCCCCTGCCTGCGGGAAACAGCAGCGATCACCGGTGCCGCCCTGAAAAATAAACTCCCCCATCTCATTCAGCCCGGGGATGTCCGTGCTATTATCCACAGTCACAGTAACTGGAGTGATGGCAGCAATACCATTGAGGAAATGGCCAAAGAATGTATCCGGAGAGGACTGGAATACCTCGTCATCTCCGACCACTCCCAAACCGCCTTTTATGCCAATGGGCTCAAAGAAGACCGGATCCGGGAACAGCATCGCTATGTGGACGAACTGAATAAACAGCTGAGCCCGTTTAAGATCTTCAAAAGCATTGAAAGCGATATCCTGAATGACGGCAGCCTTGATTACCCGGAACCGGTTCTGAAAAGTTTTGACCTCGTGATTGCCTCGGTACACAGCAACCTGGGTATGAATGAAGAAAAAGCAACGGCCCGGCTGCTTAAAGCCATTGAAAACCCGTATACCCGGATCCTCGGGCATATGACCGGCAGACTCCTGCTAAGCCGGAATGGTTACCCCGTTGATCATAAAAAAATCATTGAAGCCTGCGCCGCCAACCAGGTGGTGATCGAACTGAATGCCCATCCCCGGCGCCTCGATATTGACTGGAAATGGATCGGGTATGCACTGGAAAAGGGCGTACTGCTTTCCATCAATCCCGATGCCCATGCCCTGGATGGTTTTGACGATGTAAAATACGGGGTACTGGCGGCACAGAAAGGCGGGTTGACCAAAGAAAATAACCTGAGCAGTTTCAGCCGGGCTGAATTTGAAGTTTTTCTTCAGGCAAAAAGGCAGGGCTGAGATTTATTAAAACCCTCCCGCCGGATATTATTAATTTCAGGACATGAAATATAAAACCATCCCGGTCCTGCTGGGCCTTACAGTCCTTCTTTTTTCCTGTAAGCACAGGCAAAAAGCCGACCTCCTGGTATATAATGCTACGATCTATACGATCGACTCCTCCTTCTCCACAACCGAAGCCATGGTGATCAAAGACGGGAAGATCCTGGCCCTTGGTAACAGCAATGAACTGGAAAAAGAATTTACGGTTAGCGAGAAAATGGATGCGGGGGGGAAATTCATCTACCCCGGTTTTATTGATGCACACGCCCATTTCACAGGGTACGGCTTAAGCCTGCAGACCGTGGACCTCACTGGCACGAAAAACTGGGAAGAATGCATCGGAAGAGTAAAAGCATTTGCCGGTGAAAACAAGGAAGGATGGATCACCGGGCGGGGCTGGGACCAAAATGACTGGGAGATGAAAGAGTTTCCCAATAATGAAGCACTTGATACTTTATTTCCGGACCGGCCGGTATTGCTCAAACGCATCGACGGCCATGCCGCCATTGCCAACCAGGAAGCGCTGGACCTGGCCGGGATAAAAGCCGGGGACACATTATCCGGCGGGGAGATTGAAGAAATGGAAGGCTCGCTGACGGGAGTACTGATCGATAACGCCGTTGACCTGGTAAGTTCAAAGATACCGGTGACCGGTCCTGAACAATTTAAAAAGGCCTTGCAGGCCGCCCAGCAAAATTGCTTTGCCATGGGACTGACCACGGTTGATGATTGCGGACTCAGCCATGTCTCCGTGGATCAGATCAAATCCCTGCAGGCCGCGGGTGACCTGAAAATGCGTTTATTCGTAATGCTGAGTGATGAAAAAGCCAATTATGAGTATGCCCTGAAAAACGGGAAAATAAAAACGGACCGGTTAAATGTCAGGAGTTTTAAAGTATATGGCGATGGTGCACTGGGTTCAAGAGGCGCCTGTCTTCTCCGGCCTTATAGTGATAAACCCGGTCACTATGGTTTTTTACTGAGCCAGCCCGCGCATTTTGATTCCGTGGCCCGCTGGCTCAGTGAACAAGGCTGGCAAATGTGTACCCATGCCATTGGTGACAGCGGCAACCGGATCATCTTAAATACCTATGGCAAATACCTGGGAGGGAAAAATGATCTGCGCTGGCGGATCGAACATGCCCAGGTGGTTAACCAAACCGATTTTGACTTATTCGGCCGGTATTCCATCATTCCTTCTGTGCAACCCACCCATGCAACCAGCGATATGTACTGGGCCGGTGATCGTCTCGGGGCAGAAAGGATAAAAGGAGCCTATGCATACAAACAATTGCTGCAACAAAACGGGTGGCTGCCCCTGGGAACGGATTTCCCGGTAGAAGATATTTCCACCTTTAAAACCTTTTATGCCGCGGTGGTCAGGAAAGATGCCAGGGGCTGGCCGGCGGAAGGATTCCAAACAGAAAATGCATTAACCCGGCAGGAAGCCCTGCGCGGCATGACCATCTGGGCGGCAAGGGCCAATTTTGAAGAAACGGAAAAAGGCAGCCTGGAAAAAGGAAAGCTGGCCGATTTCGTAATACTGGATGCAGACCTCTTGAAAGCAGCGCCGGAAAAATTATTATCGGTGAAAGTGCTGAAGACTTACCTCGGCGGTGAAAAAGTGTATGAGGCAAAGTAGTTTGATGAAGTTTTTTACCACAGCCGGCTGCGCCGCCATGCTTCATCCCACCCGCCTGCTCGCCTCTCGGCGAAGCGGGCCGGCCGGCAGGCAGGCTCATAGGACCACATAGCTGGTACATAGGAGAGATATTTGTTTCTTAGAAGGTCTATATGTAAGCCGAAGGCTTCAATGTTATCCTCAATGACTATCCCCGCTTTGAACAGGGCGGGAAAATAAATGACTCATCCTCTTTCATATTTCAAGCTATACTATGTGACAAAAAAATCCGCGAGCGGAATAATAAAACACCCGTTCGTTAACTCCGCCGCTACTCCCGAAATTCACACCTGTTGAGAACCCCGCAGCCGGTCGCAGCATCCATTCCGCTAAAAACTCGTAAATTTGCGCCCATGAGCTGGACCGAAAAAAGGGTTGTAAAAATTGCAATCCTCGATCTCTATGAAGGCGCCGCCAACCAGGGCATGCGTTGTATCCGTAACATTCTCATCGAGTGGGCTGAAAAGAATGACCTGCTCCTGTATGCCAAAGAATACGATGTCCGCTTAAAGAACGAGCTTCCCGACAGCAGCTATGACATTTATATCTCCAGCGGCGGGCCCGGCGACCCGCTGACCAGCCGCTATGAAGACTGGGATATTGCCTGGTGCCGCTGGCTGGATAAAATGGAACGCTGGAACAACAACCCTTCCAATACCGTCAAGAAACATATTTTTTTCATCTGCCACTCCTTCCAGTTAGCCAGCCGGTATTTTAATGTGGGGGTGCTTTGTAAAAGAAAGTCCACTTCCTTTGGCGTCTTTCCCGTTCACATGCTGGAATCCGGAAAGGAAGAACCGGTATTTGAAGGATTAAAGGATCCTTTTTATGCCGTGGACAGCCGTGATTTCCAGGTGATCCATCCGCACCACGAACTGCTGAATGAGATCGGCGCTTCGATCCTTTGTATTGAAAAAAGCCGCCCCCATGTGCCGTACGAACGGGCCATTATGGGCATGCGTTTCAATGATTATATGGTCGGCACCCAGTTTCACCCCGAGGCCGATGCTCCCGGTATGAGCATGTACCTGCAACGGGAGGACAAGAGAAAGACGGTGATCGAAAACCATGGCGAAGCCAAGCTGCAGAGCATGCTGGAACACCTCGAGGATCCCGACAAGATCGTCTGGACCTATGCGCATATTCTTCCCAATTTCCTGAACCATTCCATCGGCATACTCCAGGAAGTGCCGGCGTAGAAAGCCCCCCGGTTTTTTTGCGGCCCCGGTGGCAATGCTTAACTTCCCTGAGAAAAATAAACACTATGGTGCCAGCCATCCGCGAGGCGTATAATACAGCATTCACCCCTGAGAAATATGCGGGATTTTTAAATGACCTGCACCAGGTCTATCCCGGGCAGGTGGATTTCCGGGTAGCCGAAACCCCCGTCTTTGTGCCCAAGGATTTTACCGGCAAAATGATCGGTGCCTGTGAGCATATCGTGGACATCATTGCCGGCCCCCGGTTCAAATCACTGACCCGGAATGCTGTACCGGCAGACCTGCAGGTGCCGGGTGAAAACGAATATTCCCATTTTATCGCATTTGACTTCGGCATTTGTATCAATGATGCCGGTGAATACGAGCCCCAGCTGATCGAAATGCAGGGCTTCCCCACCCTGTTTGCCTATGAAGTGCTGCTCGACGATGTATTCCGCCGGCATTTCACCGCGCCGGAAGGGTTCAGCCCTTACCTGGGCGGTCATACCAGGGAGACCTACCTGCAATTGCTGAAAGAGATTATAACAGGCGGCCACCCTCCCGAAAACGTGATCCTGCTGGAGATCTTTCCCCGGCAGCAAAAAACAAGGATCGATTTTTATTGTACCGAAACCTATACGGGGATCAAAATGGTTTGCCTGACCGAACTGATCAAAGAAGGGAAGAAATTATATTACCTCAATGATGGTAAGAAAACAGAGATCAAACGGATCTATAACCGGGTAATCTTCGATGACCTGCAGCAACAAACCCCCGATGTGCAGGAAAAAGGAAAAATCCTGATGGAAGAACTGGAGGTGGAATGGTGCCCGCACCCCAACTGGTTCTACCGCATCAGCAAATACACCCTGCCGCTGATCCGGCATCCCTATGTACCCCCCACTTTCTTCCTGGCTGAAGTGGGACCGTTGCCCGCTGACCTGGAAAATTATGTACTGAAGCCCCTGTTCTCCTTTGCCGGGCAGGGCGTGATCATCGATCTCACAAAAGAGGACATAGAAAAAGTAAAAGATCCCGGCAACTGGATCCTGCAGCGAAAAGTAAAATACGCGGATGTGATCCGGACTCCCGATGTCCCGGCCAAAGCAGAAATACGGATCTTTTATTTCTGGAAAGACGGTACCGCAAGACCTGTACCCGTCAATAACCTGGCCAGGCTAAGCAAAGGGAAGATGGTGGGAGTACGGTACAATAAGGACAAAGAATGGGTAGGCGGCAGCTTTTGTTTATTTGCGCCTTAGCTTAGCGGGCAGCATCAGAAACCGGCACCTGTTTAACGTAAATTCATGATATAATGCCACAGATTAAACATTGTAAACCCAGGGACCTGGCGCCCGGCCTCACCGGTTATTATGCGCACGGTACGAATATGACACTGGGCCTGGTGGAAATAAAAAAAGGAAGTGATTTACCGGAACACCGGCATTCGCAGGAACAGATCACGTATATCCTGGAAGGAGAGCTGGACATGACGATCGGGGGCGAAAACTGCCGGCTGACGGCGGGCATGTACCAGGTGATCCCTTCCCTTGTCCCCCATGGCGCTAAAGCCATTACGGATTGCAAAGTCATTGATGTGTTTAACCCGGTGAGGGAGGATTACCAATAAGACACTATGGACAAAACACGTCTCACCCTCCTCCGCCTTTTATCACAGCTATCGGTCCTGCTGGTCCTGTATTTCCTGTGCCGGCTTATTTTCATTTATTACAACCGGTCTGCATTTAACTTCCATTCCGCTTCGGAGATCCTGCTCGTCTGTTTCTATGGCGCCCGGTTTGACCTGTCAGCCATTTTCTTTACGAATTCAATATACATCCTGCTGGTATTGTTCCCCGGGACCTTTGTGTTCAACAAGTATTACCTGCTTTTCATCAAATACCTCTTTCTGCTCACCAACAGTTTTTTCCTCCTGCTCAATTTTATTGACACGGCCTACTTCCCGTTTACCAGCAAACGGATGCAGTTTGATGCATTCCGGTTCGTAACCGGTAAAAAGGGGAATGATTTTTACACGCTGCTTCCTACGTTCCTGCTTGAATACTGGCATTTATGGCTGTCCTGCCTGCTGCTGCTGTTTCTTCTCTTTAAAGCATATAAACGGACCTTGACCATCCGTCAAAAAGTGACCCCCTCGCTGCGAAACTACCTGTATGCATCCCTCGCCTTCCTGGCGGCTACCGGTTTGTCCGTCATCGCCATCCGGGGCGGGATGCAGCTGAAACCGTTAAGCATCATCCATGCTTCTGAAATGGTCGAATCCAAAAATATAGCAGCTGTTCTCAATACCCCCTTTTCCGTTCTCTATACTATTAAAAAGAAAAGCCTGGCTCCTGTTTCCTATTTTCCGGAGAAGGAAATAACAGGCTGTTATAACGGGACCCACCAACCCGTGAACAAGGATCCGTTCACCCGGCAAAATGTGGTGATCATCATTGTGGAAAGCCTGTCCAAAAATTACCTGGGCAGCTTTAACCGGGAAGCCAAAACTCCTTTTCTTGACTCTGTTTTTTCGCAGGGACTGGTTTTCCCGAACGGTTTCGCCAATGCCAAAGAATCCATACAGGGCATCCCGGCCATCCTGTCTTCTATTCCCTCCTGGCAGGACGACCCCTTCATTTTCTCCCCCTACTCCGCGAATTCGATTACCTCCTTCGCGACGGTCCTGAAAAAACAAGGCTACCAGAGTTCATTTTTTCACGGGGGCAGTAATGGCACCATGGGATTTGATTCCTACTGCAAACTGGCGGGCTTTGATCATTACTATGGAAAAAATGAATACAATAACAATGCGGACTATGATGGTGACTGGGGAATCTGGGATGAACCTTTTTTGCAGTTCATGGCCGGAAAATTATCCGAAATGCCAAAGCCGTTTTTTTCAGCCGTATTCACACTCAACACGCACCATCCTTACCTGGTACCGGAAAAATATGAAGAACGATTCAGGCAAAACGGGCGCCCCATCCTTAGCTGTGTTCAGTATGCGGACCTGGCCATTGCCCGCTTTTTTGAAACGGCAAAAAAAACGGACTGGTACAACAATACGCTTTTCATTTTTACAGCCGATCATGCAGATCAGAATACAGGGGATGAGCCTGCAACAGCCCTGGATCGCTACCGGATACCCATCGCATTTTACAAGCCGGACGGTTCTTTAAAAGGAATCCGCCCTACCATCGCCAGCCAGATCGATATCCTGCCCAGCACACTTCATTTGTTAAACTACCCGGATCCGTATTTCTCACTGGGCAATGACCTGTTCGGTAATACCTGCCGGGATTTTTCCGTGAGTTACAGCAGCGGGATTTACCAGTATATCGATTCAAGCTATTGTTACCAGTTCAACGGGCAAAAGGGAATCGCGTTGTTTAACTGGCAGGCCGACAGTTCGCTCAGCAGGAACCTGCTGCCGGACCGGTCATCCGCCGCTATTGCTTACCAGCAGGATGAAAACCTGAAAAAAATGATCCAGTCATTTACCAGTTCGATGATCGGGAATAAAATGAGATTCTGACGCCCCCGGGCAAACGGAAATTCTTTATAGAATAGTTTAGTCTTTAAAATTCTTCTTCAGTTCCATCAGTTTTGCCTGGAATGGATTCAACGGCTGCGGTTTCCCGGGCTTCCGGCTGTCACGGCTACCGGGTTTTCCGGCTTCCGGCTTTCCGGATTTTCCAGGTTCCCGCTCAGCAGCCTGCCCGTCTTTGAGTGAAAGCGCAATTCTTTTGCGGGCTGTATCCACTTCGAGGACCGTTGCCATTACCTTCTGTCCCAGTTTTACCGCTTCATTGGGATCACTGATATAGCGGTTGGCCAGGTGAGAAATATGCACGAGTCCGTCCTGCTTCACGCCCACATCCACAAAAGCGCCAAAATTGGTAATATTTGTAACGATACCCGGTACTTTCATCCCCGGTTTCAGATCTTCCATGGTGCTCACACCTTCTGCAAAACGGAATTCTTCAATGGGTGAACGGGGATCACGCCCGGGTTTCTCGAGTTCTTTCAGGATATCCTCAATGGTAAACTGGCCAATGCTTTCCGTTACAAATTCCTTGGCCCTGATCTGTTTCCGCACATCGGGATTTTTGATCAGTTCCGGCACCGTACTGCTGACTTTAGCAGCCATGGCTTCCACTACATGATAACTCTCCGGGTGTACGGCTGAATTATCCAGCGGGTTGGCCGCATTGACGATGCGTAAGAAACCGGCGCATTGTTCAAAAGCCTTGGGACCCAGCATGGAAACTTTCTTTAATTCCTCGCGGCTTTTAAAGCCCCCGTTCTTTGTACGGTATTCCACGATGTTCCTGGCCACCGTGGAGCCCAGGCCGGAAACATACATCAGCAAATGCTTGCTGGCGGTATTGACATCCACTCCTACAAAGTTCACACAGCTCTCCACCACCTGGTCCAGGGCATCCTTCAAACGGTTCTGGTTCACATCGTGCTGGTACTGGCCCACCCCGATACTCTTCGCATCAATCTTTACCAGTTCACTGAGGGGATCCAGTAAACGGCGCCCGATACTGATCGCGCCACGTACCGTTACATCCTCATCAGGAAATTCTTCCCGGGCCACTTCACTGGCGGAATAGATAGAAGCCCCGCTCTCATTGACCATGAATACGGAAACCGGTTTACCGAAATCGATACTGCGCACCAGTTGCTCGGTTTCCTTGCTGGCCGTCCCGTTACCATAACCAATCGCCTCAATATCATAGCGGGTTACCAGTTCCTTGATCGTTTGTATGGCGCCGTTCCAGTCATTCTGCGGTGCATGGGGGAAAATGGTCACGTATTTTAAAAAAGTTCCGTGTTCATCGAGACAAACCAGTTTGCAACCCGTCCGGAAACCAGGGTCCAGCGCCATGACCCTTTTATGTCCAAGCGGGGAAGCCAGTAATAACTGGCGCAGGTTCTCTGCGAATACCCGGATCGCTTCCTCATCGGCCTTTGTTTTACTGGCCATCCGGAACTCTGTCTCTATAGAAGACTGCAGCAACCGGTTATACGCATCTTCAATCGCCAGTTCCACCTGCTTTGCCGCCAGGCCGGACGTTTTCAGGAGCACTCTTTTCAATTCAGCATGGGCGGTTTCTTTTTCAATCTGGATAGTCATGATCAGGAAGCCTTCTTTCTCGCCCCGGCGGATGGCCAGGATGCGATGCGAGGGGCTTTGCGAAAGGGGTTCTTTAAATTCAAAATAATCCCGGTATTTCTGGGCATCAGCTTCCTCTTTCTTTGTCGTGAGCACCCTGGAAGAGACCATGGCTTCTTCCGTAAACAATTTGCGCACGATATTTCTGGCCTGCTCATTCTCCGCAATCCATTCCGCCATGATATCCCTCGCTCCCTGCAGCGCTTCCGCCGTATCCTTTACCTGTTCATTTATATATTTAGTGGCTTCCTCTTCCGGGTTTTCAGGCCCTTGTTCAAACAACAGTTTGGCCAGGGGCTCCAATCCCTTTTCCACGGCCACGGTAGCTTTTGTTTTCCGCTTGGGTTTATACGGCAGGTAGATATCTTCCAGTTCGGTGGCATTAACGCAATCCTCAATCCTTTTCTTCAGTTCCGGGGACAGTTTGCCGGCTTCCTCGATGGTCTTCAGCACGGTCTCTTTCCGTTTTTCCAGTTCATTGAAGTATTTCACCTGGTCAATCACATTGGCAATCGCCACTTCATCCAGGTTACCCGTGGCTTCTTTCCGGTAGCGGGCGATAAAGGGAATCGTGGATCCTTCACTGTGCAGTTCATAAATACTGCTGATCTGTTTCAGGGTAAGGTTCAGGGTAGCAGCGATCTGCTGCGAATATTTCAGCTCCATAGGTTTCTTGTTGGGGGAGCAAATCTAAAGGACCCGGGAGAAGAAAAAAATTTGTTTTTTATCCACATTTTCTCAGATTAGTTCAAAGTTTGGAGTTCGGAGCCTGCCTGCTCGCCTCGCTGCGAAGCGGGCCGGCCAGGCAGGTTCATAGTCTCTTCTAAGAAAAACTGCTTTAATGAATTGGGGTTGCGGCTATTCTTCATAATCCGTGGCCCCCTAAACCTGCCTGCGGTAGGCAGGTCCCCGAGGGGGACTTTAGTCTCCGAAAGTTTGGGAGTCGTTTATTTTTCTGTAAAGCAAATCCTTTCGTGCCATTTCCTGCCTAACCGACAGGCAGGCGTGTCAATTCGTGGCATACCAATCCGTGTATATCTGTGCTATCCCTGCCTACTCGCCTCGCGGCGAAGCGGGCCGAACAGGTAGGTCAGTGGCAAAAAATAGCCGGGAAGGCGGTAAGACAATAAGTTATTTTTCTTTTGTGTGCTTTCCTGCCTACTCGGCAGGCAGGCGTGGCCTTTCGTGGCAAATAAATCCGTGTTCATCTGTGTAATCCGTGGCCAAAAAAAATGCTGGGGAGACAGGAAGCTGTTTCCTTGTTCGTGTGCATTCGTGTGCTTTCCTGCCTACTCGGCAGGCAGGCGTGGCCTTTCGTGGCAAATAAATCCGTATTCATCCGTGGAACTTGCCTACTCGCCTCGCGGCGAAGCGGGCCGAGCAGGTAGGTCAGTGGCAAAAAATAGCCGGGAAGGCGGTAAGCCGGAAAGTTTTCCCGCATTTCTTACCCGCCACCCGGCCATTCCTGCTTATTGAAAAATAAGGCCCGTCTTAATACGCTTATTCTTCAGCGGTGTTTTTCATTTTGGACAATACGGCGTACGCGTTTTTTATAACCAGGTTTTTCTTATCAAATCCTTCCATCTTACTGCTGACTTCAATCCGCCCGTTTTCCGTTACCCCGGTCTCCACTTCGAACATCCGGAACTCATTCTTCCCGGTGGCCTCATACATATATTGTTTATTCTCAAAACGGACCACGGCCTCTTCGGGCACGGTAAGCACATCCGCATTGTTCACATGGATCGTGGCGGTCAGGAACATACCCGGCAGCAGGTTAAGCGGCTTTGTTTCGAAATGGCAATGCACCAGGGCGCTCCGGTTCTCATCCACATTCCGCGTAACGAGGATCACTTTGCAATCATAGCTGGCATCTGCATTATCGACAAATGAAACTTTCACCTTCTGCCCGATATTCACTTTCGTGATATCCTTCTCGAATACGGTGAGGGCCGCATGCATGTCATCGGGATTGATCAGTTCAAACAGGACATCGGTAGCTGTTACATATTTCCCGATATTCACATTGACCTTTGAAACAAACCCGTTGATCGGCGAATGGACCGTCACACTCCGGGAAATGGAATTTTCAGTCAGGCGTGCGGGGTTAATACCAATCAGCTGCAGCTTTTCGCTGTATCCTTTCAGTAATGCCTTTTGTGCCGTAAATTCCGCCGTTGCCTGCTGGTAGGTTTTTTCCGCATTCACCTTGTTCTCATTCAGCATTTTTTGCCGCTCGTATTCCTGCTGCAGGTAAACCAGCCTCGCCTGGGTCACGAGGTAATCCTGCTGTAATTGCACCAGCGACTGATCCTCGATCACGGCGATCACTTCCCCGCGGCTGACGTGCATGCCCGGCATCAGTTTGGTGGACCGCAGGTACCCGCCCATCGGGAAACTTACCGATACGATATTTTGTGGGGGTACTTCCACCAGCCCGTTTACTTTCAGCATACTGCTGATCGTCTGCCGGGTGGCCGTACCTGTCTCAATACCTGCATTAGCCACCTGGGCATCGGTCATCATCACTTTATCGGCTGCCAATGTTTCCTTTTCCGCGGTCGCTGTTTGTTTTTTCGAAGAACAGGCTGCCAGGAACAGCAGGGCTGTTATATACATTTTATATGTTGACATAATTTTTATTTTCCGGTTAAATATTCAATTTCTGTATGTATCCTGTTCAGTTGCTGTAAAGCATTCAGCCCGTCCAGCCGGATGGCAACCGCCTGGTTCATCAGGGTTGTCCATTCCAGGTAACTGATCTGTCCCTTCTCATAATTCTGCGCGGCATGACTGATGATCAGTTCCGATTGTGCCAGCCCCTGTTTGCTGTAGTAATCCACCTGCTGTTGCTGTTTCCGGAGTTCTTCGGCAAACTGCCGCAACTGGTTTTTCAACTGCTGATCCGCCGCCTGCATATTCAGCTGTGCAGCTTCCTCGTTCAGCCGCCCCGCTTTTACTTTATTGCGGGCAGCCCGGGTGAAAACAGGAATACCCATGGTCAGGCTGACCGTACCAAACCGGTTGCCCGGTCCATAGTATTTTTGAGTGATCCCATCGGGCGACTGGTAGCCGGTAATGGACATATTCGTATAGCCCGCTGTCAGTTCCGGAACCAGCTTATTTTTCTCCAGCGTCGTTTGTGCAACAGCCATCTGCCACTGCCCTTCCCGGTATTTTAACAGCGGGTGGCCGGCAACGGCATTGGTATCGGGGATCAAGGGGAGCCGGGCTGTATTTTCACTGAGATCGGGCCATGGCTTTTCTTCCGTATTCAGCAGCCCTTGCAGTTGCTGCTGCGAAATCAGCATATCACTTTGCAATTGCTGCAACTGGATTTTCAGCTGCTGCACCTGTGCATCAGCGGTCGTCTTCTCCAGCAGGTTGGTTTCCCCGGCTTCCAGCCGCAATGCAGCCGCCCGCAACATGCGGTTGTACACTGAATCCAGTTTCAGCAGCAATTGCTGCCTGGATAAAAGGTCGGCCATATTCCAGAACAGCAGTTTGATCTCCCGGTGCAGCTCCTGCTGTTTCCATTGCAGCAGCGATTGCTGCGTTTTCTCCCCGGCGATATAGAACTCCCTTTGACGTTTGTAAACGACGGGTAAGGAAAAAGACTGGCTCAGCATAAACCGGGTATCGTTGTTGATACTGTTTATTTTCCCATACTCCACGCCTAATTGTGTTTTGGCCGGGTCCGTTACCGCTGCCTGCAGTTGTTTCCAGTAAGCCGTTTCTTTTTGAAGAGCCTGTACCGATAAATTCCGCTGGTCTGCTAGTTTCAGCATTTCATCCAGTTTCATTGTTTTTCCTTCCGGCAGCTGGGCACCGGCCAATGAGCCGATCGAAAGGAAGCAGAGCAGGATGGCAACCGGTTTTATCCTTTTCTTCCTGGGTTTTTCTCTTTCCAGCCACATATACAATATGGGTAATAATACCAGCGTCAGGAAAGTGGCGGTCGCCAGCCCCCCGATCACTACCGTGGCGAGGGGTCTTTGTACTTCAGCGCCTGCTCCCTGGCTCAGTGCCATGGGCAGGAACCCGAGTGAGGCAACCGAAGCCGTCATCAATACCGGGCGCAGCCGGACTTTTGTTCCTTCCATAATGATAAATTTAAGATCATGCATACCCTGTTCTTTTAAGCGGTTGAATTCCGTGATCAGCACGATCCCGTTCAGTACTGCCACCCCGAAGAGGGCGATAAAACCAACTCCTGCGGAAATACTGAAGGGCATTCCCCTCAGCCACAAGGCCAGCACCCCGCCAATAGCGGAAAGCGGGATAGCCGAAAAGATCAGCAACCCGTATTTCAGTTTACCAAAAGCGAAATAGAGCATAATGAAGATCAGTAACAGTGCAATCGGCAATGCGATGCTCAGCCGTTTACGCGCTTCCACCAGGTTTTCAAACTGGCCTCCGTAGGTTATATAATAACCGGAGGGCAGCTGTATTTTCTCTCCCACTTTCCGGCTCAGTTCATCCACCAGGCTCTGCACATCACGTCCCCTTACGTTAAAGCCCACCACGATCCTTCTCTTGGCATCTTCCCGCTGGATCTGGTTGGGGCCTTCCCTGATTTCCACAGTCGCCACCTGGTATAAGGGGATCTGCGCCCCGGAAGGGGTTGCGATCAGCAGGTTTTGAACATCTGTCAGTTCTTTCCGGGATTGCTGGTTCAGCCGCACCACGAGGTCAAACCTTCTCTCGTTTTCATAGATCATGCCCGCGCTTTCACCGGCAAAAGCAGTGCGGATCACGCTGTTCACATCCGCCACATGCAACTGGTAATGCGACATCTGGTCGCGGTTATAATGAATAACGATCTGCGGAAGCCCGGTAACCGTTTCCACATAAAGGTCAGCGGCCCCTTTAACTGTATTCACCACTTCGCCGAGTTTTTTGGAATAGGCAGCGAGGGTATCCAGGTCTTCCCCGAATATCTTGCATACCACATCCTGCCGGGCCCCGGTCATCAGCTCATTGAAACGCATCTGCACCGGGTATTGAAATCCCGCGGTAATACCGGGTACATCTTCGAGGGCCTTACTCATTTTATCGGCCAGTTCATCAAAGGTCCTGGCCGAGGTCCAGTCCTTTTTTTCTTTCAGGATCACCATCATATCGGAGGCTTCAATAGGCATGGGATCCGTAGGGATCTCACCCGAACCGATCTTGGTAACTACTTTTTCCACTTCGGGAAAACGTTTCAGCAGGATACCTGCTGTTTTTTGGGTGGATTCAATGGTCTGTGATAAGGAACTGCCCGTCAGCAGGCGGGTATCCACGGCAAAATCCCCTTCTTCCAGTTTGGGAATAAATTCCCCGCCCAGCCGGGTCAGGATAAAAACAGCAAAAACAAAAAAGAGTACCACGGTCGTGGTGATCAGTTTCGGAAAGGCCAGCGCTTTCCGGAGTGCGGGTTCATACATCCGCTGGATCCAGCCCATCATTTTATCAGAAAAATTGGCGCCATGTTTCATTTTCTTGCTGAGGAACAGGGACGTGATCATGGGTACATAAGTCAGGGAAAGAATAAAGGCCCCGATCAGCGCAAAGGAAACGGTCTGCGCCATGGGCTTAAACATTTTTCCTTCTATTCCCACCAGGGCCAGGATCGGCAGGTAAACGATCAGGATAATGATCTGCCCGAAAACGGCCGAGTTCATCATTTTACCAGCAGCGCTTTCCACTTCATCATTCATGGTCGCCTGCGTGATGCTGTTACTCGTTTCAAAATGCCGGCTGTGGTACAGGCGGTGCATCACCGCTTCCACGATGATTACGGCGCCATCCACGATCAGCCCGAAGTCAAGGGCGCCAAGGCTCATCAGGTTGCCGGATACCCCGAAAGCATTCATCAGGATCACGGCAAACATCATGGACAGGGGAATCACGGATGCCACGATCAGCCCGGCGCGGAGGTTCCCGAGAAATAAGACCAGGATGAAGATAACGATCAGGGCTCCTTCGAGCAGGTTCTTTTCCACGGTACCAATCGCATGGTTGACCATCTTGGTACGGTCCAGGAAGGGCTCAATCTCCACTCCTTCCGGCAGGGTTTTCCGGATCTGCCCGATTTTTTCCTTTACGTTCCGGATCACATCCGAAGAATTGCTTCCCTTCAGCATCATCACGACGGCCCCGGCCACTTCCCCTTCATCATTGAAGCACATGGCCCCGTAACGGACAGCGCTGCCGGTCCGTACTTCGGCCACATCCTTTATAAATACCGGGACCCCGGCGGAGGTATGGCGGACGAAGATCTTCCCGATATCTTCCAGGGTTTTGGCCAGCCCTTCACTTCGTATATACAATACCGTTGGCCCTTTTTCAATATAGGCACCGCCGGTATTCTGGTTATTTTTCTGCAGGGCGTTGAACACATCCTGCACGGTCATGTTCATACTCTTCAGCCGGTCACTGTTGACGGCCACTTCGTATTGTTTGAGGTTCCCGCCGAAACTGCTCACATCCGCCACACCAGCTGTGCCCAGCAACTGGCGGCGTACGATCCAGTCCTGGATGGTACGCAGTTCCGTGGGGGAATATTTGCCTTCATACCCTTTTTTGGGTTTTACGGCATATTGAAAGATTTCGCCCAGGCCGGTGGTCACCGGGCCCAGGGAGGGATTACCGGCATCGGCCGGTATCTCAGCGCGTACCTGCTGCAGGCGTTCAGATACCTGCTGACGGGCCCAGTACACATCCGTGTTGTCATTAAAAACGATCGTCACCAGCGAAAGCCCGAATCGCGAAAAGGAACGGATCTCCACAATACCCGGAACACTGGCCGTGGCCTGTTCTATCGGGAACGTAATAAGACGCTCCACTTCCGGTGCAGCCAGGGAGGGTGACACCGTGATCACCTGTACCTGGTTGTTGGTAATATCCGGAACAGCATCAATAGGCAGTTTGGAAAAAGACAGGACGCCCCAGCTAACCAGCCCCAGCATCAATAGCCCAATGATCAGCTTATTCCGTACGGAAAAGCGGATAATATGATTTAACATAAAAATTTACTTAATCTGTAATCAGTTAAAAAAATAAGAGAGCGTAAGAGAAATCAGGCCTGAACCCGGGGAGGCTGGAAGATATCGAAGGAATGCACCTGCGGTTTGTTCTTTTCCCGGTAAGGAGAATAATGCCGGGTATCAGTCCCGGGAGCAGGAAACTCCACTGCGGGTAACTGACATTCACAAATGGTCTTGACAATCAACTGGCAGCTATCCGCATCCTTCAGCGGCAATTGCTGGTCGCGGGAATAGTCCGCATCGATCACCCTTTTACTGAAATAATGAATTTTGATAAAGGACCAGAAACTGATATGGCGGTCCTCCTCCCGGTGTTCCCGGAAATGACTGACCAGCACCGGTATTTTCAGCAGTTGATGCAGCTCCGCGTTGGTAAGCAACAAGGTGCCCAGGAAAAATATTGCAATTGATTTTCTCAGCCCTGCAAAGGTAACCAAATAAAAAAAGAGCTCCGTAAGAAAAGTCACTTTCCCGGGAAAATCGTATTTTCAATAAAATCTTTTTTTAGGCTTGTCTAAAATATATTTTATCCATGACTAAATATTATTTATTCTTACTATATACCTGCCTGCAACAGCAAGCGTTCTGCCAGGAAAGCCGGATGGAAACCGACCGCCCCGACCAGACCGAAAGCCCGGTCCTTGTTAAAAAAGGCTGGCTGCAAACGGAAAACGGGTTACAGGCAGAATGGGATGAAAATACAAGCACCTTCTACCATCCCGGTACCCTGTGGAAATTCGGCCTCTTCCACTGGCTGGAACTACGGGTAACCACCGATTTTCTAAGCCAGAAAAGCAGGCCCTTGCCCGGAACCCGGATCCGGGAAAGCGGGCTGCTCCCATTGGAAATGGGAGGCAAATTAGCCCTTACAGAAGAAAAAGGGGGTTGGCCGAAAACCTCGCTGATCCTCCAGGCAGCCCCGGCTACCTGGGGTAATAAAAAATTCCATACGCATTCCTGGGCCCATGGTTTTCGTTTCACGATGCAGCATACACTGGCAAAGGGGACCGGCCTGGGTTATAATCTTGGAGCCGAATGGGATGGTTTCTCCAAACAACCTGCTTTTATTTATACGCTTTCCCCCGGGTTTGAACTTGGAAAAAGCTGGTATGTTTATACTGAATTATATGGCGCTGTTACTAAAACCGGAGGACCCGCTCATCATATCGCCGCAGGCGCCGCTTATTATATTACCGATGACCTGAAACTGGATATTTCCGGCAGCAGGGGATTGACCAAAGCAGCAACTGACGGTTACCTCGCCTTCGGGGTTTCTTTCCGGTTGCCGGTTATAAAATAAGAAACCGGGCGAACCCGGTTTCTGTTTACAGGAGGTCTGTGTTTATTTTATCTTATACCTGAGCCCGGCGTAGATCAGCCTGCCGCTGACCGGTCCCCATACCAGGGACACATCAAAGAAGGGGCTGAAGGGTTGTTCTGCAGCTATGATTACATCCCGCTGAAAGAAGTTGGTCAGGTTCTCCCCGCCAAGGTAAAGATCAACCGGGTGTTTCTTTCCAACAGTTTTACTGACCTGCGCATTCATCAGCCAGTAAGCCGGTGAACGGGTATCCCGCTGATACACGGAAGGATTAGCGCTGGTGCCGGGTATCCGTTTTGATCCATTATAACTAACCGTATAATCCATCTTCCAGCCGCTGATCTCATAGGCCAGGTTGGCAAAAGCCCGGTGCTTTGCCGTAAAGGGTTTTTGCCGGAGTTGCCCGCTGTAGTTGGTTCGTACATCAAAGAAACGGTAGGCTAATCTCAGGTCCAGCTTGCGGACAGGCTCCATGCTGAACTCGGCCTGCAGGCTGTTCGAAAAAGAACGGCCCTCCAGGTTGTAAAATTTTACGGTCCGCGCATCTTCCATATCCACCACCACCTGGTTGTTAAAATCATTCCGGAAAAAATCAACACTGAACGTGGCCTCCCGGTGAAAAAGCCGGAATTGCTGGTCCGCACTGATCCCTTTGTTCCAGGCCACTTCCGGATCCAGCCCGTAGGCTTTCCCGGCAGATGAGGAGAGTATACTGATCTGGCGGGAACTCACCAGCACAGACGTATTCTCCGCAAAAATATTGGCCGTGCGTTGCCCGCGTCCCGCGCTGAGCCGGATTGTTGTTCCTTTAACGGGCTCATAGCGCAGGTGCAGCCGCGGGGTGATAAACCAGCCAAACAAATTATTATGATCACTGCGTATACCGGCCACCAGTCCCAGTTTAGCCGTGGGATTGAATGTATATTCAAAGAATGCCCCGGGAACAGCTTCCTGCCTTTTATAATAGGCCGTACGGAAGGTTTCCCGGTACTGATCGGAAACCAGGCTCATCCCCGTCCTGAATTTATGCCGGGTATTTCCAATAATGGACTGGTAGATCAGGTTGGCATAAAAACTGCCCTGCTCCGCCGTGTACGGATTCAATCCAAAATAGGAATCCTGCCGGTGGTTAAACGCCATCAGCTGCAGCCCGATACTCTTGTATTTTTTCCGGGGAAATACATACCCTGTTTTGGCAAATGCTTCATAGCGGCGGGTCCGGATACCCAGCCCGTAATGATTCGTGGTGAATTTATCCCTGGAGGGTTCAAAAGCCGTTTCACCACCGGTACGGTCATCCAGCAGCAGTTTCACCCCAAACTGTGTCATAAACCCTTTCCCGTTTTCAAATAACCATCGGTTAAGCACGCTGAACAGGTTGCCGGTAGGTAAATCCCGGAACCCGTCCTTATTAAAATCCAGTTTCTTGTTGTAAATAAAATCATCGTGGAGCAGTAAAGCGGTGCTCCATTTCTTCCCGGCCTTATACGCCAGGTTCAGGTTGAGATCCGTCTTCCCCATATCATTCACATACAGGTTTGCATATAGTTTTTCCGCTTTCCCGGGTTTCTTCAATTCAATATTGATCTGGCCGGCAATGCTCTCGTACCCGTTGGCCACGGCCCCTACTCCCTTGTTCAGCTGGATCGATTCCACCCAGGGGCCTGCAATACTGTTCAACCCCAGTGATGTGGCAATACCCCGCGGCCCCGGCAGGTTCTCTACCGTAAGCTGTGTGTAATTGCCGCTTAATCCCAGCAACTGGATCTGCTTGCTGCCTGTCACGGCATCGTTGTAGGATACATCCACCGAAGGATTCGTCTCAAAGCTTTCACTCAGGTTGCAGCAGGCCGCTTTAAACAATTCCCGCTCGGTCATCACCTGCGTCCGGATCGTATTCAGCGAAGAAAGGTAGGTGGACCGTTGCCGCGCCGTGAGTTTTACTTCCCCCAGTTGCTGGTTACTGGCCAGGATGATCTTCAATTCTTCGGAGGGTTGTGCCGCCATCGTATCCGGCCGGTAACCGGCATAGCTGATCACCAGCCGGTCGGTATTCCCGTTCATCGTGAGCTTAAAGACACCGGCGGAATCGGTCATCGTTCCCTGCTTAGTGCCCAGCCAGGTAATACTGGCGCCAGGCAGCGGCCGGAAATTTCCCTTCAGATCTTCTTCGAGTACCACCCCCTTGATCATCCCCCCGGATGCGGCCGGGTGGTCTGCCCGGGGCTCCGCCTCATTTTTCCGGTACAGGCAACACTCAGGCAGGGCGGCATAAACATCATCCTTCGCCTTTTTTAATTCAGTGTCATGACCGGCCTCCGCGATACGGGCATGTACTTTTTCAATCCGGGTTAATAAGGTATCGTAGGTTAAGGTCAGCAGTTTGTTGTCAATATCCCAGACAGCCTGCTTCACTCCTTTTCCCTTAGCGGCTTCTTCGATCCGTTTTTTGCACATTTCACAATTACCGTACACTTTCATCGTGTGGGTAATGACAGCGCCTGTTTGTGCGGACAGTTCTTTTACCCCGCTGAGCAGGATAAAAAGAAAAATCAGTTTGAAAATATTTTTCATGATTGTTGATTTACGGTAAATAATACCTTTCAGACATTAGTTTTGCAGTGATTATTCCCGGTATTATACCGACAGACATTAGCACCGGCCGACCCATGTAATTTTAATGTCTCGTCGGTATAATCAGCTGCAAGGGCAGCCGGTACCATTCCCCGCATCGGTGCGGGCATCATCAAGCAATCAGATACGAAAAACCCGGTGGAGTAAAAATACCGGTACAGCCGTTTTACCCGGCGGACCATGGTCTGTCAGTTCCATGGTAACGTTGTCCACTAACCGCTTTCCGGGCCCTGTTACGAAAGACGGGCAATAATCCGGCCCGGCGGGGGGCGCGACGAAATCAACAGAAGGACCGGGCTGCTGGTCATCGCTGATCCGGAAAGTGGAGGCTTCATCCTTGCAACAGCCATTCCCGGTTGCCTGTGTATCCATTCCGCAAAACCCGCAGCGTTCACCGGTATGGGCGGAAAGTCGCAGGCTGACCAGCCGGTTCATGCAATAATGCCGCTGGAGGGTGATCCCCGCTGTAAAAGCGAGGTAAATAAAGGATAATATGAGGACACCCGTTTTTTTCACCGGCCTGTTTTAGTTTTTTTGTTTTTTCTTCAGGGTATTCAGGAAAGTTCGTTCCAAACTGATCAGCCAGCTGCCTGTTGCCATCCGTTGCATGCTGCCGCTCAGCTGGAACCGGTACCCCGCATTCAGTTTGGTGGTACTGCCAAAGATCAGTTGCAGTGCCGGGGCTAGATCAAGCCACCCACCCTTTTTATCCAGCAATTGCTGACCCAGCAGTTCCAGGTAAAGATTCAGGTTTGTTTGCCGGTAATCCCTGTATTCGTTGGGCAATACAAGCAAGCCGCCGGACAGGCTGTAATTCAGTGACTGGTAGCTCCTTTGCGGAACATAGATCACTTTATCAAAACGGGACTTGTGCAGCACCTGTGTATGACCCAGGGTGGCGGATAAGGCAAACTTATGCCAGAGTTGGGTGGCAATGATCCCCGCTTCCACCCCGCCCTTGTCCCCCATCAGCGAGATCTCATCATAATGAAACGGGATCCGGGTTATGGAAAATTCAGAATAGGCGGCCATCCGGAAATGTTGGTGTAAATCATCATTCGAAAGAAACCGGTATTTGGCATAAAAACTGAACGACTCATAACGCGTTTGAGAGGTATGCATATTCGCCAGTGAAATACCGGCCTTAAGCATCAGCCGTTTACCGGCACCCAGCATCAGTTGCGGCATCAGGCGGTTGGAAAACCGGCCATAGATATTGTCCTTTGTTACAAAATGATCCGTCACTTTTACGCCCAGCGAATGTGCGGGCAGGCTGGAAGCCGGTTCACTGAATACATACAGTTCCTGCGCCGGGATTTTCCCGGCTACCAAACATAAGAGGCAAATAAAAATCCGGTACATGCAGGTATTTTATATCATTTCCCCAGGAGTTCGTTCAATAGTTTTTCCAGTTCCTTTCCTTCAGGGTCCATAGCGATCAGCGTTCCGTCCTTATCAATCAGGTAGGATGTGGGAATGGCCGAAATCCTCCATTGATTAGCCGTTAAGGATTCCCAGCCCCCGTTATCATTTACCTGTAACCAGTTGATCTTATCTTTTTTTATTGCCGTCTGCCAGTCCTTTTTGTCTTCATCCAGTGATACCCCGAGAATTTCAAATCCCTTTTCTTTGAATTTGGGATAAAGTTTCACGAGCCTTTTATTGGAAACCCGGCAGGGACCGCACCAGGAGGCCCAGAAATCGAGCAACACCACTTTCCCCCGGAGGGAAGAAAGCTTTACCGTATCCCCGTTGAATGCGGGAAGGGCTACTTCCGGCGCCTGATAGCCCTGCATTACCTGGGCTTGCGCGATGGTACTGAGTAATAGCAGGCTGCTAAAAACCAGCAAAGATTTCACGTTGTTCATACATACACTTTTAAAAGTTTCTCTCCTCCTGCAGGTACAGGAGGAGAGAAACAAAATATCATTGGTTAAATCGTGACATGGAAGATCCGCTCCCCTTCCTTCAGCCCCTCGCCTGAACGGCTGGCATCGGCCTTACCGGTCTGCAGGCTCGGAACAGGTACCGAGGCACTGATCTTCTTAAATTCCTTAGCCGTTAAAAAAGATTTGTCCAGTACCCGCAGGGTCACTTCACCGTTCAGCACGCGGTTACCGGTCTTCAGGAAAAGAAACCAGGCATTGCCGATCTTAACACAGGTTTCAGGACGGATGCCCAGTTCGCTGAATGTACCGGTGACGCGCAGTCCCCCGACAAAAAAACCAGCTTCTTCCACGGCATCCCGGATGGCATCCAGGTTTACCGGCTTGTCCTGCTTAAAAACAATACTGAAAGAGGAGTTTTTAATATCTGATTTTACGGACTCCACAAAAGGAAGCTCCTGCAGGGCCTTGTTTATGGCATTACTGCACATGGCACAGGTAAGCCCCGTAGCCTGCAGGCTGGCCTTGCTGAATTGCGCCTGCAACGGCTGCAGCAGCAATACCATAACAATTAAGATCAGTACTTTCTTCATTACCGCGGATCAGGGTTTGCTTACGATTTTTTGCAGCAATCTTTCCCGTCATGACCTTCCTTGGTACACTTTCCATCTTTGCAGCAATCCATTTTGGCAGCGCCTTCTTTCTTGCAGCAATCTTTCCCGTCATGTCCTTCCTTGGTACACTTTCCATCCTTGCAGCAATCCATTTTGGCAGCGCCTTCTTTCTTGCAGCAATCTTTCCCGTCATGTCCTTCCTTCGTGCACTTTCCGTCTTTGCAGCAATCCATCTTGGCAGCGCCTTCTTTCTTGCAGCAATCTTTCCCGTCATGTCCTTCCTTCGTGCATTTTCCGTCTTTGCAGCAATCCATCTTCGCTCCATCCGTTGCTTTGTCATACTTACAGCAACCGGGCAGCTTGCTGTAGACCTCCATGGTTGCTTTAAAGCCGGCATTGTCATGACCCACCTCCGCTATTTTCTGCTGGATCTTTGCGGTATTGGTGGTACTGCTGTTATAGGTAATGGTAAGTTGTTTGGTATCCGCATCCCATTTGGCTTCACTGGCGCCGGCTTCCTTAGCGGCTTTTTCGATGCGGGTCTTGCACATACCGCAATTCCCGGAGACCTGGAAGGATTCGGTTTGTGTTTGGGCAAAAGAAATACTGGTAATAGCCAATAGAAGGGCTGTAACAGATAAAATACGTAATGCTTTCATTTTATTCAGATTTGAACAGGTATTATTAATAATCGTGCCTTCCGGCACAAAGGTTGATTTATCGCTGCAGGGCAGCCGGGTAAACAGACCTGGTATCAAATCCGGAAAACATTAATCTGAAGGTAGATGTCCTGCTCAGATTGAAGTGGCGGGGAATGCTCCCCGGTAACCGGTTGTGGTCCGGCTGTATAAAACGGAGCCGTAAAAAATTCGGAGGGTCTTACCGCTATTTGCTCCATGGCCGGTATCGAGTAATCCGGAATGGATACATTATTCTGGTCCTGCTCCAGCTTGAAAACCCTGACCTCATCATGACAACACTTGTTGGAAGCATGCATTTGCATACCACATTCGGCGCAGCTATCGTCTTTTCCTCCAAAGAGATGAACAGAAGCCAGCCGGTCCATGCAATAATGTAAATTCACCACCACACCGCAGGTAACGGTCAGGTAACAAAGAAATGATATGGTAAGGACCAGTTTTTTCATCTCCGATACAAAGATATATGCATTATCGGAGAAATGAAACTGAGGTTGATCAATCACATAGTTTTGAGAATCAATTAACAAAGCGCCAAAAGACCCCGAGCCTGAACTGCAGGCCCGGAAGGGGATAATAAGGAGCCACCAGGTTATTCCGGGTAAAACCGAACCCGTCCAGGTTACGGGCCGTATTCAGGTTCTCAGCCCGGATAAAGGCCGTAAAGGGCTTGATCCTGAAGTGTAAATAACCCGCAATATCCGGCAGCGGGTTGCGGATGGTCAGGGTATCCTGGTACACAAACTGGCCCAGCGCCGGGGAATAATCAGCGGCCTTATAAGCAGCACGGTATTTTATTTCAGTACCAAAGGCAATGTTCAGGTTCTTAAAACCCAGGTTGCCCTCATAACCAATGCGGTTACGGGTATAAAGAGCCGGAACATTCACCGGCGCATCCCCGACTGCCTGCTGCAGGTATATTTCGGCATGCCAGTTCCAGTGCTTTCCCAAACGAATGGTCTTCTCGAGGGCCACCTGCAACATGGTAAACAAACTGCTTTCCTGCGCCACCTGGTAATACCCTGAAAAATAAGTATAGTTCGTGGCCAAATAATAATGACCGGTCAGCCGCAGGCGGAACGAAGGCAGGAAATAGGAAGCGTACAGGTGCGTATTGTTTTCCTTCTTCAGGTTTGTAGCCGTTTTAACCAGGTAAAAACTGCTGCGGTTATCATACACAAAGGAAGGGGTGCGGCTCGCATTTTCAAATCCCAGTTGCAGGGAACCCGCTTTTTTCCCCAACAGGCTCAGCAGGCTGATATGCGCTTCGTAATCGCCGGCATTGAAACCGGTAAAATACAGGCTGCCGTTTGCTTCAATATCCCAGCGCTGGTTGCGGGTCTTATTGCGGTATTCGGCATGACCCGCTGTATTGAAGAAGCGGGGTTTACCCGAAGACAATTGCCCGCTGATGTGCTGGACCTGCAGTCCCAGTTTGATAAACTGGTGCAGGTTCTTTGCATCAGGAAACTGGTAAATGGAAAAATCGTTGGAGAGCAGGGTCCATTTGTCCCTGAACAAAACCGTATCCCTGGGCCTGCGCAGGCTGGTATCATACCAGGCCTGGTAATACAGTGAATCGCCCACATTGTCCTGGAATGTATAACTGTTTTTATCCAGCCGGATCGTATGTTCAAAACGCAACCGGGGAAAAAACAGGGGGATGACGGTGGAATCCGTGACCACTGAATCCTTTTTCCCGAGATCATACTGTTGCCGGAACAGCAGCGTGGTTTCCTTGTATTTATTGCCGGTATTGATCTTATTGGCAAAGAAGTTGGACGAGAATACTTTTTTGCCCCCGATCCGGGTATTGATATTGTACCGCTCCTTGAAATCGGGGTCATTCAGCACATCGGAGGTATCGATGATTCCCCCGTTCTCATACGACTGCAGCTTATTGGACAGGAATACAAAATAATTGTTGTACCGGAGGTTGGTGGACTGGTATTTCGAGGTCAGCAGGTAATTGTTATGATTGGTATTCTGATTCTGGAATGAACCCGGTGAATTGATGAGCCGGTACTGGAAAAGGAAATTCCAGTTGGGTTTGATATTCTGGGTGTGCAATAAACTGATCATCTGTTCCACCCGGCTTCCCAGCAGGTAATTCAGTTCGGAATACGGGCGGGTGGTATTGAAGAAACGGACCTCACTTAGTTTCCATTTGTACACATCGAAGGAGTGAAAACCCGGATCAAAGCCCGCTGAGAACAACGGGGAAAATAATAGGGACCGGGCTGCGAGCCCCGTATTGCCCAGGTTGATATAAGTGCCCGGCAGGGGAAAACGCCGGGAGAAATCACTGACCGTGGAGTCCAGCCGGTAATTCCGCGTCGAATCCAGGTAGCGGAAGCTGATCGTTATGGAATCTTCCTCGTTATCCCGGTGCCGCAGGCTGTCATTGCTGCTGCCTCCCGAAAAATTCCCTCCTAATTGTTTCAGCCGGTTGCCAAAGCGGACTCCCGGCTCCTGGGCGGACAGGGCCATTGAATAAAAGAAGAGAACAATAAAAAACAGGTATGTACAGTTTCTGCTCAGCTGATAGTAATTTAAGATAACCGGGTGATAAACCGCTGCAAAATAGCGCAGCAAAGGTAAAGATCGCGGTTAAAACTGTTAATAAAATAAACCCGGCGCCGGCCCGTATGTTAAAACAGTTTTATTGATAAGGATAACGGTAATAATCGCAAGCCGTTTCATCACAAAGCAATTTTTGAAGCCGGGGATCCGCCAGCACTGCGGTATAATCCATCCAGCGGCCTTCCACTTTTATTTTCCGGTAAACCAGCCGGATTCCCTGGCTGTAATCCACCCACCCGTAAACATGCCCGGTGTATAATGGCTGTATGGGCCGGCCATCCGCCCGGTGCCAGCCATAAATGGCCACCCGGTCCTGCTTAGGTTCCCGGCTGATCTTCCCGCTGATGACCACATCTTTTTTTATCCCGGCAATTAATCCCTTCCTCCCTTTTCGCTGTCCTTCGATGATCAGGTGGTGCTGCCACATCACGGGTGTGCTGTCCCGGTATGCATACATCGGCACGGGTTCCAGTTTAATCCTTGCGGCCCTGTAAATATCATCCACCATCTTACGGGTAGGCAGGAAGCATTGGAAACTGTCCGCTATACGCTGGGCGGCATAAGGTGTTATATTCACCCGCGCCCAGTCCTCACGGCTGCCGATACTCAAGTAATCCGGGCTTACATAATAAACCGCATGGATCGTTTTGCCTGTAACGCTGTCCCGGGCGCTCACGCTTACCGGTACAAACCTCCGGAGAAAGGGCGGGATATTCCCGGAAAGCGCTTCCTGCAAAACCAGCGAATCCCGGGACTGCCAGTTCATAGCGGCAGCCTGTGCATAGAATCCTGATCCGGTCAGGGTTCCGGTCCTACGGGGAACCGGCATCATCCGCCCGGGTTGGCAGGCCGGCAGGAGCAGTATCAGCAGGAATACAGAAGCCCGAAACATATCCGAAGATAAAAAAAAGCTGCCCGTTGAAAGGCAGCTTTACAAAATGAGTCTGTTCGTTTTATTGTTTAATGAATTTTGTATGGATCAGCTGACCATCCGAACGCAGTTGCAGTAAATAGGTTCCCCCGGCCAGTTCAGCCACGGGAATGCTGTACTGCTGCTGGCCCGATACCAGTTTTAATGTTTTCAGTTTTCTGCCGGCCAGGTCGGTGATCGTTACAGAACAATCAGCCGTCAGCGGTTTGCGGAAACTAACCCCTAACTGGTCTGTAGCGGGATTCGGGAAGAAAGCCGCTGTAAAATCGGAGGCCGGGACCATCACCCTGATCACTTTACTATAGGTAAATGTTCCGTTCTGGTCCACTAATTTCAGGCGGTAAAAAACATCCCCCTTTAAACTGTTATCGCCATCCTGGAAGGAGAACTTATCTGCATTCTGTACCCAGTTCACGGTGCCGGTTTTCTGAAAGGTCCGCCCGCCATCCGTGCTTCTTTCCACGTCAAAGCGGTCAAAGCCATCTGCTGTTGCAACCTGCCATTTGAGTTGTACAGCATTCAACACATAGCCCCCGGTAAATCCGGTGATCGTTACCGGTAATATCAGTCCGCAACCGGATACCCAGACCTGGTTTACAAATTCCGGGTGATCAATATAGGGATTGCGGTTGCCCTGGAACACATAACCGGCATTATTCCGGTCTATTTCTTTCTGGCTTACCGGGTCCAGGTTATGCCAGCGGATCATCATCTGGAGATAAGGTAATTCGATGGAAGGCCAGGTAGTGCCATCAAATGCCAGGTTGCCCTCCACAGAAAGGGTTTGCCAGGCAGACATACTGGACTGGTAACGGGTTACAAAATAAAAGAAGCTGCGGGCCAGGTCTCCCTTGAACGCATCGATCGGTTCAAATGCTGTGCTGCCTGTAAGTCCGGCAACGGTATTCGGTCCCAGTTTACTTCCATTCATACTGGTGATGGTGGGTGCACTTATTTCACCGTAGATAAAATTGCTCCGGTTGGCGTTTACAATTTTATCGGTTGGGTAAATATGAAAATAATCGCTCTCCGGCCCAACGGAACCGGAAGCCGCACTGGCACCAAACCAGCTTTGCGGCACACTGTGTTCCCTGTTGTATAAAATCCCTTCACCACCGGCAGCGCCGCCATTATCCTGCTGTCCGCCGCTTGCCACGGGACCGGGTGTAAAATTATAAGGATCTGCCCCCGCGGGGTTGTCACTGTAAATATCCCAGATCACATCTGTTGAAGTACCGGGTCCCACTTCCCGGGGTTTAATATCAGAAACCAGGTACTGTGTCCAGAGATTTCCATAGGTTTTGGGAGTCATCCCCGTAGTTATAATGTTTGACAGGGAAGTCTTCAGCGCCGAACAGGTAAGCCCTGTTGCAGCTGAATAATAACCAGCAGGCTCACCCGTACCTCCTGCTGTCGTGGAGAAACTATGTACTGATGTACCGGTAGTAAGGTAATCCGGCGTACCACCACAATCATTATAGGTATAAACGGTAACATAATAGGTGGTACTGGCGGTCAGCCCGGAAACAGTCACACTGCTGCCGGTGCTGGCATAAACCGTTTGTTCACCACCCGAATAAGTGGCCGATGCCGCATAGGTCACACCGTCAGACGGGCTGGTAAAACTGTTGGCTGCATTGAACCTGACCAGCGATGAACTTCCGTTCCCGCCCGACCAGTTGATAGTAGCCGATGTACTGCCTGGCGTACTATTAATGGTGGATACCTGTGTGGTCGGCTGCAGGCAACTGGTAGCTGTATTGTTCGTGGCCGGCGCCGCTGTGTTGTAACAGTTATCCGCACTGTTGAAAGTGAATACGGACACATGATACGTGGTGCCGGCTGTCAGTCCTGTAACGGCCACTGAATTCCCGGTACTGTTATATACCACATATTCACCCGCCGCAATGGTCTGCCCGGAACCAAAAGCCGTATTGGCTGTATAAGCTGTGCCGCTGGAGGGAGTGCCGCTCACCGCGCCGCCCTGCTTCAGCACTACTAATGAATTGGTGCCGCTGCCGGCCGTCCAGTTGACGGTAAAACCGGTAGCTGTAACACTGCTAAAAGAAGCAGTACTGACCTGGGTGACCGGGGCCGTACAACTCACGCCAAAACCGGTCCAGGCAATATCATCAATAGCCACCCGCGAACTGGCAACGGTTTGCACCAGGGACAGGGTGAAGGTGCCGGATACATTGATATTATTCAGGGTAGCAGTGGTAGCGGTGGTCTGTGAACTGGGTACGGCCACGGTACCTACCGTAACGCCATTCACCTTAACATCCAGCGAAGCGGCGCTGCCGGTAAAAAGATATTTGTACTTGAAACTGAGATTGCCGATACCATTGGGGATATTACCGGAGGTAACACTTCCATTTCGGACACCGGCTGCCAGCCCGGTAATACTCTGATCCGCTCTCGTATCGGTGGCAGTCCAGGATATCCCGCCGTCACCGGTCCAGTTCTTGGTTGCGTATGAACTGGCCGTTCCAACAGGCATACTGGTAAAACTTTCGGAGCCCTGTCCGAATAATTGGATTTGAATGAGTACTTGTACACAAAAAACTAAAAAAAGGTTTTTCATCTGATGGTCTGTTTGAGAATGTTAGAATGGTGGGTTATTAAAGTACCGGTAACCGGACCGGTAAGACGTTATTACTGTTTAATAAATTTCTGCGACTGGATAAACTGGCCGCCGGCATTGCTGATCCGGATGGTATAGAAACCGGGAGCCCAGGAGGAAGCATCCACTTGCAGGGACGGTGCAGTCATCTTTTTTTGTAAAATTTCACGACCGGCAATATCTGATATGGAAATCGTAACCGGCTCCGTACCGGAAGACTGAATCGTGAATTGATCGTTGGAGGGATTGGGAAAAACTGTGATTTTTTTCTGTCCCAGGTTATTCACCACTTTTAAAGTACTGTACGCGATCTTGCCATCCATGGCTACCGCTTTTACCCGGTAATACAATAAGGGGGCTTTGGCATTTTCGTCGCTGAACTCCCCGGCATATTCCGACCCGTTCTGCTGCGCTGTCTTTTCAATTTTTATTTCAGTGAAGTTTATCCCGTTATAACTGCGTTCGAGGGCAAAATAATCATAGTTCGCCGAGCTGACCAGTCTCCAGTCCAGGGTTACCAGGTCCTGCACCTGTTTGAACCCGGTGACGGAAAATGTCTTTTCATCGAGGATCACCATGGGACTCGGAACACAGCCTGAATTATTGATCCAGACACTGCCCCCCGCCCCGTTGGGTACGATGACAGCAGCATTGCCGGCTCCCGGGGCGCTCCCGTTTGTATAAACAACGCTGCTGGACTGGTAATTCGTAACCAATGTATTCCCTCCACCGGTATAATCATAAATGATACTGGTCCTGGCACTTCCATTAGAATTTACAAAATAGCCGCCATTACATCCCGATAACGGTGTATAAGCGCCATTGCCCACCACCAGGTAATACTGCTGGATCGGTGAAGCCCCTGAACAGTGGTTGGAGAAATTAAGATTGGTGGCCGGCGCATCAAGCCCGCAACCACCGGCGCCGAGAAATACGGTAAACAAGCCCCCGGGTATGATCCCGGTTGCCGGAACCTGAACGAACACATTGCAACCCGCAGCGGTATTCAGGGTATTCCTGACATTATCGATCACCGTGGCATCAGCCGGGGTGCCGGGATCCATGATGCGGAAACAGGATAAACCCGATCCCGAGACACCGCAATTTTCAGCATTCGGTGTAAAAGTTGGCTTGGGTGCATTAATCACATTCTTCCCATACCAGTACCAGTTAAAATCAGGCTGTACAGCAACGGAAGTGTGGTTAATGGAAGCAAAGCCCATATCGCCTACATTCACGGCTGTGGTCGCGAGACCCACAATGAATTCATTACTCCCGTCATTTCCACAGGGGTTGATAAACTGGGTGATCAGCCGGATGTTTTGCGAAAATGAATGCGTTGAGAAAAGTGCAAAAAAAACAATCAGGGCATTTTTTTTCATTGGTTTGGATATTACCCTGCAATAATAATGGTAAACCTTTATTTGCTAAATAAATAATATGTAATTCCTCTAAGAAAAAGTACTTACACACGAATTAGTACGTAAAATTTCGAGAGAACCATAGGAAAATTCCTAATCCGGCCCCGGTTAAGCCCTTTTTGCAACCGGAAATTAACGGTCACTATATACGGTTTATATCAGTTTGACGGGGAAAAGCCAGGGGTAGTTTTTAGCTCAATAGTTCACTTCATTTACACGCCCTTTATTTTGGGTGATCAGCACCACCGTTATTCCTGGTTGAATTTATATCGGAGCAGGCACGGGCCAGGGCAAACGACAGGGTATTCGTTTGATAGTGAGGCCAAACAGCCCCGTTTGAATGACGAAATCACTTATCTTCGCGGAAATTTTTCCAATATGAATCTCCACGAATACCAGGCCAAGGAACTGCTGAAAAAATACAATGTTCCCGTGCAGGAAGGGTTTGCCTGCAGCACCGTACACGAAGCAGAAGAAGCCTATCGCCAGATCAAGAACCAGTTTGGCAGCAGCTTTGCCGTTGTAAAAGCACAGATCCACGCCGGCGGCCGGGGGAAAGGCACCATCAAAGAAACCGGTATTAATGGAGTGAAAGTGGGTAAGAACATTGAAGACATCGCGGATATCGCCAAAAAGATATTAGGCGGCACTTTAGTCACCCTGCAAACCGGTCCGGCCGGTAAAGTGGTGAATAAAATACTGGTGGCCCAGGATATGTATTATGACGGGGTGAGCGACCGGAAGGAATTCTATCTCTCCATCCTGCTCGACCGTACCAAGGGACAAAATGTGATCATGTACAGTACCGAGGGCGGCATGAACATTGAGGAAGTGGCGCATAACACACCCGAAAAGATTTTCAAAGAATGGGTGCACCCCTCCGGCGGTCTCCAGGGATTCCAGGCAAGAAAAATTGCCTTTAACCTCGGCCTGAGCGGGGAAGCCTTCAAGAATTGTGTGAAGTTTGTAACCAATTTATATAATGCTTATGTCGGCCTGGATTGTTCCATGCTCGAGATCAACCCGCTGTTCAAGGCGGCTGACAACAAGATCGTGGCGGTTGACTGTAAAATGAACCTTGATGACAATGCCCTGGTTCGTCATGCCGACCTTTCTTCACTCCGGGATGTAACAGAAGAGGATCCCACTGAAGTGGAAGCCGGCCAGTTCAACCTGAATTTTGTAAAGCTTGACGGCAATGTGGGTTGTATGGTAAATGGCGCCGGGCTGGCGATGGCCACCATGGATATGATCAAACTCAGCGGTGGCGAACCCGCCAACTTCCTCGATGTGGGAGGTACTGCCAATGCACAAACCGTGGAAGCCGGTTTCAAGATCATTTTAAAAGACCCGGCTGTAAAAGCCATCCTCATCAATATTTTCGGTGGTATCGTTCGTTGCGACCGGGTGGCACAGGGGGTGATCGACGCCTACAAGAACCTGGGCAATATCCATATCCCCATTATTGTGCGCCTGCAGGGCACCAATGCAGTGGAAGCAAAAAAACTGATTGATGAAAGCGGGCTGCAGGTACAATCGGCGATCCTGCTGAGTGAGGCGGCTGAACTGGTGAAGAAAGCGGTTGCTTAAGAAGTTATAAGTTATAGGTTATAAGTTTTAAGTCCCGGTGGTGGTACCTCCGGGATTTTTTTACGAAAATATGTCACTATTGAAGCCTGTTCCGCCCGCGTGACGGGGTTTTAAATATGTTTTATCTTTACCGGATGAGCACCCACATCCGCCCCATTCAACCAGCCGACAATCCCGTCATCGCGAAGATCATCCGGGATACCCTTACCGAGTTCGGCGCCAATCATCCCGGCACCGTATATTATGACCCGACAACTGATGCCTTATACGAGTTATTTCAAAAAGAGAAATCTGTGTACAATATTGCTGAAGTCAATGGAAAGATCGTTGGCGGCGGCGGCATCTATCCCACAAACGGCTTACCGGCCGATACCTGTGAACTGGTTAAAATGTACCTCCTCCCCGAAGCCCGCGGCACCGGCCTGGGATCAGAACTGATCACCCGTTGCCTGGAACAGGCCAGGGCCAATGGATTCAGCAATGTGTATCTCGAAACGATGAATGAACTGAAAGCCGCTTTAAAGGTATATGCCCGGATGGGTTTTACTTATTTGCAGGCACCCCTGGGCAACAGCGGCCATTTTGGTTGCCCTTTATGGATGATCAGGAAACTATAAGGTTAAAAAAAGGGTTTTATACCGACGAGACATTAAAATTACATGGATCGGCCGGTGCTAATGTCTGTCGGTATAATACCGGGAATAATCACTGCAAAACTAATGTCTGAAAGGTATTACATCGCCCAATGACGATGTAAAACCCAATACAGATCATTCAACCGTTTGCCCGGAACTACTAACCTGCCTGTCCGGCCCGCTTCGCCGCGAGGCGAGCAGGCAGGCTACTAACTAACTAATTATTTTCCCTTCACCTGCTCCCCGAGCAGGAAAACCTGGAACCCGACATTGAAAGCGAAGCCCCCGCTGCCGGAAAAATCTTTTAATTTGGTATGATCGTATCCCAGTAAAGCGTCAATGGATACATTCTTGCTGATAAAGAAAGCAGCCCCGCCGCCCACAAAATAATTAAATCCTGATGCGGTAGTGGATCCCAGGTTGTTTTTATATTTCTGGCTGGTAAAATTTAACGCCCCGTGCACCAGGGGACGAACCGCCTGGGTCTCCGTTGTAAAATAATACCGGGCAAAAGGCCCCACCCCGAAAAAAGTATTTTTGGTATTCCCCACTTTCGAATAGCTCAGGGAAAAATTACCACCGACAGCCAGGTTATCAACAATAAAAACACCGGCATTGGGTGTAAAGGAAATGGCCGTATTATTATCCGTTGTGTTCAGCCGGAACTGGCCACCCAGCATCCAGTCATTTTTTGAAGTTTGTGCATTCCCGTTAGTCACCCCGGCCAGTACCGCCAGTCCGAATAAGATTTTTTTCATGTTAATGGTTTGATTAAAAATTTGATATCCTGCAAAAATAAACAATACTGCAATAATTGAAATGAATGAATCAAACCAATCAGACCGCTGTTATCAATTCAATCTCATAGACCGGGCTGAACAGGTAGGCCTTGCCGGTTTTCACTTCGGTGCATTTGTACCGTTTCCGCAGCTTCTCCCCTTTTTTGAATACCCGGCCATCCCGGGTCCGGAATACACTGCCGGCCGGCAATTCTTCAACAAAATGATGATGGTCTTTTTGCGTATCGTATCTTCTCAGCACCCGCAACAGTCCCTCTTCCGCACAACTGCTCGCGGCCGGGTTCTTCAGTGAAGCTGATAATTCCGATTCGATATCGGGAGGGAATACCCTGTTCTGTACAAACTGCTGCAATAATTGACCGAATATTTTTTTCCACTCCTGCCCATGGGCAGCCACCCGGTTACCATATTGCTCAAACGTAAGCAGGTGGGCGATCTCATGCAGCAGGGTGACCAGGAAAGCATAGCTGTTCAGGTTACCATTTACACTGATGCGGTGGTTCTGATGATGGGTACGGTGCCGGTAATCGCCCAGTATACTTTTCCGTTCCCGGGCAATCGTCAGGTGCACTTTGTACTCGTGCAGGTAACGCAGCACCGCCTCCCCCGTGCCCGCGGGAAGAAACTGCTCCAGATGATTGACCGGGACTTCTTTCTTAGGCATTCTTTTTTTGCTTCAGCAGCCGGAGCAGGGCTTTGATTTCAACGGCCGTGTAAATAATATAAAGCGCCCCGCAAACAAGCAGGGCCGGTTTATTCACGTCCGCCCTGACCACCATGATATAAATAAATGCCGCAATGGCGATCAGGAAAAACTTTATCATGAAACTGCCATACATAGCCCGCACAAAAGCCTGCGGGTTGGAGGACTTCAGCGAGCGGAAGGTCAGCAGGTAGGCGGCCAGGCTCACAAGGAACAGGAGCAGGTTCCCGATGACCAGGACTTCGGGATGAATCCCCTGCCCCGCCATCCATCCCTTGCCGGTAAGGGCAAGCGCATTAACCAATATGAACACAAAAAATAAAGGCCGTATGGGCTGCAGTGCTGTTTTATTCATCTTTCCGGGTCCTGCTTGTTTCACGGAAAACTTTATAGAAAAGTCCCGACAGGACGAGCAAAGGTAATACACAGGCTAACAACGGGAAGGTATGCAGCCATTTATCCAGTTTGATCCCGGCAAAAACAGCAATCCCGATGGCCGCCAGCAACTGGGTGCCCAGCCCTGCATAGCGCAGCAGGTCCTTGTTATTATTATTGCGCGGCAACGGAGCTTGGCTGTTCATTGTTGTTCATCTCCACAATATTGGCTCCCATATGGCACTGGCCATTAAAAGTGGCCGAAGGTTCCACCTGCAATTTCCCGGCATAAATATTCCCGGATACGAGGCATTCTCCCTTTAACTGGAGCAGTTCCTTAGCCCGGATATTCCCGTTTACTTTACCGGTAATATCGGCATTATTACCGGTAATATCCCCTTCCACCACCCCGCTGGTTCCTACGATGATTTTGGCCCCGCTTTTTATATTCCCGATAACGGTGCCGTCAATACGCAGATCACTATTGCTGCTGATATCGCCTTTCAGGACGGTGCCGGCGCTGATCAGGGTAGCGCCCCCGCCATTCCCATTGGTTACAGGTAGTTGCATGTCGGTTTTGTTTTTTTTGTTGAACATTGGTTTATCATTAGTCATTAGAAATCTCCGGCCGGGGCACCACGATGGCCGTGGTGTCCAGTTTTGCAGTTTCCGCGCTGCCCAGGGCCTTTTTCAATCCCAGGATATACTGGGCCTTGTAAGCATCCTGTCTTTCCACGGAATCCACCCGGTACTGGAGCCGTTTTAACTCCATAACTGATTTATAATCATTGCTTGTACCAGGAATATAGTACTTCAAAGGTGTGAAAACGATGAGGGCGACTGTAAGTCCGGTGAGTACAACAAATATTGTGCTCAACATGATATAAACGCTTAATCGGGATAATTTAAATGTTACCACTTCCTCGTACGTATCATCGTTCATCACGACGAGGCGGTATCGGTTTCTCAGCCTTTGCAGCGTGGAGCCGGCTTCTAATTTGGCCATAAAAGGATTTTTGGATTCTAAAGATAGTGAACCGGGGTGCTTTTGCCTTTAAAACCCGGTAAAATAATTTGGGTATTTTTATACTAAATTATTTGAATTTCAGTTATTAAGACTTTAGATTGCGCCGGCAAATGCGATTCAACCGACATACTATTTTTGCGCTTCTTACTCTTCTCCTTTTACAGGCCGGCCTGCCCGCTTTCAGCCAGTTGGGATTTGACCTGAACATCAAAAAACCAAAGGAATACGAGGAAAGGGTCCTGCGCTCCGAAAAATCAGGTGATAAAAAATTTACCCTGCCCCGCCGTTTTGTACAGAATACCGTCACCCATTACAACTATACCTTCAACGCCAATAATAAACTGAACGAGGTATTGGAAAGAGCCAAGACCGCGTTTAAGGATGACTATTCAAAACTCCTGCCATTTTATAATTTTTCGCTGGATGTAACGGCCCAGGACTCGATTCAACTGGATTCCATCACCTATAAAGCCTCATCGGGCATTGCCCTGCATGACCTGCGCAACGACTGGGTGGACAATCTCTACCTGCTTTGGGGAGCGGCGTATTACCTGCAAAAGGATTTTGATTCCGCTTACCAGATGTTCCAGTTCATCAATTACGCTTTTGCCCCAAAGGAAAAAGACGGGTATTATAAAGCGATCGGCAGTGCCCGGGACGGAAACTCGGCCCTGAGTATCGCCACCAGGGAAAAAGGCGGGCTGGCCCGAAAATTGTTTTCCCAATCGCCCAGCCGCAATGACGCCTTCATCTGGCAGATCCGCAATTTCCTGGCGCAGGACCAGTTTGCCGAAGCCTCCAGCCTGATCGTTACCCTGCGCAATGACCCGGCCTTTCCCGCCCGCCTGCAAAATGACCTGCACGAAGTACAGGCCTATTCTTTTTACAAACAGAATATTTGGGACAGCGCCGCCGCTCACCTGGTCGAAGCGCTGAGCAATGCCGGCAACCAGCAGGAAAGAGCCCGCTGGGAATACCTGGCCGGGCAGTTGTATGAAAGGGCCGGGAATTTTAAAGAAGCCCGGAAAAATTATGACCGGGCCATCAGTCGTACCACGGATCTCGTGATGGAGATCTATGCCCGGCTTTCCGCGATCCGGACCAATAAGGACGAGGGCTCAGCCGATATCGATAAGAATGTGGCTGAACTCGTAAAAATGGCCAAAAGGGATAAGTACACCGACTACCAGGATATCATTTATTATATGGCGGCCCAGATGGAGCTGGAAGGGAATAAAGTGGAGAACGCCATGTCCCTTTTATTGAAGAGCACCCTCGCCGCGAACAGCAATCCCGGCCAGAAAAACAAGGCCTTCCTGCAACTCGCAGAACTTTCCTTTACACGGAAAGAATACAAACAGGCTCATCAGTATTACGACAGCCTGCAGTTAGATGATCCCGCTGTACCGGACCCGGAAAAGATCGGGGAGATCAAACGGTCGCTCCAGGTTATTGTGGATAATATGGCTGTTATCGAAAGACAGGACAGCCTGCAGCGGATTGCCGCCCTTCCCGAGGAAGAGCGCCGTGATTTTGTAAAAAAACTCGTCCGGCAATTGCGCAGGCAACAGGGCCTGAAGGACGAACAACCCGCAGGCACCGGTAATCCGTCGTTGCCGGGGTTCAATAATCCCCCGCCGGTTACCCTGTTTCCGGCCGGTGATACCAAGGGAGAATGGTATTTCTACAATGTCGCGTCCCGGGGCCGGGGACAGGCTGAATTTAAAGCCAAATGGGGCAATCGTCCCAATGCAGATAACTGGAGACGCAGCGCTGCCCTGCTGAATAACCGGATGAATGTACAGGGCGATCCCTCCGGGGGAGACGCCACCGGTTCAACTGATGCAGCAACCAATAACGGGACCAGTTTTGAAGACCTGTACGCCCGCCTCCCGCTGACGGATGCACAAAAGCAGCAATCGGATGATTCCATTCAATCTGCTTTGTTTGCTCTCGGGAAAGCCTATATCCAGGGCATTGAAGACTGCAGCGCCGGCACCAGCACCCTGGAAGGATTACGCGTCCGGTTCCCGGCCTTTATGCCCATGGATGAAGTGCTGTTCAACTTATACTATTGTTATAATAAGAACGGGGAGACGGCTAAGGCGGCCGCCATAAAAAAAATAATGAGTGAGCAATATGCGGCCAGCAACCTCAGCACCATTATCACCACGGGTAAAAATCCCGCGGACGCTAAAGGGAACCAGTCCGCCACCAGCAGTTATGAGAAGATATATGACCTTTTCATAGAAGGAAATTTTGCCAAAGCGATTGCCCAAAAGAAAGTTGCCGACAGCCTTTACGGGGATAATTTCTGGACGCCACAGTTGCTTTATATTGAAGCCGTCTATTATATCCGGCAGCGGGAAGATGACAATGCGAAGAACAACCTGAATTTAATCGTCGATAAGTTCTCCAAAACACCGCTCGCAGAAAAAGCAGCCGGCCTCCTTGATGTACTGGGCAGGCGGTCGCAAATAGAAGATGAACTGAAAAACCTGGTGGTCACCCGCTACAATGATTCAACGGGCAGCCAGCCGGTGACTGTTGTTCCTGTAAACCCGGTTCTTAAACCGGATACGGTTACGGTCAAACAACCCGTGGTGACCGCCCCTCCTCCCAAAACGGTAAAGGATACGGTAAAAACAGCTCCTGTCACCCCCGTGGTCACTCCTTATGCATTCAATGCAACAGATAAATACTATGTGGTGCTGGTGCTGAACAAAGTGGATCCTGTTTTCTCCAACGAAGCAAAGAATGCATTCTTCCGGTACAACCGGGAAACCTACTATAATAAAACCTATACGGCCGATCTCTTCCAGCTGGATGAAGAAAACCGCTTACTGCTGCTGTCGTTTTTCAATGACGCGCAGGATGCCGTGGCCTATGTGGAGAAAACCAGGCCGAAGACCGCTACAGAGATCATCCCCTGGTTAAAAGGAGGTAAATATTATTTCTCCATTATCACCGGGAGCAACCTGCAATTGCTAAAAACCAGTAAGGACCTGGAAGGCTACAAACGTTTCCTGGAGCAGAACCTGCCGGGTAAATTCTGAGACGGTTCCGGCCATTTAGCGGGAAATTCCCCCGGGAAATCACTTTCGCAAAAATTTAAATAGCAGAATGACCCGCCCGCCGGGTATTTTCTTATTTTCGGTTCTCAATTTCAAATAGTTGCCTCGTTCTAAACTCAACCCTTCATTTATCATATGAAAAAAGCTGTCCGAATTTTCTGGCGCCTTTTTTTTGGCGGTTTTGCAGCCTTCATCCTGCTGATCGTGCTGGCCAATTACGGCGTTTTCGGCGCGATGCCATCCATTGATGATCTGCAGAACCCCTCGATCCTGCAGGCTTCTGAACTGTATGCGGAAGATGGCACCCTGATGGGCAAGTATTATACAGAAAGGGGCAACAGGAGCAATGTAAAATACCGGGACATCTCTCCCTTCGTGATCGATGCCCTGGTCTCCACCGAAGACGAACGTTTTCACAGTCATAGCGGGATCGATTTCCGTTCCACCATGCGGGCCATTTTTACCCTGGGTTCCGAGGGCGGTGGCAGTACCATTACCCAGCAGTTAGCCCTGAACCTTTTTAATGAACGGGCCTCCAATAAAGCGATCCGGGTCATCCAGAAACTCAAGGAATGGATCATCGCGGTTAAACTGGAAAGCAATTTCACCAAGGAAGAGATCCTGACCATGTACCTGAATGCGGTTCCTTTTGGCAACAATATCTACGGAATCCGGAATGCATCCCGGACTTTCTTTCAAAAAGAACCTGACCGCTTAAAAGTGGAAGAAGCCGCCCTGCTCGTGGGCATGCTGAAGGGAAACAGTATATATAACCCGGTCAGGAATCCCAAACTGGCGCTGGACCGGCGCAATACCGTCCTCAGCCAGATGGAGAAAAACGGGAAACTGAATTCCGCCGAAGCCAAAAGGGTGAAAGCCCAGCCGATCAAACTGAATTACCGCAAACTGGATGAAAATACCGGTTATGCCCCCTATTTCCGGGAAATACTGAAAGACGAGATCAAGGAGGCGTTGAAGGATGTGGAAAAACCCAATGGCGGTAAATACAGTATTTATAATGACGGGCTGAAAATCTATACCACGATCAATGTACAGATGCAGCAATACGCGGAAGAAGGCATGGCCCAGCACATGACGATGCTGCAAAAAGGCATCAACGCCCGGGGGGATATGAAGTCCGGTTCCATCTGGAAAGGCCATGAAAAGCTCCTCGAGAAAGCGATTAAAGAATCGGACCGCTGGAAGAACCTGGAAGAGGACGGATTGAGTGACAAGGAGATCAGGTCCTCCTTCAATGTTAAAGTGCCCATGAAGGTTTTTGCCTGGAATACTAAACGGGAGAAAGATACCCTGATGACACCGCTGGATTCCATCAAATACCACCTGCAAATGGAGCAGGCCGGCTTTATTGCCATGGATCCCGTAACCGGTGAGATCCGGGCCTGGGTGGGTGGCATCAATTTCAAAACCTACAAGAATGATCACGTCAACCTGAAAACAAAAAGACAGGTAGGTTCGACCATAAAACCATTGCTGTACACGCAGGCCATGGAAGAAAGAGGCTTCACCCCTTCAACCGAGTGTGAGAACGTGGCCCAGTTCTTCCCCGGCAGCGGCTGGGTACCCGCCGGTAAGCAATGCGGCGGGGGCACGATGACCATGGCGGATGCGCTGGCATTCTCCAAAAACTGTGCAACCGCATTTATCATGAAACAAGTGGGTCCGAAACAATTCTCTGAATTCCTGGCCCGTCTCAATGTCCCCACGCCGGTACAGCCCTACCCTTCCATTGCTTTGGGCACCTGTGATCTTTCCATGTACGAGATGCTCTGGGCCTATACCATATTTGCAGGACGCGGTTTTTCCACCAAACCCTATGCGATCAGCCGGATCGAAGACCGGAACGGGAATGTGATCAAACGGTTTGATTACAGTGTAAACCGAAAGGAAGCGGTGAGCGAGGTAACAGCCTATACCATGGCCCGCATGATGCAGGGAACCGTGGATAAAGGTACCGCCAAGGGATTAAGAACCCGGGTAGGCGCTGCAGAAATGGGCGGTAAGACCGGTACCACCGATGACAATGCGGATGCCTGGTTTATCGGTTATACGCCCCAGTTATTAGCCGGTTCCTGGGTAGGCTTTGAATACACATTCATGCGCAACCAGGGAGATGGGAACCGGATCGCCCGTCCCGTGGCCGAATATTTTTTCCAGAAAGTACTGGCGGATAAAAAACTGGGGATTGAAAAAGATGCCCGGTTCGTGAAACCGGCGGAATTGGAAAACGAGATCAACAGCGCCGATATTATTATCAGTGAACAGGACCCGGTGCCGGGAGCCGAAGGGGTGGACCAGGGGGTGGGCACCGAGGAGGATTACCAGAATAACAGCAATGAATATATCGGGCCTGAATCCAAACCGGTGAAAGAAGACGAAGACAAGCCCGTTAAGAAAGATACAGTAAGCAAGGCCGTCATCCGGAAAGAAGAAGCGGGCAAACCCATTGGTTCCCCCCAGGGAGATCCTCAAAAAAAGAAGGGGCTGCTGCGCCGGTTATTTGACCGGAAAAACTGATGAGCAGAAACAGGATGGGATAGCAACGGTTTTACCGGGGGGTGAAGTTTAGTTTCCGGGCCATTTCCGCACTCATTCCTTCGGCAGAAATACCATACCCGCTGACCAGGATGCCCCGGACCCCGTTTACGGATTCGATGGCATAGACAATCGCTTCATCGGAAGGATCGGTATCCCCTTCAAAGCGGTAAAACTCCGTGATCAGGAAATCCTGAATATTGTATTTGTCCCCGTTGCAGACCAGGCAATTTTCCCCGAGATTGAAATCAACCGTGAAACCCCTTTCACGGAGACCGTTTATCGCCCCGGATAAAGTATCATAAGCTATCATAATAAGAAAATTTATGGTATATGGGAATAGGGCCGGCCCTTAAGATACAGAACAACCGGGCCCCCGCCTGGTTCATTCCGGCAGAAAGTCCTTACCCCCAAAACTTCGCCTGGGCAGCTTGTGTAAAATAAATGCCCGTAAACCGGTTCCGGTACGGGTTATACCTTTCAGACATTAGTTTTGCAGTGATTATTCCCGGTATTATACCGACAGACATTAGCACCGGCCGATCCATGTAATTTTAATGCCTCGTCGGTATTATACGCCAAATAATAGTACTTTTGCCGCCATAAAAATAAAAGCAAAAAAATGTCAACCGTAACTAAAACCATCGACTTTAGCCTGCCCTATAAAGTGGCGGATATTTCCCTGGCGGAATGGGGACGCAAAGAGATCCGTTTAGCCGAAGCAGAAATGCCCGGTTTGATGGCCATCCGTGCCGAATACGGCGCCTCCCAGCCCCTGAAAGGCGCCCGCATTGCCGGTTGCCTGCACATGACCATCCAGACAGCCGTCCTGATTGAGACCCTCGTGGCGCTGGGCGCAGAAGTGAAATGGAGCTCCTGTAATATTTTCTCCACCCAGGACCATGCCGCTGCCGCCATTGCTGCTGCCGGTATCGGTGTATTTGCCTGGAAGGGTCAGACCATTGAAGAAGCTGACTGGTGTATTGAACAGACCCTGTTCTTCGGGGGCGCTGACCGCCCGCTGAACATGATCCTCGACGATGGCGGGGACCTGACCAATATGGTACTGGATACCTATCCTGAACTGACCCAGCATGTAAAAGGTATTTCAGAAGAAACCACCACGGGTGTGCACCGCCTGTATGAGCGGATGGCCAAAGGCACCCTGCCGGTACCCGCGATCAATGTGAATGATTCTGTTACCAAATCCAAATTCGATAATAAATACGGTTGTAAAGAATCCCTCGTGGATGCGATCCGCCGTGCCACGGATGTGATGCTGGCCGGTAAGGTGGCCGTGGTAGGGGGTTACGGGGATGTGGGCAAAGGATCTGCTGCTTCCCTCGCCGGCGCCGGTTGCCGGGTGATCGTTACCGAGATCGATCCCATCTGCGCCCTGCAGGCGGCCATGGACGGTTTTGAAGTAAAGAAAATGATCGATGCCGTGAAAGAAGCAGATATCGTGGTAACCGCTTCCGGCTGCCGCGACCTGATCACCGGTGCGCATTTCAAACTGATGAAGGATAAAGTCATTGTATGTAATATCGGCCACTTTGATATCGAGATCGATATCGCCTGGCTGAATACCCACTATGGCCAGACCAAGGATACGATCAAACCCCAGGTGGATATTTACAATGTGGAGGGCAAAGACATCATTATCCTGGCCGAAGGCCGCCTGGTGAACCTGGGCTGCGCCACCGGGCACCCTTCCTTTGTGATGAGTAATTCATTCTCTAACCAGACCCTGGCCCAGATCGAATTGTGGAACAACCACAAGAACTACGAAAACAAAGTGTATGTTCTGCCCAAGCACCTGGACGAGAAAGTGGCCCGCCTGCACCTGGCCAAGATCGGGGTGCAATTAGATGAGTTGACTGATGCACAGGCCAGTTACCTGGGAATCACCAAAAATGGCCCGTTCAAAGCCGACCATTACCGTTATTAATCTCTCCGACCTTATACAAAACCCGCCCGCCCGGCGGGTTTTTTTGGGCCCGGGAAATACTTACTGATTAGTAAGTATGTATATTTGCCCCATGGCAGTACGCCCTACCGATACCAAAGAAGAGATCCTGCGGCTGGGAACCGAGTTTATCCAGACCTACGGGTATAATGCGTTCAGCTATGCGGATATTTCCAAAGAACTGCATATTAAAAACGCGGCGGTCCATTATCACTTCCCGGGAAAGGAAGACCTGCTGGCCGGTATCATTGACCAGTATATCTTGCGTTACCGGGAACTGGCCAAAACATTCGCAAACCCGGGCATTTCTTCCAAACATAAACTGCAAAGCATTATCAGCCGTTATTCCGCCCTTTGCGACCAGGGGCGGATCTGCCTGATCGGGTCGGTTTGCGCCGATTACAACACCCTGCCGGATTCAGTGAAAGCCCGGCTGACCGAACTGATCGGGCTGGTACTGGGTATGGTGGAAAAAGTGCTGAGAGAAGGAAAGAAAAAAGGGGAATTGCAGTTTACCGAAACCGCCCGGGTCAAATCCATGCTGCTGATGACCAACCTGGCCGCGGGGGTGCAACTGGCGCGGATCACGGGGCAGAAAGATTACACAGCCATCTGTAACAGCATCCTGAAACAACTCGTGGTATAAAATTTTTTTCGAAAAAACTTACTTATCAGTAAGTAATCAATAACTCACCTTAAACCCTTTTAGTATGAAACAGTTGTTCCCCCTCCTCACCGCCCTCGCCCTTGTTTTCGCCGTAACGCCGCTGGGTGCCCAGCCCCCGGCCGGTTTCAAAGCTGGTTATATCATTACCGCCGACGGCATCCGCCAGGACGGTTTTATCAAGGAGAATTTTAAATCCAAAGCCTCTTTTGTTTTCCAGACAGCTGCCGGGAAGAAGACCACGTACGGCGGAAATGCCGTCAATGAAGTAAATGTGGAAGGCGTATCCTATGTCTCCTATGCCAATGACTTCTTTAAAGTGGTACGTACCGGGGCCAAAGCCAGTTTATTGCAGAAGGTTTCCGATGCCACCGGGAAAGTGATCTACAACGGCACTGAGGCCGCGGGTATCAGTTCCGGTACCGAAGGACGCATTAATGATACATTTATTAAAACCAGCGCACAGCCGGCTTTTACCCTGGTGAACAAGGACAACCTGAACGAAGTGATCAGCGACCTGTTTCCCGACTGCCCGGCCATCCTGTCTGCGGCAAAAGCCGGCCAGTTTCAGTACAACGAACTTGAAAATGTCGTTACCCGCTATAACGAATGCAAATAATGATCAGCCCTGTGAAGTAACCAGCAGAAAGAGGTTGTCCTGCCTTTATGGGGACAGCCTTTTTTTTATGCCGCAAACTGGCCCGGAAAACTGAAGGAGATGGTGGCCTGCCGTTTACGGGCTCCCTCCATACTGATATGCCCGCCAATTTTCGCGGCATCGGGTTCAATGGAACCCACACTGAAGGATAAAGCGTAGCCGTTGTAATTATTTCTTTCCTCGATCTGCAGGAGGACCATATCCCGGTAGCGGTCAGCGGTAATATGAACATCCCCTTCCTTTGAATTACGGATCACGGCATCCAGGAGCTCGCCCAGCACATCCAGCAGTTGTTCGGCGCCGGGACCTACTAATAGATCCCTGTCTACCTCATTTACGATCCGGGTATGATGCTGAAAAGCGGCAGGCAGGGAATGATCAACCAGGTTTTTGACCAGCTGGTTCAGGGAGATAGCGGCAGAGAAAGCACCGGGGGCCATATAGTTTCCTTCCATAGGGTTATTTTTTAGTTTTTCAGGGGAACAGGATCAGACTTTCTGAATGCAGTATAAAGTTATTCACCTATGTGCATAATACGCATTTCCCTGCCGGGTTATTCCGCAGTTTAAAAGTTTTCTCTCGAGGCGCTAAGGGTTTTTGCTGCCATCCGGCTCAGTGGATGAGCGTCTTGGCCTCTTTGACCAGGCAGGTTCCCATTGAGACCAGTAATTCCTGGTCGGCGGGACTCAGTAGGACCACGATCTCTTTTTTGCTGCTGCCGGTGAATACGATCTGGCTGATCTTCTGGGTGCTGAGTTTCTGCAACTGGGAAGTGGTATTGACCGAATTCTTATAAATAAAATGAAAGAGTCCCTCGCAATTCATTGTACCCGCATTGCGCAGGTTCATCTTCACCTTGCTTCCTTCGAAGTGAATGACGGCGGTAGAGTTATTATCAAAACAACGGTTAGCCCCTTCGATGGAAAAAAGAAGATCCACTTCCTTACTGTCCGCATCGATGGTGAGGGAAGCCCCGCTGAAAAACATAAAGCCAGTGGAGAGTTTTGTTTCTTTCGTAAAAGGGTCGGTTTCCCGGTTCAGTTTGCAGTCCTGCGCCACCGAAAAAAGCGGGAGCAACAGCAGCAGCAGAAGGAATCGTTTCATCATCTGGTTTTAAACTTAAAAATAGCTTTTTTTAGCATGGAAGAGCAGCCTAACTCCGGAAAAAACAAGGACAAACCGGGCAACCAGCCTGCCGGGTAACCCGTTTATATGTTAACTTTAAGAACAACCAACTGTATTTCCCCCGGTCCCCTTCACCTCCATGAGAAAGCTGAGTATCATACTGCTGCTTTTTTTCTTGTTGCCCGCGGCCGGAATAGCCAGCCATATTACCGGGGGGGAAATGTTCTATACCTATGGCGGACTGTTCGGCGGCCTGCACCGGTACCATGTCGTCCTCAAATTATACCAGCGTTGTAACAGCGGGCGGCAGTTTCCGGACCCGGCCATTATTTCCGTCTTCGATAAAACCAATAACAACCGGGTCATCGATATCTATGCCAATATCGGTACCCAGGAAACGATCAGCATTACCGATCCCGATCCCTGTATCACCAATCCCCCGCTGGTTTGTTATGAAGTGGCTTACTACAATTTTACCGTGAACCTCCCCTCTTCCCTGTCCGGTTATGTAGTGGCCAGCCAGGTTAATTTCAGGATCAACGGGATCAATAACCTGCAGCCCGGCTACAGTAATATCGGGGCCCTGTACACGGCTGACATCCCGGGTAACGGCTATTCAAATACAGACCTGGTCAATACCAGCGCTTTCTTTACCGGTTCAGACCTGGTGATCGTATGCGCCAATAATGATTTCAGGTACAGCTTCGCGGCTTTTGATCCTGACGGGGACCAGCTCAGGTACAGCTTTTGTTCTGCTTATGCGAGTACCGGTGGCTTTGGTGGTGGTGGCGGAGGCGGCGGTGGTGGCGGTGTTAACGGAACACCTCCTGATCCGCCCCCCTTCCCCGAAGTACCTTATAACAACCCGGGGTTTAGTAACTCACAACCCTTCGGCGTGAATGTCCAGATTGACCCGAACAACGGGTTGCTGACCGGGATCGCCCCGGATGCGGGTATCTATGTCGTTACGGTTTGTGTGCAGGAGATCCGTGGCGGAAGGACGATCGCCACCCAGCGAAAAGATATCCAGATCAACGTGGGGGACTGCAATATTGCAGCCGCCTCCCTTAAACCGGAATACCTGCTTTGCAAAAATACACAGACCATCACCCTGGCCAACCAGTCGAACAGCCCGCTGATCGTCAGTACAAACTGGGAATTGAAAGATGAAAACAACAATATTGTTTTCTCCTCCGCCGAACCGGTTATCACTTATACGTTCCCGGCTCCCGGTGTTTATACCGTTAAGCTGGTGATCAACCGGCTTCAAACCTGCTCTGATTCCACCAGCTCGGTAATCCGCGTTTTCCCCGGTTTTCAACCCGGTTTTACCACCGCAGGTATTTGTATCCATTACCCAACCTTTTTTACAGATCAGACAAGCTCTGTATATGGCGTACCCGATTCCTGGCAATGGGATTTTGGGGAAAGCTCTCTCTCTACCGATGTATCGGATATACAAAACCCCGTATTTACCTACCCTCAGACCGGGACCAAGCAGGTCCGGTTGATTGTGACGGATACCCGCGGATGCAGGGATACCGCTTTAAAAACTATTTCTATTGCAGATAAGCCGCCGATCGGCCTCGCTTTCCGGGATACCCTGATCTGCCTGAATGATGTGCTTCTCTTACAAGCCTCGGGATCCGGGGTCTTCAACTGGTCACCCGTTTTGAATATGACCAACCCGAATACGGCCACTCCCGCCGTTGCACCGGTTTCCACCACCCGCTATTACGTAACCCTGACAGAAGGCAATTGCATCAATACCGACTCTGTTCTCGTAAGGGTCGTAACGGAAGTCAGCCTGCAGGTAATGAATGATACCACGATCTGCCGGGGAGACACGATCCGCCTGCATATTGTATCCGACGGGCTGCAATACCAGTGGACACCGGGGGCACAGGTGCTGAATCCGCAGGTGATGAACCCACTGGTTATTACCAACACACGCACTACCTACCAGGTAACAGCCCGGATCGGGGGTTGCGTGGCGGTCAAATCGGTTGTGGTCAGCCCCGTCCCCTACCCGCAGGTCAATGCCGGTGCGGATCAATGGATCTGTTATAACAGTACCACCCGGCTCAACGGGAACACCGATGGCAGCCAGTGGTCCTGGCAACCGGCTGCTTTCCTCGACAATGCCACGCTCCTGAACCCGGTGGCCGCCCCGCCCCGGAGTACGGTCTTTATACTAACGGCAACGGATAACCGTGGATGTCCGAAACCCGCGAGCGACAGCACCCGTATCATGGTGGAGCCGCCGCTGAAACTGGTGATCACGGCCGATACGGCGGTGGTGACCGGGCAACCCCTGCAACTGAATGCCACGGGTGCTGCCGGCTATCTCTGGTCGCCCCCTGATCATCTTTCTGCCACAACGATCGCCGATCCGGTGGCCATTTTTCCCGTTGAAACAGCCGGCTTCCTGTATAAACTGGTGGGTACAAGTGAAGCGGGCTGCACCGACTCCACGGGTATCATGGTCAGGGTGTACAAGACCCTGCCCACCGTTTTTGTGCCCTCTGGTTTTACCCCGAATAATGACGGGAAGAATGATTGGCTGCTCCCCGTCGTGGCCGGTATGCGGCAGCTTGATTATTTTAATGTGTACAACCGCTGGGGACAACTGGTCTTCAGCACCCGGCGCAGTGGCGAGGGATGGGATGGAAAAATAAATGGCCAGTTGCAGGCAACGGCCACTTATATATGGACTGTAAAAGCTATTGATTACCGGGGGAATCCCTATTTCGGGAAAGGTATATCCACCCTGATCCGCTGAGGATCAATGCTCATTTTCCCGGAACCGTTTCCGGATGATTTCCAGTTGCTGTTCATTCAGCGCGGATGTCTTTTTCACGGTTTCAATAAAATAACTGACTTCCTTTTCGGAGGCGGGACAACCCGTATTTTCTCCCGCGCCGGGACCCTGCCCCTCCGTCCTTATTTTGGAATCCGCCAGCAGGTTGCCCTTCGGGTCAAAGATCAGCCAGAAAGGAATACCCTGACCCTCCCCGTTATAATTTGTCTTCATGGCTTCCGCGCCGGGATTCTCCAGGTTTTTTTTCCCTTCCGATTCATGCACCACTAGGTGGGTGATCACATAATTATCCTCAAACATTTTCTTACAAACCGGGTCGTTGAGGCTGGTATCCATCCGGTGGCACCACCCGCACCAGGACGCATGGAAGATCAGTAATACATTTTTATGCTGAGCAGCGGCCTCCTGGAGGGCCTGTTTCAGTACCGTCTCCGCCGGCTCCGGGGCCTTGTCGAATTGAGCGGATGATTGAAGAACAAATAAAATGAACAGCCCTGTTATCGTAATGATCCGGCGCATTTGTATATTTTTTTAAATGAATTGAATTATTTTATATCCGGACAGCGGTACCCGTGGCAATCACCATCAGCATACTCCCGCCGCTGCCGATCGTTTCGAAATCAAGGTCCACCCCGACAATACCATTGGCGCCGAGGGCCTGTGCCTTTTCCGCCAGTTCACGCAATGCATCTTCCTTGGCCTGTTCCAGTACCCGCTCATAGGTTTTGCTCCGGCCGCCAAACACATCACGGAGCCCGGCAAAAATATCTTTAAAAATATTGGCCCCGATAATACTCTGGGCATTGATCACCCCGAGGTATTCCTGGATGGGTCTTCCTTCCACTACATTTGTTGTTGTAATCAGCATGATTATGGTTTTAGTTGTTCAAAAATAACTTTTAAATCTTCCCGGGACTCCACCGGTGCCTGCTTTGACAATTCTTTAATATAAGCGGTTCGCTTATCAATATCCGGGTGACTGCCCAAAAACTCAGGCAGGACCGGTCCTCCTGACGCATTTTTTAAATGCCGGAACAGGTCTTCAAACCCGGCCGGGTCGATCTTCCGCTGCTGCAGGATTCCCAGCCCCTCCACATCCGCTTCTTTTTCCAGTTGCCTTGAGTAGGTCAGCGATTTCAGGTCATCCGCATGATCCGCCATCACCGCTGCCACCGAACCAAAGCGGCCGAATAACAGGCTGATAAAAAATTTGGAACCCAGCCTGCGGAAAATAGAACGGGTGGCATGCCGGTTATTCACATGGATGAATTCATGACTTAATAAAGCGGCCAGTTCCGGGTACGACTGTAGCTGTTTGAGCAGGGCTGTGTACACCACGATCCGCCCTCCCGGCAGGGCAAAAGCGTTTACCGTCTCATCCTTCACCACCGAAATGCGGATCCGGTACTCCGATTCCACTTCCATGGCCGCGAAGAATTCATTCAGCTGATAACCGGCCTCTTTATCTTCCAGCCCTGTTAACCCCATGCCTTCATAGACGGCATCCCCCAGTTGCCTTTCCGTTTCTGCAGAAAGATGGCCGGCCATTCTTTCAGAAAGCCAGGGAACAAAAATCCAGTAGAGCAGGGCGAAAATGAGGGCGATGATCAATAATAACAGCAGGCTCCGCAACTTATACCGAAACCCTTTTTTCCGGTACCAGGACTTTTGCAATTCCTCCTGCATTTCATGGATAAAAGAGGCGGCATCTTTTCCCGGGATCAGCAGTTCCCGGCCCGATGGCAGGTGCCTGACCCGGGTTTGTTGCAGGGAGGCCTCGTAGGTTGCGCTGATATCTTTCATCAGCCAGCCCAGGGTGGGATTCAGGCCCTCCTCCCCGCGGTAACCGATGCTGACGGACCTGTCAAAGACCAGCACGCTGGCTTCAACGGGTTCCATACCGGAAGCGGGCTGATAGGAACCAAGATAACTTTTCACGTCTAAGGTTTTAACTGTAAAATAAGGATAATTCAAAGCATTTACAGCATCGTATTCCACAAAATCACCGGCCGAGGCAGGTGGGATTGGCTGCCCGGCTATATTTTTCAGGCAGGATAAAACCATTCACGGGGAATTTTGTAATTATGCACATCAATTATGGTACAGGCCTATAATTTCCTCGCCTCCTGGCAATTGTTCCCGGAAAAAGGAACCTATGAATACGGTGAACGCCCGAAAAGCGGTATATACAAGATCGAAGCCGTTACAGGAAAAAAAGAACTCGTTATTTATCACAACTGGGTGACCCTGGAAAACCAGGCTTTCTCCGCCGGCTACCAGATCAATGCGGACGGGGACCTGAACCCCTTCGACAACCCCGAACTCGCCGATAAAGTGCAGGCCCTGATCCCTGACGGTATTACATTCGAAATCCATTTTTATAAGAAAGGGGAAATTGTGCTGCACGTGGTACACGAGATCATGCCCAACGGGTATCTCCGGATCACCCAGCAAAGCCGGAGACCGGACGGAACGCCCTTTACCAATATGGAGATCTATCACAAACAACTGAGCGTGCTGCCCTACTCGGCATCTGTTTCCGGCGCGGTGATCAAAGCCACCGAGGAAGGGGTCATCAAGCACAAGGCCCTTACGGCCATGGAAGAACAGACCAATATGCAATTGGAACAGATCCGCAAGCAGATCGAACTCCTGGCCCTGCAGGCCAATGAGATCCAGAAGCGGAAAGAACTGTCCATGATGATCTACAATGCCCGGCTTTCTTTTAAACCCAATATCGGCCAGACCTATTACCTCTATGAAAAGCAGGACGAAAGTTTTATGCTTTCCCTGGTTTCCCCCAAGGAATGGGGAGCGGCGGGACCCTTCAAGCGCTTTGTGGCAGCGGTGCAGTTGCTGGCGGACCATACCTGGAAAGAACTCTGGTAGTTATTGTATTTTTGCCCCATGACCAAACTCTCCGTTAACATCAATAAAATTGCCACCCTGCGTAATTCCCGGGGAGGCAACAACCCCGATGTGGTAAAAACCGCCATCGATGTCCAGTTATTCGGGGCGGATGGCGTGACCGTGCACCCGCGGCCCGATGAACGGCATATCCGGTATGAGGATGTCAGGCAGATCAAGAAGATCATCACCACCGAATTCAATATTGAAGGCAATTGCACGGAACAAAAATTCGTCGACCTGGTACTCGAAACGCAACCCCGGCAGGTAACCCTGGTTCCCGATGCGGGGGGACAACTGACCAGTGATCATGGATGGGATACGCTTAAGCACAAAGATTATTTACGGGATATTATCGGCGTATTTAAGAAAGCGGGGATCCGCGTCAGCATTTTTGTAGACCCGGTTATTGAAATGGTGGAAGGTGCTGCGGATACGGGGACCGACCGGGTTGAATTGTACACGGAAGCTTATGCAAGACAGTTTGCTGCCGGCAATAAGCAGCCGGCTGTTGCGCCGTACCTCGCAGCGGCCACAAAAGCCAGGGAACTGGGAATAGGGCTGAATGCCGGGCATGACCTTGACCTGCAGAACCTGCGCTTCTTTAAACAACATATTCCCTGGTTAGATGAAGTTAGTATCGGGCATGCCCTGATCTGTGACGCCATTTACCTTGGGCTGGAAAATACGGTTCAGCTGTATAAACGCCAACTGCAATAGGCCCCTTTGTTTTTACCAAAATCCCGGCTGAAGGGATTTTACCTCATTATAACACTACGCCTTAACAGGCCGAAAATACAAAAAGGCTACAGTAATCCTGGCACCTGACCAAAATCATCCCCTTTCCTGCCTTCCTTCCCTCTTTTGCGTAACCCAGGTTACAATTCCCTATTGGATAATAGGCTTCTTTTGCATCGTTAAACCTGTCAACTTATCAACTTATCAACTTATCAACTTATCAACCAGTCAACCGTCATGAAGTACATTATCATAGGAGCAGTCGCCGGGGGCGCCAGTGCCGCAGCCAGGTTAAGAAGATTAAATGAAAAAGCGGAGATCCTGATCTTTGAGAAAGGAGAATATATTTCCTATGCCAATTGCGGCCTGCCTTATTATATCGGGGATGTGATCACCGACCGTAACAAACTGTTTGTCCAGACCGCCGCATCATTCCGGCAGCGCTTTAATATTGATGTGCGGATCTCCACGGAAGTGACTGCTATTGACCCGGTGGCTAAAACCGTTTCCGCCAAAAATTTACTGACCGGGGAAACCTATACGGAGTCCTATGATAAACTGGTGCTTTCCCCGGGGGCAGAACCCATTCGTCCGCCCTTACCGGGGATCAACCTGCCGGGGATCTTTACCCTGCGGAACGTGAATGATACGGATCATATTAAAAATTATGTACGGCAGCGCCCCGGCGGGAAAGCCGTTGTGATCGGCGCCGGCTTTATCGGGCTGGAAATGGCCGAGAACCTGCATGAATCAGGGATGGATGTCAGCATTATCGAAATGGGCAACCAGGTATTGGCCCCGGTGGATTTCCCCGTAGCGGCCATGGTGCAGCAGCATATCCGTTCCAAGGGAGTGGATCTGCGGCTGAGCAGCGCCGTTACGGGCTTTGAAAAAAAGGATGACACTCTGAATGTATTGCTGAAAGATGGCTCCGCCCTGGATGCCGATATCGTGATCCTGTCCATCGGGGTGAGACCGGACACCCGGCTGGCTTTATCCGCCGGTTTGCAGCTGGGACCGGCCAAAGGCATTTGGGTCAATCAATACCTGCAGACCTCCAACCCGGATATCTATGCCGTGGGGGATGCGATCGAATTTGCCAACCCGGTTACCGGCCAGTCCATGAACACGTACCTGGCCGGGCCTGCTAACAAACAGGGACGGATATGCGCCAATAATATCGTGCTGGGAAATAAACATCCCTACCAGGGCGCCATCAATACGGCTATCGTAAAAGTGTTTGACATGACCGTGGCCACCGCCGGTACGGCCAGTAAGCATTTAAAAGCAGCCGGCATCAATCATATTGTCTCCACCAATCACAGCGGTTCGCATGCGGGTTATTACCCCGGGTCCCGGCAGATGATGATCCAGATTGCCTTTTCACCCGAAGACGGCCGCTTATACAGCGCCCAGATCGCCGGCTATGAAGGAGTGGACAAACGGATCGACATTCTCGCTTCCGTTATCAAACGGGCCAGTACGATCTATGAACTCGGTGAATTCGAACATGCTTATGCGCCGCCCTACTCTTCAGCAAAGGACCCGGTGAATATGGCTGGCTTTATTGCGGAAAATATATTACAGGGGCGGTTGAAGATCTTTTACTGGAATGACGCCGGGGACACAGACGACAACAGTTATTTGCTGGATGTGAGAACCGCCGGTGAATTTAACGCCGGGCATATCGAAGGCGCGGTCAATATTCCCGTGGATGAGATCCGTGAAAGGCTGTCTGAAATTCCGGCCGGCAAACGGATTGACATTTACTGCGAGGCGGGACTCAGGGGTTATCTTGCAAACCGGATCCTGCAGCAGAACGGGTTCAACGAAGTATTTAATTTATCCGGGGGATATATTTTGTGGAAAGCCTGCCAGCAGGAAAGTAAACCGGTTGCAGTAAAACCGGTGGCCATCCCGGCCTGATTACCAGGGGTACTCTTCCATCCATGTAAGCATTTCGCTAAAAGCTGAGGGGGAAAACCAGCGGATCTCCTGATCCTTGCGAAACCAGGTCAGCTGCCGTTTGGCATACTGGCGGGTATGGGTCTTTATCTTTTCCACCGCTTTTTCCAGGGAAACAGTTCCATCGAAGTAGTCAAACAATTCACTGTACCCAACGGTCTGCAGGGCATTCAGGTGCCGGTATGGTAAAAGGGATTTTACTTCTTCCGGCAAGCCCTGTTCCATCATTTTATCCACCCGGGTATGGATATTCCGGTGCAGTTCTTCCCGGGACAGTTCCAGGCCTGCTTTGATTATCCTGAAATCCCTTCCTGCTTTATTCTTTTTATGATAACTGAAAATGGGCTGCCCGGTGGACAGGACTACTTCCAGCGCCCGCATCATCCGTTGCGGGTTTTGGGTTTCCCCCTTTTCAGCAAAGAGCGGGTCTTTTTTCCTGATCTCCTCCCGGAGCCAGTCCAGGCCTTTTTCTTCATAACCGGTAATCACCTGTTGCCGGATGACCGGGTCAATTCCGGGGATCGCATCCAGCCCTTCGCAGAAAGCTTTGATGTATAAACCGGTCCCTCCCACCATGATCAGCACATCCCGCTTTTCAAATAACTGTTTTGCTTTTTTCAGGGCCCATTCCTCAAACAGGGCAGCGGTTACTTCATCGTGGATATGATGGGATGCTATAAAATGATGCGGAACAGCGGCTAATTCTTCCGGGGAAGGCCGGGCCACCCCGATATTCATCTCCCGGTAACATTGCCGGCTGTCAGCCGAAATAATTTCCGTGTTAAAATGCCTGGCCAGCTGAATGGCCACGGCGGTCTTTCCCGATGCCGTGGGGCCGGTAAGAATGATAACTGTTTTTGCAGGATGTGTTTTCAAACCAGGGTGCAAAATACTATTTATAATCTGCCTTCAATAATCGCAGGCATGTTATGCAGGTTATACCTTTCAGACATTAGTTTTGCAGTGATTATTCCCGGTATTATACCGACAGACATTAGCACCGGCCGATCCATGTAATTTTAATGTCTCGTCGGTATTACTGACCTGGCAAATAAAGGATTACCCCGGCCATGCCAGGGTAATCCTTTATTTGTCAAGCGGGGATCAGGCTTCTTCTTCTTCACCAGCCACGCCTTCTTCTCCCAGTCCCACATCTTCCCCTTCCTCATTCTTCTCTGCAAACCCGTCGCCCACCTGGGTGAGATCATATTTTTCTTCAATGTCCGCAAACTTTTCACCCAATAACCCCTTGGTGCCATACTGGCTCGGGGCAATGCCCTCGGTTCTTACCACGGCGGGATAACTGATCTTGGGATTCTCTTCCTTTGATACATTGATCAGTTCAACGAGAAAACTCCAGTTCTTGTTGAAATCATAGAGATAGATAAAGCGCTGGTTCGGATCCCGGATCTCGGAACCGATGCTGGTCTCTTCCATGATCAGCGGTTCGGCCTTATATTCCTTGTCATATTTCTCGATGGAGATCTCCCTTCCTCTCAGCCAGTGATCATTACTGCGGAAAAAAGTCGCCTTGTGCTTATTATCGAACTCGTATGATTTCAGGATGATCTCATGCAGGTCCTTAAAGGTTTGTGTATGACGGATCACCACATCCCGGTACACGCTTTCATCCTCTTCAAAGTAGATCCTGAATTTTAAAATTGCCATACTACAAATTTAACACTTATCGCCGTTGCCGGAAATATTGCGCTTTAATTATTTTACCGGCTGCAGGCCCAGCGAAGCCCCTTTTTCCAGCATAAATGCAAAAGCAGCCTCATACGTATTCGGGATGATCCCGTCGAGCATCGCCTCTTTCAGCGCGTCTTTGATGATACCCACCGGTTTGGAGGGCGAAAGCCCGAAGGTTTCCATGATCAGTTCACCGGTAACCGGCGGCTGCCAGTTACGGACATGATCTTTTTCCTCCAATTCTTTGCAGCGCTGCCGCACCAGCTGAAAGTTTTCCAGGTAACGTTTTACTTTCTGTTTGTTTTTTGAAGTGATGTCGGCCTCACACAGCATCATCAGTGCATCAAAATCATCGCCTGCATCAAAGAGCAAACGGCGGATCGCTGAATCCGTGATATTTTCTTTGGTCAGGCTGATGGGCCGCAGGTGCAGTTCCACCAGTTTCTTCACCAAACGCATTTTTTCATGCTGGGGCAGCTTGAGCCGGGCAAATATTTTCGGTACCATTCGCCCGCCCACCACTTCATGACCATGAAAGGTCCAGCCATGTCCCTCTTCGAAACGTTTGGTGGCCGGCTTGGCAATATCATGCAATACAGCAGCCCAGCGCAGCCAGAGATCGGTGGTATGCTGCGAAAGATTGTCCAGTACCTGCAGGGTATGGTAAAAATTATCTTTGTGTCCAAGACCATCCTTGTATTCTGCACCGGCCAGGTCCGCCATGAGCGGAAATATCTTTTGAAGCAGGCCGGATTTATACAGGAGGTCCAGGCCGGTGGAGGGTTTGGGCGCCAGGATGATCTTGTTCAGTTCATCGGTGATGCGTTCCTGTGAAATGATCTGGATACGGTCCGCCATATCCACGATCCCCTTCCAGGTCTTATCCTCTATTACAAACCCGAGCTGGGCGGCAAAGCGGATCGCCCGCATCATCCGCAGGGGATCATCACTGAAGGTCCGGGCCGGATCCATGGGGGTCCGGATGATTTTATTTTCCAGGTCCTTCAGCCCTTCAAAGGGATCGATCAGTTCCCCGAAATCGGCTGCATTGAGACTGATGGTAAGTGCATTGATCGTAAAATCGCGGCGATCCTGGTCATCGGCGATGGAGCCGGGTTCCACCTCCGGTTTGCGGCTATGGGACTGATAACTTTCCCTGCGGGCACCCACAAATTCAAGATCAAAATCTTTATCGATCCGGATATGCGCTGTGCCAAAATTTTTAAAATAATCCACCTGCGGCACCGGGCTGAAACGATCGGCCACCGCCCGGGCCAGGGCAATCCCGTCTCCCAGGCAGACAAAGTCAGCATCCTTTGTATCCCGTTCCAGCAGTTTATCACGGACAAACCCGCCGATCAGGTACACCGGCATACCCAGCCCTTCCGCCGCCAGGCTGATCTTCCTGAAAATAAAAAGTTCTTTTTCCGTACAGGGAATCCTCATAGCCGCAAAAATACCATAGTAAAGGCAAATAGGCCGGGAGTAAGCCGGGTGAATAATGAAGAATCCCTTCACCCGGTTTTCAATGTTTCCAGTAATTGTTCTTCCCGGATTTTATAGGCACAATGAAAATGGGACTCCGGGCAGGCTTTTTTTCCATGTAAACCACAGGGCCGGCAGGAAAGTTTTTCTTCTGCCTGAACAATAAATTGCCGGTCAGACAAGGGACCGAAGCCAAAAGATGGCAGGGTGGAACAATAAACCGCTGTAACCGGTGCATTGACTGCAGAGGCAAAATGCATCGGGGCGGAATCATTCACATAATTCATCAGGGCATCCCGCTGAAGAGCTGCCGATTCGAGAAAATTATATTGACCGCATACATTATGAATGGAAGGATGGGCGCTGCCGGCGCTGATCTGCCCGGCCATTGCAGAATCACCGGGACCGCCAACCAGGTAAACAGGGATCGAATGGGGAATCTTATCAAGGAAGGAAATCCATTTAGCTGCGGGGTATTGTTTGGTAAACCATACCGAAGCAGGCGCCACCACGATATAGGGTTTTACCTTGAGGCCTGATACGTTCCGCTCTGCCCCCGGCGAGGGATATAAGCGGGGCCGGGCCGGGGTGGCATCCGTCAGCTGACGGATCAGTAACTGGTTCCGCTCCACTTCATGCAGGGGATGTTCAGCGTTCCCGATAATATGTTTAACCCGGTGCGTGAATAAAAAACTGAACGGATTTTTATTAAACCCGATCTTCATTCCGGCATTTGAAAAAGCAGTGAGAAAACCGGTAGCCGCAAAGCGCTGCACATTAATCACGGCATCATACCCCGTCCTTCTCACGGCGGCTGTTAATTTCAGGAGGTTGGAAATTTTATTTTTCCGTTTATCCCATACCAGCAACCCGCTGATAAAGGGATGCCCCTCTAACAAACCCTCATTTCCTTTGCGCAGCATAAAATCGATCTTTGCCGCAGGATAATGCGCATGCAATTTTTCAATGATCGCGGTGGCGAGTACCACATCTCCGATAAAAGCCGTTTGAATAACCAGAAATTTCCGCATAAAAAATCAAAACTAAGTAATACCTTTCAGACATTAGTTTTACAGTGGTTACTCCCGGTATTATACCGACAGACATTAACACCGGCCAATCAATGTAATTTTAATGTCTCGTCGGTATAATACCTTTCAGACATTAGTTTTTCAGTGGTTACTCCCGGTATTATACCGACAGACATTAACACCGGCCAATCAATGTAATTTTAATGTCTCGTCGGTATAATTGTCAGGGACGGAGGATGGTCTGTGTCCCGTTCCGGTTCCACTTCACAACCGCCGAAGGCTGGCGTGGAGTGAGATCGTTCCTGCGATAGGTGACCGTGTAATCCACCCCCGCGAGAATAGCAGGCGATATCTCTGTAAAATTGGCCGGGGCCGGCGAACCCGAGATATTGGCCGAAGTGGACAGCAGGGGCCGGCCCAGCCGCCTGATTAAGTGACGGCAAAAATCATCCCTCACCACCCGGATACCGATACTGCCGTCCTCGTTCACGAGGTTGGCCGGTAATCCCAGGGCTCCTTCAAAAACAAGGGTGGTCGGTTTTTCCAGTTGTTCCAGGTAATCGAATACAGCCGGATCCGGGGCCGCCACGTACTGCAGCAGGGAACGTTCGTCGGCCAGCAAAATGATCATGCTCCGCTGTTCTTCCCGTTGTTTTAGCCGGTACACCCGCTCCACGGCTTTTTCATTGGTGGCATCACAACCGATCCCCCAGATCGTATCCGTGGGATATAAGATCAGCCCCCCGTTACGAAGCACGGAAAGACAGGGTTCGATATCCTGTTCAAAATCTACCAGCATTCTTTATATACCTCCATGACCGCCGATGCGCATTTTAAAGGCGTGAATTGTTTTGCATGTTCAAGCCCCTTGCTCCGCATCTGCGCGGCAAAGGCTTTATCCTCATAAATGGTTTTCATCCCGGTTGCGATCTCGTCCGCACTGGCCGGATCCACATAATAGCTGCCGGGGCCGCCGGTTTCCGGCATACAGGAACTGTTTGAAGTAATTACCGGTAACCCGCTCCACAGCGCTTCGAGGACCGGGATACCGAATCCTTCAAAAAAAGAAGGATAGATCATGGCGATGGCTGACTGGTAAATAGCGGGAAAGACGGTCGCGGTGCGGAAGGCCTCCGATCTTTTGGCGCTTTCGGCAGCCGACAAGAAGATCACTTTTTTTTCCAGCCCGTTTTGCCGGAGATAATCCATCACCTGCAGTTTGTATTCATTTCCGTCCCCGATCACCACCAGGGGGATATCCAGCTCATGCCGCAGCAGGAACAGGGCTTTGCAGATACCCAGCAGGTTCTTGCGCCCGACCAGGGAACCCACATAGAGAAAAAACTCAGCCGGCAATCCGAACTCTTTTCTTACCGCTGCCTTATCCTCCTCGCTCACCCGGATCCCGAAGGAAGGGTTGCACCCCTGGTAACAAACCCGGATCTTTTCTTCAGGTGTGTGGTAGAAATGCATGATATCTCTTTTCGTCTGTTCGCTGATGGCGATCACGCGGTCGGCTTTATCGCAGGCATAACGGAATTTTTTCCGGTAGGTCTTTACATCAAAGAAATTGTATTGTTCAGGAAAACGTTCATGAATAAGGTCGTGGATGGTCACCACTGTTTTTATACCGGTTGACCGGATACCCACCGGTATTTCATGACTGAGACCGTGATACAGGTCAATCTTTAAACGCCGGAGGTCCTTTTTCACGCGGCTGCTGCGCCAGGCCGAAGGGAAGCACCTGTTCAGCCAACCCGCCGGCTGCACTTCGTGCAAATGAGATCCGGCCAGGGAAAAGGAGGAGGAAGAGACGGGGTTGAAAAGGTAGTATTCGTGCTCCGGAAAAAATTCCGCCAGGGACCGAACCAGGGTCCGGCTATAATGTCCAAGCCCGGTACCGTTATGAAATGCCCTTTTTGCGTCAAACCCGATGTTCATGCGGCAAAGATAGTTCTCAGCCCCCGTCTTCCGGACTTCCCAACTTCCGGTCTTCCCGTCTTTCGGACTTCCCATCTTCCCGACTTCCCAACTTCCGGTCTTTCCGACTTCCGGACTTTCCGTCTTCCCGTCTTTCGGACTTCCCATCTTCCCGACTTCCCAACTTCCAGTCTTCCCGACTTCCCAACTTCCGGTCTTTCCGACTTCCGGACTTTCCGTCTTCCCGTCTTTCGGACTTCCCATCTTCCCGACTTCCCAACTTCCAGTCTTCCCGACTTCCCAACTTCCGGTCTTCCCGACTTCCCGTCTTCCCCACTATCAACTAACAAACTATCCAACTTTCCAACTATTTTCGCAGCAAAATCAACATCATGAAAGAACTGATACTGGAGGCCTGGGGGAACCGGGATTTATTAAAGGAAAACAAATACAGTGATGCGGTGCGGGCCGTGATTGAGGAGGTGGACAAGGGCAGGCTGCGGGTGGCTGAACCCGGGGCACTGGGGTGGGTGGTTAACGAATGGGTAAAACAGGCGATCCTGATGTATTTCGGAATCCAGCAAATGCAGACCTGGGACCTGGCTCCCTTCGAATTTTACGACAAAATGTTACTCAAGAAAAATTATAAAGAGATTGGAGTAAGGGCTGTGCCTCATGCTGTTGCGAGATACGGCGCCTACCTGGCGAAGAATGTGGTGCTGATGCCCTCCTATGTAAATATCGGGGCCTATGTGGATGAGGGAACCATGGTGGATACCTGGGCCACCGTGGGGAGTTGTGCCCAGATCGGCAAGGGAGTGCACCTTAGCGGCGGGGTTGGGATTGGCGGGGTGCTGGAGCCCCTGCAGGCCTCCCCGGTGATCGTAGAAGATGGTTGTTTTATCGGCAGCCGCTGCATCGTGGTGGAAGGCGTGATCGTGGAAAAAGAAGCCGTGCTGGGCGCCAATGTGGTGCTGACCCAGTCCACCAAGATCATTGATGTAAGCGGGCCCGTCGCTTTTGAAATGAGGGGAAGGGTACCCGCCCGGAGTGTGGTGATTCCGGGATCCTATACCAAGAAATTCCCGGCCGGTGAATATGGCGTGGGCTGCGCCCTGATTATCGGGCAGCGGAAACCGAGCACGGACCTGAAGACCAGTTTGAATGAGGCACTGAGAGATTTTAATGTTTCTGTTTAAAAAAATTAATATCATTCCCTATATTTGCAGCCCCAATTGATGCCCGGGTGGCGAAATTGGTAGACGCACCGTCTTCAGGTGGCGGCGTTCGAAAGGATGTGCTGGTTCGAATCCAGTCCCGGGCACTTCATTGGATTGGCTTCCAAATACGGGAGCCAATTCCTTTTTAGGGCCGCTGGAAGCCCTGTCTGCACTGCATATCAGCGCAAGCACTTCATTTACCCGGATGGTTCGATAAGATGTATTAGCTATAATGTCTTCAATTTCATGAACAGCACTGCGCTGATCTTCATCATCCTTGTCATAACGTACCTTCAGGAAGATAACCTCATGGTCCTCATCGGTGCCGGCGAGGCTGTTTTCCAAATCATTCTCCATAAGAATGTCAACTACTTCAGGCATTGCGCCCACGGGAACTTCGAGTTCCTTTACTTTGATTGTTTTCATAGTAATTTTTTTATTTGCAAACCTATGACAGCCATAAAGTCTCACTTTCCACTTTGAGCAAGTTTCAGAGAGTAGTTAGAAGAAATTGAGACTATTTGCATGTTTTGATCGCTATTGTCCCTTATTATCTTGTGAAAGTTTATCATGAAACTGTGAATGAAGCTGATCTTCCTGCCACTGCTTAAAGTGCCTGACCTGAATTTCCGCTAATTGATACATGTATTCCCTGATCTTGTAAATTTCTTCATCAGTGTATTGATTGCCGTTGGAGTTTAATATTTCTTTGCAGGTTTCAAAGCTAATCATATCCCGATCTTTTGAATCTCGCATTGAATGATTCTGTTTTGCCATATTTTTTTGCAGGCAAATCTATTAAAGACTAAAGCTGATTTCAGATGCAGAGTTGTGGTTACGTTTTAATTAGGGCTTGGAGTAATTCGGGAGGCATTAAGGAAAAGTTGAGGAGTTATTATGGAGAAATAGGGAATCATTGCGGAGCTGTTCCGCAAAAAATTATCCGTTGGTGATTTTATTGATTTTTTCCTTAATATTTTACTATATGAGGTGATTTTTGGCAGTATTTTCTACATAAAATTCGGATAATGTTGAACTACCCCCTATTTAAATATTTTGATGTCGAATTGTTTGCGTATTTTCACCATATAGATTTTTTGATGTTGAAAGGCTTTGCAACTAAGCAATTTCATGGTGGCAAGGCCTGTTAAAATCATCTTCATGGCTTATACCAAGAATACAGCGTATAACGATTTGCCTGCCTTGCCTCCGGAGGGCTTTGCCGAAACTCCTGAAATATTAAGACATCTGGCAAAAGCTTCCAGGTTTCTGGGCGAGTTAAACGGACTTTGTGCTTCCCTGCCGGATCCCCAACTGCTTATCAATACCATCATACTCCAGGAAAGTAAGGACAGTTCGGCCATTGAGAATATTGTAACCACACAAGATGAGTTATACCGGGCGGCAACTGAGGATGGCAGCACTAATCATGCGGCCAAGGAAGTATTAAGCTACAGAGAAGCACTGTATGCGGGTTTCAAAAAAATGAAAGCGCAACAAAATTTGCTGCTCACCAGTACCCTGGTAGAAATTGTGCAAACCATCAAGCAAAATCAATCAGGCATCCGCAATACTCCCGGCACAGCATTAAAGAGCGCTATTACCGGGGAAATCATTTATACCCCTCCCTGCTGTGAAGATGTGGTGCGGGATAAGCTCACTGCATTAGAACAATTTATCAATAACCCCGAATTATCGGCACTGGATCCATTGGTAAAAATGGCGCTGATCCATTACCAGTTTGAAGCAATACACCCCTTTGCTGATGGTAACGGAAGAACAGGAAGGATTGTAAACGCCTTGTACCTGGTGCAGCAGGAACTACTGGCGCAGCCAGTATTGTATTTAAGTGCCCATATCGTAAAATATAAAACCGAGTATTACCAGCTGCTCAGAGGAGTTACTGAAAAAGGCAACTGGACAGACTGGGTGATGTACATCCTTACTGCATTAATAGAGACCGCCCAGCTTACCACCCGGAAAATAAGAGATATGCTCCTGTTGAAAGACAGCCATGAAAAGCAAATGAAAGAAGTATTAGGAGCCTCCTTTAGTTATGAACTGCTGCAACTGATGTTTACCCTGCCTTACTTAAAAATAGAGTTACTGGAGAAGAAAGGGATGGCACACAGGCAAACAGCATCAACCTGGTTAAAGAAATTAGCAGAAGCAGCAATACTGAAGCCCCAAAAGATAGGAAGAACAACATATTATGTTAATTTTAGGTTGATGGAATTATTGGGGGATAGGTAAAGAAAATAAATAATTACCACCAGTTTAAATTATGGAAGCTAGAATGTCAAATAAAGAGATAATAAATAGAACAAGTCCCAAAATAAGGCTAAATACAATTTGTCCTTATTTTACGATGTTTCCTCTTTCGTTTCCATATAAAGCCTTGCTAAATGCAGAAAAAGAGGATTTGGTTTATGATCCATTTTGCGGAAGAGGAACAACTAATTATGCTGCAAGGCTATTAGGAATTGAATCATATGGTGTAGATAGCAATCCTGTTGCACATGCAATTGCACAGGCCAAATTAGTAAAAGTAAAATCCAAGGATATCGTAACACGTTGCAAATACATCCTAGACAATTTTGAGCCTTATACTATTCCCGAAGGCGATTTTTGGAAATGGGCATATCATCCTGAAACTTTGAAAAACATTTGTAAGCTTAGAGATTACTTCCTATCTCCTCCAAATCTGGATAACGTCGACATTGCATTGAGGGCAATCATCCTAGGAACTTTGCATGGACCTAAAATGAAGTCGCAGCAAAGCTATTTATCAAATCAAATGCCAAGGACCTTTGCAACCAAACCCGACTACTCTGTTTCATATTGGAGAAAACACAAATTGAAACCTGATGAAGTTAATCTATTGGAACTTGTCAATAGGAAGTCAACATATATATTCAATAAACATTTGCCACTAAAAACCCAGGGAAAGGTCGTTTTGGGAGATAGTAGGGAACTTAAAAGAATAATCAACAGAAAGTTCAAGTGGGTTATTACATCTCCACCATATTACGGTATGTCCACGTATGAGCAAGATCAGTGGTTAAGAAATTGGTTTTTAGGCGGCTCGGATAAAGTAGATTATTCCAGTTCTTCACAAGTAAAACATTGGTCAGAGAAAGTATTTATTAATGATTTATCAAGGGTATGGTCAAACACGGCTGAGAAATGTGTGCCTAATGCAAAACTGATTATTCGTTTTGGTGCTTTGCCAAGTAAGTCTGAAAAAACACCATCACAACTGATAAAAGAGTCACTAATCCTAGCCGATTGTGGATGGAAAATTAATACTATTAGATCAGCGGGAGAGCCAATGCCTTCTAATAGGCAAGCAGTTCAATTCAAAGGTTCAACGGGAAATTATATTGAAGAGATAGATGTTTACTCAACATTAAATGTCTAATAATGTTTGACCCGGAAGAAATACCACAAATTAAACAGGCCATTAAAGAATGTGCAGCAGTTGATAGGAAGTTATTAGATGACCTGCGCGCAGAAGCTATTCAGATAAAGCCTAATGTACGTGTTATAAAGCCACGCTCTATAACAACTTTTTCCCTTGTAGCAACAGACGGGACTAACAACAAGTTGGTTTATAATCCATTTTATTTTCAGTTAATCCGTGTTGTCGATTCCAATGGGAAGAATTTATGTTTAGATACTATTACCCCTACAACTGATACAGATTTTTTAAGCCAAAGGCAATTTGACGATAGAGGCAATCCTAAAACAGCGCTGGGAGTTTTGATGAAGGATCTGAATTGTAGTACTCTGAATGATTTGAGCCCAATGATTCCAACAGGCAAGAAAATGAGGGATAAGCCGACAGAAATTTCAAAATCTTGGGTTTTAACTTATCGTGATTTATGTGAATGGGCGGTTTTATATGATACGATTTGCTATCAAGGCTTTACAAGCAATACAGTTGTTCTAAAAGACGGTCTTTTGAGGAGTAAAATATTTAAATATGATGTAGTAAACAAACGACCTCTGTTTATAGAAATGATGAAAAAAATTAATTCTGCAATTGATGAGGCATATAGAAAAAGGAGAGTACGAATTTATTTTGTAGGATTAGCAAAACACAGCCAGGTACTTGCACGATACTCATTAGCAATGCAACTTGAAAATGTTTTCCCATTTGGGGAACCACGATTTGCTAAAGTTCCTGAACAGATGGAGAGAAACTCATACGTTTGGAAAGAGTATATGAATAAGGTTGAAGGAGAAGAAGATGAACAAGATACGGAAGTTAATAAGTATTCTATGGGTGATTTATATTTAGTTCGTTTTGGGAAAAAAGGAGGAGACCCAATTTGGGCTATGGATCTTTTGAATACTCAAACCGCTTTTGACACAGAGATATTTGGATATTTATATATGGATACTTTGGATGGATTTCCAATTCCGCATTATCCGGCATGTTTGCAAAGGGCGTTAGAATATGCACAGGTAATTGACTTCGATTTAGACATTCTTCAAGATGAGGTAGTAAAGGTGGTCAAAGAACTTTTGCCAGCAGACAAAAAAAATATTATAGATTATCAAGCCTTTAATAACACTTCAATTATAAATAGACAATGATAAAATTATTTCCAGACGATAAAATTGTTGGAATCTTTAAAGGATTTAGCGAAGGAGGCTTAGAATTTCATGCAGATATTGTTTTAAAATATGACAATGTATTTCAAAATATTCCCATGCATGGACAGTTCTTAGTAGTTGCGCTTGAAGGCGAAAATGAGGCAGTTCTTGGAAGAATTACTTCGGTTGCTGCATTAGGAAAACTCGCAGGCTCTGCGGGAGAGGATTATGCGATAAGAGCTATCTCTGAAGGGCGACAAGTGTCTGAGGATTTAAGAGAAGGTTATTTGAAATACAAAGTTGATATTCGAGTGTTAGGAGTAGTACGAATAAATGGAGCAGATTTAGTTTTTGCGCCATCGCATAGACGACTGCCACATGTTGGTAGCAAAGTAGCGTTTTTATCTGACGAAGTTTTACAAGAAGTAGCAGGTCATAATATCAAAACTGAAGATGGAAAGCCTGTTCCGGCATTTGGCTATTTGGCTTACGGAGAATTTGTGTTTAACGGAAGCAAAGCTGATACTAAGGCTGTTTTGGAGTCATGGATGATCCCTAAAACACCTGAAGTATTTACAAAATTCAGGATAGAGCAATTGGTGTCCAGAAGGTCATTTGTATTTGCCAGAGCCGGTTTTGGTAAATCAAACCTGGTAAAGTTACTCTTCAGCAATCTTTATGAAAATCCTCCCTTTATAACCAAAAAAACAGGAAAGCAGTCACCTGTAGGTACTATTATATTTGATCCGGATGGAGAATATTTCTGGCCAGACGATAGTGGAAGACCTGGGCTTTGTGACGTTCCTTTTTTGGAGGATAAAGTTGTTGTTTTTACGAATAGGGCATCTCCGAGCCCTTTCTATCAGTCTTTTGTAGCGGGAACAATCCGATTAGATATAAGAAGACTAAGACCTGCTGAAGTGATTTCAATAGCACTTCCGGCAGAAAGGCAAAGTCAACAAAACGTCCAAAAGCTTAAGGGACTTAATTCTGCTAATTGGAGAAGACTCATTGATTTAGTACATAACCATGGTAATGCTACACCGCTTGAAGATTTAAGGGAAATTATACTCGGAGATAGAAATACTGATCGACAAGATGCCGAAATAATTGCAATTCGTTCGAATATTACAACTATTATTAGGCTTATTCACGACCCGAGTAGCCAAATGCTGGATAAACTTTTTGACTCGCTTCGAAGTGGCAAAATTTGCATTGTAGACATTTCTCAAATGCGTGGAGCAAATGGATTAATTCTCTCAGGAATTATTCTTCAACAAATCTTTGAGCATAATCAAACAGAGTTTACCAAGGCTGAACCGGATAGCATTCCAACTATTGCAGTAATAGAAGAGGCACAATCAGTATTAGGGAGTTCTGGGGGAGCAGAAAGCCCTTATATAGCCTGGGTTAAGGAGGGTAGAAAATTTGGTTTGGGAGCAGTGTTAATAACCCAACAACCAGGTAGCATTTCAGATGAAATTCTTAGCCAAGGGGACAACTGGTTTATTTTTCATTTGCTTTCTGCAGTTGATTTAGGGGCTCTTCGTAAGGCCAATGCACATTTCAGCAACGATCTGTTAAGCTCATTGCTAAATGAACCAATTCCCGGGAATGGGGTATTTTGGAGTAGTTCAGGAGGAAAACCGTATCCAATTTCTATACGTGTATTAAGCTTTGAAAAATTATTTTCAGTTCGTGATCCTAGCTATAATTCTCCTGCTGCAAACACATACAGCGCTGGTTTACAAGAAAAGTTCAATCAGAAACTTGAAGAAATTCGGAAAGATATTGGAACTGTTGAAATAAATATTGAAGATGAAGAAGGATATAAACCAGATCAGTCACAAGAAGACGTTCTGGAAATGTGTATTAAAAGTGCATTTAAGAAAATACGCTCGAACAGCGGACTCATGCAAAAACTAAAGGAGAACAATGTGCATTGGATGCTGCTGAAAACAGAGATTGTGAATGCATTGCCGGATGATTTGCAAGATAAGGCTGATATAGCACAAGAATGTGTAACAAGGTTTATGAATGAAGAATTCGGAGAAAGAAAATGGTCTGTTGAACGAAGACCAAGTAAATCAAAAGCTAATAGTACTACCGCATACTTAAAAGTCAGTTAGGTAATATGCTAAATCCACAAGCCATACATAATGAAGTGTATGATTTGCTAAAAAAGTATTGGCAAAATGACCCGTCATTTCATTTTACTTTCCGGAAAAGTAACCGTGACGGGAGAATGGATAATGGTTATTGGTTTTATGGGAATGATGAGTATTTGGCTGTCTCTTTTTGGACTGGCATAGACTGGAAGAATAAAACCCCAAATATTATTTTTGTAATTCTGTTAGATTCCGGTGATACATATCTCGAAATCAACACGTCTGACTCAGATAAAAAGAGACGTTTCATAAACGATTATCTGGTTGACTCTCTTAAACTGGAAACAAGCGGCAAAAGATACAGAAAGTGGTATAGCGATGAATATTTGACTTCACTTGAAGAATTTATCAAAGGCGACAAAATTGTTATTGACGGAATAATTTCTCAGTATTCGCAATCTTTTTTTTCGTCAATTGATGATGGCATTTATTTCATAAGTGACTTTGACTTCAAAAACCAAAAAGAAAAAGTAGATCAATATAGAAATAGAATCTCAAAGCAAAATTCATTGCCAGTAGAAACTATTAGTAATTTTTTAAAAATCGAGGAAGTTGCAGTTGAAAATTATGGGCCTATTAAGAACATATTAATAAATGAAATCCCTTTTTCTTCGCAGTGGGTTTTTCTTACAGGAGAAAATGGGACAGGTAAGACTTCTATCTTAAGAGCTATAGCAACCGCAATTTGCGGCAAAGAAATTATTTCTTCAGAGTTAACAGATTCAGACACTTCAGTAATCCGATTAAAACTATTTACATCCTCCGCAGACATTATTCCTTACGATCATGATGAACGGAAGCTCCCACAATTTTCCTTTCCTTTAACTAATGGTTTTGCAGCTTATGGCCAATCCAGACTGAAAACCAATCATTCAGGGCTTAGTTCGCAATTATTAAAATCGATTACAACAAGTGACTTAGCAGCCTCATTATTTAACGATGATTCCTATTTGATTGACTTGCAGCATCAGTTTGATAAATGGCGTATTGAAGGGCAGCTTACTGAACGAAAAGTTTATATAACTGAGATACTTACTGATATCTTACCTAATCTTTATAATATCAATTTTGAAGACCAAATAGGTGATATTCCGGCAACGACTTATGTTGAAAAAGATCATGAAGGTGCTGAATTTAGAAAAGTTGAATACGGCAAGCTAGCATCGGGTCTTAAAAGCATGGTGGCAATGATCGGTGATATACTTGTCCGCCTATATAATCAACAGCCGAGCGTAACTGACCCCTCTGAATTTACGGGTGTTGTGCTAATCGATGAAATTGATATTCATTTGCATCCAAAATTGCAAAAACAACTTGTACAGCAGTTAACAAAAACATTTCCCAAGATTCAGTTCATTGCTTCTACTCATAGCCCTATCCCTTTTTTGGGCGCCCCTAAAAATAGCCAGATCTTCAGAGTTGAAAGATCGTCAGAAGACGGCGTAAGGGTTAAAAGATTAGATGAATTAATTGAGCTGGGTGATTTATTGCCTAACACAATTTTGACATCCCCCATATTTGGCTTGGATGATATTGTTCCTGAAAGCCATGACCAAAAGAAAATAGTTCGAACAGAAGTCACATACTCTGACATTGAATTTAATGATAAAGTTCAAGAAAAAATTGATTCATTTCTCACAGATGAAAAAGAGCAACAATTGATTAATTTATTTAAAGCAAGAAATCAATGAGGTTTGTGACTAAGAGAGATGAAGATAAAACTGCCCGCTTGGCTTCTGAAGAAACCTATCAAGCGTTACTTGGAATAATAAGAACGCAGAATAAGGGTTTAATTACTGACTCAATTTATAGAGATGGATACAATACTCCGGACGGCAAGAGGTCAAGAGTGGAGGACAAGCTTGCTATATCTTATAAGTATAAATGTGCGTATTGTGAAAGGTTATGTAAAGCAGATATTGAGCACTACAGGCCTAAAAAAGGTGTTGAAGAGGAGCCTACTCACCCTGGCTATTATTGGCTTTGTTATGAATGGAGTAATTTGATTCCTTCTTGCATAACATGTAATAGAGAAGGAGGAAAACATAATAAATTCCCTGTATTAGGTCCGAGGGTGTTTACTCCCCCGCTACTTGCAGACGGTAATATTAATCTTACATTATGCAAATCCACATTAGCCCCGTTACTGGATGAAAGGCCATGTTTGTTACACCCGGAAGTAGATAAGCCTGAAGATTATTTTACTTTTGAACTAGATCCTAAAGGTGAAGGGATACGCATCACTGGAATTGATGTTGATGGTAGAGGGGAAAGCACAATTCAAATTTGTCTATTGAATCGCCTTGAAGTTAAGTTAGATCGAGTTGAACGGGTTATTGATGACTTTAAAGACTCTGTACATTGTCTATTTGCTCAACTTGAGAATGGGGAGGTTAGTAACGAACAATTTGCAGATCGTATGACCCATAGCATTACGTTACTACGTCAGCGTAGTCAAGAGGATGACAGGACACACACCTATCTAAGAAAATATATTGTTGCTTCTGTAGCTAATTTTCAGGCAATAGTACTTCCATTTCTTGAACCTAAAACTAGAAATATCACGTTGAGGGCATTTCAATCATTAATTGGATAGTATGAATTGTATTAGCTACGACTTAATCTGACAGTTAGGGTTAACTTTAGAGTAACAACAAACCAAAGTTTAACCCCAAAAACTGTCAGAAATGAAAGTGGAAACTAAGTTAATCAAAACCAAGTTAGGTTTACTGCAATTAGCAG
>JACRJO010000006.1 GCA_016219985.1 Sphingobacteriales bacterium | reverse complement strand
TATCTCTTCCTTTTCCCTCTTATTGGCTCCTCTTCGTATTCTTCCCACTCAGCGCTTACCTTAAATCTGCGTAATGCGCCTCTTAACTCCTCAGCCAGCGTAGATAAATTCTGCGCAGAAGCAGCCATCTGCTGCATGGCTGAAGTCTGCTGCTGAATAGAAGTGGACATTTGTCCTGCGCCTACTGCTGCCTGCTCGCTGGTCGTGGCTATCTCCTCAATGGTCTTAGCTACCTGTTGAGCGCCTCCGGCCTGCGCTGTCGTAGCCGCGGAAATCTCCTGGGCCTTGGAGGTAATCTCCTGCGTGCTTGCGCCAATCTGGTCTAATATACCAAGGGCCTGATTAACAATATTGATACTCTCGCTGACCTGCTGAGTCCCTGTGGTCATGCCGGTAACGACCTCAGTAGTGGCCTCACCTATAGCTGAGACCATGTTTTCAATCTGCACTGCCGCGTTTTTCGTGCCTTCGGCTAACTTTCTGATTTCATCCGCGACAACCGCAAAACCCCGGCCCGCCTCTCCGGCATGCGCTGCTTCAATAGCAGCGTTTAAAGCCAAGAGGTTGGTCTGGTCGGCAATATCTTTGGTTGTGCCTACAATTACCGCTATTTCCTTGGCCCGTTTATCCAGGTCTTTCACTGTGGTGGTATTGGCTTTAACAATATCATCTATAGTCTTTAATCTGCCTGCTGCCTGCTTTCCGCTTTCAGTTCCTTTTTGGGAAAGCTTGGCTGCCTCTTGGGTAACCTCAGCCGCAGCGCTTGAGTTGGCAGCGCCTTGCTGTATGGATTTGGAAAGGTCAGCCACGACTTTGGTGCTTGCCTCTAATTTTTTGGATTGATCCTTAGCGCCTTCGGCTATCTCCTGAGTAGTTTTGGCTGCCTGCGAAAGCGCGGTATTCACCTGGTTAGATGAAGTTGCTAACTGACCCGAAGCAGTAGCCACCTTACCAGAACTATCTACTGCCAGGCGGATAAGCGCTCCTACATCATCAAAGGATTTATTCAAGGCATCGGTCAATGTCTTAAAATCACCTTTTGCCTCAATCAGGTATCTCTGCGATATGTCTCCTGTGGACAACGCTACTGCAAGCCTAATTACCTCCTGTACAGGTTTAGCTATGGAATCAATCAAGTTATTTAGTGTATCCACAATGGTCTTCCAACTGCCTCCGACTCCCTCAACCTTTGCGCGCTCAGTGAGTTTTCCTTCTGCGC
>JACRJO010000036.1 GCA_016219985.1 Sphingobacteriales bacterium | reverse complement strand
TCAATTTTCAACCAGTGTCAATCTTTAAAGTAATTGCCAGCAGCACGAAATAATCAGTCATTAGCAATAAATAATCCTCGTCTCCTGGTTATGCAAATCCCAAGGGCTATTCAATTTTCAACCAGTGTCAATCTTTAATGTAATTACCAGCAGCACGAAATAATTAGTCATCAGTAATTAGTAATCCTCGTTTCCTTGTATTATTAATTACTGATTGTAGATTATTGGAAAGCGGGACGAGTCTTTATTATTTTGCTAATTCACTAAAGAGGATGGGACGGGCTTCGATACTGCCGGTTATGTATATCCCAAGGACTATTCAATTTTCAACCAGTGTCAATCTTTAAAGTAATTGCCAGCAGCACGAAATAATAAATAATCTAATAATTAATAATTTCAACCCACTAACTAAGAGTTTACCCGTACCCCTGTCCGCATCCAAAAATGCACCTATTAGCAAGTCTTATTTTTTTTGTCTAACTTAATGGGAAGAAGAGCCTGTGTATATAAGATGAATGATTACGGACATTCGGCTTATGGGAGAAATCCCCGGCAGAGAATGAAACAAAAACCTAGGGCAACGGCTCCCGGACAGTTGTTCTATCCTTGGGAAATTTTTTTACCGGAACAACGATCGGGGTGCTGATGCCGCACACTGATACTATGAAAATTTCTTCACCCGGTAACCTGTTCACCTCGGGTATCGCCCTGCTTATCAGTACCATACTGATTGTATTTTTTGTATCAAACCGCCAGTTCCAGCGGGTCCGTGATACCTCCGGCCAGGTCAGCCGCACCCGGCAGGTCATCCAGCATATTCAGAAATTAGTCATGGCCGCGCTCGATAACGAGACCGGGGCCCGTGGTTATGCAATCAGCGGCAAGGATGAATTCCTGGAACCGCTGATCCAGTCGGGGAAAAGCTTTGCAGCCGAAACAACGGCCCTGCAGCAGCTTCTTTCGGATAATCCCGGGCAATTGCAGCGATTAGATTCGATCCGTTTTTTTATCGGCCGGCGGATGCATTTTTCCGACAGCATGGTTATCACTAAAAAAACAGGGACAGCTGCTGAGCTGGTGAGTATGGTGGAAAGCGGGCTTGGAAAACACTATTCCGACCAGATCCGCCGCATCGGGACGGAAATGGAGCATATTGAAACAGAATTGCTGGCTATCCGCAAGCAGGACAATGAACAGACCATCCGCCAGCTGAATACTATTTTATACAGCATCCTCGCCTTTATCTTCCTGCTGGGTTTCTTTATGATCCGGCGGCTGCACAGGGATTACCGGAAACAGGTGGCGAGTGAACAGCGCTTCAGCGCCCTGCTTGATGCAGTCCCGGATGCCACCGTGATTACGGACGAACAGGGCAGGATCCGGGTGATCAACCGGCAGGCGGAGGAACTTTTCGGTTATACAAAGCAGGAAATGAACGGCCAGTCCGTGGAAATACTGGTCCCCCCCGCCCTGCGGTCTGCGCATATACATCACCGGAATAGTTTTATGCGCAATGCCCATCTCCGGGCCATGGGCGCCGGGCTGGATCTCTTTGCCGTGAGAAAAAACGGGTCCGAATTCCCGGTGGAGATCAGTCTCTCCCCCATTCAAACGGATGAAGGCCTGCTGGTGATCGCTTCGGTACGGGATATCACCCAGCGGAAAACACTTGAAACAGCCCTGCGCCGCAGTAATGCCGAACTGGAGGCATTTACCTATTCGGTATCGCATGACCTGCGGGCCCCGTTGCGCGGCATCGTAGGGTTTACCACGATCCTCGAGGAGGATTATCATGATAAACTGGATGAGGAAGGCCACCGCATCACCGGGGTCATTAAGTCCAACACCCTCCGGATGGGTTACCTGATCGATGACCTGCTTGCTTTTTCCCGGCTGGGCCGGCAGGAGATTGTGAAAGCAAACGTGAATACCGATGCCCTGGTGAGGGAAATCATAAAGGAAAACATCAAACCGCTCTCCCGGTCCGATATTCAATGGAGCATCACACAGTTGCCACCCGTTTATGCCGACCTGAATACCCTCCGCCAGGCCTGGATCAACCTGCTTTCCAATGCGGTGAAATATTCCGCCAAAAAAGAAAGACCGGAGATTGAGATCGGCCATTATACAGACAAGGGGCAGCAGGTCTTCTTTGTAAAAGATAACGGCGTGGGTTTTGATAACAAGTACCGGGATAAACTCTTCCGCGTATTCCAGCGGCTGCATAACGAGGCGGATTTTGAAGGCACCGGGGTGGGACTGGCCCTCGTGGAAAAAATTGTGGCAAGGCATGGGGGAAAGGTATGGGCCGAAGGAAAAGAAGGAGAAGGGGCCTGTTTCTTTTTTTCCCTGCCGGATCCCACGACAAACCAGAAAACGGAACAGTAAAACATAAACGATGGATACACGTAATAAAGTTGAAATTCTCCTGGCCGAAGACAGTCAGCATGACGCGGAACTCACGATCCGGGAATTGAAAAAACACAAGATGGCCAACAACCTCGTGCATGTAAAGGACGGGGAAGAGGCGCTGAATTTTATTTTCGGCAGGGGGCCTTATGTTTCGCAGCAGGAGCGTATTCATTTCCCCAAAGTGATCCTGCTCGATATCCAGATGCCGAAAGTAAACGGGATCGAGGTGCTGCGGCAGATCAAGGAAGACCCCCGCACCCGTTCCATCCCGGTGGTGATCCTCACTTCTTCCAAGGAACACCCGGATGTAAAAGCCTGTTATGAGCTCGGGGCCAACAGTTATATCGTGAAGCCGGTGAATTTTGAAGGTTTTGCCGAATCCATCCGGAACCTGGGTTTTTACTGGCTCCTGCTGAATCAATCACCAGAATAATATTGGTTTTCTATGCAAAAAGCAATGAAAATACTGATGCTGGAAGACAGTCCCACCGATGCCGAACTGGTGCAGCGGCTGCTGAAAAAGGAATACCCGCAATGCCGCATAGACCTCGCCGTTACCCGCGAGGCCTTCCTCCAGGCTTTGTACCAGGTGGAACCGGATGTGATACTGGCGGATAATTCCCTCCCGCAGTTTGATGCCCGGGAAGCCCTACGGATTGTGCGGGACAGCGGGATCAATACCCCTTTTATCATGGTATCCGGTACCACCACGGAAGAATTTGCAGTGCAGATGATCAAGGACGGGGCGGATGATTATATTTTAAAAGACAGGCTGATCCGCCTCCCGGCTGCCATTGAAACCGCCCTGCGCCACCATGAAGCGGAGCGGGAAAAAGCAAGAGCCCTGCAGAAACTGGTGGAAAGTGAGGAAAAATACCGGACCATCGTGGAACGGATCTCGGACGGATTTATCGTGATGAACAGGAGCTGGGAAGCCACCTATATTAATCCCGCTGCAGAAAAATTATTGCGCAGACCCGCCGGTTACCTCCCGGGCAAAAATATACAGGATGAATTTTCGGATATAAATGACCGGCCTTTTTTTGCGGCCTTTGAAGAAGCCATCTATACCGGGAAAAACAAGTACCTCGAATTATATTCCGTATCCCTGGATCGCTGGATACAAGCCAGTATCTTTCCTTCCGGCGACGGGATTGCCGTTTTCTTCCGCGACTTTTCCGAACAGCGAAAAGCCGAGGAGGAAGCGAGGAAGAGCGAAGAGAAATACCGGATTTTTATCCAGCGGGTAACAGATGCCTTTATCTCGCTGGATCACAACTGGTGTTATACCTATCTCAACCAGCAGGCCGGGGAGCTGATCCACCGGAAACCCGAAGACCTGATCGGGAAAAATGTATGGGCCGAATTTCCGGATGCGGTTCATTCTTCAACATTCACCGCCTTCAACCAGGCCATGAATGAACAGCGCTATATCAGCAATGTGGATTATTATGCCCCGCTGGATCTCTGGCAGGAAAACCATATCTATCCTTCGGAAGACGGGATCTCCGTCTTTATCCGGAATATCACGGAGAAGAAAAAACTGGAACTGGAATTGCAGGAGCGGCAACGAAAGGAACAGTTGAAAATGATCGCGGCGGCCCTTGAAGCCCAGGAAAAAGAAAGAAATGCCATTGGCGCCGAACTGCACGACAATGTAAACCAGATCCTGGTCGGCACACGGGTCATGCTGTCCGTGTTGCGGGAACACCCGGAGCAGACCGGCGAAATCGTGAACAACTGCCTGGATAATCTCTCCCTTGCCATCCGGGAAAACCGGAAAATTGCACACGAACTGGTGGCGCCCGACTTATCGAAAGAAGACCTGCCGGGCCAGCTCAGCCGGCTTTGTGAAACCATGCTCCGGCCCGCCGGTATCGATACCTTCCTGCAATACGAGGATTATTCCGAATCAAAACTGGATGAAAAGCGAAAACTGTCCCTTTACCGGATTGCACAGGAACAATGCACGAATATTATCAAGTATGCCCATGCGAAAAACGTGATCCTGACACTTTCCACGCTCAACGGAAGCCTCGCTTTCCGGATCGCGGACGATGGCATTGGCGCCGAAGCCGGCAAAACGGCCATGGGGATCGGCCTGCAGAATATCAGCAACCGCTTAACTGTTTTTGGCGGAACCCTGCAGGTGATCACGAACCCGGGAGAAGGATTCGAACTGGAAATAGCCCTGCCCCTGCATTGAAAAGAATACGTTTATTCAGAACTTCCACCCGAACCCTGCATCCACATTCACCAGTACAAAATGCTGCTCAGACTTGGCATTTTCACCGGGATGCCGGCTGAATTTAGGTGTCATATTCAGGTGACCGGTCTTCAGGTGGAGAAAGCTTTTATCATTGATATAATACGCAATGCTGAGATCCCCGCCCCAGGAAAAACAGGTGGCGGATTGTTTATAAAGCCAGGTCTCATTTTGCCGGCTTAACTGCGGGGTCCATACTTTGCTGATCCCGGCCAGGGGGCTGAATGCCGCTTCCCATTTGCCGGAGAAGGGTTTACTGAGCAGGGGGCCGGCCATCCAGCCGATTGCGCGGTAATGACGGGCAGCCGCGATTGCCGGTACGGTACTGTTACCGGCTTTATTGCTGGAGAAATAAAGCATCGTCTTTATACCGGACCATGTATTGAACCGGCAGGTATAACTGATATCAAGGGTGAAACCCGGTTTGGCGAAACCCGAGGTCTGGATGGCAGGGTCCTCAGCAGCAAAACACATGATGGGGACATTGATGCCGGCACTAAAACTCAGCCCGGATTTTTTTTGCGGCCAGGCAGTTTCCTGCGCAGCTAGCGGCAGGGCGAACAACAGTATACAAATCCGGCTTAAGATCTTTTTCATAATCACCTCCCCTGGTGCAAGGTACCAACGGGGGGGAGGGGAAAACAATGATTAATGGCAGGAAATTTCAGGAGAAAATGTGGTTGGAGCTTTGTTTTTCTTCGATACTGTTTTTACCAACTGAAAAGCAATAAGCGGCAGCCGGGTAAAAAACCAGTTCTGTTCCCTGGACCCGTAACCGGTCAAACTGGTCTATGCTGGTCACCCAGCCCCGGTTCATCTTATTTTCTTTACAGTATTTGAGCAGGGATTTCAGCTTACCGGGCGAATTTATATATTGATTACTCCATTTCACCTCAACGGCCCAGCGTGGTTTTTGGTTGGGGTTTACCATCACCAGGTCAACCTCACCACCTGTCCAGGCAGCAAAATGCAAGGGTACTGTTCCCCGGTGAAGCCACTGCGCCACAATGGCCGTTTCCACCATTTGCCCAAAATGTTCATCTGTTTCGCTGATGGGTGCAAACAAAGCGCAGCGCATACTTGAATTCGTCAGGTAGATCTTAAAACGGCTGGCACGCTGGAATTTTTTTGTATTAATTCCTACCGGGTATAAAATTTTGATCAGGAAGGCCGCTTCCAGGTATTCCAGGTATTTCCGGATGGTGTTTTTATCGACGCCCGATTCCTGGGAAAGACCTTCCAGGTTAAATTCGTTTCCTGAATTATACGCGATTACATTGAACAGGGAATTTAACTCCTGCACATCGCGTATACCATACAGGCTGGGCAGGTCCCGGAGCAGGACTTTGTCAATTATATCACTTCTGATAAAACGGCCCGGGTCCTGCTGTATGGATTCGTTCAGTAATACTTCGGGATACCCGCCAAAATTTATGTAATGAATAAAATATTTGTTCAGGCTTTTCCAGTCATCCGATAAATTAAACCAATGTGGTTCATTATTCCATTCGGTTAACCGGAGCTTAAATAAAAAAGAAAGATCTTTTAAGTGTAAATACTCCTGGAAAGTAAGTGGCGGAAGCATAAAATCGGTAAATCTTCCCGCACCGGATTCATTACTTTTTAACTTCAGCGCAGCTGCGGCAGAACCTGAAACAATAAACCGGGTGGTAGCCGGGTAAAAATCTACCAATGATTTTAGATGCTCTTCCCATTTTTTCAGGTACTGTATCTCATCAAACAACACAAAGAAACCAGAGGTCGTATTACTGTTCAGCGCTTTTCGGCAAAGCATAAATAACTCTTCCAGCGAAATATTGTTATAAATAGGCGCATCAATACTGAGAAAACAGATTTTTTGGGGTTGTACGCCATCCTGTATCAGTTGCTGAATAAGCTGGTATAAGATGACGGTTTTACCAACACGCCTGGGACCCATTAATACGATGGCCCTTTTTATGGTGGTTTGGATGGCTTGTTTGTGCAGTAAATTAAAGTAAAGCCGGGTTTTCAGATTTTTCATTTCAGCAGGAATTTCACCGGTTTCCCACCAGGGATTTTCCAGCTTTATTCTGTTGATAATCAACTCTTCAGAAAATGGGCGCATTTTGGCCATAATCAAAAATACAAAATAAGATGAAATATTTAATCTTATTTTCGCTAAATATTATAAATATTTGAATAATAAATATTTAGAGCAGTATTCTGAGCTAATATTAATCCGGTTATTAGAAAGGCGGACAGTCCTCGCCTGCTTTGCGGGGAAAACAAAGCCGGTATGGAAGCTTTGTCTTTTTCCCGATTATTGCCCCTGCCTGGTTATAATCGGTAAATTACAGGAGAGTCTTCCGGTTCTTCGCCTGCCGCCCTGCCCCGGGCAGGAAAAAGGCAGGCAGGTTTCTTATGAAGCAAGTCTTATCATATTGTTTCTTTTTCTTTTTTCTTACGGCTTCCCTTGTTGCGCAAACAGTGGTCTCAATGAACATTGAGGGCGCCATCAACCCGGTAACAGTTAGTTTTATCCAGGATGGCATCCGGAAAGCGGCCGGCCAAAAAGCAAGCTGCCTGCTGATACATCTCAATACGCCCGGTGGTTTGCTGAAATCAACCCGGAATATCGTCAGCGATATACTGGACTCCCCTGTACCGGTGATCGTATATGTTTCTCCCGCGGGGTCACAAGCGGGTTCTGCAGGAGTATTTATCACCCTGGCGGCGCATATTGCTGCCATGGCGCCCGGCACCAATATCGGGGCGGCTCATCCTGTTTTGCTGCAGGGACAGATGGACAGCATTATGGCGCAGAAAGTAACCAATGATGCGGCAGCCTTTATCCGCTCCATTGCGGAGAAAAGAAACCGCAATATGGAATGGGCTGAAAATGCCGTGCGCAAAAGTTTTGCCTATACAGAGACCGAAGCCCTGGAGGATTCGGCCATTGACCTTATTGCGGTCAATGACCGGGACCTGCTGAATCAACTGGACGGGAAAACCATTGCACTTATCAACGGCACAGCAACCCTGCATACCAAATCAGCACAGGTAGAAGAGTACCGCATGAATGGCTTCCAGCAATTCCTGCATATCATCAGCGATCCCGGGATTGCTTATGTACTCCTGTTGCTGGGAATTTTTGGTATCCTTTTCGAATTTTTTAGTCCCGGGGCCATTGTACCGGGTGTGGTGGGGGTGATCAGTCTCATCCTCGCGTATTATGCCATGCATACCCTGCCCATCAATTTTGCCGGGCTGGCCCTGATCTTATTTGCCCTGTTACTTTTTATACTGGAAATAAAGATCATAAGTCATGGATTGCTGGCCATCGGGGGGATTGTTTCCCTGTTACTGGGATCCCTGATGCTGATCAAACCCGGCTCTGCCCTGGAATTAGCGCAAATCTCAAAGCCGCTGATCATAGCCGCCACCGCGGTTGTTTCCGCCTTGTTTTTATTTATCATCGGGGCGGGAATCAAGGTGCAGCGGCGAAAACCGGTTACCGGTCCCGCTGTGCTTACAGGCGACACCGGGGAAGTGATCCTGCCGCTCTCGCCCGCCGGCAGCATTAAAGTGCATGCAGAGATTTGGAATGCCATATCCGTTGCCGGGGACATTCCGGCCGGGGAAAAAGTGCGGATCATAGAAATGAAGGACCTGACCTTATATGTTGAACCTATTCATCACTCTAAAACTTAGTTTATGGAACAGTATCCTTATCTTATAGCGGGGATTCTCTTTTTTGTCATAATCATCCTGGGCAGCGCCATTCGTATTTTACGGGAATATGAACGGGCTGTTATTTTCAGGCTGGGCCGCCTGATCGGGAATAACGGGGTAAAAGGGCCGGGGCTTATCCTGCTGATCCCCTTTATTGACAGGATGGTGAAAGTTAGTTTGCGGACCGTGGTGCTGGATGTACCGCCGCAGGATGTGATCACGCAGGACAATGTGTCCATCAAAGTGAATGCCGTGGTTTATTTCCGCGTCATGGAACCGCAGAAGGCGGTGGTACAGGTGGAAAATTTCCTGGCAGCCACTTCACAGATCTCGCAAACAACCTTGCGGAGTGTATTGGGACAATCGGAGCTGGATGACTTGCTGTCCCAGCGGGATAAGATCAACCACAAACTGCAACAGATTATTGATACCAATACAGAACCCTGGGGCGTGAAAGTATCGAATGTGGAAGTAAAGCAGATCGACCTGCCGCAGGAAATGCAAAGGGCCATGGCCAAACAGGCGGAGGCGGAGCGGGAACGCCGGAGTAAGGTGATCGCGGCCGAAGGGGAATTCCAGGCATCACAACGGCTAGCGGATGCAGCCAAAATATTGGGCGAACAACCCAGCGCCTTAACGCTGCGCTATCTGCAGACCTTGCGGGAGATTGCCACGGAGAATAATTCCACAACTATATTCCCGGTACCGATCGACCTGTTGAAACCCTTCCTCGAAAAAGGAGGAAAAAAACTGGAAGCAGAATGAACACGGGGCGTTTGTCCTGAATAAGGTCCGAACCGGGCTGCCTGTTTTCCGGGGATCATTTTACAAATTGCGTGAACCCGTACTTTTCTGATTTGCTGTTGAAGGTATCAATGACCGCTTCTTCCAGGCTTATATCAAGCAGGGAAGCGAGGAGGTCGAGGTAGATGGCAATGCCGCCGATCTCTTCTTTCAGCATTTCCTTTGTGATGTCTTTGGCGGTATAACTGCTGCCGCCGTCCACCCCGCCGCGTTCCACCCGCTGCATTTTCTTGATCATATTGCATAACTCTCCCACTTCGCCGGCCAGGGCCGTGGTCCAGTAAGTGAGCGGCTGGTTATCATAACATTTAAAACCTTCAGTAGCTCTTTGCACATTGAGGGGGCGGAAGGAGGCGAGGTCTAATTTCATTGTATATGGGTTTAAATGAGTTCCGGGATGGATACAAATATAAACAGCCGGCTCATGCGGAGAAGGCATAAAAAATCTCCCGGCCATAAGACCGGGAGATAGCCCTGAACAAAAATGCCTGCTCAGAACCGGAAACCGATTCCGGCCGTGACATTCACTACGGATATTTTCTGGTAACCTTTATCTGATTCATCCGCCCAGATATCAAACATATTGAACACCGGTCTCAGGTACTGGTATTCTCCATTTACAAAGAAGAAGACCTGGTTTCCCGCATCGAGCTTCAGGCTCAAACCACCCTGTACAACCGGCGAGATACCCCAGTCTGATTTAACCGCCTCCTCATTATCATAATAGAAAGCCGGCATCTGTACATTGGCGATACCCCCCATTATATGAACCCCTGCGGTCAGGTTTTTTGCAGGAACAAAATTCAGGATGGGGCCCAGTGCGATCCCGTACATTTTCCAGTTATCCATGGTCATGGTAACCGTATCGGTCCCTTCGCCAAAATCGAAGGTTAAGACCATGTCCCGGGTACTATGCTGGTTATAAAAGACAGTCCCCCCGATTCCCGCATTATTTCTGAACCGGTACTCATAGTTCATGGAGATATTTATACCGGTTTTGGCATAGCCCGCTTCATCCGTAGAAGGCATGCTGCTTGAGTAAACACCCATTGGAAAGGATGGCCCTGCATGGAAAGCCAGTGAGGAATTTCGGTTTATTGCCCCCTTGCTTCCCTGGGCCGACAAAGCCCCGCTAACCAGCAGGGCCAGCATCAGCACAAGAAGCTTTTTCATAAACTGTCATTTAATGGTGATCATTTACACATGTACTTACCCCCGGGAAATCTAACTGCCTGCCGGCAGGAAGAACGATGAGGAACCTGTTATTGACCCCTGATACTGGTCATAGGAACCCGCCTGCAGGGGAGGGTATTTTTGTAGTTTATATTCTTTGCGCAACTACTGTATAAAAGACATCCCGATATTTATTATGGCAGGGTGGCTTTATTGGTTACATTTACTAAAACAAAAACCAGTCATCAATGCCCGTTACCAAAGCCTATGCCGCGCAAAGCGCCACCAGCCCCCTTGCTCCCTGGACACTCGAAAGAAGAAAACCCAAACCGCATGATGTGGAAATGGAAATCCTGTATTGCGGGGTTTGTCACAGTGATCTTCATTTCGCCCGGAATGAATGGGGAATGACTATTTTTCCTGTTGTACCGGGGCATGAGATTGTCGGTCGTGTTACCGCCGTGGGCGATCATGTGAAAAAATTCAAAGTAGGGGAACTGGCCGGTGTCGGCTGCCTGGTGGACAGTTGCCGCGAATGCGATAACTGCAAAGAAGGATTGGAACAATATTGTACACAGGGAGCCGTGATGAGTTACAATAGTATGGAAAGAGATGGCAGCGGTCTTACCTATGGGGGCTATAGCAAATCCATCGTGACGCACGAGGATTTTGTCCTGCATGTTTCCGAAAAATTACCCCTCGCGGCCGTCGCGCCCCTGCTTTGTGCCGGGATTACCACGTACTCACCCCTCCGTCACTGGAAAGTGGGTAAGGGCATGAAGGTCGGCATACTCGGATTGGGTGGCCTGGGCCATATGGGAGTAAAATTTGCCGTAAGCATGGGGGCAGAAGTAACCATGCTCAGTCACTCCCCTTCCAAAGAAGCAGATGCAAAAAGACTGGGTGCGCACAAGTTTGTGCTTACCTCCGACGAAATGCAGGCAAAAAACGTAGCCGGTTATTTCGATTTTATTCTTGATACGGTTTCGGCCCCGCATGACTATAATTTTTACCTCGGTATGCTGCGCACCAACGGCGTCATGGTCTGTGTGGGTGTACCGCCGGCTCCCACGGCGGTTCATGCCATGAGCCTGATCTTTTACCGTCATACCCTGGCCGGTTCCCTGATCGGGGGCATACCGGAAACGCAGGAGATGCTGGATTACTGCGCGGCACATCAAATTACCAGTGATATTGAGCTGATCAGGATGGAACAGATCAATGAGGCGTATGAAAGAATGCTGAAAGGGGATGTGCGTTACCGTTTTGTGATTGATATGGCCAGTTTGTAAAGAAAGGAAACAGGAATTCATTCCGCGGGGCTGTATCCGGAAGGATACAGCCCTTTTATTGTATATTGCTGTAACAACGTAATCATTCATTTTGCTGCCTGTCATTCAACAAGGATTATTTTCCGCCTGCCTGCTGCTGGTATTCAGTTGCGGGGCACAAACAAATTTCAGTACAGCAGACCTGAAGAATGGTAAATTCAAAGAGGACAGCAGTTATATTTATTCGCTTCCCTTCCAAACAGGGAAAAAGGTTTTCCTCGTTCAGGGGTATGAATCCATGTTCAGTCACAAGGGAGAGAAAGCCCTCGATTTTAAGACTAAAAAAGGAACGGTCATCTGCGCGGCAAGGGCCGGTGTGGTGGAATCGGTACGGGAGGATTCAGATAAAGGCGGGCTGAAACCGGAGAACCTGTCTGACGGAAATTATATAACGATCCGGCATGCCGATGGAAGCCTGGCCTGGTACTGGCATTTAAAAAAAGACGGGGTGCTGGTGAATACCGGGGATACCGTGCAAAATGGACAGGCGATCGGTCTCAGCGGCAATACCGGCTATTCGGCTTTTCCGCACCTGCATTTTGAAGTGCAGGGAAAGGATGGCTCCGGCAACTTTACCCAGCTCCCCACCCGTTTCTATACCCGGCAGGGGGTTATTTACCTGCGCCCGGGAAAGTTTTACCGCACCCGCCGCTGAGGGAATAATCATTGTACAACCCGCCTCAATTCGGTAACTTAACTGTCTAAATAACCAGCCATGATCTTCATCTATATACTGCTTGGCCTGATCGTCTTCGTGCTGGCAGCCGCGGCCTTCCTGCCCAAAACCTATCATGTGGAGAAAACCGTTTTTATCAAGCGCCCGGTTGAATATATCATGCAGCGGATCTCGGATTTAAATTACTACAGCCGCTGGAACCCCTGGCAGCAATCCGATCCGACGGCCAAAAGCAATATCACGGGTGCGGCCGGCAGTCCCGGTCATCAATACGCATGGGAAGGAAAGAAAGTCGGGGTGGGCCGGCTGACCCTGCTGAGCCTGGACCAGAAACATATTCATTTCGACCTGGAATTTTTAAAGCCCTGGAAAAGCAAGGCGAGAGACAACTGGCTCTTTGAACCCTGGGGCGATGGTAATGAAACAAAGGTCACCTGGCAAAACAGCGGCGACCTGCCCTATCCCATTGCCCGCTTAATGGGACCGCTGATCAATAAAAATCTCAATTACCAGTTTGTGAAGGGGCTGGAGAATTTGAAGAAGATGTGTGAGGAGGTAGTTAGTTAGTAGCCGGTAGTTCGTAGTTGGTAGTCAGTCTTCTAAGAATCATCTGGAAATCGAGGGGCATTTCGTATTCTTCGGGAAAGTGGAAGTAGGCAATAGGTAGTGGGCAATAGGCAGCGGTAACAGTAAAAGTGAGGCCCGGACACAATAACGACACTTCCCGCTTTAGGCTTTTTTACTTTTTACTCCCACCTGCGCTAAAGCTCCGGTCGGCGGGTTTGAATTTTTACTTTATTAATAAGCAAACACGGCTTAAGAAACGAATAGCATTCCGCCACTCAGCTAAACCCCTTTCTGCACGCTTTCATATAAGTGAAATAGCTCTTCAGCATCTGCATACCTGCCCGGAAACTCATCCATTCCGCCTTTTGCAGCTTCTTGTTTTTCATACTTACAAGCCAGAGCAGTTTCCAATAACGGGTTATTTCTTTCCAGGCAAAGAGCAGGGAATGCCGGGGATCATAAATATGGGTGGGTTCACTGCCCGCACCGTTGAGTTCAATAATGCTGAAAGCTTTTCCGGCTTCCAGTTCCTCCCAGCTCCTGTACCGGATATCCAGCCGGCCAAAGTAAAACCCGGGGATCTGGTTGCAGATTCTATTAAATGCAGCATTGAGCGCCGGGCTGATCAGGTGACTGTCATCCAGGAAGAGAGCCCCCCGCGCATGATTGCCATAAGGTACCAGCAATTCGGTTTTTCCAGCGGGCAGCACCTGGTTGATCGCCGGGCCCAGCTGTTTTTCCAATGCGGGTAACTGGAGACGAAACCGGTCATTGGACAGGAGCAGGGAGCGGATGGACTGTTTACTATCCCCGGTTACCCGGAGGAATTCTTTCCGGACAATACCGGTGATCCTCCCTTCTTTCTCACCGGGGATCCGGATCCAGAAAAGCCCGGTTTCATTCGGAAGATCAATAAAGGGCTGTACCAGGAATGGGACGGGATAATTGCTGATAACGGATTGCAGTTCCCCGGCTGAATTTATTTTTATCACCCCCATCCCTTTTCCCCCGATATCCGGTTTTACCACGAGGGGATAGCGGAATTCCTTTTTTTCAAGTTCGGCCCCGATCCGGCTGAAACAGGTTCCCGGTTCGAATAAAAGGGATGCCGGTCTGAAAGCGGCCGGTACCAGGGAATCAATACTGAATTTACTTTCCATCATCAGCCCGGCATGCTGGATACCGGGATTCGATGCGGCGGTAAAGAAAAAACTCCGGGCCCGGAGGCAATACCAGAGATAAACAGGAAATACAGGTCCGTATACGAGTGCCGTTGGCCAGTATTCCCAGCTCCGCAGTTTAATATAGAATCGTTTCAGGTAATTCCGCATGATTTAGTTGATTACCCAGTTTTCTTTTTCCAGCAGGACGGAAATAACAGTGGCCACCGACAGGCCCGCCGCGATCAGTTTATGCAACAGGGGATGATGAATTTTTTTAACAGCTACAAACAGCATGACCAGGAAAAAAACAACTAACGGTACCTGCGCTGCCAGGGATTGCTGCAACAGCTGCAGGTTAAACAATACCGATAAGAAAATACTGCAGGACATCAGCAGGAATAGTACCGGGTACTGGCTCATGTAATATTGTTTCATATCCTTTTTTTCTTCCTGCTCATTCGAAGGCAGCAGGAGTTTCGCTATTACAAAAAGGGAGATCGGGTACAGGAGTACAAAAACCATTTCGGTAAAGGTCCACACTGTTTTGTTTTTTAACTGGTAGGTAATGAACCAGTCCTGGATATGAAGAAAAAGTATAAAGAGAACCCAGATACCCTGGGGCCAGTAAAACCGTACCTGCCGGTGATTGTACAGTAAATCGGTAAAGGCCGACAGCAAATGGGTAATCCCCAGTCCCAGTATGATGGATACCAGGATCGTGCTGTATTCAAATGCGCTGATGGGGTTAACGGGCATAGCCTGGCGGGTTTGAGGGGAAATAAAGATGATGGAGATCCGGGACATACTGCTCCAGGGGCAAAACCTGATCCTGCTGAATGCCGCTGTCCAGGTCATGGTAACTCAACCACCCCTGCTTGCCCGGTCCCAGCTGTATAAAAGAATAACTCAGGGTTTTCAACCCCGCGCCCCTGTTCATGAGAAAACCGTTTACCGGATCTTTGACTGAGGAAAAAAAAGCGAGGATTGATTCCCGGCTGATACCGGGCTGGGAATGTATCCAGTTTTCAAACAGGGCTTCCCGGTTCTTTTTTGCCCCGGGACTATACAATGTGGCCGATGACCAGATGCGGGCCATGCCGGTATCGAAATGGGTCCGGTGTTTATGTTCCCCGTCCCAGGCCAGTTGAAACAGGTTTTGTTCGCTCCATACCACCAGGGTATAGGGCTCAACCCCATCCATATCCATCAGGGACCATTCCACTACCGGGTAAACGGATTTGAGTAAGCCGGTGACGATCAGGCCACGGCTTTTTTTGTACCGGGTTTTCTTTTTATGATTCTCAAAAGCGCCATTCAGCAGGATCACCACATTCCCGAAATTATTTATACCGGCCCAGGTACCCCCGGCCTGCGGGTCAATGGGGGCCAGGAAACTCCAGTTCTCACCGGTCATGATAACCGGACCGCCAACAGCATGTCGCCCCGGGTTTTCATCCCGTAAAGAGGTGAAAATGACCGACTCCTGCTGTGGAATAAAAAGAACCGTACACATAGACCAGGGATTTATGCTATAATAGTATCCGCGGCAACGCTTTCCGGTTCTGCCTTCTTACCGGCTGATTGCTTATAAAGCAGGGTGGAATAAGCCACCCCAAATTCATTGTTTACCAGGTTCAGGTTCATTTCGACCAGGGCCACTTTGATCAATGCCAGGTGGTGGATCGTATGTTCCAGGACATATGCCATTTCGCGGTTATAGGTTGTCGTTATCTCCCCGTAGGCTCCGCCTGTTTGTGCTGCCACCACGAGAGACAGGGTTTTATCCGGTCTTGCAGCGGCCTGTACCAGTTCATCAATCGCCTGCAGGGCTGTTTCCCGGCTGGTTTCAAGCCGGAGATCCCGGGTACGCCGGATATAATCTACCCGGCCCGGTTCATATCCCTTTAACACGCATTGAAGGATTTCGATGATATGGCGGCTATGTCCCCCGACCGTGGATTGATCCAGGTGCCGCACCGGCTTTGTGTACTGTTCACCGGATAACTGCAACAAGAGCCGCTGCAGGTATCCTAATTGCTTTGCCAGTTGTATGGAGATCATAAAAGGAGATTTTCAGTTTATTTATTAGCGGCGATTGCCTGGTACATTTTCTGTCCCTGTGCACGATAGATCCACAAAAGAACTGCACAGCTGACCCAGACAATAATTGCGAGGATAAAAAGCTGGCCGCCGTCACCTGCCGAATCAATCCCGATAACCGTGAGGTGGGAGAAAATGGCCCCGCTCATCAGCCCGATACCGGTTAGTGCGCCGGCAAAAACGGTGGGAGGAAGAAGCAGGAGAATACCCGCGATCAGTTCAAATACACCGGTACCGATACGGCCCCAGGGTTCCACGCCCAGTTTGGTGAATAAGGCTACCGATTCCGGGTGAGCGGTGAATTTAAAATAAAGTGTTTGCAGCAGGATCAGCGCGGCTGCGATGCGGAGTACAAGGGGGATGATTTTTTTTATGTTCATACCTGGTTGTTTTTTGCGGGATAATCAGTGAAACAGGGTCTGCCAGTGTTGGTCAGCACGGGTTTTCAGGTCCGGCTCGTTCCTGTTCCATTTATTCAGGGTATTATTGGTCCAGGAATGATAAAAAAGATAGAGTTTCCCGTTCACTATTTTAAAGGTAGCGGGATCGATTTCTACTTTCTCATTGGAGGCGCCCATGGCATAGGCGCACCAGCCTCCATATTGGGGTTCATATTTCCGGAAATCTTTCAGGAACAGTTCTTTGTTGGCTGCCGTTGAAAAATAATAGGTGGCCCCTTCCGCAAATACCGCCAGTTCCTGCCGGCCTTTTACCGCTTTGTTCGCTGTGAAATAGGCGACAGGATCATAGCCCTGTATGGCCAGGCCTTTTTCCAGGTTGAAATGTTTGCTGCGTAAGCCGGTTTGCGCCTGTACGGGCCCATGCAGCATAACGAGCAGGAATAAAAGACAGTAAATCCATTTCATCTGACCGGTGTTTAAGGATGCAAAACTGCAGTTTGCTCTTCACCATCCATTATACATAGTTCCCGATCATTGGTATATTTTTCCCGGGTCCCGGCCGCTGACCCGGCTTCTTAGTTGCGAGGGGCTCTGGGCGGTATATTTTTTAAAGAACTTGCTGAAATGGGAGATTTCTTCAAACCCCAGTTCCTCGGCAATTTCCTTGACCGATTTTTCCGTATAATAAAACAGGCGCCGGGCTTCCATGATGATCCGGTCGTGGATAAACTGCAGGGGGCTTTTCCGGCTGTACAGGGCAAAGTAGTTGGAGATGGTTTTGGGTGATTTATTCAATAGGCCGGCATAAAACTGCACCTGGTGTTGTTCCCGGAAATGGATCTCCACTTGCAGGTTGAACTGCCGGATCAGGTTGAATTTATCTTCGGCCGGTTCGGGGTTGCCGAGGTATTGTTTTTTGGCCAGCCGGGTGGTTTTAATGATCAGTTGCACGAGCAGCATGCGGAGCATTTCTCCCTTGATGTCTTCTTCCGAGGCGAATTCTTCTTCAAAAACCGACAGGAGGTTTTCATAAATAGCAGTATCCGCCGGTTCAAGTTTAATAAACATGGTGGGGGAAGGGCCAAAAAAAATAAAACCCACACAACCAACTTCCGCATCGTGGTTCACAATGCAGTAAAACTCCCGGTTAAACTGCCAGGCTACAATATCTTCCGGCCGTTCAAACCGGAAACTCTGGTTAAACATGATGGGGAGAACAGCGGCTGCCTCAAACAAGTAAGCCACTTCATCAATATAGATCAGCTGGGAAGCCCCGGTATTCCAGGCGATGGTATGAAAAGTGAACCCCTTTTTTTGTTCATAGAACTGCTGCCGGAAATCATGCTCGTGTTTATGCAATAAAATTTTACCGTGACCGTCGGTATGTGTAAAACAGTACTTCATGGTTTTTGTTTCGCTCAGCAGTTACGGGGGCAACAGGTTTCCGGATCTGTACAAAACGTTAATTCCGTTGTTTCCGGCCCGGGTTTCGCCGGAGGAGGCCGTTACCGGACAACCCCGCTTGTTACCCAGTTCAATATAACCAATATAATGAATCCGCGAAAGTACCTGTTTTCCGAAACTGACTCTCCCTTCCAGCCGGTCTGCAGCAGGTGGATTACCGGCAATCCTGTAATTTTAGAGTTATGCCTGTTGTATTGACTGAAAACCGCCGGCTTTACTCACCACCGGGTCTCATAAAGGGAAGACACAAAAGCCTGGCGCTTATTTCCATACTGCTCCTGTTACTCTGTTCCTGCTCCGTCAGCAAGAACCCCCTTCGCCGGCAGGTAAAATTGTTGCAGAAAGGGATCCTGAAAGACGATACCAGCTATGTTTATGCCCTGCCCTATGAGGAAGGAAAAACCTTCCGGGTGATCCAGGGTTATTTCAGCCGCTTTACCCATAAAGAAAGGGCGGCGCTTGATTTTAATATGAAGCGGGGAACAAGGATCTGTGCGGCGAGGGAAGGTGTGGTAGTACGGGTGAAGGAAGACGGGAAAAAAGGGGGGCTGGATAAAAAATACCGGCAGGAGGGAAACAATATTATCATTCAGCACCCCGACGGTTCAAGGGCGGGCTACTGGCACCTGCAGTTTAACGGGGCCCTGGTAAATGTGGGCGATACGGTGAAGAAAGGACAGGTGATTGCGTTAAGCGGGAAAACGGGATATGCATTCAATCCGCACCTGCATTTCCTCGTCTGGCGCTCATCAGGTGGGCAATGGCAACAGGTACCCACAAGGTTTCAAACTTCGAAGGGGATAAAATACCTGAAGGGTTGGAAGCGGTATAAAAACAAAATCCCTGAATCAAAAGAACCATAGCGATCGCTATGGTTCTTTATAACTATTAATTTGCCTGCAGGGCTTTTAAAATGTTCTCCTGCTTTTTGTAATCGGATGACTGGCCGAGGATACGGACGAGTTCTGTGTCAGTTATATAATCTTTTTTAAGGATCCGGGCCACCGTTTCAACGGGTGTTCCGTACAGGGAGTTAGCAAAACAGTACCCGATCAGCCAATAATCAGAACGGTAACCACCACGGCGCATGGCATCATAGATCTCCGCCGGGCTGAATCCACCCGAAAGGAATTTATAGACCGTTGATTTTACGGTTAGTCCCTGGAATTCTTCGGGACTGTAATTGGGCATACCCGAAGTAACCCAGGGGTCTGTGAAGAGAGTAGTCTTATACGCGTAGTAGGAGAATACCACATCCATGCCCAGGTTGGCTTCTTTCAGGTATTTTGGAGCGGTATTATCGCCCGCATTTTGTCCATAAGAAATATTCAGCGCCTTTTCCATATCCCAGGGCCAGAACAGGTCAAAAAAAGAAGGTTTTTTGCTGTAACAAAAAGCGTAGAATATTTTATAAATGACCGGCCGGGTTATTTCCGGGTATTCTCTTCTTACCGTTGTTATCAGTTCGGGCACCCGCCTGGAAAACCAGACATTACCATTATCCATGGACGCCTGGTCCAGTAAAAGTAAGTTTTCAATCAACTGTTGCTGGAATTGCGCGGCGTATTGCGGTAAAAAAGCTTTCAGGATCGCTCCGTCGGGCGCCTTCGCTTTTTGCAGGCTGTCCACTAATTTTATTTTACCGGCAAAACTGGCGGGTATGGTCAGTTTGGGAAGCGTCATTACCGGGTTGACAACGGGAGTAACCTGGGCTATTCCATTTTGAAGGAATGTTCCGGAAAAAAGGCAAACGAGCAGGAAGATTCGGCGCATGGTAATGGGTTTAATAGTTGATTAAAAGGGAGTACCGGGTAAGGGTGTCGAAATATAGGTAATATCTTAAATATTCTGCCTGATTTACCGCTCTGTTTCCATTCCCCAGTATCTTTAGCGGAAAACAGGGTTAAGGCAGCAGATGGATCTACAGGAAATATACCAGCAGTTTATCGACGGGATGCAGCAGACTACCTGGCTCGAATACATAGCTGTATTTGCCGGGATTGCCAGTGTATGGTTCAGCCGGAAAGAGCATATCCTGGTCTATCCCGTCGGGCTGATCAATACGGTCTTTTATATCTACCTGAGTTTTAAATTTCACCTGCCGGGAGAAGCCAGTGTCAACTTTTATTATACCGTAATGAGCCTCTATGGCTGGTATATGTGGCTGCGGAAAGATGAACACAAGGACAAATTGCTGCATATTACCTGGTCCGGTAAGCGGATGTTGCTGTACCAGTTTCTTTTCTTCGGGATCTTCTATACCCTGATCTATTTCTCCCTGGTTTATTTGAAGGATAAATTTTTTGAGGGAGCCATTCCCTGGGCCGATGCCTTTGCTTCCGCCACGGCATTTACCGGTATGTGGCTGATGACAAGGAAAAAAGTGGAGAGCTGGTACTGGTGGATCGCCACGAATATTGCATCGGTTCCGCTTTATTTTGTTAAAGGCCTTGTATTCACCAGCGTTTATTATATTGTATTACTGATCATGGCGGTCTTCGGACTGGCGGAGTGGATCAGGAGAGCAAAAAGACAATATGCTTAAAAAAATCGTCATTATCGGGCCGGAGAGTACCGGGAAAAGTACGTTATGCGAACAGTTAGCGCAGCATTACGAAACCACCTGGTGCCCGGAGTTTGCCAGGGAATACCTGCTGACCAATGGTACCAATTACGAATTTGACGACCTCCTCACCATTGCCAAAGGCCAGCTGGCCCTGGAGGATGAATATACCAGCCGGCTGGAACAACAATCAGAACCCCTGCTGGAGTCCGGCGGTCACCTGCCCCTGTTTATTGATACCGATATGTACGTGATGAAAGTCTGGTGCGAATTTGTATTCAATAAATGCCATCGCTTTATCCTGGACCAGGTCGGGCAACGTAATTATGATCTGTATCTTCTTTGTCATACCGACCTGCCCTGGGTGGAAGATGAATTGCGGGAATACCCCGATCTCTATACGCGGAAGAAACTGGGCCAGATCTATAAAGATATCCTGGTAAACCAGTCTGTTCCCTGGGCGGAGATCAGCGGCAGCTATGAAGAACGATTGCAGAAAGCCATTAAAGCGGTGGATGCTGTTTTGTAAAAGGAAGGTTCATTATTTAATTTATTCTTCAGGCAATCTGCTAATTTTGACGCTTACCGGACAGCATGACAACATCAACGGAAAACAAGTGGCTGTATTTTTTTGTCAGCCTGGCAGCAGCGATCAATTTCAGCGGGTTATTTGTTCCCCTGCTCGATCCGGATGCGGGCATCTATGCCACCATTTCCAAACAGATGGTGCAGAGCGGAAATTACCTGGATCTTCATTTCCAGGGAAAGGACTGGCTCGATAAACCGCATTTTCCTTTCTGGCTTACCGCCCTTTTTTTTAAAGTCTTTGGAATCAGCACCTGGTCTTATAAACTGCCGGGTATCCTTTTGGCGCTGACAGGCGCGGGGTATACTTATCTTTTTGCCAAACAGCAGTATAATAAGACCACCGGCTTATGGGCTGCTTTTATCCTGCTCTGCTCCCTGCATTTCCTCGCTTCTAACAATGATGTGCGGGCCGAGCCCTTCCTGACCGGGCTGATCATCGCGGCAGTGTATCATTTTTCCAATTCGTTAAACAAACTCATCAGCTGGCACCTGCTGGCGGCCTGCCTGTTTACCGCGGCTGCATTGATGACCAAGGGGCCCTTCAGTCTCGTACCCATTGGCGGGGCGCTGGCAGGCGAACTGATCCTCAAAAGAAACTGGAAACAATTATTTCACCCCCGCTGGCTGATTGCTCTTGTCTTGCTGACCCTGTTTATATCCCCTGAACTCTACAGCCTCTGGTACCAGTTCGACAGTCATCCTGAAAAAATAATTTTTGACAAAACAAATGTATCGGGAATCCGGTTTTTTTTATGGGACAGCCAGTTCGGGCGGTTTTTTAATACCGGTCCCATCAAGGGGAAAGGAGATCCCTTCTTCTTCCTTCATACCCTTCTATGGGCCTTTCTGCCCTGGGCCCTGCTGATGTATGCAGCGCTGTATCAAAAAATAAAAGCGGCCTTCAGTAAAACAGGACGAATAAATGCTGAATGGTATACGATCAGCGGCAGCCTGCCCACGATCCTGATGTTTTCCCTGTCCGGATTCCAGTTGCCTTATTATACCAATATCATTTTTCCTTTCCTCGCCATCCTGACCGCCGGCTTTGTGATGGAGTTAGGGGAAAGAGGAATGAAACGGACCGTGATGCTCCAGGGATTGATTACCGGGATCGTACTGGCCGGGTTGCTGGCCCTCTTTATTTTATACCGCCCTGCTATTACTGCCCTGTTTGCCTTTGTGGTGCTGTGCGGGCTCCTGCTGCTCTTATTGTTTTTCCCCCTGATCATTAAAACAGGAGTTTTGCAGCGAACTTTATTTCGTTCAGGCCTGTCCGTGCTGATCATTGCCCAGTTTCTTAACGGGATTTTCTACCCCGATGCCCTGCAATACCAGTCAGGCAACCAGATGGCTTTTTATCTCAATGACCACCTGCCCGGTTTACCGGCGGCCAGCGGTTATCTCTATATCCCCGGCGGGCAGTTTTACCTCGACCGCCCGGTACGGATCATCCCCATTGACACAATTTGTAAAAAAGATTTCGTCAGGCCCTCTGTGGTTTTTATTTCGGAAAAGGAATTAACTGTATTGCAGCAGACGGGTTCGCCCTATGAGATTGTGAAAGAGTTCCCCGAATATCATATTACCACTCCCACTCTGAAATTTATTAATCATAAGACCCGGGAGAAAACCCTGAAAAAACAGTTTCTCGTTAAGTTGCTGTAATGATTCCCTGCATGAAGAAACAAATTTCCATAAACCACCGGTTGCTGTTTTACGGGTCCTGGATATTGCTGGGTATTCTCCAGGCCGGGCTGACGGGGCTGCGGGATGATGAAGCCTATTACCGGATTTATTCTTTCTTCCCCGCCCGCGGTTATTTTGATCACCCGCCCTTCGTGGCCATGTTCGTGAAGGCCGGTATGTATCTTTTCCCGGGGGTGTTCGGCATCCGTTTTTTCTTCCTGCTCTTTAATATACTGACGGTGTATTTTCTGGAGAAACTGCTCCCGGCAAAAAATCCCTTCCTGTTTTACGCCATCCTGGTCTCCATGGCGCTGATCCAGCTCGGGGGATTTATGGCCGCTCCCGATACCCTGCTTATTTTTTTTACCGCCCTGTTCTTTTACCTCTATAAACTTTTTACGCAAAAGGCAAGCTGGCTGAATACGCTTAACCTGGGTTTTGCAGCAGCCGCACTTTTATACAGCAAGTACCACGGGGTGCTGGTCCTGCTGTTTACTCTTTTATCTGACCGGTACTTATTCAAAAACTATAAAGTGTATGTGGCCGGTTTGCTGGCGCTGGGACTTTATATGCCGCATCTTTACTGGCAATACCAGCATGACTGGGTCAGTTTCCGCTATCATTTATTTGAAAGCAACGTGAACCCGTATAAGATCAGCTACAGTTTGAATTACCTGCTGGGGCAACTGCTGCTGGCCGGTCCCTTAGCGGGATTCATTTTATTACCGGCCGCCTTTTCTTATAAACCGGAACGAAGGGTGGAATGGGCCCTGTATTATACCATGGCCGGCACTTATCTCTTCTTCCTGCTCAGTTCATTCCGGGGAAAAGTGGAAGCCAACTGGCCTTTTCATGCCCTGGTACCGGTCATTGTTTTGTCCTTTGCCTACCTCGCCGAGAACGATAAATGGAGGAGGATCCTGTTCCGCCTCGTTCCTGTTACACTGCTGCTCGTAACGATTACCCGGATTATCATGGTTGCGGATATTGTTCCCCTGCAACCGGTGAAAAAGGAGTTTCATGCCTGGAAGGACTGGCCCCGGCAAATGAGAGAAAAAACCGGGGGCATACCCGTTGTGTTCAACAGCTCTTACCAGCAGGCTTCCCAGTACGGGTTTAACAGCGGCCAGGTGGCTTACTCCCTCAATTATTACCGCGGCCGGAAGAACCAGTTCAATTTTATTCCGCTGGAAATATTCCTGCTGGGTCAGCCGGTCTATTATTTTGATTCCTACAACCTGCCTGATTTCCGGGATACCATCCATACCCCGGCGGGCAATTTTGGTTACCGGTATGATTCTTTTTTTGTAAGCTTCCCGAAGATTGAATTTATCCCATCAGCATCCTCATGGCGGGCCAAATCAGGACAAACCCTTTCACTAAATGGTACAGTACAGATGCCATACAGGTATGGTTTATTTATCGGGAGCACGAAAGCGGAGCTGAAGGATACGTTGCGGATTGCTGTATTTAATAAAAAAGGATGGGTAAAAGATATTATTACCGCTGCGCGGGTGAAGAAGGTTTTTGCAGACCAGGCATTCAGCATCAATATCGATCCGGCCCTGCCACCGGGCCGCTATGAGTTCCTGTTTGCAGTGAACTGCAGCTTTTATCCTCCCACCGCCAACAGCAAGAGAATCCCGCTGATCATTTATTGAGCTTACCCGGTTTTGCGACGGCTGTTCCGATCATTTCCTGTATATCCGGATCGGTTTCCAGGTTAGTCATCTGCCGTTGTATATAAGCCGCCTTGCTTAAAATAAAGGAAGAAGGGGGTTTTACCGGGTACCGTTTAGGATTGGGCAGGCAGGCGGCGATCATGGCTGCTTCCTGGCGGCTGAGGTTCTTCGCCGGTTTATTAAAATAAGCCTGTGCAGCCGCTTCTATACCAAAAATACCATCCCCGGTTTCGATCACATTCAGGTACACTTCGAGGATTCGTTTCTTGCTCCAGAAGGTTTCGATCATGAATGTGAAATAGACCTCAAGCCCTTTTCTGAACCAGCTCCTGTCCTGCCAGAGAAATACATTTTTGGCCACCTGCTGGCTGATGGTGCTGGCCCCGCGGATGCGTCCCGGTTTTTTTTCATTGTACTTCCTGGCCTTGCTGATACTCTTCCAGTCAAATCCGCTGTGATCCGGGAAGAGCTGGTCTTCCGAAGAAATAACGGCCAGTTTTGCATTAGACGACATTTCGCGGCTGCCGATATAATTCCGCTTCAATCCATGCCCGCTGACCCAGCTGACCAGTTGGGTGATGGTGAGAGGCGGATCCACCCAGCGAAGCAGGATGATGTACAGGAACTGGAAGATGAAAATCCAGAGGAAGATCCGTTGGGTCCATTTCCAGGCGTTTGCAAGAAAGGAGTTTCCCTTGCTTTTATTTGCTTTAGCTGCTGACATAGAAAAAAAGGCCACCGATTAGTACCAGCCCGAAAATAATAAGTATTATGCCATTGACCCGGTTCAGGATATGAATATTATGGGGTGTCAGTTTGTTCCGGATCCGGCCGGCCAGGAAAACCTTGAACAGGTCGGCCAGCAATACGATTGCCAGGGCGGTAACATAGATTATGATCTTATGCCGGGTGCTGAACCCGATCAGGGAACCTGAAATGGTGATCCAGAGAAGGATCATGCCGGGGTTCATCAGGTTCATGAAGTAGCCGGACAGGGAGATCTTCAGTAAGTCCCGGGCCCGGTGCTTGAAAACGATCTTGCCGTCTTCATTCACTTTTATTTTCTTAAAAAAAAGGAAATAGACACCAATGGCGATCAGCAGGATGCTCCCGGCAATGCCGATGGGCTTTTCATAGAAACGAAGTCGGAGGAATAAACCGGTGAACACATTGGCCAGCAGCACAAGGGTGATATCGCTGGCGGATACGCCAAACGCGAATGCCAGGCCGCCTTTATGACCGTTGTTGAGGCTTTGCTTGATCACCGAAAACAAAACCGGTCCCACTGAAATACTCAGCAGCAGCCCGATCGTGATTCCTTTTGCTATTGCATCAATCATGTTTAAGTACGAAGTAAGAAGTATGAAGTACGAATTGTGAATTACAAACTACGGTTATACCCCCGGGGTTTGTTAATCCCGGACCGGGCCGTAATAATGGAAGCCACGATCATTTTAAGGATAGATGTAACCTCTTCTGCAAGCAGGGAAATCTTTTCTTTAAAATCCGGGTTAAAAACCATCAAGGGCTCCAAAAAATAAACGGATTCATCCGCTTCCTCTTCCACTATTTTAAGCTTATTAATAAAGTCGGCACCTGGTTTAGCCCTTCTTGCTGCCCTGTAATTGGAGCCAACAAAAGAGGAGCTTCTGATCAATTGACCGGTATATGCTTTGTTAACCGTATTGTAAGGTAATTCCCGGATCAGTTTTCCTGTTGCAACGGCAAAAGCAAATACCCGTTCTTTTAAATCCTTCCTGTCTTCAGAAACCGTTCCCATTCTTCCAGCATTTGCCCTTTCATCACCCGGGGGAATTTATGCTGGCTGCCCAGTTTCCCTTTTAGTTCCATGAATTTCATGAATTTTTCTTCGGGTAATACTTCGAGGAATACTTCTTTCAGTGCACTGTCGCGTTCCGTGGCATAGTCATCATTCAACACCCGCAGGTGCTGGTCAATTTTTTGACGCAGCTGTTCGGGATCCACTTTATCATTGGTGCCGATATACCAGCGATGGGCAAAGAAATTCTGGTACGGGAAGCCCAGTACAGTATATTCCGGGATGCAGACGTTGAGTTCATCGCCTGCCAGTTCCACTGCTTTGTTCATATTGTCCACGCTGAGATGTTCGCCGGTAAGACTGAGAAAATGCTTGGTCCGGCCGGTGATCACCAGCTCGCAGCGTTCCAGGTCGGTGAATTTGATGGTATCGCCGATCAGGTAGCGCCAGGAACCGGCATTGGTGCTCATCAGCAAAGCGTATTCCCTGCCTTCTTCCACCTCGTGGATCATTTTAGCCTCCGGGTTGGGAACGATCTTCCCGTTGTGATCAAAATTCTTATCATCAAAGGGCACGAATTCAAAGAAGATATTATTGTTGAGGATCAACTGCATGCCCTTGGCATGTTCCCGGGTCTTGTACCCGATAAAACCCTCACTGGACAAATAATTTTCAATATATACAATGGGTTTGCCCAATAATTTCTCAAACCCTTTTTTATAAGGCTCAAAAGCCACACCGCCATGTACGAAAAAGCTGAAGTTGGGCCAGATCTCGTGAATATTATTCACTTTGTAATGCTCGATCACCATTTCCATGCACATCTGGCACCAGGCCGGCACGCCCACGATATAACCAATATCCCATTCTTTCGCATGCTCCACAATTTCCGTCAGTTTCTGGTTCCAGTCGCTCAGGGCGGCAATACGGCCGCCCGGTTTATAAAAGGTCTGGAACCAGAACGGTCTTTTCTTCGCGAGGATACCGCTCAGGTCGCCGGCAAACCAGCCGGCTTTTCCTTTTTTCAGGTCCGTGGCGCCACCCAGCATCAGGAATCCCTTGGTCATGGCTTTTTTATTCGCCTCTTCATATTTGATCAGGCTGATAAACTGGCGGACATAATTGATCGTATTGCTGCGTAATAATTCTTTGGTCACCGGGATATACTTGCTGGCGGCTTCAGAAGTGCCCGAACTCAGGGCATAGTATTTTATTTTGCCGGGCCAGGTTACATCCGGAACGCCATCCAGGGTTTTTTTCCACCATTCTTCATAGATCTTATTGTAATCATGAACCGGCACCAGTTCCTGGAATTTTTTCCCGGGGTGTTTGCTGAGCAGGACCTCGTCAAAATGATACTGCTGGCCGAATTCCGTGAACCGGGCTTTTTTCAGTAATTTTTTTAATACCCGGAGCTGCTGGCGGCGCGGGTCATTGGGCGGGATACGGAGCGCGGCGGCAATTGCCCTGGGAAGTTTAATATCGATGATAGTGGCCATTCGTTACTGATCGGTTAGGATTAAAGTTACAGATTGTTACCCGTATAAAAGGGCGAATATAAGGCATGTACGCGTTTTACCGGGTCATCCGCCCAGTCTCCGGTAAGCCCGGCCGATCAGCTTCAGGTCCAGCAGCGGTTTGTACTCCCGGGCATACCAGTCATCTGTCATCTGAATACTCTCCGCGGTAAGTGAAGGCGGATTGCCGGCTGGCAAACCATTGCAGGCAAGTACGGCCGGTAATAAGGCCGGCAGCGCATAACCGGAACCCGTATAACCGATCCATGTTTTTTTGGCTAACAGCACGCTGAAACAATTTCCGAAAAAGGAAAAAGGTTTATTAACAAGAAACAACTGTACCGGGAAACTGAGGATCCCCAAAAGAGAAAACAGCACATCCAGTAATCTTTTTAATCTCCGGTTGTAAGGATCCGCTAACTGGTACCCGTTTTCCTTTGAAACCGCTTCACCGGAACTGTCTTTCGAATCGCTGCCGATCACACTGTGACTGCCCGCTGCATGTATTTTCGCCGTAAGGCCCGACGGCAATTGCCGGATGGTTTCGATGATCGCGGCAAAAGACAGTTGTCCCTGGCAGAAGATCACTTCCCGGAACGGAAGAATCCTGGACAAAGCCGCCAGGTTTTTATAATGACCCACGGCCGATGCATCTTCCGGATTCACCGCAACCCTTCCCATCAGCTGCTGGCGAAAGCCTGCTTCCTCCAGCAACTGCATGACCCTTTCGTATTCTGCCGCAGTTCCCACGATGATAAAAGCGGAATGTTCCTCTTTTTGCCGGTCACTGCTGATTACATTGGTTCGTACCAGCAAGAGGCGCAATAAGCTGATCAGTAAAAAAGCCAGTACCGCGCCAAACAGCACGATCGCCCGGGAAAAACGCAATTGTTCCGGCAACAGGGAATAGGCTGCGAGCAGGGTGATGGTAGCGATAGCGGAGGAACGGATCAGTTCGCTCCATTTATACCACTTATCATACAACCCGGCATAATAAGCCGTGAGCAGGTAGATGATGGTATAACCGGGGATCGCGGTCCATAAGAGCCGGTTCTCATATTCTATACCCGGTCGTACATACTGCGACCAGATCCCTTTCATCAGCCAGAATGAACAAAGGATCAGCACCGCATCGATCAGCGGCAGCCCGATCCGGCGGATAAACTGGCCTAACGCGGTGAGTGCCGCCCTGAACCAGATCGCCAGGTGAATAAGTCCATTGAACAAACCAGCCTTGCCGCCCCCGTAATGTTTCCGTACAAAAAGGCTCATAGCGGTATAGAACATCCGCACATAGTTCATGCTTCCTTTCCGGGTACTTTCTCCTTTGAAGTGGATGATGGGGCTGCCGGCAAAATAATAGTTCTTAAACCCTGCTTTCTGGATCCGGTAGCTCAGGTCCACATCCTCCCCATACATAAAGAAACGTTCGTCGAAACCGCCCACCTGGTCCAGTACTTCTTTCCGGATCATCATAAAGGCGCCGGCCAGCACATCCACTTCGTTGTTTTTATTTTCATCGAGGTGACCGAGATGGTACCGGGAAAAATGCGGAGATGACGGGAATAACTTTGACAGTCCGAAGAGTTTATACAGGGAAGTCAGGGGCGAAGGGAAAGCCCGTTTGGATTCTTTGAGAAAATGCCCGCTGCCATCCAGCATTTTTATACCGAGGGCACCCGCTTCCGGGTGCTGGTCCAGGAAATGAATACAGGCTTCGAAGCAATCTTCCGGAAGGATCGTATCGGGGTTCAGGAATAAAATATAACGACCCCTGCTTTCTTTTACTCCCTGGTTGCAGGCCCGGGCAAAACCGGTGTTTTCGCGGTTGGCGATAAAACGGGTATCCGGAAAGGCAGGTTGCAGGTAGGGCAGGCTGTTATCAGTGGAACAGTTATCAATTACGATGATCTCGCCGGTCGTTTTTTTCAGGGCCTGCCGGACAGAATAAAGACACTGTTCGAGAAAGTGTTTTACATTATAATTCACTATGATAACTGACAATTCCAAAGGAGGTATGCTTAATCCCACGAAGTACGAAGTTTTTTCGTGGAGAGCAAAATAAGCCTTGACAGGACCATAAATTCATTTCCCGCAAAGCGATCCGCGGTCTATCTTTGCCCATGCTTAAAACCGCCCTGACAGCTGCTGCCAAAGCCGGTGCAGCAGAGATTCTCCGGTTTTTCAACGGGGAGTTCAAGGTTAGTAATAAAGAAGGAGTCAACAACCTGGTAACCGAAGCGGATCATGCTGCTGAAAAAGCCATCCTCTCGGTGATAAAATCCCATTTTCCCGGTCACCAGGTACTGGCCGAGGAAACCGGAGAGATCCGGCAGGATTCGGATTATAAATGGATCATTGACCCGATTGATGGTACGGTCAACTTTGCCCATGGCATTCCGCTGAATTGCGTATCGATCGGTATTGAACACGGGGGCAAGATCGTGATGGCCGCCGTTTATAACCCGCACCTCGGTGAGTTCTTTTTCGCGGAAAAAGGGAAGGGAGCCACGCTGAATGATAAGCCCATCCGGGTAAGCGGCGAAACAGAGGCGGTGAAAGCCTGCCTCGTGACGGGTTTTCCCTACACGTATATCAATATGCCCAATGGCCCATTAGAAGTATTTGAACGGTTTATCCGCAAAGGCGTGCCGGTCCGGAGACTGGGCTCGGCCGCGATCGACCTTTGCTGGGTGGCTGCGGGGCGCTTCGACGGGTTCTATGAACACAAGCTGGAACCCTGGGACAGCGCTGCCGGTTTCCTGATCGTGGAAGAAGCCGGCGGGAAAGTAACCGACTTTAACGGGAACCCTTTTTCCGTTTACCAGCACCGGCTGTTGGCAACCAACGGAAAGATCCACGAAGAGATGCTGGCCGTTATTAATAATCAGAAAGAACTATGAGTACAGAAAGAACAGAAATCAGCAGCCTGGGCGAGTTTGGCTTAATTGAACAGCTGACCAAAAATATTGAACTGCAAAACGCCTCCACCATACTGGGTGTGGGAGATGATGCGGCCGTGATCGATCATTTCGGTAAACAAACCGTACTCACCACCGATTTATTGGTGGAAGGGGTGCATTTTGACCTGATCTATACCCCCCTGAAGCACCTGGGGTATAAAAGCGTGGTGGTCAACCTGAGTGATGTGTACGCGATGAACGCGGTACCGACCCAGGTCATCCTCAGTATCGGGATCAGTAACCGCTTCAGCGTTGAAGCCCTCGAAGAATTTTACGAAGGCGTATATGCGGCCTGTGAAAAATACGGGGTGGACCTGGTGGGGGGTGATACCACGTCCTCGCAAAAAGGATTCATTATCTCCCTCACGGCGGTGGGTGAAGTGGCCCCCGATAAATATGTGAAAAGAAGTACGGCTCAAAAAGGAGACCTGCTCTGTGTCAGCGGGGACCTGGGTGCGGCCTATGTGGGATTGCTTTTTCTGGAAAGGGAAAAGAAAATTTTTGTGGAGAGCCCGGGGGTGCAACCTGATCTCGAGGGAGAATCTTATGTGATCGGCCGCCTGCTTAAACCCGAGGCCCGGAAAGATATCGTGGAGTTTTTTGCCGCCAATGATATTGTACCGACCGCCATGATGGATATCAGCGATGGCCTGAGTTCCGAGATCCTGCATATCTGTAAAGACAGCCAGCTGGGTTGTGTGTTGTACGAGGACAAGATCCCGGTGTCGGAAGAAATGAAAAAAGCCGCATTCAAGTTTGAAATAGATCCCACGGCCTGCGCGTTAAGTGGCGGGGAAGACTATGAACTGCTGTTCACCCTTCCCCAGGCGGATTATGATAAACTGGTGCTGAATGAACAGATCAGTGTGGTGGGATATATGACGGAACCCGGAGAGGGGGCGCAGATCATCACCCGGGGCGGCAGCAGGCATGCCCTTACCGCGCAGGGATGGAATCACCTGAAATAAGAAGAAATTAAACCGGATTTACTTTCCTATGAGGAGGATACTGATTTTAGGGTGTTCAATATTGTTTGCCGCCTGCGGGGTAAACAGATCCTCCTTTTCTCCTGTAAAGAAATATGCCCCGGACCAGTTGCAGCGGGACTATGACCTGTACCGGGGTATCCTGGAGCTGCATCATCCCAGCCTCTACTGGTACACCCCGAAGGACAGCATGGATTATTATTTCGATTACGGGCGAAAACAACTGGCGGATTCCCTGGCAGAGCCGGATTTCCGCAAAATACTGGCTTATGTTACGGCTAAAATAAACTGCGGCCATACTTCCATACGGAATTCCAGGGCCTGGTCGAAATACAGCGACACGGTCCGGGCAGGAAAAATGTTCCCCCTGAGTATGAAGCTGTGGAATGATACCATGCTGATCACGGCCAACCTCAACCGGAAAGACAGTATTCTCCGGAGAGGGACCCAGGTCACAAAGCTGGACGGGAAAACCGTACCCCAGCTTACGGATACACTTTTCCGTTATATATCCTCAGACGGGTACAACCGGACGCATAAATACCAGACCCTGAGCAACCGGGGTTATTTTGGCGCCCTCTATACCCTGCTGTATGGTCCCTCGGAAAAATATGAGCTGGAATATGCCGACAGTACCGGGACCACCCGGCAGATAACAATACCGGTCTACAACCCGGCGGCGGATACAGCGGGAAGAATAGCGCTGCGGCCGCCGGCCAAAATACCGCAACCCTCCAAAAGAGAAAGAAAAAGACAGGCCATCAGCACGATCCGGTTGTTGCGGATCGATACGGTCAATCATTCGGCCATGATGACGCTTTCCACATTTGGCAGGGGCTTTGGCCTGCGTAAATTTTTTCGGCAGTCCTTCCGCGCCCTCCGGGAAAAAGGGATCACCCACCTGATCGTGGATGTAAGGGGCAATGGCGGCGGTAATGTGAATACTTCGACCCTGCTGACCAAGTATATCACGGACAAACCTTTTAAACTCGCGGACTCTCTCTATGCCGTCCGCAAGCACAGTCCTTATTATAAGTACATACAGAATCATTCCTGGAATAAACTCTTTATTTCCTTTTTTACCCATAAGAAGAAAGACGGGTACTATCATTTCGGCTATTTCGAGCGGCATTATTTCAACCCCAAAAAGAGCAATCATTTTAACGGGAAAACCTATATCGTAACGGGGGGAAATTCGTTTTCCGCCACGACCCTTTTCACTTCAGCCCTGCTGAAACAGGAAAACGTGTTGGTGGTGGGCGAAGAAACCGGGGGTGGCGCCTACGGGAACACGGCCTGGCTGATCCCCGATGTTACGTTACCGGAAACCGGGGTTCGGTTCCGCCTGCCCTTATTCCGGCTGGTTATTGATAAAAATAACATCCGGAACGGCCGCGGGGTACAACCGGAGATTACTTCTTTCCCAAGTGTTGAAGCCATACGCCGGAATGCGGATTTCAAAATTGAAACCGTGATGGAACTGATCCGGCTGGACCAGGCCCGACAAAAAAACCCCTGACCGTGGCCAGGGGCTGTATCGCTGGTATTTATTCAATGTCCTTATTCGGCCTCGGCCACTACTTCCTTCACTTCCGGGATCATCCGCTTCATCATGCCCTCAATGCCCGCTTTTAAGGTGATCATGGAAGAAGGACAACCGCTGCAGCTTCCCTGCATTGCAAGGTTGACGGTACCGGCCTCGTAACTTTTGAACTGGATGGCGCCACCGTCCATTTCCACTGCCGGGCGCACATAATTATCAAGCAGTTCCTTGATCCTTTTTACCACATCGTCATCATCCGCCGCCACTTCATTGCTGCTGACCTGTTTTACAGTAGCCAGTTCATCCTCATTTATAATGGCTTTACCTTCTTCGAGATAGTCTTTCAGGAACTGGCGGATCGAGGGGATCACATCGTTCCAGTCGGCCTCAGCTGTCCGGGACAGGGTCACAAAATTGCTGGCGATAAAGACGGCCCGGATAAAAGGGAATCCAAATAATTCAGTGGCCAGCGGGGAGGGTTTGGCGCTCTCCGCATCCGGGAAATCAATGCTCCTTCCGGGGTATAAAAGCTTGTTAGCCACAAACTTCATGGTCTCCGGATTAGGGGTCATCTCGGTATAAATACTGATAATCGGATTGCCTGTTTTGATCATATCCACGAGTTAAAGTGTAAAAATAATGAGATTTTCGGGAGGATGTTTACGAAGAGCGGAAACTGACGCCTTCGGCTCTTCGCTGCGCGAAGAGGTTAGCCAGGGATGGCACGGATAAACACGGGTTTTGAGCCACGAAATCACACGAATTAGCACGAAAAAATACATTAGGGAAGCCTTTTTCGTGTGTTTTTGTGTGCTTTCGTGGCCACCTATTTTGTCAGCCGCCGAAGGCGGTCTGGCAAATAAAATCCGTGTTTATCCGTGCCATCCCCGCCTTTGCCGGCCGGCCGGCGTGGCTAAAAAGAGCAGCCGCAGGCTGCTTTAAATTTAAAAGTAATAATGTGGTATCGCTTATTCCTTGAATTTGCCGGTTTTTTTGAGGTACCGGATCAAAATATAAACCAGCAACAAGCCCCCCAGCACAATCCCCAGCAGCAGGTTCCGGAACTTTTCATCATGGCCGGTCAGTTCGGGGTAGTTCAGTAATAATAGCAGGCTGATACCGATCAGCCAGATAAACTGGGTGGTATGTTCCTTCAGGATCCAGCGTTTCCAGTTAAAGGACATGCTGCCAAAGGTTTGACCGATCCCTTTCAGGCGGGGAAACCAGCGGTTTACTTTTTGGCAATATTCATCAAAGCCGGCCCCGAATTTTCCGCGCAGGAAATTCTCCTCCGCCAGCACAATGGCCTGGTAGATGAACAGGAATACCGGGATCATGATTCCCACGTAAAACAGGGAATTCGCCAGGATACCGACACCCAGCAGCATCAGGATATTTCCCACATACAGCGGATTCCGGCAATGGTTGAAAATTCCTTCTGTAACCAGCCCCTCGGCATAAGGCTTCCCTTCTTTACCACCGCGAACGATATAGGCCAGCCCGATCGTGAGCCCGCGGATCAGCTGCCCCAGGCAGGTAACAAAAAGGCCAATCAGGATCGGGAAGAGATAATAATGTTCCCCGAACTGTTTCCTCGAAAACAAAGGCCAGGAAGGGATGAACAAGGCGGCGTAGAAAAGAATGAAAATCCAGTTGCGATACTTAAAAAAGAAATTACCTGTTGATACCATGGGGAGAAAATTACAAGAGCCGAAGAGGCCAAGAGCCAAATAAATTCCAAACAAAAAGCATCAATCCCTTCTGTGAAGCTTCATAGCAAGAATTGATGTTTTTTTGGTTCTTGAATTTGAAATTTATTTGGCTCTTGGCATCTTGGTTCTTTTAAAAGATTTATTTTTTTACTGCGACTAATCCTGCAAAATTGAACCACTTGAAAAATACTTCACAATGACTGAATCCCTGGTCGCGGAGCAGGGAAATATTCTCACTCAGTTTATAGGGGACCAGTACATTTTCCAGGGCCTCCCTTTTCTGTGATATTTCCAGTTCACTGTAATTATTACGGCGTTTATAATTGTAATAGTATTTGATAAAATCACGGTTGAAATTGCTTTCCTCGGCCAGTATTTTTTCCACCAGGATCAGTACCCCGCCGGGGTTCAGCCCGTCGTAGATGTCTTTGAGCAGTCTTTCGCGGTAGATCGGGCGGACAAACTGCAGGGTCAGGCAGAGCACAGCTACGGATGCATTTTCAATCCGCACCCCCTGCCCCAGGTCTGCGCAACGCAGTTCATAGGGCCTGGAAAAACCCAGTTCCATCAGTTTGGATTTGCATTTATCCAGCATTTCCTGGGAGTCATCCACCCCGATAAAACGGATATTCTGGTCTACCATGGTATCCATCCCGATCATCGTGGTGCCGGTGGAGCAGCCCAGGTCATAGACAAAAGTCTCTTCCCGGGCATGGTCGGCCGCCAGTTCAGCCATCATTCGCTGGATTTCCCCGTAAAAAGGCACCGAGCGATTCACCATATCATCAAAGACCTTGGCTACATTGGCGCCAAACTTAAAATCGCTGGCCTTTTCTATTTCGTCTTTAAAAACTTCATCTTTGCCCATAATAAATGAGAATTAAGGCCACAAAGTAAAGCATTTTTGGCCGGGACTGCAGCACCCGGCAAGCTCAATATATACGGGATATGAAAAAAGTCTACCACCTCGGAAACTGTACCACCTGCCAGGCCATTATCAGCGAAACAAAGCCGGACAAAAAGGGCTTTACGATGCAGGATATCAGGGCCGAAAAGATCACGGCCGCCCAGCTCGATGAAATGAAGAAATTGGCAGGGTCCTACGAAGCGCTCTTCAGCCGGAGGGCGCTGAAATACAAAGCACTTGGCCTGAAGGATAAAAGCCTGTCGGAGCAGGATTTCCGGAACTATATTCTCGAGGAATATACTTTTTTGAAAAGACCGGTGGTTATTAGCGGCAAACAGATCTTCGTGGGAAGCGAGAAGAAAACGGTGGCGGCTTTGAGAGAAGTGGTTGGGTTGGAATAGCTGCATGTAACAAGCTGCGAGCTATGAGTTGTGAGCTGCGAGACCCATAGTTCGTTAGCTGTTTTCAGGTCTCGTAGCTCGTAACTCGCGGCTCGTAACTCGCAGCTGGTTCTCACATCAGCAGCAGGATCAGCAATTGTGCCGCCACGATCCGGAGGATCATGGTCAGCGGGTAAACAGTGGCATAGGTCACCGAGGGAATATCATTGCCGGCCAGTTTCGTGGCAAAGGCAAGGGCCGGTGGATCAGTGGAGGCCCCGGCCAGTAAACCACAGACTTCGAAATAGGTTTTCTTGAAGTATTTGCGGGCAATGAATCCCACCAGCAGGAGCGGTACTACTGTAATGATGATACCCATACCGATCCAGACCCAGCCCCGTCCATCCGCAAAGGCCACGGATAAATTCTTCCCGCTGCTCAGTCCCACACTGGCCAGGAATAAACTGATACCCAGTTCGCGGATCATCAAGTTGGCGCTGTTCGTTGTATAATTATTCAGGTAAAATAAATTTCCAAACCGGCTCAGGGTCAGGGCAATGATCAGCGGTCCCCCGGCCATCCCGATCTTTACAGCCACCGGCATATTGGGAAAATGGAAAGGAATGCTTCCCAGGATCACCCCCAGTACTATACCCATAAAGATGGGAGCGAGGTCCGGTACTTCCAGTTTTTTTAAGGAGTTACCCAGGGCTGCGGTCACTAATTGCACGCCTTCTTCGGTGCCCACTACTTTGATGGTATCGCCGAGCTGTAAAAAAATATCACCATGCGGCACCATTTCTATCCCGGCACGGCTCAGGCGGGTCAGTGTAAAATCCTGCTGGTGCAGTTCGGGGATATCGCCCAGTCTTTTATGGGTGACGGCGGTACGGGTGACCACGATCATCCGGGAGATCAGGTCGCTTTCCTTGGCTGTTTTCAGGTTCATGGCACTGGGCGGGCCGATCAGTAATTTCAGTTGTTCCATTTCCTGCTTCGATGCCACGACCAGCAATACATCATTTTCTTTCAGGATCAGGTCCGGTGTGGGAGTAATGATCTCCCCGTCATGATACATGCGGGATACCACCACCGGTTCTTTCAGCAATTCAAATAATTTCCGCAACGGCTGTCCGATTAGTTGCTTATTCTCCAGGTTCAGGTCCAGGGACACGGGCCGGTTAGCCCTTAATACCCCCAGCTTACGGTGCAGTTCCTGTTCATCTTCAATATTCACCCGGAAGATCCGCTTTAATAAGAGCAGGGAACCAATGATCCCGAATACCCCGAGGGGATAGGTAACAGCATAAGCCAGGGTGATCAGGGATTTATCCGCCACCGCGGCATGCATATCGCTCACAGCCGCCTGTGCAGCCGCGAGACCCGGCGTATTGGTCACGGCGCCACTCATCACCCCCGCCATAACGGCAATGCTGTTGCTGCTAAGCGAAAACAGGATGACGGTTATGATCACGCCGGTGAACACAATGCCGAGGGCGAGCAGGTTATTGGTCATGGCATTTTTCTTCAGGGAGGCCCAGAAACCGGGACCCACCTGCAGACCGATGGAGTAAACAAATAAAATCAGGCCGAATTCCTTGATAAAATGTTCGGTGGAGGAATCGATCTCCACACCGAGGTAAGAGAAAAGAAGCCCGGCAAAAAGCACCCAGGTAATACCGAGGGAAATACCGGCAATTTTAATACGGCCCATCCAGATCCCCGAGGCGATGACCAGCCCGTAAATAATTACGGACTGCGCAATGGATGTCTTGGTGAACAGGTCATGTAACCAGGCTGGCATAAAAATGATTTCAATGAATAAAGTCTATAAACAGGTGGCTGGAATTTTCCAACCACCTTGTTTATAGTGGTAAATGTGGAAGCAATCAGCCAGAGGTCAGCCTCTCTCCGGTTGCAGGCTCCAGTGTTCAGGAGAACGCCATAGTGCAGAGAGAAGCAATTCACGCATAAAGAGAAACTCTTTAGGCAGTTTATCATACATCTTTTCAAATAGTTCTTCGTGTGACAGGAGCTCCTGTTTGCCCGGTTCGCGGTCCACGGTCATGATTTTCGCAAAATCTTCTTTGCTGAATTCTTCCAGCCCGCTCCAGTCGATATCCTCGTAACGGGGCATCCAGCCGATGGGGCTTTCCACGGAAGAGGCATTACCCCGGATCCGTTCTACGATCCATTTCAGCGGACGGATATTATTGCCGAATCCCGGCCATATAAACTGCCCGTTCTCATCTTTCCGGAACCAGTTCACGCCAAATATACGGGGGGCATTGGGCAGGTCGCGGCCAAACTGCAACCAGTGGTTTACATAATCACCGATATGATAGCCCATAAAGGGAAGCATGGCAAAGGGGTCGCGGCGCACTTTCCCGATCTCACCAAAAGCGGCAGCCGTCATCTCACTGCCCATGGTGGTGGCGAGGTACACGCCAAAGTTCCAGTTAAAGGATTGGTACACGAGGGGAATTCCGGTACTTCTTCTTCCGCCGAAAATAAAACCTTCAATATGCACGCCGTTCGGGTTTTCCCAGTCCGCATCGATGGCGGGGTTCTGGTAAGCCGGGGCGGTAAAACGGGAATTGGGGTGTGCTGCCGGTTTGCCGCTGCTGGGATCGTAAGGCTGGCCATGCCAGTCGGTCATTCCTTCCGGAACTTCCTTGGTCAATCCTTCCCACCATACATCTTTATCTGCCGTAATGGCCACATTGGTAAAGATGGTATTGGCTTTAATGCTTTCCATCGCATTGGGATTGGTCTTGTGGTTGGTACCGGGGGCCACGCCAAAATAGCCGGCCTCGGGGTTGATGGCATATAAACTGCCGTCATTGCCTTTGTGGATCCAGGCAATATCATCTCCAACAGTGGTCACTTTCCAGCCCTCAAACTCCTTGGGCGGGATCATCATGGCAAAATTCGTTTTGCCGCAGGCGCTCGGAAAGGCGGCTCCCACGTACGTTTTTTTCTTGTCCGGTGATTCCACTCCCATGATCAGCATGTGTTCGGCCAGCCAGCCTTCTTCACGACCCATCGTGGAAGCAATGCGGAGGGCGAAGCATTTTTTACCCATCAGGGCATTGCCGCCATAGCCGCTGCCATACGAAATAATCAGCCGCTCTTCGGGGAAATGGGAGATATATTTTACATCCGGGTTACAGGGCCAGGTGCTGTCTTTTTCGTTTCCTTCCAGCGGCGCTCCCACTGTATGCAGGCATTTTACATAACTTTTCTTTTGCAGGTAGGGCAATACCTCGTGGCCCATGCGGGTCATGATCCGCATATTCACCACTACATATTCAGAGTCGGTGATCTGCACCCCGTAGCGGGATAAAGGAGAACCAATGGGCCCCATACAAAAAGGAATTACATAAAGGGTCCGGCCCTTCATACAGCCCTGCATCAGGTCCTGCAGTTTCTTTTTCATAACCACCGGTTCCATCCAGTTATTGGTGGGACCGGCATCTTCCTTGCGCAGGCTGCAGATAAAGGTCTTGTCTTCCACGCGGGCCACATCACTCGGATCGCTGAAACAGGCAAAGCTGTTGGGCCGTTTCTCAGGGTTCAGTTTTATAAACGTACCTCTTGTTACCAGCAGCTGGCAGAGATTGTCGTATTCTTCTTTGGAGCCGTCGCACCAGTGTACCTGGCTGGCTTCACAAAAAGAAGCCATTTGCTTTACCCATGTTTCCAGTTCTGCCCTTGCCGGGGCTGTTTCCATGGCAAAAAAATTGGAGTGTTGTGACATAAACAGAAAATTTAAAGGAATTTATAAAAAGGCAGGCAATCGGGGCGCCGAAATGAAGAATTTATTTCAGCGTTGTAAAAATCAATAAAAGTGACTACCTGGTAATTGCTATTTATCATAAAAGCGTATGAGTTTGATTAGGTCATGCGGGGTGGCCGGTCATCCTGTTTTTTTCACGGCTAAGTACGGTCCAGGCAATGATGGCGCTGCCGAGCATAAATACAGCGGCTAATAAAAAGGGGATCCCGGGAAAATAAAAGGGCGCTTTGGGGGAGGTAAAATACCGGAACAGGTTATTCATGATAAGCGGACCGATGATCGTGGTCAGGCTCATCAGGCTGGTCAGAGTACCCTGTAAAGCGCCTTGTTCATTGGAGGGAACATGCCCGGCCAGGATGGACTGCAGGGCCGGTCCCGCCACACCCCCGAGGCAATAGGGCACCAGGAAAAGAAACATCATCCAGCCCTCCGTGGCAAACGCGAATAAAACGAGACCCAGTGTATAAAGCAGCAGGCCGGCGTATACCGACTTTTCATTCCCGAGCAGCGGATTCACCACCCGGGTCAGCCCGGCCTGTACAAGACCTACCAGTAACCCCACAACTGCCAGTGACAGTCCCACGGTACTTTCGCTCCAGTGAAAGCGGTAAATGGTAAAGAAATTCCAGTTGCCCTGCACGGCCTGGGCCGCGAGGTAGATCAGGAAAAAACAAAGAGCCAGGCTATCGATGACCGGATATTTCTTTAATAAGCGGAAGGCGCCGAGCGGATTGGCTCTTTTCCATTCAAAAGGCCGCCGGTTTTCGGCGCGGAGCGATTCCGGCAAAACAAAAAAACCATAGAGGGCATTCAGCAGGCACAAGGCGGCGGCGGCATAAAAAGGAGCCCGGATCCCCCACCCGGCTAATAAGCCGCCCAGGGCGGGCCCGATAACAAAGCCGAGTCCGAAGGCTGCCCCGATGAGACCGAAATTTTTTGCCCTCGTTTCCGGCGTACTGATATCGGCTATATAAGCGGCGGCGGTGGTAAAGCTGGCCCCGGTAATACCGGCAATGATCCGGCCGGCGAATAGCCATCCATAGGAAGGAGCAAGGGCCAGGATGATATAATCCAGTCCAAAGCCCAGCAAAGAGGCCAGCAAGATGGGACGGCGGCCATACCGGTCGCTCAGGTTACCGACAAAGGGGGCAAAAATGAATTGGGTGATGGCATAGGCAGAGATCAGCCAGGCGCCATAGGAGCTGGCTTCATTAATAGCAATCCCCTTTAATTCCGCAATCAGCCGGGGCATCACCGGAATGATCAGCCCCCAGCCCATTACATCAATGATAAGGGTAATGAAAATAAAACCTACAGCCGCCTGGCGTTTATCCTTCATTTTGTTTCAATGGGTCGCTAAGTTCAGCTATTGTCTGCAACTGGTAAAATTTAGATGAAAGACTGTTGTGCTGAACGGGGTAAAACAAACGGGTGTTGGTAAAAACAACAGCCGGTTTACTTGTAATTGGCAATTTCAATCAGCCGGCTGACATCATGTACAATGATTTTTCTTCCCTTTGTTTCGAGGATGCCATCCTGTTTGAATTCGGTCAGCACCCGCACAACATTTTCCCGCGCCGTACCCACCAGGCTGGCCAGGTCCTCGCGGCTCATGTTTATTTCCACCGGCATACCGGCCTGGAAATTGGTTTTGTATTTTTCCCGGATGACAATTAATTGAAGGGCCAGTCTTTCCCGAACCGATTTCCGGGCAAACATGGACAGGCTGTTTGCCAGCACGGCAAACTCGTGGCTCAGGGTTTTTAGCAGCTTCCGGTTCAGAACTCCCGATTGTTGTAACGTATGCAGAAAGTCGGTCTTGGGTATAAAGGCGATCTTGCTTTCCTCCAGCACAGCAGCGGAATCGGGGTAACGGTCCTCCGCCAGCAGGGCATGATAGCCCAACAGTTCCCCGGTATTGGCCACATAAATGATCTGCTCCCGCCCTTCTTTATCTAACTTGTATTTTTTTACTTTCCCGTTGAGTATAAAAAAAATACCCGCGGGGTATGTGCCTTCCCAAAAAATGATCTCCCCCTTCTTGTAGTTCCGTTCCGTTTTATTGACCATCAGCAGTTCCAGGTCCTCAGCAGGCAGGTCGGTCAGGATGGAGTCGCTTTCAAAATACCATTTATCAATCGGAAATATGCCTTTGATGCTCATGAGGTACAAATTTACTTTTTAAAAAACTGACAAAACTCACTTTTTAGGCTGATAAGGTTTACTGTATGGAAGGCAGGTGACCGATAGCTTTGCAGTATGGACATGGAAAAATCATCCGGCAAGGATCTGTATTATACCATAGATCATGAATGGATTGATTATCAGGGTGCTGTGGCTTATGTAGGAATCTGCGGTTTCAAACTCGCCGGTTTTAAGGAAATACAGCAGATCAGTTTCCGGGAGCCTTCAGGTTTTAAAAAAAGAGGGACGGTAATAGCTACGATAAAATATAATGATTACGAAATCGAAGCCCATATGCCGGTTGATGGAAAAATTGTCCGGATCAACGAGACCTTATTATCCGGGAACCGGAACCTGCTGCTCCAGCAACCCGAAAACAACGGATGGATCGCCCTGATTGCCCCGTCCCTGCCTTATGAAAGAAAGGACTTGTTATTACCGAAACAATACCGGATGAACGGGAAGAAATAAATCCGCGAAAAAACTCATCATTATTTAAGTCGATTTGTATGCCCCTGGCCGAAAAAAGAATGAACGCGGAAAAATGGTTTAGTTCCGATGAACAGTTTAACCAGCTCTATCCATTGCCGGTTCAGGCGCTGGCCCGCCGGCACTGGACACCATTGAGTGTTGCGCGGAAGGCCGCCAAATTCCTCGCTGCTGAAAACAAGACAAGGATACTGGATATCGGAAGCGGGGTGGGAAAGTTTTGCTTAAGCGCTTCCTATTACTATCCCGGCGCCTTGTATTACGGGGTTGAACAACGGAAAAGCCTGATCGGTCATGCAGAAACAGCGAGGAAAACCCTCCGGGCGGACCAGGTCAGTTTTATTCATGGAAATTTTACCCAGCTGGACCTGAAGAATTTTGACCATTTCTATTTCTATAATGCTTTTTACGAAAACCTTACCGGTACGGATAAAATAGATGACAGCATTGATTATTCCGGTGAGTTGTACAATTATTATAACCGGTATTTGTTCAGGCAGCTGGAACAAAAACCAGGCGGCACGCGGCTGGCCACTTTTCACAGCCTGGAAGAGGAAATTCCGCAGAACTACCACGAGGTGGGCTCGGAGTTTGATAACCTGCTGAAGTTTTGGATCAAGGTATAAGAAAGCGAAAGGCCCTGTTCTTTTTATATTTGTCAGAAGGCCGGGAGGAACAGGTACAGCGGGCCGGAAACCCGGGTATCCTGTAATCAATTTGTTGGAAACCCATTTTAGTAGTAAATTATTGTTGTTATGCCACTGTCAATTGATGAATACCGAAATAAGTTGGTTAATAAGGTCCTGTTAGCCAGTTCTGAAGAAGAAGTGAAACGGTTTTGCGATACGGCCATTAAAAGCCTGGAGCAAAACAATGTGAATGGCCATATCATCATCCGGTTTGTTGATAAACTGATCATGGACTTTGAAAGTTTTAACCCGAGAAGTAAGAATGTGCGCCAATGGATCAATATCCAGACGGCGGGCAGGCACTTCAACGATGTAAAGCAACGAAGATGCGCCACTGCCTGATCATAAAAAGCAGGGGCCCTTTGGGGAGGAAAACGGAACAGGCCGCGTGCCGTTCAGTGGATGTTGCCGGGAATATGATTTTCCCGGGCCCTGTTTTTTCTTAACCTGCCCATCGTATAAAAATCACTGAAGAACGGCCTGTCCCGATATTTCAAGCAACTGAATGAGAAGAGGGGGATCCCCCACCCGGTATCTATGAATGAATCTACACTATTAGTATTTGCCTTGTTATTGCCTGTAGCGGGAATGATCACGATCCCGTTTGTCCCGCACCCCTTCAGGGCGCGGCTGAGTTTTTTTATTGTTTGTTTAGAGGCCGCGGTTACCACGGTTCCGGCTGTAAAAGCCCTGGGCGGACAGGATACCCACCTCGTGCTCAGCGTCAACCAGCTGGCCGGCAACTGGTCTTTTCATGTGGACCGCCTCTCTGCCTGGTTTATGCTGATCATCAACCTGACCTGTATCAACGGTGCTCTTTACGGAACCGGTTATATGAAACAGTATGAAGCGCAGCGGGCCAATCTTTCCCTGCACTGGGTATTGTTCCTGCTGTTCCAGGGTTCCATGTTATGGGTTTGTATGGCGCAGAATGGCCTGGTATTTCTGATCGTATGGGAATTAATGTCCATCTCCTCATTCCTGCTGGTGCTGTTTGATCATCAGCAGAAGTCCACGCTGCAGGCCGGTATCAATTACCTGGTGCAGATGCATATGGGTGTACTTTTCCTCGCAGCAGCATTTATCTGGGTTTATTTTTCAGAAGGCTCCCTGGAATTTTCGGCCATTGAGCATTTTTTTTCCTCGCATTCCAATTTTTGGCTCTTCTTCCTGTTTTTTACAGGCTTTGGCATAAAGGCCGGCTTCGTTCCTTTACATTCCTGGTTGCCGCAGGCGCACCCGGCCGCCCCTTCACATATCTCGGGCGTGATGTCCGGCGTCATTGTGAAACTGGGTATTTATGGCATTTTCCGTATGGTTTTTTTCCTGAAACAGGATTATATACTGATCGGGGAAATCGTGGTGATCCTCTCTGTGCTCACCGGTATATATGGCATCTTAAATGCGTCGGTTCACCGGGATATCAAGAAAATGCTCGCCTACTGCACCATTGAAAATATCGGGATCATCGGGATCGGGATCGGGCTGGGCTTACTGGGACTGGGAAGCGGGAACGGGTTATTGGTGGTATTGGGATTTACCGGCGCCCTGCTTCATACCTTAAATCATTCTCTTTTTAAATCGCTCCTCTTCTTCACGGCCGGTTCGGTGTACCTGCAAACCCATACCCGGGATATGGAAAAGCTGGGTGGACTGATACACCGGATGCCGGTATCAGCGGTATTTTTCCTGGTCGGCGCCATGGCCATCGGGGGACTGCCGCCATTTAACGGGTTCGTATCCGAATTTCTTTTATACTCAGGAATATTGCTGGGAATAAAATCGATCGGCATCGCCAACAATACCCTGATGATCTCCGCCCTGGCCGGGCTGGCATTTATCGGGGGGGTCTCCATGCTCACCTTCACCAAAAGTTTTGGAACGGTATTTCTCGGCAACCCCCGTTCTCCATTACCGCGGGAACCGAGGGAGGTATCCCCGGTCATGCGCCTGCCGCAATATTTCATCATACTCATTATGCTGTCTGTTGGTTTGTTCCCCCTGTTTTATTTTTCGGTAACAGGCTCCATTGTATCCGCGTACCTGCCGGTAATGGCAGGCGAAGACTTCCGGATCCCCGCGGCGCTGGGCAACAGCATATCCGCCATTGGAAGGTTTTCACTGCTCTTCCTTGCCTTACTGGCGCTGATCTATTTTACCAGGAAAAAACTTACCGGCCGGCGCCCTGTCAGCACCGGTCCCACCTGGGGTTGCGGGTACACTGCTCCTTCAGCGAATATGCAGTACACCGGGAAATCCTTTTCCAAATCCCTGGGGAAACTGATGAATTTTATGCTCCTGGAAAAAAAGAAGTACAAGGAGATCAGGACGAATGAGATCTTTCCGCCGGAACGGAAATATTCCTCCCATTACAATGACTTTTTTGTAACGCGGGTCTTAGACGGGCTGGTGGACCGGTTGCTGTATTCAATGAATTATTTTCAGTTTATTCAAAACGGTAAAATACAGATGTATATCCTGTATGGAATATTCTTTATTGTCCTTGTATTCCTCGGGACTGCATTAAAGCTGATCTGATGGCAATTATTGCAGCGTTCATATTCGTTATCCTGTCAGCCATGGCGCTTATTCCCTGGGTGAATGTGCGATGGAAGGGAATCGTTACGGTTGCTGCGGTTTGCTTGCTGGCGCTGCTCAGCAGCCGTATCGCTGTGGGGGCGCTGTCGGGAAATGAATTTGAATATATTTTCCGGGGATCAGCGGTCACAGGACCTATCCCGGTCCGGGTGGATGCCTTGTCCGGATTTTTTATCCTGATCATCAATTTCACTTTTATTACCGGGGCCTTCTTTGGCTTGCAGTATATGAAAGCATACCGGGAACAATCAACCGGTATTTCCCTGCATGGTATCAGTTTCATCCTGGCGCAGGCCGGCCTGCTGGGTATTTGCAGCCTGCAGCATTCAATCGCTTTTCTCACCGCCTGGGAGATCATGGCCCTTTCTTCTTTTATCCTGATCATTTTTGAACATAACAAAAGGGAAACGATAAAAACGGGGATCAATTTCCTGGTACAGTCGCATATCTGTATCATGCTGCTGACCCTGGCCTTTATCTGGGTGGCGATGAGGATGAATTCCTATGATTTCCGGGCGATCGCAGTTTTCTCGAATTCCGGTACCCTGCTGGTGGGGGTTGCCTTATTCCTGTGTTTCTTCCTGGGATTTGCCATCAAGGCCGGGTTTGTTCCTTTTCATACCTGGTTGCCCTATGCGCACCCGGCAGCGCCCTCCCATGTATCCGGGGTGATGTCGGGAGTAATCATCAAGATCGGCATTTATGGAATGCTGCGCATGCTGTTGCTGATCAAATGCGATTACCTTCTGGTGGGCTATATCATTTTATTCATTTCGGTCATTACCGGTATTTACGGGGTGATGCTGGCGATCGTACAGCACAACCTGAAAAGACTGCTGGCCTACCACAGTATTGAAAATATCGGGATCATCGGGATCGGGATCGGGCTGGGCTGCATCGGTATCGGGAAGGGGAATAATCTCCTGGTCTATTTGGGTTTTGCAGGCGCCCTGCTCCATACACTCAATCATTCCCTTTTTAAATCGCTTTTATTTTATGGCGCGGGGAATGTATACCAGTCCGCCCATACAATGGATATTGAAAAACTGGGTGGTCTGGGCAAACAGATGCCGCACAGCTCCTTTTTATTCCTGGTCGCTTCACTCGCTATTTGCGGGTTGCCGCCTTTCAACGGGTTTGTATCAGAATTCCTTATTTACAACGGGCTTTTTTCCGGTTTGCAGGGTTCTGACAAAGTATTATTGTCGGGTATTGTAGGCGCTCTTTTCGGGTTGCCCCTGATCGGCGGGCTGGCCATGCTCTGTTTTACCAAGGCCTATGGAACCCTGTTTTTGGGGAGGCCCCGTCATTCACTTCCCCAGCCCCTCCGGGAAGCAGGGCCGGGGAAACTGATCCCAATGTATGCCGTGCTGTTGTTCATTGTCGGTATCGGTTTATTTCCCGGAATTTTTATGGATGTACTGGCCCGGCCGCTTGCATTATTTACCCGGTTGAACGGGGAGGGAAATTTTGCCCCGGGGAAACTGCCTGCCGGGAATGCCCTGTCCATGATCGGCAACTGGGCCGCTGCATTCCTGCTTTTGGCAGGACTGATTTACTGGGTTCGGAAAAAAGCTACCGCGAACAAACCGGTGACCCGGAACAGTACCTGGGGCTGCGGGTACACCGGGCCGGGGGAAAAAATGCAATACACGGCCAGCTCCTTTATCCGCACGTACCGTAAACTGGCGGAGCCCCTGCTCTTAATACATAAAAGGAAAAAAGAAATAAAGGAAGTGTTTCCCCGGGATGGCGGGCAGGAGACGCACCCGTATGACAAGTCAGAAGCCTGGCTGATCGATTATCCCCTGCAATTGTTAAAGGGGTTCTTCAACCGGTTTACCTTTTTGCAAAACGGCAACCTGCAGTTCTATATCCTGTACGGAGTTGTTTTTATCAGCCTGGTGCTGATCGTGCCCTTTGTATTTGACTACCTGTTGTCCCTGGTTAAATTTTTAAATAAATTATAAAAATGATCAGTTTCATTTTAATTATCCTGACCAGTTTGTTCTTCTCCGGTATCATCATCCGGACGAAGAGCCGTGCTTCGGGCCGGAAAGGCCCCGGTCTTTTCCAGCCGGTGAAGGATATTATCCGGCTCTTTAAAAAAGGGGCGGTTTACAGCAAAACCAGCAGTTTTATATTCCAGGCAGCGCCCAGCATTTATTATGCTTCCATCCTGATGGCCATCATGGTCATTCCCCTGGGCGAATACCGGGGAATCATTTCTTTTGAAGGAGATTTTGTATTCTTTGCTTATTTACTGGGGGTGGGGAAATTCTTTATGATCCTTGCTGCGCTGGACACCGGCAGCAGTTTTGAGGGAATGGGGGCCAGCCGGGAAGCCCTGTTTTCCATGTTCGCGGAACCCGCTTTTTTTATCCTGATGGGTTCCTTTGCACTGCTGACCGGCCATACTTCCTTCCAGGAAATATTTGCATCACTCCATTTCGGTTCTTATATCTCTTATATACTGGGTGTACTGGCCACGCTGGTACTCGCGATGATTACGATGGTGGAAAACAGCCGGATGCCCTTCGATGATCCCAAGACACACCTGGAACTTACCATGGTGCATGAGGTCATGATACTGGATAACAGCGGCTTTGACCTGGGTTTGATCCTGCATGCCACTAACCTGAAATTTGCGATGTACGGGGCCCTGATCGCTAACCTGTTCATGGGCAGTTTTCCCCTGTACCTGACCATCCCGATCTTCCTGGGAATTCAGTTGCTCTTTGCGGTTACGATCGGCCTGCTTGAATCCTTTACCGCCCGGTTCCGGATGAACCATAATGCCCAGTATATCCTGGCCTTGTCATCGGTTTCCCTGCTGATTTTCCTGGGGGTATTGCTGATGTTAGGACAGTTCAGTTAATTAATAAAACAACCTGAAAGATGACCAATGTACTGCTGATCATATTTACCATTTCGCTGCTATACCTCGGTATTGCACACCGGCTGCTTACGTATATCAAGATCCTTACGATCCAGGGCATCCTGCTGTTTGGCATCGCCTTTATTGAACTGATAGAGATCAACGCGGTCAACCTGGCGTTTGTGCTGCTCGAAACGATTGTCATCAAGGCGATCGCCATCCCGCTTTTCTTAAATTATGTGATGAAGCGGAACCGGATCACGAGGGATGCGGAACCCTTCCTGCCCAATTTTGTTTCGCTGATCCTGATCACGCTGATCGTGATCACGACCTTTATCCTGTCGAATGCCATCAGTGATACCCGGATCAGTAAAATTTATTTTGTGGTGGCTATTTCCTCCTTGTTTACGGGACTGTACATTATTGTTACCCGGCACAAGCTGATCACCCATGTCATGGGATACCTTGTTATCGAAAACGGCGTATTTATCCTGTCCCTCGCTGTTGGCAATGAAATGCCGGTGCTGGTCAACCTGGGCATTTTGCTCGACATCTTTGCCAGCGTTTTCTTATTGGGCATTTTTGTGAACCGGATCGGTGATGTGCTGAAAGACGCGGACGTGGACCAGTTAAAAAGTTTAAAAGATTAATCATTAATACCAAGTGAGCATGACTGGAATTTACCTGGCAGGAGCATTCGGAATAAGCGGGTTGCTGTTTTTCAACAGGTCCAGGGTAATGAATTACCTCCTGGTTGCCGCTTTTCTCATTTTGCAACTGGGTTTTACCGTGTACGAATACCTGCATCTGGACAAAACGGAACTGACGTATTTCACGCCGGATGCATTGGGCATCCTGCTGCTGGCCACCCTCAGCATCATCAGTATTCCCGCCGTGTACCACAGTTATATGTACCTCGGCAGTAAGCAGGATAACCCCGGGCACACGGCCATTTATTTTGCGGCCATGGTGGCGCTGCTTACTTCGGTCAGCGCGGCCTACCTGTCGAACCATATCGCGGTGACCTGGATCTTTGTGGAACTGACCACCCTGAGCGCTTCGGCCCTGATCTACCACCGGAGAAATAACCGCTCCCTCGAGGGCACCTGGAAATATGTATTTGTTTGCGCCATCAGCATCACGCTGGTATTTATCGGTATTTTGTTTTTAAGTTTTTCCTTACCCCAGGCCGGCGCCGATGACCTGTCCTTTGCACACCTGCTGAGGAAGGCGCCGGAGCTGAACCAGTTCTGGTTGCGGCTGGCCTTCATCTTTATTTTTACGGGGTTTACCGCCAAACTGGGACTGGTTCCCATGTACACAGCCGGGATTGATGCAAAAGATAAAGCGCCTTCGCCGGCCGGGGCCCTGATGTCCAGTGTGCTGATGAATGTGGGCTTTGTGGGGATCTTCCGTTTCTATACGGTGATTTCCCATACAGCAGTACACAGCTGGGCGAATCATATTATACTGATAGCAGCGCTTCTTTCCATTTTTGTGGCGGCCGTCTATATGACCAAGGTGAAAAATATCAAGCGCATGTTTGCCTATTCCAGTATCGAACATGCCGGGCTTGTGATGCTGGGACTGGTGGCCGGGGGTGTCGGGTATTTTGCGGCGGTGCTGCACATTATCCTGCATGCCTTTGTCAAGGCGAGCCTTTTCTTTCAGCAGGGGCAGATTTACCGTGTTTACCAAAGCAAGAGTATGTACGATGTGGGCAATTATTTCAAGTACAACCTCACGGGATCCATGGTCATGCTGCTGGGCTTCTTTTTTGCCACGGCCATGCCGCCATCGGGTTTATTCATCACCGAATTCATGATGTTCCGGTCCTTGTTTGAAGCCGGCTATTTATGGGTGCTGGTTGTCGTGATGCTGCTGCTGACCGTCATCATCTGGGCTTTCGGGAAAAACATATTTAAATTATTGTTTTCGCCGCCCGTTGAGTTTAAGGAAGAAGGCGTGGAAAAAATCAGGCCGGTTGAATCCCTGTCCCAGTTTATTTTATTGGGACTGGTCGTTTACCTCGGGCTGAACCCGCCACAGGAATTTTTACATCTTATCGGAGAAGCCATTAAAAACCTGCCGCAGTGATATGAATTATATAAGCATAAGAAATAATGAAACCATTCCCCTCTCCGCGATACCGGAACTGCCGTATGCGGCCTTCCTGGAGCTGAATGTTTTTAGCCTGCTGAAAAAGGGACCGGCGCATTGTGTCAGTTATTTCGGGTACCCGGACCAGGGTAAAATCCGGCTGATCTGCTGCATCGCTAACGACGACCAGCATGTCATCTATGTATCCTCCGCCCTGGTTGATGGAGCTGCCCCCCTGCCTTCTTTTTCAAAACAGAACCTGGTATTTGAAAAATTTGAACGGGAAATTCACGAAAACCACGGGATCCGGTATACAGACCACCCCTGGCTGAAACCGGTTCGTTACCCGTATAACCGCTTTGATAAAAACCAGGCGATCGGGGCTTATCCTTTTTTCAAAATTGAAAGCGAAGAACTGCATGAAGTGGGGGTGGGTCCCATCCATGCGGGGATCATAGAGCCGGGCCATTTCCGGTTTATTTGCAACGGGGAACAGATCCTGCACCTCGAAATACAACTCGGCTACCAGCACCGGGGCATTGAGCCCCTGTTCCTGGAAAAAAAGAAATTACTCCAGCGCAGTACCCTGGCCGAAAATATTGCGGGTGATTCCGTAGTGGGCCATAGCCTTGCCTTTGTAAACTGCTGGGAAAGTTTATGCCATTTTCAGCCCGACAGGGAATTGAAATTATCCCGGACGATTGCGCTGGAACTGGAACGGATTGCCGTGCATACGGGTGATCTCAGCGCCATTTGCATGGATATCGGCTACCAGTTAGGCAGTTCAGTTTACGGAAGATTGCGCACGCCGCTGATCAATTATTTCCAGAAATGGTGCGGCAACCGCCTGGCCAAGGGCCTGATCCGGGCAGGGAAGTCGGATTACCCGCTTACCAAAACACTGACGGATGACCTGTTAGCATTATTAGAGGAGTACCAGAAGGATTTTGAAGAGATTTCCGAAGAGTTATTCAGCCTGCCGAGTGCGCTGGCGCGGTTTGAGAAAACCGGGGTGATCAGCAACGAACAGGCGCTGACATTAGGAACCGTTGGAACGGCTGCCCGGATGAGTGCCGTTAAAAGAGATATCCGCTCTTCGCACCCGCATGATCTTTATGGCGAGTTACAACATCAGCCGCTGATCAAGAATCACGGGGATGTTCACTCAAGGGCCCGGCTCCGCAAAAAAGAGATCAATCAATCCATTGAGTATATCAGGGAACTGGTTCAAACCCTGCACGTAGCCACGCCGGCGCCGGCTTCACTGGAAGCGCCCCGGCCCCATTCATTTTCATTATCATTGGTGGAAGGCTGGAGGGGCGAAATTTGCCACTGTGCAGTTACCGGTGAAAATGGAGAGCTGGTCCATTATAAAATAAAAGACCCTTCTTTTCATAACTGGCTGGCATTGGCCTTAGCGGTCCGGAATAATGAGATCTCAGATTTCCCGGTTTGCAATAAGAGTTTCGACCTTTCTTATTGCGGCCATGATTTATAAAATATAAAGCGTATAAAAATGCTGGACAATCTTAAAATACTGTTTCACCAGGGCAAACAATATATTCCCGATGTAACCACGGCAGCGGTACCCGGTATATTCAGGGGCCGGCCTGTGATCAGTGCGGAAACCGTTTCCGAAACGGACTGGACGGAATTATGCCCTACCGGCGCCCTGTCCGCCAGCCCAGCCTGTATTGATTTGGGGAAATGTACTTTTTGCGGGGAATGCGCCAGGGTCTTTCCGGGTAAAATACAGTTTACTACTGATTATAAAATGGCGGTCAATGAGCGGAATGCGCTTATTATACGGGAAGGGGATGACCGGGTCATGCAGGTAAACCCGGGGCAGATCAGAAAAGAGATCAGCGCTTTTTTCAGTGGTTCGTTAAAATTAAGACAGGTCTCGGCCGGCGGGGACAACAGTTGTGAAATGGAACTGAACGCCTGTGGCAATGTAAACTTTGATATGGGCCGGTTTGGCATTGAGTTCGTGGCCTCCCCCCGCCATGCGGACGGGATCGTTATTACGGGCCCCATAACGGAGAATATGGCAGAGCCCCTGCAGATCTGTTACGATGCAATACCCGAACCCAAGATCATCATCCTGGCCGGGACGGATGCGATCAGCGGGGGGATTTTCGCCTCAGGTCCTGCATTGAACCGGGGTTTCCTGAACCGCTATACGGTGGATTTGTATGTCCCCGGCAATCCCATTCACCCGCTCAGTTTTATTAACGGGGTACTGGATTTAATCCGGAAAAGAAGCTGAGGCCGGCGGGATTTTTTACATGCTGTGAAACCTTGCAGAAGGGCTGACTATCTTTGCCCTGCCAGTATTTAAGGCGCTGAGTTCCCTGGCAATTTTTAAAAACTTCAAATACTATTTTATGCGATTTCATCAACTGATCCCGGTAGCGGCAGTTTCCCTGCTTTTGTTTTCCTGTGTAAGCAGTAAAAAATTCAAAGCGGCACAGGCCGATTATGCCCGGCTTGAAACAAAATACAAAACCACAGAAAGCGATTTATCGGAGTGCAGTACCGAAAAAGCCACCCTGGCCCGCCAGAAAGAAACCCTGGAACGGGAAAAAGCATTACTGAATACGCGGGTGGGCGACCTGGAGAACCAGGTTGATTTTTTAAAGCAAAACAATAACCAGGCCTTAAAGCAGCTGGAAAATCTTTCCGTGATCAGCGGCCAGCAGGCAGAAAGTATCCGGAAATCCATGGAAAACATAGGTGCGAAGGACGCCTATATTCAGACCCTGCAGCAGCAGATGGCGCATAAGGATTCTTTGAACATGGCCCTGGTGATGAACCTGAAAGGCGCGATCGGTAACCTCGATGATGAGGACATCAATATTAAGGTGGACAAAGGAGTAGTGTACATCGATATCTCGGATAAACTGTTGTTCAAAAGCGGTCGTTATGAAGTAACCGATAAGGCCAGGACTGTGCTGGGTAAAGTGGCCCAGGTATTGAAAAACCAGCCCGATATGGAGTTTATGGTGGAAGGGCATACCGATAATGTTCCTTATAACGGCGGTGTGCTCGCCGATAACTGGGACCTGAGTGTGAAAAGGGCAACTGCCGTGGTGAGGATCCTGCAGAAACAATACGGGCTGGAACCCGCTAAGATGGCTGCAGCCGGCCGGGGTGAATACAAACCGCTGGCCGATAACAATACAAAAGAAGGAAGGGCCGCTAACCGGAGAACCCGGATCCTGATCCTGCCGCAGCTTGATCAGTTCTTTAAACTGCTTGAGCCCAAACAGGGAAATTAAACGGCCCGGTACCTCATAAAAAAACCATCCGCCGCGCGGATGGTTTTTTTAATCAGATAACTGTCTTATTTCAGGGTTCTCATGTAGTTGATAACAGACCAGATATCATTGGCTTCCGGAATTTTCTTTTTGAAAGAAGGCATATCCTTACGTCCTTCAGCGGTTTTGTAATAAAGGGCGCCATCTGTTTGAGACTGGAAGGATGCTTTGGTGAAATCGCCGCATTCGGTATCCAGTTGAGACGCTTTGGGGCCATCTCCTTTACCCTTTGTTCCATGGCAGGATTTGCAGTGCTGGTTATAAAGGGTTTTTCCTTCTGCAACAGATGCGGCATCACCCTTCAGCGGGTTCGCTTTATTCTTGTAGGAGTCCGGAACGGGCCAGGGTTCCTGAACCTGGGTTTTCGGCATAAAAGCGAACAGGCCAAAAGCTATAAGGCTCATAATCAATAAGGTTGCTTTTGTTTTCATTTTGTTATTGTTTTATTTAATAAATAGAGTGTTTAAATTACTAAATAGTTGCATTTGTTGACTCGTGGGGTTCCTCTTTTCTTAACCGGAATAATTCGTAAATGATCACAATATAGTGTCCCCAAACCACTGTCATTAAGATGATAAAGGTAACAAGCATCCAGATCGGGGGATGAGTGCTCCATAGGGCCCTGGGCAATTGCTGGTCTTTATCAGAAACCGCAACTCCCCAGGGTTGGGTCACGGCCGCTTCGAGGTTTCCATAGGTTTCATTTTCGTCCAGCCGGGCCAGCAGTGTGATATTCCCTTTCGGATCACCCGGAAGTTTACCGGGAATTTCTACAGTGGCTTCACCGGCTTCGTCGGTGGTTCCTTCACCCAGTTTTAATGGGTTGAAAGACCGTTGTACAAAAATTCCGATGGCTGTTTCGGGAACCGGGGTTTCGGCGCCGGTACTGAGGTCCACCAGTTTTACCTGGACGGTCAGCAATGAATCTTCCTTGACCGGGGTGATTACCAGCCGGGCTCTTTTTACCGTTAACTCTTCTTCGGCCGGCTCCATGGATTTATTTCCCTTGAAAAGGGCCTTTACATGCAGGTTTCCATCTTTGTCTGCAGCAATTGCATCGGCCGGCACATTCAATACGGCGGCACCATTCCGGTCTGTTATGGCAAAACCGAGTTCCTTTTCTGCCGTGTCGGATACTAAGACAAACGCAACTTTAAGCAAGGGCAATTTGATAAAGGACCCTTTCACTTTTGCTTTCAAAATTGCTTTCAGGCCAACGGAATTATCTGCTTTCTGCACACTGGTAAATTCGAGGCCGGGAGCGATCAGGCCGGATTCTTCTTCAGCGGCCGGCTGTTTTGCTGTGGTACTGTCCGTTTGGGCAGACAGCATTCCGGGCGATAATAGGGCTAAAAAAAGCGCGGAACTAATGAGCAGGTGCGGAAATATCTTTTTAAGCGCTGTCAGGTTCGTTCTTTGTTTCATAAACTTTTTTTTAAGGCTGGGGCAATTTCGTTTTCTGTAGCCGGGGTTGGTTTTTCCTCTTTTTCTCCGAATTCAGATATCGGGATGATCGTTACCATTTTTGAAATGAGGGTAAAGAGCAGGAAGAAGGTGGCAATACCGGCGAAAGTCAGCGCCCACTCCACCCAGGTGGCTGAATATTTGATATACTCAGGCCGGGTATCCTGCATGGGAAGCAGGGGAGACTCCAGGGTAGGTACAATGATCAGGTACCTTTTTACCCAAAGGGCGATTACCATAAAGAAGGAAACAAAAGCAATCGCATTTGGCTTCCGGGTTTTGGGAATTGCCACGATCAGGATGGGAAGCAGGATTCCCGCGACATTGGTAAACAGGAACCACCAGCCGTATTTAGCCGGGCTGAATATTTTTTCAATAACCTCGCTGTCCCACTTTTCAGAGGCAAACCAGTCAGTCAGGTATTCGGAAAAGGTAAAGTAACCGTAGGCTGCACCGAGGACCATCATGATATATCCCAGGTAAACAAAATGTTTATCGGTTAGCAGGCTTTCCATTTTATATAATTTCCGGTACACCCACATCGCCATGATCAGCACACCGGTGCCGGAGTAAATGGCCGCCAGGACGAAATAAGGCCCAAAGATAGTGCTGTGCCAGCCCGGGCGAAGAGTCATACCAAAAATCCAGGAAAGTACAGAGTGCACAATGATCGCCAGCGGGATGATCATGATAGCCATCAGGTTGGTTGAAATTTTGATATGCCTTTTCTGGCTGGGCGTACCCCGGTAGCCGATTGCCAGGATGGTATAGAGCTTTTGTTTCCATTTCGGGACATTCAGTTTTGCATCCCGGTAAACAGCAAAGTCTTTAATTAAAGCAAGGTATAAGAAAATAACACTGCCGGCAAAATAGGTACCAATGGCCAGCACATCCCAGGTAATGGGGGACTGCAGCCGGGGGTATAAGAACAGGTGGTGAAGCCGGTCTAACCTGCCGACGCATAAAAGAATAAAGACGGGCCCGATAATGGTGGCAATCACTGTAATCATTTCGGCAATCCGGATAATCGGTTTCCGCCATTCCACATTCAGGATATGCAGAATGCCCGAAATGACGGCGCCTGCATAACTGATCCCGATAAAAAAGATAAAGTTGGCAATATAAAGGCCCCATACCACATTGTCCCGCATCCCGGTAACTGAGTGCCCTTTGGCAATCTGCAAATAGAGGGCATACCCGCCCAGCAGGATCCAAAGAAGAAAGAAGATGGTCCAGGCCCAGGTCTTCTTGCCAAATTTTTCTATAGTGGGGCGTTGTCTTTCGAAAAGCTCCTGTTGATATTTATTGAGTTCCATAATTAGTAGTATTCTTTAAGTTGACAATTACACCGATCGGTATTATTTATTCCCCCTTATGTCCTTCCATCACATCTTTAAACCTTTCTTTCAGTTTATCCGGGAGGTTTTCGTATCCCCTTTCAACCGGGAATTGCCTTTCTTTAGGCGGCAGGTAATACACCCTCGGCTTGGTGCCTAATTCTTCCATATACCGGTAAGCGGCCCGGTCCCTGATCAATTGGGAAAAACTAACGGTTTCATCCCCGTTAGAGACAGTGTCTTCGTTTTCATCGCCAAAATAGAACACGCCGTTGGGGCAGGCTTCCACGCAGGGCGGGAGCAGTCCCTCACGGGAACGGTCGGGGCAGAAATCACATTTTTCCACGGTCCCGACTTTGGCGGGAAGATTGGTTTCCGCATTCGTGGCCAGGTTGCGGATATCCGCCGGCATTTCCGGTTCATCCCAGTTGAATACGCGGGTGGAGTACGGGCAGGCAGCCATGCAAAACTTACAACCGATACAACGGTCATTGTCGATCAGCACCAGTCCGTCCTGCCTTTTGAAAGTGGCATCCACGGGACATACTTTAACACAGGGCGGGTTATCACAATGAAAACATTGTTTGGGGAACCAGTAAGGGGCGGCCTTATCACTGTCTTTCAACAGTTTTACCGTCAGCCATTCTGTTTCTTCCGGGCGGTAATGCCATTTCTGGCAGCCGGCAATACACTTGCGGGCATTTTTACAGCGGGAAAGATCCACCACCATTACAAATTTTTTCCCGGCAATTCCCTGCCGCTGTTCCAGCTTGGACAGGATGGCCATGTGCTCCTGGTGGTTGAGATAGGCAGAGTCGATCTCCACAATTTCACCTTCGGGGGAAAGCAGTTTTACTTTATCCGTAACCGGGTGTTTGGATGTGCAGGAGCAGGCGAGACTGCCGCAGGCTGTGGCGGCAATGGTGGCCACGGCAGCAGTTTTGAGGAACTCCCGCCGGCTTTTGTCAGTTATTTCTTCTTGTTTCATTACTGGTTATAATAAGGTGAGTAAAGCAGGTTCAGCTGTTATCTTTGGATGGATTTTTCATCCAGTCGAAAATTTCCTTGTTACTGGCTTTTTTCTTTTGAACAGCTTTTTCATAAATGGCTTTGTCCACTTCCACCAGTTTCCCGTCCGGGGTCAGCATTTTGATCATTTCCGGTTTACTGGTTTTTGAACTGCCTTGCAGGAGATCAGCGAAGAAGCTCCTTCTTGATTTGGACTCTGGTTTTTTGTTATTACCCATAAAAGTGTTTTGACAAAATGATGATAATAGATTTCATTAAAGTCAACAGGCTAAAATAAAGCGTGTGCTGTGACCATCGGATGACAGAACAAGAGGGGTTATGTGATTTTAATCATATTTGATAATGAGCACTATCAAAGCTGGTTTGGGGTATCTATCTCCTTATTACTTAAGGACCTGGGTTTATTGCCGGATTTCATTTTTAAAAGCAATAAGATCAGCAGGGGTGTCAGGGTAAGCTCCAGCAGCATGGCAAAAAAAAGGCAAAGGCTGATCAGCAATCCTACATAAAAAGTACCCCCGAAACTGGAAGCCAGCAGCGTCATGAATCCGGACAACAACACAAGGGCGGTGATCACGATGGCTTTTCCTGTAGAAAGATACGTTCTTTTTACAGCATAAGCCAGCGAAAGGCCGCGGGAAAGTTCCAGCCGGAGCCGGCTGAGAAAATGGATCGAGTCATCGACAGCGAGGCCGAGGGCAATGGCAAAAATGACCGAGGTGTCTGCTTTGAGGTTGATGCCCATCAGCCCCATCATCCCCGCCATAAATACAAGGGGCAACACATTAGGAATTAAAATAATCAGCATGACGATCCAGTTACGCAGCAGGAGGAGGGCAATAATACAGATGACAAGGGCATCAAAAAAAATCCCGGTAAACAGGTTGTTGGTGAGCGAATAGGTCATTTTATCCAGCAGCAGGGCCGACCCGCTGATCCGGTGGGCGAAAGCATAATTTTTTCCCCGGAAGAAACGGTCAATTTTCTCTTTCACGGGTTCAAACTCTTTTACGCTCAGGTTGGGCTGCCGGCCGCTGATCCGGATACGGCTGCCATCCGGGAGCAGGTAATGCTGCAGCTCGTCCGCATATTCGGTTTGTGTGATGGCTTCGTAATACCGGGACACTTCTTCCGGGCTGCCCGGTAATTTAAAATAACCGGTATCTCCCCCGTGAAAAGCTTTATTCGCCCCCCGGAAAAGCGACAAGGGGGAAATGATATAACCGATCCCGCAACTGTCTTTCAGGAACTGCTCCACTTCCGCGGCTTCTTTCATAATCTCCGGCTGAAAAAAGGAACCGGGCTGTTTTTGGATTGTCAGCGCCATTTCGAATGTCCGGGTTCCGGAAAAATCCCTTTCCATGAAACGATAATCGTCCAGCATGGGATTATTCCGGGGTATTTCCTGCAGCAGGCTGGAGTTTACTTCCACTTTGCTGCTGTAAAAACCGGCCAGCCCGGCCAGGACCGCCATCAGTAAAAATAAAAGCAGCTTATTGCCGAGCAGGAACCGGAAACACCAGGCCAGCCATTTGTTCCAGCGGCGGTCGGCGCCTGCAGCTGTAACCACGGCCGGCGCCGGGGTAAGTGTGTAATAAGCATACAGGGCCACCAGGGTCAGCCCGAAGGAAAGCAGGATGCCCGCTGCTGCGAAGAACCCGAAGTTCCGGATCGGGATGATATCGGTGATGCCCAGGGTAAGAAAGCCGGCGGCAATGGTGCAACAGGTAAAAAAAGTGGCCATACCAATCTCCTGGTAGGTCTTGTGCAGGGCTTCCTGCTTGGGCAGGCCCTGCCGCAGTTTTTCAATATAATGGGTACTGATATGAATAACATCCGACATGCAGATAGCGGCCAGTATCGGGGGCAGGAGACTTGAAATAATATCGAGCGAATGACCGGTCAGCGAGATCAGGGAAAGGGTCCAGGCAATGGAAACCCCGATGATCATCAGGGGGATCAGGATGGCTTTCAGGGACCGGAACAGGATATAGAGGACCAGCGCGATCAGGGTAAGGGAAATGACGAGGTATTTTTGCAGGTTCTTTTCAATTTCGCTTATATATACCCGTTCCACCCGGATCTTGGCCGTGATATGGGTTTCATCAAAACCCAGTTCTTCGGTTTTCTGCCGGATACTCCCGAGCAGCCGGTCTTTTTGCCTGTTATCGAGGTGTTGCTGGTTAAAAGCTGCAATCGCAATGGACCGGCCGTCTTTCGAAACCAGCAGGTCCCGGTATTCCGGCGACGCGAACAAATAAGCAGAGTCGGCTTTGTATTGGGAAGGATCACTGGTATGAATAAGGGGTCGGGCATTGACGTCTTTCCCGTTAAAATAGATCAGGTTGGTGGTTGTCAGCGAATACAGTTTGAGGATATGATCCTGCCGGGATATGAACCGGGACAGGCTGTCGGCTTTTGCCAGGAAGCCCTGGTCAAAGATCCCTTTGTTGTTTTTCAGGCCGATGAAGATGAACTCATCATCAACCTGGGAACTGAACTGCTCCCGGAATTCCTGGAAGAAAACCAGGTCCGGGTCCCCGTCAGGGAAGAAGGATTCGCTGTTAAAATCAAATTTCAGGGACCGGAGCGGAAGAAAGCTTAACCCGGTAAGCAATACAATGAGGTAAAAGCCGGCCCAGCTTCTTTTTTCGTACATTTTTGAGGTGAATTTCGGGTAACTGAATATAGGAAATAATTCAGAAAAGCTCTCCTTTTATCATCATGTTCCTGGCTTCCCGGAGAGAGGTCATCGTGTGTTCATGTTGTTCCAGGGGAACCAGGTAGCGGATCGCTTTTTCAGCGAATTTGTCACAATAGTTACACTGGTTGCAATCCCGGTTGCAATGTCCCTTGTGAAAAAACTCCATGAAACCGTCTAACTTTTTGTTGTCAATATACAGGTCGAAACTCTCGTTGAACGCTTTTTCTTTCCGGATGGCATCCAGTTTGTTTACCAGTTTATAGGCTTTGAATAGATTTATTTTGGAGGGTTGTAAGACATACTTGATCCCTTTCCAGTAGTACTGGTCTTTATTATAGATCAGGTATTTGGAAAGGCCGTGTATCAGGTCCATCATATTCCCGTCATAGGAGCGCTTTGTGTAGGCGGAAACGATCCGGGCCAGGGCATCGGTGGTCATGATCCGTTCCACCAGTTTGATATTGTCGACCCCCGCTTCTTCGTAGTAATGCAGGTCCTCCGGGCGGATAAAGGCAGATCGCAGGATTTCAACCGGATTGGATAAAAGCCGTTCGGCGCAGGAAAAAAGGTAATAGTCAAAACTGAAATTGCCGGAAACATGGTTTTTCTGTGAGGCATGGGCATTGTAATTGGCATGCAGGGTTACCATCGGGCATTTATTCATGCACATCAGGTTGGCGATGGTCTGGATCTTGCAGGATGTTTTTTCCTTGATCTTCCGGATCTCATCGAAGTTCTTATTGATATCAACATAAGAGATATTCAGCTTGTCTGCCCCCAGGCTCTCCCAGTAGCGGGCTTTTTCGAAACTGTCAATCCGGACCTGTACCGAAACGGAGATAGAGAAATGAGGATAATTTTTTTTGATGATCTCCATTACCATGGGCAGGGATACGGAGATCCCGTCCACCTTCATCTCGGACAACCAGTCCAGCGTTTTACGGATATCCTTGTAGCCGGTTTTGGTGATTTCAAGATTATCGAAACAGGTGCCGTTCATGAGGTAGTTGAACTTCAGGCCGCGCCGGTGTGCCTCATCCACAAACTCCTTTACCTTTTCTTTTTTAACTTCCGGCAGTGTGAGGGCCGGCCTGCCACCGCCAATCAGGCCAACATTCAGTTTGCCATAAAGTTCTTCCGTTTGAGAAAAGTCGATCTTTTCAAAATAATCATCTTCCCAGTTTACCGGTATTGTTAACTTCATGATTGGGGGATTTGCTGGCTTTTGTTGATTGTTTATACTATAAAGTAAACGTTTACCTCCCGGAGAGAGGATGAGTTGGGTCAGCACTGCACTTGAGATATATTAAGCGGATCACTGAGTTTGCGGGTTGCAACAACCAGCAGGAATTTAGCTGCCCGGAAGGCTTAGCGGGTAAAATAGTTCTCCAGTGAAGTGCCGATACTCATCATATCCGCTATCACCGGGTCATTTTTCCTGTTGAAAATGTACAACCCGCACATATCCCTTTTTTTGTTAAGATCTATGCCAGCCGGTCGGCCATCCTCCCTGATGAACCGGAGATAGAGGGTATCCGTCACTTCATAGATCCGGATCTGCGGCCAGTGTTCTTTGAGGGAGGTCCGGGCATTTTTCATCTGGTAAAAGCATTCGTGGTCAATACCATCGTATTGTGCTGCAGTAAACTGCGCTTTTAACTGCTGGCGATGCAGGGGTCCGGGGGTAAAAAATACCGCGGCGAGCTGGTCAATTACCAGGGTATCGGTGGCCGGGCCCCGTTCGGCTGGCACTGCCAATGAGTTGTCTTGCCGGGCTGTTTTCTTCTCCCCAGGGTTTTTACACCCGGTAAAAAGAAGTAAGACGAACAGGAGAACGGGCAGTTTTATGATGAAACAGGGGAAGATCGGTTTCTTCATTACAGTTGAATTTTTTTCTTAAAAGTTCCGGAACCTTGTATGCGCTAAAAATAAGAACCCTGTAGTGAAATTCAATACAGGGTTCTGCTGCGGTTCCCGGTTCCTGGTAGTTAGGACGGGCTTTCATGCGTTTTTAATAGTTCCACAACCTGGTAATATTAAATCCTATCAGGAAACGACCGCCTTTCACTTCCTTTTTTGTCGCATTATCGGTATAAGTAAACGGGTTGTTATGGTTGAACAGGTTATTGCGCTGCGGGCTCAGGCTGAAATAATTGCCGAAGAACAACTGGAAGCTGTGACTGCTGGTATTGAATTCCACTCCTGCTGAAAGGTTCGGATTCGGGTTGCTGGTCGGGTGTTTGGTAAGCGGCTGGTCATAATTGAGCATCACCGATGTAACCGGCGTGAGTTTATACCGGGCGGAAATGGCTACAGCGAGGTGATCATGTTTCATGGATTTGAAAACCTCTTTACCGGTACTGTCATTCTTGGTATAATAGCCGCCCACTGCGTTCTGGTGGGTCCAGCTGGGAGCTACCTGGACAGACAGTTTATCCGTCAGCTTGCGGGCGATGATCACCTGGTGGAAATACAGGAGCCGGTCTGTTTTATGTTTTTCATCCAGGTATTCTGCCCCGGAGCTATCCACTTTTGCAATGGTGTATTTGTTCTTGGTGCCTACATAGGCCAGGTTGCTGTAAAAGGAGACGCTTACCGGGTAAAGCCCTTTTGTTTGCGTGATGATGGAATATTTGGCATTCACATCCCAGAGCATTTTCTCTTTGGTGACGCCAAATCCAAGGTTCAGTTTCTTGACCGGGACATAACTGAGCCCCAGCCGGATATTGGAAGGAGCAAAGAATCCCCAAAAATCTTCGTATCCTTTGTTCCAGGTGCCAAAGCGGTGCATGATATCCATCTCAAGTGTTCCTTTTACAGGAACCAGTACGGTTTGGTTATCAATGATCCATACGCTCTGGAAGGTGTTTTTTACAGGCTTTGCCTTCGCCTCTTTTGGGGCTTCTTTTTCGGCCTCCGGTTTTTCATCCTGTGCCAAAACAGGACCATGAACCGCCAGCAGGCAAACAGCCAGGCCGGCAGTCAGGGCGATTATTTTATTTATAATAGATTTCATGTTATTATTTTTTGATCGCTTAATTGTTTAATGCTCCTGTTCTGATCCAGTCGTACACTTTTTGCCTTTCAACAGCGGAAGAAATATACTCCCTCATTCCACCATTGATCTCTTTATAAAAGATACTTTCCTTCGGTACCACGAGGTTTACAAACCCGCCACCTACAATCTGGTTATAGGAAATATCTGTTACCATATAAGGCTTGTGCGCACCGGAAGCATGACAACCTGCGAGGGCACAATTGGAATTAAAAAGCGGGGCCAGGTCGGTTTTAAAACTCACCGCCTGCGGGGGACCGTCCGGGTCTATAGCAGCCGCGGGATAGATTACATCCTTGTAACATCCGGTAAGGCCGGCTCCCATCAGCAGCAGGAAGATATATAGCAATGATTTTTTCATTGTATTCAGTTTAGGGGATTATTTATTGTTGAAGTTCATATTGCACTCTACATCAATTTTATCAGCAATGCTTGTACTGGTGATACCAAAATCGCGGCAATTAAGCTGGAACTTCAACTGGAGACCAAATACATCATACGGAGAAGCAGCGTTGATCCTTGCCTTGGGAATATATTTCAGGCGGCCAACAATTTCTTTTGTAAGGGGAGCCGCTAATTTTCCTTGCCAGGTCAGTTTCAGGGTAACAATGTAGTCTGCGCTGGTTTTGTCAAATTCTATTTTGCTGCTCTTGATCTGGGCTACATTGGTAACATTAACATTGTGCTGATTGGGCACTTTTTGGGTGGTACCCATCGCAGCCAGGTTACAGCCTACATAAGTGAACGTGCCGTCTCTTCCGGGTTCACCGGTATTACTGGTATTAATCAGTACATACCCGTTGATATAAGATTTAGCGGGTTCATTTTCATAAAAGGCCCAGGAACTGTCCGGGAAGGGCTGGGAAGGACGGTTCAGATCGGTATAGGGATAGTTACCGAACTTGGCGGGTGTAATATCATGGGCGCCAAAAATATCAAACCGGCCTGTCAGCAGCCCGGCGGCTCCTACATAGGCAGTGCTCCAAAGGCAGCTGGAGTGTACTTTGTCCATTTTCCATTCATTGGCATTACCGGCTGTCAGGTTCCCCGGCAGGTGAATATTGGTGCCATGGGTAATAACAGGAGCAGTGGAAGCGGGGGGAGGAGGAATCTCATTGTCATGAGAACAACTGAGGATATAACCTCCAAAACTGGTCAGGACCAGCAGTGCTACCAGGAATCTATTGTTAACTTGTTTCATAAAACTATTTTAGGTTGTTTAATTTTTAAAACGCACGTAAAAGTAGACGGGGAAAACTGACACGGTAATGACCGTTCTCAAAAAGTAAAGTGATAATTGTCACTGTTTGGGCAGATTGTAATCATGTTTCTGCAACAGGGTTTAAAAAAATGGGGGATAAAAAAGGGCGGGGGCAGACAGGGTTGGGTATCAGTACTTTCGGGGCAAGGGATATGGGAAACGGACCCGATGCATATATTAAGGAGTGAGTATCAATAAAAAAACCAGCCTTTTTGAGGCTGGCTTCTGATTAAGCTAATTAAACAGATCTATGCGGATTGGATTTTAAAAATTCCAGAGTCTTGTGATGTTAAACCCGATCACAAACTGTCCGTCCCTGTAGTCATTTTGGTTGAACACATTGTTGCTTTGGGGTACAATGCCATAATAATTGCCGGCAAAGACCTGGAAAGCGTGTGAACTGGTTGTGGTTTCAAAGCCAAAACAAATATTGGGATGCGGGTTATTGGTGGTATGCTGGGTCAGGGGCTGGTCATACCCGAGCAGGATGGCTGATTTTTCCGTCACTTTGTACCTGCCAAGGAAAGAGATGGCCAGGTGACCGTTCTTCATCTTATTCTGGATCTGGCCGTCCTTGTCCACATATCCTTCGATATTATTGAACCAGGAAAAGCTGGGCGCCACCTGGGCGGAAAACTGATCGGTGATCTTGCGGGCAATGATCAGCTGGTTAAAATAGGAAAAACGGTGAACCGCATAACGGAAATTGCTTTTATCCCTTGCATCAATGACCATATTGGCGAAATAGCTCAGGCTGACAGGAACCTTATTGTCCGTGGTTTGCTGCAAAAGGGAATACTTGGCATTCAGGTCAATTTGCATTCTGTCCTTGGTGAGGCCGGCCCCGACAAAGAGTTTTTTGACGGGGGAATAGCTGATCCCCAGCCGGATATTGGAGGGGGCAAACAGTCCCCACACATCTTTGCGTCCTTTATCAACGGTTCCGAAACGGTGCTGAATGTCAAATTCCAGCGTGCCTTTGATGGGTACCATGACGGTCTGGTTATCCATCAGCAGCACACTTCCAAAGGTATTTTTAACCGGCTTGGCCTTCGCTTTAGCCGGGGCTTCAGCCGCAGGAGCATCCTGGGCCAGCAAACTGCCGGTCAGTAAACAGGCGGACAAAAGCAGGAGTAAGTTTTTATAATTTTTCATAATACATTTATTTAATTGTTTTGGGCGCCTTGTTTGATCCAGGCCAGTACAAGCGCATTGTAATCCTTTTTAACCCCGCTGGTAGGCATTGGGGTACCTTTTTTGCCGGTCATCCAGAGGTACAGGGGACTGGTTTGTGCATTACTGGTACTGATATAACCACCATTGGTCAGCGAGAGGTAAGCATTGGCAGCGGAGAGATCCGGTTTAATGCCACCGGAAGCATGGCAACCGCTCACATTGCAGCTGCTGTTTAAAATAGGAACGATATCTCCTGCAAAGCTTACCGGCCTGGTGATCTCTTCACCGGTATCAGAAAGGACAGTCCTGTCTTTATAACAACCAATGAGTACAAGCGTGGCAAGGCCGGTCAAAAACCCAAGTACTATTTTTTTGCGTAACATGATTCTTGTTTTAGGGTTTTAGAAACGATGCACCACTATTTTTTAAATTTCAGCACCAGGTTGGGTTTGATGGCATGCTGGTAGTTTGATTTATCAAATACCGCCACACCAAAGGGCTGGTCTTCGAGGCTGGAAAAGTTAACATCCTGTTTCAGTACATCACCTGTATTCAGTTTGCGTTTGAATTCATAAACCCAGCCGGTACCTGTATATACAGCAGACAGGGTAATATCGGCACGGCCGTTTTTAACTGCAGAAAGAATAACGCTCGGAATACATTTGGCGCCAATACCGCTGGTAGGCGTATTTCCAAGGCGCTGGTAATCGGTACCGGTATTAGGATCAATAGAACCGCCGCTGTAGGATAATACACCAGTAGAACTGACTCCTGTGATCTTTACAGCGGAACCACCGGCTAAGGTATCTTCTACTTTCAAATAACCAGTCGTAGAGTTCGGGATGAGCCAGAGCGGAACAGCCACGGTAGCGCCGGTCCCGTCTAATTTCAGATTCTGTGTGTTATTGGCACTTCCCTGGGTGGCATCTGAAGTATAATTCGGGCGATAAGGCCAGGTGCTCGAATTGGTACCATTGGGAATTAAATCATCAAAGTGACGGCCATTGCCATTCCCGCCCACCAGGCTGGTAACTGCGGGACCACCGGCCCAGTCCTGGTAGTTGTCATCCATATATCCATACACCATACCCCGTTGCGGATGGGCCCACCACATGTCAATTTTTTCGCTTTGCGCGTTCGTGTAGTGGTTGCCGCTGTTGTTGGCCTTATACACGGCAGGGGTGGTTGAATAATCCATATAAGGGGTGAAAATATGGCAACTGGCGTAGCAGGTCTGGGAGATAAACTTAGGAGTGGATTTATCAATATTCCAGAGAAAAGCCAGCTGGTCCTTACCAAATCCTTCTCTCAGCAGGTTGCCATTTGCATCCAGGCTTCTTGAACCAGGCTCCTTGTTCCAGAGTTTGGTAACGGGATCAAAATACCAGGGGGATACATTATGACTTTTATCCGCATCCGGAATTTCAGCCAGGAAATAAATGTATTCATTGTCGTACATGGAGCGGAGTGTAACGGGATAGGTCATACCCTGGTACCCGGCCCATAACCCATTACCCGGGTCAGGCATAGCCGTGGTAACAGTTAGTTTGGCAGCATTTTCCCACATCGCATCAACTGTACCGTCAATAGTCGGGGCAGCCGTGATTTTTGCAGAAAAAAGTTCGGTTCCGTTTAAGACAACGGGAGTATCTAATACCTGGTCGTCTTTTGTACAACTGACGAAATATCCAATAGCAAGCAAAAAGGTAGCGATCACCCAGGCATACTTTGTTCTAAAGTGTTTCATAAAAGCGGTTTTTAAATTGAAGAAAATTTGCATGAAAGCAGAAGCGATTGAGGATGCAAGCTATTTGAACGGCCATGACAGTATTATGACGGATATCAAGCTTTCTCTTGAGAATAGTCACAACACCTGAAATTGTTAATCCAAAGAAGTATGTAATGTGACAAAAGCTTTTTAATTTTATATAATTGTCATGAAATTGTAATTCGGCACATAACTGAGTTGTTTTTAATTTGCTTTTGATAAGAATATAACTTTTCCGGGCATTCATTTTCAAAACATTAAACTTCATTCCATGAAAAAGAGTTCAATCGCTCAAACGGCGGCCCTCATCCTTTTTGGGGTATTCCTTTCCGCCTCCGTTTTCCAATGCCGGAAGACCGGCGACCTGGTAAAAAACCTGGACCGGTCCTATACCGGAAGCGCCGACTCCACGATCTATGCCTCGTTTTATGAAAGTAACACCGTGGTCCCTTCAGATGGTACCCCGGATGTGAACGATTTCGTCAAATTCAGGGGCGTTAAAACAGTGATTCATGAATACTGTGGCACGTCTAACTGCCATGGGGGACCGATTTCTCCCAAGTTTGACAGCTACGCCCAGGTCATGAAGTATGTAACGGCCGGCAACCCCGGGAGCAGCAGGTTATGGGAATACATTACCACCAATGATTTTGACAAAGCCATGCCACCGGTTGCTTCCAACCATGAACTGAACACTGCTGACAAGGGTCTTATTTATAACTGGATAAAAAACGGGGCGAAAGAAAGGCCCGACCTGGCTGATTTCAGGCCGGCTGCCATCCACCTGATCAATAATGGTTGTGGTTCTGCCAACTGCCACAACCAGGCCACGGCCACCGGCGGGTGGGCGAGGAAAGGGCTGCTGGGGGCGCTAACCACGGCGGACACTACACAATATACTTATATCAACCCGGCCACGGGTGCTGTGACCGTTTACTGCCAGCTATCCAACCAAACCCTGAGGAACCAGGTATGGAATGCATATAAGGACAGTGTGAAAAGATTTTATTCCGATACATTGGCCAATGCCAGCTTCAGGCCGTATAAGACCTTCGCCACCCCGGTCTCTGCCCTGAGTACCCGGGGCCCGCTTCAGACCTATGATGATGTGCTGATGGATATAATGTACCCGAAAAGTGTAAGAAGTAATTCCTCCGTACAATACACAGACCCGGTGACGCTGAAACAATACTATGTAAAAGGCAATCATCTGAACGCCACCAGTTCGGTAGTCAGCCGTGTGGATTCTACCCTGCTGCTGGCAAACCCTTTCACCGGGGTATTCGCCACCAGCCACCAGGGGGATATGGCCTATGGCGATGGGGGGCTCAAACCCAATGAAGTCGCCCTGATCAAAGCCTGGTATTTCGCAGATCCCAATATTCCGGATGTATGGAAATACGGGCAGAACAACGCGGGTATTTTCAAATACAGGAAAACCGGGACAATCATCAGGCATTAATACAACACCTCATCCAAAATAGCAAGAATATGAAAAAGAAAATAGTATTAACAGCTATGATAACCTCCATGCTGATCTATGCGTTGTCATCCTGTTACAGAAATAAAGAAGATATCACGGCCCTGCCCCGGGTTTCTTTCCGGGCTGAAGTGGTCCCCATTGTAACGGCCGGCCCCTGCGGATGTCACAATAACGGTACCACAAGGGCAATCCAGTTCTCCCACCTCGATACCATTTTCTATGATGCGATCCTGGGACGGGTCGGTTTGTTTAATACCTGGGTAAACGGGGGTACGCACCCCGGTGGCGGCGCTATTGATTTCGCACCAAACGAAAAGAATATCATTAAAAGGTGGCTGGCACAGGGAGATCCCTATGATGACGGGTCCGGCTGCACCATCAGCGGTAATCTCCGGTACACCACGGATATCCTCCCCATTTATAATGTTACCTGCAAAGGGTCAACCTGCCATGGCGGTATTGCCGTTGTACTCGACTATAATAAAATGGTTGCGGAAAAAGCCACCATCAGCACGATGATGAACAGCAACGGGGCGCAGGGACACCCGGGCGGCACCCTGAGCCTTACAACCTGCACGATCAATAAATTCAAAGAATGGATCAGGCAGGGACAGCCCCAATAATCTCGCAGCATTAAAAAATTAAACACATGAAAAAATTAGCAACACTTATATTTTTTGGACTGGGCATTTGGGCGGTATCCATGGCGCAGGAAACCCCGGCGCCCGAAACCCCGGCAGCCCCGAAACAGAAATTTACGAGAGCCACCTTCAACTCCACCCGTATCATCAATATGCAAAGCGTGGAATTGGGCAGCCCCGGAAGTTTACAGATCATGATCTCCCACCACTTCAGCCCCCTGTGGCCCGAGGGCGGATCTACCCAGGACAACCTGGCAGGATTACTGGGATTGAACTCCGGCTTAGCGTATACATATATTTCTTTAGATTATTCTCCCGTCAAATGGATGAACCTGGGCCTGGCCGCTGCAGGAAGGAACCGGTACGAAGGCTTTGCCAAGTTCAGAATCCTGCGCCAGCAGACAGGCGCGCGAAACATCCCGGTAACACTGGGCTGGTATTCCCTGTTCAATGTGAACGCGGCAAAAGATGCATACGTTCAGTTAGGCTGGAACAAGTATTCCTTTATGCACCAGTTGCAGATCGGCCGCAAAATGTCAGATAAGCTCTCTCTCCAGTTAATGCCCACACTGGTTTACTTCAATGTGGTTCCTTACGGGATCAACAACAGCAATTTTGTATGGTCACTGGGATTGGGTGGTAAGTACAAACTGACTTCCAATAAGAATATCACCTTTGAATATGCCCGGCAGTTCAATATGTTTGAGAACCTGATCGACAAGGGTGGGAATATCATCAGCTATAAACCCGACCTCCTGTCACTGGGTATGGAATTTAATACCGGCGGTCACCTGTTCCAGTTCTATATTGGCAATACCTCGAACTCATCCAATATTGACCAGCTGGCCCGGAACAGCACCAAGCTGAAACTGCGCAATATGTCACTCGGATTCACCATCAACAGAAGTCTTATTCTGAAAAAATAGGATAAATAAAATTCCGGGGTCCAAATCGTAAGGGCCGGCATCACGCCGGCCCTTTTTAGCTTGTACCCAAAGCTGTACTACCAGGGTATCCTCAATAGTAAATCTTGGTTATCGTTTGAATAAAATGCTGCTATCAGCAGTTACGGACACTTTGAGGTTAACTATTGAACGGGTCTCGTAGCTCGCAGCTCATCACTCACCACTCATATCCCGGTATGCACCTGTCAGGCATTGCCGGAATATGGGTCTTCAGACTTACACTTTTATATATTTTTCAACAGTTGCACCCATAAGGAGCAGCTGCTTTGTATTGGATCGTAATAATTTATGAGCCGCCTTATTTACTTTTCTTATGCGAATTTTTTTCCATTTCGCTAAATCTGCCTCAAAGTCTGCCTTAAACAGCTGTCCTGATAAGTCTCTGACTACGCAAAAATTGGCGATTGAATGGCTATTATTGCTTTTGGAATTGGCATTGTTGATGAACATGGAAAGGATTTTGAAAAGCGTTTCTTTTGCCATACTTAATTCTGTAAGCTTGGCCCGGTATTCCAGGTCCGCACCTGACAGTTTCGGGAATAATTTATAATCAGCAAAATGCCTGCTTTCGTGGGCGAGATAACTTATAAGGAAAGCTTCGCTGTTTAAATCATACCCCTTTTTTACACAATAAAGTGCAGTATCGGTAGCCCAGCCACCGGGGTAGTACTTATCCATTGTCGCATACTCTTCCCAGCCCAGCGTGACGAATTGGTCCATCAGGATAACCCGGGAACTTGTTTTTTCCCTGTTTAATGTAAAAGAGTAAGTTGTATCTCTTTCTGACCCCCAGACCAGCAGATCATAGAGCCTGCCTGTTTTGCCCAAGCCGGTTGTATGCAAACCAAGCGATTGGATATATTGGCCCAGGTATCGGTCAAGGGAATCATTGTTGAAAACCAGTTGCCGGCCGGGAGAATAGTTTGTTTGCAGGAAGCCCAATAAATTATTCAGTAAAACAGAATCATAGTTACCGGGGTAGTCCAGGAGCGACATTCTCCAGTACGCATGAAAAATACCCAGCAGGCCATTTATGGGGGATTTTTTACTGGCCAGGTAGCCACTGTTATCTGTTGCCTCTTTAAAGCGGCTTTCAAACCTGGCCTTAAAGGCGGAATCTTGCTGGCTTAAATTCCGGCTCTCTTCAGCAAGCAGTCTTAATGCTGATCCGGCATCCCCGTCCAGGCAGTATTTATATATTGTAGTATAGTCGGGCTTCGCCGTATCCCGGCTTTCAGTCTGCGCTACTCCGGTTTTGCAGAAAAAGGAGAGTAAAACTAACAGGGATACGCAAATGCTTTTATAGCTCTTTTTCATTTGATTTTTTTTACAATATTGTTCTGCCGGCACCCTGAACTGCAGGCGGTAAAACCGCAATTGGTATCTAATTGCCAGCCGGCGAAGCATCCTCCGTTACGCGGGGAAAATTGAGATGATCATACCAGCAGGATTGCTTTATCCATTTTGTTATTAGCGCTGACTGTTAATTGCCTGTTGATCCTGGTACAGGCAAAACAGGTTTCCGGCCGGATCGGAAAACCGGGCAACCTGTTCCGGCGAGTCCTTACCAGGAACCTGAATAATTTTTCCATTATTTTCTGCAATCAGCTTCAGCGTGTCCGACAGGCTGAACACCATGATAGAAATCAGCAGCCCTGGTTTTGTTGCGGGCTCTCTGTCAAGGACCCACATCCCGCTTACCTGCCTGACGCTGTCATCAAAGGACGTGTTGCCGGCAGCATCTTCCCGGATATTCCAGCCGAATACATTTTGATAAAACCTTGAAGATTGCTGAATGTCCAAAGCAGGAATTTCTATATAGCAAATTTTCCCGTTTGCAAAAGAGGGGGCTATATTGTTGATCATCGTGTAATAAGTTTACCGTACTATAATTTTTTTAATAGTGGACAGGCCGGTATGACCCGGACCAGGCCATTGTGCTATCGCTCCCGCCCCCGGCCATACCGACAGCGAAGGTGGTCCCGCCAGGCACAGCTCATTGCGGATTTGTCAGGAATCAAAGAACCCGGAACTATCTTCTTATCTGCAGCGCGGATAAATCCACTATATAAATATCACTTAATCCATTACCCGCGCTGTTTACTCTTTTTTCCAGTTTTTCGATGCTTTCGGTCCCGGGAACCTGGCCGGCATTTTTATTACGGGTGCTCCCGAAGAAGAAATAGTTGTCATCCCGGGTCACTTTGGGTGACCATTCAGTTGCCTCCGAGTTAACCGGCGCGGGCAGCTTTACCGGTTTTGACCATTTGCCCTTTCTGTTATAGCTGAGGTATAAATCCGCATGAACGAGGCCGCCCGGGTTGGTTGCCATAAAAATCAAATAGCTTTCATCCCTGGCAATAAAGGGCTCGTATTCGTTATTGCTGGTGTTGACAGAATCGCCGGCATTTTCAACAGTACTATAATTTCCGTTTACGGATTTTGCAAAATAGATATCTGACCCGCCTTTCCCGTTAATCCTTGCTGAACCAAAATACAGGGTGCCATTATCAGAAATAGTTGGGTAGTATTCATCTTCGTTACTGTTAACAGCAGAATCAAGATGAACCGGCTTACCCCATGAATTGTTTACTAGTTCAACCTTCCAGATATCCCAGTCGGGTTTTATTGAACCGCCCTCACTCACCGGCCGGTTCGATGAAAAGTAAAGGGTATTGCCGTCTTTGGTTACAAAGGGGTCAACATCCAGAAACTTTCCCGAAAAGGAGGCTACTTCAGGGTTCGTCCATTTCCCGTTTCTTTTATACGACACGCAGATAGTGCTCATGCCCAGGTCTGCTGTACATTTGATAAAGTACAGGGTATCCCCTGACGGCGAGAATGCCGGGTGCGCCTCATAGTCGCCGGTTGAAATGATGCCTTCCTCAAAAATCGCCGGTTTTGGAAACCCGGTGGCCAGGACCGGCCGGGCTGTTTCAGTATTTTTCTTTTCGCTGCAGGACAGGAGCAGCATAACTAAGAATACAAGGGTATTATTTTTTTTCATGCTGAACGATCTGTATTTGTTAAAGATTAAGGCTGTGACCCGCTTATAAATACCTCAGCCATTTTTTTTCAGGGTGAGTTTGTTTATATTTTCCATACCATAAGCAGAGCGGGTAAAGCAGGGCCACCACCCCGGCCCAGGTCAGGTAAACACCCGGCAGGGAAAGCCCGCTCATTCCTTTTGGCCGGCCAAAATTGAAGCCAAACACGAAATCAGAAACCCGGTATCCCTGCCAGAACAGGATCAGGAACATCAGTATGTGTATAATAAAGAAATGAAGCAGGAAATAGAAGAGGGGTACTTTCCCATATACAACTGCAATTTTGGTAAATTTATTTTGCAGTCCCTCTGCCGCTGAAAGAATCAAAAACATTATTCCGAGGAACAGGAGACAATAAACGAGGGAAGGGGGGTATTTGGTGATATCCAAAAAAGAAAGAAACGTGTAGAGGCTGTTTTTTTGCGTACTCCAGGGAGCGGCGTCGCCATAGATATTTACGAATCGAATAAGGACGGATAACAGGATAGCTCCCAGACCGGTTTTATAGAATATTTTCTTCCGGTCACTGATCTCCCGCTCAAATAGTTTTCCGCTTGCAAAACCCAGCAGCATAACAGCGAGCCAGGGGACGGGCGGATAACCTATCACGAATGTTTTGCCGCCTCCCAGCGGAATGGCCCCGGGCCCAAAGAAGGGCATTAACAGCTTTTTAAAAGTGGACGTTTCGGCCAGGGGAATAAGGGGGGCAAGGTTATGCAGAAATACAATCAGCAGCCCGACAATGGCGATGGTTTTGCCGGATAATTTTAAAACAAGGCCCAGGATAATATACCCGAAGCCAATGGCCGAGACTACGTTGAAAAGAAAAACATTAAAATGAATGTCAAACCAGAGTGCAAAATTTATAACCGTTAAGTCCAGCGCGATCAGCCAAACACCCCTTGTCCATAAGAACCGCCTGCTGGCGGCAAAATTGTTGCTGCGGGTAAAGGAAAGAAAGGCGGATGTGCCGGAAAGAAAGACGAAAACCGGGGCGCACAAATAGGTGACCCACCTGGTAAAAAACAAGAACGGGCTGGTTGTTGCCAGGTCAGTGGGTGACTGGGTGATGGATGTGGTATGTATCAGATCCCTTACATGGTCGAGTGCCATTATTATCATTACGATACCCCGGGTAATATCAATGCTGTGAATTCGTTTCATACGCTTTTTATTATTTAGCTGCTATAGCAGCAATTCCTTTACGGGGAGTAAACCAGGATAACAAAGAAAATGGGCAGTCGGGGATGATATTCCTGCAATTGCCTTTGTTAGGATCCCTGGTTTCAGCAACCGGATCGTACAGGAGTAAGCGGGAGAAATCTTATTCCTGTTCCTGTTTTTTTAATGAGCCGGAAATAAAAATAGCACAGCACTTTATCGGGTACACCATTATTCTATGAAAGGCCTGCTGAAGCAGAAAAAGCCTGCCCTGCCGGTTACATACGGCATTAGTGAAGCAAATGCTGTTATTGGTCACCCCGAAAACCCCGTTGGTGATAACCGGCCGGAAGCCCGTTTTGGCATATTCCGGGAATGGAAAATAGAATCCTGCAAGAAAAGTCCGGAAGCAAAAAAAATTTGCGCAGTTAAATGATTGCGCGTATTTTGCAGTCAAATAGCTGCATTTTATGAATTTACGCAGGGATGTTTTCCAGGCAATTGCTGACCCGACCCGCAGGGCCATATTAGGACTGCTGGCCCTTGGGAGTTGCACGCCCAATGCCATTGCTGAAAATTTTGACAGTACGAGACAAACTATTTCCAAACATTTGCAAATTCTCACCGAGTGCAAGTTGGTTACCTCAAAACAGAAAGGAAGAGAAGTGCACTATTCTTTTAACCCGAAAAGGATGAAAGAGGTTTTTGACTGGGCGGAACAGTTCCGGGAATTATGGGAAGGGCGTTTTGACCGGATGGAAAAAATAATCAAAGGGAAAAACGGCGCTATATGAAGAAATTAATGAGATCGGCAGCAGCGATTACCGCCGGCCTTCTGACCGGGGCCGTACTTTCCGTATTAACGGACACCCTGCTGGAGAAGACCGGCATCATAATCGAAGAACCATTCCGGGAAAACCCTGACTGGGTTATACTTGGCATAGTGTTTTACCGGGCATTATATGGCATAGCCGGCACTTTTGTCACCGCCCGGTTAGCCCCTGACACGCCACTCCGGCATGTGCTGATACTGGGTACGATAGGTTTAATCGTTGGAATTGCCGGGGCTGTGATACAGTGGCATATTCCGCCTCATTGGTACCCGCTGTCGCTGATTATACTGACGCCGGTAACGACATTCCTGGGGTATAAGCTTTCAAAACTTAAAAAACAAATATAGTATGGCAAAACAAATTTATCCCTGTCTGTGGTTTGAAAAGGAGGCAAAGCCTGCTGCTGTATATTATTGCAGCATTTTCCCCAATTCCCGGATCCTGAACGAATCTGAGCTGGTGGTGAATTTTGAACTGAACGGGAGGCATATAATGGCGCTCAATGACAGGCGTCCCCCGCACGCTTTCAGCGAGGCCTTTTCATTTGTAATACCCTGTGAGGATCAAAAGGAGATTGATTACTACTGGGCGGCTTTAACGGCAGACGGGGGCCGGGAAAATTGCTGCGGCTGGTGTGCCGATAAATTCGGGATCTCGTGGCAGGTCATTCCTGTAATGCTTGGAGAGCTTTTGTCACATCCTGAAAAGGGAGGAAAGCTGATTGAAGCTTTTCTGAAAATGAAGAAGATCGACATTCAAAAACTAAAAAGCGTCTGACCATGGCAAAGTCTTTAATTGTTAAGCGGGTATTCAATTGTTCTGCGGAAGTCGTTTGGAAACTCTGGTCGGAGCCGGCCTATGTAAAGCAATGGTGGGGTCCGGATCAGTTTACCTGCCCGCTTGCGGATATACATTTTGAAGTGGGAAAAAGTTCGCTGGTAGCCATGAAGGCCCCGGGGGAAATGGGTGGCAGGGTATCCTATAACCTGTGGACCTATACTAAAATCGAGCCTTATAAAAGAATTGAATACCTCCAGAATATGGCTGATGCGGAGGGCAACAAAAGAAGACCGGTGGAAGTTGGTATGCCGGCTGATTTTCCGGAAGATATTCTCACTGTCGTGACATTTACTTCATTAGGCGAAAATGAAACGGAGGTCGTGGTGACAGAATTTGCTGATTTCGGGCAGATGAGTCATTTTGCAAAAATAGGGCTTGAGCAATGTTTGAATAAAGCCCTTCGTCTTTTTTGAGCTGGGGAAGCCAACTCCGGGGCAGGATATCCAACCGAAGGAATTGTTTAGTTAAGGCCTTATTATGCAAAAGATCCGCCACGTTCATATTAACCCTGTTGAAGCAGGGGATCGTTGAAAGACCGGAGCACTATTTATACAGCAGGCCCGGGATTATCATGACGAGACCCGGTTGGATTGTTGCAGGTGAGTTTCTTATGAGGACAGGTTTGACGGACCTGAGCCGCAGGCTCAGGCCTTTTTTTTGAGACCGACTCTTTCGCATTATTTTATTTCCTCAAACATCCCTGTCTGTTTATTCTTGCGCACATTGTCAGCCGTAAAACAGCGGCCGTTCATCGCTACATACACACCGGGAGACAGGGTCTGGGCGAAGGCAAGGGCGCTGCCCAGGTTGAACAGCCCGTCGGAACTGCCGAATTTAATGGGGATCATGGCCCCGGTCAGGACCACCGTTTTATTTTTTACTTTCTGCGCCAGCTTTACCGCCGTTTCAGCCATGGTATCCGTCCCGTGCGTGATCACGAGCTGGTCCTCCTCGCAGTTATTGCACTGGTGCACGATCAGCTCGCGGTCCTCATCCGTCATTTCCAGGCTGTCGATCATCATCAGGGTCCGGATCTCCACCGGCACTTTGCAGCGACCCATGTCCAGCAGGTCATGCATATGGGTGTCATTGAAATACAATTGCCCGGTTATCTCATTGTATTCCTTGTCAAAAGTGCCGCCGGTAATGAAAATGCGGATCGCCATATTGAAATTTTGCTGTGAAGGTAAACGAATCGGTGATTTAGCGGGAAGGCCGCCAATGGGGATTATTCAATAAAAGGCGGAGGAGGATAGAAAATTTAAAAAAACCGGCCCGGATCCTTTGTTCCTGTGAATAAATTATTACTTTAGCGGGCCTTAAAACAAAAAAGGCCCTTCCGTAGAAACGGACTGACCTCTAACGATTGCTTGCCATATGAAAATTCTTCGAAGTAAGAGTTGTTTGCTGAATTTTGTACCGGTTATCAGCGTTTTTGAAGATTACCGGCTTTAACTTTGACCTCTGACGTTTGCCCTTCTGACGATTGCTGCCGTATGATTTAATCTTCTGACACAAATGTAGTCAGCGGTTTCCCGCCGTTCAAATCAAATAAGGCCTGATTTCATTATGCCTAAGCCGGCAGGGAAGCGCTGAAAGCCTTGCTGGCAGCGGATTTCAGCAAAAACTCTTTATGATGTCCAACCGCTCAACCGACATATTATTTCAGCTTATAAAATCCCTCGAAAAGGCCGAAAAAAGGCATTTTAAGCTCTATATCAAGCGCAGCTCGGGGAAGGAGGACCTCAAAATTGTGCGGCTTTTTGACGCCCTGGACAAGCTCAAGGACTACGAGGAAAAGGCCCTGCTGAAAAAGCTGGATGACGTGACCAAACCCCAGCTGGCCAACCTGAAAACCCACCTGTACAAGCAGATCCTCGCCAGCCTCCGGCTCCTGAAAAGCACTGACAGCCTGGACCTGCAACTGAATGAACAGTTTGATTACGCCCATATCCTGTACAAGAAGGGGTTGTTTATGCAAAGCCTGCGGATCATCGACCGGGCCAAGGAAATTGCCCGGAGTAACCAGAAAATCAACTTCCTCCCGCAACTGATCGCCCTCGAAAAAAGAATCGAGGGCCTGCATATCACCCGCCATATTCACCACCGCGCGGATGCCCTTTCAATCGAGGCCAATGAAGTGAACGCGCATATTGATAAAGTGGCGCGTTTGTCCAACCTGGCCCTTCAATTATTCAGCTGGTTTGTACAGCACGGCCATTCCCGGGATGAATACGATGAGAAGGATATCCGCAAGTTCATGACCCAGAACCTGCCCTCGGGAGCCTGGAAGGAAACCGGTTTCTACGAACGGATGTACCTCTACCAGAGCTATACCTGGTACGCGTTTATCCGGCAGGATTTCTTACAGTATTACCGGTACACGCAGAAATGGGTGGACCTGTTTCATGACCTCCCTATGATGATACGGGTGGAAACCGGCCACTATATCAAGGGGATCCACAACCTCCTGAATGCGCATTTTGACCTGCGTAACCACCGGCAGTTTGAAAAGACCCTGAAGCTGCTGGAAAAAGTAGCGCAAAGCGAAAGGATCCGGGAGAATGACAACTTCCGCATCCAGGTCTTTATCTATATGAGCCAGGCCCGGATCAACCAGCATTTTATGCAGGGCACTTTTAAAGAAGGACTGGCCCTGGTGCCTTCGATCGAAAAAGATCTTGAAGAATATAACCTGTTCCTCGACAGTCACCGGGTACTGGTGCTGAATTATAAATTCGCCATGCTCTACTTCGGCAGCGGGGACTTCAATACCTGTATCGACTACCTGCAGCTGATCATCAACGATAAGACCAACCTGCGTTATGACCTTCAGTGCTATGCCCGCCTCGTGCACCTGCTGGCCCATTACGAACTGGGCAATGACATGCTGATGGAGTCCCTGACCAAATCCGTGTTCCGCTTCATGGCCCGGATGAAGAACCTTACGGCGGTGGAGGAAGCCATGATCAAATTCCTCCGTCATTCCATCAGCATACCCACCCGGCAGCTGAAACCGGAGTTTGAAAAATTCCTGCAGCAGATCAAGCACCTGGAGACAAACCGCTTCCAGACCCGGGCCTTTGCTTATCTCGATATTATTTCCTGGGTGGAGGGTAAAGTGTACAATAAGCCTATGGGTACGATTATCCACGAAAAATACCTCGCCAGCAAGCGGAGAAAATAGGGCCGCATCTCCCTTTGTTTGCTTCTTTCTTTTACGCGATCATGGAATAGCGGCCAGGTTGGGATTGGCTATAAAGGGATTCCGGACCGTATAGGCTTTGTTGGGATCAACTCCAAGTTCCCCCATCGTATAGGTAAAGACGACCGTCTCCGGCATGGCTTTGCAGGCATCTACTTTTTTCCTTTGTACTTCGATACTGTTGCCGCTTACCCGGATGCTGAAATCCGCTTTCCCGGTACAGCCCTTCGTAACCACGGTGATGGCCACTTCGCTTTTATCGTAGTCAAAGACAAAGCCGAGCAGTTTTTCACCGGCTGGCTGTACTTCCTGTGTTTCAGCACAGGCGACAAGGAGCAGAGAAAGAATAAGCACCTGTGCCACGAGGGTGGTCAGTCTGTAAAAAGGTTGTATCATAAGCCGTGGTTTTAAACGAAAATCCCGATGATTAGCTGGTACCGGGGTTAGGGATCATTCCTCTTTTTTTCCCGGTTCGTATTGAATTTCCTTCCGGCCCCAGAAAACAAAGAGCAGGATGCCCAGTAAGTTCAGGACGAGCACAATAAAAAACCAGCAAATCTTGGTAGTGTTATCCTTAAAGACCCCGTTGGCGATGGCCACCAGGGCGATGGACCAGATAATGATGATGATAAGGGAAATCAACAGGACAGACCCTTCCATCCCACTGAACAGGGAATGCAGCAAAATCATACAATACAAGTTAATGCGGGTGGTAAGGTAGGAGGGCAAGGGAGCTTTTTTCAATGAGTAAAAGCAGTGATAGCGATGATACAGGTCATTCCGGCTTCCCGTTTATGCGGGTAACTTGTTTTTTCCACCAAATAATCCTGTTATGAAAGCCTGTTGGGTGGTCCTGGGGCTGGTTTTGTGCAATTTTACCTTGCCGGCTCAGCAACACCTCATCCGTTACGATATTGCCGGGGAGCATGTCAGCTATTTTAAAATCCGGAAGCCCGGCGATACGGTTACCGTATCCGTACTTCCCATTTCCAAAACAAACCGGGTCAACCTGCAACTGATCAATGCGGCGAACAGTTACCAGCGCCGGGTAACATATATCAACCGGGAAGAAACGCCCGAAGCCATTATCATTCCGGGCCTGGGATCCAATCCGGCCCAGAACCTGGTGAACGGCCTGGCCGTTATCGACCCGCAACTGATGAACGCGGCAGATATTTTTAAGAAACAGGAGAACGATAACAAAATGGTTGACCTGGAAGCGGAAACCAGTCAGCAGAAAGCGGCTAAACTGGCTTTTGCCAGCCGGTATAATGAATTCACGGCAGCCATCAGTCAATGGAGGAATGCCGTATTGTTTGAACAAAACTGCCAGGCGCTCTGGAAGGACCTGGCCGGGCTGCGGTACAGCATGCAGGAGCCGGCCGCGCAGGTGAAGCGGGCGGCCAAAGAAAAAACAGAAACGGTTTTCCCGGGAGCCGGCGAGAACCCTTCGGTGATCCTGTTAAATAATAATGCGGATAACCTGAAATCCGCTGTAACGGCTGTCCGGAATAAATTCACGGCCCTGTTTCAAACCTATAGTTCCTTTAGTAACCTGGATATTGAATCGCCGGTGGCGGATTCGCTGATAAAAGAAGCGCAGGGCCGCACGGAACGGGTGAATGTGAATACCGTAACAGCAAAGGGCCCGGACGCAGTGGTGAACCGCATTGCTGAATTATTCCGGCAGATACAGAATGACCATTACACGCAACTGACAACACTGGATATCAGCCGGAAGACCATTATGGCCGAAATTGATTTCATCCCGCTGATCGATTCTGTAACGGCCGATGCCCTGAACATGGGACAGCGGGATACAATCAAACGGCTGGTCCCTATTTTTAAAAAAGAGCCGCTTCGTTTCCGGAACACATTCGGTTTTAGTTTTGTGTCCTACGCAGAAAACCGCTGGCATTATTACGTTACACCGGATAGCCTGATTGCCCGGGAAACAGCCGACCAGTTTCAGCCGGTGGTGGTTACCTATCTCCATTTTTATGCGCCCCGTGACAGGGGCTTCCGCTGGGGCGGAACCTTTGGCGCCGGGGTACCGGTGGGCGGGGATAATTCAAAACTGAATATCATGATCGGGCTCAGCACTTATCTGGGAAAAAATGACCCCGTTTGCATTTCAGCGGGCCTGGCGGGCACACAGGTAAAAAAATTATCCGGCTGGAAAACGGGGGATAAGGTCAGCTTTTCATCATTGGGCAGTAATGACTATTCAACCGTTTACCGCCTCGGTTATTTCTTCGCACTGACCTTCAATCCGGGTAACCTCAATTTAAAAGACTAAATAAGGGCCATGAGAACAGGATTTGTTTTTGCCAGTTTCTTTACCGGCTTATTTATTTTCTCCTGCAATCACCAGCAGTCCCCGCAGCAAGCGGGGCAGACCATTAAGCCACCGGTTGCGGCAGACACATCCCTCCGGTCCGGCTGGGAAGTGAAGGGTTGTGCAGAAAAAGCGCTGAGGGCTGCCGGGAAATTCCCTGGATCAGGAGCGGATACCGATTACCCGGACCTGCCTTCGCCGGGTTCAGATGGTATAAAAGCGGACGGGGACTCGATGGTTTATACAAGATATGTCACCCATCTATGTTGCCGGGAGGTAAAACTCAGTATTCAGCGGAATAAAAACATCCTCACGGTTACGGAATACTGGCACCGGCCCGGGTGCAAATGCCATTGCAGTTCAACAGTCAGGGCCGTGGTCCGCCAGCTTGCCCCGGGAACCTACCAGGTATATGGAATCGAAACGGGGACAGACCCGGTTGATGACCGCCCTTATGCGGGAAAAGACACGGTATTGCAGCAGGTATTTACAATACGCTAAAATAATTATCAACAGCGGCCCTCCTTTTTCTGCCTCTCATTCAATCCACGTAATTTGCGGCCATGATGGATTATTTAAGTGGCCTGAATGAAAGGCAGCGGGAAGCAGTGTTGCATAAGGACGGGCCGATCATGATCGTGGCCGGGGCGGGCAGCGGGAAAACCAAGGTACTGACGACCAGGATCATCCACCTGATGGCCGCCCATCGTGTGGATGCATTCAATATACTGGCGCTGACCTTTACCAACAAGGCCGCCAAAGAAATGAAGGAACGGGTGGAAAGGATCCTGGGAGACGGCGAGGCCCGGAACCTCTATATCGGCACATTTCACTCCGTATTTGCCCGCATCCTCCGTTTTGAAGCGGAAAAGATCGGTTATCCCCGTCACTTCACCATCTATGATACCGACGACGCGAAGAGCGTGGTGAAGGCCGTCATCAACGAAATGAATCTGGATGACAAGCATTACAAACCCAACCTGGTGTACAACCGGATCTCCGCCGCCAAGAACGCCCTGGTGGGACCGGCCGAATACCGGAATGATTATGGCCTCCAGCAGGAAGATATGCGGGCCAACCGCCCTGCCATCGGCCAGATCTATGATGCCTATGTAAAACGCTGCTTTAAGAACGGGGCCATGGATTTTGATGACCTCTTACTGAAGTTTTATGAGTTGCTGAAGCAGGTACCCGAGAGCTTATCCAAATACCAGCATAAGTTCAAATATATCCTGATTGATGAGTACCAGGATACCAACCCGGCCCAGTACGAGATCATCAAATTACTCGGGGCCATGCACGAAAATGTCTGCGTGGTGGGGGATGATGCCCAGAGCATCTATTCGTTCCGCGGCGCCACGATCGAAAACATCCTGCAGTTTCAGAAAGACTATGATGAAGTGAAGATCGTGAAACTGGAACAGAACTACCGCAGCACCAAGAGTATCCTGCATGTGGCCAATGAAGTGATTAAGAATAACAAGGGGCAGATCGAGAAAGTGCTGTTTACCGATAACGCCGAGGGGGAGAAGATCAAACTGGTACGGACGATGACGGATAATGACGAGGGAAAATTTGTGGCCGACAGTATCCAGGAACAAAAACTCCGCAACCATTACAGCAATAAGGACTTTGCCATTCTCTACCGGACCAATGCCCAGAGCCGTGCCTTTGAGGAATCGCTGCGGCGGATGGGGATTCCCTATACCATTTACGGCGGTATCAGTTTTTACCAGCGCAAGGAGATCAAGGACCTGGTGGCCTACCTGCGGGTGATCGTAAACCCCAGTGACGAGGAAGCGATCAAGCGGATCATCAATTACCCGGCAAGGGGGATTGGCAAGACCACGATCGACCGGCTTTTACTGGCTGCCAATACCAACAACCTGAGTATGTGGCAGGTACTGGAAAATGCGGCACAATACGGATTCAGGGCCGGCACTTTATCCGCCCTGGATGAATTTGTGATCATGATAAAAAGTTTTGCCAGCATGCTGACCAAACAGAATGCCTATGAAGTGGCCTTTCATGTGGGCAAACAGACCAACCTGGTAAAAGAACTGTTCAACGATAAGAGTACCGAGGGCGTGCAGCGCTATGAGAATATCCAGGAATTGCTGAACTCTGTTAAGGAATGGACCGAGAGCCCGGATAACGAGGACGGGGAGCTGGTGGATAAAAGTCTCGCCTCTTACCTGCAGCAGATCACCCTGCTTACGGACGCGGATGAAAAGGATCCGGACGCAGATACGGTGAAACTGATGACGATACACGCGGCAAAGGGGCTGGAGTTTAGCTGTGTGTTTGCTGCGGGACTGGAAGAAATGCTGTTCCCCAATGCCATGGCCATCAATACCCGGGAAGAGCTGGAAGAGGAGCGGCGCTTGTTTTACGTGGTGGTTACCCGGGCCAAGCAACGGCTCTGGATTACCTATGCCAATACCCGTTACCGGTTTGGGCAATTGGTGCAGAACGAGCCCAGCCGGTTTATTGAAGAGATCCCGGAGGATTACCTGGACCGGAGTTTTGCCGGTGGCGGCTCCAAAAACCAACTACAGAATAAATGGGGGGGAGGTTCTGCCTTCAACCGCATGAAGGGCTGGGGCGATGACAGTAAATACAGTGATGTAAAAGAAGCCGAGAAACGTTATGGTCCGGCACCGGAAAAGAAATCCTCTGCCACCCCTTCTTACCTGGCGCCTAAGACCACAGCGCCCAAAGTGGTGGAACATACGCCTTCTGCGGATTTTGCAGCCAGCGATACGTCCAACCTGCAGGCCGGGCAAAAAGTGGAGCACCAGAAGTTCGGGTTTGGTGAAGTGATCAAAATGGAAGGAGCGGCGCACAATCCCATTGCCACAGTGAAGTTTGAAAAAAATGGGGAGAAGAAGATCATGCTGAACTATGCAAAACTGCGGATTGTAGAACCGGAATAAAGATACTTATGCCCCCAGCCATTCCTTAAAAGCAGCGGCCCGCTCCCGGCTTACAATAATGTCTTCATCTGCAGGCAGGCTGATCTCAATTTTTAGTTTGGAGTTGAACCAGGGCTGGGCAGATAGTACAATACTGTGCGAGAGAATGAACTGGCGGTTGGCCCGGAAAAAATCCGTGGTATCGAGCATTTCTTCCACCTCATCCAGCGTATAGTCAATCGTGAATTTTTGCTTATCCCGGCAATGAAGAAAGGAGACCCCGTTACGGATCGTAAAATAAGCAATGTCTTTCACCTCCACCGGTATCAGCTTTTGCCCTTTTTTTACAAGAAACCGGCTCCGGTTCTTTATTACCGGCCGGACCGACTTCAACAGCTGTTGTATTTGTTCGGGGAAGCCGGTATTGCCCTTTTGGTAGTGAACGGCCAGGAATTTCTCCCAGGCTTTTTTTAATTCTTCTTTTTTGATGGGCTTCAGCAGGTAATCAACACTGTTTACTTTAAAGGCCTGCAGGGTATATTCATCATAGGCCGTGGTAAAAATAACAGGCACCCGGATATCGGCATGCTCAAATATGTCAAAGCAAGGCCCGTCGGCCAGTTCAATATCCATGAATAGTAAATCGGGCTCTTCATGCCGGGCCAGCCAGGTCAGGGTGTCTTTTATACTATGGGTGATACCCGCAATTTGTATGCGGGGATCTGTCTCTTCGAGTAATCCCTGCAGCCGGCGGGCCAGCAGCCCCTCGTCTTCTATGATCAGAACATCCATATTAAGTCGGTTTAATCAGGGGAACTTTGACAATAAAATGCGTTGCCGTCCGGATAATCAGGACATCCGGCTGCCGCAGTATTTTGTATTTCGAGGAAATATTGTTTAATCCCATGCCGGTGGAGCGGACAGCCGATGATTTTTCGTGCAGGCTGTTTTCCACGACCAGGTAGCCGGGCTCGGTGTATATTTTTATTTCCAGCGGGGATTCCTCCAGGATGGCATTATGTTTTACCGCATTCTCAAGCAGCAGCTGCAGCGTTAAGGGCGGCAGGAGCCCGTCTTTTTCCTTTTCGTTTACAGCAACGGTCAGGTTGATCCTGTTTTCAAACCGCCGCTTCAGTAAATGGTAATAAGCCTCCGCAAAATTGATTTCCGCCTGTACAGGAACCAGTGTTTTTTCATTGGCCTGCAGGAGGTAACGGTACACATCGGCGAGCTCCTCCACAAATTGAACTGCCGTACGCTGGTCTTCTGTGATCAGGGAGGCCAGGGTACTTAAATTGTTGAACAAAAAATGCGGATTGATCTGCGCCTTCAGGGAATCAAACTGGGTTTGCAGGTTCTCTTTCTTCAGTCGTTCGGTTTCAATAAAAGCCCGGTTCCACCTGCTGAAATAGTAAAGCGCTTCATAGATAGCCCCGACAATTAACACAAATAACAGGGCTACAAAAACGCTGTGGAGATACCCTTCGAGGGGAAAACGGTAGCCCCACAAAAGCGTTTTGTCATATACCCAGATATTAACAGTTCTGACGAGCAGGGTAACCGGGGTACAGGTGAGCAATAACCCGGTTATCCTTTTCCGGGTATCACCGATGGAAGGAAACCGGTTCCGGAAATACAGGAAGAGCAGCCGGTTGATCTCCCAGAGCAACATGGTCTCTGCCAGCGAGATCAGGTAGATCCCCCAGAACCCGAACCGTTCATCGCCCTCGTCATTCCGGTTGTAGAACACGAGGTGCCCCATCAGCGCGATGAGCGGGATGCCGATAATACGGAACCATTTATCGTTTAACTTTTTCAATACCGGGGTATTTGTGTTTCCGGGTAAATATAACTGTTACGGATACCTGCCGGATCACTATCTCCAGCGCGCCACGTACCGGCAAAGCTCATTCTTCATATCGGTAATTTTGAACAGGTAGGGGCCAAACAGTTTTCTGCCCGTATTACTATTGATGTACAAAATACTGTTATTATCCGGCACATAAAATACCTGGGTACTGCAACCGATCCCGTCCCCTTCATGACCGAACTGCGGGGTTGAACCCTCCAGGTACTGGGAATACTCCAGTCCCAGGCCGTAATCCGGTTGTGTGGATTGGGCGCCTGTGATCCAGGTTTTCATTTCGGCCAGGGAGGCGGTGGAAACAACCTGCCCGTTCAGCAGGGCGCTGAAAAAGGAAGTCACATCCGCGGCATCGGCTGCAATTCCACCGTACCCGTTGCTCGCATTGGCCAGGGCCGTATTCCAGCGGCTCACATTCTCCAGTTGCTCATTGGCAAAACGGTCAAAGTAGTAATTGGGAAAGCCATATTGTATGGTTTGCTGTTCCGAAGGATTGTACCAGGTATGCTGCAGTCCCAAAGGGGTGATAATCTCCGTATTCAGCAGGGACTGGTAATCCCGGCCGGTTATTTTTTCCAGGAGCAACTGAAGAACCAGGTAGTTTGAATTGGAATAGGAAAAATCAGTACCGGGTTCAAAGAGAAGCGGTTTCCCTTTCAGCATCTCCATTCTTTTTTTTACTGAAGGCTGGTGCAGCGGGTCGTTCAGCTGGCCCACCATAAACTCCGGCAGTTCGGCCAGGTCGGCAATCCCGGAAGAATGATTCAGGAGCATACGGATACTGATCTCTCCGGCCCGGCTGATATTCGCTTCAATATCCGGTACAGGATAATCCGTGAGTTTTCGGTCCAGGCTGATCAATCCTCTTTCTTTCATTTTCAGTACCATTGCGGCGGTGTACACTTTGGTAATACTGAAAAGCCAGGAAGGAGTACCCGTCTTGAAAGCTGTGCGGGTTTCCAGTTTGGCATAGCCGCTACTGGCGATATAAAACCCGTCGTTATTTCTAACGGCCACCTGCACACCGGGGAGCCCCGCTGCCACATATTTATTGATGATATACTGAAGGGAATCCTTCATCGGGTGATTGGGATTGACCTGCACGTTTCCCGGCGCGTCCTGCTGGGGCTGATCGAAAAGGTTTTTCTGGCAGGCGGCCAGGAACAGGGAGACATAAACTGCGATTAAGACAAGGTGTTTTTTCATGGCTTTACTTTTTATAATTATGAATTTTCATTCCCATCAGGAAGGCGGATACGGGCAGGGGCGAGAGATCCGGGCTATAGCGGAACAATCCCTGCAGTTGCCAGGCCGCGTAGGGCCTGAATTCAAGCGACTGGAAGCGCAGGGAGCGATACCCGAGGCTGAATTGCAGCGGGACCTGGATCACTCCTTTAAAAGAATGGCCCTTTATCCAGTTGGCGCCATCCCATTTCTGCGCGGGGGATGGATAGAGAGCCAGGCGATAGCCGGCCCCCAGGCCGAAGCCGATTTCCAGTTTTTGTGCAATGACAGGCGTGATTTGTCCCAGCAACTGGACAAACAGGGCATCACCCTGGTAATTGTTCCGGGCGTAGCCCAATTGCAAACCCACACTGAACAATTGTTTACGGCTCATCAATTTGTTCAAAGAAGCCGTAGTGACCAGTTCCGGGCGACTCCATTTCAGGTTTTCCACCGGTGCATAGAAGGAATGCAGGCCGGCTCCCAGGTCCAGTTGCCAGGGTTGGTCGGTCCGTTGGCCCGAGGCGATTACCCCGAGCAGGACAAAGAAGGAAAAGAATAAGTGTTTCATGGCTGAATGATTTTGATGCAAGTAATAACCGGATCGGGGAGTGAAAAAGTCAATACCTGTTGAAGCGTCAGATCCGGCCATTGAAACGTCAAATAAGGGAACCGGCCGGGACAGCCCTGTAATGGGGAAAGCGATTGTATTTTTTGCGAAGTAAAAAAACAGGGATAAAATTAACATACTTGGTATGCGTGGCTGTCTATTTTTGCGGCCATGTTATCTGCCAGGCAAAAAAAAAGGATCCGGAACAGTGCACTCAGTCTTGTCCTGCTGGCATTGCTGGGGGTAGCCGGCTACAGGGGCTGGCAATGGTGGGAATACCGGAAAGCTAAGTACACTCATTACCCTGCTTTTGGGATTTCGATACCCGGGGGCTATTCCATTCACGGGATCGATGTTTCCAAATACCAGCACCTCATTTCCTGGGATGGGGTGAAGAATATGAACGTGAAAGATATCCGGCTGGGCTTTGCTTTTATCAAAGCCACCGAGGGAACGGGGTATACCGATCCGCAGTTCAGCCGGAACTGGAAAAAATCAAAAGAGGCCGGAATACTCCGGGGCGCTTACCATTTCTTTACTCCTTCCCGGGATGGCGGGAAGCAGGCGGCTAATTTTATCCGGGAGGTGGACCTGGAATCCGGAGATTTTCCCCCGGTGCTGGACCTGGAACAACTGAATGGCACGCCGGTTGCACAATTGAAACTGGAAGCAAAGGAATGGCTGGATATTGTGGAGGAGCATTATGGGGTGAAGCCGGTTCTTTATACCAATGTGGATTTTTATAACCGGTACCTGGGAGAAGCCTTTGACGAATATCCTCTTTGGGTGGCTCATTATTACCAGCCCGGGCAACCCCGGATCAACCGGGGCTGGATCTTCTGGCAGCACAGCGACCGGGGCCGGGTAAACGGGATCGTATCCCCGGTGGACTTCAACGTATTTAACGGGGATTCGGCTGAATTCAGGCAGATCCTCATACATTGAACAAAGACATCAAACCGGGAGAAATAATAGTACCTTGTTTGCTGAAACTATTGTTATGGAGCAGGGCTGGGACAGCGATATAAAGCGTTTTTTTTCAAAGATCCTCAATTCAATTTCCCTGGCGTTATTATGGGCCCTCGCTGCCGCTACGGCAGGCATCTACTTTCAGCTGGGCTGGGCCGGCAGTAAGCCCGTCGTCTTTACCATCATTTTTTATATAGTGGCAGCCCTTACTTTATTCGGGCTGATCCGTTATTTATACAAGACCTGGAAAAATGAATAGTCAAAATACCCGGCACAGGGGATGGCTGCGGAGCCGAAATCGCCTTACTTTAGGCCTTTATACCAGGGACCTCATGGAGTTAAAACAAATAAGCAAAAGAATCGTTATTGCAGGCACCCTGCTGATCTGGACCATTAAGCTGTTTATCCGGCCTTATTATCAATTTGACCAACCCCTGCATTTTTTCCTGGGAATAGCGCCGAATTTCCTGGGGTCCTTCCTGCTTCCCTTTGGCGCCTGCTGGTTTTTCAGTGGCCGGAATCACCTGCTGGCCCGCCTGTTCCGGCTGGAAGGGACGGGTGACCTGCGGCAATTTTGCCTGCTGGGATTCGGCCTGCTGGTAGTGAATGAATACCTGCAACTGATCCCGGTATTCGGCCGGACCTTTGATTATTTCGATATTGTTTTCTCCTCCATCGGTCTCCTGCTTTCATATTTTGTTTACGGCAGGCTGCAGGAAAAAGTTCAGTTGGTTTAACTGCTGTGATCGGCCACGATCACCCAGTTCCCTCTAATTTTCCGGAGCAGCAGGTTATAATGCCCGCCCACATCGCCGATGCTGCGTTTAAGGAACCATTTGCCCACCACGAAATAGTATTTTTTAGAAAGCTTTTTTACGGAGATCAGGTTGAACGCCAGCTGACCCATGGCCGCCGTATCCGGGTACCCTTTCTTATAGTTCTTCAGCGTATTGGCCCATCCATAGGTCACGCCGCTTTTACCGATAAACATGAGCGAATCGTTTTCCCAATAACCTTTCATAAAGCCGTCAATATTGCCGCTATTCCAGTCCCGGGTTTGCCGGTCCAGCAGATCCCGGATGGCTTTTTCATCGGCAGACTGTGCATGTGAAACGGAGCTGCTGATCAGCAGTACCAGGATAAAGAATGATTTCATGGGAAAACTTTTTCCCAAGTTAAGGTAAATGTGGTTTAGCGGGATTAGTGATTGCAATCCTCCGCATGGGCATGGTTATGCACCCGGCAGGAGCGGTAATTATTCAGGTGCCCGGCAATGATCAGTAAAACGGCCGGAACCAGCAACCAGTTATGGTACTCCAAAAAAAATTGCTTTAGTACCAGGAAGAGAAAACCGGTAAGAAACAGGCTCATCGGCAGCAGGCTGTGATGATGTTTTTTATACCCGTGGTACAAGGAATAGCTGCCGATCACCAGGGCCAGGAGGATCATGCCTATTTCAAACCCGATATGGTGAATGATATTAGTGCCGAAAAGCGGGAGGGTGCTGAAAAACAGGGGCAGGAGGGCGCAATGAATGGCACAGGCCAGCGAAGTCCCGATACCCAATGCGTCCCAATTGATCTTTCCTTTCATCAGAGCCGGTAAAGGTAATAAAAAGGCAACATAGTTGCAAAACAATCCTGTGACGGTTTATCGGAACAATCCGGGGCTTAACTTTGTTCCTTTCATTAACAGGATTCTATGTCGAAAAAGGGATGGATTTATACACTGTTTTTTGTGGCACTGGCGCTGGGTTTTTATTTCGTCCTCGCCCTGGTGATCCCCGGTTTCACCACGCCGAAAGTGGTGCCGGTGAGTTTTGTACGGCCTTTTAGTTTTACCACGCAGGACGGTAAGACATTTACGGAAAAGGAAGTAGCGGGGAAAGTCTATGTGGCCGAGTATTTCTTTACCACCTGCAAGACCATCTGCCCGGTGATGAATAACCACATGCGGGAAGTGTACAATGCCTTCCGGGATGAGGACGGGTTCCTGATCCTGTCACACACCTGCGACCCCGAAACGGACAGTGTACCCCAAATGAAGAAATACGCGGATTCCATGAAGGTGGATACCCGCCGCTGGATCTTCCTGACCGGGCGAAAAGACAGTTTGTACAATACGGCCCGGGTAAGTTATACTATTGACGACCCCAATAATAACCTGAAGCGTATAGAAGACCAGTTTCTGCACACCCAGTTCTGGGCGCTGGTGGACAGGAACGGGGATGTAAGAAAGATTTATGACGGGATCAAGTACAGCGAAGTCCAAAAAATGATCAGGGATGCCAAAAAACTGCTAAAGGAGTAACGCGGATTATCTGATAAGTGAAATTTCATCGTATGTCCAATAAAACCATACAGGATATTGAAAACCGGATCGCTTCCCTGCTGAAGCGGAGCGACCTGAGTGTAACGGAAAGCCGCCGTAAAATACTGCACCTGTTCCTGGAGCAGCCGGGCGCCTTGGCCCATGGGGATATTGAACGAAAAGCCGGTGAAAAATTTGACCGTGTTACCGTCTATCGTACCCTCCAGGCTTTTGTGGACAAGGGCATCATTCATACGATTCCCACAGCCGATAATTCCATCCGTTATGCACTCTGCAAGGATGATTGCTCGGCGGGGCACCATCATGATCACCATATTCATTTTGTCTGTACGAATTGCAACAATACCTATTGCCTGGATGATGTGGTTACTCCCGAGATCAAATTACCGAAAGGGTACCAGGCGGAACATGTGGAAGTGGTGGTGGAAGGGGTTTGTAAGAATTGTAAAGGATAAGATCCAAGAACCCTGCCTACCGGACAGGCAGGCGAAGACACCAAGATGCCAAAAAAACACCAAGGACCAAAATTCAAATAAATTTCAATTTCAAACCCGTCTCCTGATTCCGGCCTGCTTGTCTGGAAGGCAGGCTGCTAACTATCGACTAACGACTATCGACTAACGACTATCGACTAACGACTTCTTCATTAAGACTCTACCAATTCAATAGCCCCAGCTTCTTTCAGAAAAAACAAAGCCCCGGTGTAGAAACATCGGGACTTTAGGTTAAGGCTCTGATTAGTAGCTATTTTATACTACGCATGGTTAGCGCAGTAATATAGTCTGGCGCAATGAAGCACCTATTTTTCTAAGTCAAAAGTAATATGTGGTTTTGATATTTCCGAAAAAATGATATACCACTTTCGGGGTATTTTTGGGGTTTATAATTGGTCCATCTCAGATTTAACAAATCCCATCAGCGCTTTTATCGCATTTGGCGAGAAATCGAATTGTAAACCAGCGGCTTTGAACAATTCCGGCAGGGTGCGGGTGCCACCCAGCCGCAGGGCATTTATATAATTACCGACCGCATTTTCCGGGTTTTGCTTGTATTGCTGCCATAAACCGATGGCTCCCAACTGGGCAATCCCGTATTCGATATAATAAAAAGGCACTTCAAAAAGGTGTAACTGCCGGTGCCAGGAATAACGGCGGTATTCCTCCAGGCCACTGAAATCGATAACCGGGGAGGAAAATTCGTCCAGGATCTCTAACCATTTATCCGCCCTTTCTGTTTCGGTATGGCCCGGGTTTTCGTAAGCCCAGTGCTGGAATTTGTCAATGGTGGCAATCCAGGGGAAGATCGTGATCACCCGTTCTAATTGCTGTTCTTTGGCCCGCTTCAATTCTTCGCTATCTGTAAAGAATACCTGCCAGTGGCCCATGGAAAACAGTTCCATACTCATACTGGCCACTTCGGCGATCTCGGTGGGATATTCCTTGAACCCGTTGAGTTCCAGTTCATGCGCCAGGAAGGAGTGGATGGCATGGCCGCCCTCGTGTACCATGGTGGTAACATCATCCAGGGTGCCGGCGGCATTCATGAAAATAAAGGGGGCGCCGGTTTCCGCCAGCGGGCAATTGTAGCCACCCGGGGCCTTGCCTTTCCGGCTTTCGAGGTCCAGTCTCCCCATTTCCCGCATTTTTGCCAGGCAGTCCCCGAAAAATGGCCGCATGGTATTGAAGCAGGCAATGGCTTTTTCGGTGAGTTCCTTCCCGGTTTGGAAAGGACGCAGGGGCCTGGTACCGGCCGGTTCGGCCTCGATATCCCAGGGACGAAGATCCGCCAGCCCCAGTTTTTGCTTTTTCGTCTCATACAACTGGTTGACGAGGGGCATTACGTGCAGTTTTACGGCTTCGTGAAACTGGTAACAGTTTTCCTTATTGTAATCAAAGCGGCCCAGCTCGAGAAAACGATAGTCCCGGTAGTTGGCAAAACCCGCATTGACGGCCAGATGCTGACGTTTCTGCAGCAGGGAACTAAAAAGATCATTCAGTGCTTTTTTATCCTGCAATCTTCGCTCACTGATCTTCCGGTAAACCGATTCCCGCAGGCCGCGGTCGGGGTCCTCCAGGAATTTTGCCGCCTGCTGCAGCGTATATTCCTGCCCGTTTACCTCCACCGTCATCTTCCCGGAGATCATACCAAACTGCTGCTGCATCACATTCAGTTCTGCACTGATCGGTATATTTTCTTCCCGGAAAATGTCAATGTTCTTCTTTACGTTCCGCAGGTAAGTAAAGTATTTTGACGGGTCCAGTTCTTTGGTGAACGGGCAATTCAGTAATTTCTTATTCAGCTTATCTGAATAGGGCTGGATCTTCGGCTGGATTTCCATCATAAAGAAGGTAAAAGCCTGCTCCAGTTCCTTGTTCTCCGTATCACAGGTCATTTTGATCTGGCGCCAGCAGGCATCCTCGCTGATCACCGCTTCCACTTCGCTGGAATCTTTCAGCCATTGTTCCAGCGCGGCAACGGAATCAAGGGTTCTTTCATCCAGGTTTTTGAGAAAGGGCTCCAGGGCTTCCCAGCTGGTAATGGTAAAGCCCTCCGGTAAAAAATGCCGGGGTAATTTTTTGATATCCGCACTGTAGGACATACGATGGGTTTAAATGTAAAAAAGCTATTCCAAGGGTATTGAAATAGCTTCCCGCTATCAGCAAATGGCTGACAGCTATTTGAATATTATTCCGCTTTCTTTTTTTTGGCCGGGGCTTTTTTCGGCTTCTCTTCTGTTTTTTCAGCGGTCTCTTTTTTAGCCCTTGCTTTTTTGACCGGTTTTTCTTCTGCCACCGGCGCCGCAGCTACTGCTTCTTCCACCGGTTCTTCTTCGGGAATCTCAGACAGTTTGATTTCCACTTTGGCAGCTTTGAGCACGGCAAACCACTTCACCATTTTTTTCATATCGCTGGCATAGACCCGCTCAAAGTCCATATCCGGGTATACTTTCTCAAAGTATTTCTTAACCGCGGCAGCATCCTTCTCATCCGGCAGCTTTTGGCCGGCCTTGTCCATGGCGGTGAACACATCCACCAGGTTCACATTATCCCGGACGGTGTACACTTCAATACTTTCCAGGTGGGAGAAATTGTGGACACGGCTGGAGACGAAACGGGTACTTTGATCTTCCAGGGAGCGGACAATGGCCCCGTCCGTTTTACTGTTGATCAGTTCAAACAAACCCGGCAACCCGGTCACGGCAACTAATTTACTGTATTCCATAAGTTTTTTAATAATTGGGACTGCAAGATACTTGAGTTCCGGCAAATAGGCAGCTATGAAATTAAGTTTCCGGCCGGCGAACGTTTTTGGGGAAACGGCCGTCCTATTTACCGTAACTTTCCTTTACTTAAAACGATTTTCAATGAAAAAAATGTCCTTCCTGCTGCTGGTTTTCATGGCCTTGTCAGCAGGCGTATTTGCCCAGCCGGGTGGCGGTTTTCAGCGCCAGACCCCTGAAGAAAGGGTGGCCCGGATACACCAGAAACTCGACAGCGCCTTCAAACTGGATGCGGCTCTTTTTGCTAAACTGGATACGGCACTGGTTCTGTTGTACAGAAAACAGGATGCCCGGATGCAGGAACTCTTTTCCGGTGGCGACCGGCCTGACCGGGAAACTATGATGGCGGAAAGACAAAAATTCGTGGATGCGCAGGATGAAATGCTGAAAGCGGTTTTAACCAAAGAACAGTACGATACCTGGAAAGAGAAGATTCAGCCCGGCCTGCGGCCCCAGCGAGCTGGCGGCGGTGGCCCCGGTGGCGGACAACAATAACCATTTTTCATAGAAGAAAAACCGTTCCTTACGAGGGACGGTTTTTTTATGAATGGCGCTTAATTTTTGAGAAAATTTGTTGATCTTAACGGAAATCTTCCATTATGAATAATGCGATCAGTTGGTTCGAAATACCGGCCACGGACCTGGACAGGGCCACCCGTTTTTATGAAACCATTTTCGGGGTAACCCTGGCCGTGCTGGACCTCCCCAATATCCGGATGCGGATGTTTCCCCTGGATGATATGATGACCCAGGTGGGAGGGGCGGTGGTGGACAGTGGCGGATTTCATAAACCTTCTGCCACCGAGGGCCCGCTGATCTACCTGAACGGGAACCCCGATCTGCAAACCGTGCTGGATAAAGTGGAAGCGGCCGGTGGCAGGATCCTGGTGCCCAAAACAGAGATCTCACCGGAATACGGGTATATGGCCGTGATCATTGATACCGAGGGGAACCGGATCGGGTTGCATTCTGTACCCGCTGGTATGTAACCGGCAGGGATTGATATTATAAGGGTGTATATTTTACCAGGTAGTGGTTATTTAAAACGGGACTATGGCATATAACGAAAAGCTGGCTGACCGGGTCCGGGAAATAATTGTGCTGACCCACAAGAGGGTGGAGGAGAAGAAAATGTTCGGCGGACTTTGCTTTATGGTGAATGATAAAATGTGCGTGGGTGTCGAAAAAGAAAGACTCATGATCCGGCTGGACCCGGCCCGCTATGAAGAAGTGCTGGAAAAAGAAGGCTGCCGGCCCATGGACTTTACCGGGAAGATCATGAAGGGATATGTATTTGTGGATGCCGCGGTACTGACCACCTCCAGGAAACTGGACTACTGGCTGCAACTGGCGTTGGAGTATAATGCAGTCGCCCGGTCTTCTAAAAAACCCGCAACAGGACAAAGAAAAAAAAATTAATGTACCGCTTAATTTAATGCTATGCAATCCAAAGCTGCTACGGTGGACCAGTACCTGGCTGAATTGCCGGAAGACCGGCAGAAAGCCATGAATGAATTGCGAAAAGTAATTAAGAAAAATCTTCCCAAAGGTTTCCAGGAGTGTATGAATTACGGCATGATCGGTTATGTGGTGCCGCATTCCAGGTATCCATCCGGGTATCATTGTGATCCCAAACTGCCCCTGCCCTTTATGGGGATCGCTTCCCAGAAAAATTTTATCGCTGTTTATCACATGGGTGTCTACGCGAATCCCAAGCTGCTGAACTGGTTTACAGCGGCGCATGCCAAAGCCTCACCCAAAAAACTGGATATGGGTAAGAGTTGTATGCGGTATAAAAAACCGGAGGATATTCCGTATAAACTGATCGGTGAACTGGTAACCAGGATAACGCCGGATGAATGGATTGCATTATATGAGATGAGTTTCAGGCGTAAAACATGAGAAAATTGCTTTTATCCTGGGCGTTTTTCCATGATGCGGGAACTGGATAAGAGCAGTGCTGCTGGGAAAAGGACGCCGGGTCCCCTGGCGGGAGACCCGGCTGGGAAATGAACATGAGAAAATTGCTTTTATCCTGGGCGTTTTTCCATGATGCGGGAACTGGGTAAGAACAGTGCTGCTGGGAAAAGGACGCCGGGTTCCCTGCGGGGAGACCCGGACGATAAATGAATTTTAAACCTTAATTTATTTATGAAGAACTTACTTTTTACCCTGGCTGTATTTTTCACTTTGCAGGGAATGGCCCAGGACAGCACCGCTGCCAAACCCCAAGAATGGCTGGGTATTCTTACGCTGACGGATAAGTATAAGGATGAAAAGAACTGGAGTCCGGGGGACCAGGCCATTGTGGGAGAACATTTCCAGCGGCTTGTTAAAATGAAAGAAGCGGGAAAAGTCGTGTTGGCCGGAAGAACGGATTTGCCACTGGACAACCCCGCGATGATGGGACTGGTGATCTTTTATGCTAAAGATGAAAAGGAAGCGTTGCAGTTTATGCAGGACGACCCGGCGGTTAAGAACAGGATCATGCAGGCCCAAACCTACCCTTATGGTATTGCGGTATCATCCTGTAAATGACCGGGATAGCTGCTGAAACAAAACTGCAAGCTGAAATACGCACAAAATACAGCGGCCTGATTTATTATACCGCTTATAAAACAGGGCGCATGAACAAGCAAATGGGGTTTAACTTTACCCTTTAAAAAAAGGGATATGAGAAAAATCTGGCTGCTTCCGGCAGCGGTATTGCTGGCCGGCATTACAACGATCAGTGCGCAGGGTATTATCGTTTCGCCGCAATGGCTCAATGAACACCGGAACGACCCCGGGCTCGTCATTGTGCAACCAGCCTTTTTAAAACTGGACTATGAAAAGGAGCATATAGAAGGCGCCCGCTATCTCTGGCCCGACTGGCTGACCTTTAATTCACCTGAAGGCACGTATAATCCGCCCGATCCGGCGGGGGCTACAAAGGTGTTGCAGCAATTGGGCATCAATAAAGATTCCCGGATCGTACTATGTCATAATTGGAGCGACGTAAGCATCACGGCCCGGATGTTCCTGACCCTCGAGTACCTGGGATTAAAAGGACAGGTCTATTACCTGAACGGGGGCTTGCAGGCTTGGAAAAAAGCCGGCTACCCGGTTACGGCAGCGCTGCCTGTTTATAAGAAAGGAAATTTTGTGGCCGGCAGCATCAACCCGGTGCTGGTGGATAAAGAATATGTACTCGGGGCGCTTGAAAAACATACCACTGAAGTGGTGGATGCCCGGCTGAAACGTTTTTATGACGGGGACCCGACCGGCAATCCCCGGGACGGGCATATCAGTGGGGCCCTCAACCTGCCCTACCCGGATATGGTCGATTCAACGAATTCCATCAAACCGGCGGACAGCCTGCTGAACCGCTTCATACAGGTGTTGCCGGATAAAAATAAGGAAGTGGTGGCTTATTGTTTTATCGGGCAAACAGCGAGTGTACTATACCTCGCCGGGCGCGCAATAGGTTATAATATGAGAGTATATGACGGGTCCATGCAGGAATGGAGCCGGATACCGGAGCTTCCCATGGAAAAAACGAAAAAGGAATAATTAAAACAAAACCCGGGCGATCATCCGGGTTTTATGTTATGGACTAAAGATTTTTTCCTGACTGGATGATTTTAATCTGCATAATGGTGGCGATGCTGGTAGCTCTTTCCCTGGCCAGGAAGGCTTTCTCTCCTTCGAATAATTCATCCACTGATTCGTTGAAATACCGGAGCCAGGTATCAAAATGTTCTTTTTTCAGCGGGGATTGCTGGTGTAAAAGAAGATGGGGCTGCAGGGCATTTTTCCGGTAGGTATCCGACTGGAATAATAGATTATCCCAGAAATCAACCAATACGGGCAGGTGATGGGCCAGGTCGATCTTTGCCACTTCCGTGAATAAATAGCTGACCGAAGGATCTGCCAGTAATTTTTCATAAAAGCGGGTAACCAGTTTCAGCAGGTCTTCCTTGTTTTGTATATCATTTTTCATTGATAATGGTAAAGAGCCGTTCTGCATCTGCCTTGTTAAACAACTGGGTTCCGTCATTCATCGTCGCGGCGCTGCCACAGGCCACGCCGAACTGGATGGCTTCCCATAATTTTTTTCCTCTTTGCAGGGAATAGGTAATCCCGGCCACCATACTGTCACCGGCGCCTACAGTACTTTTCTTTTCCACCGGGGGCGCTTCCACAAAATACCGTTTTTCGTTGCTTACCAGCCAGGCGCCCAGGGATCCCATGGATACCACCATGATTTCCGCGAACCCATCCCGGATCGCCTGCTGGGCCGCATCCGGCACTTCTTCTTTATCCAGCCAGTCCACATTGAGCATCTTACAAAGTTCCCCGATATTGGGTTTGATCAGGTAGGCATTTTTTCCCTTTAAGGCCTGCAAGGCTGGGCCACTGGTATCCACGATACATTTGGCACCAACGGCGGAAGCGTTCTTTACGATCAGCCCGTAAAAATAGTCCGGCAAACCGGGAGGCAGGCTGCCACTGGCTACTACATAGCTCGGGGCAAAAGAACGGATCTGGTCCACCAGGGTCTTGATGGTTTCTTCCAGTACTTCACGGCCGGGAAAGGTAAACCGGTACTGGTTATTGGTGGAGGTTTCCAGTACGATCCAGTTTTCCCTTGTTTCCACCTTACTGTCCACGGCGTGAAAAAGAATGCCTTCTTCTCTCAGCAGGGAACAAAGCATATTCCCGTTATGTCCGCCCGCCGGGAACAAGGCGACCGAAGGGGTCTCCAGCCTTTTCAGGGCTTTGCTGACATTAATGCCGCCGCCCCCGGGCTCATTGACCACTTCCGTGCAGCGAAGTTTGCTTTCCGGTTTTAGTTTTTCCGCCCGCGAACTTTTATCAATACAGGGGTTCAGTGTAATCGTGAGTATCATATCAATAAGTTTGTTTTTTTTCTTCTCCGGTTTGTATTTCTTCCCAAACAGCGAGGACCCGTTTATTCAACGTATCGTAATCCGTATAGCCTTTGGCCAGCAGGTAAAATTTTTGCTTGTCCACCCGGATCAGTACCTGGGGAAAGCCGGTTACCTGCAGTTGTTTGCAAAGGGCAAATTCATAGCGCGCCTTTTCGGTATATTCTTCGCTGTTGAGCCGGGAGTAAAATGTTTCTTCAGGAATACCATAGCGGACCAGGAGGTGCCGGTAGGCTTCATCATCCGTGAGGTCCCGGCCTTCGTAATGCAGCGCATACTGCAGGTCAGCTGCAAAAGCCACCTGCCGGTCGGGATGTATTTCTTTGAAAATGCAGAGGGCGGCAGCTGATTTTTCCGAGTGCTGGATCCAGTCGCTCTGGTCCGGGTTGAAAATATGCCAGAGATAATCCTCCCCGAACCGGATGCCGGTTAATTCCTCCACGGTTTTATAGGCCCCGCTGATATAACCTGCCAGTACCCCGACAGGCCTCGCGGATTCTTTGGGTATCATTCCGCCGGAAAGTACTTCAAAGGAAATTTTATCTTTCCAGGCTTCTGCTATTTTTTTTATTACCGGGCTGAAACCGTAACACCATCCGCAATAAGCATCATAACAATAATAGATTACGGGCTGCATAAGACTGCAAACTTATGCATAACCTTTCCGATAAACCCTGACCCCGGAAAAAAATTAATGCGCTTCCAGCCAGTTATGTCCTTCCCCGCATTCCGCGATCACCGGTACTTTATGCGGCAGGGGCAGGGCCCCCTCCATGTTTTCGATGATCAGGGGTTTCAGTTCATGCGCTTCGGTTTTCAGGGCATCAAAGACCAGTTCATCGTGTACCTGCAGGATCATCCGGCTTTTCATTTTTGCTTTTTCCATTGCTGCATGCACTTTCTGCATGGCCAGTTTGATCATATCCGCCGCGGTACCCTGGATGGGGGAATTGATCGCGTTTCGTTCCGCAAAACCCCGGACGGTAAAATTCGATGAATTGATGTCCCGTAACCAGCGCTTTCTTCCCATCAGGGTTTGTACAAAACCCTGTTCCCGGGCATAGTTGATGGTATCATCCATGTACTGCTGGATACCGGGAAATTCTTTTTTATAGTTATCAATGATCTCTTTGGCTTCGGTGCGGGTGATGCCGAGATTATCGGCCAGCCCGAAAGCGCCCTGGCCGTAGATGATACCGAAGTTGACACTCTTGGCCTTGTACCGCATTTCCTTGGTCACTTCTTTTTCCGGTACATTATACACCCTTGCCGCGGTGGCGGTATGTATATCGGTGCCTTCTTTAAAGGCCTTGCACATATTCGGGTCACCGCTGATCGCGGCCACAATGCGCAATTCAATCTGTGAATAGTCGGCCGACAATAAAACATGTTTGTTATCCCTTGGTATAAACGCTTTGCGGATCTCCTTGCCCCTTTCGGTCCGCACCGGGATATTCTGCAGGTTGGGATTGTTGCTGGCCAGCCTTCCCGTTACGGCCACGGCCTGCCCGTACGTGGTATGCACCCTGCCTGTTTTTTTATTGATCAGGAGGGGGAGGGCATCCACATAGGTGGATTTCAATTTGGTCAGTTCCCGGAAGGCCAGGATATCATCCACGATCGGGTTTCCTTTCGCCGCCAGTTTCAGCAACACATCTTCCCCTGTCTGGTACTGCCCGGTCTTGGTTTTTTTAGCGGAAGGATCCAGTTTCAGTTTGTCAAACAGCACTTCGCCCAATTGTTTTGGAGAAGCGAGGTTAAAACGCACCCCCGCCTGTTTGTACACACTCTCCTCTGCCCGCTTCGCATCCTTTTCCAGTTCTTTTGAATAATCATTCAGGAAGTCCACATCGATCCGGATCCCTTCAAACTCCATATCGACCAGCACTTTCACAAGGGGGTTCTCCACTTCATTAAAAACCTTTTCCACTTCTTTTTCTTTCAGCAGCGGGGTGAACACATTTTTCAGCTGCAGGGTGATGTCGGCATCCTCCCCGGCATATTCTTTTATCTTTTCCAGTTCCACCTCCCGCATCGTGCCCTGGGCCTTCCCTTTTTTGCCGATCAGTTCTTCGATATGAACGGGCTCATACCCGAGGTATTTTTCACTGAGCAGGTCCATGCTTCTTTTGCCATCCGGTTCGATGACATAATGCGCCAGCATTGTGTCAAAGAGTTTGCCGGCCGGTTCAACGCCATACCATTTCAGTATTAAAAGATCATACTTGGTATTCTGACCGATCCAGGTTTTTCCCGGATCCGCAAACAGGGGTTCGAAAAGCGCCAGGATGGCTTTTGTTTTGTGCTGGTCGGCCGGGCAGGGTACATAATACGCTTCACCGGGCTTAACGGAAAAACTCAGACCAACCAGCTCGGCATCATTGGCATCAATACCGGTTGTTTCTGTATCAAAGCAAATCTCCCGGTGTTTCTTCAGTTCGCTTACCAGTTTTTTGATGGCCGCCTCGCCTTCGATCGCTTTGTATTCGTGCGGGGTATTGCTGATATTATGTTCAACCGACAGGGAAGGGCCATGGTCTTCATTATCGGCTCCTTCATTTTTCGCGGCAGCGCTGGCCGGCGCTTCAATGATATTCCCGAACAGATCCGTTTGAACACCCTGCGGAATTTCTTTGGCAGTTGCCGTAGTTGAAGGGGCGCCCACGGCGAATTCCTCACCCAGCAACCGTTTGCCGAGGGTGCGGAATTCGAGTTCGCTGAAAATTTCTTTGAGCTTCTCTTTGTTCCAGTCTTTCAGTTTAAAATCCTCTTCGTGAAACTCCACCGGGACATGGGTGATGATGGTTGCCAGTTTTTTGGAAAGAACGGCCATTTCCATTCCCTTCCTCACTTTCTCCCCCATGGCTCCCTTGATCTTGTCTGCATTGGCCAGGGTATTTTCCAGCGTACCGTATTCGGCCAGGAATTTGGCAGCGGTTTTTTCACCCACTCCCGGGATACCCGGAATATTGTCCACGGCATCACCCATCATCCCCAGCATATCCACCACCTGGCTTACTTCTTTGATATTCCATTTGGCGCATATTTCTTCGGGGCCGAGGATCTCCGCATCATTGCCCTGGTAGGCGGGTTTGTATATTTTTATTTTTTGGGAAACCAATTGCCCGTAATCCTTGTCCGGTGTCACCATGTACACTTCGTAACCGGCTTTCTCCGCCTGTTTGCTGAGGGTGCCGATCACATCATCCGCCTCGTACCCGTCTTTAGCGATGATCGGGATATTAAATCCCTCAATAATTTTTTTAATATCGGGGACAGCCGCGAGGATGTCTTCCGGCGTTTCCTGACGGTTGGCCTTGTAATCCGCGAAATCGGTATGCCGTTCGGTGGGAGCAGAAGTATCAAAACAAACCGCCATATGGGATGGCTTTCGTTTATTGATCAGTTCCACCAGGGCATTGGTAAAACCAAACTGGGCATTGGTGTTCTTGCCCTTGGAAGTCAGCCTGGGATTGCGGATAAGGGCATAGTAGGCCCGGAATACCAGGGCGAAGGCGTCGAGGAGAAATACACGTTTATCCATGCCACTAAGGTAAGATTTCAGGACTTAGTTGACAGATGTCAGTTCGGAGCCTGCACATAAAAAACCCCGGCGCTGCAGGCCGGGGTTTACTGTTATGTTAACGCTGCTTAGCTTAGTTTATGGACAGCCGGAGGGCTGCGTTATTGTCAGTTTTCACCGTTGCCTTCTGCTCTTTTACCACCACTACGGCGGTTTCATTCTTTTTTTGCAGGGAGGAATTGGTATTGTCAACCAGGATGGTTCCACTGAAGGCTTCTGTTGACGGATTAACCGGCGTACCTGCTGCACTGATGGATTTATCCCTGTGGATAAAGTTCAGGTAGAGAGCGAAAAACAAAAGGTTAAAGGCAAAAAAGTTGGCGATTTTACGAACGCGTCTTTTCATAAACGGATGTATTGGATTTTAAAAAATTGGTTTCTCGGATAACAGTGCTAAGGTATTGCGGGGAGGCGCTTTCTGCAAGGTTTGAGCATGGCTATTTGAGGAAATCGGGCACTAATACTCGCCAGGAACTCGTAAAACTACGAGCCCTATTTTTTCATTTCTTCTAATTGTTTCTGCATCCGGAACATCTCATCTCTCAGCCGGGCTGCTTCCATGAAATCCAGGTCCCTGGCGGCTTTCTCCATTTCCTTTTTGACTTTACCGAGGGCTTTTTCCATTTGGGGGATGGTCGTGTACACGGCCTGTTCCTCGGCGGCTGCCGTTACCAGTTCCCCGTCAGGGGCCAATGCATAGGGATTGGCCGGATCATATCCTTTGATATCCAGGACGGATGTCTGGGCAAACACATCCCGGGTGGATTTGATCACGGTTTTGGGAGTAATGCCATGTTCAATATTGTAGGCTATTTGTTTTTCCCTGCGGCGGTCGGTTTCGTCGATGGTCTTCCGCATGCTGTCGGTCATTTTATCTGCGTAAAAAATGACCAGTCCGTTTATATTACGGGCAGCCCGCCCGGCTGTCTGGGTAAGGGATTTTTCATTCCGGAGAAAACCCTCCTTATCGGCATCCAGTATGGCCACCAGTGATACTTCCGGCAAGTCCAGCCCTTCTCTTAATAAATTCACCCCCACGAGCACATCAATTTTTCCCAGTCTCAGCTCCCGCAGGATCTCGACCCGGTCCAGCGTATCCACCTCACTGTGGATATATTTCGATTTAATATTGATCTTGTGGAGGTATTTATCCATTTCTTCCGCCATCCGTTTGGTGAGGGTGGTAACCAGCACCCGGTCTCCCGATTTCACGCGTTTATCAATTTCATCCAGCAGGTCATCGATCTGGTTAACACTGGGACGAATCTCGATCGGCGGGTCTAATAAACCGGTGGGCCGGACTACCTGCTCGACCACCACGCCCCCGCATTTTTCCAGTTCATAATCATCGGGGGTGGCAGAGACAAAGATGACCTGGTTGGTCAGTGATTCAAATTCATGAAAATTTAGCGGCCGGTTATCCAGTGCGGAAGGCAGGCGGAAACCATAATCCACCAGGATGAGTTTGCGGCTTCGGTCGCCACCATACATCCCGCTCACCTGGGGAATGGTCTGGTGACTTTCATCAATGATCATCAGGTAGTCCTTCGGGAAATAATCCAGCAGGCAGAAAGGCCGGGTCCCCGGGCGGCGGCGGTCGAAGAAACGGGAATAGTTTTCGATCCCGTTGCAATAACCCAGTTCCCGGATCATTTCGATGTCGTAATTCACCCGTTCGCTGAGCCGCTGCGCTTCAATGTATTTTCCTTCTTTTTTAAAATATTCTGCCTGCACGTTTACCTCATCCTGTATTTCATAAAGCACTTGCTGCAGGATATCCTTGGGCGCCACATAGAGATTGGCCGGGAAGATCGCGGCGTTTTCCATTTTCGCAATCCGTTTGGCAGTTACCACATCAATGCTTTCAACTTCTTCAATCTCATCCCCAAAAAAAGTGATCCGGTATCCGTAATCCACGTACGGCAGGTTTATATCAACGGTATCTCCCTTTACCCGGAACGTACCGCGGTTAAAATCGATCGTGGTCCGGTTGTAGAGGGAATTCACCAGCGAGTGCAGGAAGGCCTGACGGGAAATGGTCTGTCCCTTACTGATCCGGATGATCCCGTTTTCATAATCAGTGGGATTCCCCATACCGTAGATACAACTCACGGAAGCCACTACAATGATATCCCGGCGGCCGCTGAGCAGGCTGGAAGTAGCTCTCAGGCGGAGTTTGTCGAGCTCATCATTGATGCTCAGGTCCTTTTCAATATAGACATCGCTTACCGGCAGGTAGGCTTCGGGCTGGTAATAATCGTAATAGGATACAAAATATTCAACCGCATTCTCCGGGAAGAATTGCCGGAACTCCCCGTACAACTGGGCTACCAGGGTTTTATTGTGGGTCAGTACCAGCGTGGGACGTTGGGTATTCTGAATCACATTCGCAATAGTATAGGTCTTTCCGCTGCCGGTCACTCCCAGCAGGGTCTGGTATTTTTCGCCTTCCTGTATTCCTTCGGTCAGTTGGCGGATTGCATCCGGCTGATCACCGGCGGGCGGGAAAGGGGTATGCAGTTGAAAAGCCATATTGCAATTTAATCAACCCCGCGGAGCAGGGGTAAAAGATTATGTAAAAGGCAGGGTTTCTTTATTTAATCTTTCTTTTGGTGTACAGCGAATAGTCGGCAAGCAGGGATTCATATTTCGAGAACATCAGGGGTGATGTGAGTATAAAATCGGCGGTGGAGCGGTCGCAGGCCACCGGTATATTCCAGGTGGCCGCCACCCGCAGCAGCGCTTTTATATCCGGGTCATGCGGTTGCGCTTCCATCGGGTCCCAGAAGAAAATAAGAATATCCAGTTTCGCTTCCGAAATGGCGGCACCAATCTGCTGATCCCCGCCCAGCGGCCCGCTGAGATAACGGTGTACCGGCTGGTTCAGCGCCTTTTCGAGCAGGGCGCCCGTGGTGCCGGTAGCCGACAAGGAATGGTTCTTAAGCATTTGCCTGTTGTAAACCGCCCATTCAACCAGTTCCTTTTTCTTGTTATCGTGGGCTACCAGGGCAATGCGTTTGCGTTCCTGCATGATTCTTTTTTCCATGCAATAAAATTAATTCAAAATACGGCGCCCATAAAAAAAGGCCGTATCGGTTTCAATACGGCCTTTGATCTATATAAAAGGGACACTGATTATTTCAGTTCTGCGGAGACGGTGATCTTCGGTTCCGGGGCAATTTTGCCCGCTTCGATCGGGGCGCCTGTGATGCCATAGTCAGCCAGTTTGATGCTGAAAGAAGTGCTGGCAATCAGCGAACCGGCCTTTACTTCAAAGGTAGCCGTCGTGCTGAGTGGTTTGGTCACGTCGCGTACGGTCAGCTCCCCGGATACGGGCACGGTATAATTGCCGGCTTTGTCAAATTTTATTTTAGAAAGATCAGTGATCTTGCCTGTAAAAGTGAATACGGGGAATTTGGCGGAATTCATCCATTTTTCACCGTTGAAATGATTCTGGATCATTTCATTTGTAAAAGCAAAATTCTTAACTGCCGCTTCAAAACCAATTTCACCGGTCTTTGTATTCACTTCACCCACCACGGTCTTGTTATCTGCTTTGGGCAGGGCGTCTTTGGGAGTGCTGGCGTCAAAAGACACGGTGGCGGAAGTCGTTTTTTTAGTCTGGGCAAATGCCAGGGCCGACATGGTAACGAGGGAGAGGATCAGGAACGTTTTTTTCATGTGTATAGTTTTTGTTTAATTTGATGACATTATTTAATAATGGCCGACCGTTTAAAAGTGATAACCGTGGCCTTCCGGAGGCGGCTGAAAATACCGCCGCTGCAGGAGGCTTTGACCGAGACAGAATCACCCACCGCCAGTTTTTTGGCCCCGGCCACATCTTCGGCCTGGAAGTCGAAGATGGCATAAGAGCCGGAAGCGCTGTCAATGAACTTAACATTGATACTGCTGTCCGCCGGTTCCAGTTCGGCTACCCGGCCATTCACCAGCAGTATTTTATCTGTATATTTTTTATTGGCCGCACTGTCATTTCCTGCGAACTCACGGATAAGATCAACCGCATTTACCGTGTACTCCGCCCTGCTGGAATTGGTATTGGAAAAAGTAGCGCTTTCTAACTTGTTTTTGATATAGCTGTACGTTCCAAATGCGAATACCGGACCAACCAGGATCCAGCACGCTTTTTTTAACAAAGCTCCCGGGCGGGCGGTCAGTGCAAAAACAAGAGCGGAAAGCGCCTGTATATACAAGCCGGTCAGCAGGAGGCCGGGCAGGCTGCTTCCGGCGCCCAGGTCCAGGAGGGTATGACTGAATGCGATATACACGGTAACCAGGGAAAGGGAAAGAGCGGAAGCGATCCATGCCGGCAGGGGCTGTTGCTTTCCCTTCAGGTACAGCAGGACTGCCAGCAGGGTAAATACCGGGATCAGCCAGAAAATGGTAAACGTAAAACTGAGCTGCGGGTAAGGATTATCGAGCCCATAAGAGGCGGAAGAGACCGAAAAAAAACGGCCGGACGGGAGCCCGGTTCCCGCCAGTTTTGCTCCATCCCAATTTACCCAGGGAAGGAAAAAGGAAATAAGCAGGCCTGCTGCAGCCAGCAGGTGGACCGGTTTTTTTGAAAAGGGTTCCTTATTCATACAGAGGTTTAAACGAAGCGCCCCGGCTTTTGGTTGCGGAGGGCAGCACAAATATACAATGTTTAAACATTGATTAAGTTTTAAAATGTAAAATATTTGTGAAGACTTTGGGATATGACTGGGGGACGGGCAATAAGAGGTGGTATGATTATGTCTTGCCGGGTAACATTAACCGGCAGGGCCGAAAAAGAAAAGGGCTGTACCTTGATACAGCCGCTTAACTTACTAACCCATTAAATTTATAGAAAATCAGGTTCAGGCCGTTTGCATCTCCTTGATCTTTTCCCTGATCTTGCCTTCAATTTCTTTAGCCAGTTCAGGATTGTCCACCAGTAACTGCTTTACAGAATCACGGCCCTGTCCCAGTTTATCATTATTGTAACTGTACCAGCTGCCGCTTTTTTGTACAATACCCAGCTCGGTACCCATATCAATGATCTCCCCGTTTTTGGAAATACCTTCCCCAAAGATGATATCAAACTCAGCCGCGCGGAAAGGAGGCGCTACTTTGTTCTTCACCACTTTCACTTTTACGTGGTTACCAATCGCTTCATCTCCGTCTTTTACCTGCTGGGTGCGGCGGATATCCAGGCGCACGGAGGCATAGAATTTTAAAGCATTACCACCGGTAGTAGTTTCGGGATTGCCAAACATCACCCCGATCTTTTCCCGTAACTGGTTAATGAAAATACAGATGGTATTTGTTTTGGCGATCGTAGCGGTCAGTTTCCGCAGGGCCTGGCTCATCAGGCGGGCATGGAGACCCATTTTGCTGTCACCCATTTCCCCTTCCAGTTCACTCTTGGGAACCAGGGCAGCCACAGAGTCGATCACCACAACGTCCAGGGCGCCGGAAAGGATCAGGCGGTCCGCAATTTCCAGGGCCTGCTCGCCATAGTCAGGCTGGGAGATCAGCAGGTTATCCACGTCCACCCCGAGTTTCTTGGCATAATTGCTGTCAAATGCATGTTCCGCATCGATAATGGCGCACATTCCGCCTTTTTTCTGCGCTTCCGCGATCACATGGGTGGCGATAGTGGTTTTACCGGAAGACTCCGGCCCGTAGATCTCAACGACCCGGCCGCGGGGAAGACCCCCGATACCCAGGGCCACATCCAGCCCGATAGAACCGGTGGAGATGACTTCCATTTCCAGCCCGGATTTTTCATTCATCATCATCACACTGCCCTTCCCATAGTCTTTCTCAATCTTATCCATTGTAAGCTTGAGCGCTTTCAGTTTTTCAGTATTTGCTGACATATCGGTTGTTTTTTCTGTTTTTGCCATGTATCAAAGTTAGCGGATCGTTGTTCCGGTGATAAAAAACTAATTAACAGTCAAAACTAAAACATTTAGCAAATAAAAACTAATATTTTTTGGATTATTTTTCCCGGCAAACCCGTTTTTTTTCTGCGAGGGGCCCGGTGATTGGGACGAATTTACCCGGGAGTGGGTACGTGTAACCGGGATTATAGTGGTAATTTTTCAAAAAGTTTCTGAGATGCAAGTAAGGAGTTTATGGCTGACCGGTTTATTACTGCTTGGCAGCCTGCGGGGTATTGCCCAGCAACCCCGGCTGGTATTGCCGGTTTCCAGTACCAATAAATTACAGGAGATGTTGCTGAGCCGGGATGAAAAATACCTGGCCAGCACCGATCTCGATGGTATGGTAAAGTTCTGGGATGTGGCGTCGGGAAAACTGATCCAGACCTTTAATCACCCGGGTGCCGTGGAACTGGGGCTGACCGCCGATGCCCGTTATCTTGTTTCTGCCAGTATGGATCATGAACTCAGGGTCTGGGACCTGGAAACAGGGCGCTTGTTCAAAACCCTGTCCCTGCACCAAACGGCAATTTGTGCCCTGGCCATCAATGCAGACGGGAGCCGGATGCTTTCCGGTGATCAGTCGGGTACCGTGGTGCTCTGGGATTTGAAAACCTGGGAACCCCTCCGGGTCATTCAGACCAATGGGGGGTATATCGGCAAACTGGAATTCGCCCATAAAGGGTCCTGGTTTGCCATGGCCGCGGAAAAAGATATTTACCTGGTCCCTTTTGCAGATCAGCCTTACAGGATATTAAAGGGACATACGGATAAAGTACATTCCATTGAGATTTCTGCCAATGATGAACAACTGCTCAGTGGTTCCTGGGACAATACTGCCCGGTTATGGGACCCGGGAAGCGGGAAATTGCTGAAATCTTTTGAAGGCCATACAAAATCTGTCTTTGACGCGGTCTTCAGCCCGGATTCTAAAAAAGTACTGACTGCTGCCAGTGATAACAGCATCCGGATCTGGGATATCCAAACCGGGAAGGGCCTTCAAACGCTGGCCGGGCACCGCGACTGGGTCACCAAACTCCGTTTTTCACCGGATGGCCGCCAGCTGATCAGTATTTCCTTTGACAATACAGCCCGTATCTGGAATTATCCCGGGGGCCAGCTTCAATACGAACTGAAAGGGCATAAAGATGATCTTTATTATATTTCGGTATTGAAGAAAACAGGGAAGGTCCTGCTGGGATCTTATGATAATGATGTCAGCAGCTGGGACCTGCGATCGGGAAAACTGGATTTCTTTTTCGGCCTGCATAATGAAAAGATCACCTCGGTCTCCCTGTCCCGGAGCGGGCGCTTTGCCGCGCATACTTACCGGGATGGACGCATAAAACTGATCGACCTGTTTACCGGGAAAATAGCCCTGAATATAAACGGGCATGACGACTGGGCCACCAGCGCCGTATTTAGTAATAACGATTCGCTGCTTTTTACTGCCGGTACAGACAACAGGCTTAAGATATGGAGCCTGCCGGATGGCGAGCTGCTGGCGGAAACCAGCGCGGATGCCGGCGTCGTCGATGCCAGCCTGGAGCTGAGCAGGGATGGCCGCCAGCTCCTGAGTTATGGCGGTCAAACCCTGTCCCTGCTGAACCTGGCGCAAAATACCCGGATCACTAAGACAACCAGCGGATCCCTGTTCAATAAACCCGTGATCAGCAATACCGGGAAATACCTGGCCGAAGTAGTTGAGGGGTTGCTCCGGGTAACGGATGCTGATTCCGGTACTCTGGTCAGCCAGTTTCCCATCAGTACATCCTTTCCGGCCAGCCTGTTTTTCTCCACGGATGATGAATACCTGTTCTGCACCGACAAAGTACTGAAGGCCTTTCGCGTTCAGCGGGGGGACACTGCCCGGGCTGCGCCTGCGTTTATAATTGACAGCCTGCCGGTATCCCGGGCGGGCTGGCTGAATGAAAAAGAGAAGGTCCTGATGATAACGGACACGAGCAGACGAATTTACCGGTCGGATTTCCCTTCCGGGAAACCCGTACTGGTTTTCAGCCCGGATAACAGCAGCCTGTTAACGGAACAGGACCGTTATTTCCGGCAGGTCATCCTGTCGCCTGGCGGGGAATACCTTGCCAGCTTTCACACTGATTACTACCGGCTCTGGCGGTTTTCGGACGGGAAATGCATCGGCCGGTTTGACGGGGATTTTTTGTTGTTCCTGCCCGATAGCGCCAGGTTTATTGTCAGCAACCGCGGGGCAATGGATATGTATGATTTAAAAACCGGGGGACTGGTCTATACCCATTTTATCGCCGGTGAAAAGGATTATATCGTAATGGATTCCCTGGGCCGCTTTGACGGTACGGAAGCCGCCCGTAAATACCTTTATTTTACCTGTGGCAAAGAGATCATCGAACTGGAAAGTGTAAAAGACCAGCTCTGGGTACCCGGGCTGGCGGACCGGATCATGCAGGGAGATACGGTCAGCAGCCGGACCCTCGCCGAACTGGATATTTGCGGGCTTACCCCTGTGGTGGACAAATCTCCCGGGGAAACAGGTTATCGTTTTATCATCACTCCCCGGCGCGGGGGATTAGGTGAAACAATCCTGCTGGTCAACGGTATTGAAGTAAAACGTTACAACCCGTCGCAGTTAATAAAAAAGGGCGGGAACTATGAACTCAGCATCAGCCGGGAAGAACTGGGTGACCTGTTTATAAAGGGCCAGGAAAACCAGGTGAGTATTAAATGTTTCACGGAGGGCAATACGGTTTCCTCCCGCGGGCTCATTGTGAGTGAGGATAAAAGCAAAACTACCGCCGCCGCTCCCAATCTCTACGCCCTGGTAGTGGGGGTAAGTGATTATAAAGGCGATGAACTGGATCTGAAATATGCGGCCAAGGATGCCCGGGATATTTCTGCCGCGGTGGCTGCCGCGTCACGCAAATTGCTGAATACAGACGGGAAGGAACATGTATTTATGTATGAGCTGACTACGGCTACCCCCCGTTACCAGTTACCGGAGAAGAACCAGGTCAAAAAAGCCCTCGACGAGATCGGGAAAAAAGCGACGGCCAATGATATCCTGCTGATCTTTTTTGCCGGTCATGGGGTGATGGAAGGGGCCGGCAAACAGTTTTATTTTTTAACCGCGGATGCTTCGCGGACCCTGGCAGCCGAAGCTGTAAAAGAAGCGGGGATCAGCACAGCGGAACTGACCGACTGGATCCAGCCCCGGTCGCTGAAGGCCCAGAAGCGGATCCTGATCTTTGATGCCTGTAACAGCGGGCAGGCCATAAAGGACTTTGTAAAGATGGGTACGGGTGACCAGGGTTACCTCGCCGCGAGAAATGATGATCAGGCGCAGCAGGTAAAAGCCATTGACAAACTGAACGAAAAATCGGGCCTGTTCATTCTCTCCGCCTCGGCCAGTAACCAGAGTGCGTATGAGCTGGGCCGTTATTCACAGGGGCTGCTTACCTACTCCCTGCTCAAAGCGATCAAGCAGCAACCCGATATACTTGAGGAAGGGAAATACCTGAATGTGGGCCGCTGGTTTGCCGCTGCGGAGAAAAATGTCAGTGAGCTCTCCAGGGAAAACGGGGCAAGGCAGGAGCCGCAGATCGTTTCCACCACGAATTTCAATATTGGTCTGGTGGATGAGCAGGTACTGGCGGGGATTGTATTACCGCAGGAAAAACCTTTGTTTGCCGCCAGTAATTTCCAGAACAGTGATGAAGCCGTTGCCGATGATGACCTGGAGCTCAGTAAACAGGTGAACCTGCAGTTAACGGACCTGGCGGCACGGGGCGGTAACAGCCAGATTGTGTATGTAACGGCTACCAATGTACCCGATGCTTTTTCGCTCAGCGGGCGTTACCGGGTTAGCGGAAATAATATAACGGTAACGATTAACCTGAAACAGAACAGGGTGGTAAGACAAAAATTTGAACTCAGCGGGACCAAAGATAAATTAGCTGAACTGGCGGCCGGTATTGCGGCGAGGGCGGCAGAGCTGGTGGGGCAGTGATTTTCAACCTTCCTCATTCGTGGCCGGGTTTCCCGGAAGGGACCCGGCGTATAGAGTGACGCCGGGTCCGCTAATTCCAATGAAGCGGATTGTTACCCGGCAATAAGGTCGCCCAATAAAATGTATGGAAGCGAGACCCGGCTGGGAAAGCCGAAAAGGAACCAGGTGCCGGAATTTTCTACGCAAAGAAAGATGCCACAATCATTGACACAGCTCCCAGGGCCAGTCCCCCGTAAATCTCCGCCTGGGTATGATCGGATACCAGGAAACGGGCGGTGCAGACCAGCCCGGTAATAAATAAACTAACGGCAATATAGATCCCGAAATTGAGGGCCTGGGTAAAGGCCATTAGCAGGATAAACGTGGCAGCAATACCCACCGAGATCGCATGCAGGCTGATCTTTATTTTCACATTCGCCATGAGGGCAGCCCAGGAACTGATCCAGATCGCGAGGGCAAACCGGACTGCTTCCCCCGGGTACTCCGGTAAATTTCTCCATACATTCCAGATCCAAAAATACCAGATCATACAGGCGATCAGGGGAATGATGCGGTCCTTTTGCTTTTTAAGCTGAACAGATTCAATAAAACCAAGCGCTTTTAATAACAGCACTGTGACAAGGGGAAAGAAGAGGTACATGGCCACCGCCTGCAACAGGACCAGTACTTTTTCCCGGGGCCCGAAGCCGGTGAATAAATAGGGATGTTCAAAAACCAGGAAGGCCATAACATAAAGCGGCAGGAATACCGGGTGAAATATATAGGAAATAAAGCGGGCGGCCAGGCGGAGGGGCCAGGGATGGATATTCTCCGGATGGGTTTTTTCAGGGCTTATTGCCGGGGTCAGCGTGCTGCTCATACTGCAAAGTAAAAGGAATCTGTAAAAAGGGTGCGGTTTTTGTATATTTAAAAAACGTTCCGGCACCCGTGAAAAGGATTTTACCAAAAACACCAGTATGAAGAAATTACTGCTTGCTGTCTTATTGCTCTTTGCTTTCCAGCAGGGGTTTTCCCAGAAAATTGACAAGGAAAAAATGCAGGCCATGTATGATGCTATTAAAGCGGCCGGCATCCGCCATCCTGATTTTGTCATGGCCCAGTGCATGCAGGAGACGGGTAACCTGAAGTGCAAAAAATGCTGCCTCCGGTACCACAATCTCTTTGGTTTCTATATAAAGGGAAATAAATGCAAGAAATTCGAATCCGACTCCGCCTGCATTGCCTATTACAAAACCTGGCAGGACAAGCGCTATGATAAATGGCAGAAAAAGCACCCGAAGAGCGATTATTATCATTTCCTGAAAAGTGTGGGTTACGCTACCGGTGATAAATACACCAGCGAGTTAAAACCCAAAGTGGCCTGGGTGAGGAAGCATTTGACGCTGTAGTGCACGAAGTCATGCTTCGGTACGCCAGCCGGGGGCTGGCTACTCAGCATGACAGTGGCATTATTTCCACCCCACTGTGCTTCGTATAAGCAATATCAACAAATAGTATTATCCATGTTGTTAAGGCCCGACCGGCGTACAACCGTTAATCAGGAACCTGTTTGTATTTTGTTGGATATGAAACGGGATGCTGTAGTAATGCTATGGTACGCCAGCCGGGGGCTGGCTACTCAGCATGACAGTATCATGCCGTTCCACCCCACAACGCTTCGTATAAGCTGTACCAACAAATAGTAGTATCCATGCTGTTAAGGCCCGACCGGCGTACAACCGTTAATCAGAAAGCTGT
>JACRJO010000035.1 GCA_016219985.1 Sphingobacteriales bacterium | reverse complement strand
TGCAGGCACGAGCGTAAGCTTTAGTGTCACAGCCACAGGCACAGGGTTAAGTTATCAGTGGAGAAAAGGTGGAGCAAATATAGGTGGAGCCACAGCATCCACATATACGATAGCCTCACCGGTAGCAGGGGATGCAGGCAGTTATGATGTAGTAGTGAGTGGTACCTGTACACCATCAGTTACCAGTTCTTCCGTTACGTTAACTATCAATGCATTACCGGCTATTACAGTTCAACCGACTAACCAGACAACCTGTGCAGGCACGAGCGTAAGCTTTAGTGTCACAGCCACAGGCACAGGGTTAAGTTATCAGTGGAGAAAAGGTGGAGCAAATATAGGTGGAGCCACAGCATCTACATATACAATAGTATCACCGGTAGCAGGGGATGCAGGCAGTTATGATGTAGTAGTTAGTGGTACCTGTACACCATCAGTTACCAGTTCATCCGTAACGTTAACAGTGGATGCAGCACCGGTCATTACAGTTCAACCGACCAACCAGACAACCTGTGCAGGCACGAGCGTAAGCTTTAGTGTTACAGCCACAGGCACAGGGTTAAGTTATCAGTGGAGAAAAGGCGGCGTCAATATAGGAGGAGCCACAGCATCCACATATACGATAGCCTCACCAGTAGTAGGGGATGCAGGCAGTTATGATGTAGTAGTAAGTGGTACGTGTGTACCATCAGTTACCAGTTCATCAGCTACACTGACAGTTAACACAGCACCTGCAATTACGACGCAGCCAACAAGTCAGACAGTATGTGCAGGTTCCAGTGTAAGCTTTAGTGTAGTAGCCACAGGAACCGGATTAACCTATCAGTGGCGTAAGGGAGGTGTTAATATTGGCGGGGCTACAGGCCCAACCTATATAATCGGAAGTGTAGTATCAGGAGATGCAGACAATTACGATGTTATGATAGTTGGAACTTGTCTTCCATCGATAACCAGTGCATCAGCCACACTGACAGTTAACACAGCACCATCAATTACTGTTCAGCCGACTAACCAGACAACCT
>JACRJO010000034.1 GCA_016219985.1 Sphingobacteriales bacterium | reverse complement strand
ATCTTTGAGCCGTTCAAAATTGAACTGCACTGATTTGTCAAGACAGCTATTTCAAGAAGCTGTTTTCTTTCCGGGAGCTCGGACACTTCAGTTTCAATAACCTCCTTCCTTCCAAAATATATCTCCGCCGGGGTTCTGTAATCCAGCGCCTCATGCAAACGTTCGCGGTTGTACTTGAACATATACCGGGCAATGCCAGCTTTCAGCTCGGCCACGGAAAGATACTCCTTAAGGTAGACATCTTCGTGTTTCAACGAGCGAAAGAACCGTTCGATAATGATATTATCCTTCGCCCTGCCTTTGGAGTCCATGGATATCTTTATCGCGCACGAGAGGAGAATGTCCGTGTAATCCGCGCTCGTGAATTGGCTCCCCTGGTCAGTGTTGGATATCTCCGGCGCCGGATACTTCGCCAGCGCTTCCCGTAGGGCGTCTACGCAGAATGACACCTCCAGCGTGGTTGATATCCGGTAGCTTAAAATATACCGGCTGTACCAGTCAATGACGGCGATCAGATAACAGAAGCCTTTGGCCAGCCGGATGTAAGTTATATCCGCCGCCCAGACCTGGTTAGGCCGGCAAATCAGCATATCCTTGAGCAGGTAAGGATAGAGCTTATGCTGTTTGTCCGGCATTGACGTGTTTTTATGCGGATAGAACGGCTCCAAGCCCATTATCCGCATGTATTTGAGCGTCCTGTCCCGGCCGATCGATCGTCCGCGTCTCATCAGCTCCCGCCAGATTTTCCGGTGTCCGTAGTACGGCATATCCGTATAGATCAAGTCAATTTCGTTAAATAGGCGCATTTCTTCCTCGCTATACGGGACCGGCTCATAGTACAGCGTGCTCCTGTTAAGATCGACAAGCCCGCACTGCTCAACCATAGACAGGTCTTTGTGGTCTTTAACCAGCTGCCGCTTAGTATTCAAGTCCAAGCTCCTTAGATTTTTTTTTGCACCACTCAAGCTGGGTGGTGGTCTTGCCTAATTGCCGGTATAACTCGTCCATTTGCCGGCTCTTCTCGCCAAGTTGTTCCTTGTATTGCGCGACCGCCTTCTCCTTGTCAAAAACCAGTTCGGCGTTCGCCATAAACTCCTGCTTCCAATTGCGGATATTGGCAGGGATGACATCATACTTGACCGCCAGCTCGTTGATCGTCATTTCTTCCTTAAGCGCTTCAAGGACGACCTTTACCTTGAATCCCGTATCATATTTTTTTATCTGCCTTTTACTCATTTTCAGTTCCTCCTGTTGCTATTTTATCTCGTTTCGGAGAAAACTGCCCTTGAGTTTAGCTGTCCAGTTTTTTCAGTACATTATATTTAACCGCCTTTTCTACGGAAGGGTGTAACCATTCCCCCCAAATAGCGCTTTTATTGTCTGTTTTTGGCTTTGGCTGATCCTGCT
>JACRJO010000033.1 GCA_016219985.1 Sphingobacteriales bacterium | reverse complement strand
TCTCACGAAAGCTCTGTTAAATCTTCCCGGCACATGAGCGGCTTTTCTGACTTTGGTTAGCATATTAAGGTCTGCTTTAGTGATGTGCTGACCGGAAACAACATACTGCTAAAAAGTCCGCTCAAGGCATAGCAGGTAACGGGCAGGGCTTTGTGCAGTGGCCGATCAAAATTCCATCAGCCTGGTGGTGCTCTTGACCCGAAGCCTGATTTTCAGGTTTAAATTACAGTTTTTAGGATCCCGGAAGTCTGAGCTACAGCCGATCAGGGTTATGGCGATGAGGATTTATTCTACAGCCATTGCACAAAACCCTATGTTACCTGCTGTGCAAAAAGTTCAATAGGTTAATGCATTTCCAGTCGCATGAAAGCTCTGTTAAAATCTACCCGGCCAATGAGCGGCTTTTCTGACTTTTATTAGCGTATTAAGGTCAGCTTTAGCGATGTGCAGACCGGAAATAACTTACTGCTAAAAAGTCCGCTCAAGGCATAGCAGGTAACGGCCGGGGCTTAGTGCTGTGGCGAATCGTGGAACAGCAGCCTGGTGGTGCACTTGATCCGGAGCCTTTTTGATGAATTTACAGAAAATGTTCAAAAAAAACGGGAAAGCTGGGACTAGAGTTGAGTCATAATCCACAGCCCAGGATATATTCTTCAGCCAGCCATTGCACTAAACCCCATGTTAGGTGCGCTGTATTTTTTTTGCTTTCCCGGAGGGAAAAAGTTTACGCCAGTCCGGTCAAAATGAGTTTCAGTCTATGCAGTATTATTAAACAGCGGAACTACTGCGCAAAAAAAATATGGCACCTAACGAGCAGGGCTTTATGCAGGTTGGGAATAGTATTCTGTCTGCCCATAACCGCTGCTGATTGAAAATATGTTGATGAAGTTAAACACAAAAGCTGATAGATATTCGTCTGCTGGAACTGAAGCTTGGATTTGCAATTAGCTGATGTTACAATGTCATGCCCAACTTGCATAAAACCCAATGTTGTATGCATAGCCTTTCTATCATCCTATTGTTCTTGCCAAAAATATATTCTGGTTATCGTCGCCAAATAGGAACTTAAATGACCTTTGTGTGTCGTGTCAATGATACCTTTAATTGTTACTCGTTTTCCATTCATTTTCTCAAACGATGAATTGTCAATATTTAGGTCTTTGTCAGTGCCCAACCAAAATCCTTGTGCTTCGCCTGTCAATAAATTTTTGTCAGTATAAATCGCAAATTCTTCAAATGCTTGATAAAATTTCCCTGTCGTCTCGATGTATTGTCCTTGATAATTTTTATAGTTCTCTGCAAGTTCTGAAATTGAAATTTTTGTTGATTTGATTGTCGTGTCAAGATGAGTTACTTTAAATAAAGGTTTGGGTGATGTCTTGCAAGAGTAAATTACAAGTGTCAAAACGAAAATTGTCAAAGCTGATATGTAATTACGGACTGTCATTTAGGCTTGCATACAACGGCAGGGGCTTTGTGCAGTGGCCGGCCAGAGTTCCATCAGCCTGGCGGTACCTTTGACCCGAAGCCGGGTTATCAAGTTTAAAATATCGTTCTTAGGATAGCGGAAGCCTGAGCTACAGCCGATCAGGGTTATGGGGCTGATAATTTATTCTACAGCCATTGCGCAAAACCCTATGTTGGCTGCAGTTATTCGTATCCAAGCTTCTTAACAAGTGTCTGCTTCAATTTGTTATCTACAATAACGAATTTGTAGCTCGTCTTTTGATTTGAAAGAATTATCGAGTCAAGTTCGCCAAACCACCAATTTTTCGCCTTTATATCAATGAGATCCAAATTGGTATTGTCAAGCTCTACACTCCTTTTTAACAATATCTGATTTAAATAATGTACGACTATTTTGTCGTTGGCTATTTGAATGCAAGTTAAATATCGTTTCCGTCTGAAGAGTGTGGTTAGTGTTACTCCAGTAAAGACTCCACCCATAGCATATTTACTTGCAGAAATATCAGTGAAATAGAGTGAAAAAAGAAATAATATTAAACATATAGCCACCGCACCAAGCGAGTGGAGTCCAATTTTAAGCTTGATATTTTGAAATGTGTATCTCATATAATTGCAGCCAACGCGTTGATTTACGCAATTAGGCGTTTGGTGGTAGAAATACACTTATTAAGCGCAAATAGATTGGAATTATAGTTTTTGTATTGTCGTTAGGACAATCCGATCCGGAGTGTTTTACCAGGACAAGCTGTTTTTCTTCCACAAATCATCAAAGGGACTTATAATATTTACCAACTGCTTCTTGCTCACATGCAGGTAGCGCTCCGTGGTTTTTATATTAAAATGACCCAGCAACTCTTTTATATAACGGATGTCCGTACCCTTGTCCAGCAAATGAGTGGCAAAACTGTGCCGTAAACTGTGTATCCCCACGTCTTTTAGAATCCTGGCCTTTCTTTTGGCATTGGTAAAAATCTGCTGCACTGTCCGGGTGGGATAGGCCTGGCCGGTTTGCTCAGACTCAAAAAGATAAACCCGGGGGGCCGGCTTCACGGTATTGATATACTCACGCAATATATCCAGCAACACCGGGCTGAGATTCACATACCGGTCTTTTTTGCCCTTGGCATTCCTGACATGAATCTGTAATCGCTGACCGTCAATATCTGCTATCTCCAGGTTTACAATCTCACTCACCCGCAAGCCGGCACTGTAGGCAGTAAATAACATAGCCTTGTGCTTCCTGTTCTGCAGGGCATTGAACAACCGCGACAACTCTTCTTCATTCAATAACTTGGGTAACTGCAGTGGCTTCTGCGGACGGGGAATATCCCAGAAGAACCTTTCCCGCTTCAGCACTTTCTCATAATAAAATTTCAACGCATTGATCCGGCTGTGCAGGGTATTTTCACTCAGCTTCAATACCTCAAAACAATACTGCAGGTAATCCCGCAATCGCTGCGGCGTGAATTCCGCCGCCGGATGATCCCCGATTGTAACCAGGAACATCCTCACCTCATTGATATAAGTCTTAATGGTAGAAGAACTATAGCCCTTTAACACCAACTCCTGCTTCAGCGCAGGTAATACACCCGCATTTACTGCTTTTACCTGGCCTGGACGGACCGGAACCGGTTTAATTTCCGGACGGGGTTTAACCGGCTCCGGATGGGGTGCCGGACCCGGGATCACCGGATCAGCCGCTTTCCCCTTTTTCTTTTCCGCGAGATAATGATGCAATTCCTTCTCCTCGAGTTCCGCTTTTCCCCGCAGGGCAAACCAGACCTTATTGTAATCCTCCCGGCTCAGCGGCACATACCAGCATTTCTGGGTATGACTCCAGCGGGCACCGGCTTTTTGCTTCAATAAAGCATTCAGCGTAAAGGAAGTTTCAAAATAGATCCCGATACACTCTTTGCCCCGGTGAAAAAACGGCCTTAATTGCACTTTTTCCATCAAATAATTTTGATGGAAACTTATTCATAATCCCGGGATTGAACAGGTGCTTTTAAACGCTATTGCCGTTTTTTTCCCCGAATGCACTTCGTGCACCTCAGTCACAGCAGCATGGCTGGCCGGTCAGGTGTTTTGTATAATAATCAGGTAAACAAGGGGAGAATACGGCCGGTTTACCTGTAATCCAAACCGGACCCCGTTGAAAGGAATAAATTGAATCTTCAGGACCAGGTTGGTTGCTTAAATATAAATATTTTTTACTGATCTGACTCTGGCCGGCAGGCCATATTCAGAAAAAAATAACGAAACCTGTTTTGGTAAATCTGAAGGTAAAGGGGTAAGCTAAACCGGACATTAATGTATTTTATTCTGCAACTGCTCCTTCACCCCGGCTTCCCAATCCCGCTTCAGAATACTCAGGATGATACTGTCTCTCCGTCCTCCCTGCGCCGTCGGCATATGATTTCGCAAAATGCCCTCTTCCACACAACCAATGGCCTTCATGGCGGCCACACTGGGCGCATTATTAGCATCGGCCCGGAACTCACAACGCTCCAGCCCCCAGGTCTCAAAAACATAGGTGAGCAGCAATAATTTGCAATGCCGGTTCAACCCGCTGCGCTGGAATTCCTTCCCATACCAGGTGTACCCAAGCTGCGTGGTAAGCCAGGGCTGCTGGATATCGTAAAACCGCGTGCTGCCGGCATACCGCCCGGCCTGCTTATCATAGACAATAAACGGGAACTCTTTTCTATCCTGGTAATTCCGCAAGGCCATACTGATATAATTCCGCAGGTTCTCTTCACCGGCGGCTGTGACCAGGCCGTATTTCCAGATCTCCGGCTCGTTCAGGGAATAGGGGAGCAGGTACCCGTAGTCCGCTTCTGTAAGGGGACGGAGCAGGACACGACGATTTTCTAAAACCGGATTTTCGGTGAATATATCTATTGACATAATTAATGATAAATATCAAGAACCAAGATACCAAGATGCCAAAAAAACACCAAGATACAAGAACCCCAAAAAACACCAATTCTTCCTCTGAAGCTTCACAGAAGGAATTGGCGCTTTTTGTTTGGAGTTTATTTGAAGCTTGCAATTTGAATTTTATTTGGCATCTTGGCATCTTCGGTTCTTGGTTCTTACGCTTACGCGTCTTAAACGCGTTTAATATCCGCCCCGAGTGCCCGTAACCGCCCATCAATATCCTGGTACCCCCGGTCGATCTGCTCAATATTCTGTATCACACTCTTCCCCTCTGCACTCAAAGCCGCGATCAATAATGCCACACCGGCGCGTATATCCGGCGAACTCATGGTGATGCCCCGCAGGGCCTGTTCCCGCTCCAGGCCGATCACCACCGCCCGGTGCGGATCACAAAGTACTATACGGGCTCCCATATCGATCAGCTTGTCCACAAAGAACAAACGGCTCTCAAACATTTTCTGGTGAATAAGCACCGATCCGCTGGCCTGTATCGCGGTGACCAGCACAATACTGAGCAAGTCAGGGGTGAAGCCCGGCCAGGGATGATCATAAATGGTCATCACCGAGCCATCGAGAAAGGTTTGTATTTCGTATTTCTCCTGCGACGGGATATGAATATCATCCCCGTTGATATCCATTTTTATACCCAGCAACCCGAATTTCTCCGGGATAATGCCGAGGTGTCCGACCCCGGCTCCCCTGATCGTGATATCGCTTTGCGTCATGGCGGCGAGCCCGATAAAGGAACCGACTTCAATCATATCAGGCAGCATCCGGTGCTCCGTACCACCCAGGTAACTAACCCCCTCAATGGTCAGCATATTGCTCCCGATCCCGCTGATCTTTGCGCCCATGCGGTTCAGCATCCGGCAAAGCTGCTGGATATAAGGCTCACAGGCGGCATTATAAATAGTGGTGCTGCCGGCCGCCATTGAAGCGGCCATGATGATATTGGCCGTGCCGGTAACAGAGGGTTCGTCCAGTAATAAATAGGTTCCTTTCAGGTGAGGCGCTTCGAGGTGAAAGAACCCGTCTTCTTCATGGTAAATAAAAGAAGCGCCGAGCTTTTCAAACCCGATGATATGCGTGTCTAATCTTCTCCTCCCGATCTTGTCACCCCCGGGTTTGGGAATAAAGGCCTTCCGGAACCTCGACAGCAGGGGACCGGCTAACATCACCGAACCGCGCAGGCGGCCGCTTTTTTTCTTATAGGCCTCGCTGTGCAGGTAATCAATATCCACTTCATCCGCCTGGAAAATACAGGTATCCCGGCTGCTGCGTTCGATCTTTACATTCATTTCTCCTAACAACTCGATCAGCAGGTTGACATCTATAATATCAGGGATATTGCTGATACTGACTTTTTCCGGGGTCAGCAGCACCGCACTGATCACCTGCAGGGCTTCATTCTTGGCCCCCTGGGGAATGATCTCCCCGCTTAATTTCTTTCCTCCCCTGACTTCAAAAGAATACATGCGTATTATTTAATCAGCAAATTAGCCATTTATTCAATTTACCAATGAAGAAAGAGACGGAAAGACTGAATTTTGTTTCAGATAAATAATTTTTTCTCCGGCCCGGCAACCCTGACACCGGAAAATCCCAAAAGATTCTTAATCTCCCCCCGAACCCTGTAAGACTAATTCTACCATAGTGACTCCCCATTGGCAAATCGGCACATCATCTTAAAGGCCGAACTGTTGATCAGCTACCCGCGTGTAAATTCCATCGGCTAATCGGCAAATCGGCACATCATCTTAAAGGTCGAGCTGTTGATCAGCTACCCGCGTGTAAGTTCCATCGGCAAATCGGCTAATCGGCACATCATCTTAAAGGCCGAGCTGTTGATCAGCTACCCGCGTGTAAATTCCATCGGCAAATCGGCTAATCGGCACATCATCTTAAAGGTCGAGCTGTTGATCAGCTACCCGCGTGTAAATTCCATCGGCAAATCGGCTAATCGGCACATCATCTTAAAGGCCGAACTGTTGATCAGCTACCCGCGTGTAAATTCCATCGGCTAATCGGCAAATCGGCAAATCGGCACATCATCTTAAAGGCCGAACTGTTGATCAGCTACCCGCGTGTAAGTTCCATCGGCAAATCGGCAAATCGGCACATCATCTAATCTGCACAAAAAAAAGGCTGACCATTTTACCCGGCCAACCTTCTAAAAAAAGTATTTGTATTTAATAACGTTTCTTCTTAAAACCTCCGCCACCGCGACTGTCCCGGCTGTCTCTCCTGCCACCCCCGCCGCTGCCACCACGGGGCTGGAATTTTCCGCCACCATTGCCGCGTTTACCATAATTGCCACGATTATCCCGGCCCTCAGGCTGCATGCGATAAGCTTTTACATAAGGAGTGTTGGTGAATGTCAGCTGGCCCTGCGTAATACCGGTCAGCTCACTCTGGATGGCATCATCATGCACGATCTCCTTGTGCCAGTTATTATACGCCAGCTTCATATAGTAGGCAATGGCATTGGCGAAACCGAGTCTCTTCTCCGGGTTCTCTTCGGCCAGGGCCTTATTGATGATAACTTCCAGATTCTTGCCCAGGTGGGAGAATTTAGGATGCCGCTTGGGATAAGGAAGGGGATGCGGTTTGGCCTTCAGGGTCTCCCGGGTGGGAATGGGGTAGGGAGATTTTACATCCAGTTTAAAATCGGCAATCAGGAACAGGTGGTCCCAGAGTTTATGGCGAAAATCCTCCACATTCTTCAGGTGCGGGTTCAGAAAACCCATCAGCTCGATCACGGCATGGGCATTCCGCTGCCGCCGTTCCGGCTCTTCAATGGTCTGCACGTGTTCGATCATCCGCTGCACATGACGACCGTATTCCTTCATCGTCAGGTGATTTCTTGTTGTATTATATTCCATGAATTCTGTTTCGGTAAAGCCAAAAGTAAGGAATTGCCTCCAATACACAGCTTAAGGCCCCAAACCCGCCCGCCTGGCATAGCCGGCAAATTATTTTAGCCGGGAAGGCGGTAAGGAGATTCCTGCTTCGCCCTGAGGCGAGCCCGCTTCGCGATTATTTTGAATCCCGCAAAGCTTTTAAGGCTTTACAATAAATGAAAATGCTGCAGTTATTGGCCAGTCTCTTAATTCTTTGCGGGAAAATCCGTGCACATCGGTGGCCCCATTTACAGGGAAGAAAGGAGCGCAGTAAAGCAGATAAGTAATTGCTGCAACAACTAGCTTAAAATATTACGCAAATCAATACAGTAATTGTCGAACTGTTTTAGTTCACTAAGTCCCCCTTCGGGAGACCTGCCTACCGGACAGGCAGGTTTAGGGGGCTGGGCTGTATGGGCAAAAAGAAAGGGGCCCCGAACCAAGGCCCCTTTTACAAGCCACCATCCTCTTCCACCTAAGAGGTCATTTAATAAAAAGTTGATTGACAGCGGACAACTGCGTGCTCAAATCGGTCAGTTTTAACCAGTAAACACCGCTTTGTAACCGGGCAACCTGTTGATAGGAATTGCCTGACACCACTATCTCTTTCCGGATCACTGCCTGCCCCTGTGCATTGAAGATTTCCAGCTTAAGTTTTCCGCCATCTATATTATCAAATTTGATACCAACCACCCCGTCTGAAGGGTTTGGACTGATAATAAACCGGGGAACAAGGGAATTTTTTAACGTAATTTTTCGCACCTCGCTGATCCTTGTGTACCCATTGGCATATACCTGCTTTACCCGGAAATAAAAATCTCCGCTTTCATCCTGCCGGGTCGTGTACATAAATTGATACTCGTCATTTACGGAAGCGTTTTTATCCACCGTACCGATGGGGGTAAAGTCTTTCCCGTTCCGGCTTACCTCAGGTACATATTGATAGGAGGCGCTGGCATCATTGAAACCCTGCCAGCTAAGCCGGGCCTTGTTTTCGCCTGCCTTATTCACCTCGAAATTGCGCAGGTGCAGGGGCAGCACATAACCGGGACAGGTACAGTATTGGAAATTAAACCGTACAATGGCAGAAGTGGCAACAGTACTGTTGTAGTTTCCGCCTGTGCAGGTAACATTTGTAAATGCAGTGATATCGTAGAAATAAGAAATACTGTCATGCCCGTAAAACTGGAACAGGGAATCCAGGTTGGTGATGGTCTGGCAAAGCTGGACCGCATTGAGCAGGGTATCTCTTGACACGGCCACAAAATCCGGACCCGAACCTACACTGCCATCGCTGGCTCCCAGTCCATAGGGGCCATAATGGTAGTTGATACTGTTGGTCAGCGGTCCGCTTAAGCCGGGTCCCGTGATCTGGTCCGTCCGGATATAATATATATTGGCTATCTGCGGGGAAAAGGAATTGTTCTCCACACTCACTGAATCCACCACCCCGGTAATGGTTACACAAACCTTCAGGCAGGTTACCATACCGGCAAGCGGATCGGCCTGGGGTACTTTTATAACCAGCGTATTGATACCCGGGGGGGTATTGATTGTGGTATCATAAATGGTACTTCCTGTAGGGAAATTATAGGGACAGGGCGTCTGCGCCCGGCTGCTGAACCCGGCCAGCATTTGTATGATGAAGAAACCGGTTACAAGAATTGATTTGAAGTAAATCTGTTTCATAGGTCGGAGTTTTGGTTTCATAAGAAACGGCGCCCTGTAAAAATAAAGGAAGGGGGCCTGTTATACAATTGTAATTCTGCCCTATTTTAAAACCGGTATTTCATGAATATCCACAGAAAAAACTCCTGCGCTATTCAACAGGAAGAACAATGAAAATGAAAGGAAAAACAACAGGGATGGCAGGAATATTTACGCAGGGATCTCCGGTTCTTTTTTGCAGACCCCCGCCTGTTATTACAACGGAATGAACCGGGGAGCGGTTACCTTTGTGGCCAGCTATGCGGATTGCCGTCAATACAAGATTTTTACTGAAAGATTACCTGGAAGGGTATGGGTATTTTCTCTCCGAATTGTTCCGTCGGATCACGGAAAATCACCCGGAGCACGAATTTATTTTCATCTTTGACCGCCCCTTTGACAAGCAGTTTGTCTTTGGGAAAAATGTAATACCCGTCCTGGCAGGCCCCGCTGCCCGTCACCCCCTTCTCTGGAAATACTGGTACGATATCAAAGTGCCCTCCCTGCTTAAAAAATACAAGGCCGATCTCTTTGTGTCCTGTGACGGCTTTTGTTCCCTGCGAACAAGCGTTCCGCAGTGCCTGGTGCTGCACGACCTGGCTTTTCTGCATTTCCCGGCCGGTATCCCGCGGATCCAACTGGCTTTTTATAAAAAGTACACCCCGCAGTTTATAAGAAAAGCAAATACCCTGGTTACGGTCTCTGAATTTTCAAAAAAGGATATCCTGGCGCATTACCCGGAAGCGGCGGGAAAAACAGCGGTCGTGTACAACGGGATCAAACCGGTCTTCCGGCCATATTCATGGGAAGAGCGGGAAGCCGTAAAGGAAAAGCACACGGGAGGAAAGGATTATTTTGTTTACACGGGCGCCATCCATCCCCGGAAAAACCTGGTCTGCCTGCTGAAAGCCTTTTCCCTGTTTAAAAAAAGACAGCAATCCGCTATGAAGCTGGTCATCACCGGGAGACTGGCCTGGAAAAATGAATCATTTACCGAAAGCCTGAAGACCTATAAATACCGGGACGATGTTATACTCACAGGTTACCTGCCCCTGGAAGAACTCGCCGGCATCACCGCATCGGCCTACGCCCTGGTTTATCCTTCCTTGTTCGAGGGTTTTGGAGTGCCGGTGGCCGAGGCGATGCAGGCTTCCGTGCCGGTGATCACTTCCGCAAGATCGGCCATGGAAGAGATCGCAGGGGAGGCGGCTTTATACGCGGACCCCGGCGATCATACCGCCCTCGCGGATCAGTTGATGCGGCTTTACAAAGATGAGCGGCTGCGCGGCGAACTGATCGCAAAAGGAAAGATACGGGCCATGGCCTTTAACTGGGATGAATCTGCCCGCCGCTTCTGGGAACTGATGGAACAAACCATCGCCTGATTTCGGTTACCTTTGGACCTCTTAAAATTGAATATGAATAAATCAACGATCACGATTGAGGTGGAAACGGATGAAGGCCGGGTCCCGGCGGGCATCACCTGGCGGGCAACCGATACAGGAGCGGAGGACACGCAAAAGGCAAAAGCCATGATGATCTCCTTCTGGGATGGGGCGGAAAAAGCCGCGCTGCGCATCGACCTCTGGACAAAAGATATGATGGTGGATGAAATGGCGGACTTTTTTTACCAGACCCTGATGACCATGGCCGATACCTGGGGCCGGGCCACCCACTATGCCGACCAGGTGGAGGAAATGAAACATTTTGCGAAACACTTTCACGGGAAATTCAGGGAAAAACAACTGAAAGAAAACAAAGCCTGATTTTATTTACCCATTTAAATCAACGGTATGAGTTTAGAACAAAAAATTATGGGCGAACTGAAAACCGCCATGCTGGCCAAAGATGAAGCCGGGCTGAGAAGCCTGCGCGCTATCAAGGCCGCCATCCTGTTAGCCAAAACCGCCGAAGGGGCTTCCGGGGAACTGACGGAAGAAGCAGAAATAAAAATGCTGCAGAAACTGGTAAAGCAACGGAAGGATTCTCTCGAGATCTTTCAGCAGCAGAACCGCCCCGAACTGGCCAAAAAAGAAGAAGAGGAAATCGCGGTGATTGAAAAATTCCTGCCAAAGCAAATGTCCGCGGAGGAGATCAGGGCGGAACTGGAAAAAATCATTGCGGCAACAGGCGCTTCCTCACCCGCAGATATGGGCAAAGTGATGGGAGCCGCTACCAAACAATTAGCCGGCAAAGCGGATGGGAAAACCATTTCCGCCCTGGTAAAAGAGTTGCTGGTAAAATAGCCCCCTGTAATTTTTAACAACCGGCCGGTACCTGTTTCCCTCCACGAAACGTTTAACCACCATGATACTCGATATCGTTTATGCGGCGTTGCTTGTACTGGCCATTATCAAAGGATACCGGCGCGGCCTGGTGGTGGCTGTATTCTCTTTTATTGCCATCATCATCGGCCTGGCGGCGGCGCTCAAACTCTCCGTTGTGGTCGCGGGTTACCTCGGTACTGCGGTGAATATATCATCGGCCTGGCTGCCTTTTGTTTCTTTCCTGCTTGTTTTTATCGGGGTGGTGCTGCTGGTCCGCCTGGGGGCCAATGCCATTGAAAGCACCGTGGAAGTAGTGATGCTGGGATGGGTCAACCGCCTCGGTGGTATGCTCCTTTATGCGGCCATTTACACCCTGGTGTACAGCGTATTCCTGTTTTATGGGAGCCAGCTGAACCTGATCCGGCCGGAAACAGCAAACGCATCTCTTTCTGAACCCTATATTGCACCGCTTGGTCCAAAAGTCATTGGCGCTATCGGCCACCTGCTGCCCTGGTTCAGGGATATGTTTGATGAACTCGCCAGTTTTTTCAGCGCAGTTTCAGAACAATTGCCTCCCCGTTAAGAACGCATTGTGCTATCACCCAAATTCTCGCCTGCTGACTTCAGATGAAATCTGCGTGACTTTTATGCCCCGGGAACAAAACAGGCTCAATGCCCCTATATTTGCGTAAATCAGGGGGTATTTGTACCACAAACACCTGAATTTTACCGCAAAACGATTATTTTAGCAACCAGAGTTTACGCTCAGATTAACTGCCCATGGATTACGAGATCAAACAAGACGAAAAGTTTAAGTTCATCGAAGAAGGCAGCGGGGAACCGCTGGTGCTGCTGCATGGACTGTTCGGGGCGCTCAGCAATTTCAAGAGCCTGATTGAATACTTTCGCCAGTACAACAAAGTGATAGTGCCCATACTGCCCCTGCTCGATATGGATATCCTCCATACTTCGGTGGGGGGACTGGCCAAGTTTGTCAATAAATTCCTGGAAACCCGCAACCTCGAAAAAGTGCACCTGCTGGGTAACTCACTTGGCGGCCATGTGGCCCTTGTGCATACCCTGAAACACCCCGAACGGATCAAATCCCTGATCCTGACCGGCAGTTCCGGTTTGTTTGAAAACGGGATGGGAGACAGCTACCCCAAACGCGGCGATTATGAATACATCCGCAAAAAAACAGAGCTGACTTTTTATGACCCGAAAACAGCCACCAAGGAACTGGTGGATGAAGTGTACAGCATTACCAACAACCGGCTGAAAGCAATTAAGATCATCGCCCTGGCCAAGAGCGCTATCCGGAATAACCTGGGCGAAGAACTGAACCAGATCAAACAGCCTACCCTGCTGGTATGGGGCAATAACGATACCATCACACCGCCGTTTGTGGGACGTGAATTCAATAAACTGATTCCGAACAGTGAATTGTATTTTGTCGACAAATGCGGCCATGCGCCGATGATGGAAGTGCCGGATGAGTTCAATGCCATCTTGCACAAATTTTTAAAAAAACTGAACGAGCCTGCAACAGTCAGCTGACCGTTGCTGTCTTGCCGGTACTGCGGCTACAACCTGCCGCGGTAGTGAACATATAAAGCCGCTATCCATGTTAACCCGGGAACTTGAAACACAGTCACTTCCTTACCTGCACCTTACCGACAAGGTGTACCAGGCCCTGCAACTGATGAACGATAACCACGTCACCCACCTGCCGATCGTGGAGGGTGAAAAATACTCCGGTCTCATCAGTGAAGACGATCTCCTGCAGGCGGATAATGATCACGCTGAACTGAACAGCTTGCAGCAATCCTTTGCCAATCCTTCTGTAAAAGGCAGTGAACATTTCCTGAAAGCCCTGCAGGTAGCTGCCGATAATGGTCTCAGCGTGGTGCCCGTGGTCAACGAGGAAGGAGAACTGATCAGCACAGTGGCCTATAATGACCTGCTGAAACAGGCTTCCGAATTTATGAGCCTGAATGAACCCGGCGGGCTGATCGTGCTGGAAGTGGACAGCAACCAGTATTCCTTTAACGAGATCAGCAAACTGGTGGAAACCAATGACGCACAGATCACACAATTGAATACCAGCAATGATCCCGAAACCGGTGTCATGCAGGTGACCATCCGGATCAATAAACCCGAAGTGTCGGATATCGTGGCCACTTTCCAGCGCTACGAATACAATGTCAAATATTTTTTTGGAGAAGAGCTGTATACGAATGAATTAAGGAGTAATTACGACAACCTGATGAATTACCTGAAGTTCTGATCCCATTTACCCGTATTTTACAGGCCTTAAAGGAGATGTACTTTTACATCCTGCAGAGGGATTTGTTTGTGATACAGCATAAGAAATATAGCCCGGGACTGATCCTCGCCTTACTGATCAGTTGTACGCTGTCTGCCCAGCAGGCCGACGTGCCTGTCCCGCTGCCGGATACCAGCATCACCCCGGCTTCCGTCAGATATATAATCGGGGAGATCCGGATCACCGGCAACCAAAAGACCCGCCGTTCTATCATTCTCCGGGAAATACCCGTCCATACCGGGGACGCCTACTCCCTCCAGGACCTGGTAAAGAAATTCGAAGACGCCCGCCGGCAACTGATGAATACCACCCTTTTTCATTCCGTAGTGGTGGCGGCCGGTGGATTCAGGGGAAATGTGATCGATATCATGGTGAATGTAAAAGAACGCTGGTATTTGTTTCCCCTGCCTTATCTCAAACCGGTGGACCGGAACCTGAACCAATGGCTCGTGGAACAACATGCCAGCCTGAGCCGCGTGAATTACGGGGCCAAACTATTATACAATAATGCCAGCGGTCACAATGATAAATTCCGCCTCTGGCTGATAGCCGGCTACACCCGGCAGATTTCCGTTAGTTATGACCGGCTCTATATCGACAAGGGTATGCGATGGGGGCTGAAACTTGGTTTGTCCGCGGGGAAAAACCGGGAACTCAATTACAATACCGTCAATGACAAACAGGTTTTCCTGAAAGATTATAGCGGGTATGTGCGCAATTTTATCAATGCCCAGGCCGAACTGACCTACCGCCGCGCCATCAAAACCCGGCACAGCATCGGGATCGGTTATTCCTGCGAAGAAGTGGAAGATACCATTGTACAACTGAACCCCGCTTATTTTAAGTCGGGCCGTCACCGGATCCGGTTTCCGGAGATCTTCTACAACATGACTTATTTCAACGTGGATTATATCCCTTATCCCACACAGGGTTATGCGGCCAATATAAACCTGAGTAAAAAAGGCATCAATGCCTCCAATAATCTCTGGCAGCTGCAACTGAAAGGAATGGGCAGCTGGCATCTTTCCCCGAAAACTTTTTTGAATGTCATGGCCTTTGGAGGCATCAAAGTGCCGTTCAAACAACCGTACTTCAACCTCAGGTTTCTTGGCTACGGGGATGTGTTCATGCAAGGCTATGAATATTACGTGGTGGACGGGGTGGCCGGCGGCTACCTGAAGACCACGCTGACCCGCGAACTGCTGAATTTCGGGGTCCGCCTTCCGCGGAAAGGAAAGGATGCCGTCCAATTGCCCATCCGGATCTTTGGGAAGATCTACGGCAACAGCGGGTATGTGCACAACCCGCAGCCGGGGGAGAATTCCCTGAGTAACCGCCTCCTCAACTCAGCGGGTATCGGGATCGATATCCTCACTTTTTATGATGTTATTTTCCGGTTTGAGTATACCTTCAACCAGTTAGGACAAAACGGGCTATATTTACACAGAAAGACTATTTTCTAACATGAAAGCAGCTATTTACAGCCGGGTTTTCGATGCAGAACACAAGGAAGAAGTACAGCTTTTTTTGACGAACTGGAGCACCAGCAGATCGAACCCGTCATTTTTCATCCCTTTTATGAGCAGGTAAAAAACGAGATCCGCATACCGGCCGGGACCCAAACATTCTTATTGTCGGAAGACCTGACGGATGAAATTGAATTTATCATCAGCCTGGGCGGCGACGGTACCCTGCTGGACACGATCACCCTCGTCAGGGATAAGAAGATTTCCATCATGGGCATCAATTTCGGCCGCCTCGGGTTCCTGGCCAGCATCGGCCGGAATGAAGTAAAGACAGCGGTAAAAGCCATCGCCCGCCGCACGTATGTGAACGATTCCCGGACCCTGATCCATGTGGATGCCGATATGCCGCTTTTCGGCAGTATTCCCTACGCACTCAATGAATTTTCCATTCACAAGCAGGATGTGGCTTCCATGATCAAGATTCACACCTATCTCAACGGCGAATTCTTGAATTCTTACTGGGCCGACGGGCTGATCGTGGCCACACCCACCGGTTCTACCGGTTATTCGCTCAGTTGCAACGGTCCTGTGGTCTTCCCCGATTCCGGCAGTTTTGTGATCACCCCCGTGGCGCCGCATAACCTCAATGTTCGCCCGATTATCGTACCGGATACCAATATTATTTCGTTTGAAGTGGAAAGCCGTACGGATAAGATCATCTGCGCCCTCGATTCACGCCGGGAGATCGTGCATAAAAACGTGACCCTCGCCGTTAAAAAAGAGCAATTCGGGATCAACCTCGTAAGGCTGAGCGAAAATAATTTTCTCCAGACCCTCCGCAATAAACTGACCTGGGGACTGGACAAACGCAATTAAAAACCGTTTCCCGTTAATAAGAAATTGGCTACTTTTAGCGTTTGATGTAATCCTGTACGTTTTTAAGTTATGAAAAAGAAATTTTTAGCTGTTGCGCTTACCCTCAGTTTTATATCCGGCTCCCTGTTGGCCCAGGATGCCATTGTCCAGGAAGGTGAATTCGGGTTCGGGCTGGGCGCCGGCCATTATTTTGGTGATATCAATACCAGGGCCCGGCTCAACCGCCCCAAGATGGCGGCCACCGTTTTTTTTCGCAAGAATTTCGGCAATTATATAGCTGCCCGTGTGGGAATCTCCTTCGTTCAGTTAGGCTATTCCGATATTTATAATTCCCATAATAAGGTGATGGAAAGACGAAACCTCAGCTTTAACAGCAAGGTTTGGGAACTGACCCTCCAGGGTGATTTTAATTTTTTCCGCTTTATGCCCGGTGAGCCGGCCTATAGTTTTACGCCCTATATCACATTCGGGGCAGGTGTTTTCAGTTATGATCCTTATGCCTACCTGAGAGGAGAAAAGATCTTTTTACGTCCCCTGGGAACCGAGGGGCAGGGTAGCAGCCGCTATTCCGACCGCAAACCCTACAGTACCATGGCCATCAGCATTCCCTTCGGTGGCGGGATCAAATACGCGATCAACCAGCGGATGAATATTTCGCTTGAAGTATTACACCGGTTTACCAATACGGATTACCTCGATGATGTGAGCAAGACCTATGTGGATCCGGCTGTTTTCCCGAATAACCCCGATGGTACATCCTCCAACGGGTTATTGCTGAGCGACCGTTCCTGGGAACTGGGTACACCTATTGGCACCCCGGGCAAACAGCGGGGCAACAGCCGCCAAAAAGACCAGTTTGTTACGGCCATGCTGCATCTCTCCTTCAACCTGCAATCGTACAAGTGTCCTACTTCAAACTAAGGGCCGGGAATATCCTTCCCCTTTCTTGCGAAACTATTTTGGGCTGGCTTCGCCGGTCCGGGCTATATGGATAGGAAATGGGGGAACTCAAAACTCCCGGAATACGCGGCCGGGGCCGGTTTTGGGCATTTTTACCTTTAAAAAGACCGGAATCCCGAAAATTGACAATACCTTTGTGCCCCCGCTAAAAAGGGGGTTTTTTATGTCCGCCTTGCTCGAAAAGATCGATAAGCAGCATCTTCCGCGTCATATTGCCATCATTATGGATGGGAATGGCCGCTGGGCAAAAGAAAAAGGGGAGGACCGCCTTTTCGGGCATTTCCACGGGGTGGAAAGTGTACGGAATATTGTGGAGGGCTGCGCGGAATTAGGGATTGAATACCTGACCCTGTATGCGTTTTCCACAGAGAACTGGGACCGGCCGGAATACGAGGTGGTTGGATTGATGGAATTGCTGGTGAGCACGATCCGGAAGGAAGTGGAAAGCCTCAATAAAAACAATATCCGGCTGCATGTGATCGGGGATATGAACATGCTGCCCGACTATGCCAGGAGTGAACTGAATGAAGCCCTCGACATTACCCGGAAAAATACCGGGCTGAACCTGGTCATGGCCCTGAGCTATAGTGGCCGCTTGGAACTGCTGAATGCCGTGAAGAATATTGCTTTTGAAGTGAAACAGGGCCGGCTGAATGTGGATGAGATTGACCAGGATACCTTGCAGCAATTTCTCTGTACCAGCCAATTCCCCGATCCGGAACTGATGATCCGCACCAGCGGGGAATACCGGATCAGCAATTTCCTGCTGTACCAGCTGGCTTATGCAGAATTATATTTTACCAATGTACGCTGGCCCGACTTCCGGAAAGAGAACCTGTACGAAGCGATCCTGGACTACCAGAACCGGGAAAGAAGGTTCGGAAAAACAAGCGAACAAATCGGGGAAACTAAGGCCCAGGCCTGACCGGTTAGAGGGGGTCTCTTTTAACAAAGACTTTCGATATTAACCGTTAATTTGCCGCCGGATGATAAAGGCGGTATTTTTATAAATCGCGGAAAATAAACTAATTAAGTCCCGCTGATCCGGGACAGACGACCAGAACAAATACACATGCAACGATTTTTACAACGGGTGGGAATTACAATGATGTTCGCGGTTATTTCCGGGTTCGCCGTCATGGCGCAGGAAGTGCCCGATACCTCCAAACCGACTTCCCTGGATCCCAAACTGATTGACTGGAAGAATGCCCGTATAGCCAAAGAGTATTCCATCGCTTCCGTGACCATTACCGGTATCCACTACCTCGATACCTCCATCGTTTATTCCATCGCCAACCTGCAGCCCGGTGATAAATTCGTTCATCCCGGCGCAGAGATCTTCGGGAAAGCGATCAGCAGTCTCTGGAGACAGAAACTTTTTTCCAATGTACAGATCTATGTAACCAAAATAGACGGAGACAAAGTGTGGCTGGAAATAAATGTGCAGGAACGACCCCGCCTCGGGAATTATAAATTCTTCGGCATAAAAAAATCGGAGGAAGAAGATATCCTGGCCAAAGTGACCCTGACCAAGCAGACCATTATCACGGAAAATATCCGCCGGGAACTGACTGAAAAGATCAGCAGCCATTTCTCCGATAAAGGGTTCCGGAATGTACAGGTGAAAATCGTGGAGAAACCGGATACGGCCTTTGTAAACTCCAATTCACTTTTTATTTACGTGACCAAGGGCAGCAAGGTCCATGTCAATACCGTGAGCTTTTACGGGAATGACAATATCGATGACCTGAAACTGAAAAAGCAAATGAAGGGTACGAAAGAAATGTCCAAGTTCACCTTCTACCCGGATAAAGCGGTCAGCCCTTACGGCGTCAACCAGTCCTTTTCCTTTAACCAGTATATGCGGGACTGGGGCTTTCTTTCCGTAAGCAAAACCAAGGCCCTGCTCGATCCCTATTTCCGGTTTAAATTGTTCAGTGCTGCCAAATTTGATGCAAAGAAATACGAGGAAGACAAGGATAAAGTGCTGGATTATTACAATTCCATGGGCTACCGCGATGCACAGATCGTGGCGGATACGCAATACAAAACGGCAAACGGCAACCTGAACGTGGACCTGAAAGTAAACGAAGGACGCCGGTATTATTTCGGCAATATCAGCTGGAAGGGGAATGCGAAATTTTCTGATTCCCTGCTGAATGTGATCCTGGGCATCAATAAAGGGGATATCTACAATGTGTCGATCCTGAATAAACGGCTGGGCCGCGAAGCATCCCAGGACGGGGGGGGAGATATCAGCAGTTACTATATGGACGACGGTTATTTATTCTTCCGGGCCGAACCGGTGGAAACCGCCGTGTACAATGATACCATTGATTACGAGATCCGGATCATGGAAGGCCCCCAGGCCCGGATCAAGAACGTGACGATCGCGGGCAATGATAAAACAAAAGATTATGTGGTCCGCCGTGAACTGAGGACGGTGCCGGGTGAACTCTTCAGCCGCTCCGACCTGATCCGTTCACAAAGGGAACTGGCCAACCTGCAATACTTCAACCAGGAAACGATCAACCCGGGCGTGGTTCCTAATGCCGAAGACGGCACCGTGGATATCAACTGGAAACTGGAAGAAAAATCCTCCGACCAGCTCGAACTCTCTGCCGGCTGGGGCGGTGGTATCGGCCTGACCGGTACACTAGGTGTTACCTTCAATAATTTCTCGATCCGTAATATCTGGAAAAGATCAGCCTGGGATCCCCTTCCGACCGGGGATGGTCAAAAGCTGAGTTTGCGGGTACAGTCCAACGGGCGGGCCTATCGTTCCTACAGCGCTTCCTTCACAGAGCCCTGGCTGGGGGGTAAGAAAAGAAATTCACTGACACTCGGGTTTAATAACAGTAAGTATTCAAGTGCGTATGATCCCTATACCGGCCGGATCGACCGCGCCAAATCGGATAGTGTGTTCTTAAAGACAACCGGCATTTCCGTTTCGCTGGGCAAGCAGCTGAAATGGCCGGATGACTTCTTCTCCCTTGTTTACACCCTGAACTATACCCGGTATAAGCGTCAGAACTATGGCATTTTCCAGGGTGCCAGTCCTACAGGAGTATCGGATAACCTGAGTTTCAAGATCGCCCTGCAGCGTTCTTCTGTATTCAACCCGATCTTCCCGACCAGCGGTTCCAATTTCCTGGCCAGTGTGCAGTTCACCCCGCCGTACTCTTTATTTAACCCGGATATTGTTACCGCCGCCGACCCTTATAAAAAACCGGAGTACCATAAATGGCGTTTCAATGCAGAATGGTATGTGCCCATCGGTAAACCCCTGGGTGCTGAAAAGAACCGCCAGTTCGTGCTGAAGCTCGCCGCCAAATACGGCTTCATGGGCCGTTATAATAAGAAGCTGGAATACTCACCCTTCGAACGTTTCCAGGTGGGTGATGCGGGACTGACCAATAACTTCGGGTTGCTGGGTTATGATATTGTGGCCCATCGCGGGTACCCTGTCTATGAAACATCTGACCCCACGGTGAACCCGGATCAGCAAAATGCGAACCAGTTCTTTACGATCTTTAATAAATACCAGTTGGAAATGCGTTTTCCCCTGGTTACCAATCCCAGCAGTACCATTTATGCGCTGACCTTCTTTGAAGCGGCCAACGGCTGGTACAACTATAAGGATTATAATCCCTTCCGTTTACGGAGAAGTGTGGGGGTGGGTATGCGTTTCTTCCTGCCGATGTTTGGCCTGCTTGGATTTGACTATGGCGTGGGCCTGGATCGTATTCAGCCGGGGCAAAACGGCCTGAAAGGAGCTTCCCGCTTTACCTTTATGCTGGGCTTTGAGCCGGAATAAAATTTAAACCACAAATTCCTTTATATGAAAAAGATATTTCTTCTTGCCGCCCTGCTGGGACTGGGCTTCGCTGGTTTTTCCCAGAAATACGCAATCATCGATACCCGCTATATCCTGGATAAAATGCCGGAATACAAAGAGGCCCAAAAACAGCTGGATGATATCGCGGCCGGCTGGCAGAAGGATATTGACAGCAAGCAGGCTGAACTGGATAAAATGTACAAGGACTACGAGGCAGAACAGGTAATGCTTACGGAAGAACTTCGGAAAAAAAGGGAGGACCAGCTCTTTAATAAGGAAAAAGACCTCCGGGACCTGCAGCGCAAACGCTTTGGTTTTGAGGGAGATCTGTTCAAAAAAAGGCAGGAACTCGTAAAGCCCATCCAGGATAAAGTGTATAATGCCGTACAAAAAATGGCGGTGAGCCGGGGCTATGATTTTGTGCTGGATAAAAGTGAAGGAATTACCATTATATTTGCCGACCCCAAACTGGACAAAAGCGAGGATGTGCTGAAGGACCTGGGGGTAAAGTAATTGTTAAAGAAAGTTAAGGCGCAACTAACTGCGTTTTTTTAGAATCATATAAAGCATAACAAAAAAATCGAGATGAAAAAAATTCTTACAGTCATTGCAATAGTGGGTTTGCTGGCTTTTTCAGGTTCTGCTAATGCACAAACAAAGATCGGCTACATTAAAATTGATGACCTGGTGAGCCTGTTTCCCGAAACCGCTAAGATCGACTCCGTGCTGGAACGTTTTCAGGTAGACTCCCTGAATCCGGAGTACGCTTCATTGGTACAGCGCTACCAATGGGATGATAGTCTTTACCGGGATTCAGTAAAAACGCCCAAAGCTGTCCGGGATGAAATTGCCAAGAAACTGCCTGCTTACATTTACCAGATCCAGAACTGGCAGCAACTCTCAAACCAGGCCCTGGAGAACAAGCAAAATGAGATACTGGCGCCCCTGTACCGCAAAGCCTATGAGGCTATTAAACAGGTAGCGAAAGAAAAAGGGTACACGCATGTGATAAGCAAAGAGACTTTACTGGTGGCGCCCGATGGGGATGATATGCTGGCGTTGGTGGCTGCCAAGCTGAAGCTGAAGATCCCGACAGGAGCCCCTGCTGGTAAATAAGCGGAGGTATAAATATATTGAAGGCTGTCCCGGGTTGCCGGGACAGCTTTTTTTTTGCCTGCGGCGAAAGTGAGTAGCCACTAAAACACACGCCTGCCTGTCCGGTAGGCAGGAAAGCACACGAAAAGTACAGGAAGAAACCTTTCGTGTTCCTTCGTGAAAATTCGTGGCAGCCTTTTCCTGTGGCGAAAAGTGAGTGGCCACGAAAACACACTCCTGCCTGTCCGGTAGGCAGGAAAGCACACGAAAAATACAGGAAGAAACCTTTCGTGTTCATTCGTGAAAATTCGTGGCCAGCCTTTGCCTGCGGCAAAAAGAGGGTAGCCACGAAAACACACGAAAACACACGAAAAATACAGGAAGAAACCTTTCGTGTTCATTCGTGAAAATTCGTGGCCAGCCTTTGCCTGCGGCAAAAAGAGGATAGCCACGAAAACACACGAAAAATACAGGAAGAAACCTTTCGTGTTCATTCGTGAAAATTCGTGGCCCAGCCTTTGCCTGCGGCAAAAAGAGGATAGCCACGAAAACACATGAAAAATACAGGAAGAAACCTTTCGTGTTCATTCGTGAAAATTCGTGGCCCAGCCTTTGCCTGCGGCAAAAAGAGGATA
>JACRJO010000032.1 GCA_016219985.1 Sphingobacteriales bacterium | reverse complement strand
GCCCGCTTCGCCGCGAGGCGAGTAGGCAGGAAAGCACACGAAATATTCAATCAGCTTCCCGTTCTCCCCGTCTTCCCGGCTATAATTTATCCTCTTCGGGAGACCTGGCCAGAAAGCGAGTTTTTTAATACAAATGTTCTTAGAAGGGACTACAAACCTGCCTGCCCGGCCCGCTTCGCTGCGAGGCGAGCAGGCAGGCTACTAACTTCGATCTCCGAACTAATACCTTTCAGACATTAGTTTTGCAGTGATTATTCCCGGTATTATACCGACAGACATTAGCACCGGCCGATCCATGTAATTTTAATGTCTCGTCGGTATAAATTACCGTCGTGAAGAACCGGGCGGCATGAAACTCTTTTATGAATATATAAAGCTTGCCCCCGCTTTTTGCCATAGCCCTGCTATTTTTGCAGCATAACAATTTTACTTGAAGCAATTACCCTGTTTACTGGCCCTCCTGATCTCCCTGGTAAATTTTGCAACAGCCCAGTTACCTGCCGATTCGGTGGCTTTAACTGCGGACAGCCTGGCACAACGGGATACGGTACCGGTTGCAGACAGTATCGCTTCCGTTCCCTTGATAATGGAAGTTTCAAAACGGCCGCTTTATGATACGGGCTGGGTATTGGATCCGCCGGATCTTTTCCCGGTACAATCGATACAGTGGCAGGTACTGGAACATCATCCCTATTTCAGTTTTCATTTAAAGCCAGTCCGGCTGGCGGAGCCGGTACCGGTTAGTGAAGGGGAACTGCGTCAATTCCACGGCAAGGAATGGCTTTTTTACAGCCTGGTCCTGCTGATCATCCTTTTTGCGCTGCTCCGGAGGGCCTTTCCCAAGTATTTCAATGATCTTTTCCGTTTATTTTTCCGGACCACCCTGAAGGAGAGGCAGATCAGCGAACAACTGATGCAATCACCCATCCCCTCGGTCCTGCTCAATGGATTTTTTACGGTCAGCGCCGGGTTTTACTGCAGCTTCCTGCTGGAGCATTTCGGGTTGAATCCCACGGGTCATTTCTGGACGCTCCTGCTTTATTGCATCGCGGGGCTGGCGGGGGCTTATTTTATCAAGTTTACCGGGATGAAGCTCTCCGGCTGGATATTCAATATGAAGGGGGCGGCCAATTCCTATATTTTTATCGTCTTTATCATCAATAAGATGATTGGGATCTTACTCCTCCCTTTTTTACTGGTACTGGCTTTTTCCGCGGGCAATATCTATACGATTGGGCTGACCCTGTCCTGGTGCCTCGTCGGGGTGCTGCTGATTTACCGGCTCTTTCTGACTTATACGATAGTCCGTAATCAGGTCAAAGTCAGTCCTTTTCATTTCTTTTTGTACTTCCTGGCCTTTGAAATCGCCCCCCTATTATTGGTTTACAAGGCTTTGTTAGTCTATTTCAGCTAAATTTCTTAACTTTGCACCCAACTTTAGCCGATCGAACATGAGTACAAATGGGGTTAAAAAGGCCGGTGAACAGGCCAAAGCCATACAGAAAATTCTGATTACCCAGCCGAGGCCTGAAAGTGAAAAGTCTCCTTATTTCGAATTGGCCCGGAAATACAGTATTCAGCTGGATTTTCATCCGTTTATCCGCCTGGAAGGCATTCCGGCCCGGGATTTCCGCAAGCAGAAGATAGAGATACAGCACTTTACAGGAATCATTTTCACCAGCCGCAATGCCATCGATCATTTCTTCCGTATGTGCGAGGAAATGAAAGTCAGTGTATCCCAGGATACCAAGTATTTCTGCATTACCGAAGCGGTGGCCCTGTACCTGCAAAAATTCATTCTCTACCGGAAAAGAAAAGTGTTCTACGGGGCTGACGGCACCAATAAGAGTATGTTTGATGTCATCAGCAAGCATAAAGCCAACGAAAAATTCCTGTATGTCTGTTCGGAGAACCAGCAGGACAATGATATTGTAAACTGGCTCAAGGCCAATAACTGTGAATTCAGCCTGGCTTTTATGTACCGGAGTGTCAGCAGCGATGTAAAAGAGATCCTGACCCGGACGGAATATGATGTGATCTGTTTCTTTACGCCCAGCGGCGTTAAAAGTCTGTTTGACAACCTGCCCAGGTACAAGCAAAACGGTACGGTGATCGGGGCTTTTGGAAATAATACCTTCCGGGCCATTGAAGAAAAAGGTTTGCAACTGGAGATCAAAGCTCCGCAACCGCAGACACCGAGCATGGTGGCAGCCCTCGATCAGTTCCTTTCTTCCGCAAAAAAGAAAAAATAAAAACGACAGCCCCTTTTTCCTCAACGAACAGGGGTTTTTCTCTCCTTTTATCAATCATTGTGTCAATGCCGGCCCGCTTCGCCGCGAGGCGAGCAGGCAGGCATAGCGTAAGCTTACACTCGAAAGTGGAGAAGTCTTTTTTTCTCACCTTGTTCAATGCGGGAATAGTCAATGAGGTTAACATAGAGGCCTGCAGCTTTCACATATGCCTGCTAAGAAGCATACTATCTATGTGCCTCCTCTGTGCCCTACTGTGCCTACCTGCCGGCCGGTAGGCGGGTGTGGTGAAACAAATGTGATGGAGCAAATGTGATGAAACAATACTGCAGTGACCGAAAAACCTGAACTTCGTAACATGACAATGAAACAGCCCTTCTCCAACCGGCTGTCCGGGGAAAGCAGTCCTTACCTTTTACAACATGCTCATAACCCGGTGGACTGGTATCCCTGGGGACCGGAGGCCCTCGAAAAAGCGAAAAAGGAAAACAAACCTATCCTGGTCAGTATCGGCTATGCGGCCTGTCACTGGTGCCATGTGATGGAGCGGGAGAGCTTTGAGGATGAAGCAACCGCCCGCATCATGAATGAGCATTTCATCAATATCAAGATCGACCGGGAGGAAAGACCGGACCTGGATCATATTTATATGGATGCGGTACAGGCAATGACCGGGAGCGGGGGATGGCCGCTGAATGTGTTCCTGACACCGGGCGCCCTGCCCTTTTACGGGGGTACTTATTTTCCCCCCAGGCGATCCCATAACCGGGCTTCCTGGCAGGAGACGCTGCATGGCGTAATACAGGCCTTCGGGGAAAGAAGACATGAAATTGATGCACAGGCGGAAAACCTCACCGATCATTTAAAAATGTCCAGTTCGTTTGGGATGCAGTCGCCGGATGAACCGGGTGAATTATTCCGGCAGGATAAAATAACTGATTGCTTCCGGCAGCTGATGAAAACAGCAGACCGCCAATGGGGTGGTTTTGGGAGAGCTCCTAAATTCCCGCAAACATTCTCCATTCAGTTCTTATTGCGGTATCATCATTTTACGGGTGACCCGGAGGCCCTGGACCAGGCCCTGTTGTCATTAGATAAAATGGCGGGAGGGGGGATCTATGACCAGGTTGGCGGTGGTTTTGCCCGCTATTCCACGGATGCGGAATGGCTGGCCCCGCATTTTGAAAAGATGCTCTATGATAATGCCCTCCTCGTTTCCGTTTACAGTGAAGCATACCAGTTAACCGGCCAGGAACGGCACCTGGAAGTCATTGAAGAAACACTGGCCTTTGTACAAAGAGAATTGATGCATCCCGCCGGTGGATTTTATTCCGCTCTTGATGCCGACAGTGAGGGGGTGGAAGGGAAGTTTTATACCTGGAGCCTGGCAGAAACTGCGGAGATACTGGGAGAGGAGGCTGCCTTGTTTTCCGCTTTTTATGATATAACGGCCGGCGGTAACTGGGAGCATACAAACATAGCATGGGTAAAGAAGCCATTGGAAGATTTTGCCGCGGAAAGAAAACTAGATCCGCTGCTGTTAAAAGAGTTGCTGAAACGGGGCCGGTCCCTTTTACTGGAAGCAAGGAACAAGCGGGTGAGACCCCAGACAGATGATAAAATTATCCTCGGCTGGAATGCGTTAATGAACACGGCCATCTCCAAAGCCTGTGAAGCCAGCGGTAACCCGGCTTACCGGCAGCTTGCCATCCGGAATATGGAATTTCTTTTACAGGCATTTGCGGGTACGGGGGGCCGGTATTATCATACCTGGAAGGAGGGCAGGGCCCGTTACCCGGCTTTCCTGGATGACCTGGCTTTTTTAATTCAGGCCCTGCTGAAACTGCAGGAAATAACCGGTGACAGGGACTGGCTGGAGAAAGCCCGGGAAATTTGCCAGCATGTCGTGGATCATTTTGGCGGGGAAGGATCCCCCTTTTTCTATTACACCCCGGAGGGGCAGGAGGATATTATTGTCAGGAAAAAGGAAATGTATGACGGGGCCCTTCCTTCGGGGAATTCGGTGATGGCAGCAAATTTGTATCAAATAGGAATTTTATTAGATGTGAAAGAGTGGGTGGAGCGATGTGAGGAGATGCTCCGCCGTTTGGGGAATGCCATCACCCGGTATCCCGGCTCTTTTGCCGGCTGGGCGATGCAGCTCCAGGAGCAGGTAACCGGTACCAACGAAATCCTGTTAGCGGGGGACAACCTTTTGCTCACCCGGACCGATATCCTGAAGAAGTATATTCCAAACAAAGTGTTGCTGAACCCCGAAAAACAGGCGCCGGGAAGGCCAATGCCGGGGCAAAAGAAAGGATCGGGCGGACCCGCCATATACCTCTGCCGTAATAACACTTGCCTGGCTCCCGTATTTTCCGCAGAGGAGCTTATCTCCCTGATAAACAGGGCCCAAAAACAGTAATTAATTTTTAGTTAATACAATAAAATAAGGCCGGTGTCCGTTAGAAAATTTACCGTGAATTTTACGGTTTGTATTTTAAGAAATAAATTATAACCTTGTGCCTGAGAACAGTTCTAAACATTATATTTGCCCAATACCCTTTAAGTGTATGAAAATGAGAAACCTTTATTATGCCCTGTGTGCAACCGCGTGCATGACTCTTTTCGCCAGTTGTGGAATACTGGGAGGTAAGAAAAACAGCAAAGGCGGAAGTCTTCCGAATGACGGACAGGTGCATGGAATAGCGCCCGGGAGCAAGTATTCGCTTCCGAAGCCCCCCGGGATGGTTTATGTGCCCCAGGGTACTTTCCATATGGGTCCCAGCGATGAGGATCCGGCTTATGCGTTCAGTGCCCGGAACCGTTCCATTTCTATCAGTGGATTCTGGATGGATGCCACCGAAATCACCAACAACGAATACCGTCAGTTTGTATACTGGGTCCGTGACTCAGTCGTTGCCCGTAAGATGGGTTATGTAAAAACCGGTTCTGATGGCAACGAGAACGTGGACTGGGCCAAAATGAAGACCCTGAAATGGGGCGATCCCAAAGTCATGGAGCAGCTCAGCAGCACGGATATCATCCTTCCCCCGGATGACAGGGTATTTGGTAAAAAAGAAATTGATCCTTCCAAGATCGTGTTTCATTCTGAGACTTTTGACCTGAAAGAAGCCGCCCGCAGGGAAAATGCCGGTAAACCCCGTTCCACCTTTATTGTAAAGAAGGATGTGGCTATTTATCCCGACACTTTATGCTGGATCCGCGACTTCTCTTATTCTTACAATGAGCCGATGACCAAACGATATTTCTCTCACCCCGCCTTTGGTAACTACCCGGTGGTTGGGGTAAACTGGAAACAGGCTACTGCCTTTTGCGAGTGGAGAACCCACTTCCTGAATGCCTGGCTGGATTCCAAGAAGAGAACTCAGGAGTCAGATTTCCGCCTGCCTACCGAGGCACAGTGGGAATATGCAGCCCGTGGCGGCCGTTCCCAATCGATGTTCCCCTGGGGTAACTATTACCTGCGTAATAAAAAAGGATGTTTAATGGCCAACTTCAAACCCGGCCGTGGCAACTATCCCGAAGATGGTGGTTTCTACACCGTGCGTGCCGATGCCTACTGGCCCAATGATTATGGCCTGTACTGCATGTCCGGTAACGTAGCCGAATGGACATCCACGATCTACTACGAAGGCCGCAACAATTTCCAGCATGATATGAACCCCGATGTTCGCTGGAATGCAAAAGATGATGATCCTCCCCTGATGAAGCGCAAAATCATCCGTGGCGGCAGCTGGAAAGATGTGGGATATTACCTGCAGACAGGTACCAGTACCTATGAGTACCAGGATTCCACAAAATCATACATCGGGTTCCGTTGTGTGATCGATCTGCCCGCAGCCCCGCAAAAAGGCCGTCGCTGATAAAATGAGATAAAGAAAAATCAACATACTGAGAGGACAGCTAAACGAACCTGTCCTCTCTCTTTCTCTGTTCTGTAAATAATATCAAAAAACCACTTTTAAAAAATCCAATTATGGCAGCAGCAATTCCATCTAAGGTAAGTAAATGGGTAGACGTAGGCGTATCATTCGGTGCAGCATTAGTAATCTGGGGAGCTCTCCGGAAAATCACCCACGCATCCGATGCCGATACCTGGTTATGGATCGGTTTGACCACAGAAGCGATCATCTTCTCGATTTACGGTATATTATATGCAGTTTATCCTCCTTTAAAAGATGCCAGCCATGACGAAGAGCAGTTCTCTGTAGCCGGCGCCAAAAGCCGGGCTGCCCTGGGAGCCATGGATAAAATGCTGGCCGAGGCTGATATTTCACCGGATACCATGAAAAGACTGGGCGATGGTTTCAAGCAACTGAACACCACCGTTACGGGGCTGACCAATATCGGGGATACCATCAATGCCACCGCTGACTTTACCACAAAGACACGCGAAGTGACCGGCCACCTCGACCGGGTAAAAGATGCCTATACCTCTGCCGCTGCTTCTGTAGGAGCGTTTAATACCGCTACAGAGGGCGCTAAAGTATTCCACGAGCAAATACAGGTACTGACCAAGAACCTGGCATCCCTGAATACCATCTATGAGCTGGAGTTACAGGAAAGCAACAATCACCTGAAAGCCCTGAACTCTTTCTATGGTAAATTATCTGAAACATCAAACGCCATGCTGAACAGTGCGGATGATGCCAAGAAAGTACAGGACCAGATCGGTCATCTCGCTACTAACCTGGGCCGCCTGAACAATATTTACGGTAACATGCTTACTGCCATGCAGGGTCGCAACTAATCCAACTGTCTATGCCGGTCCACCTGAACCGTGATTACCGGCCGGATACTAAAAGTCATCATTTCTAATCCTATTAAACCTAAATAGTCATGTCTTTACCTAAAGAGCCCCGGCAGAAGATGATCAATATCATGTACCTGGTGCTGACCGCACTGTTGGCTCTGAATGTGTCTTCCGAGATACTGAACGCTTTCAAGACGGTTAGGAGAAGCCTTGAGAACACGAATAAGACTGTAGACCAGTCCACCGCCACGATCATGAAATCGCTGGAGGATAAAACCCTGGATCCGCAGACTGCAGAAAGAGCCACCCCCTGGTTTAAAAAAGCACAGGATGTGGTAAAAGTCTCAGGCGATCTTTATAGTTATATTGAGAATTTGAAAAGCCAGATCATTACAAAAGCCGGTGGTAAACCAGGCGATCCTGCTTCCCAATTCAAAGAGGATAACCTGGATATCGTTACCAAAATGTTTGTAAAGGAAGGGGAGGGTAAAAAGCTTTATGCGGCCCTCGAAAAATACCGCGAGGATATCTTCAAAATTGATACCTCCATCCGGACAGAATTTACAAAATCACTCAATATTGATGTATCCAACCCCCCGGGCCAGGATGGAAAGACCAAACCCTGGGAGATCTCTTATTTCCACATGGTTCCCACCGTGGCGGGATTAACGATCCTCAGCAAATTCCAGAATGACCTGAAAACAGCCGAGAACAAAGTGGTTACTTTCTGTCACCAGAAAGTGGGTGAAGTGAAAGTGATCTTTGATTCCTATGCGGCTATCGTGGGTCAGAATTCAAACTACCTGATGCCCGGCCAGGAACTGGAGATCAAGGCCGGTATCGGCGCCTTCAGTAAATCGGCCCGCCCGGTGATCACTATCGGCAGCACGACTGTACCAATCAACGATTCCGGCTATGCAACTACCAAAATACCGGTTTCCTCTGTAGGCCAGTTCAATGTACCGGTGAGGATCAGTTTCTTTAACCAGACTACCGGCAAAGAAGAAGTAAAGAATATCAGTGTACCTTATACCGTGGGTTCTGCCAACGCCTCTGTGGCCCTGGATAAAATGAACGTACTGTATATCGGCGTGGACAACCCTGTTACCATCGCGGCCAGCGGCGGCGGTGATGACAAAGTGGTGGCCACAATCACCGGCGGTGGCGGAAGCCTGACCCGGATCGGTAACGGTAAATACATTGCCCGTGTAAATAGCGTAACAGATGATTGCAAGATCACCGTTTCTGTGGATGGTAAAGTAGCCGGCGGCGGTGCTTTCCGGGTTCGTACTATCCCTGAAGCACAGGCTTATGTGGGTGGGAAACCCAGCGGTGAGCCATTCCTGGCCGGTGCCTTTAAGGCACAGGGCGGTGTGGGTGCCGGTATCAAGAATTTCCCGTTTGAACTCAATTATGATGTGGTCAGTTTCACTTTCACCTGCGATACAGACGATGATATCGTTTCTATCCCGGTTCAGGGTGCTTCTTTCTCCGGGGCGGTCAGAGCGGCTATTAACCAGCACGTTAAGGCGGACCGGATGGTGACCATCGATGATATCAGGGTAAAAGGTCCGGACGGACGTACTACAAAAGCCCCTTCACTCGTTTATTACATTAAATAATGTGTGATATGAATATGAAATTTTTAAAGTTTGGGACCTGCCTGCTGCTGTCGGCCTTTTTGCTGACCACAGCCGATGCGCAAAGGACTTCCAAAAAGAAGAAGGATCCCAATCCGACCGTTCCTGCCGGGAATGAGCAGCAGCAAAATAACAATACGCAGCCTCCTTCCGGGTACGACCCGATGGCCGGTCTCCCTATGACGTATGATACCACCAGTAATGATATCTCCCCGAAGAAATCGCTGAGGAATGACAATGCGTTTGATAAGAGCAACCTGACCCAGCGCACCCCCCTTCCTTACGAGCACCTTCGCTGGGATGATGCCCTCTATGCTGAAAAAGTATGGAGAGAGCTCGATCTCCGGGAGAAGATGAATAAGACCTTTATGTACGAAGCAGTGGATGATAACGGCAGCCAGATGTTTGTGAATATGCTGATGAAAGCAGTGCAAACAGGAGAAGTAACCGCTTTCTCTGATGACCGGTTTACCCTGCCCCTGGCCGTTGCAGATGTACAACAAATGACAGCCGGAAGACTGGATACCTTCCCGATCTACGATACCAAGCAGATTGACAAGATCGTTGGCTGGAATGTAACCCGGGCCAGTTTCGATGCTAAATCAGTAACCCGTCTCCGCTTAAAGGAAGAATGGGTATTTGACCGCGAATCCAGCCGGATGTTTGTGCGGATCCTGGGTATTGGTCTTCTTAAAACAGAGTATATTCCGAATACCACAAAAGAAAGGGGTACATCCTCCCTGTTCTGGTTATATTATCCCGACCTCCGCCCCATGCTGGCCAAGGCCGAAGTGTATAACCCCAAGAATATGGGACAGAGCCGGATGACCTGGGAAGAACTGTTTGAGAGCCGCATGTTCAGCAGTTATATTGTTAGGTCTACCCTGGATAATCCAAGTAATAAGCTGATCCGGAACTATATCAATGACCCGATCCTGCGCTTATTGGAAGGGGAAAACATCAAAGAAAAAATATTCAATTTCGAACAGGATCTCTGGTCCTACTAAGAAACCTGTTTAAACATTAATAAGGGCTGCATCAAACCGATGCGGCCCTTTTCTTTGGAAGATAAGCGGGCGATTGTTCAGCCGGCGCATTTCAATAATTTTATTGATTTCCTGTTCAGTTCTAAAAGACTCATTACTAAGTAAAAAAATGTTTCGAAAATCGTAAAAGTCCTATAGGAAAGTTGGAGAAAAGTTGTACTTTCGTCTTGGTTTTTCATAGGATATTGGATTTTAAAAACGGGGCTGAATTTCTATTCCGGCCCCATTTTTTTTGTATATACCCCAGCTTGAAAATGAAGGGGGTAGATATGTAATCCGAACGGAATGTTCGTTATGAGGTTTATTAATTACTGATTATTTGTTTATTGATTATTGGCGTGTTTTTTTAGGGAAATGTCTTTCGAACCGCTGCAACAGATTCTCCACTGTATTGCTGTATCTAAAAACAGGATCTATTCAATATGAGGTAATAATCAGTAATCAACTAATCAATAATCCAGGAATAGCAACGAACCAGGGATTAAGAAACTTTCCGGCTAAAATAATCCCGGATCAAACCCGCCCTCGATTTCCCGGCTATTTTTTCCAGTGAGGCATCATCTGCTTCGATGATTTTCTTTACCGATTTGAATTCTTTCAACAGTAATTCTGCCGTGGATTTTCCAATACCCGGAATATCTTCCAGTTCGTTTTTAAAGGTACCCTTGCTGCGTTTTTGCCGGTGGAACGTGATCCCGAAACGATGTACTTCATCCCGGATCCGGCGCAGCAGTTTCAGGCTGGTACTGTTATAAGGAAGTTTGAGTGAAGCGGTATCCCCGGTAAAAAAAACTTCTTCCACATTCTTGGCCAGTCCCACCAGGGTGGTCCTGCCGGCCAGTCCCAGTTCGGTGATGGCTTCGTTAGCCGCGCTTAATTGCCCCTTGCCGCCGTCGATGATCACCAATTGGGGAAACTCCTGTCCTTCTTCTGAAAGGCGTTTATAGCGCCTGTAAACGGCTTCTTTCATCGTGGCAAAATCATTGATCCCTTCCACCGTTTTTACATTGAAATGCCGGTAATCTTTTTTGCTGGGTTCGGCATACCGGAAGCAGACCATGGCCGAAACCGGGTAACTGCCCTGGAAATTGGAGTTATCGAAGCATTCAATATGTACCGGGGTTTCCTGCAGGTTCAGGTCTTTCTGTAATTGTTCCAGCAGGGCCTGGCCGGCGCTTTGCCGGGTATTGAGCCTGAGCCGTTCTTTTGACCGCAGTTCGTCAATAAAATAACGGGCATTCTTTTCCGCCAGTTCCAGTAATTTCTTTTTGTCACCGCCTTTGGGCACGGTAACCTGTATCTCATTCCCGGGAAAATCAATAGGAATGGGAACCACGATCTCCCGGGCATCACTGTTAAAAGCAGTCCGTAAAGTGGCCACCGAGAAGCCCAGCACTTCTTCGGGGTTTTCGTCGAGATGGGTTTCCACCCGGTTGGTCTGGGTCTGGATAATCGATCCGTTCCGGACCATCAGGTAATTCACATAAGCGACCTCTTTATCCTTCAGGAGATAAAAAACATCGAGGTCCCCGGCTTTTACCCCGGCCACCACGGACCGGGACTGGTAATTTTCAAGGTAACTGATCTTCTTCCGGACCAGCTCGGCTTTTTCAAATGCCAGCCCTTCCGCCTGTTCTTTCATTTCTTCCTTAAAATGCCGGATCACCGGGGCCAGGTTTCCCCGCAGCAGGTTTTTCAGCTGTTGCAGGTTCTCCTCATAATCAGCCGTGGATTGCAGTCCTTCGCAGGGGCCCTTGCAATTGCCCAGGTGGTATTCCAGGCAGACTTTGAATTTCTTTTTTTCAATGTTCTGCGGGGTCAGGTTCAGGGTGCAATTCCTCAACTGGATGGTCTGTTTGATGAACTCCAGCAGTTCCCGCACTCTTTTTACCGAGGTATAGGGTCCCAGGTATTCCGATCCATCCTCTTTTTTCTGGCGGGTCAGGAAGACCCGGGGAAAGGGCTCGTTCCGGATGACGATGAAGGGGTAGGTCTTATCATCCTTAAGGTTGATATTGAACCGGGGCTGGTATTGCTTGATCAGGGAATTTTCCAGCAGGAAGGCATCCTGTTCCGAGTTGACGATCGTAAACTCAATCCGGGCGATCCGCTGCACCAGTTCGTGCGTTTTGTAGGTGGTAAAGGTTTTGGAGAAATAAGAACTCACCCTTTTACGGAGATGTTTGGCCTTTCCCACATAGAGCAGTTCATCCCGGTCGTCGAAGTATTTATAGATACCGGGCTGGGCGGGGATCGAGGAAGCGATATGTTGAAATTCGGCGGCGGTCATAGCGGTTCTTCTTCGTTCCAGACCACCCGGGTGCTGCTGGTTTCTTCCGGTTTGCCCGGCTGCTGGGTCGTGGTTACGACCAGGAAACTTTTACCGGTTCTCCAGAGCATTTTCTTTTCGAGAAACCCGTCCCGGTTATTGACCACCTTGTCAATGATTATACTGGTGACCTTATTACTGCTGTCTTCCATGATGTCAGGGCTGACGAGCAGTTCAATTTTCTTTATTTCTTCTTTTTTTGGATCAAGGGGAGTATAGGCAATCACCACTCTCCGGATCAGTGAGTCGTAGCGGCTTTCTTCTTTAAAGCGTCCTGCTATTTCCGGGTTGGAGAGATCCGGCAGTTCCAGGAACTCCCGGGCGGCCTCCCTGAATTTTTCCCGGGGAATATAGTCGGTATCGGTATGCAGGCTGTCCCTCACGGTATACCGGGTAATAGAATAAAGCGACGTGTCCACATGGGCTACTTGTTTTTCAAAAAGGGATACGACGGAGATAAAATGTTTATCCTCCGGTTTCTTTTTTGTTTTACAGGAAAACAGCAGGATTACGAGGGCCGGAAGCAAGCCGAAAACCAGTTTTTTCATGGCCTAAAATTAAAGTAATCGGAGTATAAATCAGAAATCCCGCCTGATCACAAGCGGGATTTCCAGTGCAAAGCAGCAGTTAGTACCGGTTCTACCGATTGAGCATAATGCCCAGTTTCAGTCCGTAATCAAAAAGATGTTCCTGTACCGGGTATTGTTTCTTAAAGCTGGACATGGTCTGGTAGCGGACCTGCGGCCCGATCCGCCAGGCTGTTTTTCCGACGGTGAAGCCGGCAAAGGTTTCGATACCCGTATTGATATTCCACTTGCGGGTCAGGGAAGGCACTTCCATATAATTTTTATAATCCGTTGAGATCACGTAAGCCCGGTTACCCAGTATATAGGTGGGTTGTATCGTGGCGCCAATGCCCAGATAGGTTTTACGTGTTTTCAGGATCTTGTATTCCAGCCCGACAGGGGCAGAGGCCGAGTAATAGAAGTTGCGCAGCCAGTTGGCTTTATTAGCCCTGTTCATGCCAATGATCCGGTAATTGGTAACCGTGGAAACCGTGCTGGTCCCTCCATAGTCATTGCTGAGGGCAATCGTGGCGAGTTCGCTGGGGTAACTGTAGGCCCAGATATCGTATTTGCTGATATTGAACTGGAACCCGGTAACGATGGATAATTTCTTAGACAGGGGGAATCCAACGGATACGCCGAACTGGAGCCCGAGATCCGGCCGGTGGGTAACCAGGTTGTTCAGGTCAGGCGAATACATCAACTGGGTGGAACTGTTCATATTGGAACGGGCCGCATTGATGAATTGCTTGTTCTCATTCAGTTTGCGGTAAGTAACAGTGGGTGTGATATATAACTGCCACTTGGCCTTGCGGATCTTTCTGCTGTGCCGGAAGGAATTGATCACACTTTCAATAGTCAGCGGGTATTCCTCTCTTTTCATTTCGGCTATTTGTTCCGCCGGCGTTTCAGCAGCCGGGGATAAAGCAGGAACAGCCACCAGGTCATCGCCTTGTGTGAATGAAGAAGTATTCAGCCCAGGCTGACTTATACCCACGGGATCTGCAGCAGGTTTAGAGGAGCGGGCAATGAAGGCGGCGGGTGTCTTTGCCATACCTGTTGGATCGGGCATGGAAGGGGATAAGTTATCCGGGTTGGCCCGGGCCGGGGAAATGGACGCTACCTGGTTTGCATTTTGCAGGCCGGAGAAATCATTGACGGGGTAATCCCAGGTTTCTGTTGCGAGGAAGAAATTCTGTTGCTGGTTACCGGGTGAAGCGATCGGGGCCTTATGTCCCGGGTTGGCCTTGGGAGGGGTAATTACTACCGGCTCCGGTATTACGTCTTGTTTAGCTTTTATGGATCTTTGAGCCAGGGGTTCCGCTTTTTTACCGGAAGGAGTGGTCAGCATCATCCAGGTTACGGTACCGGTGGTCAGGAGTAAGAGTGCCAGCCCGATGCCATGCCATTTCCGGCGGGTATGTAAAGAACCGTGGATGCCTTTCCAAACGTTTTCAGAAGGGAACATCCGGTACTGGTCAGCATTCTGCTTCAGAAACCGCTCGAAATCGTTATTGTTGAAATTACTCTCCATAACCAGTCAGCCATTAAGGGTACGTTTATTTAATATCAGCGCCGGCTTACGGCAGCCAGCCAGTTAAATTCCTGTTTTGGTTTGTGCAATATTCTTTTTCTGACCAAAATATCTTCCAGCATTGCTTTGGCGCGGGTATACTGGCTGCGGCTGGTGCTTTCTTCTATATCCAGCATATTCGCAATCTCCCGGTGACTATACCCTTCCACCGCGTAAAGGTTCAGCACGGTGCGGTAGCCAATCGGCAATAACCGGATACATTCCACCACCTGTTTGGCCTGTATAATGGCAGGCACGCTTTCTTCCCGGACCTGGATACCGGTGGCATGAATGATGTCAACACTTTCATTGAACTTCTTGTTCTTTTTCAGGATATTGATACAGGTATGCACCATGATCCGCCGAACCCAGCCTTCAAATGCTCCCCGGTTCTCAAACGTGTGTATTTGTAAAAACACCTTGATAAAACCTTCCTGGAGCATATCTTCTGCATCTTCCCGGTTCTGAGCAAACCGATAACAAACGGCCAGCATCTTGGAACTGTACCGGTTGTACAATTCACGCTGGGCTGTTGCATCATTTCTCAAACAACCTTGCAAAATGGCTTCCTCGGTCATAAATACCCTTTGGTTGCCTGTAAATTAGACATTTTTTCCGAACGATTGCTGCACAGCATTGTAAAAATTGGCTGTAAAAAAGTTTTTTACATGCCCGGACCAGGGATAAGCGGAAAAAGGCAGGATTGGGGGAGGAAAACCGGGGTATAAAGAACCGGGGAAGGTAAGGGATTGAAGGGGAATGATTTAAGGGAGACAGGCAAAAAAAATAGCCAGTCAGCCGGTAAGGACGGGAAGAGCGGGAGACAGATCACACTGCAATGAGCTATTCTTCGGGTAAGCATAAGATCAGCCTTTCTTTTACCAGCAAAAAATAATCAGCTGGCAGGACCTGTTACGAAATGAAAGGGGCGGTCATTACCCGGTGACAGCCCCTTTCTTTCATTTAGAAACTGGTGCGCAATGCCAGTATAAAATTTCGTCCCGGTGCGGAGAAGCCCGAGGCAAAATAGCGGTAATTGCGGTCCAGGATATTTTCAACAGCAGCTTGTACAGTCAGGCATTTTTTTATAGCATAACTGCCCCTCCAGTTCAGGGTGAACCAGGAAGGCATGCCATCGGGTGTGGCATACTGCCCGTTGTCTTCCCCATCGGGATTGTAGTCTTTGATCCGCTTCCAGCCATTGAACAGCAGAAAAAATTCTGTATTGAATTTCTTTGCGGTTACCGCAAGGGATGATTTACCGAATACCGGCGGCACATGATCCAGGGGCTTTTTGTTTTTCCCCGGAAGAATATAACGCCCGTAGGTCTGGCTGATCGTATTGTCCCAGGAAACCGTCTTGCTGAATTCAATCTTCAGCCGCGCATTCATTCCCCTGACAAAGGCTTTGTTCAGGTTCTGATTGGCATAGACGGCAGATTGCACCCCGTTGTACAGGATGGAATCCTGCCCGTTCAGCCGGAACGGAGCCAGGGCGATCGCATTCCGGAACAGGGTATAGTAACCAGTCAGTTCAAAATGGATATTGTCTTTTACATTATAGGACAGGCCGAGGTCAAAATTGTACGTGTATTCAGGCCGGATACCCGGGTTGGGAAGGATCACCCGGCGGGAGGCCGAGCTGGATTCGAATACCCGGGATGCATCATCAATATTCGGGGCCCTGAACCCGGAGGAAAGGCTGCTGGTAAAGCGAAATCCTTCCGCGGGCATATAGACCAGGCCTGCATTGCCGGTTACCGCAAACGGATTTTGTTTTATCTCCGTAAAGGGGAAATGAAAGAACGAATTATCCCGGATGGTTGAATGCAGGCTCACGGTTTGTAAACGGATCCCGTCATTCAGTATGAGCTTGCCATTCCCGGATTTGAGCAGATGCTGGGCATAGGCGCCGAGGTAGTTCATGTTGTTCTCCCCATTGGGATACCTTGAGTCGAGCGGGCTTACCGCACCGGTATTCAGGTTGGTCCGGCTCGCGGAAGAACTCAGCTCATTCAATTGCCCGTCCAGGCCAAGGCTGAGTTCATTTCTTCCCCGAACGATCCGCCCGTCGATGGTAAAGCCGAATACCCTGATATGTTCCTTCCGGCTGTCAAACCGGTCATACCGGCGGTATTCCCGTTGCTGACGGCTTTCTTTGATATCCTGGTAACTGAGAATGGTTTTCAGTTCATCCAGGAAACCGGCGTCCGTGACATTCAGTTCATAGGAACCCATCAAACGGGTCTGCGGGCCATAATACCATTCAGCATACCGCAGGGTGGTGCCGGTGGATCCGCCGAAATTCCGGGTATCCTGCAACCTGTCATAGCGGGGAATATCCGTAGAGCCGGAGTACTGCAGGTTCAGTTTATGTGCTGCTTTATCATTTTTCCTGAACAGCAATTTTTGGGTAATGTCCCATTGGTTGTATCCGGAAAAGCGCTGGATCCGGTCGTCTTTGTTCGGAACGACATTGTCCACGCCGTTTACCGTTTCAATGTAATAAGACCGTCGTCCGAAACCGGGATATTTATCCCTGTATATACTGCCCATTTTTGTATCGCCGAATTCGCTATACGTATAGGATTGCAGCCAGGCCAGCTTTTGACCGCCGGTACTCAGGTCTGCATGAGCGGTCTTTTCCCGGTTGGCAGTACTGTAGCGGGCAAAAGCGGATCCTTTCAGCAGGATTTTGTCCTTGCCGGACAGGAGCGGTGCTTTGGTCCTGAACTGGACCGCCCCACCCAGCGCATCACTGCCATGGATGGTGGAAGAGGGACCGTACATTACTTCAGCGCGTTCCAGCAGGTTCTGGTCCACGGTAATGACATTTTGTAAATGACCGGCCCGGTAAATGGCGTTGTTCATCCGTACCCCGTCGATAATCAGGAGGATCCGGCTGGCTTCGAATCCGCGCAGCACCGGGCTGCTACCGCCCTGCTGGCTTTTTTGAACAAATACATTCCCGGTATTGATAAGCAGATCCCCGGTATTCTGGCTATTGTACCTGGCGATCGCGGCGGCAGTGATCACATCAATCTTCTGGGCCAGGTTTTTTTTCTTTTCAGCAAATTTATTCGAATACACCACGGCCTCTTCCAGGGTTTTTTCGCGGGTTGAGTCTGTTTGCGCAAATACAAGGGCAGGGAGGTTCAGCAATGCGAATAGCAATGCAGTTTTTTTCATACTAGAAAATTTAAGTTACAGTAATGTGTAGTTGATAACCTTATAAAAAAATGGGGCCGCCCTGTTGCGGCGGGGGCGTGAGGATCTCGGGGCAGTGTAAAACCGGGGCGATGGCGACCGGGAAGGGATACCTGGAACCCGGGCCGGCCAATACCGGTTGTTCAACAGCGTGTGTGTAATAAAGACTGTGCAGGCAGTTGAAGATCCGGGTCAGTTTGTAAAGTTCATTGCCGGAAGCGGGAGTTTTTTTCAGTTGCCGGTCGAGCAGTTCGGTTTCCCTGCTGTCGTATTTTCCTTTAAAAGTGTACCACCCGTTCTCCAGTTGCCGGCTGCTGATATCAAACATTTTCCCGTTCACAAAAATTTCATTTTTGTCCATCCACACCACCGCGGATGCCGGTAACCGGATTGTTTGCAACTGCCGGGTGTACGGGCCTTCCCGTCCGTTCCTGATCTTGATATTCCACTTGCTGATATCGGCAAATACCATGGACAGCAGGGGAATACACCCGAGTATGAAAAAGAGAAGGCTGATATATTTTTTCCGGTTCAATGCTGCATTAGTTCTTCTTTTTCTCCAGGCTGTCAATGGGGTACCTGGATTTCAGATCATTCATTACAGCCTGGGCCCAGCCTGTTAACGCTTCCTTTTCTGACTGGGTCAGTTTGGCATCTGTATGGGTCCAGGTGTAGGAGTTCAGCGGCATTTCTCCTTCCTTGACCTGTTCGATGATCTCTTTCATCTTTTTATACTGGTAACGCGGCGGGCGGTTACCATACTCGTCAAAATTCACTTCTTTTTTCCCGTCTTTTACATGTTTGTCCAGCCACCAATGCACCGGCTGGATATAGGCATACCAGGGATAGCGGGTATTGTTGCTATGACAGTCATTGCAGGCTTTTTCCAGGATGCCTTTTACATCAGCGGGAACGGCATAATGGTTCCCGATATAGTTGGCCTGCGGGCCTTCCGTTTTGTTCTTTTTGGGATGAATAAACTGGATGATCACCAGGATCGCCAGTAAAACAAGCATGATTTTTTTAAACATACGGGTTGTTTTAAGGTTTGCCGATCAGGATTGTTCCGGTCATTTCTTTGGGAACGGGCAATTGCATCATGGTAAGGATCGTGGGGGCGATGTCGCCCAGTTTCCCGGGTTGGATCGTGCCTTTCCAGTCTTTATCAATTATAAAGAAAGGCACCAGGTTCAGGGTATGCGCCGTATTCGGGCTGCCGTCTTCATTGATCATGTAATCCGAATTACCGTGGTCAGCTGTCAGGAAGATAGTATAGCCATTGGCTAATCCGGCGGTTACCACCCGGTCCACACAATGGTCAACGGTTTCCACGGCTTTGATAGCCGCTTCCCAGATACCGGTATGGCCCACCATATCCGCATTGGCAAAATTCAGGCAGATAAAGTCTGCTGATTTGTTTTCGATTTCGCTTACGATCGCATCGGTGACTTCATTCGCACTCATCTGGGGCTGCAGGTCATAGGTGGCCACTTTGGGCGACTGGATCATAATCCGCTTTTCTCCTTCAAAAGGTTTTTCGCGGCCGCCGCTGAAAAAGAAGCTCACGTGCGGGTATTTCTCGGTTTCGGCGATCCGGATCTGTTTCCGCCCGTTTTGTTCCAGGATCTCCCCGAGGGTATTATTCAGGTTGTCGTTTTCAAAAATGACGTTTACGTTCTGATAGGTCTTGTCGTATTCCGTCATCGTGGTATAATGCAGGGCGAGTTTATGCATGCCGAATTCCGGCAGGTCCAGTTGGGTCAGTACCTGGGTAATTTCGCGGCAGCGGTCGGTCCGGAAGTTGAAGCAGATGGCCACATCCCCTTCTTTGATCAAAGCGAGTGGTTGTTGCGCTTCGTCCACGATCACCGTGGGTTTGATAAATTCATCCGTAACATTATTCGCGTAGGAACTTTCCACGGCGGCCACCGCGTCGGTTGCTTTGGCCCCCTGCCCGTTGACCAGGGCATCATAGGCCAGTTTCACCCGTTCCCATCTTTTGTCCCGGTCCATGGCATAATAGCGCCCGCTGACAGATGCGATCTTCCCCACACTGCCGTTAAGGTGCTGCTGCAGTTCGATGATAAAGGCGAGACCGCTTTTAGGGTCGCAGTCCCGTCCATCGGTAAAGGCATGGACAAATACCTGTTCGAGGCCTTCCGCTTTACAGGTATCGGCGATTGCTTTTACATGGTTGATATGCGAGTGCACGCCCCCGTTGCTGACAAGACCCAGCAGGTGCAGGGGCTTGTGATTTGCTTTGGCATAGCGGATCGCCTGGAGTAATTTTTCATTTTGGGCAAAGGAGCCATCCCTTACCGCCACATTGATGCGCTGCAGTTCCTGGTACACGATGCGGCCGGCGCCCAGGTTCAGGTGACCCACTTCCGAATTACCCATTTGCCCGTCTGGCAGGCCTACAGCCTCCCCGCAGGTAACCAGCGTGGAGTGGGGATACTTAGTATACAAACTGCTGGTAAACGGCACTTTGGCATGTTGGATCGCATCGGCTGATGCAACTTTCCCAAGCCCCCAGCCGTCCATGATCACAAGGATTACTTTTTTAGATGACATCTGATCAAAGTTATTCAAGGTATAAACACATTAATTTTCAGGGAACAAATCCCGTCCGTACCCTGTAAAATTACACCGAAATCGGCGATTTACCTGACAGATTTGGCAAAAGCAGCTGATTTTTAGTATTTTAGTACCTGCGAACGTTAATCTGTAAGATGGCATGTTTTTAGATAAATACCACTGTGAAAACCAACATCAGAACAAATATGAAACAGATTTTTACATCATTACTGCTCGGATCGGTCCTGTTGCTTTCTTCCTTTAGGGCACAGGTCGGAATTGATGAAGTGGTAGGCGCCCTTCGGTCGGGTAATGCTGCGGAACTGGCAAAGTATTTTGATGATACAGTGGAGCTGACCCTGCCGGATAAAAGTGACAGTTACAGTAAAGCGCAGGCACAACTGATTGTAAAGGATTTCTTTTCCAATAACGGGGTGAAAGGCTTTGAGCTGAAACATAAAGGCACATCCCCGGGCGGCAATTTCGCGATCGGTACCCTACAGACCAATGCGGGAAATTTCCGGACCACTGTTTATACACGTACCCGCAACGGGAAGGAATTGGTGAAGGAGATCCGGTTTCAGCCGATAGATTAATGAGTCAATGAGTCAATTAGCCAATGAGCCAATGAGCCAATGAGCCAATGAGCCAATGTGCCAATGGGCCAATGGGCCAATGGGCTAATGGGGGAAAACACAGATAATTTGAATATCGGTTAAAAGAGGGGCGGTTATTCCTTTAATACACAGATCGGTTATAAAATAACCTGCTACAGTAAAACGCATTTTTTTCGTTGACATTTTTGCCGTCCCAGGGGCAATTCCTTTTCCTCATAGTCCCGCCCGGCGGGTTTTTTTATGCCCGCCTGTTCCGAACCATTATTTTTGCTTCATGAGTTTTAATGAGAAGTTGCAGCACCTCGTAGAGGAGGCCCTGCGGGAGGATCTGGGGGATGGGGATCATTCGGCCCTGTCCTGTATCCCGCCTGCTGCCCGGGGCAAGGCCATCCTGAAAATCAAGCAGGACGGGATCCTGGCCGGGGTGGAAGTGGCAAAGAAAATTTTTCAGTACAAAGAGCCGGGGGCTGTTTTTACCGCTTTCAAAAGCGACGGGGCGGAAATGAAATACGGGGAGCAGGCATTTGAAGTGGAAGCCACCGTGCATACTATTCTCCAATGTGAGCGGCTGGTGCTGAATTGCATGCAGCGGATGAGCGGGATTGCCACCCTGACCCGGCAATACGCCGATAAACTGAAAGGCTATAAGACCCGTTTGCTGGATACCCGGAAGACCACGCCGAATTTCCGTTTGCTGGAGAAAGAGGCCGTCCGGATCGGCGGCGGGGTGAATCACCGGTTTGGCTTGTATGATATGATCATGCTGAAGGATAATCATATTGATTATTGCGGGAGTTTGGAGCAGGCCATTGAACGGGCGGCTGACTATGTGCGGCTGAAAAAACCCGGACTGAAAATTGAGGTGGAGACCCGGAACCTGGGTGAGGTAAGGCGGGTGATCGCGGCCGGGAAAGGAAAAGTATTCCGCATCATGCTGGATAATTTTGAACCCGTGCAGATCCGGGAGGCGGTGCAACTGATCGGGGAAGATTTTGAAACGGAGGCCAGCGGCGGTATTAACCTGGATAACATTGAAGACTATGCGAAAACAGGGGTGGATTTTGTGAGTGTGGGCGCCCTGATCCACCAGGCACGCAGCCTGGACCTGAGCCTGAAAGCGGTTCCTTTATCCATTCATTCAACCAAGTGGCATGAGCAAAAAGAATAAACCCGATACCCGGGGCTTTGTGTACAGTACGGACCCGGACTTTAGTTTTGAAACTGCACATCAGGACACCGTAACCCTTCCGCCTGCGCAACAGAAATTGCGTATCTGGCTGGAGACTAAACAACGGGGCGGCAAGGCGGTAACGGTGGTAACCGGGTTCGCGGGCCGGGCCGGCGATCTGGAAGAATTGGGAAAGAAACTGAAAACGGTTTGTGGTACAGGCGGCTCGGTAAAAGACGGGGAAGCCATTGTGCAGGGAGATCAACGGGAGAAAGTGCTGCAGTGGTTGCTGAAGAACGGGTATACGCAAACGAAGAAATCGGGAGGGGGAGTTAGTCTGTAGTCGTTAGTCGGTAGTCTGTAGTCGTTTGTCTGTAGCCAGGATCGGCGGGTGCGGTGAAATTCATCACATCAACGAAGAAAGCAGGCAGGAACAGACATCAATTTCCTGTAAATAACGGAACCACATTATTAAAAACAACCTCACTTAGAAGGGACTACAGACTAACGACTACTAACTATCCTACTGTCCCTGAGCCAAACTATACGCCTTCTTATCCCCCCACCTGTTCAATAACTCAAAGGAGCAGATCTTGAAATTACCGCTCATGCTCACATAGAGCCCGATCACATCCTGCTGGTTCAGGGGTTCATCGTCAATGCTTTCAAAACGGACATTGTACTGATTTACCAGGTTAGTATATACTGAACCGGTCGGCCAGACCTGGGTACCGCGGTTGCTGATATTGACCAGGTTGAATTTCACCCCGGCATGCCGCTTGCATTTACCGGCAATAACAGCGGGTTGTTCGTCGCTTTCAATAAATAAATCCACTCCCGCGATCACTTCGTTTTCCGATTCGTTGGAGATCATCATGGAATTGATATCCAGTTTCAGGGGAGTGGGAGTGCCGGGCATATTCGGGATGATCTCCCGGGCGCCGATCTCCGGTTTTTTACCAAAGTTGCTGATAATCGCTTCTGCAAACTCCGTCGTGTTGACCGGTGGTTTTGATTTATCACCAAAATCACCGGTATGTATGCCTGATTCCAACGTATAGAGCAATGCATTCTCAATAATGGCTGCATTTTCGGTAAGGCCTACATGCCGGAGCATGGCCAGTCCGCTTAGCAATAGAGCAGTGGGATTAGCAATATTTTTCCCGGCAATATCAGGGGCCGTGCCATGGACCGCTTCAAAGATGGAAATATGATCACCGATATTAGCCGAAGGGGCGAAACCAAGTCCGCCCACCAGGCCCGCACACAGATCAGACACAATATCACCCTGGAGGTTTGTCAGTACCACCACATCAAAATTATCCGGGCGGGTGACTAATTTCATACAGAGATCATCCACGATGATATCATCGGCTTTCAGTTCGGGATATTCTTTGGCTACTTCGTAAAAGCATTCGAGGAAGAGGCCGTCCGTGATCTTCATGATATTGGCCTTGTGCCCGCAGGTGATCCTCCGGGCTTTTTTCTGCCGGGCCATTTCGAAAGCATACCGGATCACCTGCATACTCCCCGGGCGGGTGATAAAGCGGCGGCTCAGCGCCACATCATGGGTGAGCATGTGTTCAATGCCACCATACGTGTCTTCAATATTTTCCCTTACCACCGTGATATCAATCGGGATACCGGCTTTGCTGAAAACCGTATCCACGCCGTGGAGGGTTCTGAAATCCCGTTTATTGGCAAAAGTGTTCCAGGTTTTACGGGCTGTTACATTGATACTCTTTACGCCTTTTCCCTTGGGTGTTTCCATGGGACCTTTGAAAAGAAGGCCGAGGGATTCAATGCTTTGCTTTGCTTCGGGGGTCATGCCATTGTTGAAGCCTTTGTCAAAAACCCATTTTCCCATTTCCACGTATTCATACTCAAGCGGTACTTTGTTGGCAGTGAATATCTTAAGTACAGCATCCATTATTTCGGGGCCGATTCCGTCACCTTTTGCTACAGCTATTTTCATACCGGTTTATTTTTATGCGTGGGGCAAAATTAAGGGCTTATGACAAATTCGTCATGAAAGGGATGCAGGGGTTCAGGGTCTGGCGCATTTTCGTTATTTTTACTCTATGACCAGTATGATCTCCGAAGGAGTACAAGTAAGTGTGGAAACTTTTTACCAATCCGATTACAGCAACCCGCTGCAATCGGAATATATGTTCGCTTACCGGATCACGCTGGAAAATCACAATACCTTCCCGGTAAAGCTGCACCGGCGTCACTGGTTTATATTTGACAGCAACGGCACCCACCGGGAAGTGGAAGGAGAAGGCGTGGTGGGTATTCAACCCACCCTGCAGCCCGGTGAAAATTACCAGTATGTAAGCGGTTGTAACCTGCGTACGGAAATGGGTAAAATGTATGGCACCTACCAGATGGAAAACCTGCTCAGCCGCAGCATGTTTGATGTTTGTATTCCCTCTTTTGAAATGATCGTTCCGTTCAAAGGAAACTGATCGCTATTTCGGCTTGTATTTGGCCTCTTCATTAATGCTGGCTGCCGCGGTTTGCATCAGTTCCTGTACCCTGATCCCTTCCTTTTTCCCCGCAAATTTCTTTACGATCTGCCAGCCGATCCACTGCCCGAGATTACCGGGAGATTGTTCCTGCGAGAAACCCTGGGTAAAGGGGGCATCCCCGATATAGGTCTGTATCACGGCGGGACTGAGTGAATTCAGGTCTTCGTTCTTTACAATATAGGACCAGATCAATCCTTCATTCTCTCTGCACCAGTCCAGTTGCTTTTGGGTAAAGCCGGTTTTGACGGAATCGGGACTACCCGGAAGGAACTGGTCCAGCAGGTACCATTGCTTTCCTTTTTCGATCATTTGTTCGATCAGGGGTTTGCCGGCGCTGCGGTCAGGAAAAATTTCTTCGCATACGGCTTTCATGCAATTGGGTACTATGTATTCCCGGGAAAAACGACGGGAGATATAGGTTGGAAACATTTCCTGGAATACGGGGGCCTGGTATTCGGGATAACGGCTTCCTGCATATTGCTGTAACCCGATGGCGATACCCGCATTGGTGCTGGCCACCCCCGGGGCATCGAAGGGACCGGTGAAAAGGATCGCCTTCCCGGTCTTATACTGCGGGAAGTAATATTTAACATAACGATAGGCCTGTTCCAGTTCCTGCTGCAGCCGGTCCGTGTTTTTAAAAGTAGTACCGAGGTATTGCTGCACCGGGGCATATCCCCGCAGGAATTCCCGGGTGATCTCCAGGGTATGCTGGCTGGTATCCGAACCGCTTACCCCGAGGATATTCTGCATAAAATCGGTATAGAAATCCGGGTGCTGTTGCTGCAGTTTGCGCAGGCCACCGGAAATGTCATTGGTATCAATGCTGAAGAAATGCTGGTCAAAGCGTTCTACCGGGATATTCACGCTGATACCGGATACATCCGGGGCCCCGGATTTGTCTTTACAGGAGAAGAGGGCGAAACCCAGGAGGAAGAAAATAACAGTTTTTTTCATAGTGACTGAGAGAACGGTATTCGTTCAAAAATGTTGTAACACGAATGTAGCTACAAAAACATTCACATAAATTTGTACAATGAAAATAGCCTTAGCCCAGCAAAATTACCATATCGGGAATTTCGAAGCCAATACCCGGAAAATCATTGCCGGCATCAACCAGGCAAAGGCAGAAGGGGCTGACCTGGTGGTTTTCTCTGAGCTATGCGTTTGCGGCTACCCGCCCCGGGATTTCCTGGAGTTTTCAGACTTTATCAATAAATCATACCAGGCGATTGACGAGATCAGGGCACATGCGGATACGATCGGGGTGCTGATCGGGGCGCCGGACCGCAATCCTGCACGGGAAGGGAAGGATCTTTTCAATGCAGCCTACCTCTTGTATGAAAAGGAAATAAAAGGAGTGGCGCATAAGACCTGTCTGCCCAATTATGATGTATTTGATGAATACCGGTATTTTGAACCGGCTTATGCCTGGAGCGTGCTCCCGTTCAAAGGGAAGAAACTGGCAGTGACCATTTGCGAGGATATCTGGAACCTGGGCGATAACCCCCTGTACCGGAACTGCCCCATGGATGAACTGATGAAACAGCAGCCGGATATTATGCTGAACCTGTCCGCTTCTCCTTTTGATTATACCCATGTGGAAGACCGCAAGGCTATTGTAAAACAGAATACAACTAAGTACCAATTGCCCCTGCTGTATTGCAATTGTGTGGGCAGCCAGACCGAGATCGTCTTTGACGGCGGATCGCTGGTCTTTGACAAAGAGTCGAACCTGGTGAAGCAGCTTCCCCTTTTTGGGGAGGCCCTCGAGGTTTTTGAATGGAAAGAAGACGGAACATTTAGCATACCGGCGGCCGTCCCCGCTTCTGCATTGCCAGATGCGGAATTCAATCCTGCAGAGCTGGATTATAATTTGTGCACGGCAGAAATATACCAGGCGATCCTGAGCAGTATCCGGGATTATTTTTCCAAGATGGGATTTACCAAAGCCATTCTCGGAAGCAGCGGGGGCATTGACAGCGCCGTTACCCTGGCAATCGCCTGTGCCGCATTGGGAAAGGAGAATGTGAGAGCGGTGCTGATGCCATCGCAGTATTCAACGGGTCATAGTGTGAGCGATGCGGAGCAGCTGAGTAAGAACCTGGGTAATCCTTATGATATTCTTCCGATCAAAAATATTTATGATTCGTTTCTTGCGGAACTGAAACCAGTATTCCATGAGCTTCCTTTTAATGTGGCGGAAGAGAATATCCAGAGCCGTACCCGGGGTAACCTGCTGATGGCCATTGCCAATAAATTTGGCTATATCCTGCTGAATACTTCCAATAAGAGCGAGCTGGCCACGGGATATGGCACCCTTTACGGGGATATGGCCGGTGGATTGGGAGTGCTGGGAGATTGTTATAAGATGCAGGTATATGCGCTGGCCCGGTATATCAACCGGGAAAAAGAGATCATCCCGGAGAATATCATTACCAAAGCTCCTTCCGCAGAATTAAGACCGGGCCAGAAGGATTCGGATTCCTTACCCGATTATCCTGTACTCGACAGTATCCTGTACCAGTATATTGAAAGGAGACAGGGTCCGAATGAGATCAAGGCCATGGGGTTTGAGACGGCCCTGGTGGACAGGGTGCTGCGGCTGGTCAATATCAATGAATACAAGCGCAACCAGTTTTGCCCCATAATCCGGATTTCTCCCAAGGCTTTTGGGGTGGGCAGACGGGTGCCGATCGTGGGCAAATACCTTTCCTGAATTAATGAATATAAACAGCGGTAACCGGTACGGCCGTCGGGGATGGCGGAATTACCACATCCTGGGTGATGGTCAGGCTGGTTTCCGTCAGTGCCGTGATCGTAAACAGGCCGGAGCCTGCCGGGTAGATACCGGAAGACATCATGAGCTGGGTTTCGCCGTTCTGAAAGGTCCAGGTAAAATTGCCGGCCGTGGTGGGACTGCATACAATAGTACCTTCGGTAATGCTGCCGGTACCATTGGAGGAAAAAGTCACCACATCGTCCTTGATACAGGCAATCGCGGCATTATTGGTAATATCTGTGCCCGCGGCGGAAGCGCTGCTGAATTTCCAGCTGGCCTGGGTCATCAGCTGTGTCTTTGTTTTGGCCGGGGCTGAATCTTTCTGGCACCCGGTACATAATAATAAGGAAGCGGCAGGCAGGAGGATGAAGGTGAAAAGCTGTTTTTGCATAATGCTGGATTTAATGACCAAAATACGCAATGATTGGCGTCTTTAAAACGGTATTTTACCCTGTTTAGTATCGTATTTTCAGCCCGATGAAATAACGGCAAATTATTTGCATAGAGCAAGTTCGTATTTTGTGACCGCAGGCGCCTCCTTTCCGGGGGCCCGGTTCACCGGAATACAAGCAAATTGTCTGCCATCATTCTAATTAAACATCAACTATGCTAAAAACCGCAGAAGATATCCGCCAGCTGAACGAGAAGATCAGTCATGCCGGGCAGTTTACCGATATATTAAGAAAAGAGATCGGTCATGTGATCGTGGGCCAGAGCCATATGCTGGACCGTTTGCTGATCGGTTTATTGAGCAATGGCCATGTGCTGCTGGAAGGCGTACCGGGTCTTGCCAAAACCCTTACGATCAAATCGCTGGCCCAGGCCATTCATGCCCGGTTCAGCCGGATCCAGTTTACCCCCGACCTCCTGCCCGCCGATGTGATCGGCACCATGATCTATAACCAGCAGCGCAATGAGTTCGTGGTACGCAAGGGTCCCATCTTTGCCAATTTTATCCTGGCGGATGAGATCAACCGGGCGCCGGCCAAAGTACAGAGTGCTTTGCTGGAAGCGATGCAGGAGCGGCAGGTGACGATCGGCGATTCCACTTACAAACTGGATGAACCCTTCCTGGTGCTGGCTACGCAGAACCCGCTGGAACAGGAAGGAACCTATCCCTTGCCGGAAGCCCAGGTAGACCGCTTCATTATGAAAGTGATCGTGGATTATCCCCGGATGAAGGAAGAGCAGCTGATCCTGCGGCAAAGTGTGCAGGGCAGTTTCCCGACGATAAACCCGGTGGTATCGGTGCAGGAAGTGCTGAATGCGCGGAACCTGACCCACCAGGTCTATATGGATGAAAAGATCGAGCAGTATATCCTCGATATTGTATTTGCCACCCGCCGGCCGGATGAATACAAACTCGAAAAACTGAAACCGCTGATCTCCTACGGGGCGTCTCCCCGGGGCAGTATCAACCTGGGACTGGCCTCCAAAGCGCAGGCTTTTTTAAATAAACGCGGGTTCGTGATCCCCGAAGATGTGCGGAGCATCTGTAAGGACGTGCTGCGCCACCGGATCGGCCTCACCTATGAAGCCGAAGCCGAGAATGTGAAAGTGGAGGATGTGATTGAGGAGGTTTTGGGGCAGGTGAATGTCCCTTAGTAGTTGTCAGTTGACAGTTGTCAGTTGACAGTAGTGAAGTACTTTTTAATAGTTTTATCTTAAATCGGGGTTGTTTAACTAATAAGCTAAAGAAAGAAAAAATTAGATGGGCGGGTTAAAATCATACAGGGACCTGGAAGCATGGATTAAGGCAAGAGCCCTGGTTAAGGAAGTTTATATTTTAACTGCTGGCTTCCCCAAAGAAGAATTATACGGGCTCTGTTCGCAAATGAGAAGATGTGCTGTTTCCGTTCCTTCCAATATCGCTGAAGGCATTGGCCGGCAATTCAAAAAGGAGACCCTGCATTTTTTGCATATTGCAAGAGGGCCACTTTATGAATTAGAGACACAACTGTTTATTGCCTTTGATTTGAATTTCCTGGACTCAGATCAGATGGACAGGGTAATCATCCAGGTGGAGGAGAGTAAAAAAATAGTAAACGGGCTGATCAATTATTTTGAGAATAATTCAAATTTGAAGTGACTTCCCGCTTTAAACCTGACAACTGTCAACTGACATCTTATTACTAGTGCTGACTACAAACATCCTGGTGGAGGTGAAAAAAAATGGTATGCGGGCTGATCAATTATTTTGAGGGTAAATCAAGTTTAAAGTGATTTCCCGCTTTAAGCCTGACAACTGACAACTGTCAACTGACATCTTATTAACAATGCTAACTACAACAGAAATATTAAAAAAAGTCCGCGAACTGGAGATCAAAAGCAAAAAGCTCACCACTGACCTGTTTACCGGGGAGTACCACAGTGCTTTTAAGGGAAGGGGGATGTCATTCAAGGAAGTGAGGGAATATGCGGCAGGGGATGATACCCGTTTTATCGACTGGAATGTATCGGCCCGGTTCGGACACCCGTTCAGTAAAGTGTTTGAGGAAGAAAGGGAGCTGACCGTGATGTTGTTGGTGGATATCAGTAATAGTTCCCTGTTTGGCACCCGCCATGCCCGGAAGCGGGATATCATTACCGAGATCGGGGCCGTGCTGAGTTTTTCCGCTGTTAATAATGCGGATAAGATCGGGGTGATTTTTTACAGCGATGTGGTGGAAGCCTATATCCCGCCGAAGAAAGGGAAACAGCATGCGCTGTATATCGTCAGGCAGCTGCTGAGCAAGGAGCCCAAAGGAAAGGGCACGTCGGTCAGTAAAGCACTGCGTTATTTCACCAATTCCACCCGGCAGAAAAGTATTGCCTTTATCCTGAGTGATTTCCTGGATGCCAGCTACGAGGATGCCCTGCGGATTGCGGGAAAGAAACACGATGTGATCGGCATAAAACTGTACGATAAAATGGATATGCAGCTGCCGGATGCCGGTTTGCTGCAGGCGGAGGATGCCGAATCCGGCAAAACCAAATGGGTGGACAGCAGCAATGCATTGGTGCGGTACCAGTATGAACAGGAGTTTTTCCGGGTAACGGCCTATGCCAGCCAGGTATTTAAAAAAGCGGGTTGTGACCTGTTGCATATAAAGACCGGGGATGACTATGTAAAAGTATTACAGCGTTTTTTCCTGAGCCGTAACCGATGATCTAACGAACCCCAAACCCATGATCTTCCCGAGACTACTATTTGTTTTCTTCTTCGTTGCCGCAGGACTACAAGCTGCCGCGCAAACGGCGGCTACGGTTAAGGCCTCGGCGGATAAATCCGCCATCCTGATCGGGGAGCCGTTGCTGCTGACCATTGAAGTGGAAATCCCGGAAAAGGAGCCGATCCGTTTTGTGGCGGTCGATTCCATTGCGCATTTTGAATGGCTGGAAAAACCGGTCGTTGATACGCAAAGCATCAGCAGCGGGACCCTGCTCAGGGGAATGTACAAAATCACGAGTTTCGATTCCGGGCATTGGGTGATCCCGGCTTTTGAACTTTCAGGCGGACTGAAAACGGATTCCATTCCCGTGGATGTGGTATTTTCTGAATTCGACCCGAAGGCGGATTATCATGATATAAAAGATATCCTGGAAGCGAAGCCGGCCGCAAGGAAAGCGGAATGGTGGTGGTATGTAGCCGGGGGCGGGGTATTGCTGCTGTTCCTGCTCCTGTATTTTTTCCGGAAGAAGAAACCCGGAGGCCTGGCGGAAAAACCGGCGGAGGGGATCAGTCCCTTTGAGGAAGCGATGAAAGGGCTGCAGGCGCTGCAGGCCGGAAGCGATGATCCGAAAGCCTATCATACCGGCCTGGCGGATATTTTCCGGTTGTATATTTTCCGGAAAAAGGGATTGTTATCCCTGCAGGAAACCACGGATGACCTGGTGCTGCAGTTAAAAGAACTGGGTATCGGCCAATCTTCATTTGAAGAACTGGTGCAGGCATTGCGCCTGGGTGATTTCGTAAAGTTTGCCAAATACAGGCCCGTAGCGGAGGACAGCCGGCGGGCTTTTGAGCGTATAAAAAATGCGATTGAAGTAATTGAACAACTCAACTGATGTTTTACGAGTGGATGAGAAATATGGATTTTGCCTACCCGATGGCCTTCGGGTTATTGGCCCTGTTGCCATTAATGGGCTGGTGGTACCTGCGTAATAATAACCGCCACCAGGCATCGTTTAAGGTCTCCACTGTACATGCGTTTGCTGTAGATTCCTGGAAGATCCGTTTCCGGCATCTTCCTTTTGTGCTGCGTTTACTGGCCCTTACGGCCCTGGTCATTGCCCTGGCCCGTCCGCAGAAAAGGAATGATCAGCAACAAACGGAAGGGGAGGGAATTGATATTGTGCTTTGCATGGATGTGAGCGGCAGTATGGGCTCAAGGGATATCCTGCCTTCCCGGATGGATGTGGCCAAGGAAATGGCGGAAGAATTCGTTCGCAACCGCCCGGTGGATCGCATCGGGCTGGTGATCTTTTCCGGGGAAAGTTTTACGCAATGCCCGATCACCACGGACCGGAATACACTGATTACCCAGATCCGCTCCCTGGAAAGCCGTCGTTACCTGGTTGACGGGACGGTGATCGGGGAAGGACTGGCCACGGCGGTGGACCGGCTTTCCAAAAGCAGGGGTAAGAGCAAGGTGATCATCCTGCTGACGGACGGGAAGGAAGATCCCCCCGAGACGAGACTGATCGATCCCCTGACAGCCCTGGAGATCGCTAAATCAAAGCAGGTAAAAGTATATACGATCGGGATGGGAGCAGCGCCCTCCACTATTGTGGAGAAAACAGGGGTCGCCCCGGATAAAAAAAATCCCCTGACCGATTTCCTCGATGATGAATTATTAGGAAAGATCGCTTCGGAAACAGGCGGAAAGTTTTTCAGGGCCAGGGACCGCGATGGGCTTCAGCGTGTGTACAGCCAGATCGACAAAATGGAGAAATCAAAAGTGGAAATACAGTCGTTTAAGCGCTATAAGGAACAGTTTATTCCGTTTGTCCTCGCGGCCCTGCTTTTTGTATTTCTCGAACAAATCCTGCGGTTTACCCTGTTCCGGAAATTCCCCTGATGGGTTTATCCTGTATCTTGCAACAGCATGAAAGCAATTGTATATAAATCCACGGGCAGCTGGTATATCCTGAAGGATGAGCAGGGTAAATTCTGGAACGGGCGGATGAAGGGAGTGCTGAAACTGGATGATATCACCAGTACCAATCCCGTGGCCGTGGGTGACCGGGTGGAGGCGGAGACCGAAAACGCGGCCGACAGCACGGCCATCATCAATGAAATACTCGACCGGCATAATTACCTCAACCGGCAATCGCCCCGGCATAAACACCAGCACCATATAGTGGCGGCCAACCTGGACCAGTCCCTGCTGATCGCCACCCTGAAAGAGCCCCGGACTTCGCAGGGGTTTATTGATCGTTTCCTGGTGGCTTCCGAGATGTACCATGTTCCGGCCGTGATCGTTTTTAATAAATCGGACCTATATAAACAGAAGGAACTGGAGCGGTATGCGCAGTGGAAAGCCATGTATGAAGCCATTGGCTATACGGTGCTCCTCGTGAGTGCAGAAAAACAGGAAGGGGTGGAAGCATTAAAGGAATTACTGAAAGATAAAACCAGCCTGCTGAGCGGGCACAGCGGGGTGGGGAAGTCTTCCCTCCTGAATGTATTGTTTCCCGGTATGAACCGCAAGACCCAGGATGTGAGCGGCTGGAGCGGGAAGGGCCAGCATACCACTACGTTTGCCGAAATGTTTGACCTGCCCTTCGGCGGAAGGATTATTGATACACCCGGGATGCGGGAGTTCGGGCTGGTGGATATCGGCAAGGCGGAATTATCCCATTATTTCCCCGAGATGCGGGACCGGCTGAATGGCTGCCAGTTCAATAATTGCCTTCATATGAATGAACCCGGCTGTGCCATCAAAGAAGCAGTCCGGAAGGGGGAGATACATGAAGACCGGTATGTCAGTTATGCGGGGATACTTGATTCGATTGAGAAGAGGAGTTATTAGGGTCATGCTTCGGTACGCCTTCGGCTACTCAGCATGACAGGGGCATCCGTTGTTGCCTTCGGCTACTCAGCATGAAGGGGCATCCGTTGTTGCCTTCGGCTACTCAGCATGAAGGGGCATCCGTTGTCGCCTTCGGCTACTCAGCATGACAGGGGCATCGGTCTGTCGCCTTCGGCTACTCAGCATGACAGGAGGGTCATCCGTCTGTTGCCTTCGGCTACTCAGCATGAAGGGGCATCCGTCTGTTGCCTTCGGCTACTCAGCATGAAGGGGCATCCGTCTGCCGCCTTCGGCTATTCAGTATGACAGCGGCATCTGCCTGTTGCAGGGCAAAAGTGGGACTTCTCATGTTTTTTCAACTATTCCTAAAAAAGTGGAGGAAAAGAATCAGGGGTGTTGTACAATGCCTGCATCCGGATGGCAGGATGAAAAAATCCCCCTTTCGCAGGAGGATCGCAGGTTCAATTATTTATTTCGTTGTTAAATACGAAGCAAGTTCAGAAGAAACGGAATGCCGTGTCATGCTGAGTAGCAGGCAGCGCCTGCGTATCGAAGCATGACTTACGCAATATTCCTCCGCTCCATATTGAAAAGTTTTCCCTCAAGTACCCCGGCCAGTTCAATCACGGCCTTATTGTCTTTGTTTAAGGCATCATGGGTTTTGGTGGGGAAAATAGAAACTCCATTATAGATATTATAATGAAGCGTCATGTTATGACCTTTGAACCTGAATTCCCAGTTGATCGTGTCAAAATCATCTTCTTTGTGGGAGAATTTAACTTTGAAGTCCTGGCTGAGGAGGTTGGCCACGTTGTAAAACTGCTTCAGTCCTCCGTCGTCGGCGATCACTGCTTCGGTGCAGCCCAGTGAGGTTCGTAGGGTAAGGCTCATAGTATGTAAAGTTTATAGGTTTCTTACTTTCAAGACCGGTTCTTAGCCGGATTCGCTGCACGTAACAGTAAATTAACTACGGAATTTTTTGGCCTTTCTGGCACTTTTTGCGGCATCGGGATCCCCGCTCAGAATCCGCTCCGCGCCCACGTTTTTCCCATTGCTGGGACAGCCTGATTTACGTTTGAACAGGTTGCTGAACATACCGCAGGAGGATAAAAGAATGGCGAGACTCATTGATACGGCAAAAAATCGAAGGTTTTTCATGAATTCCGGTTTCTTTCCTAACGAAAATAGAGCAAATAAATTGCTAATGCCATCGTAAACCTACGGGCGGGGGATCGTAAAATAACCATTTCGAAAAAGGACCCGGTGTGCCGGGACAAATAATCTATTGTTTATCCCTGAACCAGTCTGCATACCGGATATAATTATTGGCGATCCGGTCAATTTCGCCATGAATCAGCTCCTGCGAAATGTCCCTGACCTTTTTCGCGGGTACCCCGGCATAGATACTGCCTGCCTCGCAGACGGTATTTTCCAGCACCACAGCCCCGGCCGCAATGATGGTATTGCTGTGGATCACACAGTTATCCATCACGATGGCGCCCATCCCCACCAGCACATTGTCGTGGAGGGTGCAGCCATGCACGATGGCATTATGTCCAATCGAGACATTGTTGCCAATGGTTGTCCCGTATTTCTGGTAGGTACAGTGGATGCAGGCCCCGTCCTGTACATTGACCCTATTCCCCATTTTGATAAAGTTCACATCCCCGCGGATCACAGTATTGAACCAGGCGCTGCAGTCATCGCCCATGGTCACATTTCCCACGATAGTGGCATTGGGGGCGATAAAACAGTTGTTGCCGAATTGGGGGTGTTTGTCTTCGACTGGTAGAATAAGGGGCATTTTTAGTTAGTAGTTTGGAGTTAGTAGTTTGTAGTTCGCGCTCGCAGCTCGTAGCTCACCGCTCGCCGCTCGCCGCTCGCCGCTCACAGCTCACAGCTCACAGCTCACAGCTCACAGCTCACAGCTCACAGCTCACAGCTCACAGCTAAACTTATCCCTGCAAAATTCAGCAATTCTTTGTTTCCTTTGCATAAAATCACAGGATTGAATCAGCGGGAACTTTTTTTACGGCATCTTGGTCAGACTTCGGCGGCGCCCATGGCCCTGGAGATACAGAAAGCGGAGGCCTGTACCCTGTTTGGTGCGGACGGGAAAGAATATATTGACCTGATCGGGGGGATCAGTGTGGCCAACCTGGGTCACCGGCATCCGAAAGTGATTGCCGCTATCCGGGAACAGCTGGATGCCTACCTGCATATTATGGTCTATGGCGAATTTGTGGAAGCCCCGCAGGTACAGTATGCCCAGCTGCTGACCCGTCATTTACCTGCTTCCCTTCATTCCGTTTATTTTACCAATTCCGGCGCCGAAGCCGTGGAAGGGGCTATGAAGCTGGCCAAACGGGCAACCAACCGGACCGGGATCATTGCCTTTAAAAATTCTTACCATGGCAGTACGCAGGGGGCGCTGAGTATTATCGGGGATGAATACTGGCGCAATGCCTACCGGCCCCTCCTGCCGGATATTCTGCACCTGGAGTATAACCATTTTCCTTCGCTGGATCATATTACGGAAAATGCGGCCTGTGTTATTGCAGAAACCGTGCAGGCCGAAGCGGGGGTAAAGCCCCCCTCTCCCGGATGGATGCAGGCACTGCGGAAAAAATGTACGGAAACCGGCACCCTGCTGATCCTCGATGAGATCCAGACGGGCTTTGGAAGAACCGGGAAGCTCTGGGGATTTGAACATTTTGATATTGTGCCGGATGTGTTATTGCTCGGGAAGGCCCTGGGTGGCGGCATGCCCCTGGGCGCTTTTGTGGCGGATAAAAAACTAATGGATGTCTTTACGGATAACCCGGTGCTGGGACATATCACGACCTTCGGTGGTCATCCCGTTTCCTGCGCTGCGGGTATGGCGGCCCTGAAGGCCCTGCTGGAAGAGGGGTGGATTGATACCGTTAGTAAAAAAGAAGAACTCTTCCGTTCCCTGCTCCGCCATCCGAAGATTAAAGCGGTTCGTTCCTTTGGTTTGTGGATGGCGGTGGAGTTTGAGTCGTTTGACGTATGCAAGGGGGTGATAGATCGTTGCCTGAGCGGCAAAGGGTCTGGCCGCAAGGGGTCTGGCCGCTTAGAGCGGCCTGACCCTTTGGTGCTTACCGACTGGTTCCTCTTCGCTTCTAATTGCCTGCGCATCTCCCCCCCGCTGATAATTTCAGCGGAGCAGGTGAAGAAAGCCTGCGAAATAATAGTGGAAGCCTGCGAATAAGAATGGCCGATTCATCAGTACCTGTTATATCCTCCTATCAATTCAGATCAATGTAAAAAGCCAGGCTGCTAATGTTGCACCAGCAATGGGCGCCACAACGGGTACCCAGCTATAGCCCCAGTCACTGTCCCTTTTTCCCTTTATCGGCAACAGAAAATGGGCAATGCGGGGTCCGAGGTCACGGGCGGGGTTGATGGCATAACCGGTGGGGCCGCCTAATGATAACCCAATGCCCAGCACGAGCAGGGAAACCGGCAGGTAATTCAGGGTACCCAAAGCAGAGGCGGAATCCGTTAAGGACAGCGCCCCGAACATCAGTACAAATGTGCCGATGAATTCGGTAAAAAAATTATTCAGCGGGTTGCGGATACCGGGGGCCGTGCAAAAAATCGCTTTTTTCAGGTCAGCATCCGTGGAGGCATCAAAATGGGTATGGTAGGTCAGCCAGACCAATGCAGCGCCCGTGAAGGCGCCCGCTAACTGGGCCAGGATATAAGTCAGCACAAGCGAACTGCTGAACTTACCCGTAACGGCCAGGGCAATGGTAACAGCCGGGTTCAGGTGACCACTGCCACCGAGTTTCAGGGAAGTGAATACGCCAATGAATACGCCCATGGCCCACCCAAAAGTAATGACGATCCATCCGCTGTTCTGCCCGTTGGTTTTGTTTAATACGACATTGGCCACCACACCGCCGCCGAATATAATGAGCAGGGCGGTGCCAATGAATTCTCCGGTAAATGCTGACATAAGCAATCTGTTTTAATGAGGAAGATAATTGTTAGCGATAGCGTTAAAGTTATTGATTTGTTCCTGTATCCAGGTTTCATCCCTGCGTAAAAATCCCGCCATGATCCGGGCCACCAACGGGGCCTTGCTGATCGCCACCCGGGCATCGAGTAACAGCTGGCGTGTCCTTCTGGAAAGAAAATCCTCCACGGTCATGCACATTTCATGTTCCACCGTTTGTTTGATGACTGTCGCGAGTTCCTGTTCATTCAGTTCCCCGATTTCAGGAGGCACGGGCCGGGTAACGGTTAGTTTTAGTTCATGGGTAATGCAGGTAATCTGTGACTGCAGTTTTTCAGCCACGAGGTTTACGGTATCCTCGGCCATTTTACGGTAGGTGGTCCACTTGCCCCCGGTTACCGTGATCATATCCGATTCGGAAATCGTGATCAGGTGGTCCCGCGAGAGGGCGGATGTGATCTTTGATTTCCCTTTTACCAGTGGCCGCAGCCCCGCAAACATACTTTTCACATCGCTGAGCTGCGGGTCCTTGGTCAGGTAACGGCCGATATGCTTGAGGATAAAATCAATTTCTTCGGGAAGGGGAACCGGTTCGGCAGAGATAGTATCCACCGGGGTATCTGTTGTGCCCAGTACGATCTTACCATGCCAGGGTACCGCGAAAAGAACCCGGCCGTCATCGGTCCTTGGGATCATGATGGCGGTATCACCCGGCAGAAATTCTTTATCCACCACGAGGTGAATGCCCTGGCTGGGACTGATCAGGCTTTCATGTTCCGGGTTATCCATGCTGAGCACCTGGTCCGTGAATACACCGGTGGCATTGATCACCACTTTGCTTTTTACCTCGTATTCTTTCCCGGTCAGGCTGTCCTTTGCAAACACACCAGATACCGTGTTTTGTTTTTTCAGTAATGCCGTAACAGGAAAATAATTCAGGACAACAGCATGGTGTACGGCGGCTGTCAGGGCCAGGCTGATCGCCAGCCGGGCATCATCAAACTGCCCGTCATAGTATAAAACTGCCCCGGTAAGATCATCCGGGTCCAGTGTCGGCGTCAGGGCCAGGGTCTCTTCTTTTGTTAATAGTTGAGAAGGGCCGATACCCAGTCCGCCGGCCATCCAGTCGTAGATCTTGAGACCGATCCCGTAAAACGGTTTTTCCCACCATTTATAATTGGGCACAATGAATTTCTGGTTATGGGTGAGGTGGGGTGCATTTTTCAGCAGCAGCCCTCTTTCGCGGAGGGCTTCCATCACTAATTTGATATTTCCCTGCTGCAGGTAACGAACGCCTCCATGCACCAGTTTGGTGCTGCGGGAGGAAGTCCCCTTGGCAAAATCATATTGTTCAAATAAAGCAGTTTTATAACCCCGGGATGCCGCATCCACGGCAATACCCAGCCCGGTGGCGCCACCTCCAATAATACAGATATCGAATTCAGGAGTGGCTTTCAGGTGTTCGAGAAGACTTTGTCGGTTCATTTATTTAAGTTGCTGCTAATCGTCCGCTTAGTGTCAGGTTTACTTTCTGTTGACCTATTACCGATTAGCTATGAGCGTTGAGCTACGAGCCCGCAGTTTATTACCTGCTGAGCTTTTTTTCAATTTGATTTTGCCGAAGCCGTCAGGCTGCCTGTCCGCCGTAGCGCAGCGAAGGAGGAAGCTTGTCGAAGCCGTCAGGCTGCCTGTCCGCCGTAGCGCAGCGAAGGAGGAAGCTTGTCGAAGCCGTCAGGCTGAGCTTGTCGAAGCCCAGGCAATGCTTGCTTTTACGGCCCTTTGCCAGCCATCGACCAGTTCCGTTCTTTTTTCCGCTTCCATGGCAGGCGCAAAAGATTTATCAACCTGCCATTGCTGCTGGATCTCTTCCACATTTTTCCAGAAGCCCACGGCCAATCCGGCTAAATAAGCCGCCCCGAGTGCCGTGGTTTCTGTGATCTTCGGCCGCACCACTTTACAATTCAGGATATCGCTCTGGAACTGCATGAGCTGGTTATTTACTGTGGCGCCTCCATCCACTCTTAGTTCCCTGATCTGAATGCCGGCATCTGCTTCCATGGCTTTTAGCACATCATAGGTCTGGTAAGCGATACTGTCCAGCGCTGCCCGGGCTATATGCGCATTGCTGCTCCCCCTGGTTAACCCAAAAACGGCTCCCCTGGCATATTGATTCCAGTGCGGCGCTCCCAGCCCGGCAAAAGCAGGAACCAGGTAGACGCCCCCGGTATCTTTTACCTGGGCGGCCAGTTTCTCCACATCCGCGGACTGGCGGATGATCTTCAGTTCATCTCTTAACCATTGCACGACGGCGCCGGCTATGAAGACACTTCCTTCAAGCGCGTATTCCGTTTTATCATTGATCTGCCAGGCGATGGTGGTCAGCAGGTTGTTTTTTGAAGTGATGGCTTTCTCCCCGGTATTCATCAGCATAAAGCAACCCGTGCCATAGGTATTTTTTACCATGCCCGGCTGGGTGCACAATTGCCCGAACAGGGCGGCCTGCTGATCACCAGCAATCCCCGCTACGGGAATTCTTGAATCCGGGATGATGTTACCGGTGACGCCGTAGATCCGGCTGCTGGGTTTTACTTCAGGTAAAACGGATGCGGGGATATCAAAAATCTTCAGCAATTCCTCATCCCACTGCAGGCTGTGAATATTGAACAGCATCGTGCGGGAGGCATTCGACACATCGGTTACATGCACTTCCCCGTTTGTGAGTTTCCAGGTCAGCCAGGAATCAATGGTACCGAAAGCCAGTTCGCCTTTGGCGGCTTTTTCCCTCGCACCACTTACATGATCCAGTATCCATTTCAGTTTGGTGGCGGAGAAATAGGCATCGATGATCAATCCTGTTTTTTCCTGTATGGTCCCCGCCAGCCCGGCGGCCCTGAGTTCATCACAATAAGCGGCCGTTCTCCGGTCCTGCCATACGATGGCATTGTAAATGGGTTGCCCGCTGCCCCGGTCCCAGACCACGGTGGTTTCCCGCTGGTTGGTGATCCCGATCCCGGCCACCTGGTTCATCGTGATTCCCGCGATGGCCAGGGCTTCGGCGAGGGTTCCGTATTGGGTGCTCCAGATCTCGTTCGCATCATGTTCCACCCAACCGGGTTGCGGGAAGTGCTGTTTGAATTCCTTCTGGGCCTGGCTGATAATGCTGCCCTGCTTGTCCACCACGAGGCTGCGGCTGCTGGTAGTGCCCTGGTCAAGGGCCAGGATATAACGGGATGACATATGGCGAAAAATTATGGCAGGTAAGATAAGAGAAATTGAAATACGATTTTCGCTTTATCCCTGATTGTGTACAAGAAAAGACCAGTATCCTTATTCGCCAAACAACGTATGCTAACAAAGATGTGTTCGGTTTCTCTTTTTTGTTTTTTAAAAAAAGCCCGTCAGAAACTAAACCGGAAGCTTCCGAAAATACCAAAGGAATGATCCCCGTTCTTAGGTAAAGTGGAAGGTAGAACCCGCCACACAAGATCGATGCGGAATACTTTCAGGATATTGTCCACCCCGGTGCCCAGTTCGAGATAGGTTTTCCCGTCCAGCGCCTGGAAGGTATACCCCTGTTTGAAATTAAGCGCCTTGTTTGCATCGGATAAACTGCCCCAGAGTGTTTTGGCGGTCCAGAACTGGCGCCAGCGGAGTTTGGGCAGTAAACGGAAGATCCCATTTCCGATATTATGTTCGATATTGATCCCCGCATATTCATCATGGATGAATTCCCAGCGGTTCATCATATTGAAAGCATACTTATTATAATAGTAGAGTTCGTTGCCGGGGGCAATATCGAGGAGAGTGTATGGAAGGGTGCCGAATGTCTTGCCCCCGTACACATACCAGGAAATGCTGCCGAATGGCGGGACTTTGAAATGGTCGGAGACACTGGCTGATAATTTTGTGTAGCGGTAACTGCTTTTCAGCACCCCCGGGAATCCCTGTGAAATAGTTATTTCCCCGATCGGGTAAATGCTGCCAAGGCTGCTGCGGTAAAAATTACTTTCCAGGAACCGTTCGAGGTAGGCGAAGCGCAGGCGCAGGGATATTTCAAAACTGGTCAGCGCTTTTCCGCTGGCGGTGGCCCGGAAAGAGTCGATAGGAACCAGGTTGCGCAGGGGCAGACTGGATTTATGGGTGATGGTAACCCGGTCCGACATCCAGGGAAGAACTTCGCGGAAGAACTCGATCTTTTTCTCATTCACTTTAATATTCTTGACGGGGATGCCTTTTTTCCGCACGGCGAGGGCGAAGATATTGTCCTGCGATATTTCACCATAATAGTTTTGCCCGAAGTCCAGGTCATTGGTAAAGGACCCGAAGAAGTACGTACGGGGATCTTTTTTCGGCAGGTAAAAGATCTCGGCCATTCCTTTCAGGTGCCGGTCACCGAAACCATAAGCGAGGTACCCGTGCAGTTTTATTTTCCTGTCAAAATATTTATTGGTGCCCAGGTCGAACCGGAGCCGGAAGCCTTCCCAGCTGTTTGACGTTATCCAGTTGTACCAGGGTCCGATCTTGTAATTGCCAATATCCCGGTAACCGGTACCGATAAAGGCCAGGGTCCGCGTGAAGCGCTGGAAGACGGGTGCATGGGTGAGGGTGTCGATCATCCGGATGATCCCGCTTTCCGATTTACTGAGGGGCTCGTGGCGTTCAGCAGCCCAGTATTCCCGGGGCTTTGAATCAGCGCCCGGCAGCGTAATGATCTCTTCGAGAATTTTGTTCTTGCTGAGTTCCTGTACTACGGAGGTATCATTTACGATAACATGATCATAGGTGGTGGTTTTGCGGCCGATAAAACCCGGTCTTTCTTTTCCCGCCGGGGACACATCCACCACGAATTTATCCTTGGAGAGGAACCAGGTGCTGTCATTGATCTGCCTGTATTCCTGGATCAGGCTGAGGTTCTCCACAAAATTCACATTGGCTTCCTTGCCCAGTCGCAGGTTCATTTTCCGGATGGCAAAACTGCCCACATGCACCCAGCAATCCCCTTCGAATGTATCGCCGCCTTTCCGGCGCGGGGTAAACACCAGGTGGTAATAGCGGTTGTTGGCAATGACCTGGGTATCCACCACGCGGTAGTTGTAATAGAAATCGCCGTTATCGCTGATGGGGCTGACAAACTGTTTGTCAAAAACCGGGATGAAATTTTTGTAAACGTTGACCACCTGGTCCATTCCGCCGAGCAGTTTCAGCACACTTTCGTTCTTTACCCCGTTGGTATTGGCCGCTTTGATGATCTCCCTTCTTTTCAGCGGATTTTTCTGGTAATAATAATCCGATAAGGCTTCGGTAAGATAGGTCGGCAGGTACTTCAGTCCTTCGGTTGTATCAATATTCTGGCTGATCAGGTCACTGACCGGTTTCAGGGGTTTGAACTTTCCGAATTTCTCAAAATTGATATTCTTCAGGTCCAGTTCCAGTTTGTTATAGAGTTCGTAGGAAAAATTGTCAAACCGATAGCGGTCGTTCTCCGGTTTGTGCTGGACAATTTTCCGCCAGACCAGTAATCCTTTATTGACCTTTACCCTTAGCTGGGCTCCTTCATTGAAGGTACCCCGTTCCAGGAGGATATGCAGTGACAGGGAATCTTTTGTTTTATTGAGTAAAACATAAAAAGGCTGGTAACCCACGCAGGTGATGGACAGTGTATCAGAAGGCCAGCGGGAGAGGTGAAACGAAAAGGCGCCGGAGGAATCGGTGAACTGGCCCAGGGCACTGTTTTTAAACGTAACGGAAGCAAAGGGAACCGGCTCTTCACTGTGTGCATCCCGGACAGTGCCGCTGATAACTTTTGATTGCGACAGTCCCTGCAGCGAAGCCAGTACAAGAAGTGAAAAGAGGAGGAACGGGTTCGGTTGCTTCATAGAGCCGTAAAAATACGAAGCCGTATGTTAAGGGCACCTGTTAAAATGAGGGGAATAAATAAAAGACAGTAAAAATATTTGGAGGGACAGGGAAAATTCACATACTTTGTACTACAAAGTGCTTTTTATGGAAGAAAATAAACCCACTGCCAGTTCCTTAGAAGAGTTAAAGGATATCCGCCGTATCATGGAGCGTTCGAGCCGGTTTGTATCCCTGAGTGGCCTGAGCGGGGTGGCCGCAGGTATCTGTGCGATGGGCGGAGCGTATGCCGCCAATCATATTTTCCGGAATTATTATGGGGCATACAACAGCAGAGGATTCACCACCGGGGATGATTTCAGCCGGTTGAAAATAAAACTGATCCTGCTGGGCGTCGGGGTATTTGTCCTGGCTTTTTCTGCTGCCTTTTACCTGACCTGGCGGAAAGCCAAAAAACAGGGGCTGCCGGTATGGGATCATACCTCGCGCCGGCTGGCCTGGAACATGCTGATGCCCCTGTTGGCCGGGGGGGCTTTTATCCTGGGGATGCTGCGCTATGATATATGGATTTTTGTGGCGCCGGCCTGCCTGGTCTTTTACGGCCTGGCCCTGGTGAATGCAAGTAAATACACTTTGTCTGATATCCGCTACCTGGGTTATTGCGAGATCATCCTGGGGACGGTCAATATGCTGTACACCGGCCTCGGGCTCTGGTTCTGGGCCATTGGATTTGGGCTGCTCCATATTGTTTATGGCATCATTATGTGGAATAAATATGAACGGGGAAACTGAACCTGATTAAGCAAGGAATGAAATGAAAAATCCGATTACCGGTTTAAATAAAATTTTTGATAACCGCATCCGCCTCGGGGTGATGAGTGTGCTGATGGTGAATGAAGAGATCAGCTTCAACGACCTCAAATCCCTGCTGGAAGTGACGGACGGCAACCTGGCCACGCACCTGGTAACCCTGGAGGAAAACGGGTTTCTCAAAGTGCATAAGGGTTTTATTGGCCGGAAAACCAATACCACCTATGCGATTACCCGCCAGGGGGAGAAGGCTTTTTCAGAACATATTAATGCATTGGAGAACATGATAAAAGGAGTGAAATAAAAATGCCGGTGATTGTTATGATATTAGCCTTACTTGGGATAACCGGTTTTTATGCATTGGCTGACATGATCAGTATGCTGATTCATAATAAAAGGGCGGGGAAGCCTTTTTATTATCGGAGTTTTGAATTCATTGCTGTCATCGGCGCCCCGTTGTTTTTTTTACTTGCCTTTGATTATGGTAAGGTCAATGACTGTTGTGCCGATTCTGCTTTCTTTTCACCCGCACACCGGCCCGCCATCTATACCCTTATTTTTCTTTGTATGGGGGCCTATTATTATTCTTCACTCCGGGAAAAAACAGCACCGCCGCTGGCTGAACTCCTGGTGAATTGCCTTTTGGGAACCGGGTTAGTCCTGGCAGTTTTAATCGGAATACATGCACAGGATCCTGTTATGTGGGTCCCGGGAATACCTGCGGTATTATTTTTTTACATCAGCCAGCTGGTCCGGAATCAACGGCTGTTATTAGACGAAATTACTGGTCAGCAGGATGACAGCCTGAACCCGGTAAACCGGATTTGCCTCGCTATCCTGCGATCCAACCTGTACATCCGGTTCCCGTTGCTGCTGGTAATATCCGTTCCCATGCTATTAGTGATTTCTCTTTTTTTATACCTGTTCGGACAAAAGCCAGATTCTGCTATTCGTGCTTTTACCGAGACCTATAAATTGGGTTTATCCCAGTGGGATTATAAATGCGAGAATGTGCAATGCGGCGGGCATTATCTCTGTTCTGTAGCGGCCAATGGGCATCCTGGCATTGTAAAGCCGGTAAGGCTTGGGAAAAGAAATCACCATTTTATAATCTGTAACCGCCAGTTGCTGGTCTCAAATGCCTTTGAAGAACTGATCCGGGAGAAATTTCCTGCAGTACACCGGCGGATCCGCCTGCAATATGATAAAATAGGAGACCGGGTACACCGGAATTATGAGTGGTACAGTAAAAAGTGGGTGTCTGATTTTGTTTACCTGGCAATGAAACCTGCGGAGTGGTTTTTCCTTTTCGTCCTGTATATGGCCGATCATAAACCCGAGCAGCGGATCGCCCGGCAGTATGCACCCTGGAGTTAAATTTTTTTATGTCTTTATACTTTGAAATACAAAGTGCTTTCTAAAATGAAAAACGAAACCATTATCAAACATTGGATCCTCTTTTTTATCGTTGCCCTTGTCATCAGCGGGGCCACGGCGATCCCGGCGGAAAGTGAATTGCGTTTTCTCACCCGGGTCTTTCCATTAGGCACCGGGCTGGGCGACTGGCTGGACCGGGTACTGACCGGCCTTACGGTAACGAATGCCAATTATCCTTTCCTGGCTTATGGGTACGACTGGCTGGCTTTTGCGCATTTTGTACTGGCTGTATTATTTATCGGCCCGCTGAAAGACCCCGTACGCAACAAATGGGTGATTGAATTCGGCCTGGTCGCCTGCCTGCTGGTGATTCCCTATGCCCTCGTTGCCGGTTCTTTCCGGGGCATCCCTTTCGGCTGGAGGCTGATCGACTGTTCATTTGGGATTGCCGGACTGCTTCCCCTGGGTATTGTCCTGAAAAGAATAAAACGCATTGAATTATCCCTCCAAAATCAGCCACATGAAAATTAAAATGATCCTGCCGGCGCTCATCCCGGTAATACACATATTATTTATTAATGCCCAAAAATAAAATCATGGAAACCTTCGAAACCATCAGTGAAAGCTCCTCCCTCTGGGACAAAGGAAAATTATTTATCAAGTGCCTGGTCATCTTCCTCATGGCCATGCTGCTCTGGATCCCCACTTATTTTATAATGGATGTGGTGAAGGAACGGGAAGTTCATCAGAAAGAGGCGATCGCGGATATCAGCAGCAAATGGGCCGGCAAACAAACCGTGACCGGGCCCTTGCTGATGCTCCCGTATAAAGTGGAAAGAACGGATGATAAAGGAGTGAAAACAACCGAAACACAGTACGCATACTTCATGCCCGACAAACTCGATATCCGGTCCATTGTGGTTCCGGATAAACGCAAAAGAGGGATTTATGAGGTGGCGGTTTATAAAACCGATATCCAGCTCAGCGGGGTATTTAATTCCATTCCCTGGCAGAAACTGGAAATACCGGCTGAACAGATTCAATGGAATGATGCCATGTTACTATTCAGGGTACTGGACCCGGCCAGGGGGATTAACGAGGACCTGTCTGTACAATGGAATGACAGCAGCCTCGTATTGACTCCCCAGGCAAACGGGCAAACGCCGCTGGATGAGGCTTTTGTTACCCCGGTTGTTATAAGTCCCCTAACTGCCGCCCGGTTCAGCATGAATTTTTCGCTCAATGGCTCCGGCCAATTACTGTTTGCCGCGGCCGCCCGGGAAAATAAAATACAAATGCGCTCCACCTGGCCCGACCCGGCATTTACCGGTGTGAAGCTGCCTGATACCCGGGACGTAAAGGACAGTGGTTTTACCGCCAGCTGGAAATACCTGAACCGTACGGTACCTCCTGTCTGGAAGAATACATTTTATGACCTCTCTGCTTACCAGGTTGGAGCTGACCTGCTGATACCGGTGGATACGTATGACAAGACAGAGCGCTCCGTGAAATACGCCCTGCTTTGCATCATGCTCACGTTTGCGGCTTTCTTTTTAGTAGAAACGATTTATAAAAGGACATTGCACCTGGTGCAATACGGCCTGGCCGGCCTGGCCCTCGTGCTCTTCTACACATTGCTGCTTTCTATTTCGGAATATACCGGCTTTAACCTGGCCTATCTTATTGCCGGGGCAGCCACGATCGGGTTGGTGGGCTGGTATGTGGGCAGTATCCTTCGTTCCTCGAAGCTGGCCCTGTTCATCGGTTTTGTCCTGGCCGTGGTCTATAGTTATATTTTCAGCATTATCCAGTTACAGGATTACGCCTTGCTGATGGGCAGCATCGGGTTGTTTGTGGCATTGGGGATTATCATGTTTTTTTCGAGGAAGCTTGAATGGTGACCAGGGAGTTTACTTTGTCAGCAAAAGTCAGTTTGATTATTAATTATTTATTACTCCCTGCCGGTGGTAATTATTAGACGAGAAGTTACAGTCTTAAATGTGTTCAGTTAATACCGTTTGTATCCGGCCTGAACCGAACCCCGGCAGTGGTATTAATTGATCGGCTTATGAACCAATTTCTTTTAAAATATAATTATGCGTAAAAAGGAATCCTTTTCTTTAAAAGCGCGGCTGAACAGCTTTCGGTATGCTATCCGGGGAGTAATTGATTTCTTCCTGGAAGAACCTAACGCCCTGCTGCATGCCCTGGCTACCGTGGCGGTGACCGTATTGATTCTTTTCTTTCATATATCGGGCAGCGAGCTACTCGCCCTGGTGGTTGTGACCGGTTTGGTCTGGATCACAGAGCTGATGAATTCGGCTATTGAACGAATAATGGATCTGGTTTCCCCGGAATGGCACCCGAAAGTAAAATACATCAAGGATGTGGCGGCAGCGGCTGTGCTGGTGGCGGCTGTGGTGGCCCTGCTGACGGGCTGCCTGGTATTTATCCCTAAATTATAATTATGCATGAACCTTTTTCTATTATGAAAACAGCGAAATCACCCGTTACCCTGGATCAGTGGTTGCTGGCATCCGCGCTCTTCAGTTGCGGATTGCTGGCGGCCCGGATGATTGTTACCCAAACGATCGGGTATATTTTTCTTCCCTGGAACCTGTTCCTGGCCTTTGTGCCTTACGGGATCACCCGTTGGATGTCAGCCCATACGGAAGTAGTCGAAAATAAAATCAGGCGGGTGGCCCTGCTTGCTCTATGGCTCCTGTTTATTCCCAATTCCTTTTATATCATCACGGATCTTTTTCATTTGATCCATGTCCGGTCAGCCCCCAAATGGTTTGACCTGCTGCTGATCTTTTCCTTTGCGTGGAATGGCATTTTATTTGGAATCATTTCCCTGCGACGGGTGGAAGGGATCATTGGGGGAGAGCGGGGGCCGCGTCTCAGCCTCTTCCTGGTCTTTCTCGTGATGTGGCTGAACGCACTGGGGATTTATATCGGCCGTTTTCTCCGGTTTAACAGCTGGGATGTGCTGACGGACCCGGTTAACCTGTTTACTGAAATCTCCGGTCTTGTCCTGAATCCGCTGGATAACTGGTATGCCTGGGGAATGACGGGTACCTACGCGGTTTTTATGACCCTGCTGTATTTGTCAGTGAAAAAAATGGGGGAATCTGTATAAGAAATCTTTGCTAATAGTATTTCATCGTATTGCTATGGTTCCATTTTTCACCCCACCATTGTTGTTTATCTGAATTGATAAAGGCGATACTGATTTTTGAAAACCTGTTGCTGAGTGCCGAATAGTAATATTTTTTCAAATCCTTTACCTGGATTCTATTGCCCAGGTACAGGGCGAAAGGGAGCAACAGAATATAATCTGCCTCCCGGCCTGAAATCTCCGTTACCGGTTCGCCATTTAGTGTCCTGATCAAATGGCGCATATTTTCAAGCGTATATACGGTCGTATCATACCTGTGCCTGAATTTGTCCTTGTCTTTCAACGTGTACCCGGCAGGGACCTGCACTGACTCGCTGACAAGAAAGCTGTCGGGTTTCACTTTTAGTAATTGATAAGGCAACACATTTGCAAAAGATTTGTCAATTTCTTTGGGACAATATTTACCGTTTGTAAAGCCAATGGCCAGGAATTTTCCGGATTTCACATCAAAAAGCAAGGGGGCGCTTTGGGAGCCTATTGTATATTCCAGGTAATATTCAGGGGCTATTGAAAATACCTGGTCTGAATGAAACCCCTGTTTAGTCAGCCAGGCTTTTATGGTTTCAGGTGACTCTGTCTTTTGTTTTTTGGCGCCGTAGCCCTTCCTTGCAATGGTATTGCAGGAGAAAAAAATAAAGAGTAAAATCAGTAGTCTGCTCATTTGTATTAAAATTAAAAGGCTTCGAATAAATATTCAAAGCCTTTTTTATTGTTTTAATTCTATTGAGATGCCACTCACCCGGGGGAAACTGCCATGATTTATCTTTTTGACAGCTATCAGAAATCAAGCCCCATCGCAAAATAATATTTTGGTTTACCCCTGAAAACCCCCTTCATTTCCCAGGCTGCATCAAAGCGCAGGAAATAACCGAGCAGGGTGCTGCGGGCGCCGAAGCCATAGCCGCCGGCAAAGGGACCGATACCACCGGCTTTTACTTTGACAGTGATGGGTATGGAAGAATAAGTGACCGAGGGGCGTACCCATTTATCATAGGCGCCGTTCCAGGCGGTACCAAGATCGGCAAACTGCACGATCTGGAAATTCCGGAGAAAGGCATTGTTGATCGGCTTATTAAAGATGGTGGTGAAGACCGGTACACGGATTTCACTGTTGATCACAAAGGCATTGTTACCATTGGCCACATTCTGGGTAAATCCACGCAGGTTTACGGCCAGCGCCTGGTAGGCGTATTCGGCATCCGGGTCGGGTGTATTGGTCGGATCAAAATATTTATAGGAGCCATCCCTGCGCTGGTTTTTACCAAACATCAGCCAGTTGTCCACCCCGCCCAGGTAATAAATAATCTTTTGAGTGCCCCAGGAGAAATCAGCTGCGGCCCTGACCGCCCAGGTTACGTTCCGGTAAATGGGGAGGTAATGACGGGCATCAAATCCAAAGTTCATGATATAAGGAAAATCGCCGGAACCGGCCTGGTTCTTCTTGCCGACCTGGGCATTGTAATCAAAATATATTTTCCAGCGAAGACCGTTCCAGATATTCAGCACCGGGCTGATGGCATCGTCGTGGATAAATTCGATATGGGCCAGCGCATAGGTATTTTTTTCATCGGGAATATCCAGGCTGACCGGTACATCCTTGTTTCCCTTGAATACATATTTATCGCTCCGGTAACCCAGGTTGAAGCGGAGGCTTCTTACTTTGTTAAACGGATAGGAAATGGTTCCCTGGTAGAGGTTGGAAAAGAGTTTTACTTCCCCCACATTGCTGTTATACATGGCTGTATTCCGGTAATAGGTGACGCCGTAATCCAGCCGCTTTTTCAGGTACTGCGAGGTGAAGATATATTCGTTATTGTTCAGGTCCGTGCTGACGCGGAAACCGCCCGCTATTTTCCAGTCCTCGAATAAGTCGGAAGTACCCAGCCGGATGATCCCGTTCAGCGGGTCGTTATTACTGAGCTGGATGGGGCCGCTGCCTCCCTGGTAGGGCTGGAAGCGGGTTACCAGCACATTATTATTGAAACCGCTCACCAGGTAATCGTTAAAGAATTTGGGCGGGCGGTATTCAAACACTTTCGCTTTTTTCAATACAGATTCTTTGACGATCTCATCGGCTTTTACCACGTCGCCCACTTTTTTGCTGCTATCAGCCTTGTCTTCTTCGAAGCCGGTATTAAAAAAGTCCTGTTGTTTTTTGGACAGGGTATCCGTCTTGGCGGTAATCACCGCTTCCTTCCGGGCCGCTTTCTTTTCCTCCTCGATCACTTTGCGCATGTATTCGGTCGGCCGGGCGCTGATATTCCGGCGACGAAGGGTGTTCTCATCCACTTTCAGGCGATAAAGCAGTTTCACATCTCCCAGTTTTACCACTTCCGAAACCTGCTGGTTATCTCCTGCCGTGCGGGTTTCCAGCATGCTGCTCTGGTAATTGGTCAGCGGGAATACATACGATGAATCATTGGTAATGGAAACAAATCCTACCGAGTCGATATCGGTCTTGCCCCATTCTTTCAGCAGGCTGTCCACTTCTTTTTGCGGCGGGTTGCGCAGCATTTCATCGCCGATGAAGACCAGCGTATCCAGTCCCGCCCTTTCGGTGGTAAAGAAACCGGCATAGCGGTTATTGATCCCGTTTTCATCGCTCACAAAGGTGAAGTGCGAGGTATTGTACTGCGAAGGGAAACGGGCATTCCCCAGCCGCAGGTCCGTTAGTTTGGAGATCTGCTTTACATCCGATTTATTCCAGTTGTCCACGAGATAGATATTGAAATGCCGCCCGGGTAATGAATCGTCACTGCTGGCCGCCTGTGCGGAAGGGCGGTTGCTGGAATACAGGATACCGGTCTTGTTCGGGAATGCCACAAAGGAGGGGTCCAGGTCATCATACACATCATTGGTGATCTGTTCAATGCTCTGTTTGTCGATCTTATACACATAGATATCCGACTGGCCGCTTCTTACCGCGCTCAGCACGAGGGTATTGTTGTCGAGCATGTATTTCATATCCTGTACCTGGTCAAATTTCGGGATCTCCTGTTTCCAGAGCTTTACCCGGTTTACCAGGTCATAGACGAAGAATTTGGTCTTGCCTTCCTCGTGGTACAATACGGCGAGGCGGGTGCCTTTCCCGTCCCAGGCCAGCAGGGGGTAATTGGGATGTTTCTCCTCTTCCCGGGAGCGGACTCCCTGTTTCAGCAGGATTTTTTTATTGATGAAATTTTCCATGAGCACCACCTGGTAACGACCCTGGTTAAATTCGACCACGGCATAAGAAAAACTGCGGGGAACGGGGTTGGCGTTGAAATGGATAAAATCTTTTTTGCCGATATATTCACTGACGGACAGCTGACCCTTGGGAGTATTGCGGCGGCCGCTGATATCCTTGAAGTACTGGGTTTGCACATCCGTCATGAATTCCCGGAGGATGACTTTGAATTTCTTTTTGGCAATCTTATAAGAAGCATTATTGAGATTGCGGTAGATGCGGGCCAGGTAAAGAAAATAAGTTGTTTTGTTCTTGCCATATTTATCGGCGATATATTTCCAGAAAGCATGCCCGGCCAGCAGGGGTTTGTCGAATGCAAACTGGTAAAAATTACGGTAACTCCCGGCCAGCATCACGCCCCGCAGGTCATCGTCGAGGGAAGTACTCCAGTTTTCAGCCGCGTAGGCAATATAGCCATCGGTCAGCCATTTGGGCAGGTCCAGCAAAGCCTGGTTGGCGGCAAATTCACCGAGATCATCCCCGAAAAGCAGGTTTTCTACCAGGTTGCGGGCAATGCCCTGGCGGATCTGGCGGCGCAGGTTCTCATGGTTGCCGTCATAGTACACGATCATTTTATTGTTCACCAGCTTTGTCACCCCGCCGGTATTCTGCCAGTCGATCCCGATCCCGATATTCGACTGCTGCATTTCATCGAAATTGTTATAGATCACAATATTGATCCGGCGCTGTAAACCGTACTCTACATATTCTTCAATAGAAGGCAGTTCGGCTTCGGCGATCTGGGCCACATATTTGCCCAGGCCCAGCCCGTCCTGGCTGAAATAGCTGTTGAAGTTCTCGGTCTGGTAATATTTCCAGCTGAATTTCTGGTACTGGACCCTGTTCTTTCCGAATTCCACGGTATTTACCTGTGCCGCAGTTTGCAGGGCAAAGAATAAGGAAAGGCAGGTAATAAGGCTTACTGTTCTTTTCATAGTCTGATACTTACTGTTTCGATACTATTGAATCGTTCGTTTTCTGTTTTGGGCGGCCCGGCACTGTATTTCAGGGCAACGCCAATCCAGGATCCGGGGTACAGCGGCGAATGGAATTTCTGCAGGCCCCTGATCAAAAATAGCTATTTTGTACTTTTGAACGGATGCATCACGAAGTCCCTCTTTGGGAGGAATTCAGAGAGTGCCTTTAAAAGTACGAAAAAACCATCCATGTTACATGTTAAGTCCTTCACTTTTAGTCCCGTCCGGGAGAACACCTATGTCCTGTATAACGAACAAAAGCAATGCTGCATTATAGATCCGGGCTGTTATTTCCCGGCTGAAAGGGACGAATTAAAAACGGGCATTGAAAAATCCGGGCTGATCCCGGTATTGCTGCTAAATACCCACTGTCACCTGGATCATGTGTTCGGGAACCAATTTGTGCATGATACCTGGGGCCTGGCCTTGCATATCCATGAGCGGGAAAAACCGGTCCTGGATTTTGCGCCGCAGTCGGGCCAGATGTGGCAACTGCCCTTTGACAATTATGATGGGCCATTGGTTTACCTGGCAGAAAGAAATATTGTTAAAATCGGGGCGGATGAACTGGAGATCCGTTTTACACCCGGGCACTCACCGGGCAGTGTCTCCTTTTACCATGCGGCAGGTGGTTTTATTATCGGCGGGGATGTGCTCTTTAGCGGCAGTATCGGGCGGACCGACCTGCCGGGCGGCAGTATGGAAACCCTGGTCAGCAGTATCCGGACCCAATTTTTTACCCTTCCGGATGAGACCAAAGTGTATTCCGGGCATGGACCGGTAACGACGGTGGGGTTTGAGAAGAGGAATAATCCGTTTGTGGGATTTAGTTAGTTGACAGTTGGCAGTTGTCAGTTGACAGATGTCAGAGACTTCGAATGAAAAGTTTTTCCAATAGTGTAAGAACTGTTCAGCAATAGGGTTAATTGGCACATTGGCAATTGTCTTCTGTGTAATTTAGCAGTAATAAAGATTCTCCCGTTCCATGAAGTGTATTAGTTGACAGTTGTCAGGGGCTTCGGATGAAAAGTTTTTTCTATAAAGTAAAGACTGTTCAGCAATAGGGTTAATTGGCTAATTGGCACATTGGCAATTGTCTTCTGTGTAATTTAGCAGTAATAAAGATTCTCCCGTTCCATGAAGTGTATTAGTTGTCAGATGTCAGTTGATAATTGTCAGGGGCTTCGGATAAAAAGTTTTTCCAATAGTGTAAGAACTGTTCAGCAATAGGGTTAATTGGCTAATTGGCACATTGGCTAATCGAAAAATTATCTTCTGTAGAATTTTCCGACGATTGGTAGTTTTTCCAGCTCCTTTCTTTCAATCTTCGCTACAAACCAGGTAAAGAACCCGAGCAAGGCAGTGGCCGCGGCGAGGTTGGCCCAGTGATTTTCCACGAAATAGGCAATCCCCCTGTGTGCCAGGAAGATCAGGACCACCAGTACCAGGTAAGCGATCAGTTTTTTCCGCGCATAGGGCACGGGGTAATATTTTTGCCCGAGTACATAACTGGTGATCATCATAAACAGGTAGCAGCAGAAAGTGGCAATGGCGGCGCCGAGGTAATGGAACTTCGGGATCAGCAGGATATTCAGTACAATGGTTATCGCCGCACCGGCAAGGGTAATACCGGCTCCCAGCATGTTCTGGCTGGTAAGTTTATACCAGATGCTGAGATTATAATAGATGCCGAGAAAAATATTACCCAGGGCCAGCAGGGGTACCACGTACAGGCCTTCCACCCAGGCGGGTTTGTGGACGGCGATAAAGAACCAGCGGAACACATCAATATATAAGCTGATAAAAAGGAACATAAAGCAGGTGGCGATTACAAAAAACTTCATGATCCTGGCATAGGTCTTTGGCGCATCCTCCTCTTTACTGCGGTTGAAGAAAAAAGGCTCAGCAGCCATCCGGAAGGCCTGGATCATGATGGTGATCAGCACGGCCAGCCGGTAAATATTTCCGAAGATGCCGAGTTCGTGTTTGGCGGCTTCCACGGGCAGGTCCACCACGTGCTGGTAAATCAGCCGGCTCAGCATATCATTCACCATTCCTCCCATTCCCACGATTACCAGGGGATAGGAATAGTGCATGATCTTTTTCCAGAGCGCCATATCAAACCGGAACCGGATTTGCGAGAATTCTTTCCGCAGCAGGAGAAAGGTGAATGCAGATCCGCAGATATTCCCGATCAGGTAATAACCAATACCGGTTTCTTTATTGTAAAATGTACCCAGGAAACTGTCCGGGTGCTTATTCACATAACGGGGAATGACGGCCAGGAACAGCAGTACCACCAGCACATTCATCATTACCCCGGCAACACGGGCGAATGCATACCGCTTTGGCCTGTTTTCCTGGCGCAGCCGGGCAAAAGCCAGGGTGCTGATGGCATCAAAGAAAATAATAACGGCCATCCAGGTAATATATTCAGGATGCTGTTCCAGGTTGGCAAGGCGGGCAATCGTTCCCCGGCACAATAAAAGAAGCACGGTAAAAAAAAGGGTGGACCCGACCAGGGAAATGGAAAGCGTGTTATATAGTTTCTGACGGTCCTGATCCTGCGAAAACCGGAAATAGGCCGTCTCCAGTCCGTAGGTGAACAGCACATTCAGGAAGGGAATGATGGCATAGACCTGGGTCAGGTCGGCCGTTTTGGAAGGCTGGGCAAAGATCAGCGGCAGGGTCAGGTTCATCAGGTAGCCAATAAAACGGCTGGCAATGGTGGGTACACCATACCAAAGGGTCTGACCGGCCAGTTTTTTAATACCACTCAACGAATTGGAAATTTTATAAACGGGGACCCCTTCCGCCGGGGCTATCCGGGCAAAAGTAATTGTTAGCCCGGCAAAAAACGAATTCCGGGGCGACGGGATTTTTTATTTAGCATCGTTGCAACGCTTTGCCGCCCTGCCGTATCTTTATTCCTAAAAAATACCGGTTATGAAGCAACTATTCTTATCCTTAGTGGTGTTACTGGGTTTCCAGGTTCTCCTTTCCGCACAGGCTTATGAGGGCACAACCGAATATGACAAAAAAAAGCAGCCCGCTTTCCTGATCGATTATCCCTATCCTCCCGAAGCCGTGGAGAATGCGATCGTCAGGAGAATGGGAAAACTGGGGTATAAATCGAAAGAGGAGAAAGGACTTTTCAACAAGGATAAGGGCTTCCGCAATTTCAGGAATGCTTTTATTGCCGATATCAGCCCCGACCCGATGGATTATATCCTGAAAGTGGAATCCAGGGGCCGCAAGTCCGAGGCATCCATTATCTACCTGATCATCCAGAAAGACGGTAACAATATGAAATCCACATTTGATGCGACCCAGGTGGAAAAGATCAAATCCTTCCTGAACGGGCTGCAGCCGGATGTGGTGGCGGAAAACCTGGAACTGGATATCATTGCGCAGGAAGAGGCTGTTTCCAAAGCGGAGAAAAAGCTGCGGGGATTGAAGGACGATCAGTCTGACCTGGAGAAAAAACTCAAAAACAACCAGGAAGACCAGCGCAATACGGAAAAAGAAATTGAGGCCAAGAAACAGGCGCTTGATGCCCTGAAATCAAAAAGGGTAATGGATAAGACCTAATTGGGTTTCGAAAAGCGGGTGTTCCGCAGCAGGGCGGAATCCGTCAGGGTCCGGAGGAAAACAACCAGGTCCGATGACTGGACCGGGGTCAGCGTTATCCCGTTTATCAATAAAGGATCGAGGGTGGGACTTTGCTGCACATTACTGCGGTAATGGCCGATGCATTGCTGCAGGGTGTTGAAACGCCCGTCGTGCATATAGTTGGAAGAGATATAAGTGTTCCGCAGGGTGGGCACTTTGAATTTCAGGGAATCGGCCGGTTTACCGGTCACCCGCATCCTCCCGTAATCATTCAGGGTTATATCAACCGGCAGGCCGATGTTCCGGTAACTAAAATCCGTAAAAAGGGGTTCGGGGTGACAACTGGCGCAGTTTGTTTTATAGAGCTGGTAGCCATTTTCTTCCTGTGCCGTAAATGCGGCAGTTCCTTTTTTGTACCGGTCGTATTTAGCATCTGCAGAAATAATGGAACCGGTAAACTGGGCCAGGACCTTATTGATAAATTCCGGCCGGATAATGGGGTAACGGAATACTTTTTTGAACTGGTCGCGGTACACGGGGTCTGCTTCCAGCTGTTTAATGATATTTTGATAGGTTTCCCCCATCTCATGCGAACCGGTCAGGGGATGAGCGGCTTCCCCGGGCAGGGAACTAAACTCACCATCCCAGTGAAAAGAACTGCTCCAGGCCAGGTTAAAAAGCACCGGGGCATTGCGCAGGGTATGTGAATCAAAAACCCCGTGGCTCCGGTCATGCTCGAAGGTACCAAAGCCCCCGGTTTGCTGGTGACAGGAAGAGCAGGGATGCTGGTTATCGGCAGAGAGGGCCGGGTCATAGAATAATTTACGGCCGAGTTCAAAACCTTCCCGGCTCAGGGGGTTGTCATTAAATGTATAGGCGGGTTGAGGAAAACCTTCCGGGATTTCCTGGGCTAACCGTTCCAGGCCTTTCGTGCCCTGATCTTTTTTACAGGCGCCCAGTCCCCGGGAAAGGGTGACCAAAAAAGTAAACAATACCAATATGGTAAACAGGCTTTTTCGCAAGGGCTGAAAATAAACTACAATTTACAGGAATATTCCGGGCTCAGAAATCACCACGGCGGAACTTTTGCCGCCCGGCTTTTACATCGGCTTTTCTTTTCTTGGACTCCAGCCTTTTTTCTTTTGCTGCCCGGCTGATCTTAGTGGCGATCCGGGCTTTTTTCTTTTCCAGGGCTTTCCGGACCAGTTCATGTATCTTCTTTACTGCTTCTTCTTTATTAGCCAGCTGGGTCCGGTGGGTTTGGGCTTTTACCTGGAGACAGCCTTCAGCTGTAATGCGGTTGCTGAGTTTTTCCTGCAGCAATTGTTTTTGCTGAGGGCTGAACAGGGTGGAGTCAGCAACAGGGAGGGATGCGATTACTGCAGTTTCTACCTTATTGACGTTTTGCCCGCCCTTGCCGCCGGAGCGGGTTGTTTGGAATGTTATTTCGGGGAGAAGGGATTGAAGCATGGGGTAAAATTAGACAAATAGATAATTAGCCAATGTGCCAATTAGCCAATTAACCCTATTGTCGAACAGTTCTCATATTATTGGAAAAACTTTTCATCCGAAGCCCCCAAACAACCTGCCTACTCGCCTCGCGGCGAAGCGGGCCGGACAGGCAGGCTCACAGCTAATGCCAAACACCTCCTTATTGAAACGATTCCTCGTTCAGAGGGCCTGACATCTAACATCTGTCAACTAAACAGTTCTCACATTATTGGAAAAACTTTTCATTCGGAGACCCTGACAACCTGCCTACTCGCCTCGCGGCGAAGCGGGCCGGACAGGCAGGCTAACAACTGACAACTAACAACTAATACAGTCCGGCAGAATAAAAAACTCAATACTTTCGTGGTTAACAAATCTTGCTAAAATGCGCGCCGTCATACAAAGAGTCTCCAGGGCCAGTGTAACTATTGAAGGGAAAGTTCAGTCGGAAATCGGGTGGGGGCTGCTGGTATTGCTGGGTATTGAGGATGCGGATACAGAAGAGGATATCCGGTGGCTGAGCGGGAAGATCGTGAACCTCCGCATATTTAATGATGCCACAGGAGTGATGAACGAATCGGTGAAAGACATAAACGGGGGTATTCTCCTGGTAAGCCAGTTTACCCTGCATGCCTCCACCAAAAAAGGCAACCGTCCTTCCTATATAAAAGCCAGTAAACCCGGGGTGGCTGTTCCTTTATATGAAAAAATGATCGCCCAATTAAGTGCGGATCTCGGCAAACCCATAGGCACCGGTCTATTCGGCGCCGATATGAAGGTGGAATTATTGAATGACGGGCCGGTAACGATTGTGATGGATACGAAGGATAGGGAGTAGTTGACAGTTGTCAGTTGTCAGATGTCAGTCTGCTATTCGCAGCTTGCCTCGCCGAAGCGATAGCGAGGCGGGCTCACAGCTCGCAGCTCACAGCTCAAGAATAACCCAATCACCCGCCAACCAGTAGTGGGAATTCCCTGCTTCAGCTACATCACTGCACCCCGATCTTCTCCGTCACCGGTTTCCCTTCTGCGTACTGTACCATGATAAAGAAGATCTTTTCCCTTGAACCGGATACATTAAAGGTGAAGCTAACGGCATTTACCTGGGTTTGCTCCACAATGCGGTGACCCGTGGCCGTCCAGACCATGATGTTTTTTATTTCTTTTATGCTTTTGATGGTGATTTGCTTCCCGGAAGCCAGGACTTTAAACGGCTTGCTTTCTTTTTTTGCCGGGTTGTCAAAGGAATTGGGCGCCGGCTGTGCGGAAGCCGCGCTGATGAACAGGGACAGGGAGACAACGGCCAGAAGCCTGTGAAGAGACTGCATCATGGGATACCTTAATCTTTTAAAGGAATTGGTTTACCGTTTTCAGGGGGAGACCACGTGATAATGCGCGGTTGGTTTCGGATTGGGCCACCGGGAATCCGGGGGAGTCTTTAACGGCAAGAATCGTGCTATATTGCAGTCCTGCACAAAAAATTATGTTATGACACTTGAATATGCCCAGCAACAGGTGGATGAATGGATCAAAACTATTGGTGTCCGTTATTTCAGCGAACTGACCAATATGGCCATCCTTACGGAAGAAGTAGGGGAACTGGCCCGCATCATGGCCCGGAAATACGGGGACCAGAGTTTTAAAGATTCTGATCAGAACCGGGACCTGGGGGATGAAATGGCCGATGTACTCTGGGTGCTGATCTGCCTGGCCAACCAGACCGGGGTGAACCTGTCAGCGGCGCTTGAAAAGAATTTTGAAAAAAAATCGGCAAGGGATGCGGAGCGGCATAAAAACAATGATAAACTCCGGTAATTTTATCATAAATGAATGATACCCCTTTGCATATCAAACAAGTACAGTTGAAAATCTGGTTGTCCAAAACACCGGGTGAAAGACTATTGCAATTCATTACCGATAACGATAAAATATTCCAAGCTTTGAAGGTCTTAAAGAAAGAAAAGTTTCAAAAGAAGTAATAACTGCCTGTCATTCAGGTCGCCTTTTCAATCGTTCGGTTTCTTTAATATAGGAATACAGGAGGAATAGCCCCAACAGGAGAATCATTAACCCACCCAGGCTGTTTACATAATAGACCCCGGCTATAGTAATCAGTACTCCAAAAACCAGGTACCAGCTACGCATATCATATGGCTGCGGCTTGAATACCTGTTGTATTTCTTCCGGGGTATGGCCTTCCTTTTTCAGCCTTTCCCTGATCTCGCCTTCCGGCTCCCCTTTCTTCAGTTGCCGGTGCAGTTCCCGGATCTTTTCTTCGGAGATCATGTGCCAGGATTTACGGGGTTACCTTTTTTAGTTCTTCTTTTTCGGCGTATAAGCTTCCGGGTCCTTCACAAACTCCTGCTTGCAATGTTTGGAGCAGAAGGCGTACACTTTGTTCTTATAATGAACGGTGTCTTTTTTGGTATCATCCGCCATCATGCCGCAGATGGGATCCTTGCGCAGGGTGTCGGGCGATATACCACATTCCGGGCTCATTTGGTAACAAACAGCTGTTTGCATGTTGCAGGAATTTCCTTCTTTCCGGGAAGTATTAAATAGGGCAAATGCGGCCAGCAGGGTGGCCGGTATGGCCATAAATAATGCAGTGCTTCTCATGTTATTTTATTAAGCGAATACAAAGGTAAAGAAAATGACAAAATATTTTATTTGTATTCTTTTTAATCTTTTTAAAATGGTTTAAAAATTGACTGGTGATTTTCAGACTTTAATCTAGCATAAAACTCTATTGCATATCGGTTGGTCATTGTAGATATATAATCTGCAATTATTCGTGGCCTAGTTTCTACCATTGAATTTTCATACATAATTCTGAAATCGCGAGGTAAAAGCTGTGGATTTTTTATAAGTGTGTCAAATAACAAGGTTACAATTTCTTCTCCTCGGTAATCGACAATTTGTAAACGTGCTGATTTTGTTTGTGAAATGAAAATAAATTGTTTTAATGCTTCTAATACCCAGAATGCTTCTTCGCTAAGGTAAACACTTGATAAGGCAGGAAAATCCTCGTTAACTTTTACTTCGAGTGAGTCAATAAAGTATTTAATAAGCTGGGATATAAAGTATGACCTGAAATAGCCGTTTTTTATCAGTTTTTGTGACACAATATATAATTCACTTGAAATATTGAATCTCCCTATTTCAGTCAAATATGTTTGATTTTTTTTTCTATATATATGGTTTTTGGGAATAACAGGGTTATCTATCCATCCTAAATGCAAAAAAGGATAACTCAATATGTATTGAAAGTCTTCAATCCCGGATTTGTCAAGGGTTAAAAGAGAGAACTCTTTTTCGTACAGGTCGTCATTGTTTGCTTTCTTTAGGGAATCATTAAATTCTGAAATAACTTTCCTAATAAGGCTTTCATCAGTTGTGTGCAAAAAATCAAGCATATTTACAAACCTACCCTTAAATGCATCTTCTAAGTCATATGCAGTATAGCTTATGTCATCAGCTATGTCCATTATTGAGCATTCAATTGTTTTAAATTTAATATGGTGTCTTCTTAGATATGCGGCAGTTTTACCAGTAGTGTAAAATTTTATTTGTTCAACCAAATCTCTTTCTGATTTGTAGTACCCCTTCTTGTTTCTGATATTATTATCTGTTAGTTCGTTGTCATATTTTAGAATAGAAGCAAGCGATCTGTAGGTTAGGTTTAAGCCTATTCGGAAGTCAGTTTGTTCGATTATCCCTTCGTTTTGTGCAAACAAAGGGAAATTCTTGTTTGGACCATCTTCAGAAATATTTACGAATTTTTTCTCAAGGCGGGATAGAATTCTAAGGGTTTGTGCATTTCCTTCATATCTAAGACCTATGTCCCGATTTTTTTTATTGAAGTGTTGGTTTTTGTGGTTAATTAAAGCTTTGTTTATTGCTCTTTCGCCTACATGGCCAAAAGGTGGATGCCCGAGATCATGTGCTAGGCCTGCAAACCTGACGAGATTAATATTAATTTCTTGGTTTTTGAAATAAATGTGTTCATGGTTAAGTTTTTTTGCAATTTTTGAAGCAATGTCAGCAACCTCTATTGAGTGCGTTAACCTATTTCTGAAGAAATCATTTTCCATTTCAGGAAATAATTGGGTCTTCCCTTGAAGTCTTCTAAAACATGCAGAATGAGTGAGGTTTGACAGGTCGAAGGAAAAGTCCCCTTCGAATTCACTTGATTGATAATCTTGAATTCTTGCAAATTCTCTAGTGAGGTCAGAAGTAGTGTATAACGGCTTCATAAATAATTACGAAACCATAAAGTAGTAAAAAAAAATTAAATCCTATTTTTTTTTGCCAGTAACTTTTTTCGCTTGTTTATTTTTTTGAATGTGGGCCTCAGCCTGATGTGTCTCAAAAAATTTTTTAGACTGTGGGGTTGTTCTATACGCCTTCTCAGAAGTATATTCTCTTAGACCTTTTAAAAGGTCATTGAATGTAGCAACAGCCATTTTTATAAATTTAAGGGTGCAAAGGTATGAATAACAATTAAATAAACAAAATCTAAGTGTTCCTTACATGAAATTAACGATTTGAAATTCTAAATTCCAAAAATTGTGCCTTTTTTTCTCGCACATAGGGGGAAAACTTTTGCTATTATATTTGCACCCTATGACTGAACAAGTAAAAGGAATTTCCCTGCCGGCGGGCCGGTTCCAGGCGATCATCTCCCATTGTAAAGAATACGGCTTTATTTTTCCCAGCAGTGAGATCTACGACGGGTTGCAGGCGGTTTACGATTACGGCCAGATGGGCAGTGAGCTGAAAAAGAATATCCGGGATTACTGGTGGAAGAGCATGACCCAGCTGCAGGACAATATCGTAGGTATTGATGCAGCCATTTTCATGCATCCCACTACCTGGAAGGCTTCTGGTCACGTCGATAATTTCAACGACCCGATGATCGACAACAAGGACAGCAAGAAGCGTTACCGTGTGGATCACCTGGTAGAAGCTTATAGCGATGAGCTGCGGGCAGCGGGCCAGGAGGCTAAAGCCGATGAGGTCATTGCTGAAATGGAGCGATTGCTGGCTAAGGATGATTTTCCCGGACTGAAAAAGCTGATCGAGGATAATAAGATATCCTGTGCCATCAGCGGCACCTGCAACTGGACGGATATCCGCCAGTTCAACCTGATGTTCTCTACTGAATTCGGTTCCACGGTATCCTCCGAAGACGAGGATAATAAAGTGTACCTGCGTCCCGAAACGGCCCAGGGTATTTTTGTGAATTTCCTGAATGTACAGAAGTCCGGCCGGATGAAAATCCCGTTCGGGATCGCTCAGGTTGGTAAAGCGTTCCGGAATGAGATCGTGGCCCGCCAGTTTATCTTCCGGATGCGGGAATTTGAGCAAATGGAAATGCAGTTCTTTATCCGTCCCGGTTCCCAAAAAGAATGGTATGAAAAGTGGAAGACCACCCGCCTGGAATGGCATAAAAGCCTGGGTATTCCCGCAGAAAAATACCGGTTCCATGATCATGTGAAACTGGCTCACTACGCGGATGCGGCCTGTGATATAGAATTTGAATTCCCGATGGGCTTCAAGGAACTGGAAGGGATTCACAGCCGTACGGATTTTGACCTGAAGCAGCACCAGGAATACAGCAAAAAAAAGCAGCAATATTTCGATAATGATATTGATCCCGCCACGGGCAAGCCATATGGCAACTATATTCCCTATGTAATTGAAACTTCGATCGGCCTGGATCGTATGTTCCTCGCCGTGATCAGTCATGCCTACGAGGAGCAGGACCTGAGCCTGCCTGCCGCAGAAGCGGGCCAGCCGGAAAAATCCGACAGCCGGGTGGTATTGCACCTGCCGGCCAAACTGGCCCCGATCAAGCTGGCGGTGCTGCCGCTGACCAAGAAAGACGGGTTGCCGGAGATCGCAGAGCAGATCATGAAGGATTGCCGCGGGGAGTTCCGTTGCTTTTACGAGGAAAAAGATTCCATTGGTAAACGCTACCGCCGCATGGACGCTTTAGGCACACCGTTCTGTGTAACCGTAGATCACCAGAGCAAGGAAGACCAGACTGTCACCATCCGGCATCGCGACAGTATGCTGCAGGAGCGGGTGGCGATCAGCGATTTGAAGAGGATTGTTTTGGAAAGTATTGCTTAGTAGGCGATAGTCGTTAGTCTGGAGTCGTTAGTCTGGAGTCGTTAGTCGATAGTCGTTAGCCTTTAGCCTGGAGCTAATACCCTGAGCCGGTAGCATCGGGTAGTAATGAATAACAGGAATTCTTGGGTAATGGTTTGAAAGAATGTATAACTTAGGCAGTATGAAATGGCTGCCTTTTTTTTTGGGCATTGTTTTGCTGTCCTGTCATACTAAAATGAAAAGGGCGGAAGAACCCGTGCAGGTTAAAGCATATACAGATACAATCGTTTATAATTATAATGATACGGTTGATATGCCCTGGAGTTCAGGTCCTGAAGTGGATACGGGATATTTTAAAGGGCATATTCCGGAGAAGCTTACAAGAATAGAACTGGAAGATACTACAAGGCTGTTTAGGTTTTTGACGGGGCTTATCAGTAAAAAAGAGTTGAGCCTGCAGAATGCCCAAACTTTATCTAATTCGGTTTTAGTGGATCAGGTTCAGAAAGTGAGAAAGGATACATTACGGAATGATAAAACAGAAATAATTTCTATTTATTATTTTGGAGAAAGAGTACATCAGCGTATCTCTATAAATGGGTTTTTGATAAGGGGATATAACGGTGACGGGCAGGATATTATGGGAGAGGATCAGATAGAATTTGATTCACAGTCATTCCGGCATTTTGTTTTTAAAAGCAAGGAGTATTATTATATCCGGGCGGGCTCAATTTATAGTGGGGGAGCTTCAATGGGTAATGTGAATTATCATCTTATTTATGATCTGAAGCACAGGCGCCTGAATTGTTTCCAGACCTGTCGTTTTGGATATGGTTTATTCGGCGATGCTGACGGCGATGACCGGCTGGATTACCTGGAATTTGATAACAGTGATTTTTGTACTACGGTTCCTTACTCAGATTTTGCTACTATCCGCCTTTATTCTATTAACCCGATGGGGAACTTTGAGTTGCAGAAAGATCGCAAAGGGAAGACTTATTTTATTGAGGGCAGGACAGGAGAAGGCTGGATGCAGGATTCTTTCAATGTGGTTTCCCACTACTGGCCACAGCCCCTGCCGGTGCAATAACTGTTTATTTTATACGTTAACAATTTTTTTTCAAAGCATGTGCAGCAGTTTTCACTTATGTTTGTCAATTATTAAACCACTTTTATGAAAAGAACTTTTGTTGCAGCTTTTGCCTTGTTATTCAGCTCTGTACTCTTTGCCCAAAAAAATACGGTGGGCAGGCACCCGGGCCGGACCCAGTTTTACGCGGAAGTAGGCGGACCCGGGATCTTGTTTTCTGCGAATATTGATACCCGTTTTACTCCCTCCTCCCTGGGCTGGGGCGGGCGGTTCGGGCTCGGTTTTTACACCGGGGACGAGTATAATTATTATGGCGGGATCTACGGAAATTATTATACCCAGTCGGTAGTGACCGTCCCGGTACAGGTCAATTATATTTTCGGCAAAACCGATTCCCCCCATACATTCGAAGTCGGCGGGGGATTAACCTATGCCGGCAAAAAGATTGATATCATGAATTATAACGACAGCAGCCGGACTAATTTATTTGGCACAGCCTCCTTTATGTACCGCCGCCAGCCCCTGAAAGGCGGATTTACCTGGCGGATCGGATTTACACCGATCATCGCGAAAGGATATATCATGCCATCCGGCGGTGCCAGTGTGGGTTATAGTTTTTAACCCTGTGGACCGAAACTTCCTGCAGCCGGCTGAATTAGCCGGCTTTTTTGTATTTTAGAGACAGGGAATCCTTTAGTAAGCGATTGGCGAATAACATGATAGGAATCATTTTTTCCCTTGAATTCCGTCACCTTTCACATTGCCTTTTGGTTCTACTTTGCTGAGGTTTTAAAAGCCTTTCATGGGCATGCATACCGCCTGCCCTTTTAAAAAAATTATCATGGCTGCAAATGACATTACCAAACCGGTCGACCTCCTCACACATGCGGAGGGTACCGGTCCCCAACGTTCCCGTCGTCCTGTCTATGTGGATTTTATGCCCCCCTGTAACAGCGCCTGCCCCGCAGGAGAGAATATACAGGCCTGGATGGCACAGGCACAGTCCGGGAATTATTTTGAAGCATTCCAGCGGCTGGTTGAAGATTGCCCGTTCCCGGCGATCATGGGCCGCGTTTGTGTGAAACCCTGTGAGACCGGGTGCAACCGGAATCATATCGAGACCACGGTGAATATTCACGCGGTGGAACGGTATATCGGGGACGAAGCGATCCGGCAAAAATGGGCCGTACGGTATGATGCCAAACCCACCGGTAAAAGAGTGCTGGTGGTAGGGGCTGGCCCCGGTGGCCTTTCCGCAGCCTACCACCTGGCCAGGCTGGGACATACGGTCGAAGTATTTGATGCAGGCAAACATCCCGGCGGACTGATGTGGAAAGGGATCCCGGATTACCGGCTGCCCAAGGAGATATTAGATGCAGAAGTGGAACGTATTGTAAAGATGGGGGTGAAGATCCGCCTGAATTACAGGGTGCAGGATGTACTCACGGAAAAACAGGCCGGCAATTTTGATGCTGTCTACCTTTCCATCGGGGCCCAGGTGATTCACCGTGAAGAATTCCCGCAGGACGGTTCGGTAACCATCACGGATGCTTTTTCCTTCTTCCGCGAAGCCAAGATGAACGCGTCTCCCTTTATGAATAAAAAAGTGGTGGTGTATGGCGGTGGTAAACTGGCGCTCTACCTGTCCCGGATGATCAAGCGTTTTGGATCCGAAGCCGCGGTTTACTTTGCCGGGGACAAGAAAATGATGCCGGCCTATGATTATGAAACCGAGGATGCACTGGCGGAAGGCGTGGACGTGCAGTTGTTGCGCAGTATCAGCAAGATCGAAAAGAAAAAGATCACACTGGAAAAAATGAAAGTGGAAAAGGGCAAAGCCGTGGGTACCGGTGAGTTTGAAACGGTCGAAGCGGATGTGCTGATCAATGCCAATAAACAGGAAGCGGATTCGGGTTTCCTGCGGGCGGTGAACGATATTAAGATTAATGAGGATGGTACCGTGGCCATCGATGTGCAGCGGATGACCGGGCACGAAGGGATTTTCGCGGGCGGAGATATGCTGCCCGGTGAAAACAGAAGCACCACCATTGCGGTGGGTCATGGTAAAAAAGCAGCCAAATATATTCATGGATTCCTGCTGCAGGAACCTTACCAGAAGCCGGAGAAGCATCCGACGGCCGGTTTCCGTAAGCTGCACATGTGGTACAAGACAGACGCCCCGCAGAAAGAACAGGATAAACTGGCGCCGGCTGAAGCGGTAAAAAGTTTTGAAGAAGTATTCAGCGGCCTCACAGAGAAAGAAGCCCGGTTTGAAGCCCAGCGCTGCCTGAGCTGCGGCAACTGTTTTGAATGCGACGGTTGTTTTGGCGCCTGTCCTGAAGACGCGATCATTAAATTAGGCAAGGGGAACCGGTATAAATTCAATTATAATGCCTGTACCGGTTGTGCGGTTTGTTATGAACAATGCCCCTGTCACGCGATAGAAATGATTCCTGAACCTGTTAATTCTACTACTGATGTCAAATAAAAATAAATTAGTTGCCACCATCGATGGCAATGAAGCTGCGGCCTATGTGGCCTACCGCATCAACGAGGTCTGTGCCATCTACCCGATTACGCCGTCTTCCACGATGGCGGAACTGGCCGATGAATGGGCTTCCAAAGGAATAAAGAATATCTGGGGCAATATACCGGATGTGATCGAGCTGCAGAGCGAGGGCGGTGCAGCCGGTACCGTTCACGGCGCCCTGCAAACCGGGTCGCTGACCACTACGTTTACCGCCTCCCAGGGCCTGATGCTGATGCTGCCCAATATGTATAAGATCGCGGGTGAACTGACCGCTGCTGTATTTCATGTGGCGGCCCGTTCTCTTGCCGCACAGGGACTTTCCATCTTTGGTGATCACCAGGATATAATGGCGGCCCGGACCACGGGTTTTGCCATGCTGGGATCGGCCAGTGTGCAGGAAGCCCACGATTTTGCCCTGATCTCGCAGGTAGCCTCCCTGAGATCAAGAATACCCTTTGTGCATTTCTTTGACGGGTTCCGTACCTCACACGAAGTGAATAAACTGGAACTCCTGAGTGATGAACAGATCAAATCCATGGTGCCGGATGAACTGGTGATCGCTCACCGGAACCGGGGACTCAATCCCGAGCATCCCTTTATCCGTGGTACCGCCCAGAACCCGGATGTCTATTTCCAGGGAAGAGAAACAGTAAATACATTTTATAATAATACCCCCGGGATCGTACAGCAGGTAATGGATGAGTTTGGTAAAATGACCGGAAGAAAATACCGCTTGTTTGAATACAGTGGAGACCCCGCTGCAGAAAGATTGGTGATCGTGATGGGATCCGGTGGTGAAACGGTAATTGAAACCGTGAATGAGCTGGTGAAGAAAGGAGAGAAAGTGGGGGTTCTGCATGTTCGCCTGTACCGCCCGTTCTCCCTGTCTCATTTTATGGATGCTTTACCGGCTTCCATAAAGACCATTGCGGTACTCGACCGTACCAAGGAATCCGGTGCAGCAGGAGAACCTATGTACCAGGATGTCCTTTCCACACTCGTGGAAGCCTTCCAGCAGAAGAAAATTAAAACCCTGCCGAATGTCGTGGGCGGCCGTTACGGGCTTTCTTCCAAAGAATTTACCCCGGCCATGGTGAAGGGGATTTATGATGAGCTGAAAAAAGACCAGCCGAAAAATGGCTTCACCATCGGGATCAATGATGATGTGACATTCACCAGCCTGGCTTATGATCCGGAATACAAGCTGGATGAATCGGAATGGAGACAGGGCCTGTTCTTTGGTCTGGGTGCCGATGGTACCGTGGGCGCCAATAAGAATACCATTAAGATCATCGGGGAGAATACCGACCTGTATGCACAGGGTTATTTTGTATATGATTCCAAAAAATCAGGAGCCCGTACCGTTTCGCATTTGCGTTTCGGCCCCAAACCGATCCGGGCGCCCTATTTAATTTCCAAAGCCGATTTTATTGCCTGTCACCAGTTCAATTTCACCGAGAAGGTGGAAATGCTGGAATTCGCCAGCCAGGGCGCCACGTTCCTGCTGAACAGTCCTTACAGCAAAGAAGAGGTATGGAGCAAATTACCCGGGCAGGTACAAAAGCAGATCATTGATAAAAAGATTAAGGTGTACGTGATCGATGCGACCACCGTGGCCCGGGAAACCGGTATGAGCGGCCGGATCAATACGATCATGCAAACCTGTTATTTCGCTCTTTCTGGTGTATTGCCGAAAGACGACGCAATCAAACAGATAAAAAAAGCGATCGAAAAGACCTATTTCAAGAAAGGTCCGAAAGTGATCGAGCAAAACTTTCAGGCGGTGGATGCCACCCTGGCCCACCTCTATGAAGTGAAGATACCTGCCAAAGCATCCGGTGCCCATGTGGACCTGCTGACCGTTTCTGATAAAGCGCCTGATTTTGTGAAAAATGTAACAGCGATGATGATGGCAGGTCACGGGGATGATATCCCGGTCAGCAAAATGACCGTGGATGGCACTTACCCGAGCGGCACCACCCAATGGGAAAAAAGAAATGTGTCCGACCTGGTTGCTTCCTGGGAACCGGATCTCTGTATCCAGTGCGGGAACTGTGCCTATGTATGTCCCCACAGTGTGATCAGGGCCAAATTTTATCACGAGGATCACCTGGGCAAAGCGCCCGAAGGGTTCAAATCCGCCCCGATCAATGCAAGAGGTTTCCCTGAAACCAAATACTCTTTACAGGTGTACCTGGAGGATTGCACCGGTTGTAATTTATGCGTGGAGGTTTGTCCCGCCAGCGATCCGGCCAACCGCAGCAAAAAGGCGATCAATATGGGTGAAAAAGCACCGGTATTGAAACAGGAACAAAAGAGTATTGAATTCTTTGAAAATATTCCCTGGAACGACCGGTCCAAGATCGATTTCTCCACTGTACATGGCGCCCAGTTCCTGGAACCCCTGTTCGAATTTTCCGGTGCCTGCGCCGGTTGCGGGGAAACACCTTACCTGAAACTCCTGTCCCAGTTATTCGGAGACCGCCTGCTGGTTGCCAATGCCACTGGTTGTTCCTCTATCTACGGAGGTAACCTGCCGACAACTCCCTGGTCGATGAATAAGGAAGGCCGCGGGCCCGCCTGGAGTAATTCGTTGTTTGAAGACAATGCTGAGTTTGGACTGGGTATGAGGGTCACTGCTGACAAGCAACTTGATGTGGCCCGGCATTTACTCAATGAAATGAAAGGCGATATCGGTGAAGGATTGGTGAAAGAGATTTTGGAAGCCAGCCAGGTTCTCGAATCCGAACTGGTGGAACAACGGGTGCGGGTGGAAGGATTGAAAGAAAAACTGAAAACCATGGATTCCTCGTCTGCGAGGCACCTCTTATCCGTGGCTGACCAGCTGGTCCGCCGCAGTGTATGGCTGGTGGGTGGCGACGGATGGGCTTATGATATTGGGTATGGCGGGCTGGATCACGCGCTGGCCAGCGGCCGGAATATCAATGTACTGGTGCTCGATACGGAAGTGTATTCTAATACGGGCGGGCAGTCATCCAAATCAACCCCCACAGCGGCCACGGCGAAATTCGCTGCCGGTGGTAAATCAGGTGGTAAAAAGGACCTGGCTATGCAGGCCATCTCTTACGGTAATGTATATGTGGCAAGGGTGGCGTTTGGCGCCAATCCCCAGCAGGCCTTACTGGCCATGCGGGAAGCGGAAGCCTATGACGGGCCTTCCCTGATCCTCGCTTACAGCCATTGTATAGCACATGGGTATGACCTGAAGAATGGTCTTGATCAGCAGCACAAAGCCGTGGCAAGCGGTCACTGGCCCCTGCTCCGTTACAACCCGGTACTGAGAAAGAAAAACCAGAACCCGTTTGTGCTGGATTCGCCGAGACCCACGGTTTCATTGAAGGATTATGCCTACAATGAATTGCGGTATAAAGTACTTACCATGACCAACCCGGATGCGGCCGAACACCTGATGAAGCATGCCCAGGAACTGGTGAACCTGAAATGGAAAACATACGAGGAACTGGCCACCAAGAAAGCCAGTGACTTCGTACCTATTGCATAAGAGGCTGGCCTGAACTTTTCAGGCCAGCTTCATTAAATTTGAATTTTATGAACCTGCAATCCACTTATATGGGGTTGAAGCTGAATTCCCCCATCGTTGTTTCTGCCTGCACCTTAGCTGACCAGGTGGATAATGTCGTGAAGATGGAAGAGAATGGCGCCGGGGCCGTTGTAATGCCTTCTTTATTTGAAGAACAGATCCGCAAGGAAGAGGCCCGTGTTAAAACCGTGATGTCGGAAACTTCCTATGCTTTTCCTGAGGCCATGGATTATTTCCCCGACCTGGAGGATTTTAATGTGGGAGTGGATGATTACCTGGAAAATATCCGGAAGGCGAAGGAAAGAGTAAAGATCCCTGTTATCGGGAGCCTGAACGGGATCACCACGGAAGGATGGATCGATTATGCCCGGCAGATCGAGCAGGCCGGGGCCGATGGCCTTGAAGTGAATATCTTTTTTATCCCCGGTGATATCGCCATGTCTTCCTCCGAAGTGGAACACCGCTACCTGAATATTATCGAAAGTATCAAGCTGAGTGTAAAGATGCCGGTGGCTGTAAAACTGAATCCCTATTTCAGTTCTATGGGAAATATGGCTCTCCGGATGAAGAACTCCGGCGCAGACGCCCTGGTATTGTTCAACCGTTTTTACCAGCCCGACTTCGATATCAATGAGCTGGTGCTGAAAACCGATCTGCATTACAGTGAACCCGGTGAGATCCGGCTGCCCCTGTTATGGATTGCCTTATTGTACGGGAAAGTGGAGCTGTCGCTGGCGGCCACCACCGGTGTGCAAAGCGCCGTGGAAGTGGTGAAATACCTGCTGGCCGGCGCCGATGTGGTCATGACCGCTTCTTCCCTGTACAAAAACGGCATCCCTTACCTGAAGACCCTGAATAAGGAACTGCAGGACTGGATGTATATGATGGGCTTTGACAATATCGATGCTTTCCGGGGAAGCATGAGCCAGCAAAATGTATCGGATCCCACCGCTTTTGAAAGAGCGAATTATATCCGGATCCTGGAGGGAATGAAATAAATTTTTCATGAGAAAAGATAAAGTGGAACTACTGGCGCCCGCCGGCTCCTTTGACAGTTTACAGGCGGCCATCAATGCCGGGGCGGATGCTGTTTATTTTGGTGTGGAGCAACTGAACATGCGCACCCGCTCCTCGCAGTCATTTACTATTTCAGATATTAAGCCGGTAAGCTCCATTTGCAAAAAGCATGGATTGAAAGCGTATATCACGCTCAATACGATCATGTATGATCATGATATGCAGCTGCTGAAACTGGTGCTGAAGGAAGTTAAAAAGCAAAAGATCGATGCGGTGATCGCGGCCGATTTCGCGGTCATTGAGCAGTGCAGCCAACTGGGAATACCGCTGCATATTTCCACCCAGGCCAATATCAGCAATATTGAATCGGTTCATTTTTTTTCCCGCTATGCCGATGTAATGGTGCTGGCCCGGGAACTTACCCTCAAACAGGTCCAGGAAATTTCAGCTGAGATTTCCCGGAGGAGGATCAAAGGTCCGTCCGGGAACCTGGTTCAGCTTGAACTCTTCGTACACGGGGCCCTTTGTATGGCCGTGTCGGGTAAATGTTACCTGAGCCTGCACACCCAGCATGCTTCGGCCAACCGGGGCGCCTGTGTGCAGAATTGCCGCCGGCCCTATCTCGTAAAGGATGCGGAGACCGGGGAAGAACTGATGATCGAAAACGAATACATCATGTCACCCAGGGATCTCTGCACCATCGATATCCTGGACCAGGTGATCGAAAGCGGGGTGAATGTGCTGAAGATCGAAGGACGCACCAAGGGAGCTGATTATGTGCAGGTAGTGACGCAATGTTACCGGGAAGCGATAGCCGCGGTAAAAGACGGCAGCTTTTCCCCGGAAAAAGTGCAGGGCTGGAAATCGGAAATGGAGAAAGTGTACAACCGGGGTTTTTGGGAAGGGTATTACCTGGGCCGAAAGCTCGGCGAGTGGACGCCGCAGCCGGGCTCTGCAGCTACAGAGAAGAAAATTTATATCGGGAAAGGGAGTAAGTATTATCCGAAAATTTCCATTGGGGAGTTTACCCTTGAATCCGGTAGCCTGAAGATCGGGGACACCCTGATGGTGACGGGCCCGAAATGCGGGATGGTGAAAGAAAAAGTAGAAACCCTGATGGTGAACGGGGAACCGGGCCAGGAAGCGGTGAAAGGTGATAAGATCACGCTGAAGTTTGCGACCAAGGTCACTCCATCGGATAAGCTGTATAAAATTGTAGAGGCTGCCCATGCATAAGGTCATCCATTACCGGAAAAAGTGCATTGGTTGCGGTGTCTGTTATGAACAGCAGCCGGAACTCTGGCGCATGTCGAAAAAGGATGGCAAGGCCACGCTGATCAGGGGAGTGGTCAAAAAAGAGGTATCTGTTTTAGCAATCCCGGAAACGGCCGTTGATAAATCAAGGGAAATAGCAGCGGCCTGCCCGGTACGGATAATCAAAGTATCATGAATGAGAAAATAGCGGAATTCATTGCGCGGCAAACCTGCGGCAACCTGGCCTGCGTGGATGAAGCCGGTCAGCCCTGGTGTTTCAGTTTCTTTTATTCTTTTAATGCGGAAGCGGGCTTGTTGCATTATAAATCATCAATGGATACGCGTCATGCGGCTATCCTCAGCAAAAACCCGGTAGTGGCCGGTACCATTTTACCTGATAAACTAAACCTGCTGCAGATAAAGGGAATACAGTTTGAAGGAGAACTGCTGCCCCTGGATCACCCGCTGGCAAAGCATGCATCGGCCCATTATCATAAGAAGCACCCGGTGGCCCTGGCCATGCCGGGCGATGTATGGACGATCCGGATAAATCATATCAAGTTTACGGATAACTCGCTGGGGATAGGTAAAAAGCTGAATTGGAAACGGGATGAATGATGGCTGACATGAAAAACATCACTTGTCTTGCACAGTAAAATTTAGTAGTATCATTTTATAAAGCAGGGGGTGAGGTTGAGCTGTTAATCCTGTAACATCTTATTACCGTTGTCTTTAGTTAACGGCCGGCCTTTTCCCTCAAATAAATCCGGTAATATGACCAGGGTATTTTAATTTTACAGGCCCAGTAGTTGTATCCGGAACGCCTGCACTGTTTGAATTACCTTTTTCATTCCGATCGTTCGCTGCACTTCTGATTGAAAATAAATTAATGAATACCCCTTCGCCTCATACCTTTCATATCCCGGTAATGGGATTGGCTTACACCATTGACAGTCCTGTAAAAGTTGCCCGTTTTGGCATATCCTCTGTTATATCCATTGTAGAGGACCGGCTGGTGGAAATGATGCGCAGTTATTATTATCCCGAAACAGGCAGGACCTATTACCCCATTACAACGGATCAGCCTGATTACAGGGCCCGGCGGATCACTGATTACCTGAACCTGGTCAATACAATTGTCAGGGCGCAGGTGGAAAAAATTAAAAAGGCGGCCTTTGAAAAAGGGTCAGAGATTGTTACCTACTTCGAAATGCTCCCGGATGACTCGGTGCTAAAGCAGTTATACCGTAAAATGACGGAGACCGATGACCAGGCGGAAAAAAGAAAAATGGAAGACTATCTCCGGACCCAGGTCAGGCCCGGGAGTATTGATGTAAATATCATGACCAAAATCGACCGGGATAATTATGATAGCGACAAGCATATCATCAAAGACGGTTCGGATGCAGTTACCTCTTTGCAGGGGTATATTAAGAGTGACCTTACCGGCTCGTCTGTTGTTTTTTCCGCAGGGATGAACCCGAGATTATATAATTACCTGGAACAATGCGATCAGTTTGATATGCTCGATGATGGCTCATTTTCCAAGAAGATCATCTTAAAGGTCAGTGACTACCGCTCGGCCCTGATCCAGGGCAAATACCTGGCAAAAAAGGGGATCTGGGTAAGCGAGTTCAGGATTGAGTCCGGTTTAAATTGCGGCGGTCATGCGTTTGCAACAGACGGGTTTTTGCTGGGCCCGATCCTCGAAGAATTTAAATCGGGCAAACAGGAGCTGATCCATTCCTTGTTTGAACTCTATAACGGGGTTCAGTTGAAAAAAAATAAAAGGCAACTAACGGCGGCTCCCCCGCTGCGCTTTTCGGTACAGGGCGGAATCGGAACGGCTGAGGAGGATAAATTCCTGCATGATCATTACGAGGTGGAATCCACCGGCTGGGGTTCGCCTTTCTTACTGGTGCCGGAAGCCACTACCGTGGATGCCGCCACGTTAAAATTGCTGCAGGGCGCAAAGGAAGAAGATGTGGTATTAAGCCGCAATTCACCGTTGGGGGTCAGGTTTCATTATCTCAAAGGCACCAGCGCTGACAAGGAAAAGCAGTTGCGGATCAAAGAGGGAAGACCCGGAAGCCCCTGTACCGAGAAACACCTGGCGCTGAATACAGAGTTTGCGAATGAACCCCTTTGCACCGCTTCCCGCCGGTATCAGCAATTAAAGATCCGGGAACTACAGTCGATGAATCTTCCGGAAGATGCATACAATACCCGGTTGACGGATATCCTGGATAAGGAATGTTTATGCATCGGCTTAAGTAATGCTGCGGCTATTACTTATTCAACCCCGTTTGTAGGAAAACTCAATGCCGTAAATATCTGCCCGGGTCCGAATATTGCCCATTTTTCAAGGGTGGTCTCCCTGAAGACCATGATTGATCATATCTATGGAAGATCCCTTCCTTTAACGGCAGCCGGCCGGCCCCACATGTTTATTGCAGAGCTGAATTTGTATATTGATTTTCTTAAAGAAAAACTGGAGGAGGAAGCAGGGGAGGAGCGGGACGCAAAAAAAAGGAAGTATTGCACTGAATTTTACCGGAATCTCCGGAAGGGTATTGAGTATTACCGGCAAATAGCTGGTATAATGAATGACAGCACCGGCCGGTTCTTAGAAATGCTTGGACGGGCTGAGCAGGTGCTTAACGGGTTTAACCAGCAATACCGGATCGAAACCCCATAGTATAAAAATGGCTGTTTCTTTTGAAAACAGCCATTTTGCAATTAAGTCCCGCTTTATTGATTATTATAAGGGTTGAAATCTCGCCTGGAAAAACCGGAGGTATTTCGGTTCATATACCATTTTCAATCCTTTGATCTTTTGCCGGCGGTCAAATACCCTGGCTGTCGATTCAGCAATCACATCCATATGCGCCTGTGTATAGACCCGGCGGGGAATGGTGAAGCGAACCAACTCCAGTTTGGGGTAATAGTTTTCGCCATTGGCCTTGCGCCCGGCGGATACGACCCCGCGTTCCATCGTGCGGACACCCGAATCCAGGTACACTTCGGCGGCTAAGGTCTGGGCAGGAAACTGCTCCTGCGGAATATGCGGCAGGAATTTCTTCGCATCCACGAATATCCCGTGGCCGCCAATCGGTTTTACAATGGGAACGCCGTAGTCAATCATTTTTTCGCCGAGGTAGATCACCTGTCCCACGCGGGCATGGATATGATCATCATCCACACTCTCCCGGATACCAATGGCCATGGCTTCCATATCCCGCCCGGCCATTCCGCCATAGGTATGCAACCCTTCATATACCACCACCATGTTCCGGGCTTCTTCGAATACATCCCAGTCATTGATGGCAAGGAATCCCCCGATATTTACGAGGGCATCTTTCTTGGCGCTCATGGTTGCTCCATCCGTATAGGAGCATATTTCTTTTACGATCTGGCGGATGGATTTTTTTTCATAGCCTTTTTCCCGGCGCTGGATGAAGTGGGCATTTTCGGCCACGCGGGTCATGTCGTGGATAATGCGGATGCCGTGCTTTTTGGTGAGCGCCCGGAGCTCTTTCAGGTTTCGGATGCTGATCGGCTGCCCGCCGGCCATATTCACACTGGTGGCAATGCTGACATAGGGGATCCGTTTCGCCCCGTACTTTTTGATCAGCGCTTCCAGTTTTTTCAGGTCCACATTTCCTTTAAAGGGAAATTCATTTTCCGCATCGTGTGCCTCGTCAATGATGATGTCTTCAAACTTACCGCCGGCCAGTTCCTGGTGCAGCCTCGTGGTGGTGAAATACATATTACCGGGGACGATATCTCCTTTTTTGATCAGGATCTTTGAAATGATATTTTCCGCACCGCGTCCCTGGTGGGTAGGTACTAAATATTTGTAGCCATAAACATCCCGCACTACTTCTTCAAGGTGATAGAAGTTGCGGCTGCCGGCATAGGCTTCATCGCCCATCATCAGGCCGGCCCATTGCTGGTCACTCATAGCGGATGTGCCGCTGTCGGTCAGCAGGTCGATATATACATCTTCTGAGCGTAGTAAAAAAGTATTATAACCGGCTTCGGACATGGCTTTGCGTCGCTGAGCAGGACTCGTCATTTTGATCAGTTCCACCATTTTTATTTTGTAGGGTTCGGCCCAGCTTCTTTTTATGATATGTTTCATTGTTGGGGGTTGAGGGTTTGGGGTTGAGGGTTGAGAGTTTATGGTTGAGCGTTGAGGGTTTGGGGTTGAGGGGCGAGTTTTGCTGTAAAGTGTCTCAGCAACGGGGTCTCCTCGGTGATGACCATCCCTTTCAGTTCATTTCGTTTGTTGAATACTTCGATGATTACTTCGGCTACATAATCTATATGACTTTGGGTGTACACTCTCCGGGGAATGGCCAGTCGCACCAGTTCCAGTGTGGCCGGTATCAGTTTACCGTTATCATCATATTTGCCAAACATGAGGGATCCAATCTCTACCGCGCGGATACCCCCTTCTTCATACAAGGCGCAGACGAGGGATTGCCCGGGGTATTGATCCACGGGGATATGCGGCAGGAATTCTTTGGCATCGAGGTAAACCGCGTGCCCTCCCGCGGGTTGCATAACGGGGACACCTGCCTCAATCAGTTTATTGGTCAGGTACTCCATGCTGCGGATCCGGTACTGGAGGTAATGTTCATCCATCACTTCCTGTAAGCCGATTGCGATGGCTTCCAGGTCACGGCCGGCCAGGCCGCCATAGGTGGTAAATCCTTCGGTGATGATGAGCAGGTTGCGGCAGCGGATAGCGAGATCCAGGTCCTGCATGGCGAGGAACCCGCCGATATTGGCAAATGCATCTTTCTTGGCGCTCATGGTACAGCCATCGGCATAGGAAAAAATCTCGCGGGCAATTTCGGGAACCGGCTTATCCGCATAACCCTCTTCCCGTAATTTGATGAAGTACGAATTTTCCGCGAAACGGCAGGCGTCGATATACAGGGGAATATGAAATTCATCACAAACCGCCCTGACTTCGCGGATATTCTGCATGCTGACGGGCTGGCCGCCGCCGGAGTTGTTGGTGATGGTGATCATCACCAGCGGAATATTCGCGGCCCCTTTTTCCTCTATCGCTTTCCGTAACGCCGCAATATCCATATTCCCCTTGAAGGGGGCCGCTGTCGTCGGGTGCCTGCCTTCCTCGCAGATACAGTCGATCCCTTCCGCGCCGGAGAATTCGATATTGGCGCGGGTGGTGTCAAAGAATGTATTACTGATAAAGTATTTCCCTTTACCGCCCAGTACGGTGAAAAGAATCTTTTCCGAAGCCCGTCCCTGGTGGGTGGGAATGATGTAGGTCATATTGGTGATGCTGCGGACAGAATCTTCAAATTTGAAGAAACTGTTGCTGCCGGCGTAGGACTCATCGCCCAGCATGATGCCGGCCCACTGGTTGCTGCTCATGGCGCTGGTGCCGCTGTCGGTAAGCAGGTCAATTAAGATGTCACTGGCTTTGATGCGGAAGGAATTGTAATCCGCTTTTGCTAAAATGGCTTTTCGTTCTTCTTTTGTGGTGAAATAGATCGGTTCAACCGATTTGATCCGGAAAGGTTCAATGATTGTTTTCATGCATGAAGTTTGAGCAGCGTGGCTGCAAATGGAAAAATAAAATGTCTTACCGGGGCCGGTAAGGACTCAGCTGGGCTTGCGGATGATATTTTTCCAGATGTTCATGAACATAAAAAACCTGCCCCCAAATGTAAAGCGGGCAGGTCTGTGCGGGTATGACTTATATCAGGCTCCGAACTGTTTCAGGTGGTGGTCAATATGTTTCCAGGCGGATTTGCTCCATTGCTCGATGGTCATGTGGCCAAAAACAGGATGTCTTTCCTTCGTTATATCCGTTTCATTAAACTGCCTGACCAGTTCCAGCAGTTTTGTTTTCTCCGCGTTAAAATCCTTCGGCTCACCGGTCATAATATACGTGGCGTCAGTAGGCAGCCCTTTCTTCCAGGGCTTTTCATCCCAGAGTGTTTTCTTGAAAAGGGGCATGATCAGGTTAAAGAAAAAGGTTCCTTTAATGGTCCGGTGTCCCAATGCTACCTGGAGCGGCTGCTGCAGGTGGGCCAGCATTTGGGCTACATCCATCTTGCCCCATTGGCGGGGAGATTCGGGTGTCAGCCGGTTGATCCGTTCAATGATCTCCTGTTTGACAGCAGGGTCGTAGAGGTTTTTAATTTCCATGTTGGTTGATTGTGACGGGAAGTTCGGGAAAATTGGCGAATGGTGATTGGGGGATTGGGAAGAAAATGCTGTCCCTTGTTAACTTATCAAATAGTCAACCTATCAACCTCTTCCTCCCTCAACAAATCCTCGGCAACTGTTCGCCCGTCAGGTAATTGACCACCCTTCGCCCGCCGATCTTGCTCTTCAGCAATACTTTCCCGGGATGTTCTGTATTGACAGCCCCGATCTCTGCGGCATTTTTCCCATTTTCATCCTGGCGAAGCAGGGACAGGAAGGCATCGGCTATTTCCGCTTTTACAACGGCGAGGAATAATCCTTCATTGGCTACATAAAGAGGATCCAGTCCCAGCATTTCACAGGCGCCTTCCACCTGTTCATCCACCGGAATATTTTTTTGATCCAGTTCGAAACCCAGGTGGGTCAACTCCGCAATTTCATTTAAAACGGAAGCAACGCCCCCGCGTGTGGGGTCCCGCAGGAATTTGATATCGTTGCCGAAACGGTCCAGTAGTTTCTCCACGGTATGATTCAGGTTGATGGTATCGCTTTCAATGCTGGTCTCAAATTCAAGCCCCTTACGGACACTCATGATAGCAATGCCATGGGTGGCGATATTCCCGCTGACAATGACTTTGTCACCGGCTTCAATATTCCGGTGATGAATATTTGCCTTCGGGTGAACCAGGCCGATGCCGGAGGTATTGACAAAGATCTTATCGCCTTTTCCTTTTTCCACCACTTTGGTGTCGCCGGTCACAATACTGATATTGGCTTTCCGGGCAGCTTCCTTGATGCGGACCAGGATTTCCCAGAATTCAGTCATGGGCAAGCCTTCTTCAATAATAAATGCCAGGGAAAGGTATTGGGGGATGGCCCCACACATGGCCAGGTCATTCACGGTGCCGTTGATGGCCAGCTCGCCGATATTCCCCCCGGGGAAAAACGCCGGGGTGATCACATAACTGTCGCTGCTGAAAGCTACCTTGCCATGAAGGGTGAAACTGGCGCCGTCGTGCTGCTGGTCCAGCAGGTCGTTCTTTAAAATATCAAATACACCGCTTTGAAGGAGTTTATGTGTGAGCAGCCCGCCACTTCCATGACCGAGTGTTATCACATCAAAATCAAATTTGGGCATGGGACAACTGAGTTGCATAAGAGAGTTTTATCGCTGGTTTTTGTTTGTTTTTGTCAGGCTAACTGCGAAGCGGCCGAATAATGATAATAGGCCGCGCAGGCGCCCTCACTGCTGACCATCGGCGCTCCCAGGGGATGCTCCGGTTTGCAGTGTGAGCCAAAATTCGGACACTGGAACGGTTTTTTCAAACCTTTCATTATATCCCCGCTGATGCAGGCAGGGTTCTCCTGCGCCACGGGTAAATCCATTTTGAACCGGATCCGGGACTTGTATTGCCGGTAACGTTCATTGACCTCGAACCCGCTCTGCGGGATTGTGCCAATCCCTCTCCACATCCGGTCGCTTACGGTGAATACCTGTTCCATGGTTTGCCTGGCCATCCGGTTGCCTTCGCGTTGGACATAACGGGTGTACTGGTTTTCGAGTTTGTATTCTCCTTTTTCCAGTTGCTGCACCGCCATTAAAATACCCTGCAACAGATCCACCGGTTCAAACCCGGTGATCACCACCGGCGTTTTGTATTTTTCCACCACCGGGTAATATTCTTCGGTGCCCATGATGGTGCAGACATGACCGGCTGCGAGGAAGGCATCGATCTGGTTTTCCGGGTCACTTAGGATGGCTTCCATGGCAGGGGGAACGAGTACATGCGAGGCGAGGATACTGTAATTTTTCACCCCGCTTGTATCCGCGTGTACGATACTCAGTGCATTCGCCGGGGCCGTGGTCTCAAACCCCACGGCGAAAAAAACCACTTCTTTATCCGGGTTGTCTTTGGCCAGTTGTACCGCTTCTAAGGGAGAATACAGGATGCGGACATCCGCGCCCTCTGCCTTGGCTTCCAGCAATGATTTTTCTGAGCCGGGAACCCGTAACATATCCCCAAAGGAACAAATGATCACATTCGGCTGTTTGGCCAGGTAAACTGCTTCATCAATGATACTGACGGGAGTTACACATACCGGGCACCCCGGGCCATGCACCATCGTGATCTGCTCCGGCAGCATATCAAGGATGCCATTCTTCACGAGGCTATGCGTTTGCCCCCCGCAGATCTCCATGATCTTCCAGGGTTGGGTGGTGACCTGATGGATCTGTTCCAGGTATTGCTGCACCAGTTCGGGATCGCGGTATTCGGAGAGATATTTCATTTGGTTGAGGGTTTAAAGTTTGGGGTTCAGCGTTCGGAGTTTAGAGTTCAGGGTTGAGGATTTGTTTCATGGACCCGCAGCTCGCAGCTCATAGCTCACAGCTCATAGCTCACAGCTCTTTCCCTTCCGCAATTTCGTCCACTTCCCCCATCGCCTTCAGGTACTCAAAGGTCTGCTTTGCTTCTTCTTCATCCACTTTTCCAATAGCCACGCCCACATGCACCAGCACATAATCGCCTACCTGCGCTTCGGGTACCATGGAGAGGTTCACTTCCTTCGTAATGCCGCCAAAGGAAACCTTACCCTGCCGGAAGGTATCATCTAACTGACCGGTGATGGATAAAAGTTTACCAGGGATTGCTAAACACATACTTTGATTTTTAAAGATGATTCGAATAGTGCGTTTGTTTTGAAAATGTTTTTTTGTTTTCTTCGAGGAGTGCGGCATAGGCCAGTTGCCCGAAACTGATACATTCGTCATTGGGGCTTAACTGCCGGTGAAAATACAGGCTGACTTCATCCTGTAATAATTCCGTAACAAGATCAACTAATAAAGCATTCTGGAATACCCCGCCGCTGAAAGCGATTTTAGTGACACGGGAACGGGCGGCCACGTTCCTGATCAGCATGGCAAGGGATACAAATACCTTGCGGGCGATCAGATTCGTGTCCACCTGGTTCTTCAGGTCCCTCAGGAGTTCTTCGATCATAACCGGCCATTCCAGCCTTGATTTATTAATGGGTATCGGGTAATACTCCCAGGAGTGATCGGTACAGCTCCGGGCCGCCACTTCCAGCTTCATGGCGGCTTCCCCTTCATAGGTGTTAAAGGATTGCAGTTTCAGGATGGCGGCAATGCCATCCAGTAAGCGGCCCATACTGGAGGTTAGTAAATGCTGTTGCTGCTGCTGCAGCAGTTTCAGGTAGTATTCCCTTTCCGGTGCGGAGAACAGGTCCTTGATCATCATTAAATGATCCATATTGTTACGCAGCAGCGACACCGCGCTGACCCGGGGTTCCTTACTCATTTTATCGCCCAGCAATTGCGGGAAATAATCGAGGTGCATAAACCGGTCTGCTTCCCCGTCTTCCAGCAGGAAGAATTCACCGCCCCAGACCTGATCATCATCACCGTAGCCGGTGCCATCCCAGATCACACCGAGGATCTTTTCACCGGAGTGCAGCAGGTTGTTTTCGGCCAGCACGGCGGCAAAATGCGCTTTATGATGCTGTATGGCCGTAACGGGTACCTTCCATTCTTCTGAAAGATCTTTGCCCCGCTGTGATACAAAATAATTGGGGTGGCTGTCGATCAGTATCCGTTCCGGTTGGACCTGGAGCAGGCTGAGTAAATGGGTAAGTGTATAGTCAAACCCCGATTGTGATTCATAATTAGCCTGGTCACCCAGGTACTGGCTTACATATAAATTATGAGGTGTGCTGATGGCGAATGCGCTTTTCAGTTCGGCCCCCATGGCCAGCAGGGTGCCCGTATGCGTAAAAGGAGAGGGAAAATAATTCGGCGCCATACCCCTTGATCTCCGGAGGATGAGCGGGTGGTCCGAATGCCGGGTAAACTGGATCACACTGTCGTCCTGCGGGGTTACAATATCCCGGTCAAAACCCAGGATAAAATCCGCGTAATCGGCCAGCCATAATAAAGCGTCCTCATCGGTATAAATAATGGGCGAGCCGCTGAGGTTTCCGCTGGTGGCGACCAGGGGCTTATTCCATTGCTCCATGATCAGGGCCAGGAGGGGCGTATAAGGCAGCATCACCCCGATCTTGTCCAGCCCGGGGGCAATGGCTTCCGCGCAGATACCTGAACTGGTTTCTTCTCTGAGCGGGCAAAGTACAATGGGCGCCTGTTTTCCCAGCAGCGCCTGTTTTTCTTTTTCAGTAAGTACCAGGTCTCCTTCGATCATCTGAACAGAAGGGTACATCAGGGCAAAGGGCTTGGCCGGCCGGTGCTTCCTGTCGCGCAGTGTGGTGACCGAATAATATTTGGTTGCATCACAGAGCAGGAGGTACCCGCCAATCCCTTTTACCGCGATGATATGCCCGTGTCTCAGTGATTCGTTTACGATCAGCAGGATGCTTTCAGGATCCCGGGTGATTTCCACCCCGTTATTATCAAACAGGTGAAGGGGAATGGCGCAATCAGGGCAGGAATTGGTCTGGCTGTAATGCCGGTGATCATGGATGTCGTTGTATTCTTTCTCACAGGACGGGCACATCGTCAGTTCCGCCATCGTGGTGTTTTCCCGGTCATAAGGCAAACCGGTAATAATAGAATACCGGGGCCCGCATTCCAGGCAGGTGGTGAAGGGATACTGGTAACGCCGGTTACCCGGGCTGCTGATCTCTTTCCGGCAGCTCTCACAGATGGCGATATCCGGGGTAAGCAGCAGGTCCGGTTGGGCCGATGCATCACTGGCCCTGATCCGGAATCCCTCAAATGTTTTGGGACTGATTTTTTTTATTTCATGGGTGCGGATAATGGCATTGTCCGGCTGGCAGCAGAGGATGGATGTATAAAAACTGTCTGCTTCATCTGCTGTGGCGTTGAATTCAACATGCACCCCGTCATTGCCATTGCTGACCCATCCGGCTATCTTCATCTTTTCAGCCAGCCGGCATACAAAGGGCCGGAAACCAACTCCCTGTACCAACCCCCCGATATGGATATGATAGGTGTTCATGGCATTTGCTTTAAAACGGGTCCGCTACACCTGTTCAGGCACCTGTATTTTTTCTTTCAGCCACTGGTACCAGGCCGGTAACCCTTCCCCGCTGGTGCAGCTGACTTCGAGGAAAGAGAGGGTGGGATTCACCTGCCGGGCATGTTCCTTTACTTTATCCATACTGAACGGAACATAAGGCAGTAAATCAATCTTGTTAATAATGCAAAGAGTGGAGGTATGAAACATGTCGGGGTACTTGATGGGTTTATCATCGCCTTCTGTAACGCTAATGATCACCACCCGTTCTTTCTCGCCCAGGTCGAACATGGCAGGGCAAACGAGGTTGCCGACATTTTCTATAAAAAGAATGGAGTTCTCTGCAGGTTTCATTCCCTGTACTGCATGCAGGATCATGTGCGCATCGAGGTGACATCCCTTACCGGTATTGATCTGAGCCACCCGGGTACCCGTGGCATGAATGCGGTCCGCATCACGGGAGGTTTGCTGGTCGCCTTCGATCACGTAACAGGTAAACTGGTCTTTCAGGTCCGTCAGGGTTCTTTCCAAGAGCGATGTTTTGCCTGAACCGGGGGAACTCACCAGGTTCAGGGCCAGGATGTTCTTAGCTTCAAAATAACCACGGTTCCGCTGGGCCAACAGGTTATTTTCATACAGCACATCTTTTTCCACCTCGATAATGGTTTTGCTGTGAGTATGATCATGAGAATGATCGTGATCGTGGGGGTGAGGATGGTTTTCACCGAATTGCCTGATAGAAGAAGAGGCGTTTGCATCACATCCGCAGGTAGCGCACATAAAAATGAATTTTGGTTAATGTTTCAGTTTACGACCAGGGATTTCACCCGGAGTTCTTTTCCTTTTTGTACCGATACAAAATGTTCACCACATACCGGGCAGGGTTCGTATAATTGCTGCATCGGGAACAGGGCTGCACAATCCATGCACTGCCCTTCGCCCGGGATATGATTGATTTTTCTTTTTGAATGTTCCAGCAGTGTGGCCCGCACCGCCTGTTGCCAGGCAAAATCAAAAGCGGTCATTTCAATACCGCTCAGGGCCCCGATATCCAGTTCTATTTCTTCCACTTTTATGGCATTATTCTTTGCCGATTCTGTCTCGGCAATGCGGATAATGCTCATTACAATGGACAATTCATGCATGAATTACTTTTTGGCTGCCGAAGTACGGTAGCGTTTGACCAGCAATATCACTATTGCCACTGCGGCCAGCAACCCGATCGCATGTTCCGGCTCCACGAAATAATGCTGGATGGTAAAGCCATGCGTATGGCCATGACCTTCATGCGCAAAAGAACTCAGGGAGGCTGAAACAGCAACAAGTGATAACAAGAATTTTTTCATATCTGGTATTTTCTGGTTACCAATATTAAAATTCCTAACTGTACCCCTGCCTGATTTTTGTCATGGAATTGTCTGACAGTAATCAGGGGAAGGGTGTAGTAGAATCAATAACCTTGTTTGTCAATTCCACTCTCTTCACGGCTTTGCCATAAATCAATTTGCATGGACAACCCAACTGCACAACAATCCCCTACTTATTTAGAGGAGTTTAAAAGAAAAGGTTATTCCCGGAAAGATTTCCTGAAATTCTGCACCCTGATGGCTGCCTACCTCGGCCTGGAGAATTCTACGGTCGGGCAGGTGGTACAGGCATTAACCAACAAGCCGAGGCTCCCGGTGATCTGGCTCCATTTTCAGGAATGCACCTGCTGCAGTGAATCCTTTATCCGCTCCTCTCACCCCATTGTGGCGGATGTGTTGCTGGACCAGATTTCCCTGGATTATTCAGAGACGCTGATGGCAGCTTCCGGTCACCAGGCGGAGGAAGCTATGAAGAATACGATGACAAAATACAAGGGCGAATATATTTTATGCGTGGAGGGCAGTGTGCCGACCGCAGCCGATGGTGTGTATTGCATGATCGGGGGCAAGACATCCATGCAGATCCTCGAAGAGGCGGCTGAAGGAGCAAAAGCCATCATTGCCTGGGGCAGTTGCGCCAGCAATGGTTGCGTACAGGCTGCAAAACCCAATCCTACTTCTGCCACGCCGATCCATAAGCTGCTGAAAGGAAAGCCCGTCATCAAGGTACCCGGCTGTCCCCCGATTGGAGAGGTCATGGCCGGTGTGATTGTACACGTCGTCACATTTGGACGCTTGCCGGAACTGGACGGACTCGGTCGTCCCAAGGCATTCTACAGCAAGCGGGTGCACGATACCTGCTACCGCCGCCCGTATTATGATGCCGGTCTGTACGTAGAGAGTTTTGATGATGAAAATGCAAAGAAGGGATACTGCCTGTATAAAGTGGGTTGTAAAGGACCATCTACTTACAATGCATGCGGTATAACGAAATGGAATAACGGGGTCAGCTTCCCGATCCAGTCAGGCCATGGATGCTTTGGCTGCAGCGAAGAGAACTACTGGGATAACGGGCGCATTTATGAAAGAGCATCTGCCTTCCCTGGCTTTGGTATTGAAGCCACAGCGGATAAGGTAGGTAAGGTAGCCCTGGCAGTCACCGGTGCGGCTCTTGCAGCGCATGCGATTATGACCAATGTTCGCAAGAAAAAACTGATCAAGAACCTGGAGGAAGAAGGAAAACAAAGCGAGCAGCAATTAAAGAAATAAACCCATTTAATGACCCCTACAATTAATAATAATGAGTACCAGAATTGTTGTCGACCCTGTTACAAGGATTGAAGGACACTTACGGATTGAAGCCGATATTGAAAACGGAAAAATAAAAGACGCCTACAGCAGCGGCACGATGGTGCGTTTGCTGGAAGAGATCCTGCGCGGCCGGGATCCCCGCGATGCCTGGGCCTATGTGGGCCGGGTATGCGGCGTGTGCACATCCGTACACTCCCTTACTTCCGTGCGTTGCGTGGAAGATGCGCTCGATATTGTGATTCCGCCCAATGCGGAAATGGTGCGAAATATCATGTTCTGCGCCCAGTATATGCATGACCATGTGGTGCATTTTTATCACCTGCATGCAATGGACTGGGTAGATGTGGTGAACGCCCTGAAGGCGGATCCGAAAAAGACATCGGAACTGGCCCAGAGCATTTCCAACTGGCCCAAATCCTCTCCCGGTTATTTCAGCGACCTGCAAAAGCGGATTACCAAATTCGTCGAAAGCGGTCAGCTGGGTATCTTCAGTAACGGGTACTGGGGACACTCCGCCTATAAATTACCGGCTGAAGTAAACCTGATCGGGCTGGCACACTATCTCGAGGCGCTGGAATGGCAGAAAGAGATCGTTAAGGTGCATACCATCTTTGGCGGGAAGAACCCGCACCCCAATTACCTGGTGGGCGGTATGGCCTGCGCGATCAGCACGGATGATGTCAGCGGCTTGAATGCAGAACGCCTGGCCTATGTCGGACAGTTGCTGCAGCAGGGCAAGGAATTCATTGAGCAGGTATATATCCCCGACCTGATGGCCATTGCTTCCTTCTACAAGGACTGGGGCGCTATTGGCGGCGGCCTGGGTAACTATATGTCTTACGGCGACCTGCCCTGGAACGGGTACCGCGATACCTCATCTTATAAATTCCCGCAGGGAGCGATCCTGAACAAGGACATCAGCAAAGTGTATGATGTGGACCTGCGCAAGGAGGACGAAGTACAGGAATTTATTGATAATTCCTGGTACGAATACAAGGGCAAGGGCGGTCTGCATCCCTGGAAAGGAGAGAGCAAGATCAAATATACCGGCCCCAAACCTCCGTTTGAGAACCTGGATACAACGAAAGCATACAGCTACCTGAAGACACCAAGATGGAAAGGGAATGCGATGGAAGTAGGACCGCTGGCCCGGGTGCTGGTCGGTTATGCCCGCGGAAAGGAAGAATTTAAAATGGTCGTTGATAAGGCGCTGAAAGATCTGAATGTGCCGGTTACCGCCCTCTTCTCCACGCTCGGCCGCACTGCTGCCCGCGGACTGGAAAGCACGCTCGTGGCACAATGGGGACTTGATTTCTACCACCAGCTGATTGATAATATCAAGAAGGGAGATACCCGTATGGCGGATTCCAGCAAACGCAACCCGGAAAAATGGCCTGACAAAGCCCTCGGTGTGGGACATTCCGAAGCGCCGCGCGGTGCCCTTGCACACTGGATCAATATCGAAGACGAAAAAATTGCCAACTACCAGTTAGTGGTGCCCACTACCTGGAATGCCTCACCAAGAGATGGTAAAGGACAGGTGTCTGCTTACGAAGCAGCCTTAAGGGATACCCCGATTGCTGATCCGAAGCAACCGGTGGAGATATTACGTACCGTACACTCCTTTGACCCCTGCCTGGCCTGCGCCGTGCATCTTTATGACGAGGAAGGAAAACATATCAGCCGCATCAGTGTACTCGGCGATTAACCTTAAAAAAAATTGTATGGCAAACGTAAATAGTCCGAAACTGCGGCGGGTCTATGTGTGGGAACAACCCGTACGCATTTACCACTGGCTGAATGCGCTGGTGATCCTGGTGCTGATCGCCACGGGTTTCTTTATAGCCGACCCGCTGACAATACAAAGCTCAAGAGAAGCGGGAGACCAGTTCACGATGGGATGGGTGCGCACCATCCACTTTATCGCTTCGTATATTTTCTTCTTTAATTTCCTGTTCCGCATTTACTGGGGGTTTGTAGGCAATAAATACGCCAACTGGAAACAGTTCATACCGACCTCACGGCATTTCTTCCGGGAAATGTGGCAGGTATTCAAAATGGATATCCTGATGCTGCGCGGCAAGGAACACATGAGTGTGGGACATAACGCGATGGCGGGGATCATCTATTTCTTCACATTCCTCGCTTTCCTGCTGCAGTGTTTAACCGGTTTTGGCCTGTATGCCTCCATGAGCACCGGCTGGTGGTTTCCCAGCCTGTTTTCCTGGGTGTCTGCCATGTTCGGGGGCGATATTTTCCTGCGCCAGGTGCACCACTGGACCATGTGGTTTTTTATTCTCTTTGCGGTGATCCATGTGTACCTGATCTTCTATCATGACTATGTGGAAGGCCGCGGGGAAATTTCCAGCATGGGAGGCGGATGGAAGTTTATTGAGGATGATGTATTTGACAAGCACATGGAATTACCGAATGAACCACCTAAATCTTAATCTGTATGGAAGAAAGACTGCTGATCATGGGAGTGGGGAATTACCTCATGGGAGACGAGGGGGTGGGAGTACATGCGGCCCAGAAGCTGATGTCCTCCGGGCTCCCCGGCTATGTGGATGTGGTGGACGGGGGCACAGGTGGTTTTCACCTGCTGGAATATTTTGAGAAATATCCCCGGGTGATCCTGGTGGATGCCACGCTGGACGGGCAGAAAGCCGGTACGATCCGGCTTATCAAGCCGCGTTTCGCTTCGGATTTCCCCAAATCCATGAGCACGCATGATATCGGGTTAAAGGATATGATGAGCTCCCTGCAGCTGCTGGATAAGATCCCGGAGATCTATTTATTCGTGGTGAGCATTGAATATATCCAGCAACAGGGAGTTGAAATGACGGAAGAAGTGGAAGCGGCCATGCCGGAACTGCTCAACAAGGTCACCGAGCTGGCGGTCCGCCTGTCACCTGAAACGGCTACAGTAACAAGTCGATAACATAAGCATTCGTAGCAAGCAAAGCTCACAGCCTGTGACAGGAAAGTCACAGGCTGTTTTGTCTACATTCTTGGGGTTATTGTAAAATAATTAATTTTATTGATAAGTTCTATTTTTTAAAATCAACAAGTCTTTCAATAGTAACAGAAAGGCTATAGGAATTTTTTACAGCGTTTTTTATATTCCAGCTTTTATAAATGAATGATAGGATAGTACTATTGTATGCAGGCCCTTTCTTTGCGCCCTTTAATGGAGAAAGAGCGTCTTTTAAATCTTTATTTCTTGAATTTATTGCTAGTTTATTCATTAAAAAAAGGCTTGGCTTATATGGAAATCTAATCTCAAAAATCCCTTTCTTTTTATCAATCATTTTTGTTTTGGGGATAAGATTAGTGTCAATTTCTAACCACTTTGCAAAACCTTCAATGTCAGACATCAACCAAGATTCTGCTTCGTCTTGGGCAATTCTAAATAATAAGTCATCACTAATTTGTGTACTACCAAACCAATCCCTAATCAATTCTGGTGGACAATTATAGCCATCAAGGTCAGTCAATAGAAAAATTGGGCTTTTAAGTTTGTTGTATTTCGGCGCAAAAATTTTAATTTGCCCACCTCGTACTGGAAATTTATTGTTTATTGTTAGGTCATCTCTGTATTCAGTTAATAGCCTTTCAATGACTGCTTGCGTAACTGGGTCTTCTCCTGCGATGTCAATTTTCATTTAATCTCGATCTTTTAGTTGAAGGATTTGTTGGATGTTTTTGGGGGCGACTTTGGGGATTACGGCCTCGGCGATTGATAAGCCAGCTTCTAAATAATCTTTAACATCATTCATTTCTATGGCAGTGTCTATGCGTGTGCCTTCCTTAGTTGGAGAAAGAACAATTGTTTCATTTCCTCCTATTCCTGGACTGTTCAAAATGTCGTAGCTGTGCGTTGATATAATAACCTGACGAATTCGCCCTTTTCTTCTCTGAAGCTTATAAATAAATTCCGGTAGTTGCTGTACAATTGCAGAGTGTAGATAAAGCTCAGGCTCTTCTAGTAAAATAGTTTCTTGGCCATCTAGAAGTGCCCACATAAATCCGATCAAACGCAATGTTCCGTCAGAGAATTGTGACTCCTGTTGCTTAGCACCTTTGGCTCTCCAATGTTCGTATGTTGCTTCTAAATGTGGTATGCCACTTTTGTCTTTTTTAAATTCAATATTTTTTAATTGAGGAACAGCTAACTGAAGTACTTCATTAATTCTTTTTAAAAAGGAGTCTCTTGTTTTAATGTTAGTTTTATCCATCCTCTCTAAGAGGTTTCTTCCATAAAAATCTTCTTTATTTGTTGCTAACATATAAGAGTCAGAGTCTCGTATTAATTGAGGTACAATGTGTAGATATTGGATTTCTTGAAAAAAGTGATAGATATCTCTGAATCTTTTATTTGAATTCGGTTGCTCTAAAAATGTGAATTTAAGTGTTTCAGAATCTTCGGTTTGTTGATCATCTTCGCTTCTATTTAAAATTGATTTGCCGTTTATATCAAGAACATTTTCATACACAATTGTAGCTTGCTTAGCAAAAATGCCTCCCCCGGAATGTTTAAAAGCGAGAGAATACTTCCATATTGGCTTAACTGATTTCTCATCTTCTGATAAGTGGATTTCGATTCCAACATATGAAATTTGTCGCGCAGCGAGACATCTGATTTTTGAAACACCACCACGTTGTTCAACTGCAAATTGTAGCCCACCAGCTTGTTTTACTATGTCTCTCATGAATCTAATTGCGTCAAGAAAATTTGATTTTCCAGATGCGTTAGCACCTACTACAAATGCTCTACTTTTTAAGTTTACATCAACTTGTTGGAAGTTTTTCCAATTTATTAATTTGATCTTGCTTATTATCATTTGGTAAATCAATTTTGTAGTAAATATAAGTATTATTCCTAATTAGCGAACGAGCCTATCCAGGAATGGACAGGCTCGTTTCTATCGGATTATAGCGGAAGAGAAAAATTATTTTTTCTTCTTTTTCGGACTTTCAATCGCCGCTTGCGCTGCTGCGAGACGGGCGATCGGTACCCGGAAGGGAGAACAGCTCACATAGTTCATACCGATACGGTGACAGAACTTCACGCTTTCGGGATCACCACCGTGTTCTCCGCAGATACCCACCTTCAGGTGCGGCTTGGTGATACGGCCTCTTTCCGTACCGGCCTTGATCAACTGACCGATACCTTCCTGGTCAATGGTCTGGAAAGGATCATCGGGGAGGATCTTCAGGTCGAGGTATTTGGGTAAGAAACCACCGATATCATCGCGGCTGAACCCAAAACTCATCTGGGTGAGGTCATTAGTCCCAAAGCTGAAGAAATCGGCTACATTGGCCATATATTCAGCGCGGAGGGCGGCCCTTGGTGTTTCGATCATCGTGCCATAGAGATAAGGGATCTTCTTCATACCGAATTTCTCGCATACTTCCTTATACACCTGGTCCACGATCTCTTTCTGGTGACGCAGCTCATTGGCAATAACGGTAACGGGCACCATGATCTCCGGGAAGGCTTTCTTACCTGCTTTGAGGAGTTCGGCCGTTGCTTCAAAAATGGCGCGTACCTGCATTTCCGTGATCTCGGGATAACTGATACCCAGCCGTACCCCGCGGTGTCCCAGCATCGGGTTGTTTTCGTGTAAGGCCAGCACCCTCCTGTTCAGCATACCCATGCTGATGCCGAGTTCCTTGCTGAGTTGTTTCAGTTTTTCCTTATCATGGGGAACAAATTCATGCAGCGGGGGATCGAGCAGGCGGATGGTGACAGGATACCCGTTCATCACGCCCAGGGTGTCTTTCACATCCTTTTTCACATATTTAAACAGGCCATTCAGGGCTTCCCTTCTTTCTTTTTCAGTCTTGCTTACGATCATTTTACGCAGCTGGAACAGGGGTTCTTCGCTGCCTTCCCCGTAGAACATGTGCTCGGTACGGAATAAGCCGATTCCTTCGGCGCCGAACTTCACGGCATGGGTGGCATCAAGCGGTGTCTCCGCATTGGCCCTTACCCCGATCTGTTTGATCTTATCCACCAGCTTCATCAGGTCTTTGTAAGACTGGTTCTTATCAATATCAATATCCACCAGCGCCATGCTTCCTTCATATACGAGCCCCTTGGTTCCGTTTAAGCTGATCCAGTCACCTTCTTTGATCACCACGCCGTTCTTTGCGTGAAAGTTTTTGGCATCGGTGTGTATCTCAATATCACCGCAACCCACGATACAGCATTTCCCCCAGCCACGGGCTACGAGGGCGGCGTGAGAAGTCATACCTCCCTTGGTGGTGAGGATGGCCTGTGCTTTGTGCATACCGTCCACATCTTCGGGAGAGGTTTCTTCCCTTACCAGGATCACTTTCTCACCGCGGGAGGCCCATTCCACTGCTTCTGCGGAAGAGAAGACCACACGGCCTTTGGCGCCACCAGGACCAGCCGGCAACCCCTTGGCAATAACAGGAGCGGTCAGCTCTGCTTTGGGATCCAGCATCGGCAGTAATAATTCCACCAGCTGGTTGGGCCCTACCCGCATGATCGCCGTTTTCGCATCGATCAGTTTTTCTTTATACATCTCGGTAGCCATCCGGACGGCGGCCACACCATTGCGTTTACCCACGCGGCACTGCAGCATATAGAGTTTTCCTTTTTCAATGGTAAACTCAATGTCCTGCATGTCGTGGTAGTGTTTTTCCAGTTTACGCTGGATATTGAACAGTTCCTTGTACTGTACCGGCATCAGTTTTTCCAATGCGGTAAAGTGCTCACTCTGGGCATTTTTCGAGTATTCATTCACGGGAGCAGGAGTCCGGATACCGGCCACCACGTCTTCTCCCTGCGCATTTACCAGGTATTCGCCATAGAATTTATTTTCACCACTGCCGGGATTCCGGGTAAAAGCCACGCCGGTACAACTGTCATTGCCCATATTGCCAAATACCATGGCCTGCACATTTACGGCAGTCCCCCATTCATGCGGTATTTTTTCTATGCGGCGGTATTCAATGGCGCGTTTCCCGTTCCAGCTGGCGAATACGGCGCCGATACCACCCCACATTTGCTCATACGGGTCATCGGGGAATTCCTTGCCCAGTACTTTTTTCACCGTCTTTTTGTAATCCTTCACCAGTTCTTTCAGCTCCTCAGCGGTCAGGTCTGTATCACTGGCATATCCCTTTGTATGTTTGATATGTTCCAGTTTTTCATCCAGGACTTTACGGATCCCCTTGCCCCCTTTCGGCTCGATACCGGCGGCTTTTTCCATTACCACATCGGCATACATCATGATCAGGCGGCGGTATGCGTCATAGGCAAAACGGGGATCGCCACTCTGGGCGATCACTCCCTTGATCGTGTTTTCGTTCAGCCCCACGTTGAGTACGGTTTCCATCATGCCGGGCATGCTCTTGCGGGCGCCGGAGCGGACAGAAAGCAGGAGGGGATTTTTCTCATCACCAAATTTCTTGCCGGTGAGTTTTTCCATTCGTTCGAGGGACTCTTTTACCTGTGCGTTCAGGGATTTGGGATAGGTTTTCTTATTCGCATAATAATACGTACAGACTTCAGTGGTAACGGTGAAACCCGGGGGTACCGGTAATTTCAGTTTGGGATGACCTGCCATTTCAGCCAGGTTCGCACCCTTGCCACCCAGCAGGTTTTTCATTGATTCGTTTCCGTCGGCCTTGCCGCCGCCGAAGAAGTACACATACTTTCCGGTTTTTGTTTTTGTTGCCATAATTTAATAAGCTTTTAATGCTCTGCATAGTTAAAGCTTAACCGGTCTGCAAGCGGAAACACAGGTCAGCGGAAATCCTGATTCTGGTCAGTGAATAACATGAAGAAAGCCCGGGTTTTCCGGGCTAAATCAATGATAAACTGGTATCTGCATTTATTATGGATGCTCGTAGTAGGGGATCTCATCGTGGCTCTCTGACTCCTTCTGCTGCCAGTAGGCGGGGGTTACGGTATGGCCCCCTTTTGTTTTGAGCAGTCTTCCGTAAAGCGCATTGATCGTATTAAAGGTATAATCGGTTACGCCAACGGTGTAGGTTTCGGGCGGGGTCGGGGTCACAGGAACCGGGGCAGCTTCCTCTCCTTCAGCAGGCCTGGGCACAGGTGCTGCCTTGGGCGCCGGGCTGGGAACGGCCACCACCGTAAACCCGTTGTATTCCAGCAAGGGTTTCAGGAAAGCGAGTCTTTCCGGACTTACATTCTTTTCCACGATGCCGCATTTAACGCCATCGAGTTCTTCAAATTCATGATTTTTATTGATCGCCATAGCCCCTTACTTATAATGAATGAATGTAATCGTAGATCCAGCTTAACAACCCGGTCAGGATGATACCCGCCCCACAGATGATCATCCCGAGTCTTACCGGGGCGCTGATCTTCAGGGGCTCAATGGGGGTATCATTTTTATCCATAAACATAGCCCTTACCACACGCAGGTAATAATACAGGGAAATAATCATGTTCAGTGCGGCCACCGTGATAAACCAATAAGCGGCTCTTGCCCCGCCGGCTGTGAGCAGGAATAATTTACCAAAGAAGCCCGCGGTAGGCGGTACCCCGGCCAGGGAAAACAAAGCCAGGGCCAGTATCCAGCTGAGGAAGGGATTGGTTTTATAGAATCCCTTAAAATCGTCGATCCGTTCCTTACCGGTTTGTTCTGCAATGACCGAAGCCACGCCGAAGGCAGCCAGGTTGGAAAAGATATATACCAGCACGAAATAGATCACAGCCGTACTGCCCATATGGTCATTGCTGCTGACCGCCACTAAAATAAAACCGACCTGCGCAATGGAGGAAAAAGCCAGGAAGCGCTTGATATTCTGCTGGCGGAGCGCAAAGAGATTCCCAATGACCATGGTGGCAATGGATAAGATCACCAGCATAGGATACCAGGTGTCCAGCAGGGGCTGGAATACGCGGTACAGCATGGTCATGAATATAAAAGCCACCGATCCCTTGGATATAACAGAAAGAAAGGCGGTGGTGGCAATGGGAGATCCCTCGTACACATCGGCGGTCCATAAATGGAAAGGCACGATGGAAAGTTTGAATGCAAAAGCGGCAAAGAAAAATATAAAGGCCAGTACCTGCAGGGTAGACCCGTCCAGGCGCCCGGCTATTTCGGGGAGGCTGATCGTCCCCGTACTGCCATAGACCAGGGAGATACCAAAAAGCAGGATACCGGAAGAGAAGGCGGAGGATAAGATCATCTTCATGGCGCCTTCTGCAGACCGTTTTTTATCCAGGTCAAAATTTGCCATGGCGGCCACCGGGATGGAAGCCAGCTCCAGCGACAGGTAAAAGATCAGCAGGTTGGCGCTGGAGATCATAAAGAACATACCCAGCAGGGCGGAAAGCAGGAGCAGGAAAAACTCCGGCAGGTGCGGGGTCTTCTTCAGCCAGTCGGTACAAAGCAGGGAGATCAGGTAAACGCCCAGGTTCAGGATATTTTTCTGGAAAGCGATCAGTGATGTGGTATAAAACATATCGCCAAAGAGCCGGCCTTCCTTATTGAGAACGAATCCGAAAATAAAGTTGACCAGTAATAATACCTGTACGAGGGGGAGCAGGGTTTCATTTTTCATCCCCTTACCGATCTTGATAAAGAGCAAAAGGAAGATGATGCCGGTCAGCACCAGTTCACTTTTCATCAATGTGAGCAATTCATTCATTCCAGCCTATTTTATTGTCCGGTAATTCTGTTCATGATTACTTCCGCCGCGGGCCTTAACAGGTCATTCAGCCAGCCGGGTGCGATGCCAATGGCCAGGATACCCGCCACCAGCAGGATCGCCGCCAGTTTTTCATTCCAGTTGGCATCTTTCAATACAAGATGCGCCTCATTCGTATTGGGCCCCATCACCGTTCTGCCGATGGCCCGTAAAATATATACGGCGGTTACCACAATGGACATGGCCGCGGCCAGGGTGGCAACCCGGTGGAAGGCATCCGCGTTTTGCCAGGAGCCCACGAATACCGTCATCTCGGCCACAAAACCACTCAACCCCGGTAAACCCAGGGAGCAAAGTCCCACAATAAAGAAAACCGTACTGATAAAGGGCATTTGTTTCATCAGGCCGCCCATGTCAGCCACCATACGGGTATGGGTCCGGTCATAGATCATGCCGATCACGGCGAAGAAAAGGGCCGTCATCACACCGTGTGATACCATCTGCATCAGGGCCCCGGTGATCGCTGTCTGTGTCAGCATACCGATACCAAGCAAACTGAATCCCACGTGACTTACGGAAGAATACGCGTTGATATATTTCAGATCCTTCTGCATCATGGTGGCGAAGGCGCCGTATAAGATCGCGATGGCGGAAAGCACAATAATGATAGTGGCATATTCCTTAGCCCCTTCGGGTAATAAATAGGTAGCCACTCTTAAACAACCATATCCGCCGAGTTTCATCGAAATACCGGCCAGGAACATCGAACCGGCCGTGGGGGCGGAGGAGTGACCATCGGGCACCCAGGTATGCAGGGGGAACAAAGCGGTGAATACACCAAAGCCCACAAACAACAGGGGGAAAAGAATATGCTGTGTTTCCGGGGTAATCGTTGCTTTGGACAACGTCATTATATCGAAACTGTTACCGGCTGTGAAATACAAGCCCAGCATACCCACCAGGATCAGGGCCGAACCGCCCATCAGCATCAGGGCGAGTTTATTGGCGCTATACTCTTTTTTCCCGCTGCCCCAGATACCGATCAGCAGGTACTTGGGTATCACGGATATTTCGAGGAAGAAGAACAGGATAAAAAGATCAAGAGAGATAAAGAAGCCATAGGCGCCCAGGCCCAGCAAAAGAAGCAGGAAATAAAACTCCTTCGTCATTTTCTCAACATTCCAGGATACCAGTACGCCGGCCACCACCACAAAACTGGTAAGCAGGATCATGGCCACGGAAATACCGTCCACGCCAAAGTGAAAGCTGATATGCAGGCTTTGAAAGAGTTTGTATTGCTGTTCAAACAGCATTTGCGCGGTATTATTGGCCGCTCTTTCCTGGCGGAATGCCAGCAACAGGGCGATGGCCAGTCCCAGTTGCAGGAAGGAACCGGCCAGTGAAATCCATTTCACCTGCTGCTTATTGCGGGCCACTAAAACGGCCAGGGCCGTAAGCAGGGGCGCTCCTATGAGTACTAAAAGGTTCATCAGTTCTTATTTATCTGTATATCCTATCTCCAAACATAAATAAACAATACAGCCAGCAGCACCACCGCTCCCAAAAAGAAGATGGCATACTGCTGTACTTTTCCCGACTGGAATTTTTTAATGCCTTCCGAAACCAGTACCGTGCTATTGCCGGTCAGGTTCATCAGCCCGTCCACAATATTCCGGTCGAACCAGGCAGCCGGACGGCCCACCAGGTTGAACAATACTTTCTTTGTTATAAACAGGTACAGTTCGTCTATATAAAACTTATGATAAGCTGCTTTGTACAATCCCCCCAGGGAAGCGGCCAGCCTGGCCGGTTTGTCATTGGCTTTGGCATACATCCATAAGGCGGCCAGGATACCGGCTAATCCCAGGGCTACCGGGGCAAGCGAGAAGGATAAATGAAAATGTGATTCCAGCGCTTTGCCATCGGTGCTCACGAATTCACCAAAGGGAATAAACCCGGCGCCGGCTGCACCCACAGCTAATAAGACGAGGGGTAGCATCATGACGAGGCCGCCTTCCCCATGCTTGTTCGCCGCGGCGGAATGTTCACCCTGCGCTTTGTTCCAGAATATAGTGAAATATAAACGGAACATATAAAAGGCGGTCAGTCCTGAAGTGATCAATGCAATCCAGTAGATAGCGGTATTACTATTATAAGCAGCCAGCAGGATTTCCTCCTTGCTGAAGAAACCGGCAAAGGGCGGCACACCGGCAATGGCCAGGCAGGCAACCAGGAATGTGAAGTGGGTAATGGGTAATTTTTTTCGCAGCCCCCCCATATCTTTCATCTCATTACTGTGCACATAATGGATCACGGCGCCGGCCCCAAGGAAAAGCAGGGCTTTGAACATGGCGTGGGTAAACAAATGGAACATCGAAGCGGTATAACCCAGTCCCGCTTCCCCGCCGTAGCTGGATACACCTAACGCAAACATCATATACCCGATCTGCGACATGGTGGAATAGGCGAGCACCCGTTTGATATCGGTTTGTGTGCAGGCGATGACTGCTGCAATGATCGCGGAGACCGCACCCACCCAGCCAATGATTTCGAGGACAGCGGGCGTGGTGACCGAAAATACCGGGAACAGCCGGGCCACTAAATAAACACCAGCCACCACCATCGTGGCGGCATGGATCAAAGCGGAAACAGGCGTGGGGCCTTCCATCGCATCGGGCAGCCAGATATGCAGCGGGAACATGGCGCTCTTACCGGCGCCGCCGATAAAAATGAGGGCAGCGCCCCAGGTCAGGGCAGAAGCACCGAGGAAGGTGGAAGCCACGGCATTCTTAACTTCATTGGATTCCGGTGAAGTCAGCCGCGCAATCAGGGTCTGAAAATCAAAGCTGCCGGAGAAATAAGAGAGTATTAAAATGCCGACCAGGAACCCAAGGTCAGCAAAACGGGTAACAATAAACGCTTTTTTACTGGCCGCCACTGCGCTGGGTTTGTCATAATAAAAACCGATCAGCAGGAAGGAAGAAACCCCCACCAGTTCCCAGAAGATATACATCTGGAAGATATTGCTGGCCAGAACGAGTCCCAGCATGGAAAAAGTGAACAGGCCCAGGAATGCATAATAGGTGGGAAAACGCTCTTCCCCTTTCATATAGCCCAGGCTGTAGATATGCACCATCAGGGAAACAAAGGTCACTACCAGCAGCATCATGACGGAAATGGGGTCGATCACCAGTCCCATATCAATGGACAATTCCTTGCTGAATGCCAGCCAGGTGATCTTTAAGGGGACAAATTGCTGGTAAACGCCATCCACTTTTCCATAGACAAAGAAATAGTCATAAGCAGTGTACAGGGCCAGGAGGGCGGAACCCAGCAACAGGGCGGTCCCGATCAGGCCGGCCCCATTCTTAATATATTTCCTGCCAAACAGGCCCAGTAGTATAAAACCGGCCAATGGAAGAAGCGGGATCAGTGCTATGTTGGTTGCGTTCGGCATAGTCGTTTAATACTTTAAATCTTCTGCATTATTCACATCAATGGACTGGCTGCTGCGGTACAGGTTGATAATGATCGCAATCGCCACGGCTGCTTCTGCGGCGGCAATGGCAATGATGAAAAGGGTAAAGAACAGGCCGTCCATCCTGCCGGGCCAGATATATTTGTTGAAAGCAATAAAATTCAGGTTCACACTGTTCAGGATCAGTTCAATGCTCATCAGCATCGTGATGAGGTTGCGCCGGGTTAAGAATCCCAGCACCCCGGTGAAGAACAGGGCCGTACTGATAAACAGGATATGGTATAGTCCGGGTTCCATCATTTTGTTTCGGGTTTACTGCGTAAGGCAATCACGATACAGCCCACCATGGCGGCCAGTAAGAGCATGGAGATGATCTCGAAGGGCAGGGCGTACCCGCCGGCTTCCGTACTCATCATTTTTTCACCAATACCCCTTACGGTGACCGGGGCCTGGGGAATCACCGGCGGAAATTCATGTTGCCAGACCTGCAACAGGGTCAGGGCAAAGCCGCAAAAAGTTGCCAGGGTGGCCCATATTTTCCGGTCCAGCCGTTGCCTGGGTAATTTTTCCCCGGCCTGCTGGGTCAGGAAGATCGAGAAGATGATCAGCACCACGATCCCGCCCACATAAACCACGATCTGCACCGCGGCAATGAATTCATAGGCTAACCAGAAATAAAGCCCGGCGACGCCGATGAGAGAAAATAATAAATAAATGGCCGCCCGGAAGATATGCCGGGTGGAAATGGATAATACCCCACAGCTTACTGTTAAAGCTGCCAGCAGGTAAAAGAGTATGGTGGATCCGTTCATCATTCTACGCCTTCCATGATTTTAGAGCCGGGGTGATTTAAAATTTTTGTCAGTTGCTTCCGGTCGTATACACTGTGTTCAAAGGTCTGCGCCATCTTGATCGCATCGGAGGGGCAGGCTTCCACGCAGAGATTGCACATGGTGCAGAGTTCGAGGTGGTAGACCAGTTTATCGATCGCTTTCTTTTTCTTTCCTTCCGGGCTGATGTCAAACTTCGTGATCACTTTGATCGTGCCGTTGGGACAGGCCAGTTCGCAGGCCGTGCAGCCGGTGCAGCGGTGTTCGTTCTTCTCGTCATGCGGCATCACCACTTCGCCCTTGAAGCGCTCCGCCATCACCAGGCTGTCCCGGTTATCCGGGTATTCCTGGGTAATGATCTCCTTGTGATGGGTGAAATAATACAGGGTCCGCTTCATACCGGTTGCCAGCGAGGCTATCGCGCCCCAAACATCTTTTATATATTTAACTATAAACATTGTCTGTTTTATTCAATGGTTTGCCAGTAACAGGTGATTCTGCCTGTCCGGCCCGCTTCGCAGCGAGGCGAGAAGGCAGGCTACAAACTACTAACTACAAACTACAAACTCCTATCAACAGTCCCCTTCCAATATCACGCCCCCATTCACCACCTGCCTGCCGGCAGGCAGGTTCACCCCTCAAAAATGCCATCCCAATATCGCCATCGCCGTTGTCACTAATAAATTGACCATACTGATCGGCAGCAGGTATTTCCACTCCAGGTTCAGCAACTGGTCGATCCGCAAACGCGGGAAGGTCCACCGGAACCACATGATCAGGAAGATCAGCAAAAATGTTTTTCCAAAGAACCAGATACTGGATGGGATATAATCCATGGCATGGTTAAATGCATTGCCACTGCCAAAATGCAGGGGCATCCATCCGCCCAGGAATAATGTGGCGCCAATCGCACAAACAATAAACACATTGATATATTCGGCCAGGAAGAACAGGGCAAACTTCATCCCGGAATATTCGGTATGGAATCCCGCGGTCAGTTCAGATTCGGCCTCTGCCAGGTCAAAGGGCGCCCGGTTGGTTTCTGCTGTTACTGCAATAATAAAAGTGATGAAAGCGATCCACACGGGCACATGCCCTTTAAAGATCCACCAGCCATTGGCCTGGGAATGGATGATATCGGATACCTGCAGGCTGCCGGTCAGCACCACAATGGTCATAATCGATAAACCGGCGCTCAGTTCATAACTCACGATCTGTGCCCCGCTGCGCATAGCGCCCATCAGGGAATATTTATTGTTGCTGGACCAGCCGGCCATGAGGATACTGATGACCATGATAGAGGAAATGGCCGTAACAAACAGGACGCCGATATTGAGGTCCCACAACTGGAAATCTTTGGCAAAAGCGATCGGCGCCATCAGCAGCATGGCCACAATCATGGCGATAAAGGGCGCGACATTGAACATCACTTTATCCGCGCCATCCGGTGTCAGTCCTTCCTTTACAATTAATTTCAGGGTATCGGCCATGGATTGCAGCAAACCAAAGGGACCCACCCGGTTCGGGCCCAGCCGGATCTGGATCCAGGCGGCCACTCTTCTTTCCATCAATACGAGTACCAGGCCCAGTGCGGCAAATAAACCGATCACCGCCACACCGGCCAGTACCATCTCAATGATCTGGGTCCAGGTAGGGTTGAAGGTATTGCTCAACCAGGTATGGATTTCATTCGCGATATGTGAGAGACTCCACATGCTGCTTTGTTCAGGTTAGTATGATCGGCCGGTACATTTTGGGGTTAGCCGGTACCGGCTGTTAATTTATTTTCTTCTGACCGGGTCGTGACAATCATTCCTTCAACAACAGTATGCCTGTTTCCACCAGGGGATCAGTGCTTATCTGTCTATATCAGGGATTACCAGGTCCAGTGTTCCCATCATCGCCACCAGGTCACCGATCTTGCTGCCGCGGGCAATATGATCCAGCACCGACAGATTCGAAAATCCCGGTGAACGGAATTTGATCCGGTAGGGAGTGGTGCCGCCTTCGCTTACAATATAAACACCCAGTTCGCCACGGGCGGTTTCCACGCGGGTATAAAATTCTCCCTTGGGTAATTTCAGCACGGCCTTGGTCTTGGCCTGGAAATCACCTTCCGGGATCTGGTCGATCAGTTGTTCAATGATACGGATGGATTGCTGCATTTCACGGATACGTACCAGGTAACGGGCAAAGGAATCACCACCGGTCTCCAGCACTTCATCGAATTCCAGTTTGTCATAGATCTCGTACGGGTAGAGTTTGCGGATATCCGAACTCACCCCGCTTCCTCTTGTCACCGGGCCACTGCAGCCATACGATACCGCATCTTCCGGGGTCAGCACACCAACCCCCTTCATCCGGTTCTGGAAAATGATATTGCCGGTCACCAGTTCATCGTACTCATCGATCTTGCGTTTGTATAACCGGATAAATTCTTTTACTCTTTTCTGGAAATTGGGATGGATATCCTGCATCACCCCGCCGGGTACCATATAGTTCATGGTCAGCCGGGCCCCGCAGGTTTCTTCCATGATATCATTGATGCTTTCCCTTTCGCGGAAGGCATGGAAAAACGGGGTAAAAGCACCCAGGTCCATAGCCATAGCGCCCCACCACAGTTCATGGGAGGCGATCCGGGTGAGCTCATCCATCAATACCCGGATCACCCGGGCCCGCGGGGGAACTTCAATTTGCATGCCCTTCTCCACGCAAAGCGCACAGGCATGATTGTTAATATGGGAAGACAGGTAATCCATCCGGCTGGTCACGTAAATGAATTGCCGGTAGGTCAGGCTCTCACACATTTTCTCAATAGAACGGTGGATATAACCCAGGTGCGGTTCCACTTTTTTGATAGTTTCTCCGCTCAGGGTGATCACGAGGTGCAATACACCGTGCGTGGCCGGGTGCTGGGGCCCCACATTGATGGTAAACTCACCGGTCTCCCCGTTACTGCCCGGAACGGCTTCTTTTATTATTTCGGTTTGCCTGTACATTCCTTTTTTCGAATCTGGTTTACACTTTTTATAAGCGGATCATATTAACCGGGTCTTCAAAATCTTTCCGTAAAGGATTTTTTCCTTCCCATCCGTCGGGTAAGATCAGTAAGCGCAGGTCGGGATGGTTCCGGAAATTCACGCCGAACATTTCATACACTTCCCGCTCGTGAAATTCAGCGGTCCGCCAGATCTGCGATACGGTTTCAATCTCCGGTTTGTTCCGGTCCAGTTTGGCCTTTACAACGATCGTATGCCGGTATTGCGTGGAAGAAAGATGATACACCATGGACAGGTGGGTCTTCCAGTCGACGCAGGTCAGGCAGAAAAGATAATCAAAGAATAAAGCTTCGTCCTTCCGGAGCTGCTGCGCCAGCGATAACCAGTCGCCCGGCTCAATTGAAATAGTCAGCCACTCACCCCCCTCTTCAAAGGAAGCGGCAGGTAACAACTCCGTGATCTTTATTTTTAATTCTTCATTCGTCATGGATCGGTTCTTTGTTTTGCCATCCCGGTTTATTCCCCTTTCAGGGGTGGGGCTGTTCTGATTTGTTCACGGGTCAGGCCCGCTTTAATTTTTTCCTGCAGGGAAATCAGGGCATGCAGCAGGGCTTCCGGCCTGGGCGGGCAACCGGCCACATACACATCCACGGGGATCACGTGATCCGCGCCTTTCACTACGGAATAGGTATTATAAAAGAAAGGGCCGCCGCTGATAGCGCAGGCCCCCATGGCGATCACGTATTTGGGATCGGCCATCTGGTCATACAGTCTTTTTAAGACCGGGGCCATCTTGTTCACAATGGTACCGGCAATGATGATCACATCGGCCTGGCGGGGTGTGGCACGGGCCACTTCAAAACCAAAACGGGAAAAATCATATTTAGCCCCGGCTACGGCCATGTATTCAATGCCGCAGCAACTGGTGGCGAAGGTCAGCGGCCAGAGGGAATTGGACCGGGCCCAGTTAATGATATCATCCAGTTTACTCAGGACAATCCCACCTCCCTCGGTCTCCTGTATCTGCCCGGGAAAATCGTTGGCGGTATGTTGTTTCACAGTCATTGTTGTATCATATAATATTATATCCACTTCAGGGCGCCTTTCCGGTGGGCATATAAGAACCCGGTGAAAAGGATGAAAAAGAAAATGACGATTTCAACCAGGGCGACCCAGCCCATGCTCTTGGCCACCACGGCCCAGGGATATAAGAATACCAGTTCCACGTCAAAGATCAGGAAGATCAGGGCAAACAGGTAATAGCCCACATTCAGCTGAATCCAGGTCTTTCCCTTCGTGGGAATACCGCACTCATACGGTTCCCCCTTTTGTTTATTGGTGGTGGCTTTCAGTACAAACCTCGAAAGAAGGATCGCGATGCCCGAGAAGGCAACAGCGGCAATAACCAGTACAATAAGCGATGACGCTCCCATACGCAGATTGATTTGCACGAATATAGGAACTATGCGTTAAAACGGAACATGACAGTTATCAACGTAATCCTTGCGGAATATCAGCTGAAATTCCGGTTGTTCCCGAATGAAAATCATCCGTATAATTCCTGGTGAATAGCTTTTTTATCATATCCCATCTCCAGGATCGTCTTTTTGGCCTCATCGATCATGTGCTTCCAGCCGCAGAGAAAGAAATACGCTTCCTGCTTACCCCCGCAGAGCGCCTGGTAAACCGCATGCACATACCCATTATGTCCCTCCCAGTGTTCGCGGGATAAAGTGGGATGATAATGAAAACCAGGCATCTTCATTTCCAGTTCACTCAGTTCGTCATAATACAGCAGGTCGGCCTTGTTGCGGCAGCCGAATACCATATGGATTTTCCGGAAGGGTATTTTGTGCAGGTGGATATAGTTAACCATACTCCGGAAAGGAGCGATGCCGGTCCCGGTACAGACCAGGAATAAATCCCTGTCCAGCTTTTCCGGCAGGGTAAACACACCCTGGGCGCCGCGGAATACCAGTTCACTGCCCACTTTTATTTCATTAAAAAGATACGCGGTGCCCACTCCGCCTTCGGCCTGTACGATCAATAATTCAAATACATTCGTGCCATCGGGCCAGGACGCGATAGAATAACTGCGCCATCTTTTATTCGGCTTTTCGTGGATGGGCAGATCCAGGGTCACAAACTGGCCCGGGGCGAAATCAAATTGCTCCAGTTCCGGAACCTGTACCCAGAACCGCCGGGTATTATGGGTGTGATCATCAATCTTAATAACGAGGCCTTTGCGCCAGGGTTGTATTGCCATGCTTAGCTGGTTTGTAAACGGGGCTAAAGGTAAAACCAATAACCATGCAATCGTTGCTGAAACCGGAAATTCTTTGCTTTCTGTTGTTTAGGTTATCTTTGCAGGGCTCATGCGTGTTCAGGATTTGCTGGAACGGTATCACCACACCCCCCGCCTTTTTCAACTGGCGGACAGGCTCTCTTTTGCCCAACCCGAAAAAATATACCTGGAAAATTTAAGAGGAAGCGCTTCCCAGTTCGTGGTGGCCGCAGCCTTTACCCATCCCTCCTTATCACAGCTCAATCACCTGATCATACTCAATGACGGGGAAGAAGCCGCTTATTTTCATAACACGCTGGAGAACCTGACAGAAGCCCTAGATATTTTTTATTTCCCTTCTTCCTTTAAAAACCGGAAGAACTACCAGCTGCTGAATTCCTCCCATGTGATGCTGCGGACCGAAGCCCTGACAAAGATCGCGGCCGGGGGGAACCGGAAAGTAATCGTGACCTACCCGGAAGCCCTTTTTGAGAAAGTAGTGCTCCCGGATACCCTTTCTTCCAACCTGATTCATATCCGGACGGGGGATACGCTTGATACAGGTCAACTCCTGCTCAAACTGGGCGACTACGGATTTGAACGAACTGATTTTGTATACGAGCCGGGCCAGTTTGCCATCCGCGGAGGGATCCTCGATATCTATTCATTCGGCAATGAAAAGCCTTACCGGGTGGAGTTGTTTGGCCATGAAGTGGATTCCATCCGTATCGTGGACCCCGAGACCCAGCTGAGCGAACGGAAATTATTGCAGGTCACCATTATCCCCAATGTGGATACCCGGTTTGAAAACGAAGAACGGATCTCCCTCTTTGATTTTCTCCCGGGGAATACCGTCACCTGGATACAGGATTACGCTCTCTGCAAAGAACATATTGCGGACAGCACGGAAGAACTGGAAGCTTTCCTGCGCCTGCAGGCGGACCTGGCAGCACAACCCCTTAAAACAAAACACCGGGAAGATCCGGAAGATAGACTGGAGCGGAAGCGTGTGGGGATGGATGATTTTATAACAGCCGGGGAATTTGAAGATAAGATCGGCCTGCGGCACCTTGTGGGTTTTGGTCATGCGGATACATTCCCTCCTCACTATTCGCCCTTCACCCTTCATCACTCCACCCGGGAACAACCCGCTTTTAACCGCCAGTTTGATCTTTTATTGCGGGATCTCAAAAACTGGGAAGCCCAAAAATTCGAATGCTGTATTTTTTCCGAGAACCCGAAGCAGCTGGAACGGTTACAGAGCATTTTTGATGACCTGAAATCGGACTTCGTATTCAATCCCGTTGCCACTTCCATACACGAAGGATTCGTGGATGAAGACCTGCAGCTGGTTTGCTATACCGACCACCAGGTTTTTCAGCGCTATCACAAGTATAAGGTCAAACAGGCGTACAATAAAAGCAAGGCCTTAACCCTCCGCACCCTCCGCGAACTGCAGCCGGGCGATTTTGTCACCCATATCGATCACGGGGTTGGCATCTTCAGCGGTTTGCAAAAGCTGGAAGTGAACGGCCGGGTACAGGAAGCCGTGCGCCTGATCTATAAGGATACGGATATTCTCTACGTCAATATCAACAGCCTGCACAAAATTGCCAAGTATACCGGCAAGGAAGGCAGTGTGCCGAAAGTGAATAAACTGGGCAGCGATGCCTGGAACCGGCTCAAGGAAAAAACCAAGACAAAGGTCAAGGAAATTGCTTTTGACCTGATCAAACTCTATGCGAAGCGGAAAGCCCAGCAGGGTTTTGCCCATACCCCGGATAATTATATGCAGACGGAACTGGAAGCTTCCTTTATCTATGAGGATACGCCAGATCAGAGCAAGGCCTCTGCGGATGTAAAGAAGGATATGGAATCCCCTTCCCCGATGGACCGCCTGGTGTGCGGGGATGTGGGATTTGGAAAAACCGAAGTGGCGGTCCGGGCCGCTTTCAAAACCTGCGTGGACGGCAAGCAGGCCGCCGTACTCGTGCCCACCACGATCCTGGCCTTTCAGCATTTCAAAACATTCAAAGACCGACTGAAGGATTTCCCCGTGACGGTGGATTATATCAACCGCTTCAAATCGGCGAAAGAACGGAAAGAAACACTGAAGAAACTGGAAGAAGGAAAGATCGATATCATCATCGGCACCCATGGCCTGCTGGGCAAGGAAGTGAAATTTAAGGACCTGGGATTGCTGGTCGTGGATGAAGAACAGAAATTCGGGGTGGGACATAAGGAAAAGATCAAAACACTCCGTACCACCGTGGACTGCCTGACCCTTACCGCCACGCCGATCCCGCGGACCCTGCAATTTTCGCTCATGGGTGCCCGTGACCTCAGCATCATGAATACGGCGCCCCCGAACCGGCAACCGATCCAGACGGAAGTGCAGGTGTACAATGAGGATTTTATCCGGGAAGCCATTTATTTCGAAACAGAAAGGGGCGGGCAGGTCTTTTTTATATACAACCGCATTGCCGGGCTGGCTGAAATGGCGGCCATTATACAGGCGCTTTGCCCCGACCTGAGCGTCGGCTATGCCCATGGCCAGATGGAAGGGCATGAGCTGGAGGAAAAAATACTCGATTTTATTGACCGGCGCTATGATGTGCTGGTCTGCACCAATATCGTCGAAAGCGGGGTGGATATTCCGAATGTGAATACCATCATCGTGAACAATGCGCACCAGTTTGGCCTGAGCGACCTGCACCAGCTGCGCGGCCGCGTGGGACGAAGCAACAAAAAAGCTTTCTGTTATTTGCTGGCGCCACCCATGAGTACCTTGCCCAACGATTCCCGGAAAAGGCTGCAGACCCTGGAACAGCACAGCGACCTGGGCAGTGGGTTCCAGATCGCTATGCGGGATCTTGATATCCGCGGAGCGGGAAATTTATTAGGCGGGGAACAAAGCGGTTTTATGGCCGAGATCGGTTTTGAAATGTACCAGAAGATACTCGATGAAGCCATCCGGGAACTGAAACGCACCGAGTTTAAAGAACTGTTTAAAGAAGAAATAGCAAGGCAGGATGATTTTGTAGCGGATTGCACGATTGATACGGACCTGGAGATCCTGATTCCCGACGAATACGTGGAAAGCATCACCGAACGCTTATCCCTGTACCAGCGCCTCGATAATTGCGAAACCGAAGAAGACCTCGTGGCCATGAAGCAGGAACTCGAAGACCGGTTTGGCGCCCTTCCCCGGCAGGTGGAAGATCTCTTCATCACGGTACGATGCCGCAAACTGGCGGTGGACCTGGGCTTTGAAAAAATGAGCCTGAAAGAAAATACCCTGCGCTGCTTCTTTATCAACCGCCCGGATTCACCCTATTTTGAATCGGGTACATTCCGGAAAATGATCCAGTTCCTCCAGACAGAAACCAATAAGGCCAAACTCAGGCAAACCGGTAAACTCTTTCTCCTGGTGGCCACCGATATACAACAGATGGAAGCCCTGCATCAATTTTTGGCAGCCATGCACAGGTATTGCTTCCCTGCTGCTGCCGCAATCGTTTAGCTTTCAGACTGCGGAGCTGGAATCCTTACCTGTATTGGCTTTTCTCGGGTATTTGTATTACTTTTAGTACAACGAATATTCACTATGAGATTCTATCCAATTCCCTTGATAGCTGCCTGGCTGCTGATGGCCATTCCGTCCCGTGCGCAGGATGATTCCCGTTATGCATTACTGCTTAAAAGCGGGTCCTTTACGCCCTCCAAAAATATTACAGAAGCAGGGATCGGGTTGTTCAACAGCCGGGCTGCCCCTTCAGCCGGTAAAAGCTTTGCGATCCTCCAGTTTGAACAACTGCCCACCCTGTCTGAAAAGCAGCAATTGCTGCAGGAAGGAATTGAATTGCTCGACTATGTTCCGAATAATGCCTATACCGTAACGATCAGTGGGTCACTGAATGAAATCAGCCTGCAGCGCCTGCATGCCAGGGCCATCCTGACTCCCGCTCCCCGGCAAAAAATGCAACCCGAACTGGCCCGGGGTGAATTTCCCCCGCATGCCGTAAAACAGGCGGGAACCCTGGACCTGTGGATCAGCTACCCGCGGTCTTTTTCGCTGGAACAGGTAAAACTGGAATTGCAACGAAACAATTTTGATATCCTGAATACTGATTACCGGCTTTACCATGTACTGGCGCTCCGTATTGCAGCCAGCCGCCTGGAAGAGCTGGCCGCGCAACCCTTTATTGAATATGTACAGGCCGTGCCCCATCCCGACCAGGCGCTGAATTATAACAGCATGTATGCCTCCCGCGCCAATCTGTTAAAGGCGCCATTGGCTGCAGGCGGAAAGAACCTGGATGGCCAGGGTGTGGTGGTGGGTATTGGAGATAACGGGGACGTACAGTCGCACCTTGACTTCAACGGCCGGCTGATCAACCGGGCGGCCGAAGTAATGCGGGCCCATGCCACCCATGTGGCCGGAACAGTAGGAGGGGCAGGAATTATCCAGGAGCTCTATGCCGGGTATGCCCCCAAAGCCACTTTACTTGCCCAGTATTTTACAGGTATTTTTTCCAATGCACCGGCCTATATCCAGGACTATGGCATGGTGATCACCAATAATTCTTTCGGGTCTGTAACAGATGATTGCAACTATAACGGGTTGTATGACCTTAGCTCCCGCATCCTGGATCAGCAGGCGATCGACCTGCCCGAATTGCAGCAGGTGTTTGCCGCAGGGAATGACGGGGCCAATACCTGTTCCCCTTATGCCACGGGATTTAAAACCGTATTAGGGGGCTACCAGTCCGCCAAAAACGTGATCACCGTGGGAGCGACTTATTATAACAGTAATGTTGCCAATTTTTCCAGCCGGGGTCCCGTAAGAGACGGAAGAGTAAAACCGGAGATTTTGTCGCAGGGGGATTTTGTGGCCTCCACCTGGACCAGCAATTTGTACAGTTATAATACGGGAACCAGCATGGCCGCCCCGGGTGTGTCCGGCGCTCTGGCTTTACTGGTGCAACGCTACCGCCAGTTGCATGCAGGAGCCAATCCGAAGAACGGGCTGACAAAAGCCCTGCTCTGTAACGGGGGCGATGACAAAGGAAATGCCGGCCCCGATTACAAATACGGGTATGGCCGGATGAACCTCCTGCGTACCCTGGCCATGATGGAGAATACCAGCTACTTTACTACCACGGTGGCCAATACAGTTACCAATACCCATACCATTGCGGTTCCGGCCAATACGGCGCAACTGAAAGTATTGCTGTACTGGCAGGACCCGCCGGCAGCCGTGATGGCCAGCCAGACCCTGGTCAATGACCTGGATCTTGAAGTGGTCGATCCTTCCAGTTCAACCATTCTTCCGGCTGTACTGGATACACTGACGGCCAATGTGGACAATCCCGCTACCAGCGGGGCGGATCATATCAACAATATTGAACAGGTCGTGATCAGTAACCCCGCGGCGGGAAATTATGACCTGAAGATTAAGGGAACCGCCATTACACAAAACCCTTCGCAGGAATATTTTCTCGTGTATGATGTCATCCCGCAAAGCCTGGTACTGACCAACCCGGTGGGCAGCGAAAGGCTGGTACCCTCTGTTTCGGCTTATGATACCTGTTATGTTCAGTGGGATGATTACAGCAGTGCGGGTACCTATACCCTCGAATTTTCCAGCAATAACGGGGGCAGCTGGACCACCCTGAGCAGTACGGTCCCCGCTTCCAGCCGCATCTACAGCTGGGGCGTGCCGAACACACCCACTGACCAGGCAAAGATCCGGATCACCAATAATAACAATGCCCTTACACAGACCAGCGCGGCGTTTACGATTACTGCCATGAGTACCGTTACACTCGACGCGGTACAATGCGAAGGATATATAAAGATCAACTGGACCGCGGTACCCGGTGCCACCGACTATGAAGTGATGTGGTTACAGGGTACCGAAATGGTTTCTATGGCCACTACGGCCGGGCTGACCTATACCTTCAGCGGTTTGTCAAAAGATAGTTTGTACTGGGTGACGGTGCGTCCGCGGATCAACGGCAACCCGGGACGGAGGGCCGCCGCCATTTCCCGGCAGCCCAACAGCGGCACCTGTGCCGGGACGATTTCCGACAATGACCTGAAAGCAGATGCTATTCTTTCTCCATCCGCTTCCGGGCGTGAATTTACTTCAACGGCTTTATCAGGTACCCATGCCATCACGATCCGGATCAAAAACCTGGATGATGCGGTCTCTTCCGGGAATATCAATGTCAGCTATTCCATCAACGGCGGCGCCCCTGTAAATGAAGTGATCACATCGCCCGCTGCTGATATAGCAGCCGGGGGTACGATCAGCCATACTTTCGCCAGCACAGCTAACCTGTCTGCTACCGGTACTTACAGTATACTGGTAACTGCCACCAAGGGAACAGACCCGGTAACAGCTAATAATTCATTAACCAATGTATTTAAGCAACTCGCGAATGCCTCAATTACCAATGCGCAGTTGCCCTGGCTGGACGATTTTGAATCAGCCAGTGTACAAACCGTCAATGCAGACCAGTTGGGACTCAGCGGAAGGGACCGTTATGATTTTGTCAACAGCACCCAGTACGGGCAGGCAAGAACTTTTATCAATACGGGCATTGCCTATTCGGGTAACCTGGCGCTGACACTTGACCAGGACCGTTTTGTTTCTGGCGGGAATGTGGATTCCCTGACAGGTACCTTCAACCTGGCAACCTTTAATCCCGCAACGGATGATATCCGGATTGATTTCCGGTACAAGAACCATGGACAGGAATCCAATACGGCGGATAAGGTCTGGATCCGCGGCAGTGAAGCGGATCCCTGGATCGAAGTATATAATCTTTATACCAACCAGAACGCGGCCGATGGCTCCTATAAATTATCAGGCAGTATCGAATTGAGTGATTCCCTCGCGGCGCATAGCCAGGTCTTCTCCACCAGCACCCAGGTACGCTGGGGTCAATGGGGTGAATACCTGGCCGCAGATGATCTCAAGGCTGCCGGTTATACCTTTGATGATATCCGGTTGTATAAAGCGGTGGATGATATTCAACTGGTCCGTATTGATACCCCCTACACAGTAAGCTGCGGACTGAATACCACGGTGCCGGTAAAAGCGACCATCCGGAATTCTTCAAACAGCGCGATCAATAATATCCCCGTCACGCTGAAAGTGGACGGGGTGGTGATTGCCAATGAAACCATTGCCAGCATAGCCGCCAGTTCTGCCATTCAATATACGTTCACGGCCACCGCTAATCTCTCCGCCACGGGTAACCATACCATTGAAGTATGGACCGCCCTCGCCACGGATACCTATAAAGAGAATGATACCGCCAGCAGCACGGTGAATAATTTGCCGCTGATCAGCAGCTTCCCCTACCTGCAGAACTTTGAATCCGGCAACGGCTCCTGGTACACTGGCGGTACCAGTTCTACCTGGGAATACGGTACGCCCGTTTCGCCGAAAATCAACCGGGCCGCCAGCGGTAGCAAGGCCTGGAAAACAAAGATCGCGGGTTATTATAACGATGCTGAATACTCGTACCTGTATTCGCCCTGTTTCGACCTGTCCGGCCTTACCAACCCGACCCTGAGTCTCAGCCTTTCTTTGAACCTGGAGGATTGCGGGGCGGTGCTTTGTGATGCGGCCTGGGTGGAATATTCAGCGGACGGAATCACCTGGACCAAACTCGGCAGCATGGGCCAGGGGACCAACTGGTATAATAAAAACTACGCAGGCAACCAGCTCTGGAGCCAGCAGGACTATACCCGCTGGCATGTGGCGAGTACCGCGTTGCCCGCTACCAACAACAGCAAACTGCGGCTGCGCTTTGTATTTAACTCCGATGCCGCCCTGGATAAAGATGGGATCGCGGTGGATGATATTCATATTTACGATAACCTCTATGGTCTCTATGATGGCGCTACCATGGCGGCACCGGTAACCCAAACCATCAGCAGCGGCACCAATACCTGGGTGAATTTCCTGGAATGCGGAAAACTCGTGGCTTCCGTTCACCCCGGCGGCCAGGAGATGGGGGCCACCGATGTGCGGACCTATTTGTACACCGGCGCTGTCCGCTGGAGCAATAACCAGTATTACCATAACCGGAATTTCACGATTCAGCCGGCCAACGCCTTCTTATCACTTACGGATTCCGTGCTTGTCCGCCTGTATTTCCCGGACACGGAAACCGAAACCCTGATCAACGCCACTAACTGCAGTCCCTGCAGCAAACCCTCCACGGCCTATGATCTTGGGGTTTCCAAATACAGCGACCCCGACAATAATTTTGAGAATGGCACGATCGCGGATAATAACCAGGGGGTATGGACCTATATCATTCCGGCCAATGCCACGAAGGTTCCTTTTGACAAGGGGTATTATGCTGAATTTAAAGTGAATAATTTCTCCGAGTTCTGGCTGAACAACGGGGGCCTTACCGGTAGTCAGCCCCTGCCGGTACAGTTGCTCAGTTTTACAGCCCGTAAGCAGGCCTTACAGGAGGTGGTTACCGAATGGGTGACCGCTTCCGAGACAAATGTCAACCGGTTTGAGATTGAACTGGCCCGGGGTAATGCCGATTACCAGTTGGGGCGTTATTCGAAGATCGGGGAGGAGGTCAGCCAGGGCAATGCAGACCGGGAACAATACTATCGCTTTGTGGACCGGGAACCCAATAAATCTGGTGTGCGGTATTATCGCCTGAAGATAGTGGACAATGACGGCAGCAGTCATTATTCCGTCATTCGCCCGGTTGTATTCAATGAAGATACCAGGTGGGCGGTAACGCCGAATCCTTCCAGCGGCCATTTCAACCTGGTCTGCCAGGCCGGAACAGGCGAAACCATCTCCGTAAAAGTTTATGATAACCAGGGGCGGGTTGTATTCCGGAAGGATAACCCGGCCAGTGGATTTGTACAGAAGTTAAGCATCGACCTGAAGGGACCGGCTTACCCGGCGGGAATTTATTTGCTGGAAACCGGGGTGGGGGATAAACGAAACGTTTTTAAGCTGGTAAAGCAGTGAGAGAAAGTTGCAAGCTACGAGCCATGAGCTACGAGAAGAAAAGCGGCGAGTGGCGAGCTGTGAGCTGCGAGACTGCCTGCCGGCAAAGGCAGGTTACGAGCAAAACCCCTCTAAAGGAATTTCTACGCATTTCTGATTTAAGACTGGATCTAATCAGTAAGTCTCGCAGCTCATACCTCGCAGCTCAAACCTCGCAGCTTGTACCCTCCAGCCAAAAAAAAGCCTCTCATTACTGAAAGGCTTTCTTATAAATGATATTTCGCAGCTTACCAACCTTGCTTGGCCACACCGGCTTTAATAGCAGCCAGGGCCTTTTCTTCGCCCATCAGGGTGGTCAGTTTATTTCCTTTACCATCATTGCCCTGGGCCATATAGGCGCCCTTGGCGGTCTTCGTGATAACGGCATCCAGCATTTCCACACCTTTCTCTTTGGTTTTTACATTGTAGGCTGTAATTTTTACATCTGACATGGTTTAAAATTTTGCGTTAGTAAAGGGTGAAATTACGCAATCCGGGGGCTTGGGGGGTATAAATTTGGGGATTTGAAAGAAAAAGCCCCGAAATTTCGGAGCTAATATGCTTAAGATCATCTGATTATAAGGTCAATCCCGGTTTTGTTAAAATGGACGCAACCGGGCCGGACAGGGTTAAATATCCAGTTTCGCATACTTCGCGTGGCTCTCAATGAATTCCCTCCGCGGGGCCACTTCATCGCCCATCAGCATGCTGAAAACCCGGTCAGCTTCGGCCGCGCTTTCAATGGTTACCTTTTTCAGGGTACGGGTGGCCGGGTTCATCGTGGTTTCCCAAAGCTGGGAGGCATTCATTTCACCCAAACCTTTGTACCGCTGGATGTTAACAGAATCATCTTTCCCGCCGCCTAATTTTTCCACCCAGTTCTTCCGTTGATCTTCATTATACGCATAAGCCTGTTCCTTGCCTTTTTTTACCAGGTAAAGCGGGGGCTGGGCAATATAGACATAACCCTGTTCCACCAGTTCGGTCATATAGCGGAACACAAAGGTCAGGATCAGGGTGGCGATATGGGAACCGTCCACATCGGCATCCGTCATGATGATCAGCTTGTGGTAACGGAGTTTGCTGAGGTCAAGCGCTTTGGGATCTTCAGCCGTTCCCATCTTTACCCCCAGGGCGGTAAACATATTGCGGATCTCCTCGTTGTCGTAGATCTTATGCTCCATGGCTTTTTCCACGTTCAGGATCTTTCCCCGCAGGGGGAGGATGGCCTGGAAACTCCGGTCACGCCCCTGCTTGGCCGTTCCACCCGCTGAATCACCCTCAACCAGGAAGAGCTCACAACGATCGGGGTCACGGTCGGAACAATCGGCCAGTTTTCCGGGCAATCCGCTTCCGGTCAGTACTGTTTTACGCTGCACCAGTTCGCGGGCTTTACGGGCGGCTGCGCGGGCCTGGGCGGCCAGGATCACTTTGGATACAATATTCTTGGCTTCCCGGGGATTTTCTTCGAGGTAGGCTTCCAGTACTTTCGATACAGTGGAGTCCACCACCCCCATTACTTCGTTGTTGCCGAGTTTGGTCTTGGTCTGTCCTTCAAATTGCGGTTCGGGCACTTTTACAGAGATAATTGCACTCAGGCCTTCCCGGAAGTCATCCCCTTCAATTTCCACCTTGGCTTTTTCAAACAGCCCGTTCTTATCCCCGTAACTCTTGAATACCCGGGTCAGCGCCCGGCGGAAACCGGATACATGGGTCCCCCCTTCAATGGTGTTGATATTGTTTACGTAGGAATAAATGTGTTCATTGTAACTGTCGTTATAGCTCAGCGCCACTTCCACCGCCACATTGGTATGCTCATCCCTTCCTTCCACGGCGATCACTTTCGGGATGAGTGAATTTCGCCCGGCATTCTGGTCCAGCATTTCCACGAACTCCACGATACCGCCTTCGCTGTAAAAACTTTTGGTATACGTGCTGCCGTCCTCATTCTTTTCCCGCAGGTCATTCAGGATAATGCGTACCCCGCGGTTCAGGTAAGCCAGTTCCCGCAGGCGGCTTTCCAGGATATCTTTATTGTAAATGGTCGTGATGAAGATGCTGTCGTCGGGCCAGAAATGCACCCGGGTACCGGTTGTTTCACTGGTACCGATTTCCCGTACGGGGTATTGCGGTACGCCGATATGGTATTCCTGTTCGAATTTCTTTCCCTCCCGGTTTACTGTTACATGCAGGCGGGAGCTGAGTGCATTCACGCAACTTACCCCGACACCGTGGAGACCACCGGATACCTTATACGAATCTTTGTCAAACTTACCGCCCGCATGCAGCACGGTCATCACCACTTCAAGGGCTGATTTTTTTTCCTTGCTGTGCATGGCCGTGGGGATACCGCGTCCATCATCTTCCACCGCAATGGAATTATCCTCGTAAATGAATACGTTGATATTTTTACAATAACCCGCAAGGGCTTCGTCAATGGAGTTATCTACTACCTCGTAAACCAGGTGGTGTAAGCCCTTCACGCCAATATCGCCGATATACATGGCGGGACGCTTCCGGACGGCTTCCAAACCTTCCAAAACCTGTATGCTGTCTGCGCTGTAACCGGCCGAAATCTGGGCCGCTTTTTCTTTTGCTTCCGGGGTCATAAATGAGTATAAAATCTGGGGGTTGAGACTGAAAAAATGGAACTCACAAATGTACGGAATCGGGGCCGTCTTACCGGAATAAATACCCCGTTTTTTGCAGGTATTTGAGCAGGATGTGGATAAAAGAAAATGCCCGTTTTTCGGGCATTTATCGGGGTCAAATCGTTTGAAAAAATGGCAGGATCAGCGCTTCACGATCTGGGCTACCAGGTCGGCCTCGCAGCAGACTTTATTGCCCACATAAGTAGTGCCCTTCATTTCACAGATCCCCCGGCGGATCGGGGCCACCAGTTCCATCTTCAGGATCAGGGTATCGCCCGGGCGTACCATCTGTTTGAATTTGCAATTATCGATCTTCAGGAAATAGGTATCATATTGCCCTTCCCCGCTGAGGTTAATGGCCAGGATGCCCCCGCACTGGGCCAGGGCCTCGATCTGCAGCACCCCCGGCATGATCGGGTTCCCGGGAAAATGCCCCTGGAAAAACCATTCATTAAAAGTCACATTTTTCACCCCCACAATATGGGTATCGCTGAGCTCGATCACTTTGTCTACGAGGGCAAAGGGAAAACGATGGGGCAGCTTCCGCTCAATATACTGCTGGTCGTAAACCGGCGGCTGGGAAGGATCATACACAGGCACGCCCTGTGTGTGCTTGTTTTTTTTTATATACTGTTTGATCTTCTTGGCAAAATCCACATTGCTGCTATGGCCGGGCCGGTTCGCAATGATCCGGGCCTTGATGGGAAATCCGATCAGGGCCAGGTCACCCACCACATCCAGCAATTTGTGCCGGGCCGGTTCATTGGGGAAACGCAGTTCAAGGTTATTGAGATAACCTTCACTCTTGACCTCAATCTTATCTTTCTTGAATATTTTTCTCAGGCGGTCCATTTCATGGTCATCTACCCGTTTGTCCACGATTACGATGGCATTGTTCACATCCCCGCCCTTGATCAGGTTATGTTCCAGCAGCATTTCCAGTTCGTGTAAAAAACAAAAGGTGCGGCAGGGCGCTATCTCTTCCTTGAAATCCCGGAGATGCTTCAGTCCCGCATGCTGGGTACCGAGCACGGGGGAATTGAAATCGATCAGGGTCGTGACCTGGTATTCCATCGCCGGCATCGCCACCATCTCCACCCGTTTATCTTCATCGTAATGGAAAATATTTTCATCAATACTGTACCAAACCTTGGCGGCATCCTGTTCCTGTATACCTGCTTCCTCGATCAGTTCCACAAAGGGTTGTGAACTGCCATCCATGATGGGCATTTCCGGCCCGTTGATCTCGAGCAGGCAATTGTCAATTCCCATACCCACCAGGGCGGCCAGCACATGTTCCACGGTACTTACTTTGGCGCCGTTTGATTCAAGCGTGGTGCCCCGGCTCACATCGGTTACCAGGTCGCAATCGGCCTTGATCACCGGCTGGTTGGGCAGGTCAATGCGTTTGAACTGCAGGCCAAAACCGGCATTCGCGGGATTCAGGGTCAGGTCCGCCATTACACCGGTATGCAGCCCGGTGCCGGAGATCCGTACGGAAGATTTTAAGGTATGCTGTTTATCAGGATTGAAATTTGGATTCATGCGTTTTGATTAAGCGGGGCAAAGATAAGATTATTGACAGGGCCGCCAATTTTTGAAAGGCGGCACGGTCAGTAGGTATGGGTCATATCTTCATCCACACAAATAATGAAATCAGCCTTCCCTTTATGTTCCGCCAGCAGGTGGTGAACATCTTTTTGCTCCACCGTGGTCAGGGTACCAACGTTCAGCCCCGGCTGCTGCTGCTTCAGGTACCAGAGGATGCCTTCGTAATTCTCCGAATGGTAAGACCCGTTGAAATGAATGAAAAGCCCGCCGGGTTTATAGTATTGCAGGATAAAATAAGCCATTGTGGCATCCTTGCTGGCCTGGGCCCGGGGTATGCTATCCCCGCCGTGGCCTTCCATCATTTCTTTCATTTTTTTATAACCGGGCAGCTCCGCATCATAGGCTATCGGCAGCGGGGCCATCCAGGCTTTGGCGGATGCCGGCAGGGTATCGAGTACCGCAAAGCCGCCTTTGGCTACCAGGGAGGCATAACGGCGGGGAATATTCGTGGCTGCAAAGGCGATCTTGTTTTCCCTGGCATAATTCACCAGCGGCGCGTAATCGGTCGGGTAATTCTTCCAGAGCCGGGCCATGGAATCCAGTTGCTTTGCTGTGATCTTTCCCTGCAGGTAAAGATCCAGGGCGACCTGGTTATCCTGCTCAAACATCTCTGCGCCAAGTACCAGGCCGCGGGTCCGGTCACAGTCCTTTGTCAGTTCCAGTTGCAGCCAGTGGGCAATGGCATTATTGTGAAGTTCGCCAAACAGGACAATGTCTTTTTGGCTGAGTGATTTCAGCATTTTTTTATAGGACACTCTTTTCCCTTTGCTGTTGTAAATCAGGTAAGCTGGTTTTTGCTGGGCAATAACGGAAAGGGCCAGGAGGGGCATTAGCAATGCGAGGAAAAGCTTTTTCATGACTACAAATTAGGAAATAAAGGAAACTTTATCGCTGAGTAGCGGGGGAAGGCCTTAACCGACCTTTTCTGCCAGCAGTTGCCGGATGATGGCCTCCAGTTCCTTGATACGCTTCTCCAGGTCGGGCAGTTTACGGCTGACGGCCTGGCTTCTTAAGGCGGCCGTATAATCGTACGCAGGCGAACCGGTTACGGCTTTTCCGGGTTCCACCGATTTGCTCACCCCGCTTTGCGCATTCACTTTCGATCCGTCACCGAGCTGGATATGTCCCACGATGCCGGCCTGCCCGCCGATCATTACCCCATTCCCGATCTTAGTGCTGCCGCTGATCCCGGCCTGGGCGGCAATCACGGTACTGTGCCCGATTTCCACGTTATGGGCCACCTGGATCAGGTTGTCCAGTTTGGCGCCGCTTTTTATGAGTGTGGAGCCAATAGTGGCGCGGTCGATGGTCGTATTGGAACCAATTTCCACATTGTCTTCAATCACCACATTCCCGATCTGCGGTACTTTTTTAAAACTGCCATCGGCCTGCGGGGCAAATCCAAAACCATCGCTGCCGATGATCGTACCCGCATGGATGATGACCTGGTTGCCGACCCTGCAATCATTATAAATCTTTACCCCGGGGTGAATGATACAGTTATCGCCCACGGTCACATTGTCCCCGAGAAAGGCATTGGGATAGATCTTGCTGTTGTTGCCCACTTTTACATTTTCTCCTAAATAGGCAAAGGCGCCGATAAATACGTTCTGTCCGTAGCTGGCAGTCGGGGCAATGAAAACCGGTTGCTGCACACCCGCCAGCGATTGCTGTTTGATCTCCTGGTACTTGCTCAGTAAAGTGGCGAAAGCCGAGTAGGCATCCGCTACCCGGATTAGTGTGGCGGTCACCGGCTGCCGCAGAACGTAATCTTCGCTGACAATGATAACGGAAGCCCTGGTGCTGTATAAAAATTCTTCGTATTTGGGGTTGGCAAAAAAACTGAGCTGCCCTTCTCTGGCTTCTTCAATCTTGCCAAATGAGCTGACGGTAACATTCGGATCACCTTCGGTTTTTCCGTTGACAAGCAGGGCTATTTGCGCGGCGGGGAATTGCATATAATGAGTAATCTGTAATGAGTAAATGTTTGAAGAGGCTGAGATCAATGGTACACCCAAAACATCCAACCCTATTAACCTTTCAACCGGTTAACCTGCCAACCTCACATAACAAATGTAATGTTTTTTAACTGTGTCACTCAGGTTGTGCTGGATCAGGGCGTTGTCCACCTGCGAGATATCTTTTATAGAGCCGTCCTTGAACAGGATATTGATTCGCTCATCACCCGGATTATAGGTTGTATTGCTTGCTTCGCCGGTAAATACAAAATAATCCGCGTCCTTTTCGTTTATACCCAGTTTTTGGACCGCTTCTTTCTTTTTTTCTTCCACGAAAGCGGGATCTGCCGGTATGGCCTGCAGTTTTACTTTCAGCAATTTCCGCTCCACTAAATAACGGCAGAGCAGGGACAATATTTTATCCGGGTGGCTGCACCATTGTTTGATGGTGGCCATTACATCATGATCATCCAGCCGGCAAAAAGTATCCAGGTGCGAACCCATGGAAAGCCCGGCCCCGGTCTGCTGCAAAAAGAAATTCAGTTCGTCGGAAACCGCCCTTGCCTGTTCGCCCCGGGCGATCAGTTCCCTGGCCCGGCGGATGATACGGACCAGCATCTGTTCCGCACTGACCACGGTCTTGTGCAGGTACACCTGCCAGTACATCAGGCGGCGGCTGACCAGGAATTTTTCAATGGAATAAATGGCTTTTTCTTCCACCATGAGCTGGCCGTCTTTTACCGTCAGCATCTTGATGATCCGGTCATACCCGATCACCCCTTCCGCCACCCCGGTAAAAAAACTGTCCCGGTTGAGATAGTCCATCCGGTCCACGTCCAGCTGACCGGATACCAGCTGGTACAGGAATTTTTTCGGGTGCTGGTTGGTGAAAATGGAGATGGCTGTTGCTAACTGCCCCCCCATTTCCCGGTTCAGTTGCTGCATCAGCAGCAGGGAAAGGGCTTCATGGTGCAGGTCCGGGATCAGCTCATTTTCCAGGGCATGGGAAAAAGGACCATGGCCCACATCATGCAGCAGGATGGCCGCTTTGGCGCCTAATTCTTCATCGGCAGTAATCTCAATCCCCTTGCTTTTTAATTCCCCCAGGGCCATGCCCATCAGGTGATAAGCGCCTAAGGAATGATGCAGCCGGGAATGCACGGCCCCGGGATAAACCAGGTGGGCAAAGGCCATCTGGTGTATATTGCGCAGTCGCTGGTACACGGGATGGGAAATGATAGCCAGGATCAACGGGTGGTCAATGGTAATAAAACCATAGACGGGGTCATTGATGATTTTGCGTACAGGGGGCATTGTTGCTGTTTTGTTAAAGGCCCCGGAGGGCCAGGCGGCAAAAGTACAACCGCAGCGGTTAATAAGCTAAATTTGACAATAGACCGGGTATCATCAAATCATAAAACTGAAACCGAATGGCCATTGCTAAAATTATTTGGGTGGACGATGAAATTGAAAGCCTGCAGTCCCAGAAATTATTCCTGGAGAACAAGGGCTACGAAGTTCAGACCTTCACCAATGGTTTTGACGCCATCGATTATGTGAAGGAAAACCCGGTGGATGTGGTACTGATTGATGAGAGCATGCCCGGGATCACCGGGCTGGAAACCCTGGCCAAGATCAAGGAAATAAACCAGTCCCTGCCGGTGGTGCTGATCACCAAGAACGAAACCGAGAACCTGATGGATGATGCCATTGGCTCCCAGATCAGCGATTACCTGATCAAACCGGTAAATCCCAACCAGGTCTGGCTGAGCCTGAAGAAGATCATCGATAACCGGCGCCTCGTGGCGGAAAAGACCACTTCCGCCTACCAGCAGCAGTTTCGCCACCTGTTTACCGCGCTCAACAGCAGCCCGGACTACAATGAGTGGATGGATATTTACAAGAAACTGGTGTACTGGGAACTGGAAATGCAGAAAAGCGGCAGCCCCGAAATGCAGGAAGTTTTGCAAAGCCAGAAGAGTGAGGCCAATACCGAGTTTTTCAAATTTGTTTCGCGGCATTATGCCGGCTGGGTTTCTCCTCAAAGTACAGACGGCCCGGTGATGAGCCACAACCTTTTTAAGTTTAAAGTACTGCCCCATGTGGAGAAAGGCACCCCGCTTTTCTTTGTCCTGATCGATAACCTGCGCTTTGACCAGTGGAAAGCCATCCAGCCCATTTTCGCCGAGAGCTTCCGTATCCTCGAAGAAGACAGCTTTTACAGTATCCTGCCCACGGCCACCCAATATGCCCGGAATGCCATTTTTGCCGGAATGCTCCCGGTGGAAATTGAAAAACAGTTTCCCGTGCAATGGAAAAATGATGATGAGGAGGGCGGAAAGAACCTGCACGAGGAAGAATTTTTCCGGGCACAGCTGAAAAGACTGGGCCGGGGCGACCTGAAAGTATCTTATACCAAAGTGGTGAATAACCAGGCGGGCCTGGACCTGCTGAACAATGTCCACAACCTGCTCAACAATGATATCAATGTGATCGTTTACAATTTCGTGGACATGCTCAGTCATGCCCGTACCGAAATGGAAGTGCTGAAAGAACTGGCGGGGGATGAGATCAGCTACCGCAGTATCACGGCGAGCTGGTTCGAACATTCACCGCTCCACCAGGCCCTGAAACGGGTGGCGGATAAAAATATCCGGCTGGTGCTGGCCACCGATCATGGCAGTGTACGGGTGAAAACGCCCTATAAAGTTGTGGGAGATAAACAGACCACCACCAATCTCCGGTACAAACATGGGCGAAACCTGAACTACGAACCCAAAGAAGTGCTGGCTTTCCGGGATCCGCGGCAGGCCGGGTTGCCGGTACCCACGATCAATTCTTCATTCATCTTCGCTAAGGAAGACAGTTTCCTCTGTTACCCCAATAATTATAACTACTACGTGAACTACTACCGCAACACCTTCCAGCACGGGGGCGTGAGCCTGGAAGAAATGATTGTGCCGGTGATTAAGATGCAGAGCCGGTAGTTTGTAGTCGATAGTCGGTAGTCGGTAGTCGGTAGTTGGTAGTCGATAGTCGGTAGTCATTTCCTCTTCTTCAGCACGATCTCCTCCGCCATCAGCGCATATACCCGGTCAAAGAATTCCTTGACGCCGGCATACTGTTCTTTATAAAAAAGCGGGTACTTGATTTCAAATTGCTGGTAATAGAATACCCGGATTGAATCAGTACTTACAATCCGCTTATACAGAAAACTGGTGTCCGGGGCCCTTACCTGGATATTGGAAGGGATATGGTCAATGCTGAAGGATTCCGGGATTTCAATCGTCAGTTTCATCACCAGTTCCTGGTTACATCCCAGGTCAATATCGGTTTGCCGGGAGTTCAGTATAAACGGGTTGCTGTTTTCGCCGGAGAGAAGCTGCGGGTTGATAAAATAATAGTCCCCGGTATTGGAGCCGGTATAATCAAAATCGACCCGCTGGACCAGGGGCTGGTTGTCGTTATCTGTATTTTCATAGGTGACCGAATGGATATCCAGGCCATCGGTTTTCCGGTTGAAATAATCTTTTGTCTCATCATCCGATGTACTGTCCAGCAGGCCGGATTTTGCATAATCATAGAAAACATTGTAAGCAGATCCCTTCAGGTAGCCACTGTCGGTAAAAAGGCCGCTGATATTAACCTGGTTTTTTAATAAGGGACGGGAATCCCCGATGGACAGCCATTTGACGGCTTCCTTTTTCAACAACAGTGCTTCCCGGTTCAGGATATTGAAGGGAGGAATCAGGGGGGACTGGTATTTGAGGCTGGCATCCATGACATAGTAATCCGCGCTGTCTTTTGCCAGTACATCCAGCCCGTTCAGCTGGCCGGGACTGGGAAACTGGATATTGATTTTACCGTTGTCACGGGTGCTGAACAGGAGCGGGTAGGCTTCAATGCCTGATTTTTGCAGGAGGCTCAGGAGGATCAGGTTGGTTTCAGCCGTGCTTCCATAGTGATTCTCCCAGGCTTCACTGATGTCCTCCGGGTAGGCCGTTTGTTCTCCCTTATCCGGCAGTTGCGCCCTGACCTTTTTGTATATGAAACGAATTCGTTCATTTAACGAAGAAATCTGTTTCGCGGAATCGATAATGGATTCAGTGCCGCGGATCTTCTTTTTCAGTTGTCCTTCCAGGACCGGGGAGGACAGGAGATAGTCGCCAAATTCACTCCAGCGTTGCTCCGGTCTCATAAGATCTGTGGAAATGGAAGCCCGCGGGATAAGCAGGAACATGACTTTAAGCAGGTTGTCCTTTACCGAACTCATAAAAGGTTCATGACGGAAAGAAGGAATATTTTCCCGGAAATACGTACGCTTTACATACCTCGCACTCCCCGATGTGTACATTTCGGTCAGCGGTTTCAGGCTGTCTGCACCCACTATTTTTTCCCTTATCCTTGACGTGTTTGGAGTGGTTATGATACAGGTCGTGTAGGCTACCGGTATATCATCCTGGATCAGCCAGGGGTCAACCTGGATAATATCCTTCTCTATTTTCCGGTACCTGAATTCCACTACACTGCCCGGCTTCAGGTTGGGAAAGGTAAAGTTGATTATGCCGAGCTTATCCATCGCTTTTTCCTTAAAAAAATCCTTTTTTTCAAGTTTTTGCGTGATGACCTTACCCGATTCATCCAGGTTGTAAACAACTCCCTCCAGGTCCTTGATCTTCATGACTCTTTTCTTGCTGTAATAAGGGATTTTGATGGAAGCGTATTTATACCCCTTCTCGTTAAACACTTTGATGCGGACCCTTTTTTCCGTTACTAAGCGGGTGGCATAATAATCATATTCAAACGAGACTTCCTGTATATCCAGCAGTTTCATGGCGCTGGCCGGCTTTTCAAACGAACAGGAACGGAGTTGCAGGTCAGCAGGGTCTATTTCCCCGAATGCCGGTAAGGGTTGCTGCGCCGCGGGAAGAAAGACTGAACAACTGAGAATGATGGCAAGGATAAGATTTTTCATATAATCAGGTCTCCCCAAATATATAAAAACTGTTGTGGATAAGATTTGATAAAAAGCCATGATTTCCGTCACCCGGCTTTATAAATTTGTAGCATGAAGTATAACCAGTCCATGCTTGATAAATTAGAGGCGATTCCCGAACAGGCGGGCTATGTGCTGCGGTATGAAAGAGGAACCTTCCAGAGCGGCTATTGTATCCTGGAACAGAAGAAAGTCGTGGTACTGAATAAATTCCTGCAAATCGAAGGCCGCATCAATACCCTGGTGGACCTGATCCCCCAGTTGGAGATCGATCCCGGACTTTTATCGGAAGAATCGGCCAAACTATATGCCAGCGTCCTCGCCAAACTGGAAACAGAAGAGAACTGAGAGAGAAGAGAGAGCAGAAGCCGGAAAGCCCGGAAGGCCGGAAGAAGCATTCTTCAACTTTATAAAGTCATTTCCCATAACGGAGTCATTCTTTCCGTCTTCCCAACTTTCCGACTTCCCGACTTTCCAACTAACTTTACCCCGTGACCTGTCCTCCGCTCAAAATAACATTCCTGGGTACCGGCACCAGCAGCGGGGTGCCCATGATTGGCTGCGATTGTGAAGTATGTACTTCGGCCGATAAAAAAGATAACCGCTTACGGTCAAGCATACTGGTACAATCTGCTAAAACAACCCTGGTCGTCGATACCGGGCCTGATTTCCGTTACCAGATGCTCCGGCAAAAAGTGAAACATTTGGATGCGGTTGTCTTCACCCATCCCCATAAGGATCATATGGCGGGACTGGATGATGTCCGGGCTTTTAATTTCTTCACCCGAAAGCATATTGATGTGTATGCGGATTCACTGACCGAGGAAGCGGTGCGCCGGGATTTTTATTATGCCTTTGCGGATAACAAGTACCCCGGTATCCCCGAACTGAACCTGAACACGATTTCCGATGCTCCCTTTATGGTCGGCGATATTCCCGTTATTCCCGTACAGGTATGGCACCTCAAAATGCCGGTCCTGGGCTTTCGCTTCGGCCGGTTTACCTATATTACCGATGCTAACCGGATCGAGGAAACAGAAAAGGAAAAGATCCGGGGCAGCCAAGTGCTGGTCCTGAATGCACTCCGGAAACAACATCATATTTCTCATTTCACCCTGGGAGAGGCGGTGGACATGATCCAGGAACTGCAGATCCCTGAAGGCTGGCTAACCCATTTGTCGCACCAGGTGGGGCTGCACGCCGATATCGAGGCTGAACTACCGGATCATATCCACCTGGCCTGGGATGGGATGCAGTTGGAATTCAGGTAGCGGAAAATTATTTCAGGCTAACACTTGTTAGTTTTGCAGAAATTTCCTAACCTTGTACTGCCTTTAACAATGCTTGCTGTAATCTCTAAGCCGAGATGCTGTGCCACCCCGAACAGGAGTGGCACAGTTATTAAAAAATAAGAACGGTCTCTTTTATATGAACTTTCAAACCTCAGAACTTACGCAACAGGTCGCCCAGACCGCCCGGGATTTTGCAAAACAATATATCAAACCCCATGTGATGGAATGGGACGAAAGCCAGGTCTTCCCTGTGCAGGTTTTTAAGGAAATGGGAAAGCTGGGGATGATGGGCGTGCTCGTGCCGCATGAATACGGCGGGGCGGGACTTAGTTATTTTGAATATAAAACGATTATTGAGGAGATCGCCAAAGTATGTGGTTCCGTCGGGCTGAGCCTGGCGGCCCATAATTCCCTCTGTACCGGTCATGTCCTTGCTTTTGGAAATGAAGAGCAGAAGCTGAAATGGTTGCCCAAACTGGCCACCGCCGAATGGATCGGGGCCTGGGGACTGACCGAAGCCAATACCGGTAGCGACGCAGGGAATATGAAATGCACGGCAGTCAAGGACGGGGACCACTGGATCATTAACGGTACCAAGAACTGGATCACACATGGCAACAGCGGGGATGTGGCGGTCGTTATCTGCCGGACCGGCGAATCCCGTGCGAAGAATAACTCCACCACTTTTGTGGTGGAAAGGGGCACCCCCGGCTTTAGCGCCGGTAAAAAAGAAAACAAACTCGGTATGCGCGCCAGCGAAACGGCCGAGATGGTCTTTGATCATTGCCGAGTACCCGACAGCCACCGGCTCGGTGAAGTGGGGGAGGGATTTAAACAGGCCATGAAAGTACTCGATGGCGGCCGGATCTCCATTGCCTCCCTTGCCCTGGGTATTGCCAAAGGAGCTTATGAAGCCGCTTTACAATATTCGCAGGAACGGTACCAGTTTGATAAACCCATTTCATCTTTCCAGGGCATCTCCTTCAAGCTGGCCGATATGGCGACTGAAATTGCCGCGGCCGAGCTGCTCATCCTGCAGGCCTGCGATCTCAAAGATCGTCACTTACCCATGACCAAAGAAGCCGCCATGGCCAAATACTACGCCAGTGAAGTGGCGGTGAAAGTCGCCAATGATGCCGTACAGGTCTTCGGCGGGTATGGCTATACCAAGGATTTCCCTGTCGAAAAATTTTACCGGGATGCCAAGCTTTGCACGATTGGGGAGGGGACGAGTGAGATTCAGAAGATAGTCATTAGCCGGGAAGTGTTGAGGTAGTCTTTTAGTCGATAGTCGTTAGTCGATAGTCGATAGTAAGTAGCCGTAAGTCAATGACAAGGTTGATTACTATAAGTTACGAGCCGCGAGTTACGAGTTTCGAGACTTATAGTTAGAATCAGTCCTGCAGGATCGCCACCTGCCTTTGCCGGCCGGCAGGCTCGCAGCTCATCCCTCGCAGCTTGCCCTATTTCATCAGCGACGGTATTTCCACCAGTACTTCCTTACGGACCTCGGCTTCTGTGTTCCCCTTTTTAAAACCGGTTATCACCAGTCCGGTGATCAGCCGGAAAAGCCGGATACTTTTGTTGCCGGCCGGAACGGTCTTGTACAGTTCCGAAGCCAGTGTGGATGCTTCCCCGAGTTTCCGGGCGAGCTCCATCGTCTTTTTAAATTCCGGACTGTTTTTCACACGTTTGCCGGTTAATGAACTTTTTGAACGTAAATAGCCTTTGCCGTTCATTACGTAACCGGTCATATTGTTAATGCTGCCCCTGAAGCAGCTGTTTTTTTGTTTTCCCATAGCGTAAAATTAATTTCCGGGTCAGCATAATTTTGAGCCGTACGGTACTTGTTGTTTTGGATTAAATTTCTTATAAGACACCCGGGCGCGATTAGATAGTTCTTCGAGACTTCTCCATACCATCGTATAGATTGAGCCGTACCTTGTTCGGGGTTAAAGCGCATGGTACGCTTTAAAGTCGGACATGCCCTGGCTATGTATCGGAGCATATTAAACACTGGCTGTTTCCACTCCGCAGGTTTGTATTGTTGGCAGCACAGGGGCGGGGATAGACCCCTTCACCCCGGGGGTATTGTGATCGGCAGGTTAGATTATTGGGAGATCGCTAACCTGGTTATAAATCGAAAACCCGCCCGGGTGCGCCGTTCTGATGAGAGGCGTGGCAGGTCTTGTTGCCGTAAAAGTATAAGAAGCAAAAAGTTCCTTACTTACCACCCGCTTCCCGCACTTCCCGTCTTCCCGGCTATCTTTATTTGCCGCAGGCAAATACCAATTTTGCCGGTTAGGCGATAAGAACGGGAGGGGCCTCTTCGGGGTTTATGGTGCCCCCAAAAGCCTAATGCCACAGTATCCAAAATAATCCCCCCAGTAGGGGCTGTTGACTACCAACTACCAACTACAAACTATCTTACTTCCTGCATTTCTACCAATTTCCGGTAAAACCCATTCTGCGCCATCAGCGAATCATGATTTCCCCTTTCTACAATTTTTCCTTTCTGAAGTACAATGATCTCATCCGCATGCCGGATTGTACTCAGCCGGTGGGCAATCACAATACTGGTCCGGTTCTGCATCATATTATTAATGGCATCCTGTACCAGCCTTTCGCTCTCGGTATCAAGGGATGAAGTGGCTTCATCGAGGATCAGGATCGGGGGATTTTTTAATACCGCCCGCGCAATGGTCAGCCTTTGTCTTTCCCCGCCGCTGAGTTTGGAACCGCGGTCGCCGATATTGCTGTTATAACCAGCTTCCTTTTTCAGGATAAAATCATGCGCATTGGCAATCTTTGCGGCCGCTTCGATCTGTTCGGGTGTGGCGCCCTGTTGCCCCAGCGCAATATTGTTCGCAATGGTATCATTGAAAAGAATAGGCTCCTGGGTAACGATACTCATCAAACTGCGGACTGAGCTCAGTGAATAGTCTTTGATATTCACCCCGTCGATAAGCACCTCCCCGCCGGTTACATCGTGGAAGCGGGGCACGAGATCGGCCAGGGTGGACTTGCCGGCGCCGGAGGAACCCACCAGGGCCACGGTCTTTCCTTTTTCAATGGTCAGGTTGATATCATCGAGGATCACCACATCTTCATAGGCAAACCGTACATTCCTGAATTCGATCTTACCGGTAAAGGCCGGTAATAATTTCCCGTTGGGATTATCATCCACTGTCACCGGGGTTTTTAATATTTCTTCGATCCGCCCGATGGCCGCGGCACCCTTGCGCATATTGCTGAAAGAGGTGGATAAGGTTTTGGCCGGGTTGATAATATTGTAAAACACGCCGAGGAACATCAGGAAGGCCGATGCCTGCAGGAACTGGTTTTGCAGCACCAGCACCCCCCCGTAATACAATACAGCCGTGAACAGGGCCACTCCCATTACTTCGGATAAGGGGGAGGCAAGATCCCTGCGGTAACTGATCTTATTTTTCGAATGCAGTAATTCGTCATTGCCCTTAAAGAATTTGGTCCTCAGTATCTTTTCCACGTTAAAGGCTTTGATGACGCGCAGCCCGCCCAGGGTTTCATCCAGGGTGGAAAGGGTCTCCCCGTATTTTTTGGCCACATCCTGCGAATGCCGTTTTAAGGACCGGGTGATCCGCCCGATTACCAGTCCCAGTACGGGGATGAGCGCCAGGATAAAAAGCGTAAGCTGGTAGCTGATCAGTAATAAGGCCGTGAGGGTGATAAGGATCGTCATCGGGTCCCGGATCCAGCCCTCCAGGGTGCCTACCACGGAGGTTTCCACTTCATTCACATCATTGGTCATCCGGCTCATCAGGTCGCCTTTTCTTTTTTCATTGAAAAAACCAATGGGCAGCCGCAGCACTTTATCATACAGGTCCTCCCTCAACTGGTTCACCACCCTGTTCTTTAACGGGTTCAGTACGTAATAAGACAGGTAGAGGAAAAGGTTTTTAAGCAGGATAAATCCAATCAGGAAAAAACAAATAAAGCCCAGGGTGGGTATTTTACCCCGGGTATTCAGCGACTGGTTCAGGAAATCATTGATAGACTGAATCAGGAAATTGCTGCTGGTACGGGCTAAGGGGCTGCAATTGATACAAGCCGGACTTGTATCAGTAAAGATCACCTGGAGAAAGGGCATCAGCATACCGATGGAGACAATGGAAAAAATGATGCTCAGCAGGATGAACAGGAAATAGAGGACGATCTTACCCTTGAAAGGGCCCATATACTGGAAAATGCGGGAATATTGCTTCATCGGTTTATTTGGATGCGTAAACGGGGCAAAGTAACTAATTTTACAGCGTCTGCCGAAGTTTATAAAGACCGGCAGTACACAATCTCATACGTATGGAAGAAGGTAAAAGACAGAAACAGATCGCCGGGTTGCTGAATGAGGAGATGAACGGCATTTTTCAACGGTTGGGCCTCAATATGATCGACGGGGGATTGGTATCCATTTCTTCGGTGAAAGTGACGCCGGATTTACTGGAGGCCCGGTTTTATGTAAGTTTTTTCCAGGTAAAAGACGTCAAAGCCGCCCTGCACCGGATCGGGGAGCGGCACCATGAAATTAAAAAGGAACTGGCCGGCCGGGTACGGCACCAGCTGCGGAGCATTCCGGTCCTGAAATTTTTTCATGACGATACCCTGGATCATGTGTTCAAAATGGAAGAACTCTTTAAAAAAATTGAAGAAGAACGCAGGAGTGGCCCTTCCGCTAAAGCGGAATGACCCGGGAGCCCCGGTTAACTGATTAAATCCTTTGCTGTTGAACTTTCTTTTTGCCTGGCGTTATTTTAAAGCAAAAAAGTCCACCAATGCCATCAATATCATTGCCTGGACCAGTATTGCCGCCATCATCATCGGCACTACGGCGCTGATCCTGGTGCTGAGTGTCTTCAATGGGTTTGAAGGCCTGGTCAAATCCCTTTATTCCACTTTTTATACCGACCTGAGCGTATCCCCGGCTTCCGGGAAAGTAATGACGGTAAGCGCCGCCCAGGTGGAGCAACTGAAAGGCGTGGCCTCCGTTCGCAATTTTGCCAGGGTATTAGAGGAAAAAGCCATGCTGCAGAACGGCGATAACCAGACGGTGATCTACCTGAAGGGTGTGGATGAAAATTATCGCTATGTAACCGGGGTGGCCGATCACCTGATCAACGGGGAATACAATACGGGTACTGTTGATGAACCCCGCCTCGTGCTGGGCGCAGGGGTGGAAGATGCGCTGGGAATCTATGCCGACCGGAACCTGCTGCCCCTGAATATTTACCTGCCCCGGAAGACCCGTTCCAGGCAGATCGATTTCCTGGAAGATATCAGCATTGATTCAGCCTGGTCATCCGCTGCGTTCATGATCCAGCAGGATTTTGATAACAAGTACGGCATTACCAATATTGATTTCCTGCGCCGTTCCCTGCGGCTGGGGCCGGATGAATACAGCGGGATCGAGATCTCACTCAAAGATCCGGGGACCCTGGACGAGTCGAAACGGGCCGTGGAAAAGATCTTTGGCCGCGGTTACCTGGTACAGGACAGGTACCAGCAGAACCGGTCCCTGTATTCCATCATGAACGTGGAAAGATGGATCGTGTACGGAGTGCTTTGCCTGATCCTGATTGTGGCCGCGTTTAATATGATCGGGGCGCTGACCATGCTGGTGCTGGAAAAACAAAAAGATATCAGTGTCCTGCATGCCCTGGGCGGCAACCAGGGCTTTATCCAGCGGGTCTTTTTAAGCGAGGGGTTGCTGCTGGCCGGGGTCGGCGGGGGGATTGGGATGTTGTTCGCCCTGCTGCTGGCCTGGCTTCAGGTTAACTATCATTTGATCCCATTGCAGGGAGGTTCTTTCCTGATCGATTATTACCCCGTCAAACTAAAGGCCTGGGATTTTGTACTGGTGGGCGGAACCGTTTTCTTTATTTCTTTCCTGGCTTCCTGGATCCCCTCCCGGAAAGCCGCCCGGCAGGAATTTTCATTGCGCAGTGAATGAGCTGCCCGGTATAAAAAAAGGCCGCACCAGCCGGCACAGCCTTTTATTTAGCGATAAGTCGTTTTAATAATCACCCAGGGTTTCCGGCAACTGGGCCAGGGCTTTGGCTAATTGCTCGTCATTGGGTGCAATGCCATGCCACTCGTGGGTGCCTTCCATAAAATCAACCCCCCTCCCCATCGCAGTATGCATCAGGATAGCAATGGGTTTTCCCTGGCCGGTCAGGGTTTTTGCTTTTTCAAGGGTAGCCACCACATCATCCATATCATTGCCATTCATTTCCAGGGTGGTCCAGCCAAATGCATCGAATTTTTGCCGGATATTGCCCAACCCCATCACTTTATCGGTAGGACCGTCAATCTGCTGCCCGTTCCAGTCAATCGTGCTGATCAGGTTATCTACCTTGTGGTGGGCGGCGAAAAGCACGGCTTCCCAAATTTGTCCCTCATCCAGTTCCCCGTCCCCGTGGAGGGAAAAGACCAGATTTTTATCCCCATTCATTTTTTTGCTGAGGGCCGCTCCGATGGCCACACTGAGTCCCTGACCCAGGGAACCGGACGCAATCCGTACGCCAGGCAGGTGTTCATGAGTGGCCGGGTGCCCCTGCAGCCTGCTGTTCAGCCGGCGGACTGTGGCGAGTTCCTTTATGTCGAAATAACCGGAACGGGCCAGGGTGGAATAAAGCAGCGGGGAGATATGCCCGTTAGACAAAACAAAAACATCCTCATTTACCGCATTCATGTCAAAAGCGGGGTTATGTTTCATGACCCTGAAATACAAAGCGGTGAGGAAGTCGGTGCAGCCCAGGGACCCCCCGGGATGACCGCTGCTGGCCCCGTGGACCATCCGGACAATATCCCTTCTTATTTGGGATGCAGTTGCGGTTAGATCGTTCATAATTAATAAAATAGGTTATAATTAAACTTTTCGTATCTTGCTGCCTCAAAGGGTCAGATTAGTTGCAAAAGTGCATTGTTTTTTAATGCAAAAAACAGTTGTAATAAATTTAATCTGGCAATATTATCTAAATATCCTTTAGGTTACATAGATCTGATGCCAGAGCATTCAAATATTTATGTAACGCAAAAAACCATCCGGTTTGATGCTATTTATGTACCATATAAAACTGCTTAGATGCTTGATATTTTATTGACGGCCTCTGTCTCTTTTATAATTACGTTTCTGGCGGTGCCTGTTGTACTGGAAGTGGCTGAAAAGAAGAAGTTGTTTGATATCCCCAACGAGCGTAAAGTGCACACCCGTTTAGTGGCTTCTTTAGGGGGTGTGGGAATTTTCGGAGGTTTTATCCTGGCCTCTCTTTTATCCATCCAGGGGCATCTTAATTACGAGTTTCAATATTTTTTTGCGGCGGCGTTGGTTATTTTCTTCCTCGGGTTAAAGGATGATCTCATCATCTTATCCGCCAGCAAGAAATTTATCGGTCAGCTCATTGCAGCATCCATCCTGATTCACCTGGGTGGCATCCGTCTCGACAGTATGCATGGCCTGCTGGGGTTTGAAAAATTACCCGAAGCCTTTGGACTGGCCCTGTCTTACCTGACGATCATCGTGGTGATCAATTCCTTTAATCTTATTGATGGGGTGGACGGCCTGGCCGCCAGCCTGGGAATCCTGACCATGCTGGTGTTTGGCAGCTATTTCTTTGCGATCGGTTACCAGGCCTATGCCTTGCTGGCTTTTGCCATGGCCGGCAGCCTCGGCGCTTTTATGATATTCAACCATCATCCTGCCCGGATCTTCATGGGCGATTCGGGATCGCTGATGATCGGGCTGATCAATGCCATCCTGGTGATCAAATTCATCAATGTGGCCAATGACCCCCTCGTGGCAGTACCGGTGCCCTCGGCCGTGGCTATTGGGTTCTCTATCCTGATCGTGCCCCTGCTGGATACCCTGCGGGTCTTTAGTATCCGGATCCTCAATGGAGTATCCCCTTTTACACCTGACCGGAACCATGTGCATCACCTGTTGCTGGACCGGGGACTGGATCATGCGGCCGTGACACTGACCTGTGTGAGCGTGAATATCAGCTTCATCGTGCTGGCCTGGTTTGGCCGTTACCTGGGCCCCAATTACCTGATGCTGCTCATGCTCGCAATCGCTTTCTCCGGGCTGGGCCTGCTTTACTATTACAAAAGACCGAAGAGAGCTATTCTTATTGCTAAACGCAGCGAAAGAATGACAACGATTCAGCCGACTTCCACCAAAGTGGTTACACTGACCAAAGAGAAAGAAGCCCAGTCGGCAGTGGATTGACAGGGGATCATTTTAAAATATTCAACGGCCGGACCCAATAAGTCCGGCCGGTTTTTTTGGAATAAGCCAGTTTTGTTAGCTTTGCGTCCCCCGGTGCTGCTGGTTTTTTTTAATAAAGGGGAGGAATAAAATCGATTAATTATGTCAGAAGAACTTTCATCAATCCGGTCAGGTGCCGAAGAGCACATGAAAAAGGCAATCGGTCACCTGGAAGCGGAATTAATTAAGATCAGGGCCGGTAAAGCCAACCCGCAAATGCTGGATGGCATTGTAGTGGATTATTATGGTTCGCCGATGCCCATTAACCAGGTGGCCAATATCAGTGTGATGGATGCCCGCACCCTGAGTATTCAGCCCTGGGAAAAAAATATGCTCCAGCCGATTGAGCGGGCGATTATCGCGGCCAATATCGGGATCAACCCGCAGAATGACGGGGCGCTGATCCGCCTCTTCCTGCCCCCGCTGACGGAGGAAAGAAGAAAAGAGCTGGTTAAACGATGCCAGGGTGAAGGAGAGCAATCAAAAGTAGCCATCCGGAATATCCGCCGGGATGCGATCGAGCATATCAAGCGGTTACAGAAAAACGGGTTGAGTGAAGATGTGGCTAAAGACGCAGAAGCCGGGGTGCAGGAAACAACCGATAGATTTATTTCAGTCGTGGAAAAACACCTGTCGGCAAAGGAAAAAGAGATTATGTCTGTATAAACCGGTACGGGCCAATACAGGAGAGCAACATCAGTCAACGGGTGTTGCTTTCTTTTTTTCCGGGCGGTTCGCCAGGTACACGCCCAGCAATATCACGCTCAGGGCGATCACCTGCATACCCGTCACCTTTTCCCCATAATAAACACCCCATAAAATGGCAATAAAGGGAATGCCATAGGTGACCAGCGAGGCAAAAAGACCGCCGGCTTTTTTCACCAGCAGGTAAAACAGCACGGAAGCCAGGGCGGTTCCCAGGATGCCCAATACCGAACTGGCCAGGGTGCTCAGGGCATAAGCATGTTCAGTCAGCGGCAGGTTGAAATAACTAGTGATCAGGAGTACGAGCAGGGAGGGGGGGATCAGCCCCGTAAAAGCGATGGTGGCGATCTGCACAGAACTTACCCCGGTTAATTTTTCGTGTACCATATTTACATTGAAACCATAGAAGATGGTTGCCAGCACCACAAAACTGGTATAAGCCAGGTATCCCATCGGCTTCCCCGTATTGGAGTAAAGCAGCAGGGCGCTGCCGAATAAGCCCAGCAATACCCCGGCAATTTTTGGCCGGCTGGTACGCATCCGGAAAAACAGGGTGCCCGTAATGATCACAAACAAAGGCGTCAGGGAATTCAGGCTGCCTGTAAGGGCACCGTCTATTTTTGTTTCAGCGATACAAAACAGGAAGGCCGGGAAAAAACTGCCTAACCAGCCACTCAGCAAAACATAACGCAGCACCGGGCGGGGTAAATTTCTCAGCGAACGGGAGAGGAAGGGCAGCATCACCAGGCCTGATGAAAACATCCGGAGGGCAGCTACCTGGTAAGGCGATAAGACCGGTTGCTGATAAGCATCATACATCCCCCATTTCATCAGGATAAAGGAACTGCCCCAGATGATACAAAGCGTGATAAATAATCCCCAACTGGTAATTTTACTGCTCATAAAAGCGGCAAAGTTCCGGAATCAGGGGCATAGTAAGCTAATTTTTTTAACTTGCCGGGGATCGTTGATAAGTTGACTGGTTGAAAAGTTGACAAGGACGTCCTTATCAACCTGTCAACTTATTAACTTGTAAACCATAACAAAACATGAGCAAGATTCTCTTAAGCCAAACCGATACCCGCGCCCCCAAAAGCCTCGACAAGCAAACAACCAAAGAAGCGACAGGTAACATACTGGAAGAACTGGATGAGTTACAAAACCTCCTGTTTGCGGAAGGAAAACATTCCATCCTGGTAGTGATACAAGGGATGGATGGAAGCGGAAAGGATGGGGTGATCCGCAATGTACTGGGCAATATGAACCCCCAGGGCGTTACCGTGAAATCCTACAAAGCGCCCACTCCCGAGGAATTGGCTCATGATTTTCTCTGGCGGGTCCACCAGCATACGCCGGCCCGGGGAATGATCCAGGTGTTCAACCGCTCCCATTATGAAGATATCCTGGTGACGCGGGTGCATAAGTGGTGCGATGATGACACCGCCCGGAAACGAATGGAAGCGATCAATGATTTTGAAAAACTGCTGCAGCAGCATAACAATACCCATATCCTGAAATTTTACCTCCATGTATCAAAAGAAGAACAGCACGAGCGGCTGAGCGAACGGATGAAGGACCCGGCCAAAATGTGGAAATACAATGAAAAGGATTTTGAGGAGGCCAAACTATGGGATGTCTATATGGAGATGTACGAAGACTGCTTTAACAACTGCAATAACCCGGCCTGGACTATTGTGCCGGCCGACCAGAACTGGTACAAGGAATACCTCATCGCAACTGCACTCCGGGATCTTCTGAAGGGGCTGGATATGCAGTTTCCGGGGATGAAAAAGTAGTTAAATGGATTATTTTAATAAATAATATCTTGAGTGAAATCTGCTGAAAAAATCAAATAACCTAAATCAAATTTTATGGGAATGCTTAAAGAATTCAAAGAGTTTGCCATGAAGGGCAATGTGATTGACCTGGCCGTGGGTGTGGTGATCGGTGCCGCTTTTGGTGCCATCGTATCTGCGGTTGTAGACCATATCCTGATGCCGATTGTAGGAATGATCACGGGCGGCATCAACTTTGATTCCCTGGCGGTTAAAGTCGGGGATGCCGAGTTGAAATATGGAATGGCGATCTCCGCCATTGTAAAATTCCTGGCCATTGCCTTCTTCTTGTTTTTGGTGATTAAAGCGGTCAACAGCGCGAAGAAGAAAGAAGCGGCGGCCCCGGCAGCCACCCCGGAGGATATCGCCCTGCTCCGGGAGATCAGGGACGCCCTGAAGAAGTAATTTTGGGGAAAACCGGGGGATTCCCTCCGGCCCGATTCCCTTATTTTTGTAAAGTCCTGTTTGAGAACAGGACTTTATTTTTGACTAAACAGATTCAACGTGCAGAATTCCTCGTACCAGATCAAATTGCCCCAGTTCGAAGGCCCGTTCGACCTTTTATTGTTCTTTATTGAAAGGGATGAGCTGGATATCTATAATATTCCCATTACCCGTATCATCAATGATTTTACGGATTATATCCACCAGAGCGGGGAACTGAATATCGAACTGAGCAGTGAATTCATCCTCTTCGTTTCCACCCTGATGCGCATCAAGGCCAAAATGCTGCTGCCCCGTAAGGAGGTGGATGCACAGGGGAATGAGATCGACCCGCGGCAGGAACTGGTCAACAAGATCCTTGAGTACAAACGGTTTAAGGAAGCATCCGTACAGATGGCCGAAATGGAAGCCCTGCGTATGCTGATGGTGAAACGGGGAAATATCCAGAAAGAACTGTCACAGATCGGGGAAGAGGGCAGTGAGGGAACAGAGATCCAGAATATCACCCTGTTTAAACTGATGCGGGCCTTTGAAAAAGCCATGCAGAAATACAGTGACCGGCTGAATAAACCGGTACATACCGTGGTGCATTACAAATACACCATGGAACAAAGCCGGGACCAGATGCTTACCCTGGCCCGGGAGGAAAAGACGGTGGCCTTTGAAAGAATATTTGAAGGCTGTGAGAACCGGGTACAGGCGATTTTCCTGTTCCTGTCCGTGCTGGAACTGGTACAGCAAAAATTCCTGAAGATCATGATCGGAGAGGGAAAGAATAATTTCATCATTGAATTCAATGAACCCGAAAACCGGCTGGCCGAACTGGAAGAACAAAACCAACAATAAGATACATTCTCCTAAAAAAAAAAATTAAGCAATGAAAAGTTTTGCAACTGCCAACTGGAAAGGCACCGGAAAAGAAGGAAGCGGAACCCTGAGTTCCAAATCAGGGGTACTGGAAAACACCTCCTACGATTTCAGGAGCCGTTTTGAAGACGGTACTTATACCAACCCGGAAGAACTGGTGGCCGCTGCGCATGCCGGTTGTTTTTCCATGAAACTGAGTTTTGTACTGGGCGCTGCCGGGTTTACCCCCGACAGTATCGATACCAAATGCACGATCACCCTCGAGGCCGGGGCCATTGTCTCCAGTCACCTGGAAGTTAAAGCGGCTGTTCCGGGTATTGATGCGGCTAAATTTGCTGACTGTGCAGCGGAAGCCAAGGCAAATTGTCCTATAAGTAAACTGCTGAACACTGAAATTACCATGGAAGCCAGCCTGGCCTGAATACAGATCGTGTTTTAGAAGTGCCGGGGAGGCCTGTTCAATTGCCTTTATAACCTCAATATAACCGACATGAAAATTTTATTCCTTGCGACCCTGCTCATCAGCAATACTAACCTGCTTGCCCAGGCTACAGGCTCCAGCCTTAATAGTTCACATTCGCAAAGACATATTGAAGTATACAGTTGGGCCGGGCGACCGGAAGATGAGCAGGAATTCGATGTCCAGAAATTATTCTTAGATCAGCAGTGGATGCCGGGAGTAGTTAAATTCAGCGGCGGGCGCCCGGATATGGCGGTCCCCCTGATCTTTGATGTATATGAAAATACCCTGTATTACCAGCAGGGAAAAATCATCATGGAATTTGTGGATACTGTTTCAGCATTTTCCCTGAAAGTGCCCCATAAAGGGGATAGCCTTACGCTCAAATACCGCAGCCGGTTTCCCGCATTCCAGGCCAATACGCCCGAAACTTTTTACCAGGTACTGGTAGATGCTAAAATTCAGTTACTGAAATGCAGGGCTAAATCCATTTTGCTGATCCGGGATAAGGAGCTGCCGGAGGAAAAGAGGGGAGGATTGAAGGAACTTTATTTTGCCTACCTGCCCGGCGGTAAACTACAGGTGGTGCCATTAGACGCAGACGGGATCAAAGCCAGTATGCCCGATTATTCCGGGAAAATTGAGGGAATCCTGAAAAAAGAACATATCAGACTGAAAAATGAAGAAAAGCTGGTTAAACTTTTTATTCATCTCAATAATGAATTGCAGTAGGGATTATTCGTAAATCCAGAGCAGCACCGGTTTAGCAGAAGTATTGAGCAGCCATTTTAACCGGACTAAAAAATCAGGGGCTACTGTAGGACATCCATTGCTCTGGCAGATATCATCCTCCACCTCGCCCGAAGGAACGCATGAATGACCGTGCAGGACAACGGTACGTTCAAATGCATGGTTATTACTGCTGTCCAGCCCGTGCAGTTTATAGGAATAACCCCATTTGCCGGTATAAGGTGCCCCGACCCGGTATTTCCCAAGAGACGTACAGCCACTGCCCACTTCATTGCTGTATTTCCGGCCTTCCAGCCAGTATTGATAACAATTTCCATGGGCTACAAGCCCGGCCCGGAGCAGGCTGTCTTTTTTCAGGTCATAGATAAAAAACCGGCTCTTCCCCGAGGGCAGCCCCATGTCAATGAAGAAGCAGGTTTCCTCATTGTATCCTTTTTTATGGACAAAATCTTTTGCAGTAGCCGCTTTTGCGCGGAGCTTTTCCAGGTTATCTGCCCGGGCTAATGTTTTTATTTCCGGGGATAGCCCGGCTATCACTTTTGTTTTCTTCAAGGGGGTACTGTGGGCAAGCCAGCTGATACCGGCAAGCAGCACCAGGGTTAACAAGAGAAGGAATATGTATTTCATGAAACAGCAGTTGATCCGTTGAGATGTACGGGTAACGGGATTCCATACCGCTGTTTATATTTTTATTGTTAAAGCTTTCTGAAATCAAAAAGGGCCATACCGGTTACCGGTACAGCCCCCTTATTTATTTTTCCCGGTCTAACCCAGTAAGCGGGAAACCGGGATCTTGTCTTTCATCATTTCCCGTACAGTTTCCGCAATTCCTTCCGCATCATACCCGCATTCGCGCTGTAGTTCTTTCGGGGTGCCGTGTTCCACCAGGCGGTCTGGTATACCCAGGATCCGGACTTCATTCTTATAACCGTTCCGGTTCATGAATTCAAGTATCGCACTGCCGAATCCGCCCTCCACTGTTCCATCTTCCACGGTAATCAGTTTCTCATAGCGCTGGCAGGCTTCGTGCAGCAAAGCTTCATCCAGCGGTTTTACAAAGCGCAGGTCATAATGCCCGGGGGTCAGGCCGTCATTTTTCAGGTCGCGGATAGCGGCGGCTGCAAAATTACCGGGATGTCCGAACGAAAGAATGGCGATATCCTGCCCGTCTCTCAGTTTCCTTCCCTTCCCGATCTCAATTTCCTTCATAGGTGTTTTCCAGTCAGGCATCATGCCCTCACCCCTCGGGTAACGGATCACGAAGGGGAATTTTGAAGTCGCTAACTGGGCCGTAAACATCAGGTTCCTCAATTCACTTTCGTTCATCGGGGAGCTGATAACCATATTGGGAATACAGCGGAAATAAGCGATATCATAACAACCGTGATGGGTGGGCCCGTCATCCCCAACCAGCCCCGCCCGGTCCAGGCAGAACACCACGGGTAGTTTCTGGATAGCCACATCATGCACCACCGAATCAAAGGCCCGTTGCATGAAGGAGGAATAAATATTACAGAAGACCTTCAGGCCCTGGGTAGCCATACCGGCGCTCAGGGTTACCGCATGTTGTTCAGCAATACCCACATCAAAAGCGCGGTCCGGCATTTTCTCCATCATGAACTTAAGGGAAGAACCCGAGGGCATGGCCGGCGTGATGCCGAATATTTTATCATTCTGTTCCGCCAGTTCGATCATCGTATGCCCGAATACATCCTGGTATTTGGGAGGCTGCGGCAGGTCAAATTTTTTCTTCTGGATCTCACCGGTCATTTTATCAAACAAACCGGGGGCATGCCACTTGGTCTGGTCTTTTTCAGCAAGCGCATAGCCTTTGCCTTTAGTGGTGATGATATGCAGGATCTTTGGCCCGGGAATATCCCGCAGGTCCCGCAGGGTATCCACCAGCTTGGCCACATTGTGCCCGTCAATCGGTCCGAAATAGCGAAGCTTCAGGGATTCAAAAAGATTGGCACTGCTGCTCACCATCCCCTTCATCCCCTCCACCAGTTTATGGGCCATGGCCCGGGTAAAGTTTTTACCCACGGGTAATTTACCCATCAGCTTCCACACATCATCCTTCACTTTGTTGTAAGCCGGCGAAGTGGAGATATCCGTCAGGTATTCTTTCAGGGCGCCTACATTGGGATCAATGCTGATACCATTATCATTCAGGATGATCAGCATATCCGCATCGGCCACACCCGCATGGTTCATGCCTTCGAAGGAGAGGCCAGCCGTCATGGACCCATCGCCAATCACCGCAACAACTTTCCGGTCTGTTTCGCCTTTGTATTTGGCGGCCATGGCCATGCCCAGTGCCGCTGATATGGAAGTGGAGGAGTGCCCTACACCGAATGTGTCATACTCGCTTTCACTTCTTTTCGGAAAACCGCTGATGCCTTTGTATTTCCGGTTGCTGGGAAAAATATCCCGGCGGCCGGTCAGTATTTTATGCCCGTATGCCTGGTGACCCACATCCCATACCAATTGATCATACGGGGTATTGTACACGTAGTGTAAAGCCGTGGTCAGTTCTACCACACCAAGGCTGGCGCCAAAATGCCCGCCATGCACACTCACTACGTCAATGATATACTGCCGGAGCTCATCGCAGAGCTGGTGCAATTTCTCACGCGGCAGCTTTTTTAAATAGGCCGGAGAATCAATTGTTTGTAACAGGGGTCCGGGGATAATCTGCATAATTCAGGGTTTGCTGCTGTAAAAGTACTGTTTTCCGCCAGATAGCCATAATGACCGTCAGGCGGGATAAAAATGGTTTAACATTATTTTTCCGCGAGGTACCCGGGGGCCGGGATAATCCGGGGTTCCATTTACAGGCATTATCAGCCACTGATATATTAAATCAGGCGGATAAGAGACTGGAATCATTAGATTTGTAACAAATGTGGTTTGCAAATTCAAGGTATTGGTTGTTCCAGACAATCGGCTGGGGAGGCTTTACGCTGATCAGCATTTTCTTTGCCTATTCCTTTGACCAGCTGAATACCCGGGAGCAGCTGATCCAGGTTTTCGGGCGGCTGGGAATTTTCGTGATACTGGGCCTCTTACTGACCCACCTGATGCGTTCCCTGATCCTCAGTATTGACCTGCTGCAAAAAAGACTCGAACGCCAATTCTTTTATTTCCTGCTGATCACCTTTCTGTTTTCCCTGGTGGGTTCCGTGATCTACATGCAGGTGCTGCAGAACAATAACCTGCTGAACAAAAGGGAACATGAATTCCTGGGGAATAAGGTATTGCTGATCGCCAGCGGGGTCTTTAGCTTCTTTGTATATTTCTTCATCTGGAACCTGATCTATTTTATTTATCATTACGTGACCAAGAGCCGGAAGCAACAACTGGATACGCTGCGGCTGGAATCCATGGTAAAAGAGCTCGAGCTCAAAACCATCAAGGCCCATATCAATCCTCATTTTATTTTTAATTCGCTCAACAGTATCCGGGCGCTGGTGGATGAAAACCCGCAACGGGCCCGCAAGGCTGTTACCGAACTCAGCAATATCCTGCGCAGCAGTATGCAGACCGAAAAAATGGAGACCGTGCCGCTGGAAAAAGAATTACATATCATAAAAGACTACCTGGCCCTGGAGAATATGCGCTTTGAAGACCGCCTGAAAGTGGAGTACGATATCGATGAAGATACATTGAACCAGCCGGTGCCTCCCATGATGCTGCAGACCCTGGTGGAGAATGCGATCAAACACGGGATCAGCCGGCAGATCAGCGGGGGATTGGTAAAAGTGATTTCCGGGTTCAGCGGGGATTATCACGAACTGGTGGTACAGAACACCGGGCAGCTCAACGGCCGCCCGGATACGGAAGAAGGATTCGGACTTTCCAGCACGACCAACCGGCTGAACCTGTTATACGGGGACAAAGCCCGGTTTGAGATCCGGCAGGTTAACGGATCGCTGGTGGAGGCCCGGGTGCTGATACCGGTCCTGCCCTGAGAAAACGATAAATTATTGCCACACAAAACTAAGATGCATGAAAGCAATTATCATTGATGACGAGCGGCTCGCCCGCCTGGAATTAAGAAAACTATTACAGGATTTCCCGGAAGTGGAAGTGATTGATGAAGCGGTCAACGCGGAAGATGCACTGGCTAAAATCGAAAGCCTGCAACCCGACCTGATCTTCCTCGACATCCAGATGCCGGGGAAAACGGGGTTTGATATGCTGGCCGAACTGGACAAGGCCCCGCAGGTAATCTTCACCACGGCACACCACGAGTTTGCCTTAAAAGCCTTTGAAGTCAATGCCCTCGATTACCTGATGAAACCGGTGGAGCCCAAACGGCTGGCCGATGCGATCCAGAAGCTGCTGCAAACTGAGAACCGGGAACAACGAACAGATACGGAATTTGTAAATAACAGTATCCTGTCGGAGCACGACCAGGTATTTGTGAAGGACGGGGAGCGCTGCTGGTTTGTAAAACTGAGCGAGATCCGCCTCTTTGAAAGTGTGGGCAATTATGCCAAAGTCTATTTCGGGGCCAATAAACCCCTCATTTTAAAATCCCTGAACGCCCTGGAAGAAAGGCTGGACGAGAAAGTATTTTTCCGGGCCAACCGCAAGCATATTGTCAACCTGCGGATGATTGATAAAATTGAACCCTATTTTAACGGGGGGTTATTACTCGACCTGAAAGGTGGCGAGAAAATTGAAGTAAGCCGGAGGCAGACGGTGAAGTTTAAGGAGATGATGAGCCTGTAGGGAAGTCACTAGTCAGTAGTCGGGAGCCTGTAGTCTCGTGATATGCGAAGAGGATTAAAGGAAGTCGGATGCTGTGTCCTTATCTTTTGCATCAAGCCCGACCCGCTGCGCCTGGCTTAGCGAGGCGAGAGGGCTGAAATTATTATAGATACAAGGATCCAACTGCAAACAATTTGAAAACCCCGAAGGGGTGGCATTATAAAAATCGTCATCTACAGAACAAAAACCGAATGATCAAACAATCCATTGCATTCTTCCTGTTCATCACTGCAGGATTTGCCCTCTCCGCACAAAAAGGTCTTGATGTAATTAATGTAAAGGATGTCGAACGTATCGAAAAAAGCCTGGCTTCCGATGCCATGAGAGGACGAAAGACATTTTCCCCGGATATCGATAAAGCGGCTGATTTAATTGCTGCAGAATTTAAAGCGATGGGTCTTGGTACGCTCAGCAGCAGCGGCGGTTACCGCCAGGAATTCGCGATGGTGCGCCCCAGATTTATCAGTGCTACGGCCACCCTCGACGGTCAATCCATAGAGCAGAAATCCGTGATGGTGATCACCTGCCAGCCGCAACTTAAAATAGACCAGGGCTCCGGTTATGAAACAGCCTTTATTAAAACAGGCGCCAACCTGCAAAGCGAGGCCCGCAAATTTGTCCGCAGCAATAAGAATACGATCGTGTGGGTGGAGAAAAGTTTTGCCGGCAGTTTCGGCAACCTGGTCCGGCTGAAATCATCTATGTTCAAAACCAGTACCTCTGTTATTTTTATACTTACTGATACAGCGCCCGCAACATACATGGTTGAAGCCGTGCATGAGATCACGGAGCAGAAAATGGCCAATGTGGTGGGGATTATACCCGGGAAAACCAGGAAAAATGAATACGTGGTATTTTCCGGTCACTATGATCACCTCGGTACCGGCAAACCGGTGGAGGGTGATTCTATTTACAACGGCGCCAACGATGATGCGGCCGGCACCACCGCGGTGATCATGCTGGCAAAATATTTTAAAAAACGCGGTGATAACGAAAGAACCCTGGTCTTCGCGGCTTTTACCGCGGAAGAAGTGGGTGGTTATGGTTCCCAGTATTTTTCCAGGCAATTGGAGGCGGACCAGGTCATGGCCATGTTCAATATTGAAATGATCGGCACGGAGAGCAAATGGGGGAAAAACTCGGCCTATATCACCGGGTATGAAAAGACCAATATGGGAGCGATCCTGTCAAAAGATCTGCAGGGAACTGCATTCACTTTTTATCCCGATCCCTATCCGGCCCAGCAATTGTTCTATCGTTCTGATAATGCCACATTGGCGAGACTGGGCGTACCGGCCCATACGATTTCCACCTCAAAGATGGATGTGGAGCCGCATTACCATAAACTCTCGGATCAGGTTGAGACACTCGATATGGAGAATATGACGGAAGTGATCAAAGCCATTGCGCTCAGCTCCGGAAGTATTATTGCGGGAAAAGAAACCCCGTCCCGGGTAAAAGTGGAGGAACTCAGGTAATCACTCCCCGCCAGCGGCAGTTATCGAAATGAAGGATTGTTCGCAATAATCAATAATCCGCTTTCACCGGTACCGAATGCACCGCATCACTCATCTCTTTAATCAGTGACGCGTCTTTCTCAATTGCGTTTCCCACCACGATCACATCGGCGCCGGCCCTGCAGTTGAGATAGGCCTTTTCGGGGTGGATGATCCCGCCGCCCACGATCAGGGGGGATTCAATATGATCGGCCACCGCCTTGATCATGCTTTCGGTAACCGGTCGTTTGGCTCCGCTGCCCGCATCCATATAGATCAGCTTCATTCCCAGCATTTCGCCGGCCATGGCGGTACACATGGCGATATCGTTTTTATCGGCCGGTATCGGTGCGGCATTGCTGATATAAGAGACCGTCGTCGGGGCGCCGCCGTCCACTACAATATAACCGGTAGGCATGATCTCCAGGCCACTTTGCCTGACAAAAGGAGCGGAGACCACATGCTGCCCGATCAGTAATTCGGGGTTGCGGCCGGAAATAAGGGATAAATACAATAAGGCATCTGCATAACGGCTGACCTGGGAGGGGCTGCCGGGAAACAAAATGACCGGGATGGAACAATGTTGTTTGATATGCTGTATGCATTCATCCAGGTGATTGGAAATGACAAGACTTCCGCCCACCAGGAAATAGTCCACTTTGGCATCGAGGGAGAGGCCGATCAGTTCATCCAGCACGGCGGTATCTACCCTGTCAGGGTCAATCAGCACCGCAAAGGACTTTTTTCCCTGCTTTTTTCTATCCGCGAGTGTTTGATAAATCGGCAATTTCATCCGGAACCGGTTGGTTCTTGCAAAAGTGCGAAAAATAGTTGGCTTTGAGGCAGGTCTTCACCGGCTAATTTTACCGGCTAAGCAAAGAAGCTGGCTGATAAACAGGTCCGGGCCGACATTTTCAGGAGTCCTGCCGCCCGTCCAAAATGGCCCGGAAATCCGGGCGACGTTTCCGGGCGGAATTTGACCGGAATTAACAATTGAGGATGATCAAATCATGAACAAAAGTTGAAGTTTTGGTTATCTTTCATTGGTGAAATGAAGGGTTTCGGGAAGCGGATGTAAGACCCCCAAAAGGCATAATAATTTAATAATAGAAGTGGCGGAATTTTCCAAAAAAAATTTGCCCATTTATTTTTAGCGAATTGTGTAAAAATCAGCTAATTCAGGACTGGCAAGCCTTTCGGGATTTTACGGTGCTATTTTCCACAGGATGTTAATATTTGGAGGTTTGAACTTCCTTTTAATAAAAATACTTTCGTAAACAACCTCCCGCCAGGGAGGTTGAGATTGTAACCAGGACCAAAACCCAGTAAATTCTTTCGAGTTATGGCAAATAAGAAGCAGGCATCCGCCCGGGGCGGTTTGCAGTTTAGTCGTCGCTTCACCCAGGAGAATGTGAGTGTGTATGATATGTTCGAGTATGACTACCGGACATCCATTATCCGCAATCCGTCCGGTGAAGTGGTTTTTGAAATGAACAATGTGGAAGTGCCCAAACAGTGGAGTCAGATTGCCACAGACATTTTAGCCCAAAAATATTTCCGGAAAGCAGGTGTGCCGCAGCCCGATGGCAGCCTGGGACGAGAAACCTCCGCCAAACAGGTGGCCCACCGGATGGCCAATTGCTGGAAGGTATGGGGGGAGCGGTACGGGTATTTTGCTTCTGAAAAAGACGCAAATGTGTTCTACGAGGAATTAGTCTATTCCATTCTGAACCAGATGTGTGTGCCCAACAGCCCGCAATGGTTCAATACCGGTTTGTATGAAAGCTACGGTATTGCCGGTAAACCCCAGGGACACTATTATGTGGACCCGGCCGATGGCCAGCTGAAAAAATCCCAGAATGCCTACGAGCGCCCCCAGCCTCATGCCTGCTTTATCTTAAGCGTGGAAGATGACCTGGTGGGAGATGGCGGTATCATGGACCTCTGGGTCCGGGAAGCCCGGATCTTTAAATATGGTTCCGGTGTGGGCACCAACTATTCCAACCTCAGGGGAGAGGGCGAGAAACTGAGCGGCGGTGGGAGCTCCTCCGGCCTGATGAGTTTCTTAAAGATCGGTGACCGGGCTGCCGGCGCCATCAAATCTGGGGGAACCACCCGCCGGGCTGCCAAAATGGTCTGCCTGGACCTGGATCACCCCGAGATCGTGGAATTCATTAACTGGAAAGTGGAAGAAGAAAAGAAGGTGGGCGCGCTGATCGCTGCCGGCTATCCTTCCGGTTACGAGGACGAAGCATATAAAACAGTAAGCGGGCAGAATTCCAATAACTCCATCCGTATCCCGAACTCCTTCTTTGAAAGACTGGAAAAAAATGAAGATTGGGAACTGACCGGCCGTATGGATGGCCGGGTAATGAAGAAAATTCCCGCCCGTGAATTGTGGAACCAGATTGCTTACGCTGCCTGGCGTTGTGCTGACCCCGGTACCCAATACAATACCACCATCAACGAATGGCATACCTGTCCCGAAGGCGGTGAGATCAGGGCCTCCAATCCCTGCTCCGAATACATGTTCCTCGATAACACAGCCTGTAACCTGGCTTCCGCCAACCTGATGAAGTTCTACGATGCCGGCAAGAACCAGTTTGATGTGGAGGGCTATGAGTACAACTGCCGGCTCTGGACCGTGGTGCTGGAACTTTCTGTACTGATGGCCCAGTTCCCTTCCAAAGAAGTAGCACAACTGAGTTACGAATACCGGACACTCGGACTGGGTTATGCCAACCTCGGTACCATGCTGATGGTAAGCGGCATTCCGTATGACAGTGAAGAAGCCCGGGCGATTGCCGGTGCGCTGACCGCCATCATGACCGGTACTTCTTACAAAACCTCCGCGGAAATGGCCCGTGCGCTCGGTGCGTTCCCGAGATACGAAGAAAACAAACAGCACATGATGCGGGTCATGCGGAATCACCGCCTCGCCGCTTATGATGCTGATGAATATGAGAACCTGAGCCTGAAGCCCCAGGGGATCAAGGTAAAATACTGCCCGGACTACCTGCTGAAAGCTGCCTGCAAGGCCTGGGATGATGCGGTGGAACTGGGTGAGAAATACGGGTACCGCAATGCGCAGGCTACGGTGATCGCCCCGACCGGCACGATCGGACTGGTCATGGATTGTGATACCACCGGGGTGGAACCCGATTTCGCCCTCGTGAAATTTAAAAAACTCTCCGGCGGCGGGTATTTCAAGATCATTAACCAGTCTGTACCCTCAGCCCTTAAAAACTTAGGATACTCTGAAAAAGAAACGGACGCGATCATTAAATACGCCGTAGGAGCGGCCAGCTTTGCCGGCGCACCTTATATCAATCACCAGAGCTTAAGTGAGAAAGGATTCATTGCCGATGAGATCAAGCGCCTCGATGCGGCGGCAGCCACGGCATTTGAAGTGGGATTTGTATTCAACAAATACACCCTGGGTGAAGAATGCCTGCAACGCCTGGGCTTTACCCCGGAACAGTATAATAGTTTTGAATGGAGCCTCCTCGAAGCCCTCGGGTACACCGATGAGCAGATCGAAGCCGCCAACGACTATGTGTGCGGTACCATGATGCTCGAAGGCGCCCCCGGCCTGAAAGAAGAACACCTGCCCGTTTTTGACTGTGCCAATAAATGCGGACAAAAAGGCCAGCGGTATATCCATGCCCACGGTCATATCCGTATGATGGGAGCCACCCAGCCTTTTATCAGTGGCGCTATCTCCAAAACCATCAACCTGCCCCACGAAGCCAAAGTGGATGAGATCGCCGATGCCTATTACCTGAGCTGGAAGCTCGGCTTAAAAGCGAATGCGCTTTACCGTGATGGTTCCAAACTTTCCCAGCCCCTCAGTAACAAATCCGACAAGAAGAAAAAAGCGGATGCCGTGGTGGAAGAGGAAAAAGCGCCGGTGGCCGAAGCGGTAACCGAGTCCAATATTGTGGACCTGGGCAAACTGACGGTGGAGGAACTGCTGGAAGAAGTACAGAAAAGGGTACAGGCATCCCCCGACACCAAGCTGAAACGTAAACTCGCCAGCATCGTGGAGCGCCGGACCTTACCCGCCAAACGCCGCGGCTTTACGCAAAAAGCCAAGATCAGCGGACAGGCCGTATTCCTCCGTACCGGTGAATACGCGGATGGTACGCTGGGGGAGATCTTCGTGGATATGGCGAAAGAAGGAGCCACTATGCGCAGCATGATGAACTGCTTCGCGATCTCGGTTTCCATCGGCCTGCAGTATGGCGTGCCCCTGGAAGAGTTCGTGGATAAGTTTGCCTTTACCCGTTTCGATCCATCCGGGTTCGTGGAGCACCCGAATATCAAAACAACCACATCGATTGTAGACTTTATCTTCCGTGTACTGGGTTATGAATACCTCGGCCGTACCGACCTCGTGCATGTACTGGATAAACCTGAAGTGATGAATACCGGCGGGGATGACTGGGACGAAGTACCCTCTAACCCCCTGGAATATGCGAAAGATCCCGAACTCTCCAGCGTGCGGGTGACGCCTTCATCCGGGTCTGTGGCCCCGCAACCGGCCCGCAGCCAGCGTGCTGCACAGCCGGTGAAATCAGAGTCCAGCATCGATGCCATGAACGCTGTTGCCAAGAATATGCAGAGTGATGCCCCGGCCTGTAATGTCTGCGGCAATATCATGATGCGCAGCGGCGCCTGCTACAAATGCCTGAACTGCGGCAACCAGGGAGGTTGTGGCTGATGCCCCCGGCCCCTGAGGGGGAAGAACCGCTCTGCAGTTTGTAAACTTAGCCTAGGACGGAAAACCAAATAAAGAGTGTACCCATTAAAGCAGGACCCGCTGAAAAGCGGGTCTTTTTTTTGAAAGCCAAAATCCGTATTAGAGAGAGTAAACGGCCGGATTATTTAAACCTGATTTTATCTGCTAAATCACTAAAATATTCCGGTGACCAGATCTCCAGCACTTCCGCATCCGGAATAAAACGTATGATATCTTCCCGGACAGCTTTGAAGGAAACAGCTTTTATTTTGTCGCGCAGGAGTTGTTTAAATTGTTTTTCACTGATAGCCGTTTTGTGCCAGTCGCCACTGTCAATAGCCCGCTGCAGGAAATGGTCCAGGTGTAAGGGAACTCCTTTCTGAATATACCATTCCATATCAAACCAGTCTCTTCCCTTCACCCGCCCCTTCCATTTCCTGAACAGTAAAGCATGCATTTTCCCGGCAAAAAGATCCGGCAGGGTAAAACATTTGGTATAAAAAGAGAAAGGTTTCAACGAAAGTTTTTCTTCTGTTTCAAAACCGGGTGGCGGGAGTGTATCCACTTCCAGTTTGATCTTTATCTCCGGCATCAGTTTTACCTGTTCATCTGGCAGTACCTCCTTTATAATAAGTTCTTTCCAGGTAGTCTCCGGTTTAAGAAAGGCGGAATCAACAGCGGATGCGGCCGTTTTCAGTTTTTCCCGGACGCTGACTTTAATACCCAGTGCTTCAAATTCTTTTTCCACTCCTTCCAGGTAGGGTGCCAGCGAAAAATCTTTATCTTTCTCTGATAAGGAAAAGTCAAGATCCTCCGAAAAGCGCGGCAACCCGTGAAAAATCCGAAGGGCGGTGCCCCCGTAAAAAGCGGCCACTTCAAAAAAACCGCTCCGTTGCAATCCGGCCAGTGCAATTTCCTGCATGATTTCACGCAGGGCTTGTTGGGCTTCTTCCGCGGTTGCCGGTTTATATTCTTCCAGCCATTCTTTAATCATAAATTATTTAATGTTTTGACCAGCATGGTTAAACTGGTTTTCTTCGGGGCCATTTTGGCCCACCTGCTGATGGCCCCTGCATCCAGCTTTTGTAAACTGCTTTTTTCGATTCTAAAATCCCCCGTTAATAAATCCATGGTTTGCGTCATACTGCGTAATAATATTTTTGAAGTGGTTATGATCTTGTCACAGAGCGCCTTTTCCGGGGAGGCCATCAGGACGGTCTGATGGGTTGTCACCTCCGCCAGCCTGATGCCATAGCTGTAGTAGGGCAGGGGTAAGCGGGTGTAGCTAAACCTCCCGGCCTCCGTTGTGTACTTTTTGGCCGCCCTCGGGGTAGCGGAACTTATCTCATATACCCGTTCGGGGATCAATCCCCAGAAAGAAAGGGCCGAATCCATGGACACATAACTGGGGCCATAGAGATGGTTCGCCAGCAGGAAGGACACCGGCCGGGACAACTTCAGTCTTTCACCAGGAATATACAGGCCTCTCTTTACCTGGATCAGCAGATCCTGTTTTACCAGCTCTGTGATCTTATCAAAAGGCCTTTTATAATCCTTAAGGATATCCTGCAACAGCTGTTGAGTGAGCGGCTGGCCGGCATAAGGCGCTATTGCTTCCTGGATATTCATTTATATGTAAAAATAATAGTGTTAAATCGGAATATTTCCGACTTACATACACAAATTTAGCATAAATATGTAAATAATTGCCATTCTATTCGGGATATTTCCGATTTAGTACACAAAAAATTACAATTATTTGGAAATCAAGCGGGAACCCCGGGCTTTCTTTTTGTTTTCCGGCCGTCTGCAGTATTTCCCGTTAAATAAACACCCGGTTTCCTGCACCTGACTTTCCACAGACTCCCCGGTCACATTTTATTTTTTAAACAGGCGGTCGCAGCGACAGGCTGGATCCGGAAAGCAAACAGGCCTGGGTCTCCTCGCGGCTGAACAAAATACCAGGCATATAAAAAAGAATACGGAGGTTTGTAAAAAAAACAGCATGTACAGCCCTGTTCCCTCCCGGTACGATTCCATGAAATACAACCGCTGTGGAAAAAGCGGCCTCTTATTGCCAGCGATTTCATTGGGATTCTGGCACAACTTCGGTTCCGTGGACGATTTTACCAATATGCAACAGATCGTGTACCGGGCCTTTGACCGGGGTATCACGCATTTTGACCTGGCCAATAATTACGGCCCGCCTGCGGGGGAAGCGGAAAATAATTTCGGGAAGATCCTGCGGCAGGATTTAAAGCCTTACCGGGATGAAATGGTCATTTCCACCAAGGCCGGTTATTATATGTGGCCCGGACCTTACGGGGAATGGGGTTCCAAAAAATACCTCGTGGCCAGCCTGGACCAGAGTTTAAAACGGATGGGACTGGATTATGTTGATATTTTCTATTCACACCGTCCGGATCCGAGCACCCCACTGGAAGAAACCATGGGAGCGCTGGACCAGTTGGTGAGAAGCGGCAAAGCTCTGTATGCCGGTATTTCCAGTTATTCAGCCCAACAGACCCGGCAGGCGGTATCGATCCTGCAGCAATTGGGCACGCCCTGCCTCATCCACCAGCCGCGCTACTCCATGCTGGACCGATGGGTGGAAAAACCAGGAACGGCAAGCGGACAATCCTTGCTCGATGTTATTGAAGAAGCAGGGGTGGGGGCGATTGCATTTTCCCCGCTGGCACAGGGACGGTTAACGGATAAATATATCAGCGGAGTGCCCACTAATTCACGGATTGGCCGGGGCCTGAGCAATGGGGCAATCCAGGCCTCCGATATTCCAGCCGGGCTGATTGCACAGGTGCGTAAATTAAATGAGATCGCTGCAGGAAGGGGGCAAACACTGGCCCAGATGGCCGTGGCCTGGTTGCTCAAAGATAAACGGGTTACCTCCGTACTCGTGGGAGTCAGTTCGGTGAAGCAACTGGATGACAATATCGGGGCCCTGCAAAAAGCAGATTTTACCGGGGCTGAACTATCGGCCATTGAAGCGATCCTGGGAGAACAAACGGGCGCGTAAAACTTCTTTTCCCCCTGCCGTTAAATCACGCAACCGGGATAAGCAAATTTCACTGGTAAATCAGGCTTGCATAATTCAGCAGGCGGATTAATTTCGCATTCAAATTCGACTCTATGAAAGGCAAATATTTGTTAGCACTGGTCATCGGAACTATTCTCCTGCAATCCTGTACCCGCGTCATGTCGCCTTATGAGGCAGCCAACAACCCCAGGGGCAGAAAATGTGCAGTGATCCGCTAATCCGGTAGGCATCTTACGGGTTCAGTCGTTTATTCACCCCCGAATACATTATTGACCGCTCCTTCCAGCATCGGAAATTTTTCGACTACAAAACCTTTGATGGCCGCAATGGCTTTTTTTGCCTGCTCATCCGTAAGGCCGGCTTCTGCTTTCAATCTTTCTATTAATTCCTGCATGGGTTATTGTTTAGGTATGCGCTAAAATAAGAAAGGTCCGGGATTGCTCCCCAACCTTTTAAACCTCTAAACCTCTCAACCTCTCAACCTCTACGCCACTTTCAACAAACTCAGCTTGCTCTTATCAAATTTACGTTTGGCATATTCCAGGTCCAGCACGAACTGTGTTTCTTTGGAAGAAGGCAGCTCATACATGGCATCGGTGAGGATCCCTTCACAGATACTGCGGAGACCGCGGGCGCCTAATTTATATTCCATGGCTTTCTCCACCATAAAGTCCAGTACTTCGTCCTCAATGGTCAGGGCAATGCCTTCCAGTTCAAATAATCGGGTGTATTGTTTGATCAGGGCGTTCTTCGGTTCGGTCAGGATGGCTCTCAGTGTGGCGGCATCCAGCGGATCCAGGTGGGTCACTACAGGCAAACGGCCCAATAATTCGGGGATCAGACCAAAAGCTTTCAGGTCAGTGGCATTCACATAATTGAGCAGGTTCTTCTTCATATTGTCCTGCAATTCCTTGTCCACATTGAAGCCGATGGTATTGGTCTGTACACGGCGGGCAATGATCTTATCGATGCCATCAAAAGCACCACCACAGATAAAGAGAATATTCTGGGTGTTGATCTTTATCAGTTTTTGCTCGGGGTGTTTGCGGCCTCCCTGCGGCGGTACGAGTACATCAGTACCTTCCAGCAGTTTCAGCATCCCCTGCTGTACTCCTTCCCCGCTTACATCCCGGGTAATGGAAGGGTTGTCTCCTTTCCGGGCAATCTTATCAATTTCATCAATATAAACAATGCCGCGTTCAGCAGCAGCCACATCATAATTACAAACCTGCAGCAGCCGGGTCAGGATACTCTCTACATCTTCCCCTACATAACCGGCTTCGGTAAATACCGTGGCATCCACGATGGCAAAAGGTACATTCAGCATCCGGGCAATACTCTTGGCCAGTAAGGTTTTACCCGTACCTGTCTCACCCACCATGATAATATTGCTTTTTTCAATCTCGACTTCAGTGCCGGCATTGATATCCGACGTTTTTTGCTGTAAACGCTTATAGTGATTGTAAACGGCCACGGCCAGTACCTTTTTGGCCTCATCCTGGCCAATGGCATATTCGTCCAGGAACTTCTTGATTTCGATGGGTTTCTTAACGGATAGCTTAAAGGAAGCGCTGGTCCGGTCATCTTTCACCGTCAGCTCCTGCTCGATGATTTCCCGGGCATGTTCCACACAATTCTCACAAATATGCCCTTCCTGTCCGGCGATCAGGATCTTCACTTCGTCGCGGCTGCGTCCGCAAAATGAACAATGTAACGGGTTTTTTGCCATATTTTCTTAACCTTAACTTAATCTGTAACGTCAATCGGGCCAATACGTAACATACAAAAATATAAAACCGCCCGGAAAAGGCGGTTTTTATTTCCTGCAATAAGTTAAGTTGTTTATAATGAGAGGATTAAAGCGATTCGACCAAATGGTCTGCAATACCATATTCAATGGCCTGGCTGGCATTCATCCAGTAGTCGCGGTCAAAGTCCTTCATAACCTGCTCCACTGTCTTTCCGCAGTTCCGGGCCAGGATCCCGGCGCCGATCTCCTTTACCCGGCGGGTTTGTTCGGCCTGGATCTCCAGATCCGCACTGACCCCCTGGATATAGCCACCCAGCGAAGGCTGGTGGATCATTACTTCCCCGTGCGGGAAAATATACCGGCTGCCTTTTTTTCCACCGCTCAGTAAAATACTGCCCATGGAAGCCGCCAGTCCCATACAAATCGTACTGACCGGGCTCTTGATCATCTGCATGGTGTCATATATCACCATGCCGCTGGTAACCACCCCCCCGGGGCTGTTAATATAAAATTTAATCTCTTCCCCCGGTTTGTCTGCGTCGAGCAGCAGCAATTTGCTGACCACATCCTTGGCGCTTTTATCATCCACCACGCCCCAGAGATAAACAGCTCTCTTCTCAAAGAAGTAGCGCTCCAGTTTTTTGCTGAACATGCCCAGGTCACTCTTGGGCTGTTCTTCCTTTTCCTCTTCATCATCCATTCGCCACCCGAAACTGTTCGGGTCTGTGTATAAAGCATTCTTGCGGTTCATGTATCAGGTTTAATAAGTACAGGGAATTAATCTTTTTTCTGTTTGCGGGGATTGACCAGCAGCACTTCATCGACCAGGCCGTATTCCTTGGCTTCTGCGGCCGTCATCCAGTTATCGCGGTCAAAATCCTTTTCAATCTGCTCCAGCGGTTTGCCAGTATGGATATTCACCACTTCGTAGAGTTCCTTTTTCAGTTTACGGATCTCGTTTACCGTGATTTCAATATCACTGGCCTGCCCGCCGATGGCGCCGCTGGGCTGGTGCATCATAATGCGGGCATGTTTTAACGCGGCCCGCTTGCCATGGGTGCCGGCCCCGAGTAATACACAGGCCATAGAAGCCGCCACACCGATACAAATGGTGGCAATATCGGGACTTACATACTGCATGGTATCATAGACCCCCAGGCCGGAATACACACTGCCGCCGGGACTGTTGATATACATATTGATATCGCGGGTGCGGTCCGTGGAATCCAGGAACAATAACTGCGCGGTGACAATATTGGCAATCTCATCATTGATCGGGTATCCCAGGAATATGATCCGGTCCATCATCAGGCGGCTGTACACATCCATCACGGCCACATTCAGGGAGCGTTCTTCAATGATATTCGGCGTCATGGCAGTTACCAGATGCGAGGCATAGCTGTTCAGCGTATTGCTGGACAGCCCGCGGTGTTTTACCGCATATTTTTCAAATTCTGAATTCAGGTGCATAATAGGTTTTTTCCGGTTTGAAGGTAAGGAATCTATTGAAATAAAGGGGTTTCAAATACCGTGCGAGGGTAAAAATCAGGACATTACGTCAGTAATACGAGGATGGTACCGGGCGTTTCGTTTTAATCCGGTTAATATGACAAAACAGGGCCCTATTAACCCGGACCGGGAAGGGAAAGGAACCGGGATGCGTCTCATTTTTCCCGGGCAGTACAAACAAAAAAGGCTTCCTGATCTTTTAAAATAAAAGACGCCGGAGTGTCTTTTATTGCTATATGTAAAGGCTAAAAAATGAATAGAGGTTAGTACTTAATTGTTGAAAATAGTCTGTAAGATGTATTACCCGCCATTTACATCCGGATTTTGGTGAATTAACTTTATACTGTAATTATTCTCATTGCCGTTCCTCACCTGACTTGCGACAATGTAAGTCCTCTTCCTGAATTAGCTACCTTCTCGTGAGAGGTCATAAACAATTTTTTTTGGACGATTAAAATAATTGTTATGAGAAATCATGCTATCCTGCTATCCCGAAAACGCCTTTTGTTTTTTCCCTCTTTGTCTTTGATTGTTTCTTCTCTTTTCTTTTTTCCCGGCTTTGTGATGCATGCCCAATCGGGCGCTCCCTGTTATACCCCGATGGCGGGATTTGGCAAAACCGCCACCCCGGTGGAGAATGGATTGCTTTGCGCCGGCTGTTCATTTGTCAGCGATATCAATAACGTTACAGATGCCAGTACGACAAATTACGCCACCTATGTCCGGGCGCTCGGCCTCCTGGCGGAAAATGGCATTTCTGTGGCGGATAACTCTGTCACCTATCCCTCCGGCTGGATAGCCGGTTATGTGATCGACCTGGGCAACGAAGCATTGTCCGCCGATGTGCTGAATTCCTTCCGGCTGGAAACCTGGAACAATGGCGTCCGCCAGGAATTCAAAACGGGCCTGGCGAATATCCGTGTTACCTTATTGAGCGGGGGAACCGGCAAAGCCTACCTGAGTTTTAAAACAACAGCGGATTTTGACGAAGTGCGGTTTATTTTTAACGCGGTCGTCGCGGTTACCCAGGATTACCGGATCTACTATGCTATGGCTTTTGCACCTGATTGCGGTACCAGTTTTACCGCTTCGTATTGTTATAAACAAATCAGCGGGGTCGTGAATTTCAACGGTGGCCTGGTCAATGCGCTGGTGACACTGACGAATCCGGCGAATATATCCGATGGCAATAAAACGACGTATGGAACATTTACGGTTCCTATTGGTACTCCTTTGCTCAGTGAACCGGTCTATGCCGGTGTGATGGATGAACAACTGGTATATCCTGCCGGCAATAAAGCAGGTTTTATGATCGGGTACACACCCTCATTACTGACAGCGGATGTGCTGAACTCCTTATCCATCGCTACCTATCTTCATGGCGAACTGCAGGAAAGCGTTCTGCTGGGCACTGGTGGGGCGGGAGTAAATTTATCCGCCCTGTCCACTGCCGGTACAGAAAGGCAGGAAGTATCCATTACCACGACGAAAACTTTTAATGAAATTCGCCTGGTTACTGATAATACCCTGGGCATAAATGTAAATGCCATTAAAATATATTATGCCTTTGAAAGCGCTCCGGCCTGTACGGACTGCAGCATGCCACTGGTTGCCGGCCAGGCTTCGCCCTATACCGGTTCCCTACAGGCTTCCCGGACTGGAACCTTTGGCGCCATTTGCCTCGGTCAGTCACTCAGCGGAACCGCCAACGTGGTGGATGCGAACCTGGCTAACTATGCCAGTTATACCCCGGCCTTGTTGAGCGTGGGATGCGGCGGCCGGATCGCTGTTAAAAACGATGGGGTTGACTTACCGGCCAATACATTCGCCGGATTCGTGGTTGCCCGGGAAGCCACCCTGCTGGACCTGGGTATCCTGGATGCGATCACCATCAACCTGTACAAGGATGATAACGGTACCCCGGTGCAAAGCGCTACAGGGGCCGGCTTGCTGGACCTGGGCTTGCTGAACCCTTCATCCGGCAAAACCTTTATTGGGATTAAATCGACGGTGGCATTTGATGAAGTACAGATTGTCTTCGATGACGGGCTGATTAATGCCACGATAGGCGGCACTTTCCGGATCTATAATGCCTATGTGATCCGGGATGACGACAACGATGGGGTGGCGGATTGCGTAGAAGTTTGCGGGGCCGGTAATGACGCGATCGATACAGATTCGGATGGCCTCCCGGATGCCTGCGACGGTTGTTCCGTCGTTAGCAGCAAATCTTCCGTACTGGACAGGGACGGCGATGGTATCAGCAATGCCTGTGATGCAGACAGTGATAACGATGGCATTGCAGATGCGGTGGAAGATGCCAATGGGGACGGTGATTTTAACAATGATGATTTTGACGGGGACGGGGTACCCAATTACAAGGACCTGGACAGTGATAACGACGGGATCAATGATCTCAACGAATCCGGCATTTCTGCAGCGAACATTGCAGCGATGGACGCGGATAACAACGGGGTGATCGATGCTTCCGTGGCCAAAGGAAGCAACGGGATGGCGGATGCGATTGAAGTATCAGATGATGCCACTGCCACCAATAATTATACCGTAAGAGACACCGATGGTGATACCCATAAAGACTTCCTCGACCTTGACAGTGACAATGACGGGATCAATGATATCAAAGAGAGTGGTCATGCTGCCATAGCGGATGCCAACAGTGACGGCGTGGTGGATGGTCCGGATGGAGACTTTGACGGGATTATGGACAGTGCCGATGGCAATGATGCCTCGTTTGGCGATGCGGCTGACCTGTTTCCGCGGGATACCGATGGCGACAGTGTGCCTGATTTTCGTGATCTTGACAGCGATAACGATGCCATGGGTGACCTGCAGGAAAGCGGGACACCCGGCCTGACCGATGCGGACAATGACGGGGTGATCGATGGCGCGGATACAGACGGGGATGGTATTATGAACAGCGCCGACGGGGCCCCGGCAAAATTCGGGGATGCCACCGATCCGGCTGTAGCGGATACGGATACAGATGGCTCACCCAATTATATGGACCTGACCAGTAACGGGGTTTCCGATGATATTGATTCCGGCTACCGCAGTTCGATGGATGGCGACAATGACGGGATGATTGATAATCCTTCCGACCCCGAAGGGGATGGCATTGCCAATAATGATGGCCTGGATACCAAACCGGCCCTGTTCGGCGGAATTGCCATACTCTACCCGCTTCCGCTGAGTGCTATTGAACTCAGTGCCGTGGCAGACAATACCCTGGTACAACTGAAGTGGGTAACCGAAAATGAGCAATATTGCAGCCGGTTTATCGTGGAGAGAAGTACGGACGGCATCCTGTTCACGGCTTGTGCCGAGGTGCAGGCAGCCGGTATCAACGGTGCCAATGGTACCTATACGGCACTGGATGAACTCGGGGCGGCTGCTTGCAGACCGGTGGTTTATTACCTGATCAAAGCAGTGGATAATGACGGGGACTACCGGCACTCCAATATCGTGGCCCTCCGGCTCAACCCGGGTAAACTGGTGTACATCTGGCCCAACCCGTTCGAAAGCCAGCTTAACCTGCAGGTGGAACTGGCTGCGAATGCCGGCCTGGAACTGAGAATCTATAATACGGAAGGCAGGTTGCTGCTCATTAAAAAGCAGCCGGGATATACCGGCAGTAATATAATCCGGGTAACCCAAAAACTGGGCCGGCTGGCCCGGGGCAGCTACCTGGTGGAAGTGTTGGCCGGGAACCAGAAAATGTACAGTGCAAAACTGATTAAATTATAATATAAAACAGCCTCCGGGCTGCAGGTACGGGGGCATATATGAACCATATATGCCCCTTTTGTAACTGGTGCTGTACTATAATTGCAAAAAAGCCCCGCGAAGATGCGGGGCAATAAGATCAGTTGCTGTAAAGTCAGCCTGTTGATTAATTAATGATGGTGATGATGCTGGTGCTCTTCCACCAGTTTGGTAAAATCATCCGCGCTGATGTCTTTGTCAGCGGGCTTTACCTGTGTAGCTGCCCATTCAAAGATCTTCTGGGTCTGCAGGCGGTTGTAGGCATCCTCCACGTATTTCCGGTCCTTCATCATTTTCTCCACGTAATCTGCCACCCAGGGCTGGTCATCGCTGAGGTTGGCGCCGCCCATGTAACTGAATAATTGCTGCCGGGCAAAGGCGCGGATCTCGTCCGGGTTTACCTGGATCGCATGATCCTGGACAATCTTGTCGGAAATAAGGGTCCATTTCAACTGGCTGAGGAATTTGGGGAATTCGGCTTCCACTTCTTCATCAGATTTGGCCGTTTCACCCTGGGTCTTCACCCATTTTTTCAGGAATCCTTCGGGGAATTCGATCTGGGTATGGTCCACTAACTGGTGAAAAACCTGGTCATGGATCTGGTTCATGGCCTGGCCGTTCCAGTAAGCCTGTATTTCCTCCCGGATCTTCTGCCGGAAATCCGCTTCTGTTTTGACTTCCTGGCCGGGGTAAAGCTGGTTGAAGAATTCTTCATTCAGCTCCCTTTTCTCCAGCAAGCCCACTTTAGTGATCTCAATTTTGAAGGTTTTGTCAGCGGCAGTGGCGTCCGCTTTATCCAGCCCGAGATCACCAATGATCCATTCCCTTTCTTTCTCGTCAAATGCATTTTTCAGCTGCGTGATTTCGGAATCACCGGTCTTTTTCCCGATCCAGTTTTTGCGGAATCCCTCAGCAAAATATTTAACAAGGATGGAATTGTCCTTCCGGGTACCGCCTTCTGTTTCCGCACCGGCTGCATCTGTTTCGGTAAACAGTACATTCAGTACATGTTCTTCAGAACCCACGGTTTCTTCATCCTTCATATTGCCATACCGGTTCTGTAACCGGGCGATCTCGCTGTCCACCATTTCATCGGTTACGGTTACCAGGTACCGGGTGGTGGAGGCCTTGCCCAGGTCCGGTAATCCGAAAGCTGGTTTCATACCAATTTCGAAATGGAATGTATAATCAGCGGGGTTGTTTATATCCAGCTGGTGGAGATCGGATTCCAGCGGCAGGGGCTGGGCGAAAATATCCAGCTTTTCATGTTGCAGGTAGCCGATCAGTTCGCGGTCCACTGATTTCAGTACTTCATCGGTGAATAAGGAAGGCCCGTACATTTTTTTGATCAGGCCGGCCGGTACCATCCCTTTCCGGAACCCGGGGATATTTGCTTTTTTCCCGTACTCCTTCAGCGCTTTTTCAAACGTGGGAAGGTAATCGGTCTTTTCCAGTTTTACGGTCAGCTTTTCATGCAGCTGGCCGATGTTTTCTTTGCTTACTGTAGCCATGTTGTTAAGTTGATAAGTTAACAGGTTGACAAGTTGATAAGTTGGGGTTCTTCCTGATAAACCTGTCAACCTTTCAACCTGTCAACTTTCAAAGTGTCCGGATGGAGGGACTCGAACCCCCACACCTTACGGCATCAGATCCTAAGTCTGACGTGTCTACCAATTTCACCACATCCGGGTTCTCAAAAACCGAAGATCCCTGCCCGCCCGCCTCTTAGCTCGCAGCTCGCGGCTCACAGCTCACAGCTCACAGCTCACAGCTCACAGCTCACAGCTCACAGCTACCCTCTCAGGGCTTCTTCCTAAAGGGCAGCAAAGGTAGGACATTTGAGGCATTGAAAATGCCCCTTTTTACCTAAATTCGTAGACCATGGAAACCGTTGCGCAGTCGCCGAAATATAACCTGAACGAGGAGGAAGAGAAGAAACTCATCCTGCGGGAATACCGTTCCCTGCTGAAAGTGATCAAGGCCAAATTAAAGCCAGGCGACAAAGCCCTGATCCGCACCGCTTTTGAAATGGCCGCCGACGCCCATAAAACCATGCGGCGCAAGAGCGGGGAACCCTATATCCTGCATCCCATCGCAGTGGCCAAGATCTGCGCCGAAGAGATCGGGCTGGGGGTTCGTTCCACTATCTGCTCTTTACTGCACGACACCGTGGAGGATACCGATATTTCACTGGAAGATGTCAAACGGGAATTCGGGGAAGAGATCACCCGGATCGTGGACGGGCTGACCAAGATCGCCAACGTGATTGATGTGAATGCCTCCCAGCAGGCGGAGAACTTCAAGAAAATATTACTCACCCTCACCGATGACCCCCGGGTGATCCTGATAAAACTGGCCGACCGGCTGCACAATATGCGCACCCTCGACAGCATGAAAAGGGAAAAGCAACTCAAGATTTCTTCCGAGACGGTTTATATCTATGCTCCGCTGGCGCACCGGATGGGACTCTATACCATCAAAACCGAAATGGAAGACCTGGCCATGAAATACATGGAGCCGGAAACTTATAAGGAAATTGCCCGCAAGCTGGCCGAAACAAAAAAGGAGCGGACCAAATACATCAACGAATTTATCAAACCCATTAAGGATAAACTGGAAAAAGCCAGCCTGAACGCGGAAATATTCGGTCGTCCCAAGAGCATCCATTCCATCTGGAATAAAATGAAAAAGAAGGCCGTGGAGTTCGAAGAAGTGTATGACCTCTTCGCCATCCGGGCCATCCTCGACTCCCCTCCTGAAAAAGAAAAGGAAGATTGCTGGAAAGTATATTCCATGATCACGGATGAATACAATCCGTCCCCGGAGCGGCTGCGGGACTGGTTAAGTAATCCCAAGGCGAACGGGTACGAAGCCTTGCATACCACTGTGATGGGTCCACAGGGAAAATGGGTGGAAGTCCAGATCCGCACCAAACGGATGAATGAGATCGCCGAAAAAGGACTGGCGGCCCACTGGAAGTACAAGGAGGGCACCACGGATGAAAGCCGTTTTGATAAATGGTTTCAGCAGATCCGGGAAGTGATCAGTAACCAGGAAACCGACAGCATCGACTTCTTACAGGATTTCAAAACCAGTTTCCTGGCAGAGGAGATTTATGTCTATACGCCGAAGGGGGATGTGAAAATGCTGCCGGTGGGTTCCACGGCGCTGGATTTTGCATTTGCCATTCACAGCGCTATCGGGGTGAAAACCATCGGGGCCAAGGTCAATCACAAACTGGTGCCGATCAGTCATAAGCTGCACAGCGGGGACCAGGTGGAGATCATTACCAGCAACAAGCAAAAAGCCTCGGAGGACTGGCTCGGGTTTGTGGTCACTTCCAAAGCCAAAGGCCGGATCCGGGATGCGCTGAAAGAAGAAAAACGAAAAGTGGCCGATGAAGGGAAATACGCCGTGCAGCGGAAACTGGAGGGCATGGGAGCCGCCATGTCGCAGCACAACCTCGATGAGGTCGTGCAATGGTACAAACTGGGTTCCAACCTGGACCTGTTTTACCAGGTGGCGGTAAAAAATATCGACTTGAAGGAATTAAAGGATTTCAAAGTAAGCGGCGACCGGATCGAGGCGCCGAGGCCGGTAAAAATTCATCCGGAGAAACATGAATTCCTCCCGCACCATGTCAGCGGTAAGAAAGATGCTGAACTCGTGATCTTTGGCGAAAGCAGCGACCGGATCGTGTACAACCTGGCCAATTGCTGCAAGCCCATCCCCGGGGATGATGTTTTCGGATTTGTGACAACAGGGAAGGGTCTGACCATCCACCGGACCAATTGTCCCAACGCAGCTAAACTGCTGGCCAATTACGGACACCGGGTGGTCAAGACCAAATGGGCCAAGAACAAAGAGATATCCTTCCTCACCGGTATCAAGATCATCGGGATGGATGATGTGGGCGTGGTCAACAAGATCACCAACCTGATATCAGGCGAACTGAAGATCAATATCGCGGCCCTGACCATTGAAGCCAATGAGGGGTTGTTTAAAGGGAATATCCGGCTCTATGTGCACGACAAGGAAGAACTGGATGTACTGGTGCAAAACCTGTTAAAACTGCCGGGTATTGAATCTGTTGAACGGTATGATATGGAGGATATACCTTCCTGAGCCGGTTGATAATCATTGATCCCGGACAAATAGTAGATTTCCCCGCCTGTGTTTTTGAGAGGTTTGTTCGGGTGCTGCCCCGCTCAAGCGATATTTTTCTTACCTTGAACGCTCGTTAAGGACCTGAGTTTACCCATACCAACTGCATTTTAGATATGAGACTAAAACTGATGAAAGTTTTCGCCCTGCCGTGTTTTTTTTTCTTTTTGGGGAAAACTGTTTCTGCGCAAAGTTTTTCTTTTAATTGTACCAGGGATACCGTGATTTCCGGGTGTGCCGCGAGTGTATGTTTTGACCTGAAAGGAGTAATTCCTGATTTACGCGGTCTCACGAGTACCTATACATTGAATCCTGCCAGCCCGACATCGGGCTGTTTCCCGGTATATACCCAGCCGAATGATCCGGCCGGTACACCAACTTCGCTGAGCATCGACGACACTTATTCTTCTGTTATTCCCCTGGGTTTTTCTTTTCCGTTTTATGGAGCCACTTATAATTCACTTGTGGCCAGTACTAACGGGTATATAAGTTTTGATATTTCTAATGCAAACGGACCAGCGGGCTGGAGCATTGGCAGCGACCTTCCGAGTCCTGCGTACGACAGGGCCATGATCATGGGACCCTTCCATGATCTGGATCCAAGTATCTTTCAGCCAACACAACGTATCCAGTACCAGGTCTACGGTATTGCTCCGCACCGCCGGTGGATATTAAGCTTTTATAAGGTGCCCCTTTATAGTGGTCCCTGCAACGGGTTTAATGAAAACACCCATCAGATTATTTTATATGAATCTACCGGGATAATTGAGGTGACCCTTTTCAGTAAACAAATATGCCCTACCTGGAATGGCGGCAGGGCCATTGTGGGAATACAGGACTGGAGTATGACGAAGGGAATGATGGCGCCCGGAAGGGCCGCATTTGCCAATCCTCCGTGGGGTGCTGTGGGAATGAATGAAAGCTGGAGATTTGTACCCGATGGAGGGGCTTCCTTATTCAAACGGGTGGAATTGTATGACAATGCCGGGACGCTGATCATGCCCGGCAGCATTTCAAGTTTAGGGAATGGCAGGCTGGAAGCCACTTTTCCCAACTTTTGCCCGGCAGCCGGTGGCACAAATACATACATCATAAAATCGGTGTATCAGAAAATTGATGACCCTGCTGTGGAGATATTTGGTACTGATACGGTAAGGGTCACCCGGGATCCGGTACAACTGGCAGATATCTCTACCGGGGCGACCAGTTGCAGTGGTGCCAGCAATGGGACGATTACCGTCACCCCTACCAATGGTACGGCCCCTTATACTTACTCCCTGGATGGAGCCCCTGCAGTCGCAGGCGCAGCTCCGTACACATTTACCAATATTTCTTCAGGTACGCACACGGTTGTTGTATTTGATGCAATAAGTTGTGTGAGTGCCCCGCTTACTGCACTGGTAACTGCCGGCCCCCCCATTGCTACGACTGCCACCCATACGGATGTTCTTTGTAAGGGCGGTTCCACCGGTTCAATTACCGTAGCTCAACCCGTGGCCGGTAATCCGCCGTATGAGTACTCCCTCGATGGGGTTAACTGGCAGGCGGGTAATGTGTTCAATGGCCTGCCTGCCGGAATCTATACGGTATGGTTCAGGGAAAGAGACGGTTGCCAGGGCAGTATTCCTGTAACCGTTTCCGAACCAGACCTGTTGGCTACCACGGCCGCCATGGTTCCGGTGGTTTGTAATGGCCAGGGGAACGGAATTATTACCGCTACAGGTTCGGGCGGCATAGCGCCCTATCAATATTCAATTGACGGCTTGTTCTGGCAGAGCAGCAATATATTTAATGTGCCCGCGGGTACCTATACCGTACGGATCCGGGATGCCAATAACTGTAACAGCAGTTATGATATCACTGTAACGGAGCCTGCAGCGCTGACCGCCAACTCCGCCAATTCCAATGCCAGTTGCGACGGCGGTCTCGATGGTGTGATCCTGGTTACTGCCAATGGCGGTAACAGCAATTATACCTATTCCATTGACGGCACCAATTTTCAGGCTTCCAACCAGTTCAATGTGGCGCCGGGCAATTATACCGTTACCGTAAAAGATAACCTGGGATGCACAACCAGTTTCCCCGCCATTGTGGGACTGACCGATAACATGACTATGACCCCGCAGGCGGATCCTACCATTTGTGAGAGTAAATCCGTTCAGCTGCAACTGGTCTCCAATGCCACGCAATACAGATGGTCCCCGGCTACAGCCCTCAGCGATACCACGATCTATAACCCGGTGGCCAACCCGGTAGTCACAACGCAATATATTGTTACTGCCACCCTGGGCCGCTGTGTGCATGAGGATACCGTGATCGTGAATGTGAACGCTGCACCCATTCCCAATGCCGGACCCGATGGCTTTATCTGTTACGGGCAGAATTACCGCCTGCTGGCAACGGGGGGCACCAACTATACCTGGACACCCTCCACCTACCTGGACAATACCAATGTGAGCAACCCGTTATCCACCCCGGCAAAAGATATCATTTATACCGTTACCATTCTGGCAGATGCGAATGGTTGTGCGTCCCTCGTGACCGATGATATGCGGATTGATGTAACGCCCCCGATCAAGGTGAAGACCTATCCTTATGATACCATTGGCTACCCGGGTGACCGGTTTCCCTTACTGGCCGTGCCTTCTGACAGTGATGTGATCAATTATGCCTGGACCCCCACTGCCGGGTTGAGCAATCCGAATGCAGTGGCGGGGGCTGGTAACCTGAATATTCCGAACCCGGTAGTGACTGTAGGCGCCATCGGCCAGGATGTACAATACCAGGTCATTGCGTCCACCATTGCCGGCTGTCTCGGGGAAGGATATATAACAGTACGGATCTACAAAGGTCCCGATATTTATGTGCCCACCGGCTTCTCACCCAACAATGACGGCAAAAATGACAGGTTTACCCCCTTCCCCGTGGGCATGAAGAGTTATAACTATTTCCGGGTCTTTAACCGCTGGGGTCAGCTGGTATTCTCTACCCGCCAGCTGAATGAGGGCTGGGACGGCCGTTTTGGCGGCGTGGAACAGGCCTCCGGAGTCTATGTCTGGATGATCGAAGGGCTGACAAAAGATGACAGGCTGGTTACAAAAAAGGGCACCGTGATGCTGATCCGGTAATGGATGGGTAACGAATTCCCCTTAGTTGACATGTTTGGGGAAAATGGGAATAAAATATATAGAACGGCCACCGGATTTAATTCGGTGGCTTTTTGTTGAACCCGTATTTTTGCCCAGCCATTGCAACAGCAGGGGAGGGCAGGCCCGCCCATTTCAAAGCGGCTAAAAAATAACAGATAACTGACTCATGGTTGATGTAATACTAGGCCTCCAGTGGGGCGATGAAGGAAAGGGAAAGATCGTTGATTTTTTTGCGAAGGACTACGATGTGGTGGCCCGCTTCCAGGGTGGTCCCAATGCCGGACACACGTTGTACGTACAGGATAAAAAAGTAGTGCTCCACCAGATCCCTTCGGGGGTGTTTCACCCGGGAATTATCAATCTCATCGGGAACGGTGTGGTGCTGGACCCGGTTACCCTGAAAAAAGAATGTGATACCGTGGCTTCTTTTGGTATTGACCTGAAGAAAAACCTTTTTATCGCGGAACGCACCCACCTGATCCTGCCCACGCACCGGGCTCTGGATAAGGCGGCCGAAATTTCAAAAGGAAACCAGAAGATCGGCTCCACCCTGAAAGGGATCGGGCCTACTTATATGGATAAAACAGGAAGAAACGGCCTGCGCGTGGGCGACCTGCTGGATAAAAATTTCACCACGCAGTACATCAAACTCCGCATGAAACACCAGCGCCTGCTGGATAATTACAATTTCCAGGAAGATATCACGGCCTGGGAAGAGGAGTTTTTTGAAGCGCTTGAATTCCTGAAGCAGCTCAATATTGTGAATGGTGAATATTTCATCAACAGCCAGATCAAAGCCGGTAAACGGATCCTGGCCGAAGGAGCGCAGGGCAGTATGCTGGATATTGATTTCGGAACATTCCCCTATGTCACTTCGTCCAATACCATTTCAGCCGGCGTTTGTAACGGGCTGGGTGTGGCGCCGCAGCATATTGGTGAAGTGATCGGGGTAACCAAAGCTTATTGCACCCGGGTGGGCGGGGGACCTTTTCCCACCGAGCTGGAGAATGAGACCGGGGAGGAACTCCGTAAAACTGGCAATGAATTTGGCGCCACCACCGGCCGCCCCCGCCGTTGTGGCTGGATTGATCTCGTGGCCCTGAATTTTGCCTGTATGATCAATGGGGTGACCCGGATTGTCATGACAAAAGCCGATGTGCTGGATGCCTTTAGCGAACTGGAAATTTGTACGGCTTACCAGGTGGATGGAAAAGAAAGCCGCGAAGTACCCTTCCAGATGGACCGCCGGAAACCCGTTCCACTCTATCAAAAATTTGCCGGGTGGAACAGCCCTACCAGTCAGGCCAGAACAGTTGATGAATTACCTGCAACTATGAAAACCTACGTTAGTTTTATCAATAAGTACCTGGGCGTGGATATTCACTATATTTCCAATGGCCCGGGAAGGGACCAGATCATACAGGTAAAATAAAACCGTCCCGGCTGACCGGGCGGAGATCATTGAAAAAAAATTTTTTAAAAATTTGGCGAATTAAAAACTTCGCTGAAATTTTACAATATTAATCCTGTTAAACTATGTCGGTAAAACCAGTAAAGGAAAAAAAGACCACCGGGAAGGCGGGTGCGGCAACTGAAAAAGAGGCGGCCAAAAAAGCTGCGCCCAAACCCAGCAAAAAAGAGGACGACGATGATGATGACGATTTTGAGGATGAGGAGGAGCTGAAGACCCCGAAGAAGGGTGGTAAAGCCATTCCCAAAAAGGAGGAAGAGGATGATGAGGAGGATGACCTGGAGGACGAGGCCGATGATTGGGATAAACCCGAAGAAGAGGAAGAATGGGATCCCGATTTCGACGAATTCGATATTCCCAAGTCAAAAGGAAAGAAAGCCCCCGCCACCCCTGGAAAAAAAGGAGAGGAGGAAGATTTTAAATTTGAAGACGACGAATTCAAAGACCTTTTTGATGACAAAGATTATGATGATGAAGAGGATGATGATTACTAACTGTTCACTTACGATCAACTCCATTGAACCCATCTGAACTTTGGCATGATGTATATCCTGTAAGTGATTTTAAACAGATAAAAGAGAAAGTGCTGAACTGGGCGCAGGCCTTCAGCACTTTTTGTTTTCTGGATAATCATCAGTACCCGGCCGGCCCGCATGCGGTGGAATGCCTGCTGGCAGCCGGGGTGAAAAGAAAATTGTCCCTGCCGGCCGGTGGTGCCCTGCAAACCCTTCAGTCTTTTTTGGAAGAAAAAAAGAGCTGGCTCTTCGGACACCTGGGCTATGATCTCAAAAATGAAACTGAAGCATTAAGTTCCGGTCATCCGGATCATATCCTGTTTCCCGACCTGTTTTTCTTTGAACCGGAAATCCTGGTCCGCTTGACGGCTGATAAGCTGATGATCGAAGCAGCTGACCCGGAAGCGGTATACAGGGCTATACAGGAGCAACCGGAATACCCGGCTGTCAAAACATCAGGCCCCTTGCAGATCCAAAGCCGCTTCACCAGGGAAGCCTACCTGAAGGTGATCCGGGAATTACAACAGCATATTTTACGGGGCGATTGTTATGAGATCAATTTCTGCCAGGAATTCTTTGCAGAACAGGCCCTTATTGATCCCCTGCTGATCTATCAAAAACTGAGTGCGGAGTCTCCCAACCCTTTTTCCGCTTTTTACCGGGTACAGGATAAATGGCTGATCTGTGCCAGCCCGGAACGGTTTATCAAAAAAACGGGTCATAAAATTCTTTCCCAGCCTATTAAAGGTACTGCCCCCCGGATCCCGGGTAATGAGAAAGCAGACAGGGAAGCCCGTCAGGAACTTTACCGGAGTGCCAAGGAACGTGCGGAAAATGTAATGGTGGTGGACCTTGTACGAAACGACCTGTCCCGCGTATGCAGGGAAGGCAGCGTAAAAGTGGATGAGTTATATGGCATCTATTCTTTTCCGCAGGTGTACCAGATGATCTCCACGGTCAGTGGGGAACTGGAAGCCGGTACCCCGTTTGCCGGCATTATCCGGGCCGCTTTTCCCATGGGCTCCATGACGGGGGCCCCTAAGAAAAGAGTGATGCAGCTGATCGAGCAGTATGAAAGAACCCGGCGGGGCATTTTTTCAGGAGCAGTGGGTTATATCAATCCCGGGGGTGATTTTGATTTTAACGTGGTGATCCGGAGTATCCTGTACAATGCAACAAACCAATACCTGTCCGTTCCTGCCGGGTCAGCGATTACTCATTACAGCCAGGCGGAAGCTGAATGGGAAGAATGCCTGCTAAAAGTAGCAGCGATTAAAAAAGTACTGGGAGCCGCGGGGTAATTGATCAGCGCCGGCCGGAAGGATTCAGTATCCACTGTATGCTTTCTTCGAGGATCTCATAGCGCTTTGCTATAAACAGGTTCATTTTCGGAACCGGGAGGCGAAGTTCATACGTACCGTTCAGCGCGATGGAGTCATCAAAGCCGGGATTGTATTTATTGAAACCGGCCGGTTCCATTTCAATATATTTCAGGATGACAACCGAATGAAAACGCCCGGTAATTTTATAGGAAAGGCTGTTCTTCAGTTCTTCTTCGTTCAGGGCAGATACTTTATTCAGCAGCAGCGCTGCGGTTTCTTCTTTGGTTACCGTGGTAATTCCTCCCTCGCCTTCAAACACGTAGTGGGTGGAAATGAATTTTTTTACGTGGTTCATGGATTCTGTCGGAAGGTAGTATTGCAGTTTCCAGAAGTCCCGGCTCCCGCTTCGCCTGATGGCTTTGTCCACATTCCCGGCCCCGCAATTATAAGCCGCGATTACCAGCAACCAGTCCTGGTATTTTGAATAAAGGTCAGTGAGCATTCTCGCGGCAGCATGGGTACTTTTATAATAATCCAGCCGCTCGTCATAGCCTGTTGTGACGGCCAGCCCGTATTGACGGCCGGCGGCCGGCATAAAGGCCCAGGGTCCCACGGCGCCGGTCCATGAAATGGCATTGTAGCGGAGCCCCGATTCAATGACCGCGAGGTATTTCAGTTCCCTGGGCAGACCATGCTGGGTCAGGATATTATCGATCAGGGTAAAATAAGGGGTGGCCCATTTTTTCATTTCCCTCAGCCCTTTTCCATATTTCCGCATATAACTCTCCACAAAACTGATGGCCATCGGGTTCAGTCTTGTCCCGGTAACCCCGCCAACAGTTGATGTTTCAAAGAGGTTCTTAAATCCCTTGAGTTCATCCTTTGGATTCGCGGGAAGGGACAATGTATCCTGCTGCCGGGGAGCATCGGTTGCCGGTGGACGCGATATACTTGCAGAGGACTGGCTGTTTACGGTTACGCCTACCAGCATTAGGGCGCAAAAAGTTGATATGTTACGGAATAAATGCACTTGCGGTATTGAATAAGGTTTTGCCGGTTGTATGCCGGTGTTCAGGAAAGAAGTTCATGCGAAAACCGGAGCAAAGATACCTCATCAAAACGATTTGCCATGACCTGCAGGCCAAAGGGCATACCGTTACTATGGGTAAAAACCGGCAGGGAAATAGCAGGGCATCCCACCAGGTTGGCCATTACCGTGTAAATATCAGCAAGATACATAGCTATCGGGTCTTCCATTTTTTCCCCGGCCTTAAAGGCTGTTACCGGGGACGTGGGCATGATAATAAAATCATAAGATTCAAAGAGTCCGTTCATTTTGCTGCAGAGCAGTTGCCTTACCTGCTGGGCCCGGGTGAAATATGCATCATAATAGCCGGCGCTCAGTACAAAGGTACCCAGCATGATACGGCGTTTGACTTCTTTGCCAAAACCTTCGCTGCGGGATAATTTATAGAAATCAGTCAGGCTGGTACCGGGAACTGCAGTCCGGTGGCCATATTTGATCCCGTCGTAGCGGGAGAGATTGGAAGAAGCTTCGGCCGTGGTCAGCACATAATAGGCGGGAACGATATAATCGAGCAGATCAAAACGTTCGGCTTTTACTTCGTGACCGGCTGCTTTCAGTTGTTCCAGTTGTTGCCGGATGGCGCCGGCAATTTCCGGGTCCAGGCTGGGGTGATCCAGGGCTTCTGCAAACCAGGCGATCCGGTATTTTTTTTCGCTTTGTAACAGGTTACTGTATGCCGGCACGGCCTGTTGGGAAACCGTACTGTCGTATTCATCCGGTCCCGCCATGATCTCCAGTAAGCGGGCCACATCGGGAATAGTATTGCCGAAAATACCGATCTGGTCAAAGGAGGATGCATAAGCGATCAGTCCATACCGTGAGATGCGTCCATACGTGGGTTTTAAACCAATGATGCCGCAGAAATCAGCCGGCTGGCGTACCGACCCCCCCGTATCGCTGCCCAGGGATACCATGCAGAGACCGGCCTGTACGGCCACAGCAGACCCGCCGGAGGAGCCGCCGGGTACCCGCGTTTCGTCCCGGGCATTCAGCACTTTACCATAGACCGAGTTTTCATTGGTGGACCCCATTGCGAATTCATCACAGTTCAGGTTCCCGATAATGATCGCTTCTTCCTGTAAAAGCCGCTCTACCGCTGTTGCGGAATATATAGAACTGAAATTTTTAAGGATTCCCGAAGCGGCGGTAAGGGGATGGTCCTTATAGCAGATCACATCTTTGATCCCGGTGACCACCCCGTGCAGTTTGCCCATGGGAGCACCGGCCGCACGCTGCTGGTCAAGGACCCGGGCCCTGGCCAGGGCTTCTTCCGCATAGACTTCGGTAAAAGCATTTAAGTGCCGGCGTAACCCGATCTGCTGAAGGTAATGCTCAACAGCCTGAACACAACTGACCGTTGCATCCTGTAATTGAGCATGGTACTGCTCAATGGAAGAATAGTGAAACAAAAGCGAATGCTTTTTGGGAGGTTAATAAGTATCCGGTGAAATAAAATTACTCTTTTACAGAGTTTTTCACATCGGTGGCGCTTTCTTCAATTTCCCGCTTCACATTGCTTTTTGCATCATTGAATTCGCGGACACCTTTGCCGAGACCGCGCATCAGTTCGGGGATTTTTTTGCCTCCGAATAAAAGGAGAACAATCACCAGGATGATGATGATTTCGTTGGTGCCCAGCATACCCAGTAATGTAGGTTGTATCATAATCTGACAGAATTAGAAATCAAAGATAGGAACTACTTAAAAAATGAGGAATAATAATTGAAGAAAACAGGCCTTCCCCGGAAAAAGGGCGGATCCGGACCGTGTAATCCCCCGGGGTTGCACAAATGGCTGTATATGTATCTCCTGCCCAAAATAAAAAGGGCTGTACCGCGGTGGTACAGCCCTTTCAATATCAGGGATGATTTTATTTTGCTGATTCAGCAACGGCCATTCTCTTTTCACGGATCCTCGCACTCTTACCACTGCGGGTACGCTGGTAAAACAGCTTCGCCCGGCGAACGTGACCGGTCTTGTTTATTTCGATAGACTCGATATTGGGAGAGTAAAAGGGGAAAACCCTTTCCACACCCACTCCGTCAGAGATCTTACGAACGGTAAAGCTGGCGGTATGCCCGTTGCCCTGCTTTTTGATCACATCGCCTTTAAAAGACTGGATCCTTTCCTTATTACCTTCTATGATCTTGTAATTCACGGTAATATTGTCACCGGGTTTGAAAGCAGGAAACTCTTTCTTGCCGGATAACTGCTCATGTACATATGCGATAGCGTTCATAATTCCTGTTTTTTAGGGAGGGCAAAGGTAGGATTGTGAGCCTGAACTTCCAAATCCCTTTGACCCAGTTGTTAAAAAAAATATGTCAGGTTGACTTGTTGATATGTTGACAGGTTGATAAGCTCCCTTATCAACCTGTCAACCTGTTAACTTTCAATCTATTAACGGGCTACATTCACAGCCCTCTTTTCCCGTATAACGGTTACTTTAATCTGTCCGGGGAAAGTCATCTCGGTCTGGATTTTCTGGGCAATCTCAAAAGAGAGACGGTCTGAATCCTGGTCGGTTACTTTATCGGCCTCTACGATCACCCTCAGTTCACGACCGGCCTGGATGGCATAAGCTTTTTCCACGCCGTTATAAGCCATGGCGAGGTTTTCCAGGTCCTTGATCCGTTGCAGGTACTGCTGCATGATCTCGCGACGGGCTCCGGGGCGGGCGCCGCTGATCGCGTCGCAAGCCTGAACAATGGGGGAGATCACGTACTGCATTTCCATTTCATCGTGGTGGGCGCCGATCGCATTCACCACGGCCGGGTTTTCCCCGTATTTTTCAGCCAGCTTGGCACCCAGCAGGGCGTGGCTCAGTTCGCTTTCCTCATCCGGCACTTTACCTATATCGTGTAAAAGACCGGCTCTTTTGGCCAGCTTGGGATTCAGTCCCAGTTCTGCAGCCATGGTGGCACAGAGATTGGCAGTTTCCCTGCTGTGCATCAGCAGGTTTTGACCGTAGGAAGAACGGAAGCGCATCCGTCCCACCATTCGCACCAGCTCTTTATGGAGTCCGTGGATCCCCAGTTCGATCACGGTTCTTTCCCCGATCTCCATAACCTGCTCTTCGATTTGCTTGCGGGTCTTTTCCACCACTTCTTCGATACGGGCCGGGTGGATACGTCCATCTGCCACTAACCGTTGCAGGCTCAGGCGGGCAATCTCCCGGCGAAGCGGGTCAAAGCTGGATAAGAGGATCGCTTCAGGGGTATCATCCACGATCAGGTCCACCCCTGTGGCCGCTTCGATAGCCCTGATATTACGTCCTTCCCGGCCGATGATCTGTCCCTTGATCTCATCACTTTCCAGGTTGAAAACAGTAATGGAGTTTTCAATCGCCTGTTCAGCGGCAGTCCGCTGGATCGTTTGTATAATGATTTTGCGGGCTTCTTTATTGGCCTTTTGCTTGGCATCTTCAATGATCTCCTGCTGCAGGACCATGGCCTGGGTCTGGGCCTCGTGTTTCAGGCTTTCGACCAATTGGGTCCGGGCTTCATCGGCAGAGAGACCGGCAATTTTTTCGAGGCGGCGGATATGTTCTTCCTGGTGTTTTTCCAGTTCAGTTCTCTTGATATTGATCAGTTCGATCTGGCGGTTGAGGTTTTCTTTGATTACCTCATTTTCCTTGAGCTGCTTATCAATATTCCCTTCTTTCTGGTTGATGGATTGTTCTTTCTGGCGGATGCGGTTTTCCGTGTCATTGATCTTTTTGTTTTTCTCAAAGACTTCCCGGTCATGCGCTGCTTTCAATTGCACAGATTTCTCTTTTGCTTCCAGTTCCTTTTCCTTCCGGATGGTTTCTGCCCTCAGCTCGGCTTCTTTCAGGATGGTTTGCGCCTGTAACTCAGCTTCCTCGATCTGTTTGCGGGAATTTCTTGCAAATAAAAACTTACCCAGCAGGATGCCCAAAATAAGGGCCCCTGCGCCAATGACGACGGATAATATATTCGGATCCATGAATTTTTTTGTTTAAGTGTTGCACAATGCTTTTTTAATCATATGGTTCCGGCCTTTCGGGCCCGGGTATATGTAATCAGCGAAGATACAAAACCGGGGGAAAAGCAGGAAATCAAGAATTTGGAGCTTTCCGGCTACTCCCGTCCGTGTAATTATTGCGGATGAGGTAATTCAAAACCGTAATTTGCCGGCTTAAAAAATGCACATGAAATACGGAATGTTATGGTTGCTTAGCCTGCCCCTGTTAGCCGGAGCACAGGAAACCGGGAAGCCCTTTCAACTGGGCGGGAAGCTGGTTAACCTGAAAATGCAGCCGGAATGGGTATTCCTGCAATACCAGGCCGGGGGTGAATGGAAAACGGACAGTACCGCAGTGAAAGAGGGGAAATACCAGTTTACCGGGAAGATCGCAGAACCGGTCCTGGGCAGGATCAGGGTTAAATACAAACCGGATGAAAAAGGGGTTAAAGTTCCCCTGGTTTCCGGCCGCGATATGGCGGCTGTATTTATCCAGCCGGGTAAGATCCGGATTACTTCGGTGGATTCATTCAGCCACATCACAGTAAAGGGTTCTGCCGTTCACGATGAGTTCGCAAAACTGCAGGAGCAGGAAAAGCCTTTTGAAGAGAGAATGAAACCCCTGGTGGAGAAATACCGGGAATATGCCAAGGCAAAGGATCTCAGCAACCAGAATAAAACGGAGGAAGAAATCGATGCCATTGAGCAGGAGATGAATGAAAAAGTATATGGTGCTTATGCAAAAAACAATCCGTCCTCACCGCTTGCATTGTACGCCCTGAAACAATATGCAGGCTGGGACATTGACGCGGATAAAGTGGAGCCGCTTTTCAATGACCTTTCTCCTGTCAACAAAGGGTATCCTTCTGCTGCTGAATTCCGGGAAAGCCTCGAGACGGCGAAGAAAACCGGTATTGGTAAAATAGCCCCCGATTTTACCCAGAATGATACATTGGATAAACCTGTTTCCCTTTCGTCGCTCCGGGGCCGGTATGTACTGGTCGATTTCTGGGCCAGTTGGTGCGGGCCCTGCCGCGCCGAAAATCCCAATGTGGTAAAAGTTTTCAACAAGTACAAGGACCGAAACTTTTATGTGCTCGGGGTATCACTGGACCGCCCCGGCCAGAAAGAAAAATGGATCAAAGCCATTCATGACGACAAACTGGAATGGACCCATGTAAGCGACCTGAAATTCTGGGATAATGAAGTGGCCAAACAATACGGCATCCGGGCAATCCCGCAAAACCTGCTCCTGGACCCGGAGGGAAAGATTATTGCAAAAAATATCCGGGGGGAGGAATTGGAAAAGAAGATTGGGGAGGTGGTTAGATAGTTGAGGGGTTGAGAGTTCGGGGTTGAGAGTTCGGGGTTGAGGAGTCGGGGAGACCTGAAGTCCGGAAGTCCGGAAGTCGGGAAGGCCGAAAGACGGGAAGAGCGGAATCGCAAAAATTAAGAAGGCCGGGAGAACGGAATGGCCGGGTTCCCGGCTTTTTCGTTTCAAATTTTATTTCCCGGCTAACTGGGTATCGATCATTTTTTCCAGTTGCTCTAATTGCCCGCTGATATCTTCTTTCAGCAGGTTACCCGACTGGCCGGACTGGATCTCGGTGGCAAACCAGATCATCACCATCGCGATATAATCCTGCATATCCTTTCCGGCAAACTGGGTTTTAAATTCCAGGATCTTGTCATTGACGGTTTTCAGGGTTTTCCGGACCAGTTCCTCGTCTTTTGGATCGATCTTGATCCGGTAGGTCCGGTCACCGATAAGGGCAGATATGGGAATTAATTCGCTCATAAAACTTGCAATTTCTGAATATTTTATCTACATTCGGTGCCATTAGTAAAATGCCGGCTACCTGATTGAAAGCTAAGAGGTTAAGGACTACCGTGGGAAACGATTACAACCAAAACGTTTGCCAACATGTTTGTTAAAGTCAGGTCATCAATTTTTATTGATGCGTTACAGTTTCAGCTCACAGCCATCAAGGGCTATCATCCCCTGCGCGGGGTACTGAGAGATGAACGGGGTTGTGTATGCCGCACCCTCGAAAAAAAATTCACCAGGGATAAGGAAGAACTCATCTGGGCCGGGTTGAATGACCTGCCCTATGGCCGCTACACGCTTGAACTTTCGCATGGCGAGGATGAAATGAAAATGAACCTGGTGAAAAGGGTATAGTTCATTCTCCCAGTAAAGCAATACAACGGTCGATCTCTTTCAGGTAACGGCTGATCCTCTTTTCAAACTCTTTCTTATCGGCCTCTGTCATTCCTCCCGCATTCATCTTTAACACGCTGACCTGCTGTTTCAGTTCTTCCGCATTTTTCTGTTGTTGCGATAATTTCTCCTGTACAGAACCCAGTTCTTCTTTCAGTTTCTGATTTTCCTTCCGCACAGCCGCATACTGCTTCAGCAGTTGCTGGAGCTTGTCCTGTATATTTTTCAGTTGTTGACCGGTGTTGTTCATTTTCTGATTTCAGCCTGCAGGTCTTTTTCGAGGGTCCCCATGATCCGGTTCATCCAGCCGTCAATTTCCTTATCTGTCAGGGTTTTTTCCTCATCCAGGAAAGTAAAATTAACCGCCACGGATTTTTTCCCCGTTCCCAGTTTCTCACTCTCGAATATATCAAAGAGTTTGATGTCACGGAGTTTATCCAGCTTTATCTTTTGCACGGTTTTTTCTACCTCTGCCCAGGGCAGTTCTTTGGCCACGATCATCGCGAGGTCCCGCTGCACAGCCGGGTATTTCGGGATCTCCCGGATTTTGGAGCTCCCGCCGGCAGCCAGGCCGGCCAGCAACTCCCAATTGAGGCCGGCATAGAACACCGGTTGTTTGATGCCGAATTTATCGAGCAGGGCCTTGCTGACTTCCCCGGCCCCGGCAATTACCTGGTTGTTGACCCGGTAAACAAAATGATGCTGCAATTTGGGCGCCGGCAGGCTTTCTGCGGCATCCGGGATCACTCCCAGTAAACGCAGGACATTATCCACCGTTCCCTTCAGTGCATAAATATCGGCGGCAGCTGCTTTTTCTTTCCAATGGTCTTCTCTCACATTCCCGGAGAGCAGGATACAAAGCTGCTCCTGTTCCGCATATTTACCGGGACCAGAGGTGCTGTAGGCCTTCCCGAATTCAAACAAACGGAGGGAATTGTTTTTGTGATTCAGGTTATGCGCCACCACTTCAAGCGCTGTCTCGAAAAGCGAATTGCGGAGAATATTCAGTTCGGCACTGAGGCTGTTCTTCATGCTGACCATGCTTTGCAGTTCGTCTGCTGAAAAATAGGCTGCATTGGTAATGGAATTGGTCATCATTTCATGATAACCAAGCCCTACGAGGCAGTTGGCTGTTTTTTCCCGGAATACCTCCCCGGCATACTGTTCTTCCACCGCCGGTGTGATGGTGATCGCACCCGGAATTTCGATATTATCAAGCCCGTCAATCCGTACGATCTCTTCCACAATATCGGCCGGCAAACTGACATCCGGTTTATGGTAGGGGACCGATACCCGCAGTTCATCGATCCCTTCTTTCACGATCTCAAAACCCAGGCTGGTCAGGATATTTTTCGCAGTATCGGGGTGATAATTCTTCCCGCTCAGTTTTTTGATATAATGCCATTTCACCAGGATTTCTGTCTTCTCTTTCTTATCCGGGTAAATGTCTGTTATTTCAGAAGAGATCTCCCCGCCGCAGATTTCTTTGATCAGCAGGGCCGCTCTTTTTAAAACATGGACCGTAGCAGATATGTCCGTTCCTTTCTCAAACCGGCTGGCGGCATCGGTTCGCAGGTTATGCCGGAAGGATGTTTTGCGGATGCTGATCCCGTCAAAAAAGGCGCTTTCGAGAAATATGGTTTTTGTTTTTTCCGTCACCCCGCTGTGCAGCCCGCCGAATACACCGGCGATACAGATCCCTTCTTTTTCATCGCAGATCATCAGGTCATCGGCGCTGAGGCTTCTTTCTTTTTCGTCGAGGGTTACGAAACGGGTTCCTTCCGGGAGATTTTTCACGATTATTTTCCGGCCGCCGATCAGGTCCGCGTCAAACGCATGCAGGGGCTGGCCGGTTTCGTGCTGGATATAATTGGTGATATCGACAATATTATTGATCGGGCGAAGACCGATCGCTTTTAATTTTTGTTTTAACCAGAGCGGGGATTCACCGATCGTTACGTTGTCAATGCTCACCCCGGAATAACGGGGACAGGCGACCCCGTTTTCCACTTTTACTTCAATGGGAAAAGAAAGGGTATCTGCTTTGAAGCCATTGGCCACCGGCAGTTTGGGGCGGAGTTCCTTTTTGTCATGGTGACTCAGGTATGCACAAACATCCCGGGCCACTCCCCAGTGACTCATGGCATCCATCCGGTTAGGGGTCAGCCCGATCTCATAAATAATATCGCTGTAAGGTTTGAAGTAGTCTGCCGCAGGGGTACCCACTTTGGCATCTGCGGGCAACACCAGGATCCCGGCATGAGAACTGCCGAGACCGATCTCATCCTCTGCGCAGATCATTCCATAGCTTTCCACGTTGCGGATCTTCGCTACTTTCATGGTCAGCGGCTCACCTGAAGCGGGATAAATGGTTGTCCCCACCGTGGCCACCACCACTTTCTGACCGGCTGCCACATTGGGAGCCCCGCATACGATTTGCAATGGTTCTGCAGCGCCAATAGTCACTTTGGTCAGGGTCAACTTATCCGCATTGGGGTGTTTTTCGGTATGCAGTACCTCGCCGATCACCAGGCCTTTCAGGCCTCCCTTTACTTCTTCATAGGCTTCCATGCTTTCCACTTCCAGGCCAATGGATGTCAGGATGCGGCTCAGTCGTTCCGGGTCAACAACGGGAAGGCCTGTTTGTCCCGCGGGTAAATATTCACACAGCCATTTGTACGAAATCGTCATGGTGATCTTCTTCTTTTAATAGCTGCGAAGATAAAGGAAACGGGGGAAGTGCCTGCTGACCGGCGCTTACATCCGGTAGCAGATAGCGTTGATGTTCATCCCCGCGCCCACCGAGGCGAAGAGTACGATATCCCCTTTATGGAGGTCATGGTTGTCCCAGAGGCCTTTTTTCACCATATCAAACAGGGTGGGGATCGTGGCCACGGAACTGTTGCCCAGTTTATGGATACTCATCGGCATGATATGCTCGGGCACCTCTTTAGTGCCATAGAGTTTGTACAGCCTCCGGACAATACCTTCATCCATTTTTTCATTGGCCTGGTGAATGAAAACTTTTTTCACATCTGCAATGGAAACGCCGGCTTTGTCCAGGCAGTCTTTCATGGCAGCCGGTACATGCTGCATGGCGTATTCATAAACTTTCCGGCCTTTCATTTTAATATACCGGACCCGGGGATCTGCCCCGGGGAAATTGCCTTTTCCCAGGAAGAGGTAGTAGGCTTCATCCAGGCAATGGCTCTGCACACTCCAGGAAAGGATGCCGCTTTCGTTCCCTTCCGCTTCCTGTGCTTCCAGTACAGTAGCTCCCGCCCCGTCCGAAAAGATCATGCTGTCACGGTCATACACATCGATCACCCGGCTCAGAGTTTCGGTTCCTACCACCAGTGCTTTCCGGGCAGCCCCGGCTTTGAAATAGGTATCGGCCTGGATCACTCCCTGCACCCAGCCCGGGCAGCCAAAGAGAATATCATAGGCCACGCAGTTGGGGTTTTTAATACCCAGGTCATGCTTGACCCTGGAAGCGATGGCCGGCAGCACATCGGTCTGGATGGTATGCTTGATCACATTGCCGAAATTCTGGGCCACGATGATCATGTCCAGCTCCTCGGGATTGATCCCGCTGTCTTCCAGGGCCAGCCGGGCCGCGATCGTGGCCATATCGGAGGAATTCATTTCATCGGCAGCATAACGCCGCTCTTCAATACCCGTAATGTCCTGGAATTTATTTACGATCTCTTCGGTCGGGGTCTCAATCTTTTTGGCATCCTCGCTATAGAATGTCTGGATGGAAAAATCCCTGTTTGTTTTAATAACAGGGGGAATATAACAGCCGGTACCGGTTATGATTGTTCGGATACTCATAATAATACAAGTTGGTGAAGCAGGGGGGATTACTTTCTCCGGCTAATATAGGATTACTTGTGAATTAATCCGCTGATATAATAATTTTGCCCTCGTTTCCCTAACGGGGAATCTTTTGCCATTGAAACTGAAAGCCTTTATAATCCTGGGACTGATCCTGGTCTCGCTGCTGCCGGTCAGTGGAGTGTATAAATTCCTGCAAACCGTCCTGCGGCCCCGTGCATCCATGCGGCGGTTCCTGTTTTTCCTCCTGGTCATGTTCGGGTTTATTTTTGCATATACCTTCCTGCTGGTCCTTTGCATAAAAATGATTTTTCCGGGAGCCTGACGACTGTTTCCGGGGGAGCAGAACCCGCTCAATATTTTAGGGTGCAATCCGCATATCTCCTTATTTTTACCGCCACAAAATCAACTGATATGCCGATTAAATTACTGAAAGGGAAAAAAGGAATCATCTTCGGCGCACTGGATGAAAAATCCATTGCCTGGAAAACCGCCCTGAAATGCCATGAGGCAGGGGCCAGGCTGGTGCTGACCAATGCGCCGGTGGCCCTCCGGATGGGGGAGATCAATAAGCTTTCTGAACTCTGCGGGAACGCGCCGGTGATTGGCGCGGATGTCACGCACCTGGATGACCTGAAGAACCTGTTCCAGGAATCAATGAATCATTTCGGGGGGAAAATCGATTTCATTCTCCATTCCGTGGGGATGAGCATGAATGTCCGGAAAGGGCATCATTATACGGAGATCAGTTATATCCATAATCACAAGACGCTGGATATTTCCGCCCTGAGCCTGCATAAAGTCCTTCATACCGCCTGGAACATGGATGCGATCAGTGAATGGGGGAGCGTGGTGGCCTTAACCTATATCGCCGCCCAGCGGGTTTTCCCGGATTACAATGAAATGGCGGACGCCAAGGCCCTGCTGGAAAGCGTGGCCCGGAATTTCGGCTACCATTATGGCGTAAGAAATAAGGTCAGGGTCAATACCGTCTCCCAGTCACCCACCCGCACCACTGCCGGAAGCGGTGTAAAAGGTTTCGACGGCTTTTTGACCTATGCGGAACAAATGAGTCCGCTCGGCAATGCCTCGGGCGATGATTGCGCCAATTACTGCGTCACCCTGTTCAGCGACCTCACCCGCTATGTAACCATGCAGAACCTCTTTCACGACGGGGGCTTCAGTTTCACCGGCGTTACGCAGGGGGTGATTGATAAGATGTGAAGAAAATAAAAAGTAAAAATTCAAAAGTCAAAAGGGCTGTCCTATAGCAGGTACAGCCCTTTTTTTAGTTGACAGATTAACGCTTGCAAATCGTCAGGAACTTTTCCTCTTTAGGTTTTTTACTTTTGAATTCCCCCGGCAACCTAACTGGAATTGGTTAAAATCATTGTTTTGGCAAGAAAAGGGTGATTGATAGAATGTGAAAAAGAGTAAAAATTAAAAAGTCAAAAGGGCTGTCCTGAAGCAGGTACAACTCTTTTTTAATTGACAGTTTAGCTCTTGCAAATCGTCAGGAACGCTTCCTTCAATAGGTTTTTTACTTTTTACTTTTGAATTTTGACTTCCTCCCGCCGCCTTTCGGTCCTAAAACATTCCCCTCCCTGATTAATATCAGGTTTTCTCACAACAGGTTTTCCAAGGTTTGTAGTCTTCAACAACCTTGCTGGGAAATGTATAAAATCATTGTTTTGGCCAAACAGGTTCCGGATACCCGGAATGTTGGCAAAGACGCCATGAAGGCCGATGGGACGGTAAACCGTGCGGCCCTGCCGGCCATTTTTAATCCCGAAGATCTCAATGCGCTGGAGCTGGCGCTGGAGATCAAAGACCGGTACCCGGAGACCCGGATCACCCTGCTCACGATGGGGCCGGTACGGGCCGCAGAAATATTGCGGGAAGGTATGTACCGGGGCGCAGATGCAGGTGTCCTGCTCACCGATAAAGCATTTGCAGGTTCCGACACCCTTGCCACTTCCTACGCACTGTCCTGTGCGATCCGCAAGATCGGGGACTTCGACCTGATCCTGGCCGGCCGCCAGGCCATTGACGGGGATACCGCGCAGGTAGGACCCCAGGTGGCCGAAAAACTCGGCATCCCGCAAATCACCTATGCTGAAGAGATCATTTCCCTGGTTGAAAAAACAATCCGCGTAAAACGAAGACTGGAAAGGGGCTTTGAATTAGTGGAAAGCCCCCTGCCCGTACTAATCACGGCACACAGCACTGCCCCTGAATGCAGGCCGCGTAACGCGAAGAGGCTGATGAAGTACAAACGGGCTACTACCTTATCCGAACGACATAGCGCTTCCGATGACTACCTCGCTTCGCACCTGGAAAAATCCTACCTCGCCATTACCGAGTGGTGCGCCAAAGATGTAAACAGTGACCTGGTGCAACTGGGCCTGGGCGGTTCCCCTACGAAAGTCAGGCAGGTGGAGAATATTGTTTTCCAGGCCAAGGAATCCAAGGTACTCACAGCCGGTGATGCCGATATAGAATGGCTGATGCAGGAACTGATCGCCCAGCATACCATCGGCTAACCCATTGCTCATTCCCAAAAAAATGAACCATGAATAATGTTTGTGTTTACTGCGAGTTTGAAGAAGGAAGGATCCAGGATGTCAGTTTTGAATTACTGACCAAGGGCCGCTCGCTGGCCAACCAGCTGAACTGTAAACTGGAAGCCCTCGTGCTGGGCGAAGGCCTGGCGGGGATTGAGGACGAAATCAGTAAATACGGGGTGGACAGCATTTATATCGCCGATGACAAACGGCTTTACCCCTATACCACCTTACCGCATACCGCGGTGGCGGTTGGTTTGTTCAAGGAGACAAAACCCCAGATCGTCCTGATGGGAGCCACATCGATCGGGCGGGACCTCGGACCCCGTATTTCCTCTTCGCTTACCAGCGGGCTGACAGCAGATTGCACCAACCTGGAGATCGGTGAATATGAAGATAAAAAGGCAGGCCGGACCTATGAGCACCTGCTCTACCAGATCCGCCCGGCTTTCGGCGGGAATATCGTGGCCACGATTGTGAACCCGGATAACCGCCCCCAGATGGCAACCGTACGGGAAGGGGTGATGAAAAAAGAAATTATTTCAGAAACACATAAAGCCGAAGTGATACGACCCGATATCGGCCAGTACCTCCGGGAGGAGGACCTGGTGGTGAAGATCATTGAGCGGCAGATTGAATCCTCAAAGATCAACCTGAAAAATTCATCGATCATCATTGCCGGGGGATACGGGGTGGGCTCGAAAGAGAATTTCAATTTACTCTACGAACTGGCGCATACGATCGGGGCCGAGGTAGGGGCTTCGCGGGCAGCCGTGGATGCGGGGTTTACCGACAAGGAAAGACAGATCGGGCAGACCGGGATCACGGTACGGCCCAAGCTCTATATCGCCTGCGGCATCTCCGGGCAGATCCAGCATATCGCGGGAATGCAGGATTCAGCCATGGTGATCTCCATAAACAATGATGCCAATGCGCCGATCAATAAGCTGGCGGATTATGTGATACAGGGCAACCTGGAAAATATTATTCCCAAAATGATCCGGTACTATAAAAAGAATATCAAATAGGCAGGGGTGTTTGATTCCCGGGCCGATCGTTTATTTATAAATTGGAAGACATGGGTAATTTTTATCTGGATACGGCTGAGCTGAAATTTCATCTCACCCATCCCCTGATGCAAAAAATAGTGGGACTGAAAGAAAGAAATTATACGGAGCATGAGCAGTTCGAATATGCCCCGGTTGATTTTGAAGATGCGATGGACAGTTATGACCAGGTGCTGGAGATCGTGGGGGATATCTGTGCCAATACCATTGCCCCCCACGCCGAAAGTGTGGATGCCGAGGGACCCCACCTCGTGGACGGGCATGTGCAATATGCTGCTGGCACCCAAAAAAACCTGGATGCGATTGTAAAAGCCGGCCTGATGGGCATTACCCTGCCGAGAAAATTCCAGGGCCTCAATTTTCCTATTGTGCCCTATATCATGGCGGCAGATATGGTCTCCCGGGCCGATGCGGGCTTTGTAAATATCTGGGGCCTGCAGGACTGTGCTGAAACCATTCATGAATTTGCGGATGAAGAACAACAACAACGCTACCTGCCCCGTATCGCAGCGGGGGAAACAGCGGCTATGGACCTGACAGAACCGGACGCCGGCAGTGACCTGCAGGCCGTACAGCTAAAAGCCTCCCTGGTGGAAGGTAAGTGGTACCTGAACGGGGTGAAACGGTTCATTACAAACGGGGACGGGAATATTTCGCTGGTGCTTGCCCGTTCGGAAGAAGGTACGGCTGATGGCCGCGGGCTCTCCATGTTCATCTACGACCGCAACAGCAACGCGGTTACCGTAAGACGGATCGAACACAAACTGGGGATCATCGGTTCACCTACCTGCGAACTGGTTTTCCGGAATGCACCGGCTGAACTGGTGGGACAGCGAAAATTCGGGCTGATCAAATACGTGATGGCCCTGATGAACGGAGCCCGCCTGGGTATTGCCGCGCAGTCAGTGGGGGTGGCCGATGCCGCCTGGCGCGAGGCAGTAGCCTATGCGAAAGAAAGGGTGCAGTTTGGCAGTTCCATCAGTAAGTTTCCGGCTGTTTATGAGATGATCTCCCGGATGAAAGCGAAAGTGGATGCGATCCGTTCTCTCTTGTATGAAACAGCCCGCTTTGTGGATGTGTACAAAGCGTACGAGCATATTTCAAAAGAAAGAGCCCTAACTCCTGAAGAAAGGACGGAATTAAAGTCCTACCAGAAACTGGCAGATATATTCACCCCCCTGTCCAAAGGCCTTTCCTCCGAGATCTGTAACCAGGTGGCCTATGATGCCCTGCAGATTCACGGGGGATCCGGCTTCATGAAAGATTATCCCATCGAACGGATCTACCGGGATGCCCGGATCACCAGTATTTACGAGGGCACGACCCAGTTACAGGTGGTGGCGGCGGTACGGGGCGTGACCACCGGTGGTTACCTGGCGCAAATGCGGGCCTACGAAGAACGGGAGGTAAAGCCCGAATTGCTGGGCTACCGGAATTATATTGCAGAGATGACCGATGAATATGCAGAAGCGGTGGGGAAAGTCATGGAAGTTAACCAGAATGAATACACGGATTTCCATGCGCGGCGCCTGGTGGAAATGGCGGGGAATATTATTATGTCGCATTTGCTGGTGCTGGATACCAACCGGGAACACCTGTACTGGAAGTCACTCGATATTTTCCTGAAAATCGCCCGCGGAGAAAACAGGGGCAGGAAAGAGTTTATCGATATCACCAATCCGGCCGACCTGGGAAAATACAAGATTGAATGACCGGTTACCCGGGGGCATAAAAAAACCCCTCGGAAGGGGTTGTATTTCTTTTCAGCTAAGTTTAATACTCGTCTTCATTAAAGAGGAAGTCATCCTGGGTGGGATAGTCCGGCCAGATATCCTCGATGGTTTCGTACACATCGCCTTCATCCTCCAGTTCCTGCAGGTTTTCCACCACTTCAATAGGGGCGCCGGAACGGATAGAATAATCGATCAGTTCATCTTTGGTGGCCGGCCAGGGCGCATCTTCCAGGTACGAAGCTAATTCTAATGTCCAAAACATCTTCTCAGGGTTTTTGTTTTTTGATTTCCGCCAGCCCGCCCCGTTGCGACGCGGCCGGGTGTATTTTGGGCCCCGGGTTTCGCCGGAGTACCCCCTAATTTTCCGCAAATGTAGTTGTATTAGCGAATTTTCCAAATCCTTAGTTGTAAACGGTTTTTTAAAGAAAATCCTAAAATCCGGGCCGGCTGCCGCCCGTAGTTTTTTGCCGGCCCCTGTTATTTGCGATATTTGATGAATGATTAGCGGGAAAAACATATATAAACGGTATGGAACAGTGGAAGTTTTGAAAGGAGTGGATGTGGAAATCAGCAAGGGAGAAGTGGTTTCAATCGTAGGTCCTTCCGGTTCGGGCAAGAGTACACTGCTGCATATTCTCGGTACCCTGGACAAGGCGGATATGGGAGAAGTGCGGATGAATAATGTATTACTCAATGCCCTGTCCGGTAAAAAAATGGCGGCTTTCCGGAATAAAAATATCGGCTTTGTCTTCCAGTTCCATCACCTGTTGCCCGAGTTTTCTGCCCTCGAAAATGTATGTATCCCCGGCTGGCTGGCCGGCCGTAAAAAGAATGAAGTAAAAGGGGAGGCGGAAAAATTATTGCAATTACTGGGTCTCAGCCAGCGGCTGGATAATAAACCCAACCAGCTCTCGGGCGGCGAACAGCAACGCGTGGCGGTGGCCAGGGCCCTGATCAATAAACCGGATATTATTTTTGCAGACGAGCCCACCGGCAACCTGGATTCCGCCAATGCCAAAGAATTACACCAGTTGTTCTTTGACCTGCGCGACCAGTTCTCCCAAACTTTCCTCATTGTAACCCACAACGAAGAACTCGCCCTGCTGAGTGACCGGGTCCTGCACATGAAGGATGGGAAGATCGTGCAATAAACAGCCCTGGTTACCGGACCCTGGGCTTCCAGGGAATTTCAGCGGCATTCAGCTGCATACCGGTGTACCGGCTTAAAATAAAAAGATAATCGCTCAGGCGGTTCAGGTATTTGAGCGGGAGGAGATCTGTTTCTGCCTGTCCCGGTTCGAGCCGTACACAACAGCGTTCAGCGCGGCGGGCCACACAGCGGGCAATATGCAACTGGGAAACGATAGCATGCCCCCCGGGTAAAATAAAACTCTTCATTTCGGGAAGCTGTTCATTCATCCGGTCTATTTCTTTTTCCAGCCATTCCACATCGCGTTCATCCAGGTCCGGCAACTGCATCTTTGATCCTTTGGAGGGATCGCAGGCCAGGGAAGATCCAATCGTAAACAATCGGTCCTGTATTTCGTGCAGGGTCATGCGTCCGGGCTCATCCGGGAGCAGATCGCGGCAAAGCCCGATATGCGAATTCAGTTCATCTACGGTGCCGTATGCTTCTATGCGCAGGTGTGATTTGGAAACCCTGGTTCCGCCGATCAGTGAAGTGGAACCCCTGTCCCCGGTTTTGGTGTATATCCTGGTTGCCATGTTGGTTGAATTGGCTTCTCAACAAAGTTCCGGAAAGAAATGTTCTGCACCGGGTTATTTTATTCACGAATGGTGTAAGTACTGACCGGCATGTTCATTCTTCTTGTCGGTCTCCACCAGCCCGTCGCGCAGGCGTACGATCCGGTGGGCATGGTTGGCAATATCTTCCTCGTGGGTAACGAGCACGATCGTGTTGCCGTTGCTGTGGATGGTATTGAAGATCTCCATGATCTCATAAGAAGTCTTGGTGTCAAGGTTACCGGTGGGTTCGTCCGCCAGGATGATGGAAGGATCATTCACCAGCGCCCGGGCGATCGCTACCCGCTGGCATTGCCCCCCGGATAATTCGTTGGGCTTGTGATGGCTCCTGTCGGTAAGTCCCACCATTTCCAGGACCTGCATGGCTTTTTCCGTGCGTTGTTTCCGGTTCATCCCCGCATACACGAGCGGCAGGGCCACATTCTCCGCCGCGGTTAAACGCGGCAGCAGGTTGAATTGCTGGAAAACAAAACCGATCTCTTTATTTCTGACCTCGGCGAGTGAATTGTCGGTCATGGTGCTGACATCGTTTCCATTCAGTACATAGCGGCCGCCGGTGGGGGTATCAAGGCATCCCAGGATATTCATCAGGGTGCTTTTACCGGAACCGGAGGGTCCCATCAGCGCGACGTATTCATTTTTGTAAATATCCAGCGAAATGCCTTTCAGCACAGGCAAAGCCTGTTTCCCCATGAAATAACTTTTGTGAATACTTTCGAGATGGATGATACCCTGTGCCATATTATTTTTTTATCACTTTGGGAACCTTAAAAAATTGTTCGTCGTGCAGGGGTGCATTTTTCAATGCCTCCTCCCGGCTCACCGACCCCCTGATCTCATCTTCGCGCAGCACATTCACCTCCCCGCTCATGTGCAGCAGGGGTTCCACCCCTGCCAGGTCCAGTTCATTCAGTTTTTCCACGAAACCGATCATCCGCTGCAGGTCATTTTTGATCGCGGCTTTATCGGTCTCATTAAACTGCAGGCGGGACAGGTGGGCCAGTTTATCCACTAACTGATCGTTGACTTCCATGGGGACAAAGATAATCAGGACGGCCGAGTCAGGGCTATGAGTTTTATTAGCGGTAAGTCCTTCCGGGCGAAGGGAACTCGGGACTAATTCTTATCTTCGCCGCCCTATGGCAGCAAAGAAAGAGATCGTTATGAGTGGCATCCGCCCCACGGGTTTTTTACACCTCGGCAGTTATTTCGGGGCGGTACGGAACTATGTACGGATGCAGGAGGAATTTGATTGCTATTTTATGGTGGCCGACCTGCATTCCCTGACCACCCACCCCGATACAAAAGAACTGAAGGCCAATGTGCACCGGGTGCTGTCGGAAAATATCGCCTGCGGGCTCAACCCCGAAAAAGTGGCCCTCTACTGCCAGAGCCATATCCACGAAACGGCTGAGCTCTATTTATACCTGAATATGCTGGCCTATAAAGGCGAGCTGGAAAAGACCACCACCTTTAAAGATAAAGCCCGTCTTCAGCCGGATAATATCAATGCCGGCCTGCTGACCTACCCGGTATTGCAAACAGCTGATATCCTCCTGCACCGGGCCAGCTATGTGCCGGTGGGGAAGGACCAGGAGCAGCACCTGGAAATGGCCCGGAACTTTGCCAACCGCTTCAATCACCGCTATGGTGAAATTTTTCCGGAGCCCGTCGCCTATAACTATGGGGACGACCTGGTAAAAGTCCCCAGCCTGGACGGGGCCGGTAAAATGAGCAAAAGTGAAAATCAACTGGCCACATTATACTTATCGGATGGGGATGAACTCATCCGGAAAAAAGTAATGAAGGCCAAGACCGACAGCGGCCCCACTGAACCCAACAGTCCCAAACCTGACTATATCGAAAATATTTTCCTGCTTATGAAACTGGTCAGTGAAGAAGCTGTGATCCGGAAATTTGAAGCCGATTACGATGGCTGTACGATCCGGTACGGCGATATGAAAAAACAGCTGGCCGAAGATATGGTCCGTTTCATTTCACCCATCCGCGAAAAAGCCGAAGCGATCCTCAATAACCCTGGCTACCTGAAAGAAGTGATGGAATTGGGAGCCGAAAAAGCCCGTAAAAGCGCCCGGGCCACCATGGAACTGGTGCGGGAAGCAGTGGGATTGAATTATTTTTAAAAAACCCGGATTGGCCATCCCAATTTCCGAAAAAGGGCTTACTTTGAAACCCTCCCTTCGGGAATTTTTTATCCGGAATTATCAAGTTATGGCAAAAGCAAAGAAACCAAAACATATCGCCGTTGCAGGAAATATCGGCGCTGGCAAAACGACGCTGACCGAAATGCTGAGCAAGCATTATAAATGGATTCCCAACTTCGAGGACGTGGACCACAATCCCTACCTTATGGATTTTTACGAGGACATGCCCCGCTGGAGTTTTAACCTGCAGATCTTTTTCCTGAACAGCCGTCTCCGCCAGTTAGTGGAAATCCAGAAGGGAACCGAAACTGTGATCCAGGACCGCACCATCTACGAGGATGCCAATATCTTCGCCCCCAACCTGCACGAAATGGGCCTGATGAGCAAACGGGATTTCGATAATTATTTTCATTTTTTCCAGACCTTAAAAACCCTGGTACAGCCGCCCGACCTGCTGATCTACCTGAATGCTTCCGTTCCCACCCTCGTGGGCCAGATCCAGAAAAGAGGACGGGAATACGAAGAAAATATCCGCCTCGATTACCTGAAAAAACTGAACGAATACTATAATAAGTGGATCGGTGATTACAAAGAAGGTAAGTTGCTGATCATCGACGTGGATAAAAACAAGTTCGCCGAACGCGAAGAGGATTTAGGGGAGATCATCCGCAAAGTGGATGCGGAACTCTACGGCCTTTTTTAACACGGTATAAAGCTTTTCGCTACTAACTTGCAGTAAACTTCATCTTATGAGAACACTGCAGGTTTTTTTTATGCTCCTTCCTTTCAGCTGCTTTGCCCAGGTGGACAGCAGTTATGCCAATAGCCGCTTACAGGAACTGATGCTGCGCCCCGGCTCCTGGGTGAATATCGGCACCGATACGATCGGCCAGGCGGGCAATACCGACATCGGGGTGCTTACCGCCTCTGAACTGAACACGGGAGAAAAACGAAGAGTGCTATGTTTTACCACCGGAACTGTACTGGGCAATTTGCGTTTCCCCACGTACAGCACGCAGGTGGATGTGGAGGACCTGGGGCAACTGGTAAAAGCGCTGGAAAAAATGTACCAGGTGATCAATGAAAAGGGTATCACATCGGTTCAGAAATATCACTATGTAACACCCGGGCTGACTGTTTTCTCCATGGAGAACCGGCCTGCTAACCCGGGACACTGGGATCTGCAGATCTATCGCCGCTACAAAAATTTTGACCTCGCCGTTCCGGGTTCACAGGTGCTGGTGCGGGAAAGAGATATGGAAACATTCGTGGAATTGCTGGCACATTACCAGGCCTGGCTGGGCAATGACCTGTACCGCAAGGATCAGTAATCCGCATAGTCTTTCAGTTCCTCCAGCATCCTGCGGATCTTTTTTTCCCATTCGGCCTGCTTCTCTTTATTGATGCTGTGCTGCGTCTCGCGGTCATATTGCTCCTGCAGACCGGCTTTTTCATCCGTTACTTCTTCATAGATCTTTTTCAGTTCTTTCCGGTACGTGTTGCTGTCGAACCGGTATTCGCTCATGCGCCGGTTCAGCTCACGGGCATAGATCTCTGCTATATCAAAATGGCCCTGTTCATGACTGAGGATATAACTGTTTTTATGACGTCCCCAGGACAGGGTACGGGAGAACCAGGATTTGATCGTATAACTGAAATTGTTTCCTGAAATATGGTAGTCGATACTGAGGTAGGTGGTGGTGGTGGCCGCTGCATCGCTGGCGGGATTGGGAGCTGCTTTATAATCGCCCCAGCTGAGTTTGCGGGAAGCGCTCCAGGCCAGCAGGTCTTCCCCGGGATCCTGGGCTCCCAGCCGGGCGGAAAGAGTAAATAATAAGAGGCAGAGTAAAAACCGGTTCATCGTTTGTATTGAACTGAGCAGGGAGGCAAAAATTTTGCCGGCCGGTTGGTTATTTCGTTAAAAAATGAAAAATCCCGGCCTCATCGGGCCGGGAAAATTTCAAACAACCGTCCGGTAAAATAATTATGCTTTCGGGGCCGCGGCAAGTATCTCTTCGGTTACCCCGTCCGCGTAGCTGGCAAAGTTCTTTACAAACAAACCCGCAAGGTATTTTGCTTTTTCGTCGTAGGCTTTTTTATCGGCCCAGGTATTCCGGGGATTCAGCAATTCGGCAGGTACACCGGGACAGGTCCGCGGAATGGCCACGCCGAAAACGGGATCGGCATCAAATTCCGCCTCATTCAGTGTTCCGTTCAGTGCCGCCGTGATCATGGCCCGGGTATAGTTCAGTTTCATCCGGCTGCCGGTACCATAGGGCCCGCCGGTCCAGCCGGTATTGATCATCCAGACATTTACTTTATGCTCCTGCATTTTCTTCCCCAGCATCGCGGCATATTTCCCGGGATGCAACGGAAGGAAGGGAGCGCCAAAGCAGGCGCTGAATGTGGGTTTGGGTTCGGTGACGCCCGCTTCCGTACCTGCAACCTTGGCGGTATAGCCGGAGATGAACTGGTACATGGCCTGGCCCGGTGTCAGTTTGGATACCGGTGGTAATACACCGAAGGCATCGCAGGTCAGGAAAAAAATATTTTTGGGCAGGCCTCCTACAGAAGGTTCCAGGGCATTGCTGATATAATGCAGGGGATAAGACACCCTTGTATTCTCGGTAATGGAGCCATCCTCAAAATTGATCCGGTTGGTTCCGGCGAAGAAGCCGGTATTCTCCACCAGGGCGCCGGGGCGGATGGCATTGAAAATTTCCGGTTCTTTTTCTTCTGTGAGGTTGATGGTCTTTGCATAGCATCCTCCTTCAAAATTGAAAATAGTATCCCGGGTCCAGGCATGTTCGTCATCCCCGATCAGTTTGCGGTTGGGGTCGGCGCTTAAAGTGGTTTTACCAGTACCGCTCAGGCCAAAGAAAATGGCCGTGTCACCGTTATCACCCATGTTGGCGCTGCAGTGCATACTCAGCACATTTTGTTCATGGGGTAAAATGTAATTGAGGATGGTAAAGATCCCTTTCTTGGTTTCGCCGGTATAACCGGAACCTGCGATCAGGATCATTTTATGTTTAAAGGAAACCACGGTGGCATTGTGCTGGCGGGTGCCGCATTCAGCCGGATCAAGCTTCAGGCCTGGCGCAGCGATCAGGTGCCAGTCGGGCTGGAAATTTTCCAGCTCCTCTTCGGTTGGCCGCAGAAACATATTGTAGGCGAAAAGATTATTCCAGGGTTTTTCATTCACCACCCGCACGTTGAGCCGGTAACGGGGATCGGCGCAGGCATAGCAGTCACGGACCCAGATCTCGGGGAGCTGGTTAATATAGGCGCTGATCTTGTCGAAAATAGTATCAAAATGTTTGGGTTCGATCGGAATATTGAATTCATTCCAGTGAACGGAGTCCGCCGTATGTTCATCCTTTACAGTAAACTTGTCACGGGGAGAACGGCCCGTAAATTCACCGGTCCGGATGACCAGGGCGCCGGTATCATTTAATACGCCTTCGCCCATACGCAGGGTATCCCGGACCAGTTCTTCCGGACTGCTCTGGTAGCGAATCGTTTCTGTGTTTTTGAGACCAATTTTAAGGAGGTGTTTGACAGGCAGGGCAATCGTTGGTATTGACATAAAGAGGCAATCGCATTTGGTAAAGCGGCAAAGGTAATGTCAAAACCCAATATTTTACAAACAAGTGTTCGTACGACACATTGAAAAGGGGTTAATATTTCTCGGAAATGGTTGGTTTCTGTTCATTTTCATGGGATTGTATTTAATAAAGTCAAAAAAGACGAGTCGGACCTTGAAATTTCTCCATTTTTAGAAAAGCCAGCCTGTTTTGTGATGAAAGTCAGAGGGATAAATGGATAGCATCCTATCTTTAGCCGGATTTTCGACCACGATTCGTTATTTCCTTAACCAACTGATATGAAATACCTGCCATTAAACCCTGAATTATTTGTACAGAACCGGCAACGGTTTGTCAGCCGGATGCAAAAAAATTCCATTGCCATTTTTGTCAGCAACGACGAAGTGCCGAGCAACGGGGATGCTATTTATACCTTTAAACAAAACACCGACCTGTTTTGGCTCAGCGGGATCACCCAGGAAGACAGCATGGTGATCCTGTTTCCTGATAACCCCGATCCCAAATACCGCGAAGTGCTGGTGCTGCTGCGTCCCAACGAACTCAAGGAGAAATGGGATGGCAAACGCCTGAGGGTGAAAGAAGCCCAGGCAGCCAGCGGGATAAAGACCATCGTATGGCTCGACAGCCTCGACGGATTGCTGCAGCCCTGGATCCATTTAGCCGACCATATTTATCTCGACAGCAATGAGAATGATCGTAAGGCCAACCTGCTTCGTTCGGGGGATTACCGCTTTATTGATGAGATGAAGAGCCGTTATCCCCTGCACAATTACCTGCGTGCCGCTAAAATAATGAAGGAACTGAGGGCCATCAAGACCGCCCTCGAAGTGGAAGTGATGCAGAAGGCCATGGACATTACAGAAAACACCTTCCGCCGCTTATTGAAATTTATCAAACCCGGGGTAATGGAATACGAGATCGAAGCCGAGATCTTCCATTCCTTCCTGGGACAGAGGGCTACGGGACCTGCTTATGGCAGTATCATTGCCAGTGGTGACCGGGCCCGGACCCTGCATTACGTAAATAACAGTGAAGAGTGTAAAGATGGTGAACTGATCTTAATGGATTTTGGGGCGGAATACGGGGGCTATTGCGCCGATCTCACCCGTACCGTACCGGTGAACGGGAAATTCACCCGCCGTCAGAAAACGGTGTACAACGCCTGCCTGCACCTGCATTTATATGCGAGAAGTATTTTAAAACCCGGGATCAGCATTCTTGATTATACGGAGAAAGTAGGGGAGGAAGCCACCCAGCAGTTCCTGAAGATCGGGTTGCTGAGAAAATCGGAGGTGAAAAATGAAGACCCGGAGAACAGGGCCTACCGCAAATACCTGTACCATGGGATTTCCCATCACCTCGGGTTAGATGTGCATGACCTGGGCACCCGCACCGAACCGGTAAAGGCCGGGATGGTATTCACCATTGAACCGGGTATTTATATAGAGGAAGAACAAATGGGCGTACGGATCGAAAATAATTTCTGGCTGACCCGGAACGGCAGTGTGGACCTGATGAAGAAGATTCCGATTACCGTAGAAGAGATTGAAGCGTTGATGAAGAAATAGCTGATAGTCCACAGACCACCGTCCACAGTCAACGGTAACAGAACTATAAGGGTTCTAAGTTCAAAATTTACAGTTCACAGTTCTCAGTGGACAGTCTGCAGTTCCTTCTAAGAAGCATTTGTTTAAGAAAGAATAAGGATACCTATTTTTGGTGCCTGAATTAAAAATTAAGAATAGATCAGTTGAATGAGATCGTATAGTAAGTTTTGTGTACGTACCTGTCAACTGACAACTGCCAACTCACAACTGATCAAATGAAACAGATTCCTAACCTATTTACCCTCATCAACCTCCTCTTTGGCTGCCTGGCCATTGTGGCGGTGTTGCAGAACGGAATTATTATTAATGTAAATGCCGATGGCACCGAGTTGCTGGACATACCGGAAAAGATCTGGATGGCTTCGCTGTTTATCGGGATCGCGGCCCTGGTGGATTTCCTCGATGGTTTTGTAGCCCGGTTGTTCAATGCCGGTTCTGAAATGGGCAAGCAACTGGATTCACTGGCCGATGTGGTGAGTTTTGGCGTGGCGCCCGGTATGATCATCTACCAGTTCCTGCGGCTGAGTTTTGCCCAGCAGGAAGGAGGATTGGATGTTTCGATTGGCTGGTTATTGCCTGCTTTTGTTCTTCCTTGCGCAGCCGCCTGGCGCCTGGCCCGTTTCAATCTCGATAAGAGCCAAACCTATCATTTCAAAGGTATGCCTGTCCCGGCAGCCGGTATACTGGTGGCTTCTTTGCCGCTGATCTACTGGAATGTAAATGAGCCCTGGGTCTATACGCTTTTGCACGACAAATGGTTTTTATACGGGCTGGTCCTCCTGCTTTCCTGGCTGATGGTTTCCTCCCTGCCGCTGATGGCCATGAAGTTTCAGGATTATTCGGTGAAGAATAACCTGTCCAGGTACCTCCTGATTGCGGTGGCGTTGGTTGCCGTACTCCTGCTCAAATGGCTGGCCGTGCCGGTCATCATTTTGGCCTATGTTGTCTTATCTTTGCTCTTCAAAAACAAAATAGCATGATCTATACGGTCCAGATAAAAGTAATGCCCCTGAAAGAATTGCTGGATCCGCAGGGAAAAGCGGTAATGGGCGGACTCGGAAACCTCGGGTTAATCGGTGTGGAAGATGTGCGGGTGGGCAAGAATATTACGCTCCAGGTCAATGCTGATTCGGCTGAAAAGGCCAGGGCCATTGCAGAGGAAGCCAGCCGGAAGTTATTGAGTAACCCGGTAATGGAATATTTTGAGATACAGGTTGATTAGTTAATAAGTTGAATAGTTGACAGGTTAACTTGTCAACCTGTCAACCCGTTAACCTGTCAACCGTTAACTTATCAACCTTGCTCTACCTCGTTCCCACTCCCATCGGCAATCTGAAAGACATTACCCTCCGCGCCCTGGACGTGCTGAAGGAAGTGGATCTTATCCTGGCGGAAGATACCCGCACCAGTTCCCATTTGCTCAATCACTACCGGATCAATAAACCGCTGTCCCCTTATCACCAGCACAATGAACACAAAGTGCTGCATCACCTCGTGAGCCAGTTGCTGGAAGGAAAGAAAATGGCAGTAGTGACCGATGCCGGTACACCCGGTATTTCCGATCCGGCTTTTTTGCTGGTGAGGGAATGCATCAAAGCGGGGATCCGGGTGGAATGTTTGCCCGGGGCCACGGCCTTTGTTCCTGCGCTGGTGAACAGCGGGATCCCTGCTAACCGTTTTTGCTTTGAAGGATTTCTGCCGCTCAAGAAGGGAAGGCAATCCTTACTGAAGCAATTGGCCCTGGAGGAACGCACCCTGGTCTTTTATGAATCGCCCATGCGGCTGGTAAAGACACTGGAAGAATTCATCACCCATTTCGGGGAGGATCGTTTGTGCAGTGTGAGCCGGGAACTGACCAAAATGTTTGAGGAAAACAAACGGGGTACCTTAGGGGAAGTGGCTGCCTGGTTCAGGGAAAGGACCGTCAAAGGCGAGATCGTCATCATCGTAAAGGGCAAAGAATAAATTTGCCTTTTGTCATTTTCACTTTTTATACATACTGCTTTTCCCGAAATTTAGCGTCTAATCTGAAATTGAAACAAATGATAAAGAGCCGTCATCTTTTAGTGTGTTTGCTTTTTTGTTATGGCACACTCGGTGCGCAGCCTGACCGCTGGCAGCAGAGAGTGAAATATGTCATGAACATCGACATGGATGTACAGACCAACCGGTTTACCGGTAAACAAAAACTGGAATACTGGAACAATTCGCCGGATACGCTTAGCCGTGTATTTTACCATCTTTATTTCAACGCGTTTCAGCCGGGCAGTATGATGGATACCCGCAGCCGGAGACAGGGAACCATTACGGTGGGCCGGGGACCCGACTGGGACCAGCGCGTAAAAGACCGGATCCAGCATCTGAAACCGGATGAGACCGGCTACCAGGAAATTATTTCCCTGAAGATGAACGGAAAGCCGCAAACCTTCAGTATGGACGAAACCATCCTTGAAGTAAAACTGGATAAACCCATTTTACCCAAATCCAAAGTGGTCTTTGAGATGGAGTTCAGGGCCCAGGTGCCCCTGCAGATCCGGAGGAGCGGAAGGGATAACCCCAACAGCAAAGTACGCTATTCCATGAGCCAGTGGTATCCCAAGATATGTGAGTATGATTATGAAGGCTGGCACCCCACTCCTTATGTGGCCCGTGAGTTTTACGGCGTTTGGGGCGATTTCGATGTAAGCATCCGGATCGACAGGAAATACATACTGGGAGCCACCGGCTATTTGCAGAACCCGGACCAGATCGGGTATGGTTATGAAACAGCCGGGGTCCGCGTAAAACAGCCGGCCGGGGATAAACTCACCTGGCGTTTCCTGGCGCCCAATGTGCACGATTTCATGTGGGCCGCCGACCCGGAATTTATTCATAAGACAAGAAAAATAAGAGACAGCCTGACCTTTCACCTGCTGTATAAAACCACTACAGCTTCCGCGGCGGAATGGGAGAAAGTGCTGGATGATGCACAAAAAGCGCTTCCCTTTATTGAAAAACATTTCGGGGGCTATCCCTACCGGCAGTTTTCGTTTATACATGGAGGTGATGGAGGGATGGAATACCCCATGGCCACCCTGCTGATCGGCCCGGGTGCCTGGCTGCACGAATGGCTGCACAACTGGTATTATGGCATCCTCGGCACCAATGAGTCCTTGTACGGCTGGATGGACGAAGGGTTTACTTCCTATGCCGAGGACCGGGTAACCGCTTTCCTCGAAAACAACAGCGGGTTTGCTTTTGATGGCAATTACCGGGGTTATGCCGGCCTGGCCAAAAGCGGGAAGGAAGAACCCCTGACCACGCATGCAGATCATTACAATACCAATGCGGCGTATGGTGCGGCTGTTTATTCCAAGGGAGCTGTATTTGTCGAGCAACTGGGTTATATCACCGGGGCGCCGGTGCGGGACAGGATCCTGCTGGAGTATTATAACCAGTGGAAGTTCAAACACCCTAATGCGGCCGACTTTATCCGCATTGCCGAAAAGGTAAGCGATATGAAACTGGACTGGTATAAAGAATACTGGGTGAATTCGACCAAGACCATTGATTACAGTATTGACAGTTTGTGGGAAGAAGGGGGGAAGACAAAAGTGCGGCTGAACCGGGCCGGGCTGATGCCCATGCCCATTGACCTGCAGCTGACTTTTAAAGACGGAACAAAAGAACTGCATTATATTCCGCTGAACCTGATGTACGGGGCAAAACCGGTGGAGGATTCTGCCATCAGCCGGGTGGTTTATTCGCCCTGGAAATGGACAAGTCCTGTTTATACTATTGAAACCAGCCGCAAACTGGCGGATTTTTCAGTGGTGGAGATCGATCCCTCGCAACGGATGGCCGATATTGACCGGAAAAATAATAAATTGGAACTGAAATGGTAAACGGTTGCCCTTCAGGATAATAAGGTTAAAGCCCCTGCTGGATAGCAGGGGCTTTTTTAATGGTTTGTGTCAAGGCCCAGTATTGCGTGAACAGGATAAGATTAAGGTTAATGGTTCTTGCTAATCTCTTTGACTGTCCAAAAGTAGGCCGGGCATTTCTACCGGCAAATACCACTTTTGTGGTATTTTCTGCCTCATTTTTAAAAAATACCCGCAAAAACCCGCAAAAATTACCTTCCGTAGAATTTATTGACAGCAGCTACCCGGTTTGTTACGTGCAGTTTTTCGTAAATGTGATAGACATGCTTCCGTACTGTCTCCGGGCTGAGGAAGGTCTGGGAGGCGATTTCTTTATACATCAGGCCTTTTGAAAGCAATTCGAGTATTTCCATTTCCCTTGTGGTAAGCAAGTTCAGCTTTTCCGATTCGGTGACGGAATACTGGTTTTGTTGCTGCTGAAATGCGGCCACAACTTTCCGGGCGATCTGGCTGCTCATCGGGGCGCCTCCTTCGTAGAGTTCGCGGATGGCTTCGAGCATACGACCGGGGGGTGTCTTCTTCAGGATATAGCCGCTGGCGCCTGCACTCAGGGCCTCAAATATTTTTTCATCTTCTTCATACACGGTACAAATCATAAAGTTTGTATCAGGAATCCGGGGTTTTAAGACTTTTACCGCATCGATTCCGCTCTCTTTCGTACCGAGATTGATGTCCATAAGTACCACATCCGGGCGGATGATAGGGATGCGATCCACCGCTTCCTCGACCGAACCGGCAGTGCCGATGCAATGATAACCTTCCGACATGGTTATGATTTCTTCCAGCGCATTTCTCAGTTCCGTATTATCATCTACTATAAAAACGGTGATTGGCCTCATAAATTAAAGGTCAACATTTTATAGCTACCGCACAATACCACTAACCGGTATTTTTTAGCGGGGTACGTAAAGCAGGTATTTTTCCTTAAAGAAGGCTTCGGGGAACAGTTCGGTGATTTCCACCAGGCGGGGCCGGGTGCCGCTTTCCTGTATCTCCAGGTGCAGATCGCCGCCTTTCAGGCAGATTAATCCCGGCTGCAGGGAAGTGCCGGCCGGCCGGGGCTTTGTGCTGAGCAGGGGCTTGCTCCATTGCCAGAGATCGCGGAGCGGGGCAACCGCCCGGGAAACGGCAAAATCAAACTTCTGGTTCTTTATTTCCTCTGCCCGGGTATGGCGGGTTTGGATATTTGTGAGGCCGATTCCCCCGGCCACGGCTTCCACAACTTTCAGTTTTTTTGCAATACTGTCGGTCAGCAGGAACTGCACTTCCGGGAAAAAAATGGCCAGCGGGATACCCGGGAAGCCGCCGCCGGTGCCGATATCAATGATTTCCATACCCGGCTCAAATTCAAAAGCGGCAGCAATACTCAGGGAATGCAGGACATGCTTTTCGTACAAATGATCAATATCCTTCCGGGAGATCACATTGATCTTTTCATTCCATTCCCGGTACAGGCTTTCCAGTTTGTTCCATTGCTCCAGTTGCCGGGGACTGAATTCCGTGAAATATTTATAAAGGATATCCGCGTTTTGCATATTGAATCAGGATCAGTTCCAGCTTCTCCGGGGTCTTCTCCACAAAGCCGGGGCAAAGATGAGATAATAAAAGAACATCCACATATCGAGGAAAACAAACCAGGGCCAGAGATCCTCTTCGCCCATTTTCTTCATGGATTTGTACAGCACAATAGCCTGCAGGAGGAGGCGCAGCCCGAAGACCGGGAGGACAAAACGCCAGTCATAAAATACCGCGGCTGCTGCCAGGACCGGGTAAAAAAGGAACTGGCTGGCAAAGTAAAGTCCCAGCAGGAATTTATGCCGGAGCTTATAAAACTTGGCAGTGGTATAATGCCTCGATTTTTGCCGCAGCCAGCCCGACCAGGTGGTCCTGGGGACCGAACGCGTGATGGCATCCGGGTCGATCACCACCGCGGTATTTTCCTTCGTGGCTACTTTGTTAATGAACAGGTCATCATCCCCGCTGGGTATATGATTGATCGAGGAAAATCCCTTGTTACGCAGGAATAGATCCTTTTTGTAGGACAGGTTACGGCCCACACCCATATAAGGTATCCCGGCCAGGGCATAGGAGAGGTATTGCAGGGCCGTATGAAAGGTTTCAAAACGGATCAGTTTATTCAGCAACCCCTTCCGGCGGTGATAGGCCCCGTAACCCAGCACGATCTCAATCCCGTTGTCATAGCCTTCCTGCATTTTATGGATCCAGTGCTCGCTGGCAGGTACACAATCGGCATCCGTGAGCAGGAGCACTTCGTGTTTTGCTTCACGGATCCCGATGGAAAGCGGGTATTTCTTTCCCGAGATCAGTTTGGCCTCCTGGGTCAGCTCCACTACATTGAGGGATTTAAAGGTCTTCTTCAGTTCCTGCAGGATGTACTTGGAATCATCGAGGGAATTATCATTGACCACCACTACCTCACTGCTGCTGCTGTATTGCTGCACCAGTACACCCGGCAGGTTACGGGCCAGGTTCTCGTCTTCATCGCGGGCACAGATGATCACGGATACCGGGTGCTGGCGGGACTGTATTTTTTCTTTGGGCTTGAAAAAAGCAACCCGCCTGAAAAACCAGCCATAGTAGAACAGCTGGATAACGGTAAGGGCCATAAAAAAATAAAAGAGAATTTCTTCCCAGGCAATTGGTGGCATAACGGCGAAGGTAACACCCGGCGCTTTTTAATACCTGGTATATATTTCACAGGTTGTGGAAAACAGTTTCGGTTTATCTTGCGCCCATTATGGCGGGATTGTCATTTGAGTTACAACATACCGATGCCGGCAGCAGGGCCAGGGCCGGCCGGATCACAACGGATCATGGGGAAATACAGACCCCCATTTTTATGCCCGTGGGTACGGTGGGCAGTGTAAAAGCCGTGACCCAGCAGCAACTGCTGGACGAGGTGAAAGCACAGATCATCCTGGGAAATACCTACCATTTATACCTGCGGCCGGGGCTGGAAGTGCTGGAAAAGGCGGGCGGATTGCACCGGTTTAATGGCTGGCAAAAACCCATCCTGACAGACAGTGGCGGCTACCAGGTTTTTTCCCTGGCCGGCACGCGGAAGATCAAAGAGGAAGGCGTGACTTTTCAATCGCATATTGATGGCAGCCGTCACCTGTTTACCCCCGAAAATGTAATGGACATCCAGCGGACGATTGGCGGGGATATTATCATGGCTTTTGATGAATGCCCGCCCGGCGGCAGCGAATTTGCCTATGCGAAAAAATCAATGGAACTCACCCACCGCTGGCTGGACCGCTGTGTGGCGCAGTTTAATTCCACGGAACCCCGGTACGGGTACACCCAAAACCTTTTTCCCATTGTGCAGGGAGGAACTTTTAAAGACCTCCGCAAACAATCCTGTGAGTACATTTCCGCCAAAGAAGCCAGCGGGAATGCCATCGGCGGCCTGAGCGTGGGGGAACCCGAACCGGTCATGTACGAGATCTGCGACTGGTGCTGCGCTCATTTACCCGTAAACAAACCCCGCTACCTGATGGGGGTGGGTACGCCCTGGAATATCCTCGAATGTATCAGCCTGGGGGTGGATATGTTTGACTGTGTGATGCCGACCCGCAACGGGAGAAACGCGATGTTGTTTACCTCGGGCGGTGTGATCAATATCGATAATAAAAAATGGGAGTTTGATTTTTCACCCATTGATGAAGCCATCGGCTGCGGGATCAGTGCGTATTACAGCAAGGCCTACCTGCGGCACCTGATGAAGGCCAAAGAAATACTGGGGCTCACGATCGCCAGCGTACACAACCTGGCCTTTTATCTCTGGTTGGTGGGAGAGGCCCGGAAACATATTCAGCAGGGTGATTATGCCGCCTGGAAAGAGGAAATGATACCCCGGCTCAAACAAAAATTATAGGGACGCTGCTTTCACAAAGCCACAACAGTTATTTGGCTACATTTGCGGCGGTAGTTAAAATAGCGACAATCCCATTATTTTAATGCAGAAACTCGACTGGTACATACTGAAGAAATTCCTGGTCACTTTTATTTTTTGCATGCTGTTGTTCACGGCGATCGCTGTGGCGGTTGACAGCAGCGAAAAGGCGGATGATTTTGTAACGGCCGGTTTTTCCACGAGGGAGATCATCAGCAAATACTATATCGGTTTTGTACCCTGGATCTGGAGCCTGCTCTTTCCCCTGTTTGTGTTTATTGCCGTGATCTTTTTCACCAGCCGGATGGCCACCCGTTCCGAGATCATTGCCATCCTCGCCAGCGGCACCAGTTATAACCGGTTTCTTCGTCCTTTTTTTATCGGGGGCCTTTTCCTCGCCATCGTCCTCTGGTTAGGGAACAGTTTCTGGATCCCCAAAGCCAATACGATCAAGTCCGATTTTCAATCGAAGTATATCGACAGCAAGGATCCGTCCAAGAACCGGACCTACGGCAGTTGTGCCCGTTGTTTTTACCTGCGCACCGATACCAATACATTTGTCGGCATCCGCGATTACGATACGAGTATCAAATTTGCCCGGGGCTTCTTCCTGGAGCGGATCAAAGACAATAAAGTGGTGTACAACCTGCGGTCCGAGTCCATCAGCTGGGATACCAGCACCAAAAAATGGAAACTCTACCGGGCTTCCGAACGTTTTATTGACAGTGTGGGAGAGCGGATGGTGAACCACGATACCCTCGTCATCAACCTGCGCCTCGACCCGGAAGAACTGCGCAAAGACGATTACCTGAAAGATAAACTGACCTCGCCGCAACTGGCTTATTATATCAAGCGGGAAGAGCTCCGGGGTACTGAGGGACTGAACACTCTTAAAGTGGAACGCTACCGGCGGACCGCTGTATCGGCCACGGTTTTATTGCTCACCATGATCGGGGTGGTGATCGCCAGCCGCAAGAACCGCGGGGGCAGCGGGATGCACCTGGCGGTCGGTATTATCATCGCGGCCATCTTCATCATATCTGACCGTTTCTCCACCGTTTTTGCCACCAAGGGGAACCTGCCCCCCTTCCTGGCAGCCTGGCTGCCGAATATCGTGTTTGTATTCGTGGCGTTCTGGTTGTACCGGAGGACGCCTAAATGAGTTGTCAGTTGACAGTTGTTAGTTGTTAGCATGGCCGGCCCCCCCGGTACCTGGTCCCTGCCAACTGCCAACTGTCAGCTGTCAACTGATTCCAAACTTTCCCCCATAAATTTTGCTACAGCCCGGGGCAATCAGTACTTTTATGCCATCAAATTGTTTATCAATATTCCCCGAAAAATAAGGTCGTATGGGTATCATCAAAGACAGGTTCAGGGCTAAAGCTGACAGTGTAGCCGCCGAGATCAAGGACTTACTGAAAGAGCATGGTAACAAGAAAATAGGCGAGGTTACGCTATCCCAGATATACCAGGGTATGCGGGGGATTACCGGTCTCGTGACCGAAACATCTTTGCTGGATGCGCAGGAAGGGATTCGTTTCCGGGGTTATTCCATTCCTGAATTGCAGCAGAAACTGCCCAAGGCTCCCGGTGGTTCCGAACCCCTGCCGGAAGGATTATTTTACCTGATGCTGATCGGCGAACTGCCCAATGATGAGGAAGCCGGTCATGTGACCAATATCCTGCAGCGCCGCAGCCATGTGCCGACCCATGTTTTTGAAGCTATTGATGCCCTGCCGATCACGGCGCATCCCATGACCATGTTCGTGGTGGGGGTGATGGCCTTGCAGACCGAAAGTTATTTTCAGAAGAAATACGCGGAAGGGATCAGTAAAAAAGACTATTGGTTGCCGGTATTCGACGACAGCATCGTACTCCTGGCCCGGTTACCCCGGATCGCCGCCTATATCTACCGCCGCAAATACCGGAACAGCGATCATATTCAGCCCAACGGCCTGCTTGACTGGGCCGGTAACCTGGCGCATATGCTGGGTTTTGAGGACGAGAGTTTTCAGGAATTGATGCGTTTGTATATGACCATTCATGCGGATCATGAAGGAGGGAATGTATCTGCTCATACCACCCACCTCGTGGGATCAGCCCTGAGTGATCCGTACCTGAGTTATGCAGCCGGTATGAATGGCCTGGCAGGTCCCCTGCACGGTCTCGCCAACCAGGAAGTGATCAAATGGATCTATGAAATGCAGGAAGAACTGAAAACCGACCTGCCGACCAAGGAACAGATCGCGGAATATGTAAAGAAAACCCTGAGCGAAGGCAAAGTGGTGCCGGGTTATGGACACGCGGTATTGCGCAAGACCGACCCCCGCTACACGGCCCAGCTGGAATTTGGCAAAAAGCACATGCCCGATGATAAACTGGTACAGACGGTCTGGAATATCTATGAGACGGTTCCGCCGATTCTGCAGACCATCGGCAAGATCAAAAATCCCTGGCCCAATGTGGATGCCCATAGCGGGGCGCTCCTGGTACACTACGGCATGGTGGAATATGAATTCTATACCGTACTCTTCGCCGTCAGCCGCGCCCTCGGGGTACTGGCCAGTCTCTGCTGGGACCGTGCCCTCGGTTTCCCGCTGGAAAGACCGAAATCAGTAACAACAGACCTGGTGAAATTATGGCTGGATGGAAAGGACAATATCTGGGGAGAGTAGTTCGGAGTTCGGGGCTTAGGGTTCGGGCAGTTTTTATAATTTGAAGATTCATCCTGGTTAGCATACCATTTAATTCATTAGTTGCACTCCTTCGGAAGAGGGAGTTTTTTTATGGGAACCCGCAACCCCGAAGGGGTTGAACAACAATAGCCCCGGGTGCAACCCGGGGTGAAAGGCAACGACCACGGGCAGCCCATCGTATTGCGTTTGAAGAGGTGAAACAAATAGTTGATTGTTGATGAAACGTTGGTGGGAAACCGCAACCCCGAAGGGGTGAAACAACAATAGTCCCGGGCGCAACCCGTGGAATAGTATGTAAAGATGGCCATTTAAAATTTTATCGGGGGAACGATCAATGCCCGGTTTTCGATGTTCATTAGCCGCAACCCCGAAGGGGTTGAACAACAATAGCCCCGGGTGCAACCCGGGGTAAACAGAAAAGGCCCCCAGCCAGTCCGCAATAGCTGAAAAGGGAACATTGCTGATTAATCAGCAACCAGCAACCCCCAGGAGCCAATAATTGTCCACGGGATTTTTTTGAGGTTTAAATATCGGCATTTGCCTGATCAATATCATTGTTTCGGGCAGCCCCCGCATCTCAATTTCAGGGTATGAAAGTCAGCTTGTATCAATTGCTGCTCCTGTTCACACTGGTCACTGTACTGGGCACCTGCCGGAAAAACGAGGAATTTGTGATCTGTGCCAACCGCTGTACCACTGCAGCGCCCTGGCGGGTGGAGAGCCTGGACCTGGGATTGCCCTGTTTTGCAACCCGGAGCGATTGCGAACAATGGGCCAGCGCCAATGGATATGGCGGGAAGCCCTGTGTGAAATGTGATTAGGCAGCCCTTTTTCTCCCGCATATTTTTTGAAAAAGTCTCCTTTTTTTTTAAATTCGGTTTCCACCCCCTGAATACAGGCTCCGGTCTCCCGGGAAACCATTTTTTTTCACCTCAAAACTCCTGTATATGCTGAAAGAAATTTCTTTCCTCCGGCTATTCCTGACTGTATTATTCATTATTCCCGGTTCCCTTTCGATCCGGGCGCAGCGAAAACTCAATTTACAACTGAGCACCCCGGTCAGTACGATCGGCTCCGAAACGATCCAGACCTACCGCGGGGCTGACATAACAGAAGTGATCCGTTCCTTGCCAAATACGCATGTGGTGACCCAACGCGAATCCACGGTTGATCTCAGGGGATTGGGTACGAACAGGTCAATGATTTTACTGAACGGGAAAAAACAGGCGGTGTACGGGCAATCCGTCACCTTTGATATCAACCAGATACCCGTGGAATCTATCGAACGGATCGAAGTGCTCAGGGACGGATCCGGTACGGTCTACGGGTCAGATGCCATTTCGGGAGTGATCAATATCATCACCAAAAAAGACATGGATCTCCGGATCGGCCCGGGAAACTCTTACACACCCTATTATGAAATTCCGAAGGTCAGGTATGAAGGCAGCGTGAATGATCAGTACTTGAATTGGACCGGCCAGGTCCGGGATATTTTTTCAGCCCAGCCCGGTGTTTCCAGTCAGGCGGACCTGACTTACGGGAAGGGAGGAAAAATGGAATCGGATTTGCAGCTCCGGGGGGATTACCGGGTCCAGGATATTAAATTAAAGGATGATAATGGAATACTCCGTCAATCCCTGCGTTACGAGTGGTACCCGGAAAATTACCGGTACGGGGAGTCCTGGTTTTATGATTGCAAGGGGCAGATGCTCCAGTATAAAAGCGGGTTTACCGATGTGAACGGGTATGATTTTGAGCTGAAGCAAACGGGGTATGAAAACAACCTGCCCAAAGTGGAATACCGGGATCTGTTTCCCCAGGCTGCCGGGGGGAATCCCCTGCGTCTGAACCTGGATCCGAAGGTGAAGGTCAATGATGCGCTGGATCAGCACTGGGCGAATTTCCGTTTTGAAATGCCGCGGAATGATTGCAGTCCCCAAAGCAATAGTTCCTGCCAGCCCAATATTTTCTATGGTGGTTTCTCTTTATTGCTGGAAGATTTTGGCAACGGGGAAACCCTGTCCATGCCCGGCGGTTTTCTGAATTATACCCGGATGATCTGTGAGAATTTTGGGGTAACCGGCCATCTCTCTTACAATGCCGGCTCGGAGGGCATGGTTGATTATACCAAGCTGGGCCTGTTTGGCGGCGCCTCCTATACCCCGTTCCGGGGGGCCAATTGCAACGATCCTTTTATTTTCACCACGCAGGCCTTGCTGGGTTTTGTCAGCCAGGGACAGAAATACGCAAACAGCAAATATTCGGATACCTATTTCGCGGGTATGTTTGGATTTACCCAGGCCTACCAGTTTTCGGAGAAGCTGGGGATCCGGGCTTCGGAACATTATACACCGGTCTTTGCCCAGGGGAATACGTCAAATAATTTCAGCCTGGGACTGGGGATCCGGGTTACTTTTTAACGGGGACAGTTTTTGTAATCACACCCATGTATAACCGCAAGTCTGCCTGACCGGTCCTTCTGTTGGGGGAAACTATGAAGCCGGAACAGGTGAACAGGAAAGAAACCTGATTTGAATTAACGTACAGCGGCGATCGGGTACCGGTGTAACGAAAGCAAAATGGTACCCGGCAGGGGTTTGAATATGCAGGACCGGATGGCAGGGCTTTGGCAAAAAAGAGAACCCCGGGATGCCGGGGTTCGTATACCTGGGTTATGTGGAGAATACGAGAGTCGAACTCGTGACCTCTTGCATGACATGCAAGCGCTCTAGCCAACTGAGCTAATTCCCCTTTTGCATTGGGAGTGCAAATATAGAGGCTTGGGGGAATTGTTCCAAATAGAAAAATTGGCAGGCAACAAGCCGGGAACCCTGCCACCGGCTCATTGCTTACCCTGGGGATCTCGCCTCTCCAAAACCCTGCACCTGCCGGTTATTCTTGCCCGGATGAATATTTGTCCTTTCTCTCAACCTGTTGCCCCGGCACTTCGAAATGCAATTGGTATTCCGCCACCCAATGGCCCCGGGTCTGAACGATAATTTCTTATCTTAGGAAACCCGTATCAGCGATATCCGGGCCGGAACGAAGTTTTTATAGGGGCTTGTTATGACGGACCTGGGCCGCAGGTTCAGGCCAGCAGTCGATGCAATTTTGTTATTTTTAGGAAGAGCAGGGAGAATACTACGAAGAGCAGGGAAAAAAACTCTCATCCATGTCAATATTGCACTGGATAAATCATCAAAATGGAAGGAAGCTGGTGCAAATAAAATATGCTTGAGTTTTTAATAGCACAACATGTTATAATCTAATTTTTTGATACATATGAATAATTTATTAAAACTAAGTGGGATATTACTCCTGGTTACAATGGAAATTGGGTGTAAGAATAATGATTGTAAGGAGGAAATGAAAAACATTATAGGCCATAGTAATAAAGAACAGTTTATTGAAACTGAAGAAAAGGAATTGATACCACGGTTTGTTTTTGACTATTTAGAGCAGAAATATGATGGTGAGTTCAGGATAGCTGATGCTGGACAAGTCTGTGATTGTTTTGATGACCTGCCCCCTTATGAAATAGATTCCAGTCTGATTGGTAAACAAATTGCTTACAGTATGACAGATTCTGATCTTATTAGGCCAGCTTCTGGAAAATATTATTTGACTTATGCTAAAAGAAAATTGTTAATTTTTGGTACCAGTCAAAATATCGCTTACATCTCTTTCTTGGAGAAGGAGTCGAACAGACTGGGATGTAAATTTCTCTTATTTTATTTTAAAGGCAATAGGATTATTGAAGTCCATAAAAGCTCTCCTAAATTTCCAATTGCAGACAGTAAAGAAGCACTTGAGTATATGAGCGCTGTGTGTGAGGGTTGAGATATCAATTATTCCTTCCCGGAGAGCCCCGCTGTCCGAAGTGTTCCCGCACCTTCAACAGTAAAGTAGCTGGACTGAGCCTGCGGCTCAGGTCCGCTTAAAAAATAGTTAACGTGTAGATTTCCTGAAAAAACGGAATTCCGTTACCTGGTGGCCTGGAGTCTGAACGAAGATTTATTCCCTCCCTGAGTCTGCTGTTTTAAAAGCCAACCAATTTTCCCAAACCATTCCGGCCCGGATGTCTCAATTGTACAGGCCCCGGCTTATCTAAATTTTGTTCAGACTCCGGGTCCTTCCGGAGACTGTCAAAGATTACCCCGGGAACCTGCACATGCTGATAGCAGATGAGGTATTGAATACCGCCGGCAGTAAGGCTTCCAGCTATCCAAAATTTATTCAGGTCCCGGCCCCCCGGAGATATAAAGATTCCTTATTCATACCCCGTTGTTTTATTTGTGCTATTTTGTTTAACATTGTTCCTTTCCGCAAACTCAAACAGCATTGAATAAGCGATCCTCTTTTTGGAAAAAAGCCGGCATAGTGCTAACCGTCATAGTGGCTGTGCTATACCTTCTTGTTTGCCTGGTTCCCTGGCTGGGTTCCGGGGCCACCTGGTTTATTGCGATCCTCGGGTTAGCCTTCCCCCTGCTCCTGGCCCTGCTGCTCCTGCTGCTCCTGACCTGGGCGATCCGGAGGTCCCGCTGGGCCCTTTTTTGCGGGGTTTCCCTGCTGTTGGGCTGGCAACAGGTATTGGTCCTCTTCCCCCTGAATTTTAAGGCGGCGTCCGCTTATAAACCGGAAGGAACGATCCGGGTATTGTCCTGGAATGTGTCCCGCTGGGATGAGCGGAATAAGGAGAAAAGAGGCGGGCAGAGTTACCGGAAACTGATGCTGGATTTTATTGAATCACAGGAAGCGGATGTACTCTGTTTGCAGGAGTTTTTTGAATGCCACGACCCCTACTATTACGAAGCGAATATCCCGGCATTAAAGGCCCTGGGTTTTGGCTATTATCATTTTTACCCGTCCACGGAACTTTTTGAAGGCAAATTCCAGTATGGGCTGGCGATATTTTCGAAATACCCGATCCTGGCGGCAAAGGATTTCAAAAATGACGCAAAGGTCCACTCGGAAGGTTTGTGTTATGCCGACATTAAATATAATGATAATACGATAAGGGTATTCAATTCACACCTCGAATCTCCCGGGTTCAATAAGGATGATTTCCAGGAACCGGGGCAGGTTAAAATGAATACCAATGTTCTCAATAAGCTGAAAAACAGCTACCGCTTAAGGAACCGGCAGGCCGACCTGGCCCGGCAGGAGACCGGAAACAGTCCCTACCCGGTCATTCTGTGCAGCGACCTGGGCGATGTTCCGAATTCCTATGCTTATTTCCGCCTGCGGGGCGGACTGAAGGATGCCTTCTTAGAGAGAGGCAGGGGGCTGGGCAGGACCTACCGTTTTATCTCCCCCTCCCTCCGGATCGACTATATTTTTGCCGCTAAACAGCTTGGAGTGGTAAATTACCGCTGCCCGGGACCGGTTTATTCCGATCATTTTCCCCTTGTTGCAGATTTTAGGCAATAGGCAATATGTTGATTATGACAACGTTATGAATGTATTTGTTTGATTATTGCCAGCTTCCTAAAATTTTCTTTGCGTTTTACTTTGAAGTAACAACTAAATGTTTGTATTTTTACTCCAGTAGAATTTCTACTTTATTTTCAGTAGAAATACTTATTTCTCTCCTCCTTTGAATGACCGTACCAATTCTCCTACAGAACCTTTTTCAAGATCCTAATTAAAATCAGAAGATTTAAAGGCAATTGTCTTTGTCCAGTACTATGATTAATGCATGGTAGTAAACCTATAAACATTAATCCTGAACCCTTGTATGTATGAGAAAGACAATTTTAATTATCTGTGGCAGCAAGCCGATGAGTTACCTGTTGCAAACGGTTTTATCGGCGCGGTATGATTTTATAGCTGTGGCGGATGTATATACGGGAATGAGTTATGTGAGAAAGAACAGTGATATCAGCATGGTAATAGTGGATATCGATTCCCAGGAAAAAGAAAGTTTTGAGTTCATTGAGTATATCAAGTCAAGCGTATTATACCAGAAACCGGTTTTTGTGCTATCGGGCCAGAAGCCGGAACTGAACGCCAAAAGCCTGGCTGACCTCAAAGCGGATGTATTCATTAATAAGCCGTTCAGTCCGCCGGATTTATTAAAGCGGGTGGAATACCACCTGCACACCGAGATGGTGAATAACTAAGAAGGACGAAGCAAAAACCATAACCGTAACCGAATATTAAACCAAACTTATCCAGATGTATTCCGAAACCCACTCTTTAAGCATCGACCGGTACAGGCAGGGGACAAATTTGTTTCCGGTGTACCAGGACCAGGCGGATCAGCTTAACTGCATATATATAGGCCAGCGGGAAACTTCCCTGCAGCATTTTGCTACTTTTTTCCAGTCCACATCCGTTACCGGTTCCATCACAGACACTATTATACTGATCGATAAAATCCTGGCCAGCAAAGGGGCCGTCCCGGATGTAATTGTTTTTGACGTTCCTTTTTGCAAAGAGCAGTTAGCGGGATTTTTCGCTTTCCTGAAAGCCAGGCCCCAGGTATCCGCTATCCCGGTACTGTACAATGAGGAATGCCTGGATGAGGAATGCCTGGATTGCATCAAATCAAACGACATGATCGATGATGTGATCAATATGAATAAGCGGGGTGTCAACTTCGCGAATAAGGTCGCTTTTCTTAAAAAGATTAAAAATCACCCGCCGGCCCCCCTGTTCCGGAAAGAGGCTTACGCCGCCATTGACAGTACACAAAAGACGAAATCATTTACTGCCAAAAGACTGCTGGATATCCTGATCTCCGCAACTATCCTGGTCCTGGCCCTGCCGGTATTTATCCTGGTGGCGCTTGTTATAAAGCTGGATTCAAAAGGACCTGTTTTTTATACTTCCTTAAGAGCCGGCAAGGGATTCAAAGTGTTCCGGTTCTTTAAGTTCAGGACCATGGAAGTGGATGCGGATCAGAAAGTAGACGCCCTGTCCCACCTGAACAAATACGGGACAAGTGATAAAGGTGTGAAGTTCCTGAAGATCTACAATGACCCAAGGGTTACCCGTGTGGGCAAATTCCTGCGCAAATCAAGTATTGATGAATTACCCCAGTTGTTTAATGTATTAAAAGGGGATATGTCGATTGTCGGGAACCGGCCCCTGCCCATTTACGAGGCCACCACCCTTACGACCAATGAATTTGTCGAACGCTTTATGGCCCCGGCAGGGATTACCGGCCTGTGGCAGGTAAACAAAAAGAAGAACCCGGATATGACAGCCGAAGAGCGTGTCCGGATGGATATTTCGTATGCCCGGCAGTATAACCTGATGTACGATATCAAGATCATGGCAAGAACCCCGGCCGCCCTTTTCCAGAAATCCGGTTCCTGATCCTGTAATAGCTGGGATTTATCGATTCCGGATATTATCTTTATAATTCTTTGTACCCCTAAAAACTATTTTATGCAGAAGGAAACTTCTCCTTTGGTGTCTATTGTGACACTTACCTGGAATACCACGGAAATAACCTGCGATTTTCTTCGCTCCATCAATGAGCATTGCGCTTATCCCAACCTGGAGATTATTATCGTGGACAATGGGTCAAAGGAAAACCCGACCGCCCTTTTCAAATCAATCAGGCCGGATGTAAACGTCATCCTGAATGGAAAGAACCTGGGTTTTACCGGGGGTAATAATGTGGGGATCCGCGCGGCCAAGGGAGACTATTTATTCATCGTAAACAATGATACGGAGTTTACACCGGGCCTGCTTGAAGGACTGGTCCGGATTTTTGACCGGTACCCGGATGCAGGCATCGCCAGCCCTAAATTCCATTATTTCTTTCATAAAGGAACCATTGAATATGCCGGTTACCAGACGGTGAATGTCTTTACCGGCCGGAATGCCATGGTGGGCTGCGGGGAAGAAGACAGGGGCCAGTACAATGAGATCAAAGTAACCAACTATGCCCATGGAGGCGGAATGATGGTCCCGAGAAAAGTGATTGAGGAAGTGGGCGGCCTGCCGGAGGAATTTTTTATTTATTATGAAGAATTTGACTGGTGTGAGCAAATCAAGCGGAAAGGATACAAAGTATATTACCAGCCTGAATCCCTGATCTATCACAAGGAATCCATGACCACGGGGAAGGCCAGTCCCTTTAAAACATTTTACCACACCAAGAACAGGATCCTGTTCATGAAGCGGAATATGTCTTTTTCCAGCTATTGTATATTCCTGCTTTATTTTACATTCCTGACCATCCCTAAGAACACGCTGAGTTTTATTTTTAAGAGTCAGAAAGCCCATTTGCGTTCTTTCTGGAAGGGCATCATGTGGCACTTTAATCATAAAATCAGTTTTAATTAAGGGCCATGTGCGGAATAGCCGGATTTTTGGATTTCAGGAAAAGTACTTCGCCGGAAAAGCTGAAGGAAATGACCGATGCCCTGACGCATCGCGGACCGGATGATGCCGGCTACGAAGTCTTTGAAGCAGGCAAAGCGCTGATCGGCTTTGGTCAGCGCCGTTTATCCATCCTGGACCTATCGGCCCTGGGTCATCAGCCGATGCATTTCGGTGATCTCGTGGTCAATTTCAACGGGGAGATCTATAATTTTAAGGAGATCCGGAAAGAACTGGAGGAAAAGGGCTATTCCTTTGTATCGGGGTCGGATACCGAAGTGATCCTGAAAGGTTATCACTGCTGGGGACTGGAAGTGTTGCATAAATTTATTGGCATGTTTGCCATCGCCCTCTACGACAAGACCCGGAAAAAGGTTTTCCTGGTCCGGGACAGGGCGGGAGTTAAGCCCCTGTACTATTATTGGAAAAATGACATCCTGTTATTCGGATCCGAACTGAAAGCCCTGTACCGGCATGAACGCTTCGAAAAAAATATTGAAATAAGCAGCCTCGCTCTTTTTCTTCAGTACAGCTATATACCCGGACCCCATTGTATTTTTCAGCACACGGCGAAATTGCTGCCGGGACATATCCTCGCCATTGACCTGGAAACCGGGGAGCAGGAACTGCAGAAATACTGGGATGTGGCCGATTATTACAATAAACCGGCACTAAAGATTTCTGATGAAGATGCGATAGCTGAGACGGAAAAACTGATGAAAAGTGCCTATGAGTACCGGATGGTCTCCGATGTACCCGTTGGTGTTTTTTTAAGCGGGGGTTATGACAGTTCCAGTGTCGCGGCCCTGTTGCAAAGCGGCCGTACGGAAAAATTAAAGACCTTTACGATCGGTTTTCATGAGCAGGAATTTAATGAAGCCAAAGAAGCCAAAAAAATTGCCGGCTACCTGGGCACCGATCATACGGAGTGGTACCTGACCGCTAAAGAAGCGGGGGATGTGCTTCCGCTGCTGCCGGAAATTTATGATGAACCCTTCGCCGACAACTCAACCGTGCCTACGGTATTGGTCAGCCGCCTGGCCCGCCAGCAGGTAAAAGTGGCCCTGAGTGCGGATGCAGGGGATGAAATATTCGGGGGCTATAATAAATTCAACCTGGCCAATAAGTACACCAACGGCCTGCCGGTCCCGGTGCAAACGATCCTGAGCGGGGCCATGTCCCTGGTCAACCCGGCCCATATCCCGTACTTCCGTTCAAAATATAATTTTGCCACCCGGTATGAAAAGATGAAACTGATATGGAAGAGCCATGACCTGGGACAGGCCATGAAATATATCAGCCAGTACATAACAGAATCCGAAGTAAAGTCGTTTCTGTCCGGGGAATATAAAGACCTGCCTACCGCATTCGCGGACGGGAAAGAAGGAAAGAACGATGATTTAAACCGGCTGCTGGCCATTGACTATAAAACCTTCCTGGTGGATAATAACCTGGTCAAAGTGGACCGGGCAACGATGTCGGTGAGCCTGGAAGGACGGGAACCGATGATTGACCACCGGCTGGTGGAATTCCTGGCCCGCCTCCCGTTCTCGTTTAAGATACGGGACGGCGTTAATAAATGGCTGTTGAAAAAGATCGTACACAAATATTTGCCGGAGGAGATCATGGACCGGCCCAAGCGGCCCTTTATCGCCCCGTTAACAGTCTGGTTCCGCCAGGAATTGCAGGAACAGCTCAGATACTATTTAAGTGATCACTGCCTTTCGAAAACCGGCCTGTTTGAAGCAGGCCCGATCATTAAACTGAGAGATGAATACCTGGCGGGTAAAAAAGTGAACTACCAGAAGCTGTGGCAGATCCTGTCTTTCCAGTTGTGGTATAACCGGTGGGTGGGAAAATTATAAAAGTTAATAATTCGCATATGAAAAAGAACGTTTTGGTTACCGGCGGAGCCGGATTCATTGGCTCACATGTGGTCAGCCATTGTATGAAAATGGGGTATAACGTGGTCGCTTTTGATGACCTCAGCGGCGGCTTTGAGGACCATATACCGGCCGGGGCAACTTTCGTGAAAGGAAGTATTACGGATCACGAACTGATCAGCAACCTGTTTAGTGAATACCGGTTTGAGTATGTCTATCACCTGGCGGCCTATGCCGCGGAAGGGCTATCCCATTTTATCCGGAGGTACAATTACAATACCAACCTGGTGGGAAGTATTAACCTGATCAACGAATCGGTGAAACATAAAGTAAAATGTTTCGTGTTTACTTCGTCCATTGCCGTCTATGGAAAAGGACAGCTCCCCATGACCGAAGAGATGAAGCCGGAACCGGAAGACCCGTACGGGGTTTCCAAGTACGCGGTGGAAATGGACCTGGAATCGGCGCATAAGATGTTTGGCCTGAATTACGTGGTATTCCGTCCGCACAATGTGTATGGCGAGAACCAGAATATCGGTGACAAGTACCGCAATGTGATCGGCATTTTTATGAACCAGATCATGCAGGGCAAAAAGCTTACCGTGTTCGGGGATGGTACCCAGACAAGGGCCTTTAGTTATATTGATGATGTGGCCATTCCCATTGCCAAAAGTGTGGGAATGCCGGAAGCCTATAATAAAGTATTCAATATCGGGGCGGATAAGCCGTATACCGTAAATGAACTGGCTACGGTGGTCTGTAAAGAATTCGGGGTGAGCCCGGATATCAATTACCTGAGCGCCCGGAACGAAGTATTGCATGCCTATTCGGATCATACCCGGGCCCATTCTGTATTTGGCGCCCCCACCGGTATCGGTTTGGAAGAAGGGATTGCCCGGATGGCAGCCTGGGCCAAAAAAGTAGGCGCCCGGCAGGGACAGGAGTTTTCCAATATTGAGATCACGGAAAAACTGCCTGACGGGTGGGGGATCAATCCCCGGTAATCAAATCGGTATCAACGGTAGAATATGTCAGCTAAAATCAAAGTTCTGGAATGCATCCGGCAGGGGCAGATCGGCGGGGGAGAATCACATCTCCTGAGCCTGGTGGAGAACCTGGACCGGGAGGTATTTGAGCCGGTGGTACTGTCATTTACCCGCGGTCCCATGGTGGACCGCCTGAAAGCGATGGAAGTAAAAACAGAAGTGATCTATACGGAGCGCCCCTTTGATATTACCAAATGGTGGAAGGTCCGGAAATTTATCAGGGACAATGGGGTAAATATTGTTCATGCCCACGGGAGCAGGGCCAATTCCAATATACTATGGGCGGCCCATTCCCTGGATATCCCGGTGGTGTATACCATACACGGCTGGTCATTTCACCAGGACCAGCAGGCTGCTGTAAGAAAGATCCGGATCATGGGCGAAAAATATCTGACCCAGCGATCCGACCTGAACATTTCTGTTTCAGCATCGAACCAGCAAACCGGTAAAGAGTTTATCCAATCATTTGATTCCGTGGTGGTGACCAACGGGATCAATTTATCAAAATTCAACCCGGCCAATTCATATAAGGATATCCGCCGGGAATTAGGTATTGATGCGCATACGATCCTTGTTTTATTCATTGCCCGGTTTACATCACATAAACAACCCTTAAGCCTGATCCGGGCCTTTCAATCGGCCATCGCCGCTTTCCCGGGTATGCATCTGCTGATGGTGGGCGAGGGAGATGAAAAGAAAGAAGCGGAGCAACTGGTTGCAGCTCATAAACTGGAAAAAGCAGTTACCCTTTTACCTTTCCGGCAGGATGTTCCGGATGTTCTTGCTGCTGCAGATATTTTTGTATTGCCCTCCCTCTGGGAAGGACTGCCCATTGGTTTACTGGAAGCGATGGCCATGGGTAAGGCGGTTATCGCAACGAATGTGGATGGATCCCGGGAAGTTGTGCAGCATGACCGGAATGGAATGCTGATTGATACGAATAACCTGGTTCCTGCCTTGTCGGCCGCCCTGGTGGATCTGGCAGGGAATGCTGAAAAAAGGAACCGCTATGGAAAAGAAGCGCTGGATACGGTAAACATGCGGTATTCAGCAAAGGAGATGACCCGGCAAATAGAAGAATTATATAAACAGGTATTAAGAAATAAAAACTGAGCATTCATGGCGGAATTTGAAAGATATGCGGATATAAAACGGTTAAATTTTATTACCGGGGTATTGACGGCCGGGTTGCCTTCCGGTGCGGAAGTCCTCGATGTGGGCTGCGGAAACGGCGTGATCTCCCGCCGCCTCGGTGAACTGGGTTTTCGGGTAAAGGGAGTGGATGTGAGTGAAAAAGCCATTGAAAAAGCCCGGTCATTGAATAAATCGGGGCAGGTCAGTTTTGAGGTGAAGAGTGCGGAACAAATGGTGGCGGACGGTCAACGCTATCATGCCATTATCTGCAGCGAAGTGATTGAACACCTGCACCAGCCTGCTGAATTTCTGAATGTGGTTAACCAGGTGCTTTCCGATAACGGAGTTTTGATTGTAACCGTTCCCAACGGGAGAGGACCCCGGGAGCTGTTCGTGACAAGGCCCTTTATCCGGTTGCAGAAAAAGAACAACTGGATGTGGCGGCTGCTGCTGAAAGTAAAAGGATTCTTCGGGTACAAGGGAACCACGGTGCAGAGTGATGCGGATGATTTAACCCATATCCAGTTTTTTACAAAACGGAGCCTGGGAGAATTGGCGGAACAAACAGGTTTCCGGATCAGCCGGCTCGGTAAAACCAATTTTATCGAAGATGTTTTTCCTTTTTCCCTGCTCACCAAAAGAATAAAGAGCCTGCAGAAACTGGATTGTGCCATTGCGGAAAAACTGCCGCTGGGCTGGACAGGCGGTTTTGTTTCTGTCTGGGAAAAAAAGGGAAAATAAATTAAGCGTTCCCGTCCCTGAAATGGAATAATAAGTTCTCTCCTTTCACATCAAACAGGTATTCTTTATTTTGAACGGCTTTGAACAGGGAGGCGGAGGTGCCGGGTTTCATCCGGTCATGCAGTTCAATAACCAGTACGGAACAGGACGCCAGCCAGTTTGCGGCATCGGCAGCGTCGAGTATTTCTTTTTCGCTGCCTTCGATATCCAGTTTTACAAGATCAAATTTTTCAAGGGAATACCCGGCAAGCAGATCGGCCATTGATACGGCACGGATGGAACCGGGCGTATCCGCACTGCATTCTTTGACGGTAAAACCCCAGTTGTCCAGTCCTTCGTCGATTACCTGCAGAAAGGCAGACTTGCTCCAGAGACCGGCCTGCACGGGAAGGATGTTGGGGTAGTTTTCGGTGTTCTTTTGCAGCAAACTGAAATTACCCGGTTCGGGTTCCAGGCAGATGATGGAAGCGGCCGGAAATTTTTGCGCGAAGAAAAGAGCGGCCAGCCCGATATTGGCGCCGGCATCCAGGATACTGCCGATTTTTTTATCAACGGGAAACTCGTATTCCTTTTGAATGAAAATTTGCTGAAAAGTATATTCGTCGGAACTGTGTGCCCGGATATAAACCGGGAAACGAAAACCCGGCAGGGACAAGGAAATGATTTTATTCCGGGAACTGAAAGCGATTTTCAACAACAGCCGGGTACCGGCGAGGAAACCGAAAGCTGACCAGTAAAGGGATAATTTCAATAATTTATTTCTCATAATAAACCGATGCAATTATATTAAAATCTGCCTCAAAAATCAGGTAATATTTTGTATTTTACTTTTTAATTTTGGAAGTCGTGTTACAGGTTTTTTTTCTCCATCCTTTTTTTAGCGTGCAGCAGCATACCGAATAATTTATGAGCAATTTGCAGGCCGGTCAGCGATACCATGGAATTGATGCATTAAGGGCTTTTGCCATGATCCTGGGGATCTTTTTACATGCAACCATTGTCTATAAGGAGAAACCCCTCCCGGTTTGGCCGCATGATGCATACAGCAACAGCGGGGTGTTCGATTACCTGTACTTCTTTATTCATACGTTCCGGATGCCGCTGTTTTTTTTAGTGGCCGGATTTTTTTGCCGCTTTTTAATTTACAAAGTAGGGGTGCCTGAATTTATCCGGCGCAGGTGGCAGCGGATCGGGATTCCCTTCCTGGGCAGCTTGATTTTCATTTTACCGCTGACGGTATTCCCCTTTTTATACCACCAGAACTCGGCTGTATACGGGGCAGACCGGCTGATGAATTTCAAGGCCAGTTTTAAACAGTTATTCCGATGGAACGGGATTGCCCATTTATGGTTTTTGTATTACCTGTTGCTGTATTATATCGTTGCCGTACTCTATGTCCGTGCAATGGCAATACCCGCCCTCCGGCCGGTTGCTTCTTTGATAAATAAGGCGGGGGATAAATGGAAAGGGCATGCCTTTTTTCTGACCCTTACTTCTATTGCCGGAACCTGGTTCATCCTGTCCTTAAGTGATGAATTGCTGGTACCGGTTGATACCGGGCTGGTACCGGGTTTTTCGAACCTGCTTTTTTATGGATTTTTCATGTGGCTGGGCTGGATTATCAATATCCGGCCAGCGTTCTTTGACTTTATGGTAAAGTATGCCGGCTGGTTGCTGGTGGCCGGGCTGCTTATTTCCGGGTTTACTTTTTACCAGGATTTTCATGACTGCAATCCACCTGCATACCGGATACCGGTTGGAATGATCAAATTGTTACTGAGCGGACAGATTATTTTCCTGGTTTTTGGGATAACAGGCATCTTTTTACATTATTTCCGCGATGAGAGTCACCTGTGGAGATACCTCTCCGATGCAGCTTATTGGATGTACCTGGTGCATATGGGAGTGGTTGTTGTGTTGCAACTCGTTCTCTTACAGTTTAATATATATTCCGGGGTAAAATTTATGACTGTTTTTTCGGTTACCCTGGCGTTTACCATTCTGACCTACCAGTTTCTTGTCCGGTATACCCGGATCGGAGCTTATTTACATGGGGTTCGTCATAGGAGAAAAAGGGGATAATTTCTTTAAAAAATGTTGACCTCAGGACTTCTTCTTCCCGAAAATTATTCTATCTTGTGGTCTCTTCCGACTTATTCTATAAGTAAACCAACGAAACCTTTCCAAATTCCTATCTAAAGGCAGCAATCTACTGATACTCAATCTTGCATTGAGCATCAACCAATCTCCCGTAAGAACCTTTCGGTTTTTTTGTACAAGCTATTAAACAAACTTTATGAAAATGCTACTTAAGAGATTATTTGCTGCAACATTGCTTTGCTTCCTGTTCCAGTACAGCCCGGCGCAGGTTATGAACCCGGCCGACCCGGTTATTGAATATCCGGGAGGCTTTGTGGCTCAACCGCCTTACGGGCAGGTGGGGGATTGGGTAAAAACAACCCGCCTGAACTGGAACACCGATGACTACCGGTGTTATATCTATAAGGGGAATGTATTTCGCCTGAAATTTCCCAAGACCTACCAGCATAATGTGAATGACGGTAAGGTCTATCCCGTTTTTATCTTTTTCCATGGATTGGGTGAAAGCGGCAATGAAAATATTTATGATAACGAATACCAGTTATTCCACGGTGGTCAGCGTCACAAGGATTCTGTAAACTCCGGGAAATTCGACGGATTCTTATTGTACCCGCAAAATGAATATGGCTTTTTTGGTCCCGCACAGTATGATGCGCTGGCCGAACTGATCCAGAATTTCCTGGTGCCGCAGAATAAGGCGGATATCAACCGGATTTATGTCAACGGTCTTTCTGCCGGTGGTACGGCCTGCTGGGAGTTCACCATCCGGTACCCGAACCTGGTAGCGGGATGTTTGCCCATCAGTGCGGCGAACAGTACATTCCAGAGCTCAGCAAATACTTTAAAATATATCCCCATCTGGCATTTCCAGGGGGGATTGGATAAAAATCCAACCCCCGCCACATCTGAGGCATTGGGTAATTCAATTTTAGCCGTAGGAGGTGCCTATAAACGTACCGTTTATCCTAACCGGGGACATGGTTGCTGGAATGATGCCTGGAGCGAACCGGATTATTTTCCTTTTATGAACCGTACGCATAAGGCCAACCCGGTTCCGTTGTTTGGTAAATATGAATTTTGTGTGGGAGAAGCCGTGAATGTTACCCTGGGACTCAGTCCCGGCTTTGCTGCCTACGAATGGAGGAAAAATGGCGTGACCATTGCGGGTGCCACGTCAAACACCTATACAGTTACCAGTTTCGGTACCTATGATTGCCGTTTCAGGAGAGGTACGGTTTGGTCACCCTGGTCACCCAATCCAATCGTGGTGAAACTGAAGGATCCTACTGTTCCACCCGCTATCCAGACCAGGGGATTAATGAGTAGAGTGATCCCGGCCCCGGATGGTAATACAGGAGTAACATTAATGGAGCCGGTCGGTTACCAGACGTATACCTGGACCCGGGTTGGTAATGCAACCGTCTTAAGTGCGGTGGATACATTCAGGGCCACCAGCCCCGGTGATTATGTGGTAAAACTGACCGAGCAGTTTGGCTGCCTGAGTGAATTTTCTCAACCATTCAGCGTGGTGGATGCGAACGGACCGAATAAACCGGATATGCCGGGTAATGTGATGCTTTCGCCGCTTTCACTGACTCAAATGAAAGTGGACTGGAGTGATAATCCCAATTCAGCTTTTAACGAAACAAATTTTGAAATATACCAGGCAACGCAGTCGGGTGGTCCTTACACTTTGGTTGGAATTACGGGCCAGGACATTACCACTTTTACCGTAAACGGTTTAAATCAGAATACGAGATATTATTATAAGCTGAGAGCCGTAAACAATACAGGCGCTTCAGCGGCTACAGAAGAAATAAGCAGTAAAACAGTTGCGGATACACAGGCGCCCACCGCGCCGGGTAACCTGCGGGTAACCTCGGCTACCAATAACTCGGTGTCCCTGGCCTGGAATGCATCCACTGACAATGTCGGGATTGATAAATACGATATTTATATTAACGGGGTAAAATCATATGTGACTTCGGCTACCGCGTTCTCCTGTTATAATTTAACAGCGGCGGACAGCGGTTACCTGTTTATTGTGAAAGCCCGGGATGCTGCTGGTAATATTTCAAATCCCAGCAATAATGTGTATGGTATCCCGCCGGTTGTTGTTCCCCCTGCACCGGGTTCTCCCGGAAATGTGGCGGCAACGGCCGTATCCCATAAACAGATTAACGTAAGCTGGACCGATAACAGTTCGAACGAAACCGGGTTTGACATCCTTCGTTCCACTAATCCCATTGCCGGCTACTTCTCTGTCGGAACCGTGGCGGCCAATGTCACTACTTATGCAGACAGCGTTGGCCTGAATGCGTCCACGACTTATTATTACCAGGTCAGGGCCATTTATGCCTATGGCGGGTCCCCGGTCAATAACGAGCCCCAGGCAAGCTGGAAGTTCAATAATAATTATACGGATGCCGGTATTAACAATAAAGGGTTAATCAGCGGGGGGACTGTTTTTGATGCAGCCACAAAAGTGGAAGGCACGCATTCCCTGAGTTTTGGCGGCAACGGCCAGTATGTGCATGTTACCACCGCAGCGGGCGATTACCTGCGGGGTGGCTATGCCTCCAAGACTATTTCCTTCTGGATGAAATCGAACTCCAATACAGGCAACCGGATCATAGCTGATTTTGGCGGAAGTGATAACGGCCTGTCTCTCCGGCTGGATGCGCTCACCCTGTATGCGGGTATCGCCAGTAACAATACCCGGAGATCCATCAGTACGCTTTTCCTGAGCACTGGCTGGAACCATATTGCGCTGGTGTACAATGTTAACACACTCAGGTTATACGTGAACGGGTTGCAGGTGGCTTCCAATACAAACCTGGGCTTTTCGACTGTTAATACAACCAGCAATGAATCAAGGCTGGGTGGGGTGAATGGTACCAATGCATTCAATACAGGTACCGGGAATTTCTCCGGGTGGTTGGATAATTTCGAAATATATGATGTGCCCCTGGCACAGGCAGATATTGTGAACCTGATGAATAATACGGCGGTATCAGTCAGTGCTACTACATTATCATCACCGGCCCTTCCTGCAGCTCCTTCGGGACTGACAGCCAGTGGTGCCAGCAGTTCCTCCAATTCAATCGCCTGGGTGGATAATGCGGCCAATGAAAATGGCTTCCGGCTCTATAAATCAGATGATGATAACCTGAATTATGTATTGCTGGCCACATTGCCCGCTAATACAACCTCCTTTACCGATGCAGGCCTCTTTGCCAACGCTGTCCGTTACTATAAGGTATCGGTTTTCAATGCAGACGGCGAATCCGCATCCAGTAATGAGGACAGTGCCCGGACATTACAGCCCTTACCGGTTGTAACGCCGGTTGCCAGTAAGATCATGCGGTATGGCACGCAGCTGGATGTAACTGTACAGGCCAGCAGCCCGCTGAACTCAGCAATCAGCTTTAGTTTCGAAAACCTGCCTTCTTTTGCCACGTTTACACCGGGTGCGAACGGAACGGGTGTGATCAGCTTTACGAACCCGTCCCAGGCACAGCAGGGAACATACGCGGGTATTGTTGTTACCGCAACGGACTCTTATGGCAGCAGTTCAACCAGCTTCCAGCTGACCGTGAACGACAACTACGATCCTGTACTGCCGGTGATCAGTAATGTTACATTAAATGAAAAACAGACAGCCCAGGTTGATATCACCGCCACCGATCCCAATGTGGCGGATATCCTGAGCTGGTCCTTTACAGGCCTGCCCGCTTTTGTAACTACCACCATTAACGGGAATACGGCCCAGCTGAACTACGCGCCGGGGTATGCGGATCATGGTGACTACCCGGTTACCGCTACTGTTACTGACGGTAATTCCGGCAGCGCCAGCAGGACCTTTAGCATTCATATCAATGATGTGTCACCCACCAGGAAGATTTATATCAACTTTACAGATGGCTCCATTGTCACGCCTTCACCCTGGAATGCGACGAATAAGCAGCCGGCCCTGAATGACAATTTCCCCAACCTGAAAGATGACGGGGGAGTTGCCACTACCGTTGGGCTGCGGATCCTTAGTCCCTGGGGTAATATCGGGAATGGGTCAAATGTACTGGGTGCAAATACCGGTAATAATTCCGGTATCTATCCCGATGCGGTAATACGTACGGCCTACTGGACAGATGCCTCCGTTCAGAACATGAGTGTTTACGGGCTGGATATTGCCAAGAAATATACATTCACCTTCTTTGGCAGCCGTGGCGGTGTGAATGACAACAGGACTTCCCTGTATACCGTGAAAGGACTTACCGCTACCCTGAATGCGGCCAATAACACGCAGAATACCGTTTCAATACCGGCTGTTCAGCCGGAAGCGGACGGAACACTGGCTATGAGCCTTGCCAGAGCCGCAGGTTCTAATTTTGGTTACCTGAACGCACTGGTGATCGATGAAGTATTTGATGACAGTACCGCACCGGCCAAACCCAGGAACCTGACTGCCCAGTTAGCCGGCAGTACCGCACAACTGGCCTGGATCGATGCTGCTTACAATGAAGTTTCATACGAGGTGTACCGCTCCGTAAACCAGGCAGGACCCTATACACTGATCAACCCGGGCGGTAACAATGTAAACCTCCAAACTTACAATGACGCAGGATTAGCGGGGAACCAGCATTATTATTACACCGTAAGGGCTGTAAATGGTTATGGTAATTCTCCGTTCAGCGATACCGTTGATGTGGTTACCGGGAACGGCGCGCCGGTGATTGCCGCCATCCCGAACCTGACCATGCGGATCCAGGAAACACAGAATGTGAATGTTTCCGTGACAGATGACCTGGGTGATGTGATCACTTTAACAGCCGCCAACCTGCCTTCCTTCGCCACCCTGGTGGACAATGGAAACGGCACAGGTGTTATCCAGGTGAACCCGGGTAACAGTATTGGCATCTATAATAATGTTACCATTACCGCAACAGATGACCATGGGGCCAGCGTTAGTACGCAGTTCCGGATTGTTGTAAGGGATGTATTTAATTCCGTGTATGTTAATTTCGCCAATTCACCCTCATTGGCCGGGCCTTCACCCTGGAATAACTTCAACAGTGTTCCGTTTGCCGGGAAAGTGCTTACCAATATGATCGATGACAGCGAAACACCCACCGGAATTTCGATCACACAGGTGGATACCTGGGAGGGTGCAAACGACCTGGGGGCCTCTACCGGTAATAATTCCGGCGTTTACCCGGATAATGTGATGAAGAGTGTTTACTACCAGAGCAGCACGGTTCCGATGCGACTCCGTATTGCCGGGCTCAACCCTGTCAATACCAAGTATAACCTGGTGTTCTTTGCCAGCCGCCAGGCCGGGGATGACAGAAGTACCAGTTATACGGCAAACGGGCAGACGGTTACGCTGAATGCTGCCAACAATATCAATAATACCGTTCAGATCAACGGCCTGGTGCCGGATGCAGGCGGGGTTATTGAATTCAGCTGCCTGAAAGCGGGTACATCACCCTATGCATATCTCGGGGCTGTGGTTATCCAGTCGTATGTGGATGACGGTACGCCGTTTGCTCCTTCCAACCTCGTGGCTGTTGCTGTTTCTAAAACAGCGATCCGCCTGAACTGGAGTGATAAATCAAGTGATGAGGATGGCTTTGAGATCCAGCGGGCTGAGTCGTATAATGGTCCGTATACCGTGATCACTACGACCGCTGCCAATGTTTCAACCTATACAGACGGAACAGGGTTACAGGCAGGTAAAGTGTATTATTACAAAGTGAGAGGCGTCAGAACCGGTGTGTATTCCGCCTTCACCAACGTGGCCAGTACTTCCACCTTTATGTATTCTGTCTATATCAACTTTAACAGGCGGGATAATGCTGCTGCTCCCTGGAACAATACGGCCAGGGCCCCTGAACAGGGAAGAGTATTCAGCAACCTGCGGAATGACCTGAGCAATTCTTCCGGTCTTAATATGACCGTGGTGGATAATTTCAGCGGGGATAACCCGAGCGGAATGATCACGGGTAATAACAGCGGCGTATGGCCCGATAACGTGCTGCGCAGTTCCTGGTGGGTGGATATCGGGGTGGTTTCCACACTGAAGATCTCCAACCTGAACCAGAATATGGCTTATTCCTTTGTGTTCAGCGGCAGCCGTAACGGTGGCGGGGACAGGACCTGCGTTTACACGATCAACGGTAAGAGCGTTTCCCTGAATGCCTCCTTTAACACCACGCAGGTGGTACAAATAGATAATGTCAAACCGGATCAGAACGGCGAAGTATTTGTTACCGTATCACTGGGCCAGTATGCAGCCTATGCTTACCTGAACGGTATGATCATTAACGGCTACAAACTCGGAACCCAGCCTGGTTCCGGATTTACCGGTCGCGGTGCAGTTCCTTCTTATGTACAGGAAGGGAATCAGCCGCAGGTACCGGTGGTAACCACCGTGGCTGCGCCAAACAACCGTGCAGCCGCCAGCCGGAACCCGGTTAACAGCGAAGTTTCCAGCGAGGTTGCCGTTTACCCGAATCCGTTCAATGAGGAGATCAATGTCTCCATGTATGTAACCGGTGAAAATGAAAAAGTGCTGATCCGGTTAATAGACATGAGCGGGAAACAGGTCTATGCCAGGGAATTTGCGGGCCTGCAGCAGGGTGACTGGAAGCAGCAACTGACCATCCCGGGTGAACAATTGGCCCCGGGTGTGTACCTGCTCGAGGTTTCAGGGGCTGATAAGAAACTTCCCCCCAAGATTTTTAAACTTGTTAAAAATCGGTAGATAATGAAAAGTCCGGTAGTTGTTACCGGACTTTTTTTCTGTATTTTTTTTGTAATATTGGCGTTATACTTTACCCATGGAATTAATCTATATATTCAGGATACTCTTTCGCCGCAAATGGATTATACTGGCCGTTGGCCTTACTGCACTGGTCGCCTCTTTTTTTCTGACCCTGAACCGGAAGGACCTTTATAAATCCCAGGCCCAGATGTCTACGGGCTTTACGATCAGTGAAGAAATCAAGTTATCGGACGATATCTTCAACCTGCCCCAGATTGATGTGAAATTTAATAACGTCATCGAGAACATCACATCCCCCAAAGTGCTGAATTTATTGTCCTACAGGCTGATCATCCGGGACCTGTCTTCTGACGCCCCCTTTATGAAGCCCGACCGGTCGAAATGGGGGAAAAATGAGCTGCTGAAAGGGATCAACCTGGAAGCGGCAAGGAAAGTATTTATCGGGAAATATGACTCCATGCAACTCCTGCGCTCCAACCTGCGGCCGGAAAAACAACTGCTGGAACTGTTAAAGGAGTACGACTATGATATTGAAACGATCAAAAAATATTTATATGTTGCCCGCTACCAGCGCACCGATTATATAAATATTTACTACCGGTCCGAGTCCCCGGAACTGTCAGCCTATGTGGTCAATTCCCTGCTTAAGGAATTCCAGCGGTATTATGATGCATTCCGGAGGGAACGGTCCATCGAATCCATGGTTGCGATGGATTCAATGGTAAAAAAGAGAAAGGCGGAACTGGATGAAAAGATCAATGCAAAGGGCCGTTATTTAAACGATTCAGTGGTATCTACGCTGGACCCGAACCTGGTGGGGGCGAATAAACTCAGCCAGATCAGCATGTATGAATCAGGGCTGGCGGAAGAACTCTCCCGGGTACAGAGCCTGACCTACCAGATTGAACAAATCAACCTGCAGCTGCAGTCCCTGGGTGAATCCCAGCAGCCAAAGACAGAGCAGGGGAATAACAAAGAATATTTTGAGCTTAGAAAGGAATACAATGATTTGTATGACCGCTATGTAAAAAGCGGGGGAAACGACCCGGTCATGAAGGCAAAATTAGATGACCTCCAGCGCAGAATGCGCCTGGCTGCCCCCTCCGGGGTACCCAGCACGGATAACGGGAACAATTTTACCTCCTCGCAAAGAGCCACGCTCACGCAAACGAGGATAGACCTGGAAGGGCAGTTGCGTTCGGCGAATTCCAAGATAGGTTTTTACCGCACCAAGTTAGGGGAGGCGGGTTCCATTATTTCGACCGCTTCTCCCGAAAAATCTGGCAGGCTGGAACAACTGGATAAAGAAGTTGAAGTGGCCACGCTGGAATACACCAATGCAAAGGAGCGCCTGACCCTGGCGTCCAATATGGAGGCAGGGGTTTCCAATTTTAAACAAACACTCTATGGGCAGCCCGCTGTAAAACCTGAACCATCCAAGCAGCTTATGGTGATGGCCCTGGCCGGTTTCAGCGGGATTGTACTGGCCTCCCTGGTTTTTATCTTCCTCGCTTATATTGACCAGACCATCAAAACACCGGTGCAGTTTCAGCGGATGACCGGGCTTCCGTTATTAGGCACGATCAACTATGTAAATTTAAAAGCGGCCAACCTGAAGGAACAGGTCACCCAGGTGGAAGTGGGGGATGTGCACCGGAATAATTCTTTCCGGGAGTTGTTGAGAAAGCTGCGGTATGAAATTGAAATCAGCGGGAAACGGGTGATCCTGTTTACCAGCACCGAACCCCAGCAGGGGAAAACCACCCTGTTGCAGGCCCTGGCCTTTAGCCTCAGTCTTAGCAAGAAAAAAGTATTACTGATTGATACCAATTTCTGCAATAATGACTTAACTGTGTACAATGATGCCAAGCCAACGCTGGAAGAATATTCTGCCGCGGGTCTGAATATTAACTCCGATGCGGTCCGGAATTTAATTACCAATACGGGTGTGGAAAATGTCGATATCATCGGCTGCCGGGGAGGCGATTACACACCCACGGAGATATTGCCGAAAGATCACCTGCTGAACCATTTACAGGAATTTCTTCATTCGTATGATTATATTCTAATGGAAGGGGCCCCGTTGAACGGATTTACAGATACAAAAGAACTGGCCCAGTATTCTGAAGGAATTGTCGCTATCTTTTCGGCGACATCAGAGATTAAACCCGCGGACAAGGAATCTATTAAGTATTTTAAGACGGTAAAAGGAAAATTCCTGGGGGCTGTTTTAAATAAGGTCGACAGTAAGGATATTAATCTTTAAGTTTAAACATTTTCACATTGTCTTCTACAGCTCCTCATGAGGATCGTAACCAGTTGACCCCAAAGAGCACCTTAGTTAAATCCGGGAGGCTGGGATGGGTGGATTATGCAAGAGGAATCGCCATCCTTTTAGTGGTGTACAGGCATACACTGGTAGGGCTGAAACGGGCCGGTGTTGAAGTGCTGCCCCCCTTATATGCCGTGCAGGAATTCCTGTATAATGTCCGGATGCCGGTATTCTTTTTATTATCCGGGGTGTTTTTAGCCGGGTCCATGAGCCGGTACCCGGTAAAGGAAATTCTGCTGAAAAAGGCGGGCAACCTGCTGTACCCTTATTTCCTCTGGGCCTTTATCCTCATTACGATTCAACTTTTTTTAAATAAGTACACCAATTCCGACCGGACGGCTTCGGATTATTGGTACATTCTTACGCAACCCCGGGAACTGGATCATATGTGGTATTTGCTGGCCTTGTTTAATACAACGGTGCTGTACCTCTTATTACACCGCTCCTTATCCCGGTTTCCCATTCTTCACCTGGCTCTTGCGGTTTTACTTCATTTGTCCAGTCATTATATAGCAGACTACAGCATCCTGTCGGATGTCTTTTATCATTATATATTTTTGGTTTCCGGCTCCTTATTTTATGACCGGATTGTAAGCCTGGAAGGACTGACCATCCGGAAATTGGTCATTTGCTTCCTGCTGGTGTTGCCCGTTTTTATCCTGGGGCAGCTTTACTGGCTGAGGACCACCGGGCCAGATTATGCCAGCGGGTCGGTATGGCAACTGATACCGTATTTGATGATTATCTGGATCGCTTGTTTTGTCTATTACCTGGCCAGCCGGATCCTGCACGGGTTAAAAACCGCTCAATGGTTGTCACGGATCGGGAAATATTCCCTTTATATTTACATATTGCATTTGCTGGTTATTGCTTTTGTACGCATTGTTTTCCTGCAGGTATTTCATATTCAGGAAGTATTGCTTATTTTACCGGTAAGCTTATTGCTGGGCATCCTGATACCGGTAGCCCTCTACCGGCTCACCCAAAAATGGCAGATGTATTATGTTTTTTCCCTGATTAAACCCTTCAAAAAATCATGAGCCGCCGCTACTCGTATTGGGTGAATGCAGGGAAATATGCGATGCTCCAGAAGCTGACATCCATATTGCTGGGGCTGCTGGCCTTTATGATCCTGGCCCGGAACTTTATCCCGGACGAATTCGGGGTTTGGGGGCTATTTATCATTATTACTTCCATTTTTGAGACCTGCCGGAATGCGCTTGTAAGGAATGGCTATATTTTATTTATTAATTCGAGACCGGATGACCTGCACCCGGCAGTTGATGCAGCGGCCTTAACTACGAATTTTTTATTCACGGCCTTGCTGCTTATTGTTTGCCTGTTCTTTGGCGGTTACCTGGAACATCTTTTTAACTCCCCGGGATTGAAAGAAATGCTCCGGTATTATGCCATCGGCCTGGTTTTATTGGTGGCGTTCTCCTATTGTGAGAATTTCCTGTATTCCAAGACAGATTTCAGGGCCATCTTCTGGATGTATTTTCTCCGCAACGGTTTCTTCCTGCTGACAGTTCTCGGTTTTTTCCTGTCGGGCTATAAACTCAGCCTGGGGAGCGCCGTATTATTATATGCGGCTTCCCTGGTACCGGGCCTGCTGGCCGGCTATTTCTTTTACCGGCAATATGGGTTGATTTCATTCCGGCACAGCCCGCTTATGTTAAAAGAGTTTTTGCATTACGGGAAATATGTCCTGGGGAATAACTTTTTTTCACTGGTATTTGTCAGCACCGACAGCTTTATGACGGCCCGGTATGTATCCACCGTGGCATTGTCTTATTATAATACGGGTGCCCGGATATTGAATTTTGCCGATATTCCTTCACAGGTGCTGGGGGATATGATGTTCCCCAAAGCGGCCCAGCTGGTAAAAAACGGCACCAATGAGGACCTGCGGAAGATCTACGAAAAAACAGTTGCCGCGGCGCTTACATTCATACTGCCGGTGATATTGATGGTGCTGCTGTTTTCAGAGGAAATAATCACCATACTGGTGGGTAAGAACTACTTACCGGGGAAACTGATCCTTCGGCTGGTCATTTTTTACGCATTATTTTTGCCATTTATCAAGCAATTCGGCAATATCATGGATGCTAAGGGGAGGCCACATGTAAATTTCTGGCTGATGTTTTCTTTTTCGGTGTACAATATCTTGTCGAACCTGTTTTTTATTTCCAATTTTGGGATGCGGGGAGCGGCCATGGGAACATTGTCTTCTTACCTGCTGTTGTTCATTATCACTCAGGTGATACTGAACCGCGTGCTGGGAGTCAGGTTAACGGGGGTGTTCGGTTATGTGGCAAAGCTTTACCCGGAATATTTCCGGATGCTGCGCCAGTATTTTAAACGACAGAAATAATAACTATGGTGAACAAGGATATTATTGTCTTGAGCCTGCAGTCCTGGGACAGCGATATAGGAAGTAATTGTATCAATATTGCGAAGGAGTTTGCCGGGCAAAACCGGGTTTTATATGTCAACCGGGCCCCGGACCGGGCCGCCGGACTGAGGAAAATGCTGAACCGTCACGGGAAAACCGGGCAACCGGCCCGGCAGGGTATCACCCGGGCCAGTGAAAATTTATGGGTATTCACCCCGGCCTCGGTGCTGGAGTCGATCAACTGGTTACCGGGCTGGCTGTATAACTGGTTTTCGGGGGTAAATGCCCGGCGTTTTGCCCGTGATATCCGGGAGGCTTGTTCGCAACTGGGATTTAAGGACCCGGTTTTATTCGTGGACAATGATTTCTTCCGGTCACATTTGCTGACCCGTTATCTCCGGGTAAGTACATTCATTTATTATATCCGCGATTACCTGGTCACTCAAAAATATTTTCGGAAACACGGGGCGCGTGTGGAGCAGGAGGTTATTGAACAGGCAGATGTTGTAGTAGCCAATTCTTCTTTCCTCGCTGATTACGGAGCGCGGTTTAATAAGAACTCCTATGATATCGGGCAGGGATGTGATTTTACTTATTTTAACCCCGCTGGGACTTATACGATACCGGCGGAGTTAAAGGAAATAAAGGGACCCGTGGTCGGTTATGTCGGGGCATTGGTCCATTATCGTCTTGACATCAGCCTGCTGGAGAAGCTGGCGGCCAGGCGGGCGGACTGGAATTGGGTTTTTGTGGGCCCGGAGGATGAACCGTTTCAGGCGAGCAGCCTGCATTCCCTGCCCAATGTAAAGTTCCTGGGGCGAAAGGAGGAAAAGGATCTGGCTTCTTATGTATCCGGCTTTCAGGTATGTATCAATCCCCAGCTGGTCAATGAAGTGACCATGGGAAACTACCCCCGGAAGATCGATGAGTACCTGGCCATGGGGAAACCGGTGGTGGCTACCTACACCGATTTTATGAAATCCTTTCTCCCCTGGGTACACCTGTGTACGGGTATGGAAGAATACGAGGCCGGAATTGAGAAAGCGCTGGCGGAAACGGATGACCGGGAATTAAGCAGGCAGCGCCAGCAGTTCGCCCTGTCACACACCTGGGAAAGTTCGGTGGAAAAAATATATGCGGCGTATAATAAATCACATGGAACATGAGCACGGAAAAAAAATACTCGGATAACCAGATCCAGGAAATAGTGATTACCGTGTTCCTGGTGATTGTGATGAGCTTTATTTTTATTAAGGTATTATTTCTGTAACCGTAATTTATGGCAACCACAATTTTCAGGAATAATAAAAACAGGATGCTGTTCATCGGGTTGTTTATTGCCATCCTGGCAATAGGGGTTGCCGCAGTCATCTCGTACCTCGGTGCGGAAATGGGGGCGGTGATTATCGCGGGGCTGCTGGGAACCGCGGTCGTGTTGTATTCGCTTATTAATTATGTGTTTGGCTTTTATGCCGCACTGACACTGGGCTTTTTCATTTTTTACCTGGGCCGGCTGGCGGGCCAGGCCTTCCCTTCCGGCTACGTTGTGGATATATTGGTCTGGGCCAGTTTCCTGGGTATGCTGATCAATAAAACGATCAGGCGGGAGTCATTATATGCCAGTACCGGTCACCTGATCACCTATGCCTACCTGGTTTATACGATTTTCATCATTGCTCAGGTTTTTAATCCTAATATGGCATCGGTGGCGGGATGGTTTTTTGTCCTCCGGAAGTTTATCCAGTTTGTGATTATTTATTTTATTGCCCTGAATGTATTTTCGGATATCCGGAAAGTCATTTTTTTTATCAGCTACTGGATCGTGCTGGCGGTGCTGGCAGGTATTTACGGGTGTTACCAGGAATGGTTTGGGTTTTTCGATTTTGAACTGGATTGGGTGTGGAGTGTACCGGGCCGCGCAGGACTTTATTTCCTGGACAATGGATTGTTTCGCAAGTTCTCCATTTTGTCCGACCCCGCGGCGTATGGGATCACCATGGCGACCAGCGCGGTGGTGCTTTTTGTATTAATGTCAATGGCCAGGAAAAGGAAAGTGAAAATCTTCTACCTGCTCATTAATATTTTTGTGGTGCTGGGGGTGGCTTATTCCGGCACCCGGACGGCCTATTTTGTTATCGCTGCCGGTATTGCACTTTATATTTTAATGACACTGACCAACCGGAGCACCCTGATCTTTGCCTGCTTTTTTTTCCTGGGCTTTGCCTTTATTTTATACGGCCCCATTTATGGCAACAATACAATTAACCGGATCCGGTCTACATTTGAATTTTCGGATGATGCTTCCCTGAAAGTGCGGGATGAAAACCGGAAATTTATTCAGCCCTACATTTACCGGAATCCCCTGGGCGGGGGACTGGCCACCAGCGGGATTGCAGGACTTGAATACAATCCATCGCATCAGTTGGCGGGATTTCCCCCGGACAGCGGGTTTGTAAAGACGGCCGTCGAGACCGGTTGGGTTGGCTTTTTCTTGCAATGTTTGCTTTATTTTATTATTTTGCAAGCAGGGGTTCACGCCTTCTATTCTGCGAGGAACCGGTTTCTTAAAATGACATTATTGGCAGCCGTTGCCTGTGTTTTCGCGTTCGTCATTGCGCAATACGGGCAGGATGCAATCGGGCAGGTCCCCGGCTGCTTCCTGTTTTATTCTTTCCTGGCTTTAATTGCCAGAGCCAAGCACCTCGATAAATAGACAATTAAAACCAGATATATGAAACTTGTATTTTCATTTTTGCTGTTAATCGCCGTGAGTTCAAATGCGCAATCCCTGGCGGATTCCCTGGGCAATCCCGGGTTTAACCTGCAGGACTCCCTGGCAGATAAACTGGCTGATTTTGCCCTGAACAATAAGCGTGTTAAACTGGCCGATAAGGATATCCTTGTTAAAAAATTTGAAGTACAGAAAAATAAGGCGGCCTGGTTAAACAATATGAGCGCCTCTTTTAACCTGAACGAGGCCAATATTAAAAGCACCAGCAGTACCCAGAACAATATATTTTTCCCGCGGTATAACCTGGGACTGACACTGCCGCTTGGCTTTTTCTTTTCCAAAGCAAAAGATGTACAGATCGCCCGGGGAAATTACGAGATGGCCGAGGCGTTAAAAGATGCCCAGGTGGAGGAAACCCGGGAAGCCATAAAGATGCAATACCAGGTCTACCAGGCGGATAAATATTTATTGGCACTTCATGAAACGATCCTCCAGGATGAGAATGTGTTATTAAAAGAGGCAGAGGCCAAATTTGCCAAAAATGAGATCGGGCTGCAGGCTTTTACAGATGCCTCCCGGCGCTACAACGCGGAGCTGGTTAAAAAAATTGGTTTGCTGAAGGATGTGAACAATGCCAAGTACCAGCTGGAAACACTGATTGGCATGTCGCTGGAAGATGCACTAGCAAAGATCACAGCCCCTGCGAAGTAGTTTTTTTCTCCAGGATATCGTTGATATAAATAACCTGGGTATGGGTGGTCTTTAAAAAGGACTTACTGGCTTTTTTAATTTTTAAGGTGGCTAATACCTGCCTGAAAATAAACTGGGGGATATTCAGTAATGTTTTCAGGTACCGGTTATCCTTTGACTGGATCCGGATAATACTGATAAAAGAGAGCAGGAAAAGGAACAGGAGCAGGACCCAGGCAATACTGCTGTTAACACTGAAGAACAGGTTGATCACGATAAAGGCAAGGGCCAGTCCCAGCAGGATGAACAACGGCGGCCGGATATTGATAAATCCGAAATAGATCCTGTTTATATTCAGCTCCTTTATCGCTTTGAGCAGGAACTGTACATTTTCTTTCTGGTATTTAAACTGGGAACTGATCCAGCGGGTTCGTTGTTTTTCCAGGGCCCTGCCATCGGCTATTTTTTCATCATAGAGAATGGCGTCTTTGGCAAAAGCGATCTGCTTTACCTGGGAGGCAAGGTGGACTTGCAGTTTTTTGTCAAAACCGCCCAGGTAATCTTTGTACCGGATCCCCTTATACAGGTTATAATCAAACGCAATACCGGCCCCCCATATCGCAGAAGAAAGCCCTGCTTCCATCCGCATTTCCCGTTCCACAAAGAAATTATATAAGTCGCCCATGGAATCCATTCTCGCAAAGGGCGTATCTGTATTCTTGGCTTTGAAGTTAGCCTGTACCACCCGGTATCCTTTTTTAAAGAAAGTATTCAGCTCAGCTAAAAAACCGGGATGAATAAGGTTGTCGGCATCCAGGATGATAATAGCATCCGGGATACTGCGGAATCCGGCCATGGCATACTCAATGGACCTGATCTTCGAATTGAGCGGGGTGGCGGGGTGCAGGGTGATAGTCTTGTCATCATCAAAACGGAGGGCCGGGTCACAGCAATCGGCAACGATATACGTTACCTGGTTGCCATAGGTCTGCTTGCGGATGGAGTCCAGCAGGGGAGGGAGGAAAGCGGTCTCTTCATGCGCCGTAATGATAAAATGAAAACGGAAATCCTTTTCGAACAGCACCGGCATTTTATCTATTTTATTACGTGCATGCAGCAATTGCCGGATTCCCCGGAACAACAGGGCGATGAACGGCACCAGCAGGTAGGCCGCCACAATGATTTGCAGGAGTATGAAAAGGATCTTTAGCAGGTGTACTACGGTCATAAAGTAAGGTTAGTCAGGTATAACAGGCTGGTGAATCGGCGCTTGGTTTTATGATGTTGATCGGTACAATACAGGTTGCTTTACCCGGTTATGCCCGGTTGGCTTTTTCCCATAAGACCGACTGATGTCCTTTTAAAAACCGGGAAAATCCCTGGTAAAGGGAAATATTGATAAATACGAAATAATAAGCCAGGTAGGCCGGTTTAAAGGTTATTTTCCGGGAGGATAAATACCAGCCGGTAAAGGCTAAAGTATAAAAAATAAGCTGCATGACCAATAGCGTCCATAGCAGGGGATCGGGTCGTTGAATCACGAGCAGGGCATTCAGGAAAAAAATGACGGGCAGGAGAAGCGGGCAAAGGGTCCACCTGAATACACGGTGAGACAGGTATAAAAATCCCAGTGCCGGATATTTAAACGGGTTAAGCAGGTCTTTCATCCGGAGCATGGCCTGGAAGGCGCCCGCGCTGATCCGTATCTTTCGTTTTTTTTCTTCTTTTATGGAAGCCGATGGGTTTTCTATAGCATAAGCCCCGGGTTCGTAAGCTACTTTGTAGCCTTGCCGGCAGACATGCAGGGAGATGATGAAATCATCCAGGATGGTATCATCTCCCGGGTGTGAATAGAGGGCTGTCCTGACGGAAAACAATTCACCGGCGGCCCCCACCACCGAATAAAAGGCCGAATCGATTTGTTTTAAAAGGGATTCGTATTTCCAGTACAGGCCTTCGCCGGCGCCGGCGATTTCGTTGTTGCCCAGGTCACGGACCCTTTTTTCACCGGCCACTCCGCCGGTTCTGGGGTCCTGGTAATGGGTTACTATTTTTTTAATAGACTCTTTGTTAAGCAGGGTATTGGCATCCGAGAAAATAACAACGGGGGTGCTGACAAACTGCATCGCCCGGTGAATGGCGGCCACTTTTCCTTCCCGCCGGTCTTCGTGCAGGTGGATGATCCGGGGATATTTTTTGATCAGTTCGGCTGTCCGGTCCGTAGATCCGTCCGTTATAAAGATCAGGTTTAATGCGGAAGCAGGGTAGTCGAGTTCAAGGCAATTGGCGATTTTTTCTTCAATGCAGGATTCTTCATTAAATGCCGCAATAACGAGGGATACGGGAATCAGGGAGGAATCAGTACCTGCCCGGGGCCGGGGAGAAGGTTTTAGTTTTGTCAGCAGCCAGGCAATAACCGCATACCCGGCATAGGTATAGAATATGAGGAAGATACTGACGAGCAGGAAAATTTTCAGCAAATACATGATTCAGGATTCAGTGGTTCGATAAGAGAACAAAATAACACCTTTCACCAGTTAAAAAGAATTCCCGGGAGAGTTTTTGTGATTCTGATTGGACGGACGCCTGTCGGCTAGGCTTTACGGCTGAATTCACGTACAGCAATTCATGGCGCATTTTTTTCCTATCGGTCCAGTGGGATAAAAGGAGTAATTGGCAGGAGATAGCCTTGTAACCTGGAACAGCAGGAGGTTGACCCGCTTCGGGTAAACTACAAGATCCTCTGTCAGCACCAGGTCCGGCTAAATTCAGCGAAGGGCCGATCCCGGGGACCTGTATCTTCCGGGTAGATTTATTCTCACTCATCCCCGGTATATTTTATACTGGCTTTTCCCGAAAACTTCCGGCTCATTTTTTCATTCATAAAATAGTGGAAAACCCGTAGTCGTTTCCGGATTTTTACGCAGGATTTATCTGCGGGTATCCGCAGAAAGATTGATTTAAATTAAAAAGAATCGGGCATACAGGTGATTTATTATTTGATTTTAATCAAAATCAGGGGGACGGCAATCATTTGTTAATATTTGCCGGCTCGTTTGCCGCCTGGATTGTAAATCGCTTTTACATCCCTGTTTTCATTGGAGGATTCGTAGAAAAATCAGGTTAAAAATTGCAGTGGGGAAACCTGCGTTTCTGTGTTTTCCACAGATTTCAATCAATTATCAGGTTTTATGTGCATTAGTTTTTTTTAGACAGTTTTCATTTTGGATTAATTTTTGCAAACATTTGAAAACTTCAATCCGGCCGCCAACCGGCTAAGAGTTTTTTCAATTTAAGGTTCGTAAAAGTCCCTAAATAGTAGTTTTTTTTCATGTTTAATTATCCTACTGAATATTCCTTTACTATTTTGCACATGAAATCCAATAATTCCTACAAAGATGAATCCGACCCTTCGTTATCTGATTAGAGGCGTATCCCTCCTGCCTGTATTTTTTTTCCTGTTAACCTTCTCTTCCGGGGCTCAGCAGACAGTCACCACGATTGATGGCTGGAATGCCTATGTTCATTTGCCTGATAATTATTCCAGCACGACTTTGAAATACCCGGTCATCGTTTTTATCCCGGGTACCGGGGAAGTGGGAACAGATACCAACAGGTTAAAAACCTATGGCCCTTCCTATTTTATCGCGCAGGGACATAATATGCAGTTCCTGGTAAACGGAAATATTGAAAAGCCGATTGTTATTTCTCTTCAGCCGGTCGCCACCTGGCCTACCATGGCTGTGCTAAACCGGAAACTGGATTCAATCTGTAATCGCTGGAGAGTGGACCTGAACAGGATTTACCTGACGGGTTTGTCCATGGGTGGATGGTGTTGGGATAGTTATGTTACTGAAAATCAAACAAATGCAAATAGACCCGCTGCCATCGTAGCCATGTCGGCGCCTCCGCCTACCAATATTGGTAATTTCAACTGGTATGCCAACGACGGGGGAAAATGGTGGGGTTTTGAGGGTACTGCAGATTACAGGTCGATGGATAAGATCCGGGACACAATGAATGCAGCAGTACCCGGCTCAGCCCGCTACACCCAATATGTAGGGGGGCATTGTTGCTGGAATACCTGGTATGATCCTAACTGGACCGAGGCCGGCGAAAGCATTTATACATGGATGCTGAAGCAAAGCAAGTCCACTACGGCCAATCAACCGCCCGTGGCTGCTGCAGGTCCTGATCAAACGATTACCCTGCCCTTGAGCCTGGTTTCCCTTAACGGTTCAGGTACGGACCCGGATGGCAGCATTGCCAGCTACCTGTGGACTAAAGTGGCAGGCCCCGCTTCCGCCATCATTAACCCGGTAAATGCGGCTCAAACCGTGGTCAGTACCCTTGTACAGGGTGTTTATAGTTTTGAATTAACTGTTACTGATAATAGCGGGGCTAGTGACCGGGATACCCTGAATGTGACCGTACTGCCAGTAACAGGTGGTCCTGGTACCGCCAATGCCGGGGCGGATACAGTCATTTATCTCAACCAGATAAGACCGGATACGGCCATACTGAACGGAAGCGGGTCAACCGGGATCACCAGTTTTCTCTGGGCAAAGATCAGCGGCCCCGGGACCCCGGTCATCAGCAATCCGACCGCAGCTATAACAACTATTTTAGGGCTGCAGGAGGGCGTTTACCAGTTCCTGCTGACCGGTAACGGTCTTTCTCTTGATACCGTGGTTGTTTATGCGAAGGATTATATGAAGAAAAATATCCGGCCTTGCCGGACAGGCGCTCCGCAGGCGTTTACACTTGCTAAAAATGATGCCAACCAGCTCTACCGCCCGTATATCACCCGTGATAATGTGGTGCCGGGGCTGATGGGAGGCGATACCCTGTATATTCCGGGAGGCACCTACTCCACCGGGGTTGAGCTCGGGGATGTGGGGGGAGGACCGGGTTGCCCGATCATTATCGCCCCGAAAGACCAGCCCGTCATCATTACGAATAATGGTTTCTTTAACCTGGCCGACCGTGATACAGCCGTCATCTGCTATGCAAAGTTTGATGGTACTTTACTGCGTTCAAAAGGATATCCTTATGGCTGGGTGGTGGATAATAGCAGTGCTTTACCGGCTGATCTCACCCGCGTGGGGCTGGCCGTGAATTGGGCGCACCATTTAGATATCAGTGGTTTGTTTGTTCATCATGCAGCCCTGGGGCTGATGTATAAAATGGATGCCAAACCTATGGTGCAGGGACAGTATGATAAGTTCCTGCTGCGCAATGTAAAAATTCATGACAATTTCATTTTCCGGAGTAATGCGGAGGGAATGTATATCGGTCATACCGGTATTTCAGGTACCACCAGCGGCAACAGCACTCCTTACGGCCCCCCTCCGAGGATGGACAGTGTGGAGATCTATAATAATATCCTGGATAGTCTCAAACTGGATGGTATCCAGCTTTCCAATTCCCTGAAAAGTTGTAAAATCTACAATAACCTGGTGAGAAGATATGGCGTGGCCAATCAGAGCAGCCACAAAGTGGGTATTCTTTCCGGTGGCAATATTGAGGCGATAAAGATTTATAACAACATGGTGGAAAACGGAACAGGAACCGGGATCGTTGTATTTGGTTTCGGGAATGCCCAGGTTTACCACAATGTGGTGGATAGCGTGCACAGCGGGGCAAACATTGAGTATGGTGTGTATATGCAGCAAAACGCGGTCTACCCGGAAACAATATCCGTCCTGGTCCCGAATGTAACCGGAAATATCTTAAAAGATGCTGAAGTAGCCCCTGTCTATACAGCGGGTAACGGCGGGACATCCGGCGGAAATGTTTCAGGCAATTACTTTATTAATAATGCCAGCAATACGGTAGCCAATAACTCCGGCGCGACAGTAAGCAGCAATACTGTTATTAATACCTTCCCGGTGGAATTGAATATCGTAGGCAGAACCAGTACCGGGTATACGCTGAATATTACACAGGCTGATTCGACCAGGACCTTTGCTGATGTAGGTACAATGGTGGACTGGATTTTTTCAAGATTATCAGCCCCCCCGCCTCCCAACCAGCTGCCCATCGCCAATGCCGGGGCGGACCAAATTATTACCCTGCCGGTAAGTACTGTGACTTTAAATGGTTCAGGTACGGATCCGGATGGTACGATCGCTACTTACCAGTGGAGTAAGATTTCTGGCCCTGCACAGTTTACCATTACTACCCCGCTGGCGGCACAGACAACCGTGACCGGGCTGGTGCAGGGCGTTTACCAGTTTGTGCTGACCGTTACCGATAATATTGGCGCAACCGACCGTGATACCGTGCAGGTAACCGTGAATGCCGCAGCAAACCAGGCGCCTGCCGCCAACGCAGGCGTAAACCAAACGATTACCCTGCCGGTAAGTACAGTTACATTAAATGGTTCAGGTACGGACCCGGATGGAACAATTGCCTCTTACCAGTGGAGTAAGATTTCTGGCCCTGCACAGTTTACCATTACTTCCCCGCTGACAGCGCAAACAACGGTAACCGGTCTTGTACAGGGAGTATATCAGTTTGTATTGACCGTAACAGATAATATAGGGGCAACAGGACGTGATACCGTGCAGGTAACCGTGAATGCAGCAGCAAACCAGGCGCCTGCCGCCAATGCAGGCGTAAACCAAAGCATTACCCTGCCGGTAAGTACCGTAACTTTAAATGGTTCAGGTACAGACCCGGATGGAACAATTGCCTCTTACCAGTGGAGTAAAATTTCCGGCCCGGCACAGTTTACCATTACTTCCCCGCTGACAGCTCAAACAACAGTGACCGGTCTTGTACAGGGAGTATATCAGTTTGTATTGACGGTAACAGACAATATTGGTGCAACAGGACGTGATACCGTACAGGTAACTGTAAACGCGGCTCCTCCTCCTGCGAACCAGGCGCCGACTGCAAATGCCGGGGCAGATCAAACTATTACCCTGCCGGTAAGTACCGTTACTTTAAACGGTTCAGGTACGGATACTGATGGAACAATTACCTCTTACCAGTGGAGTAAGATTTCCGGGCCTGCACAGTTTACCATTACTTCCCCGCTGACTGCGCAGACAACGGTGACCGGTCTGGTGCAAGGCATTTACCAGTTTGTACTGACCGTAACAGATAATGCAGGTGCAACAGGACGTGATACCATGCAGGTAACCGTTAACCCGGCTCCGAACCAGGCTCCGACAGCGAATGCCGGGGCAGACCAATCCATTACCCTGCCAACCAATGCAGTTACTTTAAGTGGTTCAGGTACGGATCCGGATGGTACAATTGTTTCATACCAATGGGGCAAAATTTCCGGGCCTGCACAATTTGTAGTGGTTTCTCCCCTCAATGCGCAAACCGGGGTTACCAATCTGGTACAGGGGGTCTACCAATTTGTATTGACCGTAACAGATAATAATGGGGCAACAGGACGTGATACCGTACAGGTAACGGTTAACGCGACTACTCCTCCCCCGAACCAGGCACCGACTGCCAATGCAGGCGTAAACCAAAGTATTACCCTGCCGGTAAGTACTGTAACCTTAAATGGATCAGGTACGGACCCGGATGGCACGATCGCTTCTTACCAGTGGAGCAAAATTTCAGGCCCCGCACAGTTTGCCATTACTTCCCCGCTGACAGCGCAAACAACAGTGACCGGGCTTGTACAGGGAGTATATCAGTTTGTATTGACCGTAACAGACAATATTGGTGCAACAGGACGTGATACCGTACAGGTAACTGTAAACGCGGCTCCTCCTCCTCCGAACCAGGCACCGGCCGCTAATGCCGGTACGGATCAAAGTATTACCCTGCCGGTAAGTACTGTAACCTTAAATGGATCAGGTACGGACCCGGATGGTACGATCGCTTCTTACCAGTGGAGTAAGATTTCTGGCCCTGCACAGTTTACCATTACTTCCCCGCTGACAGCGCAAACAACGGTAACCGGTCTTGTACAGGGAGTATATCAGTTTGTATTGACTGTAACAGATAGTAATGGAGCAACCGGCCGTGACACTGTACAGGTAACTGTAAATGCGGCTCCGCCTCCTCCGAACCAGGCGCCGACAGCGAATGCAGGCGCAAATCAAAGCATTACCCTGCCAACCAACGCAGTAAGCTTAAGTGGATCAGGTACGGACCCGGATGGTACGATCGCTTCTTACCAGTGGAGCAAAATTTCAGGCCCCGCACAGTTTGCTATTACTTCCCCGCAGACTGCGCAAACAACTGTAACTGGTCTGGTACAGGGAATCTACCAGTTTGTACTGACCGTAACAGATAATAATGGGGCAACAGGCCGTGATACTGTGCAGGTAACTGTAAATGCGGCTCCTCCTCCTCCGAACCAGGCGCCGACAGCGAATGCTGGCGCAAATCAAAGCATTACCCTGCCAACCAACGCAGTAAGCTTAAGTGGATCAGGTACGGACCCGGATGGTACGATCGCTTCTTACCAGTGGAGTAAAATTTCCGGCCCCGCACAGTTTGCCATTACTTCCCCGCAGGCTACGCAAACTACTGTAACGGGGCTTGTGCAGGGAGTGTACCAGTTTGTACTGACCGTAACAGATAATAATGGGGCAACCGGCCGTGATACTGTACAGGTAACGGTTAATGCAGCTCCTCCTCCTCCGAACCAGGCGCCGACAGCGAATGCTGGCGCAGATCAAACCATTACCCTGCCGGTGAATACAGTTACTGTAGCAGGTTCAGGTACGGATCCGGATGGTGCAATCGCCTCTTATCAATGGAGTAAAATTTCCGGCCCCAATCAATATTCGATCGGTTCCCCGGGCTCCGCGATCAGTGATATTACGAACTTAAAAGAAGGAGTGTACCTGTTCGAATTAAAATTGACTGATGATAAAGGAGCCATCGCAAAGGATACGGTAAAAGTAACCGTACTGGCCGATCCGCGCAGGGCTTCCACCGTGTCTATTTACCCGAACCCGGTCACCACTACGCTGATCATCGAACTGAATGCCGTGACGAATGTAAATAAAACACCAATTACGATTTACAACATGGCAGGAATGATCGTGTATCAGAATGAAGTATTAAGAACCCAGCAGGTCACCATTTTACAGGTGGATGTAAGCAACTTTGTAAGAGGTACCTACGTCGTGAAAGTCGGGCTGGATATTAACAATTCTGGTGTATTGAAATTTATAAAGCATTAATACAACCCGTATTTGTATGCTGCAATGCCGCTTCAGTTCTGAGGCGGCATTTGCTTTCAGGCTGTTTCCGGGCAGACCGGTTTCCATTGCCTGCCTGCAAGAAGGTAAATATCAATACAGTCATAAAATGCAGCCCCTCCTTTATACCTGAAAGCCAATTCAGCCTCCGGGCCTGCGTACAACGTGGCATTGACTGTTTCATCTTCCTTCAGCTGGTTTGAAGTTCATTTCAGGAAAGAGATAATACCTTTCAGACATTAGTTTTGCAGTGATTATTCCCGGTATTATACCGACAGACATTAGCACCGGCCGATCCATGTAATTTTAATGTCTCGTCGGTATAAGCTTGAGTAATAATACACATCGTAACGTTTAAATAAGATAAATGCCCGGTTTAACAGCGGGAGCGGGGCAGGCATAAAAAAAGAGAGGACGACCGGCGTCCTCTCTTTTTTTATAAGGCAGGTCTGTTACTGCTTAATGATCTTTTGTGTTTCAATCAGCTTGTCATTTTGGAAAACGACCAGCTGGTACATACCGGGCGCCAGTTGCGACATATTCAGTTCATGGTTGCCCGGCTGGAGATTCCTGTTCTCAATGGTCCTTCCGGAAAGATCCGTAAGTACCACCCGGATATGGTCCGCCTGTACGGATAATTGTAAACGATCCCGTACCGGGTTCGGTGTGGCGGTAAGCGCCACAATATTTCCTTTGTTGAATTTTACCAGCCGAATGGCAGAGATAGCGGATTTACCATCCATATCGGTTTGCCGGATGCGGTAATAGTTGGTTTTTTGTACATCAGGCAGGTTATGCGTGTACTGGTACTGCTGGACGCTGCTGGAATTGCCAACGGCTGCTACCGTGGTTAACGGGGAGAAATCGCGGCCATTTGTTGAATATTCCACAACGAAATCAGCTACATTGTTTTCCTGCAGGGTCTTCCAGGTCAGGTTTACCTGGTTGCCCCTGGCGATCGCGGTAAAATCACCCCAAACAGCAGGAAGCGTAATGGCGAGTTTAGTTACTACGACAGTAGTCGATACGCCTGGTGTGTAAGTTATAGAATATCCAAGGGGCAATGTTACTGTCGCAAAGCTGCCGGTAAAGACACCACCACCTGTATTTTCTAAAATCGTGTAAGCCTGTAAGGGACTGGACGTGTTTTCTGTTACTACTAATGTTGTCCCGGAAACATCGACATTGGTAGCGGCAGTGTTGAAATTTATTTTATCATGACCTGTGCCGGCCCCGGAACCATCAAGAATTTCTATCCAGAGTTTTGATGTTTTTCCTGAAACAAAATTATTGGCAAAGGTCACCAGGCCGGGAGAGCTTCCAGGGTAAATATTCCCGGCATTGGTAATACTGAAATTAGCCGGCGATGATGTGAATGTGCCTATCCCTTTTAATTGGCCGGTGGCGCTATTGGTAAAGGGCAGGGTATTGATCGAAACAGTCTGGGCCGTTGTTTTGTTAAACACCCCGTTGTTTACAAAAGAATTGGTCCCGGAAGTATTGAAAAAGGCGGCGTTAATACCAAAGATTTCATTGATAGTCCCGTTGTTGGTCAGGGTGGCACCTCTCATATCGATATTCCCGTTAGAGGTGATCGTGGTCCAGTTCAGCGTACCGTTATTGGTCAGGGTGTTTTGCAGGATCTTGTCAAAGGCAAGATCAAGGTTTAATATCCCACCGGGGGCAACGGTGGTGGCTACCTGTACAGTTCCGCTAAACCAGTTCATGGTACCGTTTACCAGAACAGTGGGTGTACCACCTGAACTGCCTAATACATTTAATGCCCGTAGCAGGTAAGTACCGCTTACAGTCAGGTCATCCCCTGCCCCGTCATTGAGGGTTAAGTTGGCGCCACCAGTATTATTATTTAATGTAGCTCCTGCTTCAATCACAAGCTGGTCGGCCGTAACCGACGCGGTGAGATTAATAGTGTGGCCGGTTCTGATTGTGATAACACCATCCGCAAAAGTGGGGGCGCTGGAGGCTGCATTCCAGGTAGCTCCGTCATATGTTTCCCAGGCTGCAACGGTTGACCAGGATGCTGGTCCGGCTGCTGCTGTCCGGTAGTCCCCGGCTGTTTGTCCCAATAACATGGCCGGTACCAAAAGGGAAGCAATCAATGTTTTCAGGTAGGTAAATGTCTGATTCATATTTAAGGGTTTAATTAATTTAATAAATAATATGATTGCCCAAAAGAGCATTCAGGTAAATTGCCTGGTACCGGTAATGCAAAGATTCCGGTAGCGCGATAGACTCTTCAGAAGGATATGGGGAATTGATGACCAGCCCGGTGGGGAAGCTGGTGGTAAATCTAATAAATAAAATGTAAATCAAACAAATGCCGCCATGTTATTTTTTAAGACATTAAGAGTCAACGCTATGTGTAAATTTTTGGAAAGGGGTTCATTACCGGAATGGCTTGTAAAATGCATGCCCGGCCAGGGCTAACATGGGCCGGTCACCCCGGCTGTCGCCATACGCATATATTTCATCATAAGCGGCCAGGTCAAACTGCTCCCGGATTCGCCTCACCTTTTCTTCGCCATGGCAATTAAAACCTTCAATCATCCCGGTTATTTTGTTGTCCTTTTCCCCGAGTTGGGTACTGATCAGTGCCAGGCCCATTGAATGGGTCCAGCCGATCAGCCAGTTCTCCGGTGAGGCGGAAACAACTACAACCTCGATATTGTTTTCTTTCAGTTTTTTGATTTCCCGCAGGGCATCCGTCCGGATAATGGAGGGGATAACGGTGCTGGCAAATTGCCGGCCTTTTTCGTTGAAGTGGGTTACCGGGGTGTCCTTAAAAAAATACTGCAATACTTTTTCCTTTGCCCGCTGGTTGCCAATGAGCCGGAACTTTAATGCCAGCAGCCAGGGTGAGAGCAGGAGGAATCCTGCGAGGAAGCGGATATTCCCTTTGCTGAATTTTATGAACTCCAGCAAGCTGTCCTTGCTGCTGAGGGTTCCGTCAAAATCAAAAAAGGCAATTCCTTTCTTCACAGTTTTTTCTTTTTGAAAATGGATTCAGGAATATGCCGGATGATGAACATGATCCATTTCCAGAACCACTTGATATAAATAATGTTTTTCTTTTTTTGGATTCCCCGGTAAATGGCATCCGCCACTGCGGCGGGCTGTGCCGTCAGCAATTTGGGGAGCTTTAAATGGGCGGTCATTTTTGTATCCATGAATCCCGGCAACACGGTCAGCACATGCACCTGGTGGGGATACATCCTGTTCCGTAACCCGGATAAATAAGCGGTGAGTCCTGCTTTGGCGCTTCCGTATATATAATTGCTTTGCCGGCCCCTCAGCCCTGCCACTGAGCTGATACCCGCAATGATTCCCTTCCCGTTTTTCGCATAATCTGCCGCAATAATATTCAGCATAGCCACCGGCCCGGTAAAATTGGTGGCTATCGTTTTCAGTGTTTCCGCTGTATCCTTTATCACCTGTTCGTTGTCTTTCATATAACCGGCCACACAGATCGTGATCCCCGGTTTTTCCCGGAGGCTGTCCCAGGTCGCCTGGTGGGTATCCGTATGCGTGATATCGAATTCAAGAATCGCACAACCGGTTCCGTATTTTATTTCCAGGTCGGATTGCAGGGGAGCCAGTCGCTGGCTATTCCGGGCGGCCAGCACAAGCGGGTAGCCATTTTGCGCAAATTTTTCGGCAAGGGCCATCCCGATATCGGAGCTGGCGCCAAGAATGAGTACTGAGGGGTTCATATAAGTGACTTACCGGAAGTGATATGCAGCCGTTCAGACTGTAAAGAACTGAACGCTGACTGCGGGTTATATTTACTGATTATTTCTTTGAATGCGGAGAGGTGCGGGTAACTGTTTTCCAGTATCTCGGGTTTCATCCGGGCATCCTTGGAGAGATAGAGCCGGCCGCCGTATTTTAAAACGAGGGCATCCAGTTCATCCAGGAAGGGGAATAACCCGTTGCGAACCGGGATATCCAATGCGAGGGTGTAGCCTTCCCGGGGAAAAGAGATCAGGTCGTCCTGGCGGCCGAATACTTTCAGTACGGCCAGGAAGGAGCCAATTCCCTTGTCACTGATCCGGTGCAGGATTTCAATAAGACCGGCCTTGCTTTCGAGGGGTAAGACAAACTGGTATTGAATAAACCCTTTTTTCCCATAACCCCTGTTCCAGAGCTGTATGGCATCCAGCGGGTAAAAGAAAGGTTCATAAGAAACCACATTGTTGATTTCTCTTTTCAGGTTCTTCCCGTAGTATAAAAAATTGAACGCTTTTACGGTCAGTTTATTCAATACAAAGGAAGGGAGGTTAAAGGGGAACAGGATCTGTTTTTGCGGGGGCAGTTTCAGCGGGTTGCCCTGGTATTTAGCGGGGATTTCCTCTTTTTTTGCGTGTTCCCCAAGGATCAGGATGCTCCGGCCAAAGCCTTTTCCTTTTTTCAGGCAATCGATCCAGGCAACAGAATAGGTATAGTGGCTGTTTTCCTCAAACAGGCGCAGGATATCTTCCAGGTTCTTTGCTTTCAGCTGCTTTTGTTTGATATAGGAGGTTTCAATTTTCTTCAGGTCAAATTTGATGCGGCTGATCACCCCGGTGAGTCCCATACCGCCGCAGGTGGCCCAGAACAGGTCGCTGTGCTGTGTTGGCGAACAGGTATAAAGGGTGCCGTCGGTTCCGATCACATCCATATCGATTACATGGGCGGAAAAAGAACCATCCACATGGTGATTTTTTCCATGTACATCACTGGCTACGGCGCCGCCGATGGTTATAAACTTGGTACCCGGGGTAACCGGCAGGAACCAGCCCTTCGGTACAATAATGGTTAAGATCTTGTCCAGTGTCAGTCCCGACTGGCATTCAAAAATGCCCTTTTCGGTATCGAAGGAAAGGACTTTGTTATACCGGAGTGTGGAAATAGTGTTGGGGGCCAGGGAGGCATCACCATAGCAACGGCCATATCCCCGCGCAATGAAGGGTTCCTTTTTTTTAACATAGGTCTGCAATTCCTCGGTAAAGCTGAACGTCTGTTCATCGCTTTCTATCCGGGGGTAGTTCCCCCAATTGGCAATTTGCTTTTTCATTAGTTAAACAGGGTTAAGTCCTTCATGTAAATAATGCCGGCAAAGCTGGCTATCCAGCAAAGCAGGGTTACCTGGATGAAGGGGTCTTTGTACAAAATCCGGGTGGGTGAGCCGGAATCCGCCATAACAAAAATGATCTGCAGGTAACGCATGATCCCTGCAATTACAAACAGGCAGGTATAATAAAGCCGGTGTGTTCCCAGGCGGGCCATCGTTTCGGGCGACATGGTGTACATGAAGTAGGCTACGATAATGATGGCGCAAACGAGGGATAAAAGGACATTCAGGAATTCGAGGTTATAGCCCCGGACGGATTTTCTCATTTCCGCCCCGGAACTGATCTTCAGCAACACATCATCCCGCCGCTTGCCGATGGCCATGAAAAGCGCCAGCAGGAAAACCATGATGACAATCCATTCCGAAAGCGGGGTAAACGAGATCACGGAACCGGCTTTGATCCGGAGGATAAAGCCCGCGGCCAGGATCAGGATATCGAGCACGGGGATGGCTTTTAACCCGTATGAGTAACCCAGGTTCAGCAGAAAATAAATGCCCAGTACAAACAGGAATTTATCCCGTATCATCCAGGCAATCCCGAAACCGGCGATCAGCAGGATGAAGAGGAGCAACAGGGCAATTGTTTTTGGCACTGTACCGCTGGCCAGGGGCCTGTTCTTTTTTACCGGGTGCTTCCTGTCATCTTCTATATCCCGGTAGTCGTTGATGATATAGATACTGCTGGCGACACAGGAAAAAGCAAGGAATCCGGACAGGAGGGGAACAATTTTTTCAGTGTTTAATATTTCCCCGGCAAAAAAAAGCGGAAGAAACAGGAACATATTCTTTGCCCAATCCTTGGGACGTACTAATTGAATAAGGGCTTTGACCATAAAATTGGATACAAATTACTCACTAATCAGCACATTTAATAGTGTTTTTAGTGCGGATTTTTTTTTTTATGTTTACCACTCTATTTTTTTCTGATGAACCAGCCCCGTTTCGCCCCGAAATATTATTTTTCTGTTATTGAGACATTGATCATTGTTTTATTAGCCAGCGTCCCACTTTTTGTCAATTTCCCGTACCGGGTCAATATTTTTCTTTCCTGGGAAGGGGCTTACCGGATCAGTGAGGGGCAATTGCCTTTCCGGGATTTTGGCACCCCGTTAGGAGGAATGTATTGGATCATTCCCGGGATATTCTTTAAAATATTTGGTACTCAGTTGATTACCCTTGTCAAGGCGCAGGTGTTTATCAATATTATCTCGGGGCTTGCCTTTCGTTCGATCATGAAGAGTTTGGGATTAACCTCTTCCTTACGGGTAGTGGCCCTGTTGTTGTATTGTGTGTCGTTTTCCTTTTTTAATTTCTGGCCCTGGTACAATCATACGGTAATCGTGTATGAGTTCGTGGGATTGTCATTTTTGTGTAAGGCGATCACGGGAGAACGTAGTTTTCCGAAAACAGCCGGGTTGTTGGTTTTTGCTGCTTTTTTTACTGTTTGTTCTTTTCTGACCAAGCAGGATGCCGGCGCCATGGCCTTCCTGTTAGCGGCATTGATTTTAGCATATCCCTTGCTGGCATACCGGGACTGGAAACCCCTGTTGGTTTTTGCAGCAGCTTTTGTGATCCTGCTCGCCTTATTTATTCTTCCGTTTATTAACAGTGGTTTTGGATACTGGTTCAATCACGGGCAGGCGCCGCATTCTGCCCGGATATCACTGACGGAGATAACCATTGAATTGCTGGAGAACTCGCAATGGATCAAGTTCTACTTCTTTATCATTTTCGTTTTGCTGTTCTTCCGGTTCCGTTCCTTCCCGGGGTTGTGGAAGAATAAAAAAGAAATGCTGTTTCTCCTGCTGACACTGGGTGTGCTGGGAGAGGCAGCGGTGTTCCAGGTGACCAGTTATACTCCGCCGGATAACAATATCTTTTTCCATTCCTTTGCCATTGCCTATATTTTTTATCAGCTCGCTGAGCTGGTTCCGGCCGCGGCGGGGAAAAAATTCCTGCCGGCCCTGTTGTCGGTTGGTATCTTACTCTGGTGGAGCGGGGTATTTTCAAAATATATTCAACGGGTGGCCTATAAATTTTTCCCGCAGGATACCGCCACCGTTTCCCCCGGCGGGGAGAACCTGATCAACCGGAAGACCTATATGATCGGGCCGGTGGACAGTTCCGCGACGGAAATGTCATCCTGGGTGTATTGCGGGTTGAAATCTTTTGAGAAAATTTCCATGCCGGTTTCTACCGCGGAAGGAATAAAGCGGCTCATGGCAATGGATATCATACGGCAGCAAAAAGACATCCGGCTGCTCAATATGAGTGAACTGACCCCGCTCGCTGCGGAGATACCTTACAAAACAGAACGGGGATCCCATTACCCGCTCTGGAATCACCTGGGAGTAGGGATGTTCAACAAGCAGGCGGAGATGTTTGAAAAGAGGATCGTGGCAAAAGAGTACGATATGGTATTGTTTGAATACATCCCTTCCCTGAATAATTTTTTCCCCTTCCGCGTCAGGGACAGTTTACTGAATCATTACCAAAAAATAGATTCTTTCGCGGCGCCCCGGAGAGGGGATACCAAGGGGATGATAGAGGTGTTCGTGAAGCCCGCGGGGAAATAAACAGGCTTGCGGCTTCGATAACCCTTTTTGGGATAAAATAGAGGGGTGTATAATTTTTTTGTAGAGGGTATTCAATCTGAAAGACTTTTTTATCACCTGCCTTGCCGGCCCCCTTCGCCGCGAGGCGAGCAGGCGGGTGTGATGAAGCAAATCCGCGCAGCGGATATCTTATACCGACGAGACATTAAAATTACATGGATCGGCCGGTGCTAATGTCTGTCGGTATAATACCGGGAATAATCACTGCAAAACTAATGTCTGAAAGGTATTATATCACCGGCAGGTAACATATTTTGGTCATCCTCCCCGGAATTACTTCGCCGACAGGAAGCGGATAATGCTGGCGGCAGCCGTAGCGGAAGCATCGCCCCCCTGTTTCAGTAAATGTTTTAGCCGGGCATAATCTTCCCGGATCTGCCGGATCCGCTCCTTGTTTTCCAGCAAGCCGGTCAGTTCTGTTTTGAGATTGGCAACTGTGAAGGCATCCTGTATCAGTTCCCGGACCACCGGTTTATCCATGATCAGGTTCACCAGCGAAATATATTTTACTTTAATCACCCGTTTGGCAATCTGGTAGGAGATGGGCGATCCTTTGTAACAAACCACTTCGGGTATACCCAGCAGGGCTGTTTCAAGGGTGGCTGTCCCGGAAGTGACCAGGGCGGCTTTTGACTGTAACAGCAATTCATAGGTTTGCCGTTGTACATAAAAAACATCCGGGTATTCACCCAGCAGGGTTTTATAAAATGTTTCATCAGCGCCCGGTGCCTTAGCCACGATAAACTGGTAACCCGGGAAGGAGCGGCTTAGTTCCAGCATCACCGGTAATTTTTTACGGATCTCCTGTTTCCGGCTTCCCGGCAATAAAGCCACGATGGGTTTGGAAGCCAATGAAGGGCCGGGAGTACGGGCGATAGCGGATTCTGTTTCCTCCACCAGCGGATGACCCACATACTCTACGTCCCAGTTCCATTTGTTTTTAAAATAATCTTTTTCGAATGGCAGGATCACCAGCATCAGGTCAATGCATTGCTTCATGGATTTAACCCGGTTTTCCTTCCAGGCCCAGACCTGCGGGGCAATATAATAGATGACCCGGAGCCCGTTTTTCTTTGCCCATTTCGCGATCCGCAGGTTAAAGCCGGGGTAATCGATCAGGATCAGTACGTCGGGTTGCCAGGACCGGATGTCGCTACGGCAGAATGCGAGGTTCCGGAAAATGGTCCGCAGGTTCATCAGTACTTCGGAGAATCCCATAAAAGCCAGTTCCCGGTAGTGTTTGACCAGTTCTCCTCCCTGCTCCTGCATTTTATCACCGCCCCAGCAGCGGATGGAAGCGGAGGCGTCTGCTTTCCGGATTTCCCGGATCAGGTTGCTGCCGTGCAAATCCCCCGATGCTTCCCCTGCGATGATATAATATTTCATAACCGTTACGGGTGAATTAATTGAAGATCTTCAATACGAGTATCCCGATACCATATACCAGGGTAACGATGAAGATACCCCTGGCTGTTTTATCGCGGTTCGTGTTTACATACAGGGTAAAAAGCACCGCGTTGGCCAGCAGGCTCATGGAACCGATCGAGGTGATCAGTTTGTTCTCATGGATGAAATTGTCGAGGAATTCGAGGAAGGTAAAAGAAGAGAACCTGGCAAGATATACAACGGCCAGTCCGAGCAGGGGACCCACGAGTCCTAACAGTAATCCGAGTTTCAGGTTGTCCTTGGTAAATATCATTTTTCCCAGTGTTTTAATTTTTCTTTCAGGGCATAGTTGGTCAGGTCAAATTGCACGGGCACCACGCTGACATAATTATTGGCCAGGGCCCATACATCGGTATCTTTTCCTTTATCAAAATTTACAAACTCGCCGGTCAGCCAGTAATAGTGGCGGCCATGCGGGTCATTCCGTTCAATAAAGTCTTCCTCGTATTTCGCATAGGCCTGCCGGCAGATCTTGATTCCCTTCAGCAGGTCCGCCTGTGCAAGGGGAACATTTACATTCAGGACCGTATGTTTATCCAGTTTGCCACTGAGCATTTTTTCCACGATGATCCTTGCGTATTTCTTTGCCCCGGTGAAATCCGCTTCAATACTATAATCCAGCAGGGAAAAACCGGCGGAAGGAATGCTTTCAATCGCGGCTTCCACGGCCGCCGACATGGTACCCGAGTAAATTACATTGATACTGTGATTGGCCCCGTGGTTGATTCCGCTCAGGCAGAGATCCGGTTTACGGTGCAGTACCTTGTCCACTGCCAGCTTCACACAATCCACGGGCGTACCGGTGCAGGCCCAGGATTCCACGCCGTCAAATACCTGGGCCTTGTGCAGGCGCAGGGGCTGCCCGATGGTGATCGCATGCCCCATACCCGATTGGGGTTTATCCGGGGCTACCACCACGATCTTGCCGATATCGCGTACGGCTTCCACCAGGTTCCGGATCCCCGGGGCTGTAATGCCATCATCATTGGTAATCAGGATGACCGGCTTTTCTTTCACATGCGGTTTAGCGGACCGTTTTGCAGGCTGGCTCTTTTTCGCAGAAGTCAGGTGGGTCTTTTTTTTCATACCTGGCAAAAATCCTTGTTTTTTCCGGGTTCACCAAGCCGGCCGGAAGAAAGGATTTGGAAAATCTAAAATAATTAGTATTTTGCAGCTAAATAAATTAGAAACCATGGCGGTCTCAAATCAAAACCTGAAGTACCTCCGGAAGCTGCGTGGCTGGACCCAGGAGGAATTTGCCAACAAACTGCATATCAAACGTTCCCTGCTCGGCGCCTACGAAGAGGAGCGGGCAGAGCCAAGGATTGATGTGCTGGAAGCTGTTTGCGATATGTTTAAGTTAACCCTGGATGAAATTTTACGGAAGGACCTGAGTGATAACAAAGCCAGTTACCTGGCAAAACGAAGGGCCCTGAAAATGTCATCCGGCAAATCAGAGATCCAGTTTGTGCCGGTAAAAGCGGCAGCCGGTTACCTGGCGGGTTATGCGGATCCTGAGTTCATTGATGAACTGAACACCTTTACGCTTCCTATGCTGACGGGGGGCAATTACCGGGCTTTTGAGATCATTGGCGATTCCATGCTGCCGACTCCCAGTGGTTCTGTGATTGTGGGAGAGAAGGTGGAAAACCTGGAAGAAGTAAAAAATAATGCGGCCTGTATCGTGATCTCCCGCAATGAAGGGATTGTTTATAAGCGGGTGCAGAAACACAACCGGTACAAGAATAAACTTACCCTTGTCAGTGATAACCCTACATTCCATCCATATACGGTGAATGCAGAAGAAGTGTTGGAAATGTGGCAGGCGCAAGTGGTTATTTCAAGAACCAGCACCCAGAACCGTTGGGACATGAACCAACTGGCCACTGTGGTTTCCGACCTTCAGCAGCAGGTAACTTCCCTGAAGAAGCGTATTAACTGAGTGCCGGCCAATCACTTAGCATGGTTTTTTTCTCCCTTGACAGGCAGCCTTTGCTCCTGATGTTTTGTCATTATATTTGTAGAAGGTTACCTGCTGATGAGGCTAAAAAATTATACCTGCATATTTCTTTTACTCCTTTGTTTTCAATCAGTTGCACAGGTTAAAACAACCCAGGCTGTAAAGACTTCGCTTGCACCCCGGATCGACGGAGTGCTGGATGATGCTGCCTGGAAGGATGCCCCGGTTTTAACTGGTTTTATTCAAAATTCCCCGGCTTTTGGATTACCCGGTTCGCAAAAGACCGAGGTAAGGATTCTCTACGATAATGACGCGATTTATATCGGGGCCTATCTTTTTGATGACCCGGCCCTGATCCGTAAACAATTCACTGCCCGTGACGGCGAGCAACTCAAGGATGTGGATTATTTCTCTGTATTTTTTGATACCTATAATGATAAACAAAACGGGTTTCAGTTCCTGGTAACCACCGCCAATGTGCAATCGGATGCCCGGGTCTCTCCCAGTTATTCCGGTGAATTTGGCAGCTATGGTGATAAAACCTGGGATGCCGTTTGGGAAAGTAAGGTCAGCTTCCCGCACGATGGTTGGATCGCCGAGATGCGGATACCCTATGTGTCCTTACGCTTTTCTAAAAAAGAAGTACAGGACTGGGGATTGCAATTGCTCCGGTTCATCCGGCGGAACAATGAAACGGGTTTCTGGAACCCGGTTAATCCGCAGGTAAACGGGTTTGCCAACCAGTTCGGGGGACTTACCGGTTTACAAAATATCGAACCTCCGCTGCGGCTCAGTTTCTCACCTTACATTACAACTGGTTTCCGCTCCTCGCCGGTAGGCAACAGTTACCTCAACGAATGGCTGAGGAACGGGGGAATGGATCTTAAATACGGGGTGAATGAAAGTTTCACCCTTGACGCCACTCTCGTACCTGATTTCGGCCAGGTCATTTCGGATAATGTGGTGAATAACCTGACACCCTATGAAGTGCAGTTCCAGGAGAACCGGCAGTTCTTTACCGAAGGCACCGAAATTTTTAACAAGGCAAAACTCTTTTATTCCAGGCGGGTCGGCGCCCTGCCCGGCGGCTATTATTCCGTATTGGGCCTGGCTGAAGCAGACCCCAACCTGGAAGTGCTGAAGAATCCCATGAGCACCCAGTTGTACAATGCCGTTAAATTTTCCGGGCGAACCCGGAACAAACTCGGTATCGGCATCTTTAATGCCGTAACGGCCCCGGCGAAAGCGATATTGCGTAACCGGACCACCGGCCGGGATAGCACCATTGAAACGGAACCCCTGGCGAATTATAATATTATCGTGCTGGACCAGGCCTTTAAGGGCCGCTCCTCCCTGACGTTCACCAATACCAATGTGATGCGCAACGGGGCCGCGAGGGATGCCAATGTAACTGCACTGGATTTTTCATTGTATGATAAGCGGAACCTGTATGCCCTCCAGGGTACGGCCCGATACAGTAAGATCTGGGCACCTTATTCCTATGACGGCTATAACAGTACCCTTAAATACGGTAAGGTAAGCGGCAACTGGCAATACTATTTGCTGGGAAATATTGAATCCAAAAACTACGACCCCAATGACCTGGGAATTCTGCAGGCAGCCAATGAGGTCAGTTACCGGGGAAGTGTCTCCTACCGGAAGTTCAGGCCCACGCGTACGTTTATTGATTACAGTTATACACTCACGTCCCGGCTTCAGTACCTCTACCAGCCGTATGCTTACAGCAAATTTGATATAGAGGCCCGCAGTTTCTGGTTATTTAAGAATTTCTGGGACCTCAGTTTTATTTCGGGATTTATTCCCGGCTGGGAACGGAACTACTTTGAACTGCGGACCGATAACCGCCCGCTTCGTTACCCGGCCAATTTTTCATTTGAACTGGAAGGAAGCACCGACAGCCGGAAGAAAACCTATGTCAGTTTTGACCTGGTCTATGCACTGGCGCCGGAATATAAGAATACCTATTACGGGATCTCCCTGGGGCTCCGGTACCGCTTTGGCAATCGGTTCTCGCTCGACCTGCAAGCCGCTTCTCATCTCGAAGATAACCAGCTGGGCTATGCATTTATGCGGGAAAACAATGGCGAGCCGATCGTCGGGTTCAGGACAAACCGGGATTTCACAACAGTGCTTTCCGGGATCTATAATTTTGCCTACCGGCTTAATCTCACCCTGCGGGCCAGGCATTACTGGAATAAGGTCAGCTATACCAGTTTTCATAATGTGGACAGCAAGGGCTACCTGCTGGACCGTCCTTTCGTCAGCAACCAGGATGAAAATTTTAATGTATTCAATGTGGATGCCTTCCTCACCTGGGATTTCCGCCTGGGCAGCCGCCTGATCCTCGGGTACAAAAACTGGCTGGGAAATGACGAACAGGTGATGCTCAATTCCGGCCGGAACAATTATGTGCGCAACCTGGGAAAAACATTTGATCTCCGGCACGGGAACGAGCTAACCATCCGCTTTATCTATTTCCTGGATTATAACCAGCTGCGCAAAAAACGTTAAGGCAGTAACAGGAGACCGCCTTCCACCAGCGCATACACCTGCTCATCCTTTGCCGGTTGCACTTTATAGCCCCCCGTAAAACGGCTGAAAGCCGGCAATACCGCGTATTCTTTTGTAAAATAAAAACAGGGAAAACGTAAGGATTGTTTTCCTTTTCCTTTCAGCGTAACAGCCGGGTGCATATGGCCGGTAAAAAGATAGGAGCTTCTTTCTTCAGCAGACAGATCCGCCGCTGCTTTCAGGTCGTGCAGGAAAAGAAAGGGACCGGCCTGCAGTTTCCAGGAGCTGACCCGGATACCGGCGGCTTCATACCAGCTGTCTGCGAGGATATCATGGTTCCCTTTTACCAGGTCGATATGCAGCAGGGAGAAGTCCTTTCTCCATTTTAAAAACAGGTCCAGTTCTTTATTGGCGGTGCTGTGGGTGAAATCACCGGCAATGATCAGCCGGTCCGCCTTGTACAAATAGAGCTGCGCCATCAGCCGCTGGAGATCGGCTTTATAAATGCTTTGCGGGATCCCGATCCCTTCTTTCCGGAAATGTCCTGACTTTCCGAGATGCAGGTCAGCCACGATCAGGGTATTCTCCTCCTCCCATAATAAACAACGTTCCGGGGATACCCAGAAAGTCTGCTGCCGGATGATATGCGGGACCGGATTTTTCATTTACAGGAAGATCAAAACTATTGAAAAAATAGTTCAAACTATTGCAGTTGCTGCTGCATTTTCCGGACCCGGTCTTCCAGTTTTTCCGAAGACAGATCCTCCCGCATACTGTCCACTTTGATCGGGAAGCAGAAAGGGGTGAGTTGCTCCGGAAACCGGATCACAATACGGGAATTCTGTATCCGCTGCAGCATGTCCCGCAAGCGGGCTTCTTCCATTTGCTGGTCGAGTACTTCCTGGTAAGACTGGCGGAGCAGCAGGTTGCCCGGATCGTACTCGCTGAATACATTAAACAACAGGGAGGCGGAAGATTGCAGGTGGCGGGCTTTCTTTTTTTCACCGGGCATGCCCTGGAAAATCAGGCCCCCGATCACCGCCACATCCCTGAACTTACGGCGCGCCATTTCCGTGTTATTTACACTGCGCTGGATATCGGTCAGGAGGTTATCGGGCGAAAACAGTTCATACACATTGGTATCATCCACCGGGACCGGCTGGTCGCTCAGCAGTTCAAACCCGTAATCATTCATCGCAAACGAAAAAGTGATGGGCCGGATCCGGCTGATACGCCAGGCTAATATCGCGGCCATCGCTTCATGCACCAGCCGGCCTTCAAAGGGATACACAAATAAATGGAAGCCGTCTTTGGTCTCAATCTGCTCGATCAGCAATTCGTTTTCTGCAGGTACATGGGAGAGCCGGGCCTGCAGTTCAAAAAGCGGTTCCAGGGCTTTTAATTCAACCAGGCCTTCGCTGTTGCCGTTGTGCAACTGGTTCAGGGTAGCCCTCAGTTTTTTACCCAGGTTGGCGCTGAGGGGCATGCGCCCGCCGTTCCAGCTCGGTACGATCGATTTCTTCTGGGTGGATTTACGGACCAGCACCGTCATGTCTTTGATCAGGACAAATTCCAGGTTCCTGCCGGCCAGGGTGAATACATCACCCGGATCCAGCCGGGAAATAAAATATTCCTCGATCACTCCCACATACCCGCCGCTGATGAATTTGACCTTCAGCATCGCATCGCTCACGATGGTCCCGATATGCAACCGGTGCCGCATGGCGATCTTGCGGCTGTTTATTTTATACAACCCGTTTTCGTATTCCACTTTCTTAAAATCGTCATACTGGTGCATGGCCTGCCCGCCTTCGGTAACAAAATGAATGATCTGTATCCATTCTTCCCGGGATAGTGTACGGTAACAATGCGTGGATATGATCTCTGCATAGAGCTGGTCAGATGTAAACCCTTCCGATATGGCCAGGGTATTCAGGTATTGCAGCAATACATCATAACATAGCGTGAACGGAACCCGGCTTTCGATCATCTTTTCTTCTATGGCCGATTTCAGGGCCGCTGCTTCCATCAGTTCAAGGGAATGCGTGGGGAGAAAATAAATTTTACTGCTCGCATCGGGGCGATGCCCGCTTCTCCCGGCCCTTTGCAGGAAACGGGCTACTCCCTTGGGGGAACCTACCTGTATGACCGTTTCTACAGGCCTGAAATCCACTCCCAGGTCCAGGCTGGCGGTACAAACCACGGCTTTCAGGTTACCGGAATGGAGATTGTCTTCAATCCAGTTGCGGAGTTCCATATCAATGGAACCATGATGCAAAGCGATGGCGCCTGCCAGGTCCGGGCAAAGATCCAGCAGGGTTTGGTACCAGGTCTCACTCATTCCCCTTGTATTGATGAAAATAAGAGTGGTCCGGCTGTTCTGTATGATCGGGATAATTTTATGCGCCAGGCGGATGCCCAGGTGACCGGCCCAGGGATATTTTTCTATTTCATCCGGGAAAACGGATTCGATGATGATTTGTTTTTGCAGATCCGCTTTTACGATCACCCCTTTTTTCCGCAGTGGCGAAAGCAGTACTTCCCGGGCTTCTTCCAGGTTCCCGATGGTGGCGGAAATACCCCAAACCATGGGTGCTGGTTCATCATTGGATCCCCGGTTATGGACCAGCCGGGAAATGGCTAACTCCACCTGCACCCCTCTTTTACTGCCGAGCAATTCATGCCATTCATCCACGGCGACCAGGGAAAGCGATTGAAAAAGGACAGGATATCCTTTTTGTGCCAGCAACAGGTGCAGGCTTTCGGGGGTGATGATCAGGATCTCCGGCATATTCTTTTTTTGCCGGGTCCTTTCCGCCGCTGGCGTATCCCCGTTGCGGATGCCAACTTTCCAGGGAATCTCCAGTTCCTGGAGCACTTCTTCCATGGCACGACCGATATCTTTGGCCAGCGCCCGCAACGGGGTGATCCAGATCAGTTGCAACCCTGCCTCCTTCTTATTTTTATAGCTATCGGGGTAAAGGTTGATATAACGGATCAGGCAGCCCAGGAATACCGAATAAGTTTTACCGCAACCCGTGGGGGCATTGACCAGGCCGCTTTCTCCTGCCCCGATCTGTTTCCAGGTTTCTTCCTGGAATAAAAAAGGCCTGAACCCTTTTGCTTCAAGCCAATTGAATACGGTTGTATATCCTGTGGAAGGCGGCACTGCTGAAAGATGATTAATAAGGAGACAGGAAGGCTATTGATGGCTCAGCCTAATTAACCGATTTGATCAGGCCATCCTGCCATTTGAGAAAATACAGTTTTTTATTTTCAAAATAGTCCAGGGTCATGGTTTGTTTATTCAGCACGGGCTGGATATCAATATCCCTGAACAGGTTAAATTCCTTCCGGGTCAGGTTGGAAGCAAGATCGCTCTTGTACCGGACCAGCAGTTTTACAAAACGCCAGACGGTTTCATAACCTCTCATGACCATATCGCTGGGCCGGGCATACATCTTTGTATTAAAGGTATTGGTGATGCTGAGGCTGACCTTATCGGTCCGGGGACTGTAAAAAGGCGTGCTGTAGATGATCTCAATCCCTTTGTATTCCGGTTTGGTGAAATCTTTGATCGCATCCCAGGTCGGCATCCCCATTACGGAGGCCTTGTAATTTTGTTTTTTCAGGGAAGCCAGTTGCGCGGCCAGTCTTTTGCCGAAATTTTCATCCAGGCTGCCGGCCACACATAAGGTTTGCCGGGTGGTATCGAGGTAGGGAACAAGCTGGTTCAGGGTGAAGCTATCGGTTAAATCAACATAGGTCAGTTTGAGAGGGATCCCGGCTGTGTTTTTTCCATAGTCGTCAAAATAGGAGCGGACCCGGTCTTCCAGCATTCCTTTTTTCCGGAACACGATCAGCCGGTCCAGCGCATAATATTTCTGGATATGACGGTAAATACCTTCGCACTGGGTCTTCAGGGTGGAGTTCAGCATTACAAAAAAAGGATTCCCGGTAACACCGCCGTCATTGGGCAGGTTGACATTGATCACCGGGATATTATTCCGGAGCCCGGCATCTGCAAATATTTTCACCTCCGCGGAGCTGCAGTAAGCGATCAGCAAGCTGGCATTCCGGGCAGCGGGGCCGGATAGTTGCTGCTGGATACTCTCTTTGGCAGACCGCGTATCAAAAACATGAACTTCCAGGCTGATCTTTTCACTGTTTAAAGAATCAAGCGCCAGGTGGGCGCCTTCATAAAATTCAAGTCCCGGGTTGATAAATTTGGGAAAGACGTTTTTGGCATACCGGTATTCAGACTGATCATCAAAGGCCGAATCCAGGTACAGGGGGGCGAAAATGGCGATCTTGTAAACGGGTGCCGGCTCCTGCGCCCTGGTTGTATTGACCAGGAAGGACAGGGTGATCAGCACAAAAAGAAGAATCCTCATATTTCTGTTTTATTCATTCAGTTATTCCCATTCGATAGTGGCCGGCGGTTTACTGCTGATATCATAGACCACGCGGTTGATGCCCCGCACGTTATTGATGATCTCGTTCGACACATTGGCCAGGAAATCGTAAGGCAGGTGCGCCCAGTCGGCCGTCATGCCATCCACGCTGGTTACCGCCCTTAACGCCACGGTGTATTCGTAGGTCCGCTCATCACCCATCACGCCCACACTTTTAACCGGGAGTAAGATAGCGCCGGCCTGCCAGACCGTTGCATAGAGATTGTTATCTTTCAGTGCTTTTATATAAAGCTGGTCGGCTTGTTGCAATAACCGTACCTTTTCTTCCGTGATCTCACCCAGGATCCGGATGGCCAGTCCCGGGCCGGGGAAGGGGTGGCGGTCAATCATTTCAGCCGGGATACCCAGTTCACGTCCAACATTACGTACTTCGTCTTTGAACAGGGAACGCAGGGGTTCCACCAGTTCAAGGTGCAGGTGATCCGGGAGCCCGCCCACATTATGGTGCGACTTGATCGTAACGGATGGGCCGTGTACGGACATGCTTTCTATCACATCCGGATAAATGGTGCCCTGGCCCAGCAGCCCGACACCTTCCACTTTTTTTGCTTCTTCCTGGAAGATATCAATGAACAGGCTGCCGATAATTTTTCTTTTTTCTTCGGGATCAGTTTTGCCGGCCAGTTTGGTATAGAAATGTTCTTTCGCGTCAATGCCTTTTACATTCAGCCCGAGGCGGCCGTAGGTCTGCAAAACGGATTCAAATTCATCTTTCCGTAATACCCCGTTGTCCACGAATATCCCGGAAAGCCGGTCGCCGATGGCTTTATGAATAAGTGTGGCTGCGACAGTGGAATCCACCCCGCCGCTCAGGGCCATGATCACTTTCCGGTCGCCGATTTGCTGCTGCAGCGCCTTCACGGTATCGGTGATAAAATGCGCCGGGGTCCAGTCCTGGCTGCAGCCGCAGGTCTGCACTAAAAAGTTGCGCAATATCTTTTTTCCTTCTGTAGAGTGGTAAACTTCGGGGTGAAACTGCACCCCGTAAAGGGGTTTTGTCTCAGTCCCCGTCTTCCGGAACGCCGCAACGGGAATACTTTCCGTATCGGCTAATAATTCGAAACCCTCCGGCAATTGTTTGATTGTATCACTATGACTCATCCAAACCTGGCTGAGGGGGGATACCTCCCGGAAAAGGGGATCCTCTTTTTTCTGCTGCAGCATCGCCCGGCCATATTCTCTTTTATCACTTTTGGCCACCAGGCCCCCAAATCGTTTGGCGGTCAGCTGGGCCCCGTAACAAATACCCAGTACGGGCACCTGCCTGATCAGTTCCTGTATATCGGTGTCCGGCGCTTTTTCCTCGTTGACGGAGAAGGGGGAGCCGGAAAGAATGATCCCTTTCAGGCCGGGTTCAAACGCAAAGGATCTGTGATAAGGAATGATCTCGCAGTACACATGGGCTTCCCGGACGGCCCGGGCAATCAGTTGCGTGTATTGCGATCCATAATCCAGGATGAGTATCTTTTCAGTCATAGTGCTGCGAAGGTAAAGAAAACGGGCTGGGAAGGAGGCTGTAAAAGCCGGGAAATACCGGGTGGCTGTAACCCCGGTATTCCCGGGGGCGTCAAACTGAAGGAAAACCTGTCAAAGGGTAGTATATTCGGTATCGGAAAAAAACAGTTTTTTATGAAACGTACAGTTGTTTTGCTTTTGGCATCCCTGGTGGTCCTGAGTTCCTGCCAGGATTTTTTTGGCCGTAAAGTCCGTGGGAACGGGAAAATAAGGACGGAGAACCGGACGGTGGAATCATTTAACGGGGTCCGCGTGAGCGGGGCCATTGATGTGTATGTCCGCCAGGATTCAGTCCGGTCGGTAAGAGTGGAGGCCGATGAAAACCTGCAGCAATATGTAGAAGTGGGAACGGATGGGAATATGCTGGAAATCCATCCCCGGAGCGGGGTCAACCTGCGCCCGACCCGTTCTGTCCGGGTCTATGTCAGCGGACCAGATTTGTCCCGTTTCAGCGCTTCGGGCGCCTGCGATATTATCAGCGAAAACAAAATAACAACTCCGGAGAACCTGAAGGTCAGTCTAAGCGGCGCCTGCGATACCAAGTTAGAGATCAATGCCCCCAAAGTGGATGTTACCATCAGCGGGGCGGGGTCGGTAACGCTGAAAGGGGAGACCAGGGATCTCCGGGTGGATGGTTCCGGGAGTACGGATATAAAATGTTATGAGCTGATGGCGGAAAATGTGAATGTGGATATTTCCGGGGCTGGTAATGCGGAGGTATTTGCGAGTGTGAAGCTGGATGTGGAGGTGTCGGGTGCGGCCGATGTACGGTATAAAGGGAATGCCACGGTTAATCAGCGGGTATCCGGTGCCGGGAGTGTAAAGAAAAAGGAATAAATGTGGGTTGTTGAAAATGTATATAAATAGAAAGAGGTCGTCATTTGGCGGCCTTTTTTTGTTCCTGCGGAGCTCGTTCTGCCTCTAAAAACTTCGGCTCCTTACCAATCCGTTACGGCCCGGATGTCCTGACCGCATAGTTCCCGGCAACTCATAAGTTAAGGGAAGTAAAGAAGGGGTAATAAGAAATATTTTTAGAACCTGTATTATTACGCCAATTGAAATGAGGAAATGTGCATTGTCCCCCGTCTGGCGGGGGAAGTGGGTCAGCCATAGTGAATCTTACAAATGGCACAGCCGGCCCCCGCCAGGCAGGGGATCACTCCCATCGATTTGCGTAATCTCCAAACTTAATGACATTGCTTTCCGGAGACAAAGCCGGATATGTTCCCCGCTGTTCGTAGTGTTCCAGCATCTTCAGGAACAGTCGGTGCAATTTTCTTATTTTAGGAAAAGAAAAGCAAATACTTCGGGCAGCAGGGTATCATTATAAGGAATCTGATACTTTTATTACCAATGGTCCGTTAAGTATACAAAAAAGTAGTATGAAAAAAGCAGAGAAAGGGTTTATCCTGGGATTGTTTATTCTATCAATATTTGTTAAATCAAATTTTATATATGGCCAGGTGGAATTTGAAAAGCAGTATGCTTTAATTAAGTCTGACATCAAAGCTCCATTTGAAACTCTCAGGAAGAGTGCTCGCCTTGGTTATCGGGATAGCTGTTGTACTGATACTTTTCTTATTGACCATATCATACATAAATACTCGAATAGTCGTAATTTATGGAGTCATATTTCTAATAGAAATTATCTTCAGAAGTTTTCAAGCTTGGTATTGCGAACAGGAGTAGCGAAATTGTCATTTGAGGGAAAGGATACTTTAGAGATCAATATAAGCGTAGTGGAAAAGGGGATAGAATATTTAGGAGATATTGAGTATGATTCAACTAATCTTCCAGGTATCAGAGCTATGGAGTACGATTTTCGATATGTTAAGACCATAGGAGGGAGGCCTGTGTATGGGTTTATTTATGATACAAATAAGGTAACACAAATTGCTGAGTTTTCAGTTACAATAAATCAAGAAAAACATACAGTCGATAAAAGCTTGCTCTCAGATTTATTTTTCCCGAACTTATGTGAGAAATATTATGCAAAAAATCCAGTAGAGGCTTTTTTGTCACCTGATGAAAAATACATCTACTTGTATTTATTTGGAGGCCAGGAAGCAAATACATACTTATGTAAATTTATTATTGATATAGAGTTAAATGCGGTTGTTGGGCGCATGTTGGCCAGTTTTAAAGAACTTGATTTTTATCAATTCAATTATATTGGATTTATTGGATTTTGATATTCTTTCTGCCCAGCTGTCTGTAGTGTTCCCGCCCCTTCAACAGTAAAGTTGCTGGCCTGAGCCTGTGGCTCAGGTCCCCGCTGTTTGAAGTGTTCCAGCACCATCAGGAACAGTCGGTTCAATTTACTTATTTTTAGGAAGAGAAATGAGAACACTACAAATAGCAGGGAAATGCAGGAATCGTGGAAAGACCGGAACATTATTAATACAGCGGTGTCCGGGATTATCATGGTGGAGACAAAGCAGGCTTATCATAGATAGAATTTTTTCTTGAGCTTGTTATGACGGACCTGAGCCACAGGCTCAGGCCAGCAGCCGATACAGTTTTCTTTTTTTAGGAAGAGTAAGGAGAACACTACGGACAATGGAGCCGGCAAAATTCACGTTATTTGTAAGATCAGGTAGTGGCAATTACATTTAATTATTGGATGAGGCCCGAAACTCAAAGCTCGTTGCTCATAATGTCCCTTACCTGCTTCCTATATACCTTCCCAATACCATCGCCGTGCCATCTCCAGGGCATGTTCGGGGTTAAAGCGCATGGATGCGCTTTAACCCCGAACATGGTACGTCTCAATCTATACCATGGTATGGAGAAGTCTCTATAACTATTGAAGCGCGCCGGGGAAACTTGGGAGAACTAAAGGGAGACTCTTACAGGCCGGATCGACAAGCTGTTGAAAACGAAAAAGATAAGGACTGGCTGGTTTTGCCGGATGCAGGGATATATGGATGCCGGTTTACAGGCTGTTAGGAATTTTTAGTTTTTTCGAAATTTTCACGGGGCTGATCAACCCATATTGGAAGAATTGTAAATGCCCTGGCTGTCCGTAATATTCAATAAATAAAAAAAGTCTGGTCAACAACTGACCAGACTTTCAATTTATTCAAAGGCTGATGTATTAATAATCGTTGCTGTATCCGCCACGGTCGCGGTTGAATCCGCCGCCGCCTTTTTTGAATCCGCCGCCGCTGCCGCCTTTGTAGCCGCCACCGCCGCCGCTGCCGAAGCTTCTTTTCTTGAATCCGCCGCCGCCGCCACCTTCGGGTTTCGGACGACTTTCGTTTACGACAATGTTACGGCCATCGACTTCCGTGCCATTCAACGCTGCAATAGCGGCCTGGGCCTGGTCGTCGTTCGGCATTTCAACAAACCCAAAACCCTTGCTGCGGTTGGTGAATTTGTCGGTAACAATCTTGGCGGAAGATACTTCGCCGTGTGTTGCAAAAAGGTTAGATAAATCCTGATCTTTCAGGTTCCAACTGAGGTTTCCTACGTAAATGTTCATTTTGAGATTTTTTAAAAATAAAAGTGTCAACAGTAACAGTACCCAATGAACATTCTACCGTTTCTCGAATCGTTCAGGACTTGTAAAACTGAAAGAGCACCAAAAGCAAGACAAAATAACGGATTTTTTCATGTCCGGGTAATATTTTTTCTTTGACCGGGGTATAGGTCGGTTAAATAGCTGATAATGAATTGGTAAGATCAATTTAACGAAAAAAGCCCTCCGGGGAGGGCTTTGAACGATGTTATGTTACATTCACATGGTCACTTTCTGGAATTGGGGAGCTTCCGGCCCCGGAGTTAGCCATCGAACTACCGGTCTCTCAGCTAAAGGCTGATAGCTAAAAGCTAATAGCTATTCTATTAGCCTTCTTACTCAGCCACCACTTCAATCTCGACCTCAGTGGATTTACCGCTGCCGAAATCAATAGTCGCTTTATACGTACCGAGTTCTTTTAAATCTTCCGGGATCGTGATCTTTCTCCGGTCAATCGTATAACCTCTTTGTTCACGGATCGCACGGCTCAGCTGCAGGGAGGTAATGCTTCCGAAAATTTTACCGCTGGTACCGGTCTTGGCTCCCAGTTTAATGGGCGCTTCGTTCAGTTTGGCGATTACGCTGTTGATCTCGGCCAGCATTTTTTCTTCTTTCTTACGCACCTGCTTTAAACGTTCTTCCAGTTGCTTCTTGTTGCTGGGACTGTTCTCCACGGCCAGCTGGCGGGGCAACAAGTAATTACGGGCATAGCCGTTCTTTACTTTCACCACTTCATTCACACCGCCCAGGTTATCTACGTCTTGAATTAATATTACTTCCATTGTTTTCTTTTTGTTCACCAACCCAGTCCTTCAGCAGGACTGTCACCCGTACATACGGGATTAGGGTGAGGTTATTTTAAAAGATCTGTTACATAAGGCAATAAAGCCATCTGGCGGGCTTTTTTCACCGCGTCGGAAACCTTGCGCTGGTATTTCAGGCTGTTACCGGACAGGCGGCGGGGCAGTAATTTACCCTGCTCGTTCAGGAACTTTTTCAGGAACTCCACATCTTTATAATCGATGTAGCGGATGCCATATTTTTTAAAGCGGCAGAATTTCTTAACGCGTTTGTCGCTTTTAATGGCGGTCAGGTATTTTATTTCATTTTTTGCCATCTGATTAAGCCTCCACTGCTTTTTCGGTTCCTGTTTTTACACCACTTTTCTTTTTGGCATTGTACTCGACGGCGTATTTATCGAGTTTAGTGCATAAATGACGGAGCACGCTCTCGTCACGCAGAAGCTGGATTTTCAGCTTCTCATTGAAGTCGGATTGCGCAGTGTACTCCAATACCCAGTACAGACCGGTTGTCTTTTTCTGGATCGGATACGCAAGTGATTTCAGTCCCCAGGGGTTTTCAGCCACGACAGAGCCACCGGCATCGGTTACCAGCTTCGCATATTTCTTCTGCTCAGCTTTGAACTCATCATCGCTCAAAACAGGGGTAAAAATCACCATCAATTCGTAATTGTTCATTTACCTGTTTTTTTGGTTATTAAATTCGATTTATCCCATTGGACAATCCGCAGGGCGGAAAGAATCTGCGAATACAGATTTGGGGCGGCAAAGATAGGAGTTTCCAGCCAGAATCGGTAAAGCGGTTCCCTGTAAATTTCAGGAATTCCGGCTGCGCCATTTATTGAATAAATGGCTGAATACGAGTTGTTTAAATCAGAATCCTTTTTTGGCCGGCTGCACTTCCTTTAAAAGTAACAGGTAAGTGGGGAAGTGATCGCTGTATCCCCCGCGGTAGGTATTCCCGTCCCAGGTGCGCATCGGGTATCCTTTATAGCGGCCCTGGTTCTCCACGAGGTATTCTTTATTAAAGATATGTTGCTGGTAATAGAAGAAACCCGGCTGGTTCTTATTCAGCCAGGCCGCCGAAATAAGAATCTGGTCAAATAAACCCCAGGCGTCCTGGTAGGCCAGGGTGCCGATCCCTTTTTTATAGAGCTCCACCCAGGGATTGAACATTCCACCCGGGCGCACATCCTTTATTTTCCCCTTTGCGTTGATAATTCCCGCCACACTCTCGTTAATGGGATCATCATTCAGGTCACCCATTACAATCACTTTGGCCCCGGGTTCCTCTTTGGCAATGGAATCCATATGGTGCCGGCATACCTGTGCCGCGGCATTCCGGGCCGGCGCACTCCGGGCCTCCCCGCCGCTGCGGCTGGGCCAGTGGTTGACATAAATATGTATCGTCTCTCCCCCGAGTTTGCCCTTTACCCAAAGAATATCCCGCGTAAAAAAAGCGTCTTTGGAACCTCCGGGCAAGGGTACAAATAATTTATCACTGGCTTCTACGGTAAAATAAAGCGGGTTGTACAAAAGCCCTACATCCACCCCCCGGATATCTTTTGAATCGTAGTGAACGATTTTATAATTTTTTTTGACGAGCAATGGCTGATGTACCAGGTCATTGAGTACGGTATCGTTTTCCACTTCCGCCACGCCGAGGATGGCCGGCCCGTCGGGGTTGAGTTCGGTGCCGATTTGCGAGATGACAGTAGCGAGTTTAGTTAGCTTGTTGAGGTAAATCGCCGTTCCATAATTCCGGTCACCCTTCGGGAGAAACTCCTCATCATTGGTCATCGTGTTGTCCACCGTATCATACAGGTTTTCCAGGTTATAAAAAGCGATGACCGCGCTTTTGTATTCTTTTTTCTGGGCGGACAGGGAAATGCAACTTATCAACAGGAAAAATACGATGGTGATTCTGTTCATATCATGGGTATAACGAATACAAACATACTGAAACATTGCATGCGCGGAATATTAAAAAAGACATCGTTGCCTGTTAATAAATTATTATGTGTTTATACTTTTTTTATAATGCCAGGTATATACTCACTAATTTTGTTTTTCGTTTAAAAAATATGTCATGCTAAAAACCAAACTGCTACTGCTCCTGCTCTGTGTCACCTTCGTGACTGCTGCACAGGTTGATTCCACAGCAAAGAAAGACACTACGATCATTGATGATGCAAAAGACGGGGTACTGGATAATATTCCCACGGTTTCCCTGGATGAAAATGACCTCGGTGATGGCGGCAACCAGAATATTTCTTCCCTGCTGACAGCCGGGAGGGATCCTTTTTATTCCGCCGCTTCTTTTAATTTCAGCGCGGTCCGGTTCCGGATCCGCGGATATGACAATGATCTTTTCAGCACTTACATGAACGGTATCCCCATGGATAACCTCGACAACGGGTTTACGCCATTCGGTTTATGGGGCGGCCTGAATGATGTGATGCGCAACCGGGATGTTTCCTGGGGATTGCGTAACAACACATTTACATTCGGCGATATCGGCGGCAATACCAATATTGATTCGAGGGCCAGCAAACAAAGGGCGCAAACCAGCATCAGTTATGCGGCATCCAACCGGAATTATAATAACCGGATCATGCTGACCCATTCCACGGGGATCAGCAAAAAAGGATGGGCTTTTTCCCTGAGCGGCAGCCGCCGCTGGGCCGGGGAAGGCTATGTGCCCGGCACTTATTATGATGGCTGGGGTTATTTCGCGGCGGTGGACAAACGCATTAATCAAAAACACCTCTTGTCCCTGACCGCTTTTGGCGCGCCAACAGAAAACGGGCGCCAGGGGGCAGCGGTCCAGGAAATGCTGGACCTCGCAGGCACCAATTATTACAATCCCAACTGGGGTTACCAGAATGGCAGGAAAAGAAATGCCAGTATCGGTAAAACCCACCAGCCGGTGCTGATCCTGACCCATGATTACCGTATTAATAATAAGACCACACTGACCACCGCGGCCGGTTATTCTTTTGGGAACCGGAGTGTAACCGCATTTGACTGGTACAATGCGGCGGATCCGCGCCCGGATTATTACCGCTACCTGCCGAGTTATACTTCCACCTGGGCCAGTTCCACCGACCCTTCACAGGGGCAACAGCTCTACGACCTGATGAAGAATGATATCAGTTACCGACAGATCAACTGGCAGAATCTCTATAATGTCAACCGGGCCAGTTATGCCACGATTGCAGATGCCAACGGTATCCCCGGTAACAATGTTAGCGGTCTCCGTTCCCGTTATATCATTGAAGAAAGGGTGATCAACACGACCCGCTTCAATGTGAACTCCGTGCTCAACACCAAATTCAGCGACTTTATTGATTTCACCGCCGGGGCTTCTTACCAGCAGCAGAACAATCATTACTACAAAAAAGTGGATGACCTGCTTGGCGGGCAATTTTATGTAAATGTGAACCAGTTTGCGGAAAGGGACTACCCGGTAGATAACGCTGCCAACCAGTATGATCTCGACCAGCCCAACCGGATCCTTTATAAAGGAGATCGATTCGGATATGACTATAATATCAATGTATCCCGCGTTGCCGGATGGGCCCAGGGCCTGTTCCGGTTCAGTAAAGTGGATTTCTTCCTGGCCGGTAACCTGTCCTATACCCAGTTTCACCGGGATGGTAATACCCGCAATGGCCTGTTCCCCGATAATTCAAAGGGAAAGGGAACGGTCAACACGTTTACCGATTATGCCGTGAAAGGCGGTGTAACCTACAAGATCGACGGGCGGAATTATGTTTTTATCAACGGCGCTTACCAGACCCGCGCTCCTTATTTCGAGAATGTATATATATCTCCCCGTACCCGGAACAGCCAGCAGGACAATGTAAAGAGTGAGATCATCCAGACCATGGAAGGCGGCTATCTCATGAATGCGCCCAAATTCAAGATCAGGCTGAGTGGTTATTATACCCGTTTCCAGGATGGACTGGATGTGATGTCATTCTACCATGACGAAAAACAGAATTTTGTAAACTATGCGATCAACGGGATTGATAAACTGCACTTCGGCGGGGAATTCGGCATCGAGGCCAAACTGAGCTCCACGCTTACCGTGAATGCGGCGGCTGCTCTTGGCCGTTACTACTACGACAGTAAGCAAAATGCGACCGTGACCGTGGATAACAGCGCTTCCGTTCTGGGAAGGCAGCTTATTTACGCGGAAAACTTCAGGCTCCCTTCCACCCCGATGGAAGCCTATAGCCTGGGCCTTAACTACCGGTCCCCCAAATTCTGGTTTATCAGCCTTACCGGTAATTATTTTGATAAATCCTACCTCAGTATGAATCCCCTGCGCCGAACCTGGGATGCCCTGCAGTTTGTGGAGCAGAAAAGCGATGCCTGGAATGAGATCTTCAACCAGACAAAGTTTGATGCACAATACACCCTTGATTTCTTTGGCGGCTATTCCTGGAAACTGCCGAAGGATTTTGAGGTGAATAAAAAACCGACCTACCTGGTATTTAACGTGGGGGTAAATAATATCCTGAACAGCCAGGATATTGTTACCGGCGGGTTTGAGCAATTGCGTTATGCGGCGCAACTGTCTTCCACCGACCCGGTGCAGGTTGGCAAATTTCCCCCGAAATTATATTATGCCTATGGGGTGAATTTCTTTGCCAGCATGACCTTACGCTTTTAATAACCTGAACTTAACTGAGTTTAAAAATAATTTTATGACATTCAGAAAAATAAAACATACACTCTCCATACTGGTCTTTGCCGTGCTGTTTGTTTCCTGTGATAAGGAGCCCATCGGGCCAACCGGACCCGATCCCCTGGGACCCGGCGACTATATGAGCTTTGCGGATTTCAGGGCCCTGTATCCCGGCACCGGGGATTTTTTGATCCCGACCGGTACCAAACGGATCCGGGGAGTGGTCATTTCCAATAATACCAATGAAGCATCTGGTGTGTACCGCCTGCAGGATGAAAGCGGCGCCGGTATTTACCTCTACACCGTTATCGGTTCGCCGGTATATCCCATGGGGGCCGTGCTGGATATCAATCCTTCGGGTGGCGGGAAATTCACTCTGTACAATGGCGACCTGGAACTGATGAGTATCCCCCAGGCCAATATTACCCAGGTAAGCGGTGCGATCAGCATCACCCCGAGAACCGCCACCGTGGCGGATATCATAGCCAATAAGAACAGCTGGGCTTCCTCCCTCGTTAAGATTGTGGGTGTAACCTCCATTACCCAGGCTTCCTCTAATGCCACGGGGGTGACGTACAACGTAACAGATGCCACGGGTACGCTGTCCATGTTTGTACGGACCGCTTCTGGTATAACCGTAAACACCGGCGGCACATCGGTTACCGGTTATGTGTCCATTTATAACACGAGCACGCAGATCGGGATCCGGACTGCGGCCGATATTCAATAGTTATTAAACGAATGATCAAAAATATTTTTATGCAACTGAATCTGAAAAATAAATGGATAAGCCGGGGCGCCCTGCTGCTGACTGCCGGTTTGTTTATCATCTCCTGCCAGAAAAAATTTACGGAGCCCCCTCTTCCCGGGGAGCCGGGTATCGTGGCCAATACCAGCATTAAGGACGTGAAGGCCCGTTATACATCCGGTGTGCCGGTGGCCATTACGGATGACGCCGTGATCGAAGGCGTGGTATCCTGTGATGATAAAAGCGGGAATTATTACCAGCAGATCGCGATCCAGGATTCCACCGGCGGGGTATTGCTTCGCCTGGCGGGCAGCAACCATTTTAATAATTACCCGGTGGGCCGAAAATTGTATGTAAAACTGAAAGGGCTCTACCTGGGGCAATATAACGGCACCCTGCAGTTTGGCGGAGGGGTGGACACGCCGTATATTAACCAGGGCGGGGTGACCTTGCTCGCAGCAAACCTCCAGGATCAGCATATCATCAAAGGCGCACTCAACCAGCCCCTGGTTCCGAAACTGGTTACTGTTTCACAACTGACCACCAGCTTACAGGACAAATATGTAAGCACCCTCATCAAACTGGCCGGCTATGAGTTTTCTTCTGCTGACCGTTCTAAAGCGTATGCGGATGATGCAGCTTCTGGTAACCGCATTATACAGGATTGCTCCAACCTGGCGGCAAACAAGATTACCTTACGCAGCAGCAATTACAGCAATTTTGCCACTTTGCCGGTTTCCCAGGGAAATGGAGAGATCATTGCGGTCTATTCATTCTTTGGTTCTACCAAACAGCTGACCATCCGGGACACCACCGATGTACGGTTTAACAATCCCCGTTGTCCCACGGCTTCCGGTGACGGCCAGATCAGTCTTAGCGGCAGTTCGCCCTTCGTGATTAATTTCGACAATATCGGTACAGCGGGCCTGCCGGCAGGTGTTTATGTAAAACAGGAGGCCAGCAGCGGCTTTATCGGTAATGAGGCCACGGTGTACAATACCAATTTCAATACGCCCACTGCCTGGAACCAGACCAGTCTTGGTTTCAAAAATTTCGCCTCGGCCACCGGCCTTGCCTTCAATTCAAGCAGTACGGTACAAAATGCTTCCACCAACCGGGCATTGGGCGCCCGGCAAACGGGTACCGCATCCGTTGGGGGAGATCCTGGCTATGCCTTTGCTTTCCAGCTGGCCAATACAAGCGGCAAGAGCAACCTGCAACTGGAGTTCCTGCTGCAGTCACTGGACGGATCGGGTTCTTCTGCAGGGCGTACCACTACCTGGAAAGTAGATTATGCGATCGGGGATAACCCCGTAAGTTTTACAACCCTTACGACCAGCCCTGCCACCCTTAGCACCAGCTTTGGTCCGGGGATGTTTGCCAGTACCCCGGTCACAGTGAGTTTTGGATCTGCGCTGAATAATATCAGCCAGAAAATATGGATCCGGATCGTGGCGCTCGGAAATACAACGGGGAGCGGCAACCGGCCTTCCACGGGGATTGATGATGTGAAATTTAGCTGGAACTGATAAGTTGAATTAATAAAGTATCAAACGACAAATAGTATGAAAAAATATTTATTATTCGTGTTCATGGCGATGTGGGTGGTTACCGTACAGGGACAATTATTGTTGCATGAACCATTTAACTATACGCCCGACCCGGCCAATGGGATTTATACACAAAGCGCCGGCCAGTGGGTCCGGATCAATACCGGGGATTCCATATTAGTTGAAGCAGGGAGTTTGTCTTATACCGGGCTGGCGGCCTCAACCGGCAACAGGATAAAATTTGATGGCAGTGGTTCCGATAACTATACTACGTTTACCTCCCAGACCTCGGGGACCGTGTACAGTTCTTTTATCCTGAATGTATCTGCCCTGGGCGGGCTGAGCACAACCGGCGGTTATTTTACCGGGTTCAGTGATGCGGCCACTTCCACCACTTTCGGCGCAACGGTATGGTTAAAGCTGAGCGCCACAGCCGGGAAATATAAGATCGGGATAGCGACCCGTACTACAGCAGCTGCTGTCAGCTGGCTCCCGGGTGACTATGATCCCGCTACTTCTTATTTTATAGTCCGGGCTTATGAAATGATTGCCGGTGCAGGCAATGATGTGGGTAAGATATGGATCAACGCGGTGCCGGGCGCGGCTGAACCGGCGGCTGATGCCATTGCTGCAGTGGGTACGGACCTGACCAGCGTGCAAAAAGTTTTCCTGCGCCAGGACAATGCCACCAATACCCCCTTTGTTGAAGTGGATGAGATCAGGGTGGGTACAACCTGGGCATCGGTAACACCTTCTTCGGTTGTTCCCCCGGCCTTATCCATTTCTTCCCCGCTGGCTGCTTTTGGGAATGTTTGTATCAATACAACAGCCGGCCCGAATTCCTTTACCATTGCCGGTTCCAACCTGAGCACCGCGGATGTAACGGTCGGCGCATTAACGGGATTTACTTATTCAACCACAGCAGGTGGTACCTATACGCCCACGCTGACGCTGACACAGCCCGGCGGGACATTTTCACAGGATGTATTTGTGAAATTTGACCCGGTGGCGGTTCAGTCTTATGATGGAGATATTGCAGTTGCAGGCGGTGGCGCCGCAACGGGTGTCAATGCTGCCGCCACAGGTGCCGGAGTCAATTTAGCGCCTGCTGTTACCAGTGGGGCCGCCAGCGCCATTACCCAAACATCGGCAACAGTTGCCGGTACGATTATGGCAGCAGGTTGTTCCGCCGTAACCGCTTACGGAATTGAATACAGTACCACGGCCGGTTTCCCCAATGGAACAGGTACGGCGGTAGCTTCAACCAATATTTCAGGTGGTAATTTCAGCTCGGATCTTACCGGGCTTACCCTGGCTACTGTGTATTACTATCATGCCTATGCGACGAGTGCAGCCGGGACCAGCTACGGGGCAGAGCAATCCTTTACGACCGCCAGTCCTGACCCCACGATTACCGTTACTCCCCTGGCCGCCTTCGGCGCTGTTTGTATCAATACAACAGCCGGTCCCGGTTCCTTTACCATCAGCGGGGCCAATCTTACAACTGCTGATATTACAGTCGGCGCCCTGGCCGGGTTTACCTACAGTACGACGGCGGGAGGTACGTATACAACGACACTTACCCTGGTACAGCCCGGGGGTACTTTTTCACAGGAAGTATTTGTGAAATTTGATCCTGTTGCCGTCCAGGTATATGACGGGAATATCCAGGTATCCGGAGGGGGAGTGGCTGCCCCGGTTGATGCGGCAGCTTCCGGAGAGGGGGCTGACAGTCCGGCGAGTGTTACAACAGGCAGTTCCTCGGCAGTTACCTACAACAGTGCTACTGCAGCGGGGAGTATCACCGCCACCGGTTGTTCAGCGGTTACTGCTTACGGTATTGAATACAGCACGAGCAACGGTTTCCCTGACGGAACAGGTACACAAGTAGCTGCGTCCAACCTGGCGGGTAGTGATTTTTCTGCAGGGCTCAGTGGTCTTGCCGCCAGTACGGTTTATTATTACAAGGCCTGGGCAACCAACAGTGGCGGTACGGCCTACGGGGCGCAGCAAAGCTTTACCACGCCGGCGGTACCCATTTTATTAACCGCAACGGCCCTGCCGGCTTTCGGCGCCGCTTGTATCAACAGTACGGCCGGCCCGAATTCCTTTACCATTAACGGGGAATTACTGACGAATGCCAATATTAATGTAGGGCCCCTGTCCGGGTACAGCTTTTCTGTTACTTCCGCCGGGACCTATACCAGCTCCCTGAGCCTGGTACAAGCAGGTGGCACGTACAGCCAGCAGGTATTTGTGAAGTTCAGCCCCTCTGCGGTTCAATCATACAATGGAAATATCCCGGTGGCAGGAGGTGGATTTGCCAGCACGGTAAACGTGGCTGCCAGCGGCTCAGGGGTAAATACACCGGCATCCGTGGCAACCGGAACAGCCGGCAACCTGACCACCCAGTCTGCCGTGGTTGCAGGCCAGGTTACTGCTGAAGGTTGTTCCCCGGTGACCGGCTACGGAATTGAATTAAGCGGGGTGAACGGGTTTGCCAATGGTACCGGTACACCGGTGGCTGGTACAGCGATCGCTGCCGGCAGCTATACCATATCGTTAAACGGGCTGGTACAGGGCGCCACCTATTATTATAAAGCCTATGCGGTGAATAGCGGAGGTATAAGCTATGGTACGCAGCAGACCTTTACCGTACTGTCTGTCGGGGAGGGATTCCGTTTGTATCCCAATCCTGTTGCACAGGGAACGGAGATGCGGATCACGGTGAAAGAAATTAAGCCGGGGTACTATGGATTGCTGCTGTTCAACAGCCAGGGTGAAAGAGTGTACCAGTGGAACATGAATATCCAGTCCGCCTTCATCAACCAGACCTTCAGCATACCCGCGACACTCCCCAAAGGAGTTTACCGGGCATACCTGGTAAGCCAGGAAAAAGAAATGGGCGTGATCACGATCCTTGTGATGTAAATAAAAGTTTAGCTATAAAGAAAGTCCCGGCGCCACATGCCGGGACTTTTTTTATAGCGTTATGTTCAAATGTCGCTCTCAAGGTTGTTGGAACTTTGCAGCCCCCGGAGATTGAACTATCAGTCTCGTGGCTCGCAGCTCAAAACTCGCAGCTTTCTGCTTCGGCGCCGGGTCTCATAATTCGCAGTTGATAAGTGTAGCCTATTACCATGGACCCGGGGTGTTCAGGATATGAACTTACATAAGCCCGGAGTCCACGGGGGCATTCAATACCCCGGGAAATTCGTTTGTGAGACTCCGGTCGGAAATAGTTGTTTTCGGCCCGGAGTTAGTCATGAGCAATCGGTCTCGTGGCTCGCAGCTCGAAACTCGCAGCTCAAAGCTAAGCCCGTCATTAGTTTGTATCTTTTCAAAGGTGCGTAAGCTTAATCACGGTTCGTTGCTGTTTTGTTTCCACCTGCAGGAAATAAATGCCCCGGCTTAATTCCTGGAACCGGGTCTCATACACCGTTCCGGCACTCAATAAACCCACCGGTACAGTGAGAAGAGTTTGTCCTTGCATATTCACTAATCGTACCTGCACATTGACCAGTGTTTTGGTTGCTGCGAGGCGGATCATTCCGTCAAACGGGTTGGGTGAAACCCGGATGCCGAATTCAGCAGCCGATACAACCGGCAACCCGGTCACAATTCCATCCAGGCTGTAATTGGAAAAAACCGGGTAATGATCGGAGGTATTATGAGCGGTGACATAGCCGGGTACCACCGCTGTTATATCATTTCTTATTTTGGCGGAACGCAGCACATAAAAAGGAGTGGCTTCATTCGAGATCACATGGTTGTCCACCACATTGGGAAAGTTGATCATACTGCTCTGCCCCGCCACTCCCAGGGGCAGGGTGATGGATTTATAATGATCCGCATCGGTGCTGTCCATAATGATCGGCTGGTACGAGGATTCAGGCCCCGAGCCGGTGGAGATCGTGCCGTTCAGTGCATCGTTGTAATCGCCGATAATAATATTAATGGCCGAGGCAAACTGGACATCCAGGGTATCCTTTAATTCCTGGGCGCCGGCCCTGCGCCGGTCGTAATCACTACCCGTGCTGCCCGCTTTTCCGTGAATGACGATAAAGTTGATATCCTTACTGATGCTGTTGATGGTAACCGTAGCCGATAACATATATGGAAAGCGGCCGGAAGCCCAGTTGGTATAGGCTGCAGAACTGGTACGCAGCAGTCCCCGGGCCCTGACATTGCTGAAGATGGATTTGCGGTAAATGAAACCCAGTTTCTGTCCCGAAAGCCAGCTATTGCCTGTACCGGTGGTATTGTTGCTGCAAAACGGGGAGATAAAGTATCCGAATTCGGTATTCCCCAGGGAATCCACCAGGCGGCGAAAGCGCATGCTGTCCACCACTTCAACCACGCCGTACAGGTCTGCATCAAGGTAGCGCATGATCTTTTTTGCATTCGCCTCCTGCAGGTCTTCATTAGCGGGACCACCGGATGCAGAGCCAAACCATTCCAGGTTCCAGCTGACCACATCCAGTGTGGAAGTACTGCTTTGCGCCAGGGTAGTAAAGGCGATAAAGAGCAAGATACAAAGGGGCAGGAGGGGTAACCGACTTCTCATACAAGTAGTTTCAGCAGCAAAGGTAAGCGGGAAAATGGCAACGGCCGGCGGGCCTGGTTATTCAGATAAACGGAAGTCGAGCACCCGCAGCTGCAATGATTTCGTGTCATTCCATTCGTTTTCATCAATGGTAAATACCACATCCACGGGTGATTGTTCCAGTAAGGAAAATTTACCGGCCATACCAAAGCCGATACCGGTAAGGATCACATTTTCCTGTTTTAAGGAAAAGCGGATATGTTCTTCTTTGACAATTTTGGAATAACCGGTATTCTGCAACCGGCGGGCCAGGAAAACAGGGCGGAGGTTTTCCGGTCCGTAAGGTTCCATCTGGCAGAGAATATCATAAAAGGGCTGCCGGATATCTTTTAGCGTGATTTCCGCATCGATATTAATTTCCGGGATCAGTAAGCTGGGGTCGATACTGGCGGACACGACGGATTCAAATTTCTCCCGGAAAGCATCTACCTGTTCCAGTTCCAGCGTCATGCCGGCTGCGGCAAAATGCCCGCCATAGCCCAGCAGGTGTTCCCGGCAGGCATGGATGGCTTCGTAGAGGTTGAAGCCCGGTACGCTCCGGGCGCTGCCTGCGGCGTAGTTTCCGGACCGGGTCAGTACGATCGTGGGCCGGTAAAAATGTTCGATCAGGCGGGATGCCACGATGCCCACCACGCCTTTGTGCCAGTGCGGCTGAAATACGAGGGTGGATTTCCGGTGTATCCAATCATCATGGGAACGGATACTGGCCAGGGCCTCTTCGGTAATCGATTTATCGGCTTCTTTCCGGTCTGTATTATCACTGTGCAGTTGTTCCGCATAGTGCAGCGCTTCCGCCCCGGCCTCAGCTATGAACATCTGCACGGCTTTCCGCGCATCATCCATCCGCCCGGCTGCATTTACCCGCGGGGCAATCATAAATACCAGGTTGGTAATATGCAGTTCTTTGACAAGCCCGCTGAGGGAGGCCAGTGCCTTAATACCGTAGTTCGGGTTTTTATTGGCTTTGATAAGTCCGTGAAAAGCCAGGACCCGGTTTTCACCGTTCATGGGGACAATATCGGCCGCAATCGCAGTCGCCAGCAGGTCGAGGTATTCATAAGCGGCGTCAGCGGGCAGTTGCAGCCGCTCGGCCAGGGCGCACATCAGTTTGAATCCGACCCCGCACCCGCAGAGTTCCTTGAAGGGGTAGGGGCAGTCTTTTTGTTTGGGGTTCAGGATCGCCACCGCATCGGGAACGGTTTCATCCGGGAGGTGGTGGTCGCATACGATGAAATCAATACCCAGTTCAGCTGCATAACGGATAAGATCAGCCGATTTAATACCGCAGTCAAGCGAGATGATGAGGGTGAACCCGTTTGCTTTGGCGAAATCAATACCGGCCCGGCTGACGCCATATCCTTCCCGGTAGCGGTGGGGAATATAAAAATCAAGGGGGGCGTGAAATTTTTTCAGGAACCGGTACATGCTGGCCACGGCCGTGGTCCCGTCCACATCATAATCGCCGAATACCAGTATTTTTTCCTGCCGGCTGACCGCGTGGAGGATCCGGTTCACAGCCTTGTCCATATCTTTCATCAGCCAGGGACTGTGCAGGCTTTCCAGCCGGGGCCGGAAATACTCCTTCGCCTGGTCAAAGCTTTCAATTCCCCGTTGCACAAGGATCTGGCACAGCACAGGATGGATTTTAAGGGCTTGCTGTAAAGCGGAAACCCTGGCTGCATCCGCTTCCGGTATATTCCATCTTTTTTGCATGGGGCGTTCAGTCTGTTTAAAGCCGCAGGGTCAATATTTCCGGTCGGTCACAAAGAGCACCATATCTTCCAGGCCTTTGCGGGCGGCATTTTCCGGGAAACTGTGCAGGATATCGATCGCTTCCTTCTTATAGGCGATCATTTTCTCTGTTGCATAGCGGATTCCGCCGGTCTCGGTCACTTTATCGATTACCCATTTCACTTTTGCTTTATCCTGGTTATTGTTTTTGACGATATAAATAATTTTTCTCCGGGTTTCTTTATCCGTGTTATTCAGGGTATAGATCAGGGGCAGGGTCAGCTTTTTTTCCTTGATATCATTGCCGGTGGGTTTGCCCACATTTTCACTGGCATAATCGAAAAGGTCGTCTTTTATCTGGAAAGCCATACCGGTTTTTTCCCCGAATTGGCGCATTTTTTCGGTTGTGCCTTCGTCCTGGCCGGAGGACCAGGCCCCGGCCGCGCAGGCAGAAGCCAGTAATGAGGCCGTTTTATTACGTATAATCTCGTAGTAGATCTCTTCTTTGAGGTTCAGGCTCCGGGCCTTTTCCAGCTGGAGCAATTCTCCTTCACTCATTTTGCGAACCGCATCCGACAAAATATGAAGGATGCGGTAGTCTTTATTGTCGAGGGATAAAAGCAGTCCTTTGGCCAGCAGGTAATCGCCGATCAGCACATTGGCCTTTGCTTTCCAGAGCGCATAGGTGGAAAAAAAGCCCCTTCTTTCCATGGAATCATCAACCACATCATCGTGCACAAGTGTCGCAGTATGAAGTATTTCCACAAGGGAAGCCGCCCGGTAGGTCTCTTCCCTGACCGGTCCGCAGAGTTTGGCGGAAAGGAGTACGAACATGGGCCGCAGCTGCTTTCCTTTTCTTTTCACCACATACCGCATAATGCGGTCAAGCAGCGGGGCATTACTGCGAACGGCTTCTTTGAACCGTTGTTCAAAGATCTTCAATTCGTCCTGGATGAGTTCGGTGGGTAGTTGCATTACCAAAAAAGTAGCAATTTACGGGCAAAAAAATAATTGTTTGCTGATGCAACAAAATAAGCCCGAAAATTGACTAAGTAATTGAAAAATAATGGGCAAAAGGGCAAATAAATGATTTAAAAATTTGGTATTTAATGCTCATTTAATATTTTTGCGTATTATTTAGGACATTGTTCACAAATCTTAATCCTTAGTTATGGCAAGCAAAAAGTACTTATTTCTGGCAGTCAGTCTCTGTCTGCTGGCGTCTTACGGTTTCTCCCAAAGGGTGGGTACCAGTTATGACGTTAAAGATTCTTCCCTTGTTCCCGCGAAAAGGATGCCGCAGCATACCGAATTTCTGAACGGGACTTATAATTTTCCTTCCAAACCCCGTAACCAGTGGGAAATTGGTATTAAAGGCGGGTTATTCCAGGTAAGTGGTGATATTCCTGCCCAGTTTGTTTCTCCGGGTTTTGGACTGCACGTACGTAAAGCATTTGGATATATTTTCTCTCTGCGTTTAGAGTACCTGTATGGCATTGGTAAAGGATACAGTTTCCGGGCGGCTGAAAACTTTGGTAAGAACCCCGCCTGGGGAGCTAACCTCGGTTCTGGTGCTCAAATGTATTCTGCCCCGTTTAACACGGCATCTGGCCCCAATAGTACTGTTTCTCAGTATTCCAGCGTGTACCACTGGACCGGTAACCTGGCTGACCGGGACAGGGCTTATGAGCATGTGTTCTACAATTACAAGACAAAGGTTCAGGACCTGAGCCTTGAAGGAGTGATCACTTTGAACAACGTACGCTTCCACAAATCAAAAACAGGATTCAACATTTATGGATTTGCCGGTATCGGCGGTTCTGTTTACGATACGAAAGTGAATGCACTGGATCAGGATCGCAACAATGCGAAATATGATTTCAATTCGATCAACCAGGCGGCCTATAAAAACCGCCGGGACTTCATCAAGAACATGAAGAAACTCCTGGATGGCAGTTTCGAAACCGATGCTGAGAATCAGGGTGACCGTCGTCCAAAATTATTCGGCAATACATTCAAACCTTCTGGTACTGTGGGTGCCGGTATTGCTTTCAAACTCAGCAGCCGGCTGAACCTGGCCCTGGAAGACCGCTGGACATTCGTAAAGGATGACCTGCTGGATGGTCAGCGCTGGCAGGAAAGCCCGTCAGGAGATGCCACCCTGACCCGCGATTTCGATTCTTATAACTATTTATCACTGGGTCTGAATATTAACCTGGGTGCGAAATCTGTTGAACCCCTGTGGTGGCTGAATCCCCTGGATTATGCCTACAGCGAAATCCGCAACCCCCGCCTGATGCGCCTGCCAAAACCCGTATTACCTGATACAGATGGTGATGGTGTAACCGATCAGTTTGACCGCGAACAAACCCCTGCGGGTTGCCCGGTTGACTCTCACGGGGTAAGCCTGGATACAGATGGTGACGGCGTTCCTGATTGTAAGGATAAAGAACTGATCACCCCGACCTATTGCCAGCCGGTTGATGCGGATGGTGTTGGTAAGTGCCCTGTTCCCTGCCCGGATCCTGAAAAATGCCCCGGTTTGTTCAAAAAAGAACCTACTGATTGCGCTACTTTAATGGGTGTGTTACCGAGCGTTTCTTTCAAAGCTGGTTCTAACAAACTGAGCGATGATTCAAAAGCCGTACTGGCTACGGTAGCCGCTAAATTGCGCAATAACCCGAGCTGTAAAGTAGTGGTGGTTGGCTATTGCTCTTCCAATAAGAAAGAACAGCAGTTGAGCTGGGATCATGTAAATACCGTGATCAACTATTTCGTGGATAAAGAAGGAATCAGCCAGGATCGTTTTATCTTCAACTATGGCCAGGAAGGCGGCGACTGCAACACAGTTGACCTGCGTGCTGCGGCTGAGGGCGAAGACGGACCGAACCGGGTAGAGCCTCCTCACCCCAACCTCCGCAAGAACTAATTGATTTTACTTTTTGCTTATAGATACCCTCCCGGATTATTCCGGGAGGGTTATTTTTTCCTGGAACAGGCTAAATGCTTCAGTTACAGCTTTATATTAACCTTAACGGTCTGTTTTTGGCCGCTTATCTTTTTTATGTAAGTTTTGCTGCTATCAGTTAACTTTGCACTCCTTTATGAATTATACCGTAAACCGTGTCAGCCGTATAAAAAACGTTTTCCTTTTTCTTTTGACCGGGATCGTGGCGGCCGGCATCCTGCTGAGCAGTTGCGGGAAGAGCATGACCAAGCTGCTCAAAAACCCGGACCCGGCCTATAAACTACGGATGGCGGAGCAGTTCTTTGTAAAAAAGCAGTACACCAAGGCCCAGCAGGTTTACGAGGATATTATGCCTTATTATAAGACGACCCCTGAGTTCCAGGACATTTATTATAAGTATGCCTATTGTGCCTATAACCTGGCGGATTATATGAACGCCGAAAACTTATTCAAGAGTTTCCTGGAGATCTTTCCCAACAGCCCGAAGGCGGAAGAGATGGATTTCATGAGGGCCTATTCTTTTTATAAGCAATCGCCCAAGGCCGAACTGGACCAGACCAATACCGTGAAGGCCATGGGAATGCTGCTGACCTTTATTAATACGCACCCGGGTTCAGCCCGCATCAAAGAGGCGAATGAGATCATTGATATCTGCCGGGCCAAAATGGAACTGAAGGATGCCCGGAGCGCCCGGTTGTATTATGACCTGGGGCAATTCAGGGCGGCTGGAGTGGCTTTTTCCGTACTGCTGAATGCCTACCCGGAGTCGATGAAGGCGGATGAGTATAAGCTGATGATCATTAAATCCTATTACCGCTTCGCGGAAATGAGCGTGGAGGAGAAAAAAGCAGAACGTTTTGAGCAGGTGATCAACGAGTGTTATGAATTCACCGACCGCTTCCCGGACAGCAAACTGAAAAAAGAAGCAGAATCCTTTTTAAATTTATCACAGTCAAATATTAAAAATCTGAACAATGAGCAAATTAAGACGCCAGCTTAGCGCCGGGATCACCAACAATGTGGAAACCCGCAACCTTGATGATATCAAGGCTAAAACCGGCAATTTATATGAATCAATTTCCATTGTCGGCAAACGGGCCAACCAGATCAATATTTCCCTGAAAGAAGAACTGCACAATAAACTGGAGGAGTTTGCCAGTCATACAGACAGCCTCGAGGAGATCCATGAGAACAAGGAGCAAATTGAAATTTCCCGGGCCTATGAAAGGATGCCGAACCCGGCCTTGCTGGCTACCCAGGAATTTATGGAAGACAAAGTGTATTTCCGCAAAGGGGATGACGAACTGTTCAGCTGATCCCGGACTGAATTCTTGATAGAGGGCTGTATCGACTATTTGATACAGCCTTTTTTTTAACAGCTATTTGCTGTACCTGCTATGTCCTTTTGCAAGTAAATGGTAATTTTGAAAAAGCATGCCGCAAGGGAAAAAAATAATCGTCGGAATTACGGGCAGTATTGCTGCTTACAAGACCGTGTTCCTGGTCCGGGAACTGGTGAAGCAGGGGGCTGAAGTAAAAGTGATCCTGACGCCCGCCGCCAGGGATTTTGTTTCTCCGCTTACCCTTGCCACCCTCAGCCGTAACCCGGTACTGAGCGGGTTGTTCGATGAGCAGGGCTGGTCCAATCATGTAATGCTGGGCCGCTGGGCTGATGTCTTCCTGGTGGCTCCCCTTAGTTGCAATACAATGGCTAAAATGGCCCAGGGCGCCTGTGATAACCTCCTGCTGGCCGTTTACCTCTCTGCCACCTGCCCCGTTGTACTGGCCCCGGCCATGGATGAGGATATGTGGCAGCATCCTTCCACCAGGGCCAACCTGGCAAGGCTGGGATCTTTCGGCCATAAAATAATACCGGTAGGCAGCGGTGACCTTGCCAGTGGCTTGACAGGCGAGGGAAGAATGGCTGAGCCAGCTCAGATAATCGACTACCTCCGGCAATATATATTTAAGCAGGGGCCCCTGCAGGGTAAAAAGGCGCTGGTAACTGCCGGGCCCACATACGAACCTATTGACCCGGTTCGTTTTATCGGGAATCATTCTTCCGGGAAAATGGGTATTGCCATCGCAGAAGAATTACAAAGGCGGGGCGCTTCAGTTACCCTTGTACTGGGACCCTCCGGAACTGATATTTTGTTGCCGGGAGTAGAAACAATCCGGGTTCAGACAGCTGCCGAGATGTACAAAGCCTGCCAGGAACGGTTCCCTGCTTCGGATATCGGGGTGATGGCAGCCGCGGTGGCCGACTATACACCGGTTGTTACGGCTGACCGGAAGATCAAGAAAACGGTCGGGTCGTTCAGTATTGATTTAAAAAAGACAACCGATATCCTGAAAAGCCTGGGAGAGACCAAAAGAGATAACCAGGTGTTGCTGGGCTTTGCCCTGGAAACGGATAATGAAAAGATGAATGCCCGGGAAAAACTGGAGAAAAAGAATGCGGACCTCATCGTTCTGAATTCATTAAAGGATCCCGGCGCCGGCTTTGGCAAGGACACGAATAAAATAACCATTTTCACCAGGGATGGCCGGGAATTCCCTTTTGAAACCAAATCAAAGAAGGAAGTGGCCGCTGATATCGTTGACACTCTAATCCGCCTGCATTATGCGTAAAAAATTATTGGTTTTGTTGCCCCTTGTCCTGCTGGCTGCCCTGGGCCATGGCCAGGAGATCCAGGCCCGCCTCTCGGTTATTACCAGTAAGGTAAGCACCCAGGTGGATAAGAAGATATTCCAGACCCTGCAAACCGGGCTGACCAACTTCCTGAACAGCCGCAAATGGACCAGCGATGTGTTTCAGCCTTCGGAGAAAATTCAGTGCAGTTTCCTGATAACAATCGAGCAGGACATGGGAGGCAATATTTTTAAAGGAAAAATGACGGTACAGGCCGCGCGGCCCGCTTATAATACCACCTATGATTCCCCCCTGCTGAATTTCCAGGATGATAATATTTTATTCAAGTACCAGGAATTCCAGCCCATCGAATTCAATGAGAACCGGGTGCAGGGGAATGATCCTCTGGCGGCCAATATCACGGCTATCCTGGCCTATTATGTGAATATCATTCTTGGCTTTGATTATGATTCGTATGCCCTCCGGGGCGGGGATGTATATTTCCAGAAAGCCTGGAATATCGTGAATAACGCGCCGGACGGCCGGGATATTACCGGGTGGAAATCCTTCGAAGGCCTGCGGAACCGTTACTGGCTGGCAGAAAATATGAACAACAGCCGCTTTGCCCTGATGCATGATGTGCTCTATTCTTACTATCGGTCAGGCATGGATGTTTTTTTTGAAAACGAAGAAGCCGGACGCAGCGGGATCATCAACAGCCTTAATTTCCTGAACACCATTAATACGGAGAATCCGAATTCCATGATCATGCAGCTTTTCTTCCAGGGCAAGGGCAATGAACTGGTAAAGATCTTCAGCAAAGCAGGAAATGAACAGAAAAGCCGGGCCAGGGACCTGCTGGTCCGCCTCGATATTACCAATTCCAATTTGTATAAAGACCTGAAATGAGAAAAGGCCTGTTCCTGGTTTTGATGATGGCGGCCCTTTTTTCAGGGTGTAAGAAAAAGGAAGCCGTTCCGGCAAAACTGCTCAGCCGGCAGCAGATGGAGGACGTGCTCTGGGACCTCATGCGGGCTGACCTTTTCATCAATAATTACCTCGTGGTGAAAGACACGGCGTTGGACAAGAAAAAGCAGGAGATTGAACTTTACAGCAAGGTGCTGAAACTGCATAAGGTCTCCCAGGACCTGTTCCGGGAAAGTTTTCGTTATTACCGGTCGCATCCCATGCTGCTGAAAGACCTGATGGATACGCTGAACCGCCGGACCGATACGAATAAACTCAAAAAACCGGGCAAACTTCTTTTCCCGGCCGATTCGGCGAAGTGACCGGTGGATCTGCAGCTCATTCTTTCCCGCAGACACACCGGCTGTTATCAGATCAAGTTGCTATTTTTACTGTACAATCATTTACCATGAACAAAGTTGTGAGCGGGGCTGATGAAGCCATCCGTGATATTCCCGACGGCGCCACCCTGATGCTGGGCGGATTTGGCTTATGCGGAATTCCCGAGAACTGTATTGCCGCCCTCGTACGAAAGGGAGTCAGCCGGCTGACCTGTATTTCCAACAATGCCGGCGTGGATGATTTTGGCATCGGGCTGATGCTGAAACAAAAACAGGTAAAGAAAATGATCTCTTCCTATGTGGGGGAGAACGCGGAATTTGAAAGACAATTGCTCAGTGGTGAACTGGAAGTGGAACTGATCCCCCAGGGTACCCTGGCCACCCGTTGCCTCGCGGCGGGATACGGAATGCCGGCTGTATTTACACCGGCTGGCGTGGGTACGGAAGTGGCCGATGGGAAAGAGGTCCGGCAGTTTAACGGGAAAGCCTATTTGCTGGAAATGGCTTTTGAAGCGGATTTTGCCCTCGTAAAAGCCTGGAAAGGGGATACGGAAGGCAACCTGGTCTTTAAGGAAACAGCGAGGAATTTCAACCCGCTGATGGCCATGGCCGGGAAGATCACCATCGCGGAAGTGGAGGAACTGGTTCCGGCCGGCGGGCTGGACCCCGATAGCATTCATACACCGGGTATCTATGTGCACCGGGTATTCAAAGGCGGGCAGTTTGAGAAAAGGATCGAACAACGGACAATAAGAAAGAAAGCCTGATGACCAATAGCGGAGCTTGTTTCATCTTCTAATTTTAACCTTATGTCGCTTACGAAAGAACAGATCGCCCGGCGGATCGCCCGGGAATTAAGAGAAGGATATTATGTAAACCTGGGCATTGGTATTCCCACCCTGGTGGCTAATTATATTCCCGTTGGAATGAATGTGGTTCTGCAAAGCGAGAATGGATTGCTGGGCATGGGGCCTTTTCCCTTTGAAGGAGAGGAGGATCCGGACCTGATCAATGCCGGCAAGCAGACCATTACCACGGTACCCGGTTCTGTTTTTTTTGACTCCGCCATGAGTTTCGGGATGATCCGGGCCGGTAAGGTAAACCTGACCGTGCTTGGCGCCATGGAAGTAAGTGAGCGGGGAGATATTGCCAACTGGAAGATACCCGGCAAGATGGTGAAGGGAATGGGCGGGGCCATGGACCTCGTAGCCAGCGCCCGCAATATCATCGTAGCCATGATGCATACCAATCCGAAGGGGGAATCCAAATTATTGCCTGCCTGCACCCTGCCGCTGACCGGTGTGGGTTGTGTGAAAAAAGTGGTATCCGACCTGGCGGTACTGGATATTACGCCGGATGGGTTTAAATTAGTAGAAAGGGCTCCGGGAGTACCGGTGGACGAAATACGGGCGAAAACAGCCGGCAAGCTGATCGTGGAAGGAGAAATCCCGGAGATTGTATGCTGACCCCGGTGTCTTTAAGTTGGGGATGTAAATAATACCTTTTGAACATTAGTTTTACAGTGATTACTCCCGGTATAAGGTATAACGAAGAGTATTTTAGAACCTGTATTATTACGCCAGCCGGATACAACGGGCAGTCACGCTCCCGGGTTTGCGTAATTTCTTTCCTGGTGACGGCCCTTATCCCGGCTTATTCGATCAGGTTGTTCTTTACGGCGAAGAATACCAGCCCGGCTGTGTTCTTACTGCCAAACCGCTCCATCAGCCGGTCCTTGATGGCTTCCACGGTACGGGGGCTGATCTCCATTTTCTGGGCGATTTCAGCGGCCGTGAATTCCATGCAGATAAAACGGAGCACGTCCTTTTCCTTATCGCTGAGGGTGATCTCACTGTTGAGGGAAGGCACCACTTTTTGGCGGGAATGGGATTTTTTGAGCAGGATGCGGTTCACGAAATTATTGAGGTAATATCCTTTCTCCTGTACTTCCATGATGGCCCGGCGGATCTCCTGGGGTTCGGCGCTTTTTAATAAATAGCCGTTGGCGCCGTTTTCCATCAGGTGGTAGACAAAACGCTCGTCTTCGTACATGCTCAGGATAAGCACTTTGATCTGGGGGTATTGCCTGCTCACTGCCTTGGTGGCTTCAATGCCGTCCTTGCCGGGCATCCGCAGGTCCATGAGGATCACATCGGGTTCGGAGGCCGCCAGCCCGTTCAGCAGGTCTTCCCCGTTCTCGGCTTCCTGAACAAATTTAATGTTGGAATAGGGGCGCAAGGAAAGGATGACGCCCTTCCGGAAGATCTTATGATCGTCAGCTATCGCTACCTTGATGATTCCCATAGTATCAGATGATTTGTAAAAATAATAAATATCAGGGTACAAACCATACCGCTGTGTTTATTCGTACGGTTCATCTTTGGGGAGTTCGATGGTGACCTTGTAATAAGTTTGCGAAATATCCTTCTCAAAATTGATATTGCCGTCCACCACCCGGAGGCGGCTCGTGATATTTTTCAGGCCCAGGCCCACATTGCTTTTATTCAGCTTTTCAAAATCGGCCTGTACCAGTCCCCGGCCATCGTGGTGGATACGAAGGTAAAATTTACCGGCATGTACATTCTGGGTAAGGTGGATAAAACTGGAATTACTGTGTTTGAGGATATTATTGATCAGTTCCTGCACCACGCGGAAAATGATCAGCTCTTTTTCTTCTTTCAGCCGCTCCTTGTATTCGTGGAAACGGCTGCTGGCATTGATGGTGCCGGAACCACTGATCTTCTGGAAAAGGTCATTGATGGCGGATTCCAGCCCGAAATTCTTGAGGGTGGGGGGCATCAGGCTATGACTGATATTCCGTACCAGCTGGATCGTATCATCGATGATCTGGCGGGCCTGGAAGATCGACTGCAGCTGGGTGGCTTTATCCTGGTTCACCAGGTTCTCATTCAGGTAGAGACGGGCTGTGGCCAGCAGGGGGCCGGCATCATCGTGCAGGTCGGCTGCGAGGCGCTGACGTTCTTCTTCCTGGAGTTTGATAGAGGCATTGAGGAGCAGGCGCTGCTGGGCTTTCTCCATTTCCTGGATCTTCTCGTTGAACCGTTTTACCCTTTTCTGGTGGAGGATAATAAATATAATAAGGCCCACCGTAAGCACCAGCATCCCCAGGGTGCCCAGTAAGAGCACAAATGAGATTCCAGAATTGTTGGTGGTTTGCAATAAGAACATAATGGTGGGTTAGTAGTGGTAGGTGTTTATATCATATCCAAGTTAGGGATATCTGAGCCCTTTATTTTCGGGTTAGTATATTCATTCATATATGAAGGGAACCCCAATATAACTGATGCAAAAATTAAGTTCTTTATTATCTCAGGGATGAAAGTGTAATGCCAATAATTATGAAACTGCTCTTCAGTAACGTGATTAACTAATAAATTAAAGAAAAACCCAGTACCTAAATAAAATAGTATTCCTACAACAATCCAGAAGCTAGGGTACTCGTAAACATTTTTGTTTATATTATTCTTGAAGAATTGCCGAAAATAGAGAATGATATAGAAGAATATAAGAAATGTTTCAATGGCAATTGGTACAGAATCTAACTTTATTATTTTTGACCCTGCAATAAAAAAAATTACTTGAAATGAAGTGAATAATATAGATAAAAAAAGAATTAGATTTCTTGAACTCTTATTATTGGTAAAATACCAAAAAATGTAGGCAAACAGAGAATATTCAAGCAGGGTAAAAGTTGTGAGCTGAATTCTTCTGAAACTAATTGGGAATGAGTAGAAAAAATGCAAAAATATATAGATCAATATACCGGATGATGATAGTATCCAAAAAAAGGTATATTTCTTTTGCTTACTTAATAGTAGTGAAATCGGCAAAAGCAGATAGGAATATTCCAGTATATACTTAAAAAGCTTTTCTATAATTTGGATTTTGTCCAAAAATAGAAAAACTTTTTAAAAATAATGATTCCTTTTCGCTAAGTGAGAAAACAAATGTTATTCTTCCCATGCGAAAACATCTACACTCTCTTGTACATACCTTTTCATAACAGTAACATTTTAAGCCTTTCCTCTAATAGATTGACCACCAAATATTGTAATACCCGGGCTGCCATACAATCCTGTACAAATGGGGTGAAAACCCCTAAAATTGACTAAAAGGCGCTGTGGGCAAGGCTTTTGGCCGATCCGGAACGTATGTTTCCGAGAAAAAATATGGTATAATCACTAAGTAAAATTAGTAATTTTACGGTTGTAAATATGGGAAATTTACCGGGGAATTTTCCGGTTATCAACAGCTGTGGATAAACTGGGGTGTTTGAAAAGGGCAGACCGGGGATTAATTCCTGCCAAGGCGGGGCGCCGATCACAGGATCCAAAAAAAGGAGTTGATTGACATTGGACTTCGCATGGCATTCAAAGGATTTGGAAATTTCATTCAGGACGGTCTCTAAGGACATTGGACGAAAAATAGGGGCTCCATCTTCTGTCAATCAACTGGATCAAAAGTATATCCACATAGCCATGTGCACAAGAGGGTTACCCCGGAATTTAATCCCTTCGGTATTTACGGGGTCAGTCGTAATTCTCCGGGCGTTGACTGAAAATATACCCACCTAAAGCCGGGAATCTACGTTTTTCCCGGATCTGAGCCCCTATGGACCGGTTTTATACCCATTCAGGGAGGCCTGGTGTCAGCCACCGAATCGGTCTCGCGGCTTGCCTCGCCGCAGCGACAGCGAAGGCGGGCTCGCAACTCGTAGCTCAAAGCTCGCAGCTCACCTGATAATCGATGGCCTAAATCGTCACCACCCCGTGCCGGACCGCCACCAGGGCCAGGCCCACCCGGCTTTTCACATCGAGCTTCACAAAGAGCTGGTCCCGCAGGGTATCCACGGACCGGGGGTTCAGTCCCATTCGCTGGGCGATCTCTTTGTAGGTCATATCGCTGCAGGCCAGTTTCAGGAACCGGATTTCCTGGTCAGAAAGCAGGGAACGCTGGAGCAGGTTATTGCCGTCGGAATGCTGGCGGAAAAGATTGACCAGTTTGCCGGTCGTATGGTTGGAGTAATAATACCCGTTCCGGACCACCGACTGGATCGCGAATTTCAGCTCTGCGGGATGGATATCCTTTTTCAGAAAACCCTTTACTCCTGCCTGCAATAAGCGGATCAGGGACAATTCGGAATCATACATGGTCAGCATCAGGACGGCCACCTGCGGGTAATACCGCTGCAGCCAGGCTGCTGTTTCAAAGCCATCCATTTCGGGCATATTCAGGTCCAGAATCACGATGTCCGGGACCACGCCTTTTTCGATCTGGCCGGTTAATTCTTTCCCGTTACCGGACTGGAGGATCACCTGGCAGTCCTCAAAACTGTCGATCAGGGAGGCCAGGGCATTCCGGAGCAGGACGTGATCGTCGGCCATGGCAATTTTTAAGGGATGGGTCTCTTTCATTATTTTTTATTCAATGGGTATTGTAAAAATAAGGCAGGTGCCGGCATTGGGGTTGCTGCTGATCTGCATCTCCCCGTTCAGTATTTTGGCCCGGGTCTCCATATTTTTTAGCCCCGCATGCCCGTTGCCGCGGAGCCGTTCCGGGTCAAAGCCCCGGCCATTGTCGTGGATCCTGATCTCCAGGCGCGACGAACTGAAATCCAGGCTCAATAGTACTTCTTTGGCCCCGGCATGTTTGATCACATTATTGAGGGCTTCCTGGATGATCCGGAAAACGATCAGTTCCCGCTGGCTGTCCATATAAACGGGGGTACCGGTCAGTTCATACCCGATCTTAAAAAGCCCGGTTTGCCGGATCCTTTCCAGTTCGTCCTCGATCGCTTTCAGCAAACCGTTCTGCACGATAATATCCGCATTCAGGCCCTTGGAAATATCACTGAGTTCGGCAATGGATGTGCCTATCAGGCTGATCGATGATTCCAGTTTCAGCCCTGATCGCTCCTGATCATTCCAGTCGAAGGTATTGAGCTGAAGTTTGGCGAGGGTTAAAGATAAACTGATATTGTCATGTATTTCTCGTGAGATATGCTGAAATGTTTGCTCCTGAATTTCAAGCTGAGTCTGGATTAGGTTTTTTTCATAATCATCTTGCACTTTTTTGAAAGATGCATGAAATACCATTTGCCTTTTTTGATAATTATATACCATAAAAAGGATAAAACTGGCCATTAGTAAAATAAGTAATGTTGCGGCAATTAAAAATTCACTCATAATGGTAATAAACTTTTTTGTGATTTCAAGGTGAGGAATATCGAAGTGAAAACAAGCAGGATTGCTAAATAGTGAGCTGAATACATTGTATTATAAAGATGATAATTTCTAAACCTTAAAGTTTCCGATATAATTAGGAATGGCAGGGATAATGATATATAAATGAATAAGAAACTAACTATTCTCAGAGTATGGTTGTTTATTGGTGGTGCATTTATCGGTTTTTTCATTGTAGAATAGAAAAAGAATAGACAGCCCATGAAGAGGGTTAGAAACTCAATAATATTGATATAAACAGATAAGGCTGTAATCCGTGCCGTTGTTAAGTTTGTTGTACATAGGGAAAAAAGAAAGATGAAAAGTGCTGTGTAATATATAATCGAAAAAAAATGTAGAAGTTGTTTTTGCCTACGAGAAGTTAGTATAATATTAAAAAAAATATTAAATGCAAATAGCTCACTTGTACTGAAGAAGCAATTCCCTAATTCAAAAATTGTCCTCTTCCCCGTGGGGCTGGAAAGATAAATAGAAATAAATTCTAGCTTTCCAAGTGAGAATATATTAATGCCTGAGATGGTGTAAGAAATAAATGAAAAAGTTAGTAAATTTTTTTTGAAATTTCGGAGTAAAAAAAATAATGTCACAATCAGCATTGTTATCATGAGTAGCTCCAGATAGTCTCTAAAGTGATGTGGATTGAAGAATACTTTTATTAGCATATTTTGCATTATTAAAAATATCTAATCGGCAGTTTTAATTCATAATTGTTTGCCTAGTTTTTTCCCGTTTTTCCCCGTTTTTTTCCCCTCCATTTTCGTCAAAACAACCAGAATTTTGAAAAACTGATTTTTCCAGGGTGTAAAATGTATTGCTGTCCTATTATTGAGAACCAGGAAAAATTCAGGAAAGTTCCTTTATTTCCCGGTGATTCTCTCATGGTTATACACTGGGACCGGGGATAGTTTTGGTACCGCGAGGGCCCTTGCCCGGGGAAGCCGAAAACCGGTACCAGAGTAGGCATCAATATAAAACTTAAGCCATGAAAAAATGTCTTTTCTTATTGGGAGCTCTTTTGTTAACCGTTTTTTCCTATGCGCAGGATACAAAGGATCCCGATTTTACCGGGTTCCGGGAAAATGTCGCCATGAACGGAACCTTTACCCGGAACCTGGATGCCAAAACCTATGTGAAGGAAATAAAACTGGTCAATTTCTCCGCGACCTATAAACTGCCGCCTGGTTTTGGAATAAAGGGAGTGACCGTAGCGGACGACGGGCAGCATTATGACCTGGTAGCCGGTGACGGGATCTACACATCGGTGGAGAAATACGAGATCACGGAAAAGCAGGCGAACAACCCGGTGGGGGTCAGTGTGCCCGTGACCGATAAAGTCATAGTTGACCAGTCCTTCAAACAGGATGAAAAGCTGAAGGAAGTCATGAATGATTTTAAAATTAAGATCAAGTGCAGATTCTCAAAATGCGGTTGCCCCTGTCAGACCTTTACCTGTAATGCCTGTATCTGGTTTGGCTGGAGCTGTATTGCCGTTGAGTATTGTGAAGTGGAAGTGGAATGGTAATTTTAATAAGGGTTTCCGGTCAGCACGGGACCTTGCCGGAAACCTTATTTCTTAAATACACGGAATGAAACCAACACACTGGCTATTTCTAACCGGGGTCATCGCTGTCTTTGCGGCGCTGGTCAAGATCCCCTTCCAGGATTTATTCCCCGGGGAGACAGAAGAAACCGGTCTCCTGCTGAAAAGGCTGCTCAACGGCATATTGATCCTTGTATTCGGCATGGGATTGATCGCCCGTCTGGGACTGAAAAAACAAAATTACCTGCATATCCTGGCGGTCCGGAATCCGAAAGCGCTGCTGCCGGTTACTTTATTATTCCTTGGTTATTTGGTACTGACCCGGGGCTCTTTTCAAAAGGCTGAGGTTGGTATTGGTTTTTTCCTGTTTATTTTAATAACCGTTTTTATTAAGACCGCCGCTGAAGAGATCATCTTCAGGGGTGTCTTTCAATCCTGGTTCATAAAGAGAGGCTATACCCCGGGGCAAAGCATTCTCTCTGCCAGTATCCTGTTTTCACTGCTGCATGCCCTGAATATTTTTTCCCACGGGGATTGGGCAACGATGGTTACCCAGATGATCTTTGCTTTTTTTATGGGATTGCTGCTGGGTTCAGTGAATATGATCTCCGGCAATATCCTGGTATGTTGTATGCTTCACTGCATGGTGAATCTCCCGGCAGCCATGAAAAAATTCGCCATCCCTGAACCTGCTGTTGCAGAAAATATCCTTCCTTCTACTGTGGGGGAAGATATTTTATCCATACTCCTGTTTTGCCTGTTGTATAGTCCGCTGATCGGTTTCGCCCTGTATTATTTTCGTCACCCGAAGACCAGGCAGGGATAAATAACAGGGGCAGGGATTCAGTACCTGGCCGGGAATGAAGTCAACTATTTTTGTGGCCTTTTTTTACCCCGGAAACTTCCCAAAAGAAATTTCCCCATTTTGCGGTTTCTACTAAAATTTGCGTAGTTTTACTCGTGTCGGTATCCATTCAGAAAAATTTCAAACCAATACCTCATGACGGCTCAGCAAATCAAAGTGGCGATCGCCGATGACCATAAGATATTCCGCGACGGGATACGAATGGCGTTAAGGGAAAAAGATTACCTGAAAATCATCTGGGAAGCCGAGGACGGCAAGGACCTGATGCACAAACTGGTGCTCAAGCAGCCGGATGTGATCCTGATGGATATCCGTATGCCCCATGTGGACGGTATCAATGCCATCGGCATGATCCGGAAAGAATACGAGAACATCAAGATCATTGTGCTGACCATGTATGATGACCAGGAAATGATCACCCGGATGATGGAAATGGGGGCCAATGCCTACCTGACCAAGACCACGGACCCCGAGGAGATATACCAGGCCATCCTGACCTGCATGAATGATGACTTCTACTTCAACGAACTGGTGAATAAAGCCGTATTACTGAAACTGCAGCATAAGAAGACGGTCCGCCAGTTTTATCCCAACCCGGTCAAGTTATCCGAAAAGGAACTGCGCATCCTGAAACTGATTGCCGACGATAAGACTACGGAAGAAATATCCAAAGAAGTATTCCTGAGTCCCCGCACTATTGAAACGATCCGGCAGAATATGAAACAGAAAGTGGGAGCCAAGACCATTGCCGGGCTGGTCATGTATGCCACCCGGAATAAATTACTGGAATAAATGCTACCGGGTTGATCCCGTTTTATTGAACCCTGCCGGATTTTACATTCATCATGAGTAATATCAACGACGATTTTTTCAACGGCCATTACAAAGAGATCTGGAAAACCCTGATCCCGGCGGAGCTGACCGTGAGGGAAGTGGATTTTATGGTCCCCCATTTTGGCCTGCAGCCCGGCAGCCGGGTACTGGACCTGATGTGCGGCTATGGCCGGCATGCCCTGGCCCTGGGGCGGAAGGGAATTGCCGTTACGGCTGTGGATAATCTCAGGGATTATACGGATGAGATCATACAGGCCGCCGAAGGCGAGGAGCTTCCCGTGGAAGTGATCTGTTCGGATGTGCTGGGCTTCAGTACAGATCATCAGTTTGACCTTGCCCTTTGCATGGGGAACAGCCTGAATTTTTTTAATGCAACAGAGATGGCCTCCCTGCTGGCTGCGGTGAGTGCCCGGCTGAAACCCGGGGGGCACCTGCTTGTCAGCAGCTGGTCCATTGCGGAAATCCAGTTTACCAAGCCCCTCAATAACAGCTGGAGCAAGATCGGGGAATATACCTTCCTGTCATCCGTCCAGCTGCATTTTCAACCCACCCGCATTGAAGTGGATACCATTACCCTCCGGGGAGATGGCGCTTCAGAAACCAAAAAAGGGATTGATTATATCTACTCCCTGAATGAAATGGATGCCTTTCTGCAACAGGCCGGGCTCCGGCTGACCGAAGTTTACAGCATTCCCGGAAGAAAGAAATTCACGTTAGGTGAACCCCGGGCTTACCTCGTTGCCCAAAAAGCCTGACCGGAACCATGGGGGCATAAAAAACCCCGGCGTTATGAGGACCGGGGCTGATGTTACTGTTATGAAAAGGAAAAACTTTTTTCGGCGGAAGATTTCAAAAGGACAGGTTTAATGGCATTCAGGTTTCGGTTTTTTTCAAAAGGTTTGGATCGGTAAAAACGGGACCATATTTCAAAAAAAGAGAAAGTTGATTGCCGGCGAAGTGTCTCCCGATTAAAATCGGGTCGGTTTTTCAAGGGTATTGGAAAAAACTTTCTGGACGGTTATGGACATTGGATGAGAAGGTAAAGACAGGTCATCCGTATCAATCAACTTTCTGAGACAAAAGTATATCCACATCCCAATGTGAACAAGAGCACAACTGCCCTTTTTACTTTCAGCGGTATTTACTGCCGGACTCGTATTTTTTCCTGGCGGGGTTCGTAAAGATTCGTTAAGGGCCTTTCCGCCCGGTAGTTTCCGCATTTTTGAAATCAAGTACTTTCACTATGGTATATATTGCAGGAATTCTCCAACTTGCACTACAGAATAAATACTTTAATCCAATAATTATTTTACTAATTCTCTAAATCATGAAAAACCCCGATTCTAACTCCGTTATTAAGGTGGCGATTGCTGACGATCACGCGTTATTCCGCACCGGTATTAAAACAGCTTTACAGGCACGAAAAGATATACAGATGGTGGCTGAAGCAGAAAATGGCATGCAACTGCTGAACCTGTTGCGTCATATCCAGCCTGATGTGGTGCTGCTCGATATACAGATGCCGATCATGGATGGTCTCACCGCTTTACCCGAAATCAAGAAACTGTACCCCGATGTTAAAGTGATCATGCTGTCCTTCCTGAATGACCATTCGGTTATTTCGAAGATGATGGAACTGGGCGCCAATTCCTATATTACCAAGGAATCCGGCGCTGAACTGATCTACGAAGCCATCCGGGGCGTGTATGAAAACGACTTCCATTTCAATGACCTGACCAATAAAGCCCTGCTGAGCGGGCTGCGTACCAAGCGCAACCACGAGTCTTCCATGCCGCAGGATGTGCAGCTTACTGAAAAAGAGATCACCATCCTGAAGCTGATGTGTGATGAGAAGAGCACCAAGGAGATCGCGGATATCGTGGACCTTAGCCCCCGTACCGTGGAAGCGATCCGGGATAAACTCAAAACCAAGACCGGCACCAAATCCATGGCTGGCCTGGTTATGTATGCCGTGAAAGCAGGACTGGTGGAACAGGCCTGACTCAACTGATCCGAATACAAGAAAACAAGCCTGATAATTGACGGGGCTGTATCAAAGCGATGCAGCCCTTTTTTCTTACTTTGGCAGTATGTTCATTTCACTCAATGGTAAAATCACGCCGGCGGATCAGCCGGTTTTGCTGGCTTCCAACCGGGGTTACCGGTATGGGGACGGGTTATTTGAAACCATGAAGCTTGACCAGGGCAGGATCCTCCTGGAGGACCTTCACTTTAAAAGACTGATGAATGGGTTGCAACTCCTGAAATTTGAACTCCCTGATTTTTTTTCCGCCGGCAGGCTTGCCGAAGAAATAGTGCAGCTGGCGGATAAGAACGGGGTCCGGGGCCCGGGCCGGGTCCGGTTATCGGTATTTCGCGGGAATGGGGGTTTGTATGACAATGACCGCCGCCTGCAATACCTGGCCGAATGCTGGCCCCTGGCAGATAGTATTGACCGGCTGAATGAAAAGGGACTGGTAATCGGTATTTACCCCGATGCCTGTAAACAGGTGGATATTTTCTCCGGCTTAAAAAGCGCCAACTTTCTTCCCTATACCATGGCTGCTGTTTTCGCCAAAGAAAATAAACTGGATGATTGCCTCCTGCTTAACTCCCGGGGGCAAATTGCCGATAGCACCATTGCCAATCTTTTTATCGTAAAAGATGACCGCTATATCAGTCCCGGCCCGGAACAGGGGGCCGTGGATGGGGTGATGCGTAAATACCTGGTCCGTGAAATGCGGGCGGCAGGTTACTCTGTTGAAGAGGGACCTGTAAATATGGAGGACCTGGAAGGGGCCGGCGAGGTTTTTCTCAGCAATGCTATCCAGGGTATAAAGTGGGTCCGCGGGTTCAGGGACAAAGATTACGGCAACAGCCGGGCTGCGGAAATATATGCAAGATTCATAAGAACAATTCCCCGCTAACCTTGTTGCTTCCTCATGAAACCTGCTGTCACCGTATTCTGGTTCCGCCGCGATCTCCGGCTCCAGGATAACGCCGGCCTTTACCAGGCCCTGAAATCCGGCCATCCTGTACTTCCCCTTTTTATTTTTGATACGGACATCCTTTCTTCCCTGGAAGACAAGAATGACCGGCGGGTGGAATTTATTCACCAGGCACTGGTTGAAATGCAGGAGGAGCTGACCGGCCTGGGCAGCAGCCTGGATGTTCGTTATGGTAAACCCCTGCAGGTTTTCCAGGATCTCTTTACCATGTATGAACTGAAAGCCGTATATACCAATCAGGATTATGAGCCCTATGCCCGGCAGCGGGACGAATCTGTTGGTCAATGGCTGAAAGAAAAGAGTTGTGCTTTTCATGCGTTCAAAGACCAGGTCATCCTGGAGAAAAATGAAGTGCTGAAGGATGACGGGAAACCCTATACGGTATTTACCCCTTATTCCCGGAAGTGGAAAGCGGTGCTCAGTAAGCAGCCCATCTCATGCTTTCCTGCAAAAAAATATTACAGCCGTTTTTTGCAACAAACGCCAAAGCCGGTTCCATCCCTTGCATCCATCGGGTTTAAAGCCAGCGGCCTGCCTTTTCCCTCAAAAAGCTGGAAGAAAGAGGTTATCAGCAGGTATAAAGAACAAAGAAATATCCCTTCCCTCCCGGGAACAACAAGGCTCAGTGTGCACCTGCGTTTCGGAACAATCAGTATCCGCAAACTGGCTCTTGAGGCGGGTTCCCTGGATGAGACATTCCTGGATGAACTGATCTGGCGGGATTTTTATCACATGATTCTATGGCATTTCCCGCGGGTGGCCGGGCATTCATTTAAACCGGAATATGATAAGATCCGCTGGCGGAATAATGAAAAGGAATTCGAAGCCTGGTGTAAGGGTCAAACAGGTTACCCGGTTGTGGATGCCGGTATGCGTGAACTTAATGCAACCGGCTTTATGCATAACCGGGTGCGGATGATCGTTGCCTCCTTTCTTACCAAGCATCTGCTGATCGACTGGCGCTGGGGGGAAGCCTGGTTTGCCTGTAAACTCCTGGATTTTGACCTTGCTGCCAATAACGGGGGCTGGCAATGGGCTGCGGGCAGTGGTTGTGATGCGGCGCCTTATTTCAGGGTGTTTAATCCGTACCTGCAAACACAGAAATTTGATCCGGAAATGAAATATATCCGCCAATGGGTGCCTGAATTTGAAGAGCCCGGGTATCCTCGTCCCATTGTGGAACACGAAGCAGCCCGGAAGCGTTGCCTGGAAACCTATGCAGTTGCTTTAAAGAAGTAAAGCGGCTCCCCACTCATTAATTACTGTTTCCCTCAAAACGCGGGTTTACAAAATTGTTTAGTTTGGAACCAAACCGGTAATTGATCCCGAGGTTGGCATAATAGTAATACCCGGAAGCCAGTTGCCGTTGCCTGGTCAGCACTTCCTGTGCCGTGGCCAGATCTTTCTTGATAGACAGCTGATCTCTTGTTAATCCCCCGAACAGGGATACCGAGAAGGAAAGCCCTCCTGTAATCCTGACATTCGTAGAAGCGTTAAAACCAAGATCGAAGAATTTCCAGTTATGGAAGAAATTATGATACATGATTCCAATATAGGAAGTGCCCCATTTCTGGTTATAGGTCAGGTTGATGTCTGCGCGATGGCCAAAAAGGGTTTCCTTTGTTTTATTATAGATCGTCGTGTCATAATACCGGTTATGCCGGGCGGTAAAGCCATAACTGATGGTGAAAAATTTAGTGCTCGAAATTTTATAGGGGAAAATATTATATTCAATCCCGCTCCTGAAATACGTACGCCCCTTATAGTTGGAAAATGTACTCTGTGAATAGCTCAGTTCATATCCCAGGCTCCAGTGATCATTCAGACTTTTAACTAAGAAATGATATAAATTAAGGTTGTGGTTCTTGTTAATCTGGCTGATGGTGCCGGTGCTGTCTTCGTAGTCATACGAATATTTACTTTTGTCGGCATTGCCGGTAAAACCGGTTTTCCATTCTTCTGTTACCCGGTTGGCTGAAAAATAACCATTCAGGCGAAGATCCTTATACACTTTTTCCGCATTTATATATCCTCCCGCACCGATTTTGAACACCCAGTAATTCCAGGGATCCTTCGTGGGTTTGGTTCCTGTTTTTTTTGCAGAATCTGTCTGCACTGTTTTAAAACTGATGCTGATATCTTTCGCGGCGGTTGTCCGGGCAATAAACGGTGCCAGGCCCAGCTTGATATAACGGATCAGCATTTCTCTTTCTTCAAATTCTGTACTATTCGGATCCGTGTTGAACCGGAGCGTATCGGGTTGCCGGCTGAACCGGTTTTGGCCGAAGAAGATCAGCTGGTACTGGTCCGCGTCACCACCGGTATCCTGGCTGGTGATCAGCAGGTGTACATCTGCCGCTTTATTATCCAGTAAAAAATCCACCAGGTTGATCTCGGTGCGGAAATAGTTCATATCGCACCAGGTACCGCTGCAGTCTACAAAAACTTTTAGCCGGCCCGGCAGGACTGTGCCCGGCTGGGCCATGCTGCCCGTGGTAAAAATTAAGGATAACAGGAATAAGGTAAATCCTCTTCTCATGGTAAATGGTTATGTGGTAAGGTGCGGAAGTTTTCCAGGGGATATAAAGCTAAGCAGTAAAACCGGGCTTCTGTAGTTTTTGTAGCGATAACCCTGGCAGGGTAACTATTTTTTGACCTGTTCTTGGTTAGCTGTGAGCTGTGAGTTGTGAGCTATGAGCTGCGAGTTTCGAGCTTCGAGCCACGAGACCAGGAGTCCAATGGATAATTCCGGATTCATGGCGATTGAAAAACAGGGTTTGGCCCTAAGATTCGGGTTCTTCCATAAATAACCGGTTGCCTGTTACCGCCTCTCCCGGGTTAACCTGCAGGGTATTAAACACTTTGTATAATTCCCGGATAGATTTTTTTCCTTCCTTCCCCAGGTCAAGACTGTAGTTGTTTACATAGAGATCAATATGCTGCCGCATCACCTGTTCACTCATGGTCTGTGCATGTTCTTTTACATAGCCGGTGACCTGCGGGTAGGTGTCCCGGGCCAATTCAAGGCTTTTCCGGATCAGCCCATTTACTTTTTGCAGGGTTTCTTTCCCGAGTGTTCTCCGGGCGGCAATCCCACCCAGCGGTACGGGTACCTTCATTTTTTCTTCCCAGTATTCACCGAGGTCCATCAGCTTCACCAGTCCTTTCTCCTGGTAGGTAAAGCGGTTTTCATGGATGATCACACCCAGTTCCGTTTCCCCGTTGAGTACGGCATCTTCAATCGCGGAAAACAGCATGGGCTTTTTATAGGTGGCATCCGGGTAAGCGAAACTCAGCAAGAGGTTGGCGGTTGTATGGACACCGGGAATCGCAATGGAACACTGGTTTATATCCGGGAAACGAAGGGATGCGGACCGGACCAATAAAGGACCCACACCCTTTCCCAGGGCGCTGCCACTATCGAGTAAAACATAGGCGGGTGCGGACTGGAAAAAAGCCGGGAAACTGAGTTTGGTAATATCCAGTTTGCCCTGGAGGGCCCATTGATTCAGGGTTTCCACATCGTCCAGTACCACCTCAAATTCAAGATCACCGGTATCAATTTTTTGATTGACCAGGGCGTCAAAGATGAAGGTATCATTGGGGCAGGGCGAAAAACCCAGGGTCAGTTTCATAAACTTTTTAATAAACGGATGAGTTCAGTATTCAGGTTGATAACCGATTCTTTCATGTTCCAGTTCTTCTTATTGCGCTCAGCAATATAATTGGAAACAGCCCGGATCTGCACAAAGGGGATCTTTTCCATTAAGCAGGCATAATGCAGGGCCGCGCCTTCCATGGATTCCACCACGGGGGAAAAATGCTCCTGGTAGAATTTTACTTTTTTGATATCCGTGGTGATTTCATTGACTGAAATTCCCCTGACTTTCCGGAGTTTCACTTTTTTCAGGACTTCGTGTTTATTGAGCAGCCAGCCTTTGGAATAAGGATACTGGTTTTGCGGCACCAGTTCCAGGTCAAAGAGGGTTTTCAGTTTATTGAGTTCGACCACGCTCTGGTCGGCAATGGTTTCCTGTTTGATGGCGAGCACCGTACCCGTGGGGATGCTGCGGTCAAAGCAGCCCCCCACTCCGGCCTGTATAACCAGCCCCGGTTTTTTCAGCAGGAGTTGCCGGCTGAGGGAATAGGTGGTGGCGGTGAGGCCGATGCCCGTGATGAGGATATCGGTTTCAACGGGTAACTGCTGAAGGCTCCCGTTCCGGAGTTGGTTGAGAAACGGGCTGATCTCAATGGGCGTTGCGGCAACGATGAGGCAATTCATGAGTGTGATTTATTGAAATGAACGGCCTCCCGCGTTTTCATCCGTTGCCATGGTCTTGCTGACCTTATCCTCCACGGTGATCCGCTGGTACAGCAGTTTGATCTCATCGTAGAGGATCGTATTGACCGGGTTGAATTTTTCATTCTCGAGCGGCCCGATAAATTGCTTGTACCCGGAGATGCTGACATTTTCCAGCGTCACCGTATAATAATTTACTTCCATACCGGAGGGATCAGGCCGGTAAAAATCAATCACCACTTTTTTCAGGAGTTCGTTGGTGGAGAGCGCCTGCAGGAATTGCGGGCTGGAAGCCCCGGTAGCTTTTAATAAAATAACCGGTTGAAAAGTCCGGCGCCCGGTGGCCTGGCCCGAAGCGGCATCCCGGGGAGAAGTAATTTCCAATTGGTAGCCGGCCAGTTCGGATTTGTCAGCGAATTTGCCTTTCATGCTCTCTCCTTTGAACTTTCCCTGCTTCGTTCCTTCCACGCTGAGGGTGATCGTCTGTCCAAAGCCGGAAAGCGGCAGGAGGAATATGGCCAGCAGGATTGATAAGGTGATCTTATTCATGTGTTTTATTTTATACAAAGGTGCTTATTTGTTGTTAACCGGAATCATAAAACTACCAACTTTCTTGTACCTTTGCGGACTACTTGCCGTTTGGCAGGATTCTCTATCACTCCGCCCAATTGCTGGAGGAAACTAAATAAAGTAAAGCATGGTTTACTTAACCCGGATCGAGCATTTTAATTCCGCCCACAAACTGTACAATCCCCACTGGTCCAGAGAGAAGAATGAGGCGGTCTTTGGCCGTTGTGCCAATGAACACTGGCACGGGCATAATTTTGAACTGTATGTCACGATCAAGGGAGAGCCGGATCCGGATACCGGGTTCATTTACGATGCCAAAAAACTGGGAAGCCTGGTGCAGGAAAAAATAATTGAGAAACTGGATCACCGCAACCTGAATATGGATGTGGATTTTATGAAAGGAAAAATGTGTTCCATTGAGAACCTGGTTATTGGTATCTGGAATGAACTGGAACCTTTCCTGCCGCTGCCGGCCAGGCTGCATTGCCTGAAACTGGTGGAAACGGAAAAGATCTATGTGGAGTATTACGGGGAAAAATAATTGCTGAACCTTCTGCCGGGTCTTTTGTTGTACCCTTTTCAACGGGATAATTTGTTTGCTTAACTTGTAGTATGAGTAATAAAGTAGCGGTATTCAGGAGAGAGAGCTTTAACGCGGCTCACCGGTTGTATAACCCGGCCTGGGATGAGGCGACGAATGACCGGGTATTCGGGAAATGCGCCCTTCCGCATTACCACGGTCATAATTATGACCTGGTGGTAAAAGTGGTGGGAGAACCGGACCCGGAAACCGGCTATGTAATGGATATGAAAATACTGAGTGAACTGGTTCAGCAGGAGATCGTGGAGCGTTTTGATCACCGGAACCTCAACCTGGATACAGCGGAGTTCAGGGAACTGAACCCGACGGCAGAAAATATTGCCCTGGTGATCTACCGGATCCTGCGTCCGCGTATCGATGAAAAAATGGAGTTGCAGGTCCGGTTGTATGAAACGGCAAGAAACTTTGTGGAATACCCGGCTTAATTTAAAAATCAACGGAATGGCATATAATAAAACAGAACAGTATGATGAGCGTTCCACCAGCGGGCTCATCAAATCATACAGGGAAGTAATCGGATTCGTTGGAGAGGACCCGGACCGGGAAGGATTGCTGAAAACCCCCGAACGGGTGGCCAAAGCCATGCAGTACCTGACACAGGGTTATCACCAGGATGCGAAGGCTATTCTCAATTCTGCAAAATTCCACGAGGATGTCAGCGAGATGATCGTGGTGAAAGATATCGAGTTGTATTCCATGTGCGAGCACCATATGCTGCCATTTTTTGGGAAGGCCCATGTGGCCTATATCCCGAATGGCTGGATCACCGGCCTCAGTAAAATTGCCCGGGTGGTGGATGTATATGCACGCCGGATGCAGGTACAGGAGCGACTGACGATCCAGATCAAAGATGCGATCAAGGAAACCCTGAACCCGCTGGGCGTGGCCGTGGTGATTGAAGCCCAGCACCTGTGCATGATGATGCGGGGTGTGCAAAAACAAAATTCGGTGACCACTACTTCCGCTTTTGACGGCGAATTTCATAAAAACTCCACCCGGAGCGAATTTATGAAGCTGATCAGTTCCCGTTTAAGCTGATTCTGAACGATATTTGAGTAAATGCCACAAAGATTTTTCTAATCAAAACCTTTATGGCATTTTTGTTTGTATAACCATTAGCGACCATGAAACACGCGTTTATTTTTCCCGGGCAGGGTTCTCAGTTCCCGGGAATGGGCAAGGAACATTATGCCAACAGTGCATTCGCCAAGAAATTATTTGAGCAGGCCAACGAGATCCTGGGTTTCCGGATATCCGATATCATGTTTGAAGGAACAGACGAAGACCTCCGGCAAACACGGGTAACGCAGCCGGCTATTTTCCTGCATTCCATTATTGCCTTTAAAAGCATTGAAAATGCCCGGCCTGATATGGTAGCGGGGCACTCGCTCGGCGAATTTACCGGCCTGGTGGCCAACGGTACCCTGAGTTTTGAAGATGCCCTGCAATTGGTAGCCGTAAGGGCCGGTGCCATGCAGAAAGCCTGTGAGATTAATCCTTCCACCATGGCGGCTGTCCTGAACCTCGCGGATGATAAAGTGGAAGCGGTCTGCGCGGAAGTGCAGCAGGAAACCGGCGAGGTGGTGGTAGCTGCCAATTATAATTGTCCCGGCCAGCTGGTGATCAGCGGCTCCAAAAAGGGAATTGATATTGCCTGCGAACGGATGAAAGCGGCTGGCGCCAAAAGAGCCCTTGTATTGCCGGTGGGAGGCGCCTTTCATTCTCCTTTGATGCTGCCGGCCAAAGAAGAATTGCAGGCAAAAATACTTTCCACCAAGTTTCATACACCCACCTGTGCCATTTACCAGAATGTAGCGGCCCGGGCGGTGATGGATAACGACGAAATCAAGCAGAACCTGATTGATCAGCTGACCGGTGCGGTAAAATGGACCCAGAGTGTGCAGTCCATGATCGCGGACGGCGCCACCTGGTTTACAGAAGCCGGGCCCGGTAAAGTATTGCAGGGACTGGTGCTGAAGATCAATAAAGAGATGCAGGTGGAAGGCGTGAGCTGATGCAGGGAAATTATGGTAAAAAAAAGAGGCGGTCCTCATTTTTTGTGACAGCCTCTCCGGTATCCGGCAGGATCAGAGCCCGATGGAAGCATTCAGCCATTCCCCGTCAAAATCCGCTTTGTATTTTTTATAGAAATGTATAGCCGGTTCATTCCATTCCAGTACCTGCCAGCTTATCCGCTTAAACCCTTTTTCCTTTGCTTCTTCAACCAGGCGGTTGAACAATAACTGGCCGATCCCTTTTCCCCTTGCATTTTCCGTAACCAGGATGTCTTCCAGGTACATCACCTGCCCCTTCCAGGTGGAATAACGGATATAGTAAAGCGCAAAGCCCTGGATGTGGCCCTGTTCTTCCGCCACAAAGGCCCACCAGACCGGCCGGGGGCCGAAACCACTTTCGGTAAAATGATCCATCGTTACGGTCACCTGTTCCGGCGCTTTTTCATAGACAGCCAGTTCCTTTACCAATTCCAGCAACCGGGGACAATCTTCCCGTACAGCTTTTCTGATCGTTATTGCCATTTGTTTTTTTCAAATTATTTTTTCAATTGTTCGCCTGCTTTATTTCTTTTTCGCTTTAAATGTACCATTGGGCTGGATAAAAGAAACGGATAGGATTTCTCCTTTTTCATTTTCCTCAAAAAGCGCACTGTAGCCCGGGAGTACTTTCAGGTCGAATTTGTTTTTATCCACCGCTACCAGCTCGTATTCCGGTTGTCCTTCAATGAAAGCAAACAGGGTCTTGTCTCCTTTCAGGTAAAACTTTACTCCTTTCCCGGGGGCGAATTCAAATTCGCCGGTAAACCTGCCGAGTTCTTCCTTACTGAGTTCTTTGGCTTTTGCTTTCCGGGTAAATTCAAGATCCTTCAGGCCGGGTTGCAGGGGCAGGAAGACCGAACCGATCTCCCCGGCATTGTTTACCTGGAACCGGGCTTTCAGGTTGTCCTTACCCGTTGTATCAATGCCCTCTTTTTTATCTATGGGGAGTACCTCAAACACATCGTAATGATAATGACGCAGCCAGGCTTCCCCGTTTTGCGTAAGCATGATGAGCGAATCCTTCCGGCTGATGATCTCAAAAGTTCCGTAACCGGGATGGTTGAATAGACCCGTGTAATCCGCGGGGGCGTGGGAGGGGCTGGTGCCGGTTTTACGGTTACTGATCACTGTTTGCTGCGCTTCTTTTGCCGCTGTTTTCGCTTTTTGCCAGGCGAGGTTGGTCCTTCCGTTCCAATCGATAGTCTTCAGCTGCAATAAACGGTCCGCAATCGTGTTGCGGACGATGCCCGGCAGGGCCGAACCATTCTGGTTGGTAAGGACAATAATCCCGATGCTGTCGGCGGGGAAAAAACAGGTGCTGGCGGAAAACCCGTCAATATTCCCGCCGTGTTCCACCCGGTAATGACCGCGGTAGGAGCTGATCATCCAGCCAAACCCATAGTTCGCCAAATGCGCATCCGGAATTTCCGGGTCAGGCAAACCGGCACTGATCACCATTTGCGAGCTCATCGCTTCCTTCGTATAGGCGGGGGGTAATATTTCTTTTCCGTTGAATTTTCCCCCGTTGATCCAGGTGATCACCCAGTTACTCATTTCAGTTACATTGCTGTTGATACTGCCGGCTGGTCCCATGGCATTGATCGCATAATAATCCGATTTCCGGATCAGGCTGTCTTTGTACAGGGAATAGCCGAAGGCGGCATCCGGGCTTTTGGCCAGGTCATTCACCGAGAAATTCGAGGCATTCATGCCGAGCGGGATGAAAATTTTCTCTTTTACATTATTCTCCCAGGAGCGCCCGGTCAGTTTTTCGGCAATCATTCCCTGGGCCAGGAACATAAAATTGTTGTATTGCCAGGTCTGCCGCAGCGGGGCCGTCGGTTCCTGGTACCGGATGCGTTGCAGCAGGCTGTCCCTTGAAACGGTATTGAACAGGTACCAGGAAAAATCATGACGGGGCAGGCCGGTGCGGTGGCACATCATGTCTCTTACGGTTACCCCGTTGTCCAGTTCGTTATTAAAAAAATGAAGGGCTGGCAGGTAATCCCGGGCCGGTTTATCGTACTCCAGTTTGTTTTCTTTATTTAACAACCCGATCAGCGAAGCGGTAAAAGCCTTGGTGCAGGAACCGATGGCAAACAAAGTATTGGCCGTAGCCGGGAGTTTGTTTTCATAATCCCGGTAGCCGAATCCTTTTGCATAGATCACTTTATTCTTACTCACGACGGCCACAGCAAAGCCGGCGGCTTTGCGGTCTTTTAAAACCCGTTGTAAAACCGTGTCGATTCCCGCCAGCGGGTCTGCCGGTTTTGCAGTTTTCTTTTGTGCAAAACAGGGATTCAGGCTGAGCAGGGCCAGTAGATAAAACAGATTTTTCATTGCAGTTGTTTTTTAGCGTGATCAATGGGCGGGCAATGCCTGGTCCAGGTCATGGATGATATCGGCCAGGTTCTCAATGCCCACATTCATTCTTATCAATCCGTCAGTGATACCGTATTTTTCTTTTTCTTCTTTCGGCACACTGTAATGCGTCATGGAAGCGGGATGGGAGAGCAGGGTATCGCAGGTGCCGAGTGAAACCGTCCGTACACACATTTGCAGCTTGTTCATAAAATCAATCCCGGCCTGCAGCCCGCCTTTCAGTTCAAAACTCAGCATGGCGCCGGGATGACGCATTTGTTTCAGGGCGGTAGCATGATCCGGGTGATTAGCCAGCCCGGTATAGTTTACACGGGCCACGGCCGGATGTGCTTCGAGGAAGGCCGCGGTTTCCATGGCGTTATGGCAATGACGGTCCATCCGGATCTCCAGGGTTTTCATCCCCTGGATCAGCAGGAACGCATCAAAGGGGTTGGAGTTTCCGCCGAGCAGCCGGTGCAGTTTGGTGCAGGGTCCGTTCATGAATGAAAGATCTTTTCCCAGCAAAATTCCGCCAATGGCCGTGCCATGCCCGTTCAGGAATTTGGTGGTGGAGTGCACGATGAAATCAATACCATGTTGAAAAGGCTGTTGCAGGTAGGGCGTGGCGAATGTATTGTCGCAGGCTGTCCTGACATTATATTTTTTTGCCAGCCGGCCCAGTTCTTCCAGGTCCACGCATTGAATGGTGGGGTTAGCGGGGGTTTCGAGGTACATCATTTTGATAGCCGGGTCCCCTTTCAGCAGCTCCTCCGCTTTATGGAGATCGCGGAGATCGGCAATCACCGGACTGATCTGCAGACCGGGCAGCACTTTACCCAGGATCTCATTGGTACCCCCATAGAGGGAATAATGACTGAGTATTTTATCCCCGGGTTTTAAATTGGCGAGCAGGAGCGTGGTAATGGCTGCCATACCGGAGGAATGCAGGATGCCTTTGGCCTCGATGCCCAGTTGAAAGGTTTCCAGGGCGGCGATCTTTTCTTCCGCTTCCGCCAGGGTGGGGTTTCCCCAGCGGCTGTAGATAAACCCCTCTTCTTTTCCGTCGAACCGGCGCATGCCCTGTTCGGCGGTATCAAACACATAGGTGCTGCTGGCATAGATGGGAACCTGGTGGGCGTACATCGGGTCCTTTTTGTGCCCGCCATGTACGGCCAGGGAACTCCAGCCGGTTAGTGGAAAACTTTTATTCATTTTAATGATTTGTGTCCGAATTTTATCGGGACCGGAAAGAAATAATAAGGGTTGAATGTTATATCAAAAGTAGAGGATTTCACTATTTAATAACCTGTCACGATGAAAGAACTCCTGCAGCAACTGGCTTCTTATAATAACTGGGCGAATCAGCGGATCGTGGAGACAGTACTGTCCTTGCCCGGGGAAAAATGCCTGGAAGAGGTTCCTTCCAGTTTTAAAACCCTCCAGGCGACCCTGCTGCATATCTGGGATGCGGAATCAGCCTGGTGGCAACGGTTGCGGTTACAGGAGCGGGTGGAAATGCCCGGTAAAAATTTTTCCGGCAATACCCGGGATGCGGGGGAGGGGTTGGTCCGTCAATCCGGCCAATGGGAAGACTGGGTGAAACAGGCTTCGGTCATTTCACTGGATCATGTGATCCAGTATTACAACAATAAACGGGAACCCGTGAAAATACAGACCAGCCATTTACTGCTGCATGTCTTCAACCACAGCACTTACCACAGGGGGCAGATCATTACCCAGTTTCACCAGTTGGGGTACACTAAGGTTCCGGCGACCGATTTTTTTCTGTGGGTTAAAGGCAAAAAGTAGTAATCACCATTTTCTCAATTCGGGATCCCGTTGCCCCCAGAAACTGATAACAAGGGATATGCCCAGTGCGATGCCGGCTATTTTCAGGATAAACAGGAAGGGTTCCGATTTGATTTCTGCAATCAGGCTGGAATGGTCCAGGAAAAAGTAGATCAACGGGACAACGATAAGATAAATGAGGAAATACCGGAACACTTTATTCCAGAATTTTCTGTTGGTACGGTGCCTGCTCGACATAACTATAGTGCTAATCAGGGGGATTAAAAAAGTTGAACTCTTAACGATAGCAAGGTACATCATTTTCTGTAGAATAAATTCTACAGGCATGGCTGACTATCAGGCAACAGGATCATAAGCCCATTTTACCAGGGTGGCGCCCCAGGTAAATCCTCCGCCAAAGGCGGACAGCACGATATTATCTCCTTTTTTTAACTGGCTTTCCCATTCCCAGAGGCAAAGGGGGATGGTGCCGGCCGTGGTATTGCCATAGCGCTGGATGTTGATCATTACTTTTTCTTTCGGCAATCCCATCCGGTTAGCTGTTGCATCGATAATCCGCAGGTTGGCCTGGTGCGGTACCAGCCAGGCTATATCATTCCCGGTAAGGTTGTTTCGTTCCAGCAACTCGGCACTGACATCGGCCATTCCTTTTACTGCAAATTTGAATACCGCCTGTCCTTCCTGGTAGGCGAAATGTTCTTTGGCCATTACGGTTTCAATCGTAGCCGGTTTCAATGAGCCCCCGGCTTTCATGTGCAGGAAGGGAGCCCCGCTGCCATCGGCTCTTAAAATACTGTCGAGGATGCCATACCCTTCTTCTGAAGGTTCCAGCAGTACAGCTCCTGCCCCGTCCCCGAAGATGATACAGGTGGCCCTGTCACTGTAATCAATAATGGCGCTCATCTTGTCAGCCCCGCAAACCACCACTTTTTTGTACCGGCCGCTTTCGATCAGCGCGGCGCCCTGGGTCAGGGAGAATAGAAAACCGGAGCAGGCTGCCGCCACATCAAAACTCCAGGCATTTTTAGCGCCCAGTTTATCACAGACAATATTCGCAGTTGAGGGGAATATCATATCGGGGGTAACCGTACCCACGATCAGGCAGTCAATCTCTTCAGGAGAAATGCCTCTTTTCTTACACAGTTCCTGTACGGCAGGCACCACCATATCGGAAGTGGCCTTGCCTTCTTCTTTCAGGATTCTTCTTTCAGAAATACCAGTACGCGTACGGATCCACTCGTCGTTCGTGTCCACCATTTTTTCCAGGTCAAAATTGGTAAGCCGGTCTTCCGGAACATAGCCGCCAACAGCCGTGATAGCAGCGGTGATTTTTTTACTCATGCCGATTTGGTTTGTACAAAAATTGGGCAAATTTACGGGATATTAATTTAGTTGTTAGTTGTCAGCCTGCCTGTCCGGCCCGCTTCGCCGCGAGGCGAGTAGGCAGGTTGTTAGTTGTCAGGGCCAGCATTGGGGACGGGGAATTGGACATTGGATTTTCTTTGGTGCCTGGGATTTGTAGTTTATTTGCCTGCCTGTCTGGCCCGCTTCGCCGCGAGGCGAGTAGGCAGGGTTCTTGGCATCTTGTTTCTTGCAATTTTTCCTTAAGTATTTCGCTATTTTCGCAACCATGATAGCATACCTGAAAGGTGATTTTGTACACAAGACCCCGGGGATGGTACAGGTGGAGGTAAACGGGGTGGGGTATGAGGTACAGATCAGCCTGCATACCTATTCCAGGATCAGTCAACTGGACAAAGGGGTCCTGCATACCTGCCTCCTGATCCGCGAGGATGCCCATCTGCTTTACGGCTTTTTTGACCTGGCGGAGAAAGAGATGTTCCAGCAACTGATCGGGGTATCGGGGATCGGGGCTTCCACGGCGAGGGTTATGCTATCCTACCTGAAACCCGAGGAACTGGTCAAAGCCATTGTACAGGGGGATACCCGCACCCTGGAGGGCATCAAGGGAATCGGGAAAAAAACGGCCGAACGGATGGTATTGGAACTCAGGGATAAATTGGCCAAACAACCGCTGGAATCAAATATTTCTCCACTGAAAAACAATACTTTGCATCAGGATGCGTTAATTGCTTTAACTGCCCTGGGCATTAACCGGCAGGCCGCTGGCCAGGCCCTTGAAAAGACCCTTGCAGCCAATCCAAATCTATCCGTTGAGGAACTGATTAAAATGGCGCTTCGCACCCTCTGAGCCACTATTTCTGAAAACTAATTGACGAGAAACATTGAACCTTAGAACTGCTCATATCTTCCGTACACTGGGTATTATCGCCCTGGTGTTTTCGTTTGTTCTCCCGGCCAAAGCCGGTGGTTTTATTCCGGATGGCACCGGCCTCCCCTTCCTGCCTGCGGATACCGGCCGTTACCCATTATTGGAGGACCGTCATGGCGACCCTTATTCCAATCCCAACCGGAATACCTTCGACCTGCGGGATACATCGTTTATCAAACGGTCCATTGAATACGATCCCAGGACCAAGCAGTATTATATCATTGAAAAAATAGGAAATCATTATTACCGGACCCCGGCTGCCTTCAGCAGGGAGGAATTTGTACGCTTACAGGGAAAGAAAGACGAGGAGGATTATTTCAAAAAAAGGGCCTCGCTCCTGGCGAATATGAACCGGAGGCTGGCCCGGCCCAAATTCAAAGTGTCCAATGACTGGTTCAACCGGATCATGGGGGTGGGGCCGGATGGCAAAGTAAAGATCGATATCAAACCTTCGGGATATGTGGATTTTCTCGCCGGCTACCAGGGACAGAATATCAAGAACCCGACCTTGCCGGAGCGGGCGAGGAAGAATGGCGGCTTCGATTTCAATATGAATTCCGCCCTGCAGATGGATGCCCAGATCGGGGAAAAACTGAAACTGCCGATCAATTACAATACCCTGGCCAATTTCAATTTTGAGAACCAGCTGAAGCTGGACTTTAAAGGGAAGGATGATGATATCGTGAAACTGTTCCAGGCCGGGAATACCAATTTTGCATCCAAGGGAACCCTGATCCCCGGCGCCCAATCCCTGTTCGGGGTTAAAGCTCAGCTGCAGTTTGGAAAATTATTTGTGACCACCGTACTGGCCAACCAGCAATCGCAGCGCCAGACCATGGGATTGCAGGGTGGTACATCGGCACAACGCTTTTCGGTGAAAGCCGATGAATATGATGAGAACCGGCACTTCCTCCTGGCGCATTATTTCCGCAACAATTACAATACGGCTATGAAACAACTGCCGATTGTTAATTCCAAAGTACAGGTATTGCGGGTGGAGGTATGGGTGACGAACCGCAACGGCAGCACAACAGATACCCGCGATGTGGTGGCCTTCATGGATCTCGGTGAACGCAATCCATACCGGGCGCCGTTGCTCACGGGCAGCGGGGACAACCTGCCCCGAAATGACGCGAACAACCTGTACGCCGACCTGCGGAACAATCCGAGCTTCCGCAATTCCTCCTTGGTGCAGAACGCACTTACCAGCTATGGATTGCTGCCGGTGCAGGATTTCGAAAAAACATTTGCCCGCAAACTGCAGCCCACTGATTACTATTTTAACCCGCAGATCGGGTTTTTGTCATTGAACCAGCCCCTGCAGCCGGATGAAGTACTGGGTGTCGCATTCCAGTACACCTACAATGGCCGGGTATTCCAGGTAGGTGAATTTTCCCAGGATGTGCCGCCGGATACCACTGGTAATACCCAGCGGATCCTTTTCCTGAAATTATTGAAAGCCACTTCCCAGCGTACCAACCTTCCGATCTGGGACCTGATGATGAAGAACGTATACTCCGTGGGTTTCGGGCAACTGGAAAGACAGGATTTCGCCCTCGATATGCTTTATGAAGAGCCCAGTTTCGGTGAGAAAAGATATTTGCCCCCCGCCGATGTGGCGGATCCTTATAAAGGCGCACCGATCATTTCGCTGGTGAACCTGGACCGGCTCAATAACCAGAACGACCCGCAGCCGGATGGGGTGTTTGACTTTATCGAAGGCTATACGGTCATCTCTTCCCAGAGCCGGATCATTTTCCCGGTGCTGGAGCCCTTTGGCCATGACCTGGATTATCTCTATGCCACGCAGACGTTGCGGGATAAATATTTGTTTTACCCCCTGTATGATACCATCCGGGCCATTGCACAAACCTATGCCAACCTGAACCGGTTTAAGATTACTGGTAAGTCCAAGACCTCCGGTTACGGAGGCGCCGGCGGGGGCAGTGAGTACCAGTTAGGGTATAATATTCCGCGGGGGTCCGTCACCGTAACAGCCGGCGGGCAGGTGCTGGTGGAAAACGTGGACTATGAGATCAATTACGACCTGGGAACGCTGCGGGTGGTGAACCAGGCCATCGTGAACGCGGGAATACCGGTCAATATCAATTATGAGAATAACCAGGCTTTTGGTTTCCAGCAGAAGAATTTTCTCGGGTTGCGTCTGGACTACCTGGCGAATAAAAAATTATCGCTCGGGGCCACCGTTGTGCGGCTGGGCGAACGGCCTTTCTTTATCAAACAATCCTATGGCGAAGACCCGATCCGGAATACGATGTACGGGTTTGACCTGGATTACCGCAGCAATATTCCGCGGCTGACCAAATTCCTGGATAAACTGCCTTTCTATTCCACGAAAGCCATGTCATCCATTACCGCTTATGCGGAAGCGGCTGTATTGCAACCCGGTCATGCCAAACAGATCAACAGTACCAATTCGCAGGGACAGGTGGATAAGAGCGGACAGGTATATATTGATGACTTTGAAGGCACCCGCGCCGGTATCGACCTGCGTTTCCCGCTGATCAGCTGGACCCTGGCTTCTATCCCGCAGGGCAATGGTTTATTCCCCGAAGCGGGTCTTAACAACGATCTCCGCAGCGGGTACAACCGGGGCAAGCTGGCCTGGTATAATATTGAACCCGTCCTGCAGGAAAGAAGAAATTCCAATAACCCGCTCGCGGGCAACCTGGATGAATTGTCCCGCCCGGAAACCCGGCAGGTATTACAAAAAGAAATTTTTCCCCGCCGCAGCACCCAGTTTGGCGAGGGCCTGCTGACCACTTTTGATATTGCATTTTACCCGAAAGACAAGGGCCCGTATAACTTTGAAGCGGACCAGAACCGGGTCGGTGCAGACGGGCGTTTAAAAAACCCGAAGCAGGCCTGGGGCGGGCTGATGCGGAATATCGACCAGACCGATTTCGAGACCGGTAATATTGAATACATCGAATTCTGGTTACAGGATCCCTTTATCATGAATTCGGCTAATCCCACGGGCGGGCAGTTGTATTTCAACCTCGGTAATGTTTCGGAGGATGTATTGCGGGATGGCAAACGCCAGTATGAAAACGGGTTGCCGACCCCGACCAATAATGCCCGGGTGGATGAAAGTTCTGTCTGGGGCAGGGTCCCGGCTATCCCGTTGCAGGTGACCAATGCGTTCAGTAATACGCCGTCCGACCGCGCATTACAGGATGTGGGATTCGACGGGTTGCAGGATACCGCCGAGCAGCGGCAGTTCCGGCCGTACCTGGATAATCTCGCCGCCTCGTATGGAACCAGTTCCCCTGCGTACCAGCAGGCGCTGGCCGATCCTTCCGGGGATAATTTCAAGGCCTACCGGGATGCCTCTTTTGACCGCCAGCCGGTTGCGGGTATACTGCAGCGTTATAAGAATATCAATAACCCCCACGGTAATTCGCCCGTAGCGGATAACAATACCCAGTTTGTCAATGCCTTTACCCAGTACCCGGACGCGGAAGAACTGAACCGCGACAATACCATGAATGAAGTGGAAGAATACTTCCAGTACAAAGTGGATATTAAACCCGGTATGCTGCAGGGATCCAATTTTATTACCGACGTCAGGGAAACAGAAGTAAAACTGGCCAATGGCCAGTCCCGGAATGAGAAATGGTACCTGTTCCGCATCCCCGTGGAGCAATACCAGCAGAAAGTCGGGAACATCCCCGACTTCAAATCCATCCGTTTCATCCGGATGTTTGTAACCGGCTTTGATGACTCCGTGGTGATGCGTTTTGGTAAACTGGAACTGATCCGCAACCAGTGGAGAAAGTACAAGAATACCATTGATTCCACCGGGAACTATACCCCCTTGCCCGTGCCGGATTATACCAAGGTGAATGTGCTGGCGGTGAATATTGAGGAGAATGACCAGCGGGATCCCATTGTGTACCGCATCCCCCCGGGTATTGAACGCCAGCAGCAGCTCAGCAATAATAATGTGGCCCTGTACATGAATGAGCAATCCATCAGCATGCAGGTTTGCGGGCTCCCGCAGCATGAAGCCCGGGGCGTGTTCAAAACCATGAACCTCGATATGCGCCAGTACCGGAAACTGTCAATGTTCATCCACGCCGAGTCTGTGAAGAATGCCTTCCCGGTAAATGACGGTGACCTGAATGCGGTGGTGCGGATCGGGAATGATTTTTCCGGTAACTATTATGAGGTAAGAATCCCGTTAAAGATTACCCAGTTCGGAGAGACGGACAGCGCCAAAATCTGGCCCTCCGAGAATTACCTGGATTTCCAGCTGGATGAGCTGACCAATCTGAAGACAAGACGGAATAAACTCAATATTTCCCCGGCAACCCGGTATAAGGAAACCCTGCCCGATGGCAGGTCCTATGCCATCCTGGGAAACCCGAATCTGGGCGAAGTCAGGGGCGTGCTCCTGGGCGTGGAAAATACCAAGCAGGAAACCATCTGCACGGAGGTCTGGTATAATGAACTTCGTTTGCAGCAGCTCGATGAGAAGGGAGGCTTTGCTGCCCTGGCCCGGGCGGATTTCAAACTGGCCGACCTCGGCACGCTCTCTCTCTCCGGTACTGCAAAATCGAGGGGTTTTGGTACACTGGAGCAACGGGTGAATGAAAGAAGCCGGGAAGATGTGTACACCATCGATGCCTCGGCCACCATTGAGGCGGGTAAATTGTTCCCGAAGAAACTGGGATTGCAAATACCGGTCTACGGAAGCATTACCCGCCGGACCAGTACCCCGGAATATGATCCGTATGACCTGGACCTGAAACTCCGGGAGAAAATAAAAGCAGCGGATGCCGGTAAAAGGGATTCGATCAAGAACGATGCGCAGGATGTAACCACCATCAAGACGATCACGTTTACCAATGTACGCAAATTGAAAACAGACGGGAAGCGGCCGAAGCCCTGGAGTATTACCAATTTTGATTTTAATTATTCGTATATCCAGACCCTCAGTCACAACCCGCTGATTGAAAATGATGAATTGCGGCGTACCCGCGGCGCGATCGGGTACACTTATGCCCCGCAGAACAGGACGATTGAGCCGTTCCGGAAACTGATCAAATCGAAATCACCCTGGTTCGCCCTGATCAAAGATTTTAATTTTAATTATGCACCTTCCCAATTGTCATTCCGGGCCGATGTGTTCAGGCAATTTGGGGCGATCCGCCCGAGAAATGTCGGTGGCGGGCCTTACCAGATACCCGAGACCTACAATAAATATTTCACCTTCGACCGGTATTATATCCTGCAATGGAACCTGACCCGTTCCCTGTCGCTGGATTTTTCGGCCACCAATAATGCGAGGGTGGATGAGCCACTGGGCCGGATCAACACGAAAGTGAAGAAAGATTCGGTACGCCACAACCTGTTCAAAGGCGGACGGAATACCAATTACGGGCAGGAGCTTACCCTGAACTATAATGTACCGACCAATAAGATACCCTTGCTGGACTGGACCACGCTGAGGGCCAGCTATAACGCGAAGTACAACTGGCTGGCGGCTTCCTTACTGGCCCGGAACCTGGGGAATACCTTGTCCAATACACAGACAAGATCGCTCAACGGGGAAATGAAATTCGAGGAATTATACAACAAGTGGCGTTTCCTGCGGGCGGTAGGTACAGATAATGGAGGCAATCGCGTACCCGGCGGGGGTAAGAGCCCGAAGGGCGGTAAGAGCGGGGACAACAAGAGCGGCGGCAAGAAAGAGGAGAAGAGCGGGAACACCGGTGCGAATAAAGGCGGTGACCTGATCCGGTCGAATAATAATAGCGGACAGCTCAATGTTCCCGGCGGGTACCGCATCGATACGATCCGGAATAAAAAGGGAAAGATCATACGCATCAAAAAGCGGAAGATCAAAGTACCCAAAGAGCAGAAACCCATGCCGGAGATTGCCGCTGTGCCTAAATTCTTCCTGCGCCTCGCCACCTCCCTGAAACGGGCCGGTATCCAATACACCGAGGATTACGGGACCACCCTGCCGGGTTATATGGACAGTACGCAATTACTGGGGACGAACCTGAAAACGGGGCAACCCGGCTTGAGATATTTATTCGGTTACCAGCCGGATACGAACTGGATCAACCAGTTTGGAGCCAAAGGACTCTTGTCAAGAGACTCGCTGATCAGCGCCATGATCCAGCAACGCTATAACCAGCGGCTGAACCTGACGGCGCAGTTAAGTCCCTTCCGCGATTTTACCATTGATGTAAACCTCGATAAGACCTTTGATAAGCAATATTCGGAGTTATATAAAGATACGTCCGGTACTTCCGGTCTCACCCGGCTGAACCCCTATGCATTGGGAAGTTTCAACGTGAGTTATATTTCTTACCAGACCCTGTTTGAGAAGTTTGATCCGAATGTGGTGTCGGCTACGTTCAAAAAATTTGAAGCGAACCGGAAATTGTTATCGGGTAAACTGGCCGGGCTGAACCCGTACCAGTCCGGGACGGTGGATGCCGATGGGTATGCCAAGGGCTATGGCCGTTACGCACAGGATGTGGTGATCCCGGCCTTTATCGCCGCCTATACGAATAAGGATCCCCTGAGTGTGAAACTGATCCGGAACAGCAATCCGAATATCAAGGCGAACCCGTTCTCCGGTATCATGCCCAAGCCAAACTGGAGCCTTACCTATACCGGTTTATCGAGACTGCCGGGATTGGATAAAATATTCAGTAATGTAACCCTGCGTCATGCATACCGGAGCACATTCAGCATGAACAGTTTCAATACCGCCCTTTTGTTTACTGATCCGTTGCGGGTGGGTTATCCCAAATTCACCGATACACTGACTGGTAATTTTATCCCGTACTTCCTGGTGCCGAATATCACCATCCAGGAAAGTTTTGATCCGCTGATCCAGGTGGAGCTGACTTTTACGAACCAGCTGACTACCGGTTTTGAGTTCAAGAAGACCCGGACACTGAGTCTCAGCCTGATTGATTACCAGCTGGCGGAGAACCGTTCTACGGAAGTGACTTTTAATTTCAACTGGAGGAAAAAAGGAATGCCGCTGATCAAAAAGATCGGCAAAATGAAACTGGATAATGATGTTACTTTCCGTCTCGACTTCAGCCTGCGGGATGATGCGACGGCCAACAGTAAACTGGACCAGGGCACGGCTTTTGGTACTGGCGGGCAGAAAGTGATCCGGATCGCCCCGTCTATTGACTATACGTTGAATAACCGGATCAGTATGAAGCTGTATTTTGAGCAGAACCGGAATATTCCCAAGATCAGCAGCGCCTTCCCGATCACCAATACGAGGGGTAATTTGCAGATAAGGGTGTCGCTGGCGCAATAGAAGTTTGTAGTTAGTGGTTGGTAGTTTGTAGTTTGGCCTTCTGGGAGAGGTTTTGTTAGGGAATGAATGTTTAGGATCCTTTAGGGGGAATAGTTCGAAGTTTGTAGTTGGCCTTCTAAAAATCGGCTGGGGGGTGAAGGTCTTATCGTATTCTTGGGAAATTGGGAACAGAAAGTGGCAACTGTAAACATTATAACTAAATCAGCAAGTACAGGAAGTTCCTTTTCGCAGGTGTATTGCTCGCAGCTCGCAGCTCACAACTCGCAGCTCACAGCTCACAACTCGCAGCTTTCTCGAACCTCCTGCTTTCACGCAATAATCAACCATCCCCAACTGTATAATAAATAAAAAACCACCTCTCGGTGGTTCTTTTATTAAAGGGTTTTTCGGAATGATCAGGGTTGGTCCGGTGTGGCATTCGCGGCCGGCGAGCCGGTACGTTTAAACAGCATCACGTAACCGCAAAGATTTTTCCTCTTCTGTTTATTGACCTGTACCGGTTTCATCATGTGGAACTCGGAGAACTGGGGAACATAGGAATACACAATTACATTGCCATCCACATCGCCCCATTTTTTCTGGCGGTAAACCACCTGTCTTTCCTGCCAGTCATACATCCGTACTTCATACAGGCGCGAACTGTAATCGCCGATAAAAACAAACTGGTACCAGCTGCCCTGGGTCAGCGGAACGATCACGGGCATTTCAAACTCGCTTTCCATACTGATAGAAGCTTCCTTCAGCAGGATATAACCATCGTTCCCGTATAAACTTTTCAAACTGTCGGCCTGCCGGCTGATCGATTCATTCGAACAGGATTGCTGGCGGATCACCTCCTGGGAAAAACAGGAAAGACTGAGCGAAAGAAAGAAAAGTACAAACAAGTACGGCTTTTTCATAACTGGTTTTAGCATGTATCGGAGCACTGGCATAAAGTTACTGCGGGTTTTTCCTCTTCTGTCATTTTAGAAACGTAAACTTCCGGCTTTAAGTATTTTTCCCTTGTTAAATACGGAGATACACGGGGCGGCGGAAGCCATAGGAACGGGGAATTCCCAATATAGATAAAATAGCCGGAATGAACGGGTTCCCCGGTACGATCAGCTGTTCGGGTCCCGGTTGAAATAAATGGTATTAGCTTGCTGCAGGCAGGTGACGGTCAGGTCGTTGATACAGACATGCGGGGGCAGGGTAGCGCAATAAAAAATGACATCAGCCACATCCTCCCCGCTGAGCGGGGTCAGGCCTTCGTAGGTTTTTTGGGCTGTGGCTTCATCTCCTTTAAAGCGGACTAACGAAAATTCAGTTTCCGCCGCTCCCGGATTGATCGAAGTCACTTTTATATGATGCCGCAACAGGTCGATCCGCATACCCTGGCTGATGGCATCCACGGCAAATTTGCTGGCGCAGTAAACATTCCCTTTTTCATAGACTTCTTTACCCGCAATGGAGCTCATATTGATGATATGTCCCTGTTTACGAAGGGCCATCAGTTGGGCCACGGCTTTCCCTACATAGAGCAGTCCCTTTACATTGGTATCGATCATGGTATTCCAGTCTTCGAGGGAAGCTTCTTCAAAAAAATCACGGCCGAGGGCCAGGCCGGCATTGTTCACCAGTACATCAATGGCTTTCCAGTTATCCGGCAGGTTTCCGATGGCTTCAAATACTTTTTTTTCATCCCTCACATCGAAGGGCAACTGGAGCACCGCCACATTGTATTTATTTCCGATTTCGGCCGCCAGTTCTGCTAATCGTTCTGTCCTTCTTCCATTGATGATCAGGTCATACCCATTCGCTCCGAATTTACGGGCGGCTGCTTTTCCAAAACCAGAAGTGGCGCCGGTGATCAGTACAATTTTTCCCATAGTGAGTAGTTGAAAACGGGTACAAGTTTACGTGATTATCCTGTTAGTGCCGGCTTTTTTTACCGGATCAGGGTCACGGTCCCTTTCTGGAAATAGGGTCTCCCGGTATAATCTTCGGCACTGACCATCCAGACAAAAACGCCGGTTCCCTGGAGGACGCCCCGGATCCGTCCGTCCCAGCCATAGCCGTTAATGGTGCTGGTAAAGACCAGCTGTCCCCAGCGGTTATAGACGCTGAAATAATTTATTTTCTTCATCCCCACGGCAATGGGTTTGACCACATCATTCAGCCCGTCATTATTGGGGGTGAATGCTGTGGGAACAAACACAGAGGGGATCGTTTTAAAAATCCGCACCGTTACAAAGGCGGAATCAGCGCAGCCCGCCTGGTTTGTTACACGTAATTTATAACGGATGCTGTCAAAACTTCCGTTGTAGACTCCCACCGGGTTGGCAATAATTGTACTGCTTAAACCGGTGCCCGGGCTCCATACATAATTTGTTCCCCCTGAACCATTGAATTGCAGGGACTGGCCGGTAACCACCATGGTATCGGGTCCTGCATAAGCCATTACCCTGGGTAATACCGTTACGACAACAGTATCCAGCCCGGGTTTAGGACAACCCCTTGTATCAAAAGCAGAAAGGATATACTGTGTGGTCCTGGGTGGTGTGGCAACAGGGTTTAGCACATGGGGGTTATCCAGGTAGGATGCAGGGCTCCAGGTAAACGAGTTGCCGGTTATGCCGGCATTCAGCTGCGTGGAAGTATTATAGCAGATAGTGGGAGAATTGCCTGCATCAGCTACCGGGTAAGGGATCGTGGTGACCAGCACCTGGTCGCTGTTGTTGCACCCGCCTACCGTTGCCGTAACTGTAAAAGTGGTGCTGGCATTGACAACGGCCCTTGGATTGATTACCGAGGCATTGTCCAGGCCGGCGGCAGGAGTCCAGTTATAGGTTAAGCCGTTTGATACAGCCCTCAGGCGGATCGTATCCCCCTTGCAGATCGTGGTATCATTCATGGCAGCAAGGGTAACGGCACTGATCACCTGCACCCGTACAGAGTCCTGGTTGAAACAACCATTATCATTGAGGGTTACATGATACCAGGTGGTGACCGGCGGTGATACGGTGGGCGAATTGGTATTGGCATTGACAATATTCACCAGTGGTGTCCAGCTGAAACTACCGGTACCGGTGGCCTGGAGTTGCAGGGCATCGTTGATACAGATCAGGGTATCCCGGAAAGCCAGTCCGAGCAGCGGCTTATCCAGTACATTCACGGTCATACTGGCTGTATCCCTGCAACCTTTACTGCTGGTTACGATCAGTGACACCAGGTGATTGCCCGGCCCCGGGTAGGTCCATTGCGGGTTACTGATATGAGCCGTGTCCGCCAGGGTGCCCAAGTCCCCGAAGTTCCAGCTCCAGCTGTTGACAAAGCCATAACGGGTATTGGTGGTATCTGTAAACCGGAACGGGTTGATAAAACAGTTCCCCGTTACGACAAAACCAGGTAAGAACCCGGGATACACGCCGATTTTTCTGACTGCAGAATCTGAACAACTGGTACCCCGGTTGATCACGAACTTTACGTTATAAAGCCCTGTATCCGGGTAGGTGAATGAAGGGCTGTTGATAATAGCCGTGTCATTCGTTTGCGTGGTAACCCCAAAATCCCAGAAAACACTGTTGGCGCCGGTGCTGTTATGAGAAAACTGCACATCAAAACCATCACAGGTAACAAAGTCCGGGAGCGGGTTGGCCACTGTTAAAATGCAATCGGATACCTGGACGATCAGGTCTTTCCGGTGTGATCCTATCGGGACCCCGTTTCTGAATACGGTAATACAAACACTGATAACATACCGGCCGAAATCAGGTGCTAACCCGGATATAACACCGGTCTGGCTGTTGATCGTGGCTCCCGTGCCGAACGGGTTCCCGCTGGTATAAGGAGCCGTATAGGTTACGGAGCCATAGGGTGGCCCGGCAGGATCGTCAAACCCGGCATTGACAGAAGCGCCCCCGTTATAGGCATTACAAAGGCTGTACACCAGGGAATCTGAATCCGGATCGCTTGCTGAAAAATTCAGGGTGAAGGGGGCGTTTTTGCAGATTACATTGATCGGGGCAAAAAAGCGGGGGGAGGAATCGTTACCGGTATTAAAATTAGTAGTGCCCGGAATCCTGCAACTGTAAGTGGACCCCGTACTGTTCCCGATATTCATAAGCCCGTTAATCCGGCAGCAGGTTTGATAGGCAGCCGTGTATCCGTTTGTATTTACCGGCAACTCAATCGTCATCGAATAGCTGGCATAGGTATAGTTCAAACTGGGCGCGCCCTGGATACAGGTGGGTAAAACAATCGGGACATCCTGGATTCCCGGTGGAATTTCCTGGGTTACGAGCCAGTTATTGTTCGCGGCGGTACCGGTGATTTTCGCACCATTATCATTATTGTAAATCCCGATCACATAGGTCGGGGCAAACTGGGCGCCCGTCGGGTCGTCCCCCCGGTATAAGATCAGGGTAATGCGGTAAATTTTGGAATTGGGTGAAACGCCTGCACTAACATAGGTGTACCTCATTTCGCCACCGATAATATGGGCAGCCCTGGCAGGCATCATACCGGTGAGCATTGCTAGTAATGCAAGTACAAATCGATTCATGAGTGCATTTCGTCGGTTATTGTATCAGGGTATCCCGCAAAAATCCTTCCAGTATCCGGGTGCATTGCTCCGGTTCTTCCAGCATACCCATATGGCCGGATTTTTCCAACTGGTGAATATAAGAAATTTCCGGGAGCCCGCTTTGCCGGAAACTGTCGGCCGGGGGAGCGGCCGTATCGTGCTTCCCGATGATAAATAAAACCGGGATACCGCATTGTTTCAACAGGTCCGAACGGTCTGGCCGGCTGATCATGGCATTGTAATAGGCGACCAGGGCCCCGGGGGTAAAATGCGTGAGACCGGCAATATGTTTCTCAACCAGTGCGGCATTTTTTTCCCGGGTCAGGGGAGAAAACAGGTTGGGGATGGAGGCTTTCAGGAAGGGGAAAGCGCCGTGCTCCTTAATAAATTCAATGCCTTTGCGGCGGGCTGCTTTTTTTTCTTCACTGTCCGCATAGGCCGTGGAGTGAAATAACGCAAAACCGGATAAATGGTTGGGGTACTTCTCTGCAAATGCCAGCGTAATATAACCGCCCATGCTATGGCCGATGAGGACGCAGGTGGACAGCTTCTCCTCATGAAGGATGGTATGCAGTACTTCTGCCATTCCTTCGATGCTCATATCCGGGATCTGCTCCGAATGACCCGAACCGGGCAGATCCGGGATGACCAGCCTGTATGTATTTTTCAGGTGATCAGCGATCTCATCCCACACACCCGCTTCCTCTCCAAAACCATGTACCAGCATTACCGGTTGGCCGCTACCGGTAACCCGGTAACGGATTCTTTGCCCTTCAATGACGATTGTTTTATTCATTCTTTTATTGATAGTGCGGGGAATTTCTTTTTGAAAAACCGGTCGCGGGCTTTCAATCCCAGTACCCATCCCAGGAGGAGGATACTGATGCCGGTCATGAGTTTGGAAAGAATATCCCCGTAACGGGTGTAAAAAGTTTTGATATTTCCGTTTACCGGTACAGGCAATTGGATAGCGGCGGCTGTATTGTAGGGCTGCGGATCGATCACATTACCGTACGGATCAATAAAACAGCTGATACCTGTATTGGCACTGCGGGCCACCCAGGTGCGGGTTTCGATGGCCCGTAAGCGGGCGTAGTTCATATGCTGTTTGTGGCCGGGTGTTTTTTTCCACCAGCCATCGTTGGTGATGATGCAAACGAGGTTGGCGCCATTGTGTACATAGTTACGCATGAATTCACCATAGATGCTTTCATAACAAATGGAGGGGGCGATCCGGTAGCCGTTTTTTTCCACCAGTACATTCCGTTCCTCCTGTTTCGCATACCCGGCCGTGGTACCGCCGAATTTTTCAAACCAGCTGTCAATGAATTTAAGGAACCAGGGCAGGGTTTCTACTCCCGGCACCAGCATGGATTTATGGTAAAAGGCATAGGCCCCGTTGCTGTCAATCAGGGCCGACCCATTATAGGATTCAAAAAATTTACCCGAAAACTCTTTGCTGTATTTTGTCGGGTGGTCCAGTTGCCGGTAACTTTCAATGCCCGTAAACAAGGTCATTTTCGGATGCCGTTTCAAAAAATCCCGGAGCGGGTTCAGGAAAAAGTTATCCCTCATATTTTCTTCATCAATACCACTGCCCATGTAGAGCGCGGTTTCGGGCCAGACCAGCAATGCCGTTTGGTCATTTAATTTTGATTCGCTGATACTGATCAGCTTTTGCAATTGAGCCTCAAATGAACCGGCCTGGTCGGATACTTTTTCATAGGGATCAATATTGGGCTGTACAATGACTATATTGGGAGACGTGGCTGCTTTTTTATTATTTTCTCCCATGAAGAAGGAGAATGATACCGGGATGAACAGCGCGGCAACCGCTGCGACCAGGACCCGGTAATTGCGGCCCGCCGGATTATTTATATTTTTTTCCAGGTAAAGAAAAAGGGAAATATTGACGATCAGCACCCACAGGGTTCCGCCGCTGGTGCCGGTATATTCATACCACTGTATCCACTCCGGGTGCGTGGCAAAAGCATTGCCCAGGGTCAGCCAGGGCCAGCTGAGCCCCCAATCCTGCAGGTGGATATATTCAAAACACATCCAGAAGGCTGACAGTGCGATAAATCCGCCGGCAGGTCCCAGCCATTTCTTCGCGATCTTATAACCCAGCCAGGGGAAACACATCAGCAGGCTGTTGGCCAGGAAAGCAGCCACTGCTCCGGGGGCAGATGCGTTCCAGATCCACCAGGTAGTGGCCACATTCCAGGTAAACATGGTGATATAAGTGAGGCCAAAGAATTTTTTCCGGCTTTCCACTTTTGCTTCCAGCCAGAGCAGGGGTACAAAAGCCACGAACACTAAAAGGTTCAGGGGTGAAACCGGCCAGGCGGCCCAGAGCAGGAGCCCGCCGGTGAATGCGACCAGGAGATGGGTATATCGTTTCAAGGATTTCTTTTCGTAAAAATAGAAGTTGTTGGCGGTGATGCCAACAGGAATCATTTCCATAAAAAAAAATTACACAGCCGGAAGGATAAAAAAGAGCAGGGTTGGCCGGGGTTTTTATGGAATCAGGTTTCCGGATCATCTTTTTTGAAAACTGTAAACCATGCAAACCAACCACATTCTGCAGTCAGCGCTGATTGATATCATCTTTGACGGGCGTAACAAAGATTATGGCGCTTATGAACTGCGCCGGAATTATTCCAAACGTATCCGTAACGCATTACTGATTACCGGGCTGATTGCCCTTATTGGCATAGGAGGTACGGTGATGGCTAATTCGGCCAGGAGGAACCATATTGACAGCGACAACAATAAAGACGGGGTTCGGCTGACTGAAATCGAAGAAAAAAAAGTGCAGGAGCCTTTGCCGGAACCCGAAAGAAAACCGGTTGAGACCCCGGTAAAAACAGAAATTTTTACAGCTCCCCGGATTTTAGAAGATGATAAAGTAATCACCCCTCCCCCGGCAATGGCTGACCTGGACAGCGCACAGATCGATGTGGTGAAGAGGGAGGGAGACCCGGATGACGGAACTGAAAAACTTAAGGAGGCGGACGGAAATAAAGGGATCCTGGATGTGAAACATACCCAGGAACCGGAAGCTCCCCTCGTTACGGTAGACCTGGATGCCAAATTCACGGGCAACTGGAAACTGTTCCTGGAAAGAAACCTGGTGGCGGAAGTGCCCGTCAACAATGAAGCGCCTCCCGGCCGTTATCCCGTGCTGGTAAAGTTTGTGGTGGACCTGGAGGGACATGTCAGCGATATAGTGGCCATGACCAATCATGGGTACGGGATGGAAGAAGAGGCGATGCGGGTGATCCGTAAATCAGCCAGGTGGGAGCCAGCCATCTTTAATGGCCGCCCGGTGAAAGCGTATAAGAAGCAATTGGTTACGTTTGTAGTAGACTCGGGGGAGTAGTTAGTAGTTAGTAGCCTGCCTGCCGGACAGGCAGGTTTGTAGTCTGTAGTCTGCAGTTCGTGCTGACAACTGACAAACATGATTTTCATCAGTTGCATAGAATTAACGAAAAATATAAGATGTACTTTATAATTTTATATGGAATTATCCATTTAACCTTTTACCATTCACTTTTGAAATTATGAAGAATTACATCACTCCCGTCATCATTGCCCTGGCCATCGTGACCGGTGTTTTATTGCTTGGCAATGCCTACAAGTACAAGTACAAAGCCACGGAAACCATCAGCGTGACCGGCCTGGCCGAAACCAATTTTGTCAGCGACCAGATCGTCTGGACCGGTAATTACAGCCGGAAAACCATGGACCTCAAGTCGGCTTATGCCCAATTAAAGGAAGATGAGAGCAGGATCCGGAAATACCTCCAGGGAAAGGGAGTGACGACGACAGAGATGGTTTTTTCAGCAATCTCCATCGACAAGGAGTTTTCCACCCGTTATGATGAGAACGGGCGGATCACCGGCAACGACTTCACCGGCTATAACCTGAAACAGAATGTGACAGTGGATTCAAAAGACATTGAGAAAGTGGAGAAGATATCCCGGGAAGTGACCGAACTGATCGAGAGCGGGATTGAATTCAACTCTTCATCGCCGTCCTATTACTATACAAAATTGTCCGAACTGAAGATCGACCTGCTGGCCAAAGCTAGTGCCGATGCCAAGCAACGGGCGGAGACCATTGCTAAGAATTCAGGCAGCAGCCTGGGCGCTATCCGGAAAGCGAATATGGGGGTGTTCCAGATCACCGGGCAAAACAGTGATGAGGATTACAGTTATGGGGGAGCATTCAATACCAGCTCCAAAAACAAAACCGCATCCATCACCATAAAAATTGATTACGCAGTCAAATAAATGCAGTAACCATAAAGAAGAGGCCGCCTCTGTAAATGAGGCGGCCCCTTTCTTTATTGCCCGGATTACCAGGGGTTGATATTACTCCTGGCCAATTTTTTTTTGCCACAAATCGACACGAACCACACGCCTGCCTGCCGAGTAGGCAGGAAAAGGGGAAATTTTCTGTCTAACCGATTTTTTGATCACGCAAGTCTGATAGTCCGTTCGCTGCGAGACGAGCAGGCGGGAATTACACGGATAAAATCAAACTCACTTAGCAGGGACTACAAACCTGCCTGTCCGGCAGGCAGGTTACAGACTACAAACTACTTCCTGCTATAATTCGGCGCTTCCTTCGTGATCTCGATATCATGTGCATGGCTTTCCCGCATGCCCGCATTGGTGATCTTTACAAAAGTGGCGCCCTGGAGTTCGGCAATATTTTTTGCCCCGCAATAACCCATACCGGCTCTTAATCCCCCGGTGTACTGGTAAACCACTTCTTTCAGCAATCCTTTATAAGCCACCCGGCCTTCAATTCCTTCCGGTACAAATTTCTTCACATCTTCCTCGGGGTCCTGGAAATAACGGTCACTGCTGCCGGTGGCCATTGCACCGAGGGAACCCATACCGCGGTATTCCTTGAATTTTCGTCCTTCATAGATGATGGTCTCACCGGGGCTTTCTTCGGTGCCGGCAAAGATGCTCCCCATCATTACACAATCGGCGCCGGCCGCCAGGGCTTTTACCATATCCCCTGTATAGCGGATGCCCCCGTCAGCGATCAGGGGAATATTTTTCGGCTTTAACACGGAAGCGGCCTGCATGATGGCAGTTAGTTGTGGTACACCGGCACCGGCCACAATGCGGGTGGTACAAATGGATCCCGGCCCGATTCCCACTTTTACAGCATCGGCACCGGCTTCGGCCAGGGCTTTTGCGCCGGCGGCAGTACCCACATTTCCCGCGATAACATTCATGCCTTTGAAATTCTTTTTTACATTTTTCAATGCATCGATCACCCCCTTGCTGTGACCATGGGCGCTGTCCAGGGCAATTACATCCGCACCGACTGCCTGCAGGGCGGCCACGCGGTCCAGCAGGTCCTTGGTGATGCCGACTCCCGCGCCAACGACCAGTCTGCCGAATGCATCTTTCACCGCATTGGGATGGCTCTTGAGTTTTAAAATATCGCTATAGGTAAAGAGGCCGGTGAGTTTGCCCTGTTTATTGATGATGGGCAGTTTTTCCACCTTGGTCAGCTTGAATAATTGCTCTGCTTTTTTCAGGTCGGTCCCTTCGGGTGCGGTATATAAATTTTCTTTGGTCATTACCTCGCTCACTTTCCGGCGGGGATCATCTTCAAACCGCAGGTCGCGATTGGTGAGGATGCCGACCAGTTTGCCATTTTTATCAATGATGGGAATTCCCCCGATCTTGTTTTCCCGCATCAGTCTTAATGCATCCCCGATCGTGGCGTCGGCATGCAGGGTTACGGGATCAATGATCAGCCCGCTTTCGCTTCTTTTTACTTTGCGTACCTGTTCCGCCTGTTTGTCGATGGGCATATTCTTATGCAGGATCCCGAGTCCGCCTTCGCGGGCCAGGGCCGTGGCCAGGGCTGCTTCGGTTACCGTATCCATGGCGGCGGAGAGCAGGGGCACATGGAGGATGATATTTTTGGTCAGGCGGCTTTTGATCTCCACGTCCCGGGGCAATACTTGGCTGTAGCCGGGCATCAGCAGGACGTCATCGAAGGTCAGGCCTTCACCAAAAAATTTTGCGTAATTGGGTTGGGAGGGGGATTTTCTTGTTGCCATGTGCAAAGATAGCGCAAGCGGCAAATATCCCCCAAATGAAAATTCTACCGGATCAGGGTCACGGTTCCCTTGCGGAAAACCTCTTTTCCCGTATCCCGGTGGGTATAGCTGAGCATCCAGACATAGACACCGGTATTTTGCAATAAACCATTGACCTTGCCATCCCATTTCTCCTGCCAGTTATTCGACTGGAATACCAGTTGCCCCCAGCGATTGTACACTTTGAACTGATAGTTGTCTGCTTTGAAGGCGCTGTGCGGCTGGAAAAAATCATTCAGCCCGTCGTTATTGGGGGTAAAGGCCGTGGGCACATCGATAAGGCAAAAATCAATTACGGTCAGTGTTTTGCGGGCACTGTCTATGCAGCCCAATGTGCTGTTATACGCCAGCAATTTCACGGTATAATAGGCTTCATGGTTCAGTTGGGGGAACAGGAAGGGGGGGGGATCTTTTTCCGTGCTGCTGCCGGCCACATCGTATTTCCAAAGCCAGGAAGTCACCTGCCCGCTGCTGGTGTTTTCTACAACGAGGGGGTCTTCGGGACAGATTATATCCGGCATATTGAAAGATGCCTTTACTTCATTGTTGAGGTCAATTTGCGTGTTTGCCGTGTCTTTACACACCCCGTTGCTTACGATCAGCTGAATACTATTGTTACTGGTGGCCGGAAAAATAATGGAGTGCGTTTGTGTATTCACCGCGGTACCATTAAAGGTCCAGTTCCAGCTATTCACCTGGTGCGCCCCGTTGTGCGAAAACAAGTAGGTATTCTCCCGGCAGCCCAAAGAAGTGGTGTAAGTAAAACCGGCATTTACCGTATCCGCAGCGGTAAAGGAACGTGTATGGGCCGGCATTTCCTGCCCGCATTCATCCACGAGCACGGTTCCGTCATTACCCGCTTTTAAAGTGAGCTGGTACGTACCGCCCACATAAACCGGGGTGGTGAATTTCACAATCGCATATTCCGACTGCCCGTTGACGCAATGGCCGTAGGCGGTGGCTACTGTCAGCGGGGCCGGGCCGGTAATGGAAAAATCGCTTCCGTCGGGACTGATCGTATTGCAGGCGATTTTTTTCGGGAAATAGACTTTCACCGTATCCGTGGAACAACCGGCCCTGCCAACACTGTCGGCAAAGATGGGCTGGGGGATCGCATAGGTAAAGGGGACCTGTTCATTTTGCGGAATGGCCCGGGCGCAATTGTCGAGAAGGGTGTTCCCGTCTGTCCCGTTATTGATGATCAGCTGGTAATTATTATTGGTCAGGGGCGCGGAGAGTGTCAGGGTGATTTCATCAAAATCAAATGCGAAACCACAGGAATCGGGCACGGCGGCAATGACCGTGCTAACGGCGGGCAGGAGGCTGAATTCTGTACCGGCGGTTGTAAAACTGTTGCACCGTACTTTCTTATTCAGCTTAAGCGTGATCTTTGTCCCGTCACAATCAGCCTTAGCGCTTAACAAATGCGGTTCGGTGGGATCGGTGATAACGGCGGTGCCGCCTGAAAATGAAAGGTTGTAGCCGCTCTGTGTATCGGTAAAATGGCTGACCATTAAAATATATTCATGCCCCTGTATTAAATTGGGCATTTTGGCAAAAGTGGGGGCATTGTCAGAGGGCGTGGAGGCGCATTGTATGCCTGAGACACCGGTGGCGGAAGCGCCGGTCGGGGCATAGGTGCCGGCCCAGTTACCGGTTACGATGGTACTGTTATCGGTGAAGATATCATCCGGGTTTTTACCGGTAATATCATACAGTTGCCAGTCATAATCTTCATTGGCAACAAGCGGTGTGATCGTGAATCCAAGCGTACCTGCCGTAAAACAGGTAAACCGGTAGAAATAGGGATTCCTGTTTTCATAAGCAGCGCTGTTGGGCTGATCGGAACAACCCGGCACAAAAACAGGGTTTGTGTGGCAGAGGGGCACGATATCCTGCCTGAAAACAGAAGTGCCGCAAACCGGGAAGGCCGTGGATGGTGTTTGTCCCAGGTTGGTACAGACCTGGGCCTCCCCGGAAACTGTAAAAAACAGGAATGTAATAAAAAGGGAAAGGTATGGTTTATAGAAAAAGTTCATGCGTTGGTACTTGGTGAACATAGACAAATCAACAGGGCCAAACGTTGCGTGTATTCAAACGAGCCGGTATTGCTTGCCGGGCAAAGATAGCACCAGGCTTTGTAATTCTAAGTTAAGAAGAGCCCCGGCCACCACACTGCTGCTAAGGCCGCTCCGGAGATTGATTTCGTCAATATGCAAGGGGGTATTCACATTCAATATTTCTGTAATGGTCCTCTCTTCCGGGCTGAGTTCAATGAATAATTCCCGCTGCCTGTTCCTGCCTGTTTTCCCCTTTGCCTGTTCTCCCCATCCCAGCATTTCGATGAGTTCCGGAACATCCGTCAGCAAGGCTGCTTTATTGGTTTTGATCAGCTGGTTACAGCCGGCACTTTTGGGATCGGTTAGTTTTCCCGGTAATGCAAACACATCTTTGTTGTAATTATTGGCCAGTTCAGCAGTGATCATGCTGCCTCCTTTTATTCCTGTCTCTATCACAACCGTAGCGTCGGCCATTCCGGCCACGATCCGGTTCCGGCTGGGAAAATTATGTTTATCGGGCTTTACATTACAACGGAATTCACTCAGTATTCCCCCGCTATTTTTTATCATGTCTTTAGCCAGGCCGCCGTGTTCAGGCGGGTAAACCTGGTCGAGCCCGTGCGCCAGTACCCCGATGGTGGGCAGCTCATTTCGCAGGGCTGCTTTATGGGCGAGGGCATCCACCCCGTAGGCCAGTCCGCTGACAATGGTTACCCTTGCGGCGGCCAGTTCCTTTACCAGCTGTTCTGTTTGCTGCCGGCCGTATTCGGTATGGCTCCTGGTGCCGATGACGGACAGGATCCGGGATGCGTTCAGGTCTGCTTCTCCTTTGACGAAAAGAAGGGTGGGCGGGTCGTAACAATTCAGCAGGCGTTTCGGGTAGGCATCATCGGTAAGAAAAAGCGCCCGGATCTTGTACTTCTCCATCCATTTTATCTCTTCCTCGGCAAGGTGGAAATTATGAAACTGCTGAATGGATTCCGCCCGGACAGGCCCGATCCCTTCGATCTTTTCCAGGAAGGATTTCTTTGCATGGAAGATCTCTTCGGCTTCGCAATGCTGCAGCAGAATTTTCGCTTGTACGGGACCGATATTCGGCACCATCGTCAGCGCCAGCTGGTAGAGCAGGTCAGGATGCATAAGGATAAAGTCTGGCCCAAATATAGGAGGACGGGGGGAAAAATTACCGGCTGACCACCCTTAATTCCGTTCTCCTGTTCCGGGACCTGCCCGCATCGGTGGTATTATCAGCTACAGGCATGGTTTCCCCATAGCCCCTGGCGACCAGGCGCTGAACGGGAATTTTTTTGCTGACCAGGTAGCTGACCACGGATTTTGCCCGGTTATTGCTCAGGACCAGGTTATCGGCGGGTTTGCCCACATTATCAGTATGGCCGCTGATCTCGATTTTTACGGTGGGGTTATCCAGCAGCAGTTGCACCAGCAGGTCCAGCTCGGTTTGGGATTCGGGTTTGAGATCAGCTTTATTTACATCAAAGAAAATATTCTTCAGTACAATGCTGGCATTGGCTTCAATGGGTTGCAGGCCGATGTTTTTTTCATAGGTGGAGTCGGGGTTGCTTTCCCGGAACGAATAATGATCGGAATAAAACAGGTAGCCCTTCCGGTTTACATTGAAAGCGTAGTCTTTCCCTACCGGTAAGGTGATCAGGTATTCGCCGTCCGGGTTGGTCTCAACAAGTGTCACGGGTTCCCGGGTCGCCAGGTCAATCAATTCAACTGTGGAGGCTAAACCGGCATTTGTTTTCCTGTCAAATACCTTCCCTTTTACCCAAAGCGTTTTAAAGGGCCGTATATTTTCCCGCAATTCAAAACTGTAAATGTCCAGCCCGCCTTTTGAATCACTCCGGTCGCTGGCATAGTAAGCAGTTTTGCCATCCGCAGCAATAAACAGCGTGCCTTCCCGGTCAATGGTATTGATGGGATAGCCCAGGTTGACCGGTTTGGTCCATCCGCCATGGGGCAGGCGCCTGGCATAAAAAAGATCTTCATCCCCATAACCCGGCCAGAAGGAGGAGGTGAAATACAGGGTCTGGTTATCGGCATGAATAAAGGGGCATTGTTCATCTTCGGGGCTATTGATACCCGGTCCCAGGTTTTCCGGTTCACTCCATTTGCCATCGGGCTTTACCCGGCATACATAAATATCGCTGCCGCCATAGCCACCGAAACGCCGGCTGACAAAATACAGCTCCCGTTTATCAGGGGAGAGGCAGGGCTGGGCATCCCATTGGTCCGTATTGATACCGGGCCCGAGATTGATCGCCTCGCTCCAGCCATTTTCTGTTTTGTAGGAAATATAGAGATCACAGCCGCCCAACCCGTCTTTCCGGTAGCAACCGGTAAAGACCAGCCATTGGCCGTCCTGCGATATATTTTGTGCTCCTTCGCTCTGTTCCGTATTTACATTGCCTTCCATGGGCCTGGAAAGACGCCAGCGGCCGCTGTCCGTTTTATTGCTGTAAAAAAAATCTTCGTTATGTCCCCCGAGCTTGCGGGTAAAGGCCAGTTGTTTCCCGTCCACCGTAAGGCAGGGAAAATATTCGGACTCGGCGGAGTTGATGCTGTCGCCCATATTCTGCGGGGCAAATACATAATTCTTTTCCGGGTTGTTCTTCGCATAGTCCACGGCAAACTCGTAGGAATATTTTCTTTTCAGGGCATTTTCCAGGGTAAGGGGATTGGAAGGTTTTTTCTTATCGAGCAATTCATTTACCGCGGCGAGTGCTTTTTCAAATTCACCGAGCCCGGCGAGGTTGAGGCTGTAGGGAAGTTTATCGGGTAAGGTATATCCAGAATCAATCGCAAAGGCTTTTTCGTAGTTATCGATGCTGGAGCGGTAATTCTTCAGGTTGCCATACAGGTTGCCGAGGGCCAGGTAGGCATCCACAAATTGATCATCCGTTTTCACGGCTTGCAATAACAACCCGATCGCATTGGCTGTATTGCCATCCTGCGCCCGCTCATAGGCCTGGTCGAAGAGCTGCCGGGCTTTTTTATTTACTTTTTCCGGGTCGTAGGGCTGGGAAAAAGAAATAAGCTGCAGGCAACAATAAACAAGGATGAGAAAAAGTTTTTTCATGGATCCGTTGATAGAGTTTAAAGGTACTCAATCCTTTTTCCCGTCATAATACCTTGTACTAAATTTTATGTAATATTTTCAATACCGGCATCTCTCAAAAAAAACTGTTTATGGGCAAGTCATTTATTCCGGTTCTTCTGCTCTGCGTTGGTATACAAAGCCAGGCCCAGGTTGATTTTTCCTCCTCACTCTGGAAGGATATAGACAGCTCCCTTCAAAAAAAGACAGCCCTGAAAAGCCTTTCTCTCAGGGTGGATACACTCATTCCCATCGCCCTTAAACGGGGAAATTACATGGCCGCTGCCCGTTGTATCGATTACCAGGTCAGGATGCGTGACCAGCTCACCGAAGACAGCCTCTTTTTCTATAATTCAAGGACGGCCGACAGCCTGCTGGGGTTGCCCTCCCTGCCTGCTGATTTTAAAACGGTCTTACACCTGCAAATGGCCCGGCGGCTGATCTGGTTTACCCGAAAGGGATTGCGATTTAACCGCAAACTCTATGAGCGAAAGGATTTGCAGGCCAATTATGCCGCGTTTTCCAATACTGAACTGCTGCAACAAGCCCGGGAGCATTTTGAAACAGCCGGAAGGCTGGCCCGTAACCTGAGATCAGTACCGGTATCCGATATGATCTGGATGTCATCCGATCCGCTGCAGTTTCTTTTTCGCCCGGAGTTATATGATATCATTATTTCGGAACAGATTCACCTCGAAGGGAATGGTTATTCGTATGACAATTCTTTTTCACCGGAAGGAACGACGGTGCTTGACTATAGCCCCGATGAATTTATCAGCCGCATCGGCAGTTTTTCATTTACAGACAGCAGCAAACGGTTCGCTTTACGTCTTTACAGTGAATGGTTGGAATACCACCAGGCAGCCCCCTCCACCTATTATTTTATTGAAAGCCTGGCCCGGAAATTCTGTTTTGAGCAGACCCAGCTTGGATACAATAAAAATGACCTATGGTTGTCAAAGTACGAACAATACCTTTCCAGCCGGATTCAATCTCCTTATACACCTGTCAAAGCCTATGCGGTTTACCAGTTATGCCTGATCTGGAACCAGCAGGCAAAGAAATACTGCCCGGAATTCGGGTACGATTATTATGCCTACCGGACAAAAGATAATCGTGTATTTGATACCGCCTGGCGTTATCATGGGGTAAAAGCGATGCAATTGTTCCGGGATAATTATGCTTCACTCGACAGTTTTGCCTATCTGCGTAATATTCTTACCAAAATGGAAGAACAACTCCGGAAACCGGAAACCGAATTGAGGCTGGAAGAATATACCCTTCCGGGTAAACCATTGCTCGGGGAGCTGAGGTTCCGGAATACGGATACACTGTATTACCGGATAGTTCAATGCAATTACCGGTATCGTTTCTTTTACAATAACCCGGAACAATATTTTAAAGAGATACTGTCATTACCGCTTGTTCGTGATAAGAGGCAGGCATTGCCATCAACAGCCGATTATAACAGGCATATCAGCTACCTGAAACTGGATGCCCTGCCCATTGGTTCCTATTATATCGTTTTCTCTGACCAGCCCATCGGCCCGGAAAACAAAAGAATGAAGCAGATCAGGTTCGGGGTATCGGGACTGACTGCCATCGAAAACGGGGACCGGATTTATGTACTGGACCGGCAAACCGGAATGCCGGTCAATGAGGCACAGGTTACTGCGCAGTTTACTGTGAAGAATAAAAAAGGACTGGACAGTACGGTTTACCAGTTTTATTATACTAACAAGCCGGGCTATATGGTATTGAAGGATGACCGTATTGTGGAGGCGGAGATCAGTCATCAGGGCGATACGCTCCTGGCAGATAATATCCGGGTAAGAGAAAAAGATGACGAGGAAGAGGTATACAGCAAAGATGAATATGAGGACCTGGCAGAGTATTTTGAGGAAAATGCGGAGATGCATATCTATACGGACCGCAGTATCTATCGTCCCGGGCAAACCGTTTATTATAAGGCGATCCTGCTAACCCGTAACCCCGGTACCGGGGAACCGGTACTGATGAATCCGGCGAATATGGGCCGTGGCCTATTCAATCATACCTATAAAAAATGGCTGAAAGAATCTGAGCCCTTGCTTTACCTAGAAGATGCACTAGGAAAAACCATTGATTCTGTTTATTTCAAACCGGATGCATTGGGTGCCATCTCCGGGAGTTTTAAAATACCCTTAAGTGCGGCTACGGGTGAATGGGAAATCAGCCCGGATTATATTGATAAGAAATGGGATAACGGAATTTTCCGGGTGGAAGAATATAAGCGGCCATCCTACGAAATAACCCTGGAAAAACCGGTACGCATTTTTAATCCCGGGGATACCCTGGAGTTTAACGTCAAACTTCGTTCATTTGCCGGGGCCGCGCTGAACAATGTGCCCGTACAATACACGATCACGGCGAATGGGTATATCCCGGGGTATACTGATAAATTGAAACTGTCTTCTTCCCGGGGCATTGCGGATACCAGCGGTTTTACAGACAAAGAAGGAAAGTTGCAGATCCGGATAAAGGATCCTTTATTCACCCCCTCCCTGCAATTACCGGATACCGACTGGCGGATTGTTTATACACTGCAGGCGGAAGCGCATGATCCATCCGGTGAAGTATATGAAAAAGAGATTAACCTCACCGTTTCTTCACGGCCGGTAACGATAGTATACAACGGGCCGGATAAAATAAACAGGAGCCGTGAAAACAAGATCGGTTTCTCCACCAAAGACCTGAATGCCGGAATGGTAAACAGGCATGTGCAGGTAAAAATCTACCGGTTACCAGTTTCGGATTCATTGAAGAATGACCGGGTATTGTTGCCGGCTGACACCTGGCTCTATGATAGCAGTGAACTGCGCGCATGGTTTCCTGCCTATAATATCGTTATACCTGTAGAAAAGGATCCGGTGCTGATTAGTACAACTGAATTAAACCCTGCTGCGGGTGAATTACTGAAGCTGGACACAACATTGCTGGCACCTGGTTTGTACAGGCTGGAAGCCCTGTGCCTGGAAAACGGGGAGCTTAAAGGAAAAATGGAGAAAGACTTCAGTGTATTTGATGAATTAAAACATCGTTTACCCGATGCATCCGGTGAGTTTCACCAGTTGCTGTTCAATAGTTTTTTGCCCGGTGAAAAAATAAAGATGTTTAATGGGTTCCCGGGTACAGATATATATGTAATCCGGGAAATGCAATATTATACCGCCAAAAGGAAAGGGGAGGTGACCCGGGTATACCAGGAAGGCATACAGCCGGCGGGATTGCAAAGCTGGGAGTGGAAAATTCCGAAAGAAGCTTCCAGCCAGGTGCTGATCAGCCAGTTGATCATTTATGAGAATCAGTTATACCAGTTCAGGGAAACAGTGTATGTCAATGATAAAAAAGAAGAGGAACCGGAAGTTATAGTGGAGCGTTACCGCAGCCGTTTGCAGCCCGGCGCCCAAGAAACATTTGCTGTTTCCATCAAAACAAAGAACCCCAAAGCGGTGGCGGAACTGATGACGGTGATGTATGATGCATCGCTGGACAAGCTGGAACCGCATAAATGGGAAAAACCGGTAACTAACCGGTATCGCAATATTTCCAGTGAATGGAATAACCGGATTAATGATCCGGTGATGAATTATTCCCCTGAAGTCAGCCCGGCATATTATGAGTCGGTCATTATTTCTCCGGGGCATTCCACGGCATTATGGTGGCTGAACCCGCTGGATTATACGAATGTAATGGGTGCCTGGAACAGCCTTGGAAGGCGGAGCGGTTCATATGATTTCGACAGGATAGCTGCAGATGAAGTTAGTCCCTATGCGGAGAATGTATTCAGGAGAATGCCGGGCATGAGCCTGGCCAGCAGCCGGGGTTTGGATGAAGTAGTGGTGGTGGGTTATGGTAGTTCAGTGCTCAGAAAGTCACTTCAAGGCAGGGTCGCCGGTGTTCAGATCGTATTGCGAGGGCAAAGCAGCCTGGCAGCCTATTCACAACCCATGATCGTGCTGGATGGGGTGCTGTATGAAGGCGATCTCTCCAAACTGGATCCGGCGCTTATCACGGCAGGCATGGTATTGAAGGGGGCCGATGCTTCTGCTATTTATGGATCAAGAGCTGCAAACGGGGTGCTGATCCTGAGTACAAAGGGAGAAATCATTTTACCGGCCCCGGAACCCCCGCCACCTGTACCTCCGCGGAAGAATTTTAATGAAACCGCTTTCTTTTTTCCTTCCATTCACGCGGACAGAGAGGGTTATTTCAGTTTTAGTTTTACGATGCCTGAAAGTGTAACCGAATGGAACTGGAAGATGCTGGCTCATACCAAAAAAGCAAAATTTGCTTATGCAGAAAGAAAATTACAAACACAGCTGCCACTGATGGTACAGGCCAGCACTCCCCGTGTGTTGTATCAGGGCGACCGGTTGATTCTTAAGCACCGGATCAGTAATCTCGATACGACTGAAGCGACCGGGCAGGTGATCTGCAAACTTGAGGATGTGGTGACGGGAGAAGACCTGTCCGCTTCATTGAGCTTTCCTGGATCCGATCGCTTCAGGATACCTGCCAAAGGAACCGGTTATGCGGCCATGGAGATCCGGGTGCCTGCGGAACAACTCAATCCGCTAAAACTGGTCGTAACTGTCCGCTCCAGCCAGTTTGCCGATGCGGAAGAACATATACTGCCGGTGCTGGGTACCAAACTTTTTGTACGGCAATCACAGTCGTTTTCGTTCAATGGCCAGGATACTGTTATACAAGTGATTTCATTGGCGCATGATGCAAAACTGTATGGAACATCCCTGGGTATCATGTCCAAACCACAATCCGCCCTGCTCAACTCCCTGCCTTACCTGGCTGAATACCCCTGGGATTGTGCAGAGCAGCTTACGAATAAGATCCAGGCTTTGGGTACTGCTGTCAGTATCATGCGTACAGATAAGGAGGCACAACAATCCTTTGAAAAAGCGAGACAAGCGGTTGCTGTTGCCACTGAAAAAGAAACGGCATTACCGGAGGACTTCCCCCAGGCTTCCATGCCCTGGCTGGTATTGACCCGGCAGAAAAGCAATGAACAGGGCGCATTGTTCCGTGTGCTGGACTCCACTAAATCAATTAAGGCAATCCCCATACACCTGGACAAATTACTCGCATTACAAAATACGGACAAGGGGCTGAGCTGGTTCCCTGGCGGCCAGAGTAATCCATGGATCAGTCAGTATGTACTGGGCAGTTTCGGACTGATGCAGGAAAACGGGTTACTCAGCCTTCAGCCGCTGAATGGGGACAAAATCACGACATTCATCAGCCAGCTTACCGGTTTTTGTGATCAGTATTTTTTAAAGAACCAAAACGGGTATAAAGCGGAAGGTTGCCTTGAATACCTCTGGTCCAGGCCTTACTGGCTGAAAGATCACCCGCTGGATTCAGCAGGCAAAGCAGGAGTGGATACGGTGCTGAAATATCAATGGGAAAAACATGACGTTTTATCCCTGGCGCAACAGGCACTGCTGGTCATAGTCACCACAAAATATAAGACAACGGGGATGCCATTATACCAGCAGGCGAAGGACCTGGCCAGGTCGATCCGGGAACAGGCTGTGGAAGACCCGGTACATGGTATCCGCTGGAAGGGTTTTTCCGACCAGGATGAACTTACTTACTCGGCAGAAGAAACCATGCGCCTGCTGGCCGAAGCATTTGAACTAACCGGTTACCAGGCTGAAGTACTCAGGGGGATGATGCAGTGGATTGTTACCGCACGCGAAGACCAGCACTGGAGCAGTACGCGGGCTACGGCATCCGTTATTCAGATGCTGCATAAAAGCGGGACAGGCATACAAGACCCCACTGTACAATTGAATGCCGTATTGGGGAATATGAACCTTACCGTGACGAATGACCTGCTGAGTGGTACTGGTTTTTCTTTCCGGCCTGACAGTATATTACCGAAATCGGTCCGTATAAGTAAATCCGGCAATGGTTCAGCAAAAGGCAGCCTGGTCTGGTATTATTTTACCGCGAATCCGCAAGAAGTAAATCCGCACCCCGGACTTACGATACGAAAACAGGTGAGCAGGTACAACCAGGCAACAGCCAGTTGGGAAAATGTATCACTCAATACAGTATTGAAACAGGGGGATAAATTAACGATAAGTTTAACTATCGAAACAAATCATGAACTGCGTTATGTATTGATCAATGACCATCGGGCAGCAGCTTTGGAGCCCATGGAAACGAACAGCGAATATGTATATGGTGTTATACCTCATTACCGGTCAGTGCGGGATGATGGGGTACGCTTATTTGCCGATTTTATACCGGCTGGTAAACATACCATCAGCTATGAAGTGAGGGTGGCTTTTGAAGGAAGTTTCATGAACGGGCCGGCCAGTTTACAGTGTATGTACCGGCCGGATATCAGTGCGTATAGTGAGAGCCAGCTATTGAAGGCGGGTGAGTAGGGGTAGGTGGTTGGGAGATTGATTGGCTGAGAGGCTGCGCTCAGGGCACATTAATATATTTATGCACCTGCAAACTCAGTTGCCATTCCGGGTGGGCCTTGATATAATCAATAATCAGCGGGGTGACCTGTGCGGCCTTATCCCATTCGGGCTGCAGGTACAATTTACAGGAGGGGGAGACCTGCGCCGCATATTTTTCGGCCCAGTCAAAATCACTTTTATTGAAGATGACCACTTTCAGTTCATCTGCATGAGGGAGGATACCGGGCAGGGGCGCCTTGAATTTCTTGGGAGAGAGGCAGATCCAGTCCCAGTGGCCACTGAGCGCATGGGCGCCGGAGGTTTCGATATGCGTATGCAAGCCGGCGTCTTTGAGTGCAGCAGTTAATGGATCGAGCGGGTGCATCAGGGGTTCGCCGCCCGTGATGACTACCAGTTGCGCTGCTGTCTTTTTTACTTCCTTCACTAATTGTTCAACGCTGTATTCCGGGTGTTTGCCGGCGTCCCAGCTGTCCTTCACATCGCACCAGGTACAACCTACATCGCAACCACCCAGCCGGATAAAATAAGCCGCCCTGCCCTGGTGGAATCCTTCACCCTGCAGGGTATAAAAATGCTCCATCACGGGAAGCAGGCCGGTATCATTCTTCACTTCGCTCATATCCGGGATTCCGCTTAATTCTTTTGTAAACAGGAACGGAAAGTATTCTTCATCAGGGCCGCGATGGTCATGGGTCCGACCCCACCGGGCACCGGGGTGATCCAGGAACATTTGGGGGCCACCTGTTCATAATCCACATCCCCTTTTAATTTAAAGCCGCTTTTCCTGCTGCTGTCTTCCACCCGGGTAATGCCCACATCAATGACAATGGCGCCTTCTTTTACCATGTCCGCCGTCACGAATTCGGGTTTACCCAGCGCCGCCACAATGATATCAGCCTGCCGGCAAAAATCGGCGATGTTTTGGGTACGGGAGTGACAAACGGTAACGGTGCAGTTGCCCGGGTTGGTATTGCCGCTTAGTAAAATGCTGATCGGGCGCCCCACAATATTGCTGCGCCCCAGCACCACGGCATGCTTGCCCTGGGTATCGATCTTATAATGTTCGAGCAGTAACATGATGCCATGGGGGGTGGCCGGTACATAAGTCGGAAGCCCCTGCACCATATTCCCTACATTGATAGCATGGAAGCCATCCACATCTTTGTCGGGGTCAATGGCATTGATCACCTCCTCATCCGAAAAATGTTTGGGCAGGGGCAACTGAACGAGGATTCCGTCAATGTCCGGGTCGTTGTTCATTTCCCGGATCTTATCCAGCAATTTGGTTTCACTGATGGTCTCCTCGTAGCGGATCAGGGTGGATTTGAACCCTACTTCTTCGCAGGCTTTTACCTTGGCCGCTACATAAGTGGCGCTGGCGCCATTGTTACCCACCAGCACGGCAGCGAGATGGGGTATTTTTTTGCCTTCGGCATTTAACTGGGCTACTTCAATTTTCAGCTCGTCCCGGATCGCCTGGGCGGCCTTCTTCCCGTCTAAAATTTGCATGGCGCAAAGGTACGGGTTGAGGGGGTAAAGAGGGCCTGTTGATAAAAAAATGGCGACGCCTCCTTTTTCCCATTTTGCCCGGCTTTAAATTGGGCTTCTAAACCTTATCTCATGAACGGAAGATTCCTTCTTGCGCTGTACATTTTTTTGTACCTGCCTGCCTGTTTACAGGCCCAAACCCTGCAGCCATATACGGTTCCTCCCTATGCCGTTACCGGTACTTACAGCCTGCATCATGCTGATCTTTTTTCGTCCGAGGGTAATCCCGCCGCATTGGTGAGACTGCCCGGCCTTGCGATGGGTATTTGGGGAGTAAGACCTTTTCTGCTGAACGAATTGAGCCATTACCGGGCCCTGGCGGGGATTCCAACTTCTTCCGGGAATTTCGGATTCAATGCTGCGTTCAGCGGGTTCATGGGTTATAGTGAAAGTCAGCTGGGACTGGCTTATGGAAGAAAGCTGGGCAATAAAGCGGATGTTGGAGTGCTGTTCAATTACAACAGCATCCGAATGGCCGGCTACGGTAGTGCATCAGCGATCGGGTCCGGGGCCGGAATGATCCTGCACCTGACAAACCAGCTGCATGCCGGCATACAGGTAAGGAACCCTGTTGGCGGAAAATTCGGGAAGGACCAGCAGGAAAAACTCGCAACTGAATATGTTTTTGGAGTCGGGTATGAACCCTCTGCCCGGTTCTGTTTCAGTACTGAGATACGAAAGGCAGAGGACCGCTCGCCGAATATACAGGCGGCCCTGCAGTATAAACCGGTTTCATCGGTGTTCATACGCGCCGGGCTGGGATCAATCCCTTCCGTTTGCTGGACCGGCGCCGGCTTCCTGTTCCGGCATATCCGGCTTGATCTTTTTGCCTCCTTTCATCCGCAATTAGGCATCACACCGGGTATGCTGGTATTGTTTCAGCTTAAATCCGCTGGGCAATGAGACTACTACTGAAGACCGGCGCCCTTTTATTATTCCTGCTGTCCTGTTATGATGTAAACGGGCAGGGAGTGCCGGAGCCAACCGAACAGCAACTGGAAAACCTGGCGGATGTGGAGCAGGGTGAAACGGAAGATGATGCCGGCATCCAGGAACTGGAACAATTCCGGAAACATCCGCTGAACCTGAATACGGCGGATGCGGATGAACTGAGGCAGATTCCTTTTATTACAGACCTGCAGGTAACCGCCCTGCTTGCTTACCGCGATCTGTTGGGAAAACTGATTCATGTATTGGAATTACAGGCGGTGCCCGGATGGGATATGGCCACGATCCGCAAAGTGTTACCTTATATCAGCATCGGGCCGGCCATTTCATTGGCGGAAGAAACGGGGAAGCGATTCAGGGAAGGAGAACATCAGTTCCTGGTCCGGGTATCCCAGGTGATGGAAAAATCAAAAGGATACCGGCAACCGCCCGGGGACAACGGCTACAGCGGGAGTCCGCAGCACCTGCTTTTTCGTTATAGTTACCGGTTTAAGAACGGGCTGCAATACGGACTATTGGGTGATAAAGATGCAGGGGAAGCTTTTGGACGGGGAGCCCAAAGACTGGGATTTGATTTTTATTCGGTCCATTTGTTTGCCCGCCGGATCGGGAATATTCAATCGCTGGCTCTCGGCGATTTTACGGTCAATATGGGACAGGGGCTGATTCAGTGGCAAAGCCTGGCCTTTAAGAAAAGTACCGAAGTAACGGCCGTAAAACGGCAGTCTGCTGTACTGCGGCCTTATCATTCAGCGGGGGAATACAATTTTCACCGGGGGGCTGGTATTACGATAAAGAGGGGAAGATCCATGTCCACTCTTTTTATTTCTTACCGGAAGCTGAGCGCCAATATTATCCCGGACAGCCTGGGCGGGGAAGTCCATATTTCATCGCTGCTGACTTCAGGTTATCACCGCAATCAATCCGAACTGGAAGACCGGAATACTATTTCGCAACTGGCTGCAGGCGGCTGTATCCAATTCAGATCCGGGCGATGGCAGGCCGGAATAAACGGGGTGTACTACCGGTTTTCCCAACCCCTGCAAAAAAGGGAGGATGCCTATAACCTCTATGCCATACAGGGGAGGCATTGGATGAATGCGGGTATTGATTACAGTTATACTTACCGGAACCTGCATTTTTTCGGGGAGGCGGCTTTGGATCAGCAGCGGAACAGCGCATTTATCCAGGGGTTGCTGATGAGCGTGGATCAAAGGGTGGATATCGCCCTGCTGCAACGGACGATCAGTGCGGGGTACCAGTCGGTAAACGGGAACGCTTTTACGGAGAACCAGTTTCCAACCAATGAAACAGGCATATACACAGGCATCAGTATCCGGCCGGCAGCCGGATGGAAGCTGGATGCGTATGCTGATCTCTACCGTTTTCCCTGGCTGAGGTCCGGGGCGGATGCGCCGGGTGCGGGGAATGACTGGGTATGGCAACTGAGTTATTCGCCCAACCGGGAAACCCTGCTTTATTCCAGGTACCGGCGGGACAGTAAAGAACTTAATCAGCCGGATAATACCACGGTTACTAATTATATGGTACCCACAACGCGGGAAAGCTGGCGTACCCAGCTGAATTGTAAGCTGGGCCCGGCGCTTGAATTCCGGTGCCGGGTGGAACTGCTGTGGTATAATAGGAAGAGGGAGCAGCCGGAAACGGGCTTTTTAGGATTCCTGGATTTTCTTTACCGGCCACTCCTGAAATCCTGGTCCGGGGGGATCCGGCTGCAATATGTGGAGACCGGGGGCTACCATTCCCGTATCTATGCCTTTGAGAATGATGTACTTTACAGCTATTCAGTCCCTGTTTTTTCGGATAAGGGGCTCCGGTATTATATAAACCTTCACTACGGCCCCGGAAAAAGAATCTCGGCCTGGTTAAGGTGGGCGCAAACGATTTTTCGGGAAAAAAAGTATGTGGGTTCGGGTCTGGATGAGGTTTTAGGAAACAAAAAATCGGAGCTGAGGCTGCAGTTATGCTATACATTCCAATAATTTAGAATACTAATGAGCGTTCAATAATTTTTATTGGTTTTTAACTATTTGTTAAAAAAAAAATTATCTTGCCGCAGCATTATTTAAGGCTTTTCTGTCTTTAAAAACATCCTTACCCTCGAAAATTTAGCGGATTTCCCTGATAATCAATGCTTTTAAATTTTAAAAATTAACGTTAACATGAGAAAAATTGCATCACTGTTCACGATGCTAATGCTTTTTTCTGTATTAGCATTCGGTCAAAACCGGACAATTGCCGGTACTGTGACCGATGAAAAGGGCGACGCAGTGCCCGGCGCATCAGTTAGGATTAAAGGAACCAAAACTGGTGTGGCTGCCGATAACACCGGCAAATTCAGCATTTTAGCCAATACCGGCGATGTGCTGATTGTTTCCGGTGCCAGCATTGAAACAATCGAAGTAACGGTTGGAGCTGGTAATTCCCTTAGCATTACGGCCAAAACAAAGGCTACAACTCAAACTGAGGTAGTAGTAACCAGTGCGTATGGTATGAAAAGGACCTTACGGAACTCGACGGTCAATGCGCAAGTGGTAACAAATGAGCAACTGAACACCATCCGTCAGACCAACCTGAACAATGCCCTTGCGGGTAAAGTTTCCGGTTTGCAGGTGCGAAGCCAGTCTGCCGCCAAACTGGGTACTGATGGTACCGGTAGTATCCGGCTTCGCGGTGAGACCGGATTTGGTACGGGCGAAGACCCCATTTATGTGGTTGACGGGACCATCCTGCCCAATATCAATGATGTGAATATGGATGATATTGAGGACGTAACTGTCCTGCAGGGACCCGCGGCCTCCGCTGTTTTTGGTCCCCAGGGCCAGCGCGGAGCCATTGTAATCACGCTGAAAAAAGCCAAGAAAAATGCCAAAGGTTTTGGTGTTGAAGTTAACCTTGGTGCACAAATTGAAAAGGTATATATCCTTCCTAATTACCAGAATTCATACGCCGGTGGTAACACTGCAGATATGATGAAATATACCTGGAAAGCGAGCGATCCTGAACTGTGGAAGAGATTGGATGGAAAATATTATCCCGACTATTCCGATGATGCCAGCTGGGGTCCCCGGATGGTAGGGCAGGAATATATTCCCTGGTACTCCTGGTACGATGGTCACCGTTATTCCGGTACCACCGCTTCCTTAGTTCCCCAGCCTGATAATGCACGGGATTATTATAATACCGGTGTGGTTCTGAATAACTCTATCAGTTTTTCAAAGGCAACAGACAATACCTCCCTTCGTTTTAGCTTTAATAATGTGGATGTAAAAGGATTGATCCCCACTTCCCGGTTAAAGAAAAATGTGTTCAACGTGGCGGGCGCTATTGAACTGACGAAGAAGCTGACTGCTTCTATCAATTTTAACTACGCTACGCAGATCCTGAACGGGGAATTCAATGATGATTATTCCAACCAGACAACCGGTTCTTTCAACCAATGGTTCCACAGGGACCTGGATATGAAATTGCTGAAGGAACTGAAAGATGTTCGGACACCGTCCGGTATCTGGGCCAGCTGGAACCACAATAACCCGACCGTTTACGATCCGAATAATGAAAAGGCTTTTTATGCCGGTAACTACTGGTATAATTTCTATAAATGGTTTGACCTCGTAAAACCCGTTACGAATACGGATCGCTTCTTTGGAGACATTTCCCTGAACTACCAGATTTCAAAGAGCCTGAAAGTAAGAGGTACTTACCGTAAACAGCAGAACCTGCTCTGGGCTGAACAAAAGTTCTCCTCCGATTTAACGGCGAGCGGAACACAAACAACCGGAAACTGTGCTGAGTGTAAGGGGTATTATTCTACAAGAAACTCCAACTCGAACAGGACCAATATGGAATTGCAGGTAACCTACACCAGGACATTCAAGAAATTTGGTGTAAATGCCAGTGTGGGCACCGATATCTCAAGGGCGTTGCTCAAACAAAACAGGGCCAATACCGTGGATGGACTGAGTGTTCCGAACCTTTTTGCGATTAACAACTCAGTAACACAACCGAATGTGGTAAATGACCGCACGGACTCAAAATACAGCGCCATTTTCGCAACGGGTACATTCTCCTATTCCAATTACCTGAACTTAGAGCTTACTTTCCGTCAGGACTGGATGTCTGTATTGCCTCCGGCCACGCCTTACATTGTGTCTAAAGCAGCAGGCGTATCATTCGTATTCAGTCAGTTGTTGCCCAATTTCAAGGCATTGTCATTTGGTAAACTCCGGGCTTCAATTGGTGAAATTCCGGCTGGTATCGGCTGGGCTGAATATCCCGGGTTTGCTTATAACGTTAACCAGTATCAATGGAGTGGCAACATCCTGATGCCGACACCGGATAGGTTGGTAGATCCTACTATCCATGGTTCAGTATCAAGACAGATGGAAGCCGGTATTGACCTCGAATTTTTGAAAAGAAGGGTCGGGGTTTCCTTTACCTACTGGAATGGAGATGATAAGGATTTCCCCTATACTGTACCTATTAACGGAGCCAGTGGTTATACCTCCCTGCTGACCAATGTAGGACTTATTAAGAAGAGAGGTATGAATTTTAAACTGATGGGCAAACCGGTTTGGAACAGTGCAGTGAAATGGGATATCAATGCAAACTGGGGTATCCTGACATCCAATAAAGTGGTTGACATCACAGAAGGCGTAACCCGGACCCCGGGTCTGGACTTCAGTTGGGGTACCGTAGGTCCTTATATGATTCATGAAAAAGACAAGGAATGGGGCCAGTTATTTGGTAATGGTATCAAGCGAATCAATGGACAGCCTGTTTTAGATGCCAGCGGTTTCTATAAAAATGACCCGGCTGTTAACCACGGAAGCGTTCTGCCCAAACATACATTTGGCGCCCAAACAACCGTTGAATACAAGGGATTTGTGCTGAGCGCCAATGCAGATGGACAGATTGGCGGTAAATTCTTCTCATTGTCAGATATGTGGGGTACCTATTCCGGCCTGACTGCCCGTACTGCGACTACCAACGATAAAGGAAACCCGATCCGGGACCCGGTTGCTGACGGTGGTGGTGTGCATGTATTTGGCGTGGATGACAATGGACGTCCCGTTGATTATTATGTGGATGCACAGGAGTATTTCCACAACCTGTATAATAACCGGTCTATGGATTTCTTTGTGTACGACCTGACTTTCATCAAACTCCGCGAGGTTTCTATAGGGTATAACCTGCCCATCAATAAATGGAGTTTCCTGAAATGGGCCAATAAAGCCACTGTTTCCCTGACTGCCCGTAACCCGGTGCTGATCTATGCCAAGACCAACGACTTTGATCCTTCTGAGATCAGTGACGTGAGTGGTGAGAGAGGAAATATGCCCGGTACAAGAGGCTGGGGTATCAACCTGAAATTCGGATTATAATTAACGCTTAAATTTTTTAAAAATATAAAATGATTAATATGAAAAAAATAAGCATGCAAAGGTTGGTGGTTCTCCCTCTTGCCTTGGGTTTGTTTTTTACCAGTTGTAAAAGGTATTCCTCGGATTTCGGGGATGCCAATGTCAACCCCGGTGTAACCAGTACCCCGGTAATGGCGGCGTTATTGACCAATGTGGAGGCGAATCTTTCCGGTTATGGAGCTGCCACTCGTGGCGGATTGTATAGTCAGTACTTTTCTGAAACACAGTACACCGACGTTTCCCTGTATTCATTGCCCCAGATAAATTTTGAGAATGAATATTCCGGTATACTAAATGACCTTCAGAATATTATTAATACGAATGCCAGTAATAATATGACCCAGGTCGCCAGGATATTAAAATCCTATTTCTTTAGTACTATTACTGACCGCTGGGGGGATGTACCCTATTCCCAGGCTCTTTCCGGGAATAAAACACCTGTTTTTGACAAACAGGCCGATATCTATCCCGCACTGATCAAGGAACTGGCAGAAGCTGTTGCAGCCTTTAACAGTTCTTCCGTAATTTCCGGTGATGTGGTATATGGAGGTAATGCGGCTAAATGGAAAAAATTTGCCAACTCCCTGCGGATGCGCCTGGCCCTGCAGCTGACAAAGAAATTCCCGGCCGCCGGCGCTTATGCTGCCGTACAGTTCAATGCTGCCCTGAATGATGCAGGCGGTTATATTACCGATAATGCAGACAATATGAAAGTGGTTCACCCGGGGGGCGGTTTCAAATCTCCCTGGTATAATCTCTATGATGGTCGTAAAGATTTTGGTGAAAGTGACGTGATGGTGGGCCTGATGTCTTCCCTTGGAGATGGCCGCCAGTCTGCTTTTGGTACTTCCACTACAGGGGTACCGTATGGCCGTACCCGGGCTTTTGTGGATCCCTGGACAAGTGCCAACCCCAACTGGGCAAGGATACTCAGGGACGACCTCCGCTATGAGACCGGTACCGTTGTGATCTTAACGGCTGCTGAAACCTTCCTGGCCCGTGCAGAAGCTGCCGACCGTGGCTGGACATCAGAAAACATGAACACGGTTTACCAGGCTGGTATCAATGCTTCTTTTGCACAATGGGGTATTGCTGCACCGGCTGGTTCTTATTTCACGCAATCAGGGGTGGCCCTGGCTAACCCGGCCGGTACAGCTGCGAATACCAAAAACCTGGCGATCCAGCAATATATTGCCGCTTATCCTGACGGGTTAAGAGGCTGGAATATCTGGAGAAGAACCGGTTTCCCGGTACTGACCCCGGCTGTTGATGCGACCAACAGTTCCAAACAAATTCCGAGACGATATACCTATGGCCAGACATCCTATGGTACTAACACAGCAGCTGTGACTGCTGCGGCAGCCGCGTTACCGGGTGGTGATACACAGGATTCTAAAATCTGGTGGGATCAGTAATATTTATCATTTTAAAATAATAAACAATGCAAAAGAAGTTTTCAATATACCACCTGCTGTTTATAGCACTTGCATTCTCTTCCTGTATCAAGAAGGAGGTTACTCCCCTGGGTGATGAGGGAAAGACCTTTATCAAGATCCTGGAAGGGCCGGAGAATAAGATTTTCCTTTCTCCTTACACGGGAATAAAGCCAATCTCCCTGTACAGTGTACGCCGGGATGCCAATTCCAATGCAAGTCTGCAATCAACAGCCCCCATTACCCTGACGCGGGTGGATGGCCTGGTTGACCGCTACAATGCGGATAATGGTACCGATTACGAACAATTACCGGACAGCCTGTATACGCTGGCTTCATATATTTCAAGGAGTGGTAATACCTACACCTTTGATATGGTGGCCGGTGATTTCGCCAAGGAATTTGTAATTAACCTGAATGGTTCCAAATGGGATCTTTCCAAGAAATACGCCCTTGGCTTTGCCCTGACCAGCGTGGGATCCTCTGCTGCCAAAGCCAGCGGAAGAGACTCCATTGTGGCCCTGGTTTCTGTTAAAAACAAGTACGATGGCGTTTACAAGGTAACCGGCAGCATGCTGGATATCACCAATGCACTCTTTGTGGGTACCTACCCGCTGGAGTGGGAATTACAAACTTCCGGCGCGAACAGCTGTACGGTGGTGGATAATGTGTACCTGGGCATTCCCGGTCACGTATTCAATTCCGTTGGCGATCCGACTGACCCCAACACGTATTATGGTTCTTTTGGTCTGAATGTGAATTTTGACCTCGCTACAGATGCCGTTACCAGTGTGGTTAACTATTACGGGCAACCGGCCGGGAATACCCGTAGCGCGTTGCTGGATCCCAGTGGCGCCAACCGTTATGACGCCAGTTCCAAAACAATCGATATCAAATACATTATGAAACAGCCGAGTGCGGTTCCGGCTGCCCCGAATTACCGGGTATATTTTGATGAGCAATGGTCTTTCTTAAGGGCCAGGTAATCGTTGAAATGAACCAATTAAACAAGGGCTGCAATTTTGCAGCCCTTGTTGTTTTTTGGAATACTTTTGCAGGATTAGTCACGCACAATACCAAAGTCATGGACGCCAAACAACCCGAAAACCAGCTGAATATTGAGATATCCGAGGAAATAGCCGAAGGAACCTATGCCAACCTGGCGATCATCACCCATTCGCATGCGGAATTTGTGGTGGACTTCGTGAACGTAATGCCGGGTACCCCCAAAAGCAAAGTAAAATCAAGGATCATTCTCACCCCGCAGCATGCCAAAAGGCTTATGAAGGCACTTACCGAGAATATCCATAAATACGAATCAGTGAACGGCCCGATCAAGGATCTGGAAGAAATTCAATTGCCCCTGAATTTCGGGGGGCCGACGGCGCAGGCTTAGCTAGTCGGTAGTCTGTAGCCGGTAGTCTGCAGTCCCTTCTAACAGGACTTGTTTGGGAATCTGTGGGCTGATATTACCGGAACTTATCAGGGTTGTTTATCATATAAGCAATCAGTTTGCCTGTTTCCTCATTTAAAAATGAAAAGGAGTTATGTAATTCATTCGACAGGTAAGTGCAATCTTTTGAGAAATCGAGCCATACCTGTGTTTCAGTGTTCTCTGATTCTGCGTCATTTAGCTTACTGATAAAATAATCTCTAAATCTTCTTCGCCGGTACGCTTCAGCCAGATTAGCACAAACAGATCTGGAAGAACGCCTTATCTGATCAGTCAGAGAATATTTTTCTTCAGGAGGAAATTGTTTTGTTGTCTGAAAGATATTCATTGCCAGTTCGTAGGCTTTCTTATATGCAAACAGTTCTTTAAAATGTCCCATACCTTAATTTTTATTTTTTACTTATTCTTCACGCTAAGTGACTGTTCATTTTTATTATACTTTCCGCATAGTACGCGACTACCGACTACGAACTACAGACTACCGACTAAATAAGTCCTTCGTCCGCAAAACTGAAATACCCGTCCTCGCTCACAATGATATGGTCCAGGACGTTTATATCGAAAAAGCCGGCGGCTTCCTTTATTTTATAGGTTAACAGCTCATCGGCCCGGCTGGGCTTCAGGCTGCCGGAAGGGTGGTTGTGGCAAAGGATCAGGCTTACGGCGTCCTGCTCCAGGGCCTTGCGGAGAATGATCCGGGGGTCGGCTACGGTGCCGCTGATGCCGCCTTCACTGACCACTTCAAAATGTTTGATCTTATTGGCCCGGTTGAGGTAAAGAACGGCAAAAACCTCATGCCGGTGGTCCCTGAATTTGATCTGCAGCAGGCGGGCAATATCCTGGCTGGCCCGCACAATTTCCCGCTGAATGGGCGCTGCGGACTGCCGCCGGCGGCAGAGTTCCATCGAAGCGGCGATCGTGATAGCCTTGGCCTCACCGATTCCCTTGATTTTCATCAGTTCTTTGACCGATAATTTGCCCAGTTCGGCGAGACTGTCTTTTCCCAATTTAAGTACTTCCTTGGCCAGGTCAACAGCAGATTTCTGCCGGTTCCCGTTTTGAATCAGGATCGCCAGCAGCTCCGAATTGCTGAGGTTTTCTGCACCTGAGTATAGTAGTTTTTCCCGGGGCTGGTCGTCTTTTGCCCATTGCTTAATTGAGTACTTGTGCTCTTGCATAGAACAAGGTTAGCCAATAAATTTACACTCAACAATACCACTTTGTGGTAAGCGTTGCAGGCCCGTTCGAAATCCACTCTATGAAGATTATTAAAATCTGATGATTATGAAAACCAAGACCCTTACCCCCATGGGTTCCTTACACCCGGTGATTTTCTTTGTAGTCGTTTATGTAGTGGCATTATTGCTGTCTATTTTTATCTGTTCCTCCCTGTTTTACACATTTAATGGCTCTTCCCGCAGCACGGGGCGTATTGACCCTGTGGAGCCGGCAGGCAGTACCGTGGTAACAGTGAGCACGCTGGCCCTTCAGCGTTAATCCCTGTTCCTGGTCAATATTTTTTGTACCGGCTGGCGGTGAATGCGGTGAGATTAATATCTTCGCCGCACATTCTCCCGACATGCAATACGCTAAAATCTTTGCCGGTACCGGCTCCCAACACCTGGCCGAACAAATTTGTAAGAGATACGGAACCAAACTGGGTAAGGTCAATATCCAGCGGTTCAGTGACGGCGAAATCAGCCCGATCTTCCTCGAAAGCGTCCGGGGCGACTATGTTTTCCTGGTACAAAGCACATTTTCTCCTGCCGAAAACCTGATGGAACTGCTCCTGATGATCGATGCGGCCCGGAGGGCTTCCGCTTACAAGGTCATTGCCGTTATTCCCTACTACGGGTATGCCCGGCAGGACCGGAAGGACCGCCCCCGGGTGGCAATAGGCAGTAAGTTGGTTGCCAATATGTTAGTAGCGGCCGGGGCCGACAGGGTGATCACGATGGATCTCCACGCGCCCCAGATCCAGGGCTATTTTGACATCCCGGTGGATCACCTGGACAGTCACGCGGTTTTTATCCCTTATATTGAGAGTCTGAAGCTGGAAAACCTTACCTTTGCGGCCCCTGATGTGGGAGCAACGAACCGGATCCGTGAAATCGCCAGTTATTTTAATGCGGAAATGGTGATTTGCGACAAGCACCGCAAAAGGGCCAACGAGATCGCGAGTATGGTGGTGATCGGGGATGTGACGGGCAGGGATGTGGTGATTATTGATGATATCTGTGACACCGGCGGCACCTTGTCAAAAAGTGCCGGCCTGTTGAAAGAAAAAGGGGCGAGGACGGTACGGGCACTGATCACCCACCCGGTACTGAGCGGAAAGGCCTATGAGAATATCGAGAACAGTGTGCTGGAAGAACTGGTGGTTTGTGATACGATACCGGTGAAAAAGGAAACAGGAAAGATCAAAGTGCTGAGTGTGGCTGAACTGTTCGCCGTCGCCATCCGGAACGCCTACGAGAACAAGAGCATCACCAGCCTGTTTGTGCATTCACAGCGGAGAGACAAGTAAACAATTAAATAGTTATAAAAATGAAGACAATTACAATCGAAGGACAACTGAGGACCGGATTCGGCAAAAGCGCCACCCGACAACTCCGCTCTCAGGATCAGGTGCCAGGTGTAATTTATGGCGGCTCACAGGAGATCAATTTCTACGCTCCGACTGCAGCTTTCAAAAATTTTGTGTACACACCCAGTTTCCAGATCGCTGAAGTAGTACTGGACGGTAAGACCTACCGTACCATCCTGAAAGACCTGCAGTTTGATAAAGTGGATGATAAACTGATCCACATCGACCTGCTGGAACTGGTGGACGATAAAAAGGTAATCGCGGATATCCCGCTGAAATTTGTGGGTGTATCCGTTGGGGTAAAAGATGGGGGTAAGCTGGTTACCAAGATGAAGTCCCTGAAGATTAAAACCTATCCCAAATACCTGAAGGAACAAATTGAAGTGCCGATCGATAACCTGGAACTGAATGGAAATATCCGGGTGGAAGATGTGAAGGAAGAGCATTACGAGATCCTGAATTCCCCCCGTATTCCGATCGCTTCCGTGGTACTGACCCGTCAGCTGAAACAGGAAGAAGCTACCGCCCCTGCTGCAGGCGCTGCTGCTGCTGCTCCCGCTGCCGCCCCGGCTGCCGCTGCTGCCAAGAAATAAGGCATTTCCTATATATTACAAACCCGTATCAGCTGATGCGGGTTTTTTATTGGCTATAGCCGATATTTGAAATAGAAATTGACATGAAATTCTTAATTGCCGGTTTGGGGAACAGCGGAGCCGAATATGCCCATACCCGCCATAATATTGGCTTCGATGTGGTAAATGCCTTTGTGCAAAAGCACCAGGGCCAGTTCCGGACCGACCGCCTGGCCTATGTGGCCGATATTAAATGGAAGGGAAAGTCCTTTGTTTGTATATGCCCCACCACCTATATGAACCTGAGCGGGAAAGCCGTAAAATACTGGATGGATAAGGAAAAACTGCCGTTGGAGCGGGTCCTGGTGATCGTGGACGACCTGGCCCTCCCCCTGAGTAAGCTCCGCCTGAAACCCTCGGGCAGTGATGCCGGGCACAACGGCCTCAAAAGCCTGCAGGAAACCCTTGGCACAAAGGAATATGCCAGGCTCCGGTTCGGGATCGGGAACGATTACCCGAAGGGCTTACAGGCTGATTTCGTGCTGGGCAAATGGAAAAAGGAGGAGGAGCCCCTGGTAAAACTGAAAATCGAGAAGGCGGCAGAATTGATTGAAATCTTTGCGGTACAGGGCCTTGCTGCCGCTATGAACCAGGTAAATAATAAAGAGTTTTCGTTATGAGAAATCGAATGGAATCCTTACTTTAGCAATCCTGACCTCTCCCCGGAAGGCGCCTGATTGACCGTTTATTTTTAACCCGGGGAAATCCAATATACATATTGATTACCACTGAATATACGGGATGGAATGCCCTGGAAGGGGGTATCCGGTATATTTAATTAAAATGTTACTTCCTGTTATGAAAATTTTCTGTGTCGGCCGAAATTATGTGGCGCACGCCAAAGAGCTCGGAAACGAAGTGCCTGATGAGCCTGTGATTTTTATGAAGCCCAAAAGCGCTTTATTGCAACCGCATACCCCGTTTTATTACCCGGAGTTCACCAATGAACTCCATTACGAATGCGAGCTGGTGCTGCGTATCAGCAAGAACGGAAAATATATCCAGGAAAAATTCGCATCCAAATATTATGATGCGATCACGGCCGGTATTGATTTTACGGCCCGTGATATTCAAAATGAACTGAAAGAAAAAGGGCTTCCCTGGGAAAAAGCAAAAGCCTGGGACAATTCTGCTGTTATCGGTAAATGGGTGCCCATGGCCAATATGAAAACCAAAAAGGATATTAATTTCTGCCTGTATAAGAATAAAGAACTGGTTCAGCAGGGAAATACGGCTAACATGATCCATAATTTCGACAGGATCGTTTCGTATATCTCCAATTATTTTTCTGTGAACATCGGGGATATTGTTTTTACCGGAACGCCCGCCGGTGTGGGGGAAGTGGTGGTGGGTGATGAGCTGGAAGGATTTATGGAAGATGACAGCATGTTCTCCCTGGAAGTAAAATAGGCGGTAACTGATTTTAGACTTTTAAAGGAAAACCATAACCAACTGCGATTCGTGCAGGGCTGTATCAAAAGGAGATACAGCCCTTATTTTTTCTGAACCTCTTTGTCTTACATTTGTTTGGTAATGCTTGCTGCACATGACTGACTTATCTATCCTGCTCAGGGCTTACCGCCTGATGAGCCAGACCCGCGCTATGGCCAACCTGTATGAGGCCAATCGCACTGTCTGTAAATATGTACATTCCACTTCGAGGGGGCATGAAGCGATCCAGTTAGCCACGGCCTTCCAGTTACAACCCCAGGATTTTGTGAGTCCCTACTACCGGGACGAAAGCATGCTGCAGGGGCTTGGTTTTACCCCCTATGAGCAGATGCTGCAATTGCTGGCCAGGGAGGGGGATATTTTTACGGGAGGGCGCGAATATTATTCCCATCCCAATTACCGGGGTGATGATAAACCCCTGATCATACACCAGAGCAGCGCCACGGGCATGCAGGCCATCCCCACAACCGGTATTGCGCAGGGGATCCGTTACTGGGAAAAATCAGATCCCACCCGCCTGAAGAAAGGCCCCAACGGGGAAGCGCCCATTGTACTTTGTTCCATGGGGGACGCCAGCGTAACCGAAGGAGAAGTGAGTGAGGCTATGCAGTTTGCCGTTCTGAAACAACTGCCTATCATCTACCTCGTGCAGGATAATAACTGGGGAATCAGTGTCTCCGCCGGTGAAGCCCGTTCCATGAATGCATACGAATATGTGGCCGGTTTTAAAGGTATGAACAGGGTCCAGGCGGATGGCAGCGATTTTGAAGCCTCGTACCGGGTGATGAAGGATGTCTTTGATTTTGTGCGCAAAGAAAGAAAACCGGTCCTGGTGCATGCGGAGACACCGCTCCTGGGACATCATACCAGCGGGGTGCGAAGCGATTTTTACCGCAGCCGGGTGGATTGGGAAAAGCACGGAAAAAATGATCCTATTCCCAAATTGAGAAAAAAACTGCTGGAACGGGGAGTGGCTGAAAATGAATTGTTGCAAATAGAGAAAGAAGCGGCCGAAAGGGTATCGGCTGATTTTGAGAAAGCCGTTTCGGCTCCTGAGCCCGATCCGTCCACCGTGGCGGATCATGTATTTGTACCCACTCCTGTTACAGCAGAAAAAGGCGAGCGATGCCCGGCCAAAGCCGAAAAAGTACTGATGGTGGATGCAGCCCTCTATGCGATCCGGGAACTGATGGAAGATAACCCTGATATGATCTTATACGGCCAGGACGTGGGCAAGCGCCTGGGTGGTGTATTCCGGGAAGCGGCCACGCTGGCTGAACAATTTGGCGAACACCGGGTTTTCAATACAGCCATCCAGGAAGCTTATATCGTGGGCTCTACGGTGGGATTGAACGCCGTGGGGATTAAACCGGTTGTGGAAGTCCAGTTTGCCGATTATATCTATCCCGGTTTCAACCAGCTGGTGACCGAGATATCCAAGAGTTGTTATCTCACCTGTGGAAAGTTTCCGATCTCCATGGTATTGCGGGTGCCCATTGGCGCTTATGGGGGCGGGGGGCCATATCACAGCGGCAGTGTGGAAACGACCTTGTTATCCATTAAGGGTATCAAGGTCGTGTATCCCTCGAATGCTGCAGATATGAAGGGGCTGATGAAGGCAGCTTTTCATGACGGCAACCCGGTGGTGATCCTGGAACATAAAGGTCTTTACTGGAGCAAGGTGCCGGGTACAGAGGAAGCGAAGACTCCTGAACCGTCCCGGGATTATATGGTCCCGCTGGGAAAGGCCAGTATCCTGCTGGAAGCTTCGGCCGGTGCCATTGGTGCGGGGGAAAGCTGCCTGGTCATTACCTATGGAATGGGCGTATTCTGGGCTAAAGCGGCGGCAAAGCAATTTAAGCAGCAGATCGAAGTGATGGACCTTCGGACCTTATACCCGCTTGATGAGGAACTTATTTTTGAACGGGTGAAAGTGCATGGTAAATGCCTTATCCTGACAGAAGAGCAGCAAAACAATTCCTTTGCCGAAGCGCTGGCCGGGCGGATATCCCATCATTGTTTTACCAGTTTGGATGCGCCGGTGGAAGTGATGGGCGCACTGAACCTGCCGGCTGTACCTATGAATACTGGCCTGGAAAAAGCGATGCTGCCCAATGCAGAGAAGCTGGAAGGGAGGTTGAGGAGGTTGTTGGGAGAGTGAGGAGGAGTCGGTAGTCGGTAGTCGATAGTCTTTAGTCGGTAGTCTTTAGTCGATAGTCGATGGTCTTTAGTCTTTAGTCGATAGTTAAGAGCCATGAGCCTATAGCTACGAAGATTTAGTCAGGAATTGATTTTATCCGCTGCATGGATCGGCGGCTGCACCGCAATGCTTCATCACATCCGCCTACTCACCTCGCGGCGAAGCGGGCCGGCGGACAGGCATAGGCACATAGGAGGCATGTAGGGAAAGCGGGTGCTTCTATTTTGACTGCCTGAATAATTTTCGGCCAGCACCCATAATGTATTTATTTCAGATCCAGTTTGATCTGCAATTCCTCAAACTGCTTTTCATCGATCGTGGACGGTGCATCGAGCATCACATCACGACCTGAATTGTTTTTGGGGAACGCGATAAAGTCACGGATGCTTTCACTGCCGCCGAGAATGGAACAGAGCCGGTCGAAGCCGAAGGCGATACCTCCGTGCGGGGGGGCGCCGTATTCAAATGCTCCTAATAAGAAGCCGAATTTATGCAGCTGTTCTTCTTTGTCCATGCCCAGGGCCGCAAACATTTTCTCCTGCAGTTCCCGCTGGAAGATCCGGATCGAACCGCCGCCGATCTCGTTTCCGTTGAGCACCATATCATACGCGTTGGCCTTGATATTGGCATAGGGATGATCCAGGTACCCGGCTGCATTTTCAATCACCGGGTTGTTATTGATCATGGTTTCGATCTGCGAGGGCTTGGGCGAGGTGAACGGGTGGTGACGGGCTACCCAGCGGTTGCCCTCCTCATCGTATTCAAACAGCGGGAAATCAAGTACCCAGAGTAATTTGAATTCCGTTTCTTTCCGCAGGCCAAGCCGTTTCCCCATTTCGAGCCGCAGTTCACTGATGGCTTTCCGGGTTCTCTCTTCCGCGCCGGCCAGGATCAGCACCAGGTCCCCGGCTTTGGCGCCGGCCGCATCTGCAATGGCTTTCAGCTTTTCTTCGTTGTAGAATTTGTCCACACTGCTTTTATACGTGCCGTCTGTATTGCATTTGATAAATACCAACCCCTTCATCCCGACCTGCGGGCGCTTCACCCATTCGGTAAGTTCATCGGTTTGTTTACGGCTGTAATCCCCGCAGCCGGGCACCGCGATGGCCAGTACCGTCTCTGCTTCGTCGAATACTTTGAAATCAGCGCCGTCAATGAATGCGCTCTGCCCTTCCTTACCGGTATAGACAGAAGCCGGCTTTTTCAGGTTCAGCAGTTTCATGCCGAAGCGGATATCCGGTTTGTCGTTGCCGTATTGCCACATCGCATCTTCCCAGGTCATTCGTTCTACCGCTTCTGTATAGTCGATATTCTTTACTTCTTTAAAAATGGACTTAACCATACCTTCAAACATGTTCAGGATGTCTTCCTGTTCCACGAAAGCCATTTCGCAGTCGATCTGGGTGAATTCCGGCTGTCGGTCGGCCCGCAGGTCCTCATCGCGGAAACATTTTACCACCTGGTAATAACGGTCATAGCCGCTTACCATCAGCAATTGCTTAAAGGTTTGCGGCGACTGCGGCAGGGCATAGAACTGGCCGGGGTTCATCCGGGAAGGCACGACGAAATCGCGGGCGCCCTCGGGGGTGGATTTGATCAGGAAGGGCGTCTCAATATCCATGAAACCCTGGTTGTGCAGGTAATTCCGCGCAGCCCGGTTAACCGCATAGCGAAGTTCGAGGTTTCGTTTTACGGCATTGCGGCGAAGGTCGAGGTAACGGTATTTCATCCGCAGGTCATCCCCGCCATCTGTATCATCCTGGATAGTGAAGGGTGGCACGGCGGATTTGTTCAGAATTTTAAATGAACTCACCAGGATCTCGATATCCCCGGTGGGCATATTCGGGTTCTTATTGCTGCGCTCGTTCACGGTTCCGGTAGCTTGTACTACAAACTCCCGGCCCAGCGGATTTTCTTCCAGCTCTTTATTCAGCTCTTCTCCAAACAGTAATTGGGTGATACCGTAACGATCCCGCAGGTCTACAAACGTGATGGCCCCGAACTTCCGGACGGTTTGCACCCAGCCGGCCAGGGTTACGGGGTTGCCCTTGTTCTCCATTCGTAGTTCGCCGCAGGTATGAGTTCTGTACATATGCAGATGAAAAGTTGATTAGTTGAAAAGTTGACAGGGGCGTTCCATAGGGGAAATCGGCCTGTTCCGGGCCTTTGCCCGGGGTGCAAAGATAGCAAATCGGGGCCTATTTTTGGGCCTTTCAGGGCTTGGCAGACAGGGCCAATACCAGTACATTTATAGTTTTATATGCCCGGCGATACCTCCATTATTATCTTTCCTGATTCTGTACTTCACGACAATTACTATTTAACCGGGACAGGAGATACAATCTGGCTGCCACCACCACCCCCGGACTCTGCCGGGCTGGTTTTCTATTCGGAATATACAGAGCCGGACAATGGCAAATCAACAGGTTTGCCGGAATTTGTCATTGTGATCGGGATGGCTATTTTGCTGATTTCCCTGGCGCTCCGGAAAAAGGAAAACGAGGAAGAAGAATATGCAGTACGCTCCCCAAAAATGAGAAAGGCCCTGGCTATGGAGAAAGCGGTGGAGAACGGGAAAATTTACGACGAATGGCTGAGCCGGTACAATCCCTATTATAAAAGCCTTTCACCGGAACTGCGGGAAAGGTTCCTGCTCCGTACCATTGAATTTGCCCAGGCCAAGGAGTTCCGTTTTCATGCCATGGTGGAAGAGGATTATATGCTGATCCTGCTCAGTGGGGCAGCCATTCAGCTGACCTTCGGGCTCCGGAACTATATGCTCGATTATTTTCCCGTTATTCATGTCATCCGGCAGGAATATACGCTGGATATTGATAAGGAAACCTATTACGGGCATGTGAGTAAAAACGGGATCTATATTTCCTGGACGCATTTTATGGACGGGTACAGGGATTATTCCGATTCCATAAATGTGGGGCTGCATGAAATGGCCCATGCGGTTTCCTATGATGTGTTTCTCGGGGCACAGGACCGGCACGATCATGGTTTTATTGAACGCCTGCAGGATTTCCGGGAAGAAGGGACTCCTGTTTTCCGTGCTCTTCGCAGGGGTGCCAGCCATCTCCTGGATGATTATGCCGCCACAAATTTTGATGAATTCTGGGCGGTATGTATTGAGACCTTTTTTGAGAACCCGGTGGAGTTCCGGGATACGATGCCGGGGCTCTACCAATGTATCTGTGATATCCTGAACCAGGATCCTGCCCGGCCCGGTATAATCATCGATAAAGAAATGGCAGGTATGTCGGCCTGAGGTTTACAAGGTCGTGGTTTTATGCGCCCGGATCTCCTTTGGCCGTTGTACAGCATAGTAGTATAACAGGATCAGTGCGCCGATTGTAAAGGGAATAAGGGCCATGTGTTTGCCGGTCAGTTCACCATAGACGACCTGGCTGTCAAAATGGAAGAATTCGCTGATCATCCAATAGCCATTGGCGCAGATCCAGAACGTAATGGCCAGGTTATGGGCCAGTTCTGATTTGAACTGCCTTGTCCGCCAGGCAATCATAATGGCAATGGTAAGGGTGGGAATAAACATGGCCAGCCCCAGTTCCCGCCAGATCATACACCAGCTGATATCTTTCACCAGCCAGAAAACAATATGCATATTTTCCATCCGGCGGAAACGGGCCGGAATGCTGTAAACATTTTCAGTGAATTCATTCATCTGGAAAATTTTAGGAAGGAAGTTAAGAAATGTTGCGGGAAAGAATGCGGCTGAAACGCCGTACATCAGCATCCGGGTTGATGGGCTCATTATACAAGAGGTGACGGGCCAGTTCCCGGGCAAAATAAGGTGCAAGAGAGCAACCCTTGGTTCCCATTCCATTTAATATACCGATAGAAGGAAGTACCGGGTGCAGTCCCACAAAAGGTCTTCTCTCCAGGGTGGCGGGACGGATGCTGGCGATATGCCCCGTGATGGTATAGGTGACTTTCAGCCATTGTTGTAATAGCAGTTCACTCTTTTTCCGGAAATCCTCCGAGGGGTCCGCGTTGTTGAATTCCCATTCATAGGCAGATCCCAGCCACCACTGACCCGGCCGGGCCATGGGTACCAGCATCATCCCCTTTTTATAAATCCGGTCATGGGGTAATTCCGGTATATCCAGTAATAACGCTTCTCCTTTATTGGGAGCGAAGGGAAGGAGCTGAAACCAGGGATTCTGACTGCAAACGGCTCCATCGCAGAAGATGATCTTCCGGGCTTCCACATCTTTGTAAATAACGCGGTCACTGGCTACCGTTAACTGACCCGGTTCCAGTTTTTCTTCCCGCAATAAATTTTCTTCAGCCAGTTTTTTTCTCCAGGCCGGTATGATGTTCTCCAGGTGGGCGGTGTAAACCGGTTTGATCTCGCCGCAGCCGAATTCGTAATTAAAATGGGGAAGGAACTGGTTGGGGGATTCCATCTCCGCTACATATTCTCCCTTCTCTTCGACCCGTTTTATGAAACTTTCCCGCATTTGCGCACTGGGAAAAAAATCAATGACATTTTTTTGAGCGATGCCTTTTACACCCAGCTCTTCACCCAATCGGGAATAGGCCTGCCAGGCAAGGGGCTGGAGGGTTTCGATCATCCAGGTGCTGACATGGCGGCGGCCCGTTACGGGATTGATGATACCGGCCGCAAGCCGGGATGGGGCCTTGGGGTCATTATGATCGATGACCAAAAATGAAGCGCCTTCTTTTTGCAGGTAATAAGATAACCAGGTGCCTGAAATTCCCTGGCCGACGATGATATAATCCAGCTTCATGGGGCAAATGTAAAAGAATAAAGTCATGCTTCGATACGCCTGCCTGCGCTTTGCTTCGGCAGGCTACTCCCGCCTTCGCTTTGCTGCGGCGGGCAGGCAGCATGACAAAGAGCATACGTTGTAAAATACTACAGTACTTCTTCGATGGAGAAAGAGGAGTTGTTCATGAGGGTAATGGAAGGAAATTCTTCAACAGGCCGGCCATGAAGCAGGGATAACAGGACCTTGATCAGGTAACCATGACTGACCAGTACAATGGTTTCGCCCGGGTGCTTCTCTTTTATTTCATGAAGCAGTTCAGTTAAACGGGCCGCCATGGATTCCGCGGTTTCCATGCCTTCGTAAAGATCGGCTTCCGAATAGGGAATGGGATAGGGCTGCTCCTGTAAAATACCGAGGTGCCGCTCCATTAAACGGTCATCGGTGACTAAGTGCGTATGTGGATTGTAGCGTTGTATGGCCTGTGCCGTTTGCAGGGCCCGGTTGAGCGGACTGCTGTAAATGGTATTGAAATAATATTCCTGTAACTGTCTTCCTAATTCTTCGTTTTCTGTTATGCCCTTTTCCGAAAGGGTGCCATGCGTTTGCCCCTGGGCGATATGGGAATCGTTTTCGATGGTTACCCCGTGGCGGACGATTAGTAGTTTCAAGAGTAAGAAAGTTTAAAAGGTTTAAGAGGTTTAATAGGTTTAACAGGTTGGCTTCGGATGTTAAAGCAGGTTTATGAACTTCTTAAACTTTTTGAACCTATTAAACCTGTTAAACCCTTATGTCCTCCAGGTACTATGTGATAAAAATATTTATTCTATATTAATCCGGATCCCCTCGCTGTGCGCACTGAACTCCGGTGCATACATACACTGGATACTCGTCACCCCGTTGCTGAAATTCCCCGCATGGGTGGCAAACAGTTCGTACTCGAATACATAGGTTCCCTTCCGCAGGTAGCTGAAGAAGAAATTAGTACTCGCGTCCTTTGTGCTTTCATAATAGCCCAGCCCGCCCTGCCATTTGTAACTGCTCAGTACATTCACGGGTTCCAGCGCAGCCGCACGCATGTCTTTCATGTGCACGTATTCCATGTCCCGGTCCACCCGGAGTTCTACCCGTACCTTGATCTTATCACCCACTTTGACCAGGTCCCCTTCATTTACCGGGGTAATCACCGGCCCGCGGTCGCTGTTGGCCTCGACAAACAGTTTTTTCGACAATTTCAGCGGTGTTTCGGCTATGCTGATCTTGTCGAGGTCTTCGAAGTATTGCCAGTAAACGGAGCCCCAGCTGGTTGACTGGTTAACAGGCTGGGAATTTGACAGGGGGGCTACCGAAACGACGATATTGCCCATGTCAGCATTCACTTTTTGCCCTTCGATGGTTTTTTTGAAATAGCCAGTTCCGGCTTCAGCGTCTGCCGATTTAATAATGGTATTTCCCAATTTGATCTCAACGGCAGGTTCATCGCTGAGCCAGTCAGTGCCCTGAATTAATAATGCATAACAGGCTTCGGCCGTGGCCTTGGTGGTTTTCCAGCTATTGGTCTGTTTGTTTTTAAGCAACCAGGTTTTCAGTTCATCCACCGTAGTATTGTCTTTCCCGGCTTCCTGGAAGGCTTCGATCAGCAGGGATTGGGTTTCCACCGGCATCTGGTACCAGAACCAGCCCCATGATTGTTGCTTCCAGTAACGGCCCAGTTCTTCGTGATTAATGGATGTTTCTTTCAGTGATTTCAGGATGGCGATGGGGGTAGTTTTGTCACCGGTCCTTGATAGCGCAAGGGCGATCATCCCCTGCATGTACTTGCTTTCTTTGGTCCAGCCCGCCCTGGCCCGGCCGCGGAAATAAGTATAGGCGGTTTGAGAGGCTTTGGCTATTTCATAGTCGGGGAAGAAACTGCGCATATAGAGATACTGGATCTCCGTATAACCGGGTAAATAGGTTTTCAGGTTGACTTTATTCTTCAGCAGTACAGCGTAATCCTCTTTGATCTTTCTGTCAAGATAGGGGATGGCCAGGGTCAGAATGGATTTGAGGTGCGCTTCCTGCCCCGCCGCGATTCCTTTGAGTTTCTTCAGGTGACCGATGCCGGTAACGATATACTGCGTTATATAGCGGTCATCGGGCCCGCCGGTAAACCAGACAAAACCGCCGTTGGGACTTTGCATGGCTTTTAATTTTTCAAAGGAACTGCTGAGCTGTTCACTCATTTTGACCATATCAAAGAGCAGGGCGATATTTTTTTTCTGCTGTGCTTCCGTTTTGGCTTCCAGCACCCAGGGCGTTTCTTCCAGCAGTACGGCTTTCAGTTCCTGGTTTTTCTCCAGGTTGCCCAGGAGTGCCGCAGTGTCTTTTGTTTTCCATTGCTCAAACACCTGCCTGATCTTTGGGCTGGAATTTGAAATATAGGCTGCCAGTGAATTTGCAAAATAACGGTTCCAGGTTTGTTCGGCACACTCGTAGGGGTACTCCATCAGGTAGGGCAGGGCCTGTACCGCATACCAGGCGGGATTGGAGGTATATTCCACGGTGAGTGCATGCTGCTGCAGGGACTCACTGCTGCCGCTGTTGCGTAATTTCTCAAAACTGAAATTTTTGCTGCCGCTGCCTTTCATATTCAGTGGCAGGCTTTCCGTTACCAGCATACGGTTGGTCAGCACCGGCATGCTGTTTTCTTCACCATCGCTGTAGTTACCGGCGCGGGCTACGATCCGCCATACCAGGGCTTTATTGAAGAGATAGGGCACTTCAACCGGGAATTTCACCGCTTCACTTTGCCCGGCCCCAACCGTAAAGTACTGGGTGGGGAAGGCGTTGCGGAACCAGCCATCTACCGGCTGATTGGTAGTGGCATCAAACAGCTGCAGTTCGGCCGTGCCGGTTAATTCCTTATCCGCCAGGTTGACAATCTTGGAACTGAATTCCATCTTATCACCTTCCCGTAAAAAGCGCGGGGCATTGGGCTGCACCATCAGTTCTTTCTGGGTTACGATTTCTTTGGTACTGTACCCGAATGCCGCTTCCCTGGTATGGGCCAGGGCCATGAATTTCCATTTGGTCAGGGCTTCGGGCAGGGTGAAGGAGAACTCAATGGCACCGGTGCTGTCGGTACGGAGTTCGGGGAGGAAGAAGGCGGTTTCGGAGAAATTTTTCCTTGCTTTGATATCAGACAAATCGGGCCTTTTACCCCTTTTTTTCGTTGTAATGATGATAACCCCATTTGCCGCTTTTGATCCATAGATTGCTGTTGCTGCAGCAGCATTCACTATTTCAATATTGATGATATCATTAGGGTCAATATTGTCAGATGTTTCGACTACTACTCCGTCAACAATAGTTAATGGTTTGTTGCTGCCTGAAAATTCAACTGAGCCTCTGATTTTAAATCCAGCAGCGGCTTCGGGTGCAAGATCCGCGTGAGCAATCTGGAGACCTGGTACTCTTCCTGCCAGCGAATATGAAAGATCCTTATTTAGATTTACACCCCGTACACGTGTATTTAACAAATAATCGTATCGTTTATCCACAAAGGCAACTTCATATTCCCCGGTATATCGTTGTTGTGAATGGATGTTTGAAAAATTCTGCGTGTTGTTCCAATCCTTGTGATAGCTATAATAAGGCCATACAGAGGGCCTGCCCCATTGATGTGGTACAAACTGATCCAATGAGGCATCATACATACTCCCTAATAATTCTGCAGCTACTATTTCATTTTTATAGCCGCTGATCTTCAGTTTCCATTTTTCTTCACTGCCCGGGAGGGTCTTGTCACGGTATGATGCGTATTCGATTTTCAGGTCCTTATTACTCCATGGAACATTGATCGTGATGCTTCTTTGGTAAAAGCGGTTGTTCTTTACAAAGATCCAGCCGGCGCCGTAGCCGCCCCGGTCCGCTTCGGTTGCCGGGAACTCAAACAGCTTCTTTTCATTATTTAAGGTGAGGAAATGATAGCCTTCTGCCTGCCCGCCTTGCGGCGAAGCGGGCCGGTTGCCAACTGAAGACTCTTTGTTTATTTGATGAACGACAAAGAGGTTCTCCGCGGCAGTTCCCAGTTCAGTACTGGCTTTTTCCCCGGGTTCAGCCGTCGTTTTCGGATTCCCGGTCCAGAGATATTGCGGGCGGTTGAGCTGCCTGCTTTTTTCGTCAAACAGTTCGATATATTTTACATCTTTCACTTCCTCCCCGTTTTTTCCGGCAGCCGTAATTTCAATGATATAAAACCCCGCGGTGAACTTTGTATCCTGGACTCCAAACACAGAACCTTCCTTTAAGGAGTCTGCTTTATTTAATATTCCGGCCTCTTTTTCCCAGCTCTTAAGATCTGTTTCGTTATCATATTCATCATAGGGGAAGGCTGTTACATATTCATCCTTGTTCATCACAAACTGGTCCGGTCTATCCCAGTAACGGTCGCGGATCAGGCGTTTTTCTTCCCGGAGTTTACTGATCGAGACTTTTACCGCAGCCGGCTCAAATTCCCCGTTCATATTTTCCGTGCGGATGCTGAGGGTTTTCAGACTGTCGGCCGGGAGGGTGGACGGGATATTGCTCAGCAGCAGCAGCGCTTTGTAGCTGACGGATACCGATTTCTCCCCGCTGCGGGTTTCGCCGTTGATATCGGTTATATCAGCGTACACGGTATAATCAAATACCGGCTCGAATTTCTTTTCGATCTTCAGATCGGGGATCGCTGTAAATTCGACCGTAAACTTTCCGTCCGTACCGGTCTTTGCTTCTCCGTGCGCTATTTCCATAGATTCGGTTGGCGGTTGCCACCATCTCCAGAACAGCCAGGGATAGAGAAACCTGGGCTGACGGACCACCCTGTATTTTACCGTGGCGCCATCAATATTGTTCCCGGCATAGGCTTTGGCTATACCGGTTACTGTAATTTTATCGTTGACCTTATATGTGCCTTTGACGGGCTCATAATCGACATAAAATTTGGGCCGCTTATATTCTTCCACTTTAAAGCCGGCCATGCCGTCCTTCTCCTTCGTATAGATGCTGAACTGGCCATTCAGGCCGCCCTGGGGCAACTGGAATTTGCCATTGAAAGAGCCAAACTCATTGGTCAGTACATTAAGCGAGTCAATATCTTTATAGTTTGCATCCCGCAGGAAAAGAATGGCCGGGAAGCTTTTTACCACAGCCGCTTTTTTCTCTGTGGCATTGCGGCTTAACACAATTCCTTTGAAGTACACTGTTTGTCCCGGCCGGTAAATGGCCCGGTCGGTAAAGAGATGGATGGAAGTGATGTCTTTACTCTCCTGTTCCCCGCTGCCCTGGTAATAGTAATAATCATTCTGGTAGTCATTCAGAAAGAGCCGGTCATTGTTATGTTTAATATCCAGCAGGAAGGAGTAGTTCTGGTAACTATTAGCTGCAGTTTTCGGTTTTTCCATTTTGAAAAAACCGTGGGTATCTGTTGTAAACAGTTTCCCCTTTTCTTTTATGTACCTGGATTGTTTGTAGTCGTATTTCTGTTCCCATACCTGCACGGTGGCGCCGGCCAGGGGCTGACCGGTTTCGCGGTGGAGAACAAAGTAATCATTGTCATTATTGACATAGCTGATAGCCGATACATAAAAAAAGCGGGCGCCCAGCAGGGAATTCCGGCTGCTGAAATTCTCATCAGAGGTGGCGAACAATATATATTCCCCGGAAGAAAGTCCCTCCAGTTTTATTTCCACCTTGTGCTCCTGCAGGTCATGCGTGACCGGAAGGGGCTGCTGCCAGGATCTGAGCGGGCTGGCTTTAATAAGTGCCGGCCAGTATTTCTCATCGTACTGGTTTTCCAGTACTGTTTTTAGTTTTTCATCTGCCCTGATCAGCCGGAAATAGAGTCCCCCGATATTTTTATAAGTTACCAGCGAACGGAATGCCAATCCCGGGCTGTTTACTTTCTCCACGCTGAATTCGAAACTGCGGCTGTTGAGAGCCTGCAGCAGGTTCCAGGCATTGATCTTTCCTTCGGAGGAATCTTTTTGTAATTGCAGCTTTTCACAGATCTCCCTAGCTTTTAGCCGGTCAAACCGGTGGGTGGTATCCCCATAGGGTTTGTATCCGTTTGCCTGTTCATTGTAATATTCTGCCAGCAGGTACCAGGCCTGGGAGGCCGCCGGGAGTTCTTCATACTGCCGGGCGATATGGTTAATGGTATTGTAGTAAAGCAGTTCTTTATCCGGGTGGGTTGAATTTTCTTTTACAAACTGAATCCGCTGGATATCCGCATCAACCAGGGCATCGGGTTTGGGATCACCCAGGTGAAAAGAGATCAGTTCCTGGTAGATCAGCAGGGCTTTGTGCTGTAAGGAAAGAGAATCGTTGGTCACAAATTTCCGGTGTATGAAATCTGCCGCAGGATCAAAGGCGCTGGCCTGGTCAATTTCAAAGGCATAAGCCGGTTTGTCGAGATCCCGTTCGTCGTTTTCAAAATAGGAGAGAGCCTGCTGGGCGAGCAGGTCATAGAGCGTGGGACGCAGGTGACGCATATTCCCTTTGATGATGATCGCGTCGTAGGCTTCCAGTTTGGTTTGCTGTAATTGTTTCGTGTTCCGTATCGACTGCAGGTAGAGTTCGCTGATTCTTTTATGAAAATCGGCCGCCCCCCAGGTGGCGATATCGGTTTTATTGAATTGGGCGGTTTGGGTCCGGTTCATCATTTGCCAGCGGTGCTGCTGGTAATAATTCCAGTACATACCGGCCATGATACTTTTCAGGATGGAATTCCCCGGCTCAGCGGCCTGGTTCAATTCCTTTTCCATTTCCGCGATGGAGAGGGTTTCATTCTCCTCCCGGGTCATGGACTGGAGTTCGGTTATATATACCAGTGATTTGATGACCTGTGCTTCCTGTTTCTCTTTTTTGGCCAGGCTGTAAATTTTCTTTACTTCGGCCAGGGCGGATTTGGGCAGGGCTTTCTGGCCCAGGTCTTCAACTTTCTTCCATTCTTTTTCATAATTCTTTACCGGTTGCTGGCTGTTGCTGTTCATAACGAACAGGAAGGTCAGGAGGAGAAGGAACAGGTTTCTCAGATGCAGCATTTTCATGCGTCAAAATTTAGTACAAGGTAATTAATCTGTTGTGGGTATTAGATGCTTTTGGTCAGGGTATTTCATAAAATAAAGCGAAGGCAGGTGATTTTTCGCCGGGTTACCGCGGAGACTGGCCCGGGATGTAAGCCGGGTCCCTTCGGAGACCCGGCTATGAAAACATCGCCGGATTTCCGCATTTTCCTGCAGAATACCGCTTTTTTCGCAGGGGCCTTTAACATTTTGTTACTCCCTTTTTCCGGCTCATGGCACGGGTTTGGAAATAAGAACTGCGTGAACAAGTTTGATAACCTAAATCTTTACGTCATGAAAAAAATCTTTACACTCTTTGTTGCTTCTTTATTCTCACTGTCCCTGCTGGCCTTTGATGGTACCCGGCTCAGCATTTCTTCCGTATCTGCCAGCAAGGAGCTGAAAATAGAAGTGGACGGACGCAAATTCAGCATGAAGAATAACAGCATTACCCTGGGTTATATGGGGGAAGGCTACCACCAGGTGAAAATCTTCCGCGACAGCAAACGCAATGGCTGGGGCTCCGGCCGCCGCGAGGATGTGGTTTACAGGGGTTCCGTATTCCTGAAAAGAGGATACCATACCGATATTACTGTGAACCGTTTCGGCAAAGTGCTGATCGATGAACGCCGGATTGACCGGGATGATGACTGGTACCAGGAAGAAGATGAGTACTATGATAATGACAACGGGTATGATAATGACCGGGAGAATGGCAATGGTGGCTGGAACGGCGGGTATGGCAATGTGATGAAAGACCGGGAGTTCGAATCCGTAAAGGAATCAATCCGCAAGGAATGGTTCGAAGCCAACCGGCTCCAGTCCACCAAATTCATTATCGATAAGAACAATTTCACGACCCGGCAGGTAACAGAACTGATGCAGCTCTTTACGTTCGAGAACAATAAATTAGAAGTGGCGAAATACGCGTACAACAAAACTGTTGACAAAAGGAATTATTACCTCGTGAATGAGGAGCTGACGTTCAACAGCAGTAAGGAGGAGCTGGCGCGGTATATTAGAAGCAGGGAGTAGGCAGTACGCAGTAGGCAGCAGGGTTCAAAGCGGGACGATTTCTAAAATAATAGGGAACTCTCCAATTACGGAGGGTTCCCTATTTATAAGAAGTAATTCAGGGGTTGTCCTATAGCCTACTTCCTGCAGCAGCAGTAAGGAGGAGCTCACGCGGTTTATCAGAAGCTGGGAGTAGGCGTACGCAGCAAGGTTCAAAGCGGGCCGATTTTTAAAATAGAAAGAAACCCTCCAATTACGGAGGGTTCCTTCTTTATAAGATGTAACTCAGGGTTTGTCCTATTGCCTACTTCCTACTAACTACTCACTTCTTCAACACCTCCGCCATCTTCTTCCCGATATCGGCGGGGCTGCTTACCACATGGATGCCGCATTCGGTCATGATCTTCATTTTGGCAGCGGCTGTATCATCTGCCCCGCCCACGATGGCCCCGGCATGCCCCATCCGGCGGCCGGGAGGCGCTGTTTGCCCGGCGATAAAACCAACGACGGGTTTTTTATTTCCTGTTTCTTTGATCCAGCGGGCGGCTTCGGCTTCCATGCCCCCCCCGATCTCACCAATCATCACGATCGCATCGGTTTCGGGATCATTCATAAATAATTCAACGGCTTCTTTGGTTGTAGTGCCAATGATGGGGTCGCCACCGATACCCACAGCCGTAGAAATGCCCAGCCCGGCCTTTGCCACCTGGTCAGCTGCTTCGTAAGTAAGGGTGCCTGATTTGGAAACGATGCCCACGCGCCCGGGGATGAATACAAAACCGGGCATGATGCCCACTTTACTTTCACCGGCCGTAATGACGCCGGGACAGTTGGGACCTACCAGGCGGGTGGCCTTTCCCTGCAGGTAATTTTTTACTTTAACCATATCCTGTACCGGTATGCCTTCGGTGATACAAACCACCAGGCGGATACCCGCGTCTGCCGCTTCCATGATCGCATCCGCGGCGAAGGCCGGCGGTACGAAAATGATACTCACATCAGCGCCGGTTGTTTTTACACAATCGGCCACGGTATTGAATACCGGCCTGTCGAGGTGGGAACTGCCTCCTTTGCCGGGGGTAACACCGCCGACCACATTGGTTCCGTATTCAATCATCTGGGTGGCATGAAAAGTGCCTTCTGTACCGGTAAATCCCTGTACCAGGATCTTTGAATTTTTATTAACGAGGATACTCATAGCATGATCTTAAAAGTGGTGCAAAAGTAAGGCATTTAGGCTGTTTGGCTGCCTACTTTATTGTTGGCCCAGGCCGGGGGGAGGGGCTCCTTTCCCGATGATCGCATCCATGTTCCGGTGATTGGGTATCTGCCCGGTTTCTTCCAGCATCCGCATATCCTTGGCGTCCTGGAGGAATTCGGAGGCGAAAATAAAACTGTTCAGGCGCTCATTCTTGCTGAAAATGATATCCCTTTTGGAACCTTCCCATTCTTTGCGGCCCTGGTACATGTAGAGGATATAATCGCCGATCTCCATTACACTGTTCATATCGTGGGTGTTCACCACGGTAGTCATATTGAATTCTATCGTGATTTCTTTGATCAGCTTGTCGATCACGAGAGAGGTCTGCGGATCCAGTCCCGAGTTGGGTTCATCGCAAAAAAGATATTTGGGGTTCAGCACAATGGCCCGGGCCAGGGCCACCCTTTTTTTCATCCCCCCGCTCAGCTCGGCCGGGAATTTTTTATTTACCCCGTCCAGGTTCACCCGGTTCAGCACTTCGTTTACCCGGTCCAGTTTCTTTTTAAGCGGGTCATGGGTAAACATACTGAGGGGGAACATGATATTTTCCTCCACGTTCAGGCTGTCGAACAGTGCCGACCCCTGGAACAGCATCCCGATCTCTTTCCGGATCGCTGTTTTTTCCTCCCCTTTCATGGATGTAAAGTCCTGGCCGCTGTAGAGCACTTCACCGCTGTCCGGTTCAAATAATCCCACGATGCATTTTTGCAGCACAGTTTTCCCGCTGCCGCTGGCGCCGATGATCAGGTTACACTGCCCGGCTTTCATTTGGGCGCTCACCTCTTCAATCACCACCCGGCCGTCAAAACTTTTTTTTATGTTTTTTACTTCGATCATGGATGAGGTTACAGGAGTAAGGCGGATAAAATATAATCAGCAAATAAGATCAGGATACAGCTCACCACCACGGCTTTTGTACTGGCCCGGCCAATCTCCAGGGCGCCCCCTTTCACATAGTACCCGTAAAAGGCGGGAATGCTGGAGATGATAAAGGAAAATACATAGGCCTTGATCAGTGCGAAAATTACATTGTAGGGGACAAAGTATTCGAGGAGTCCTTTGTCATAAATATTGCCCGAGAGGATACCGGCCATGGTACCGGCCAGCCGCCCGCCCCAGATCCCCAGGGCCATGGCGATGATCACCAGCAGGGGGATCATCAGCAGGGCGGCCGCAATTTTCGGGAGGATCAGGTAGGTTTTGGTATTCACGCCCATGATCTCCAGGGCATCGATCTGTTCGCTGACCCGCATATTACCCAATTCACTGGCGATCCGGCTGCCGGCCACACCGGCCAGTACAATACAAACCAGGGTAGGGGCGAATTCGAGGATCACCGTGTCGCGGACAATCTGCGCAATAGTAGAAGGGGGGATCAGGGGACTGACTAACTGGTATGCCGTCTGGATCGTGGATACCGCCCCGATAAATACGGAAATGATGGCCACAATACCGAGGGAACCAAAACCGATTTCCGTGCACTGGTGAATAAACTCTTTCCAGTACATTTTATGATTTTCGGGCCGGGTGAACATTCCCCGGATCATCAGTAAATAACGGCCTATGTCGTTAAAAATAGTCATTCCGGGCGCTAAGATACACGAAGCAAAGAGAAAAGCCAGTGGCAGGCCACCGGCTTCTTTGTTTTCTGTTTTTTAAAGGGGAAATTCTATACTGCCTTGCTTTCTTTACGCAGCCGTTTCCACCAGCCCGACCGTTTTACAATCTCCTGGGTGGATACTTTACTCTTGATCTGGGCATCCACGACGGCGATCTGCGCCATATTGATGATGCTCCGGACCGAGCTGCCCAGTTGCAGGATATGCACCGGTTTCTTCAGTCCCAGCAGGATCGGCCCCACGGCGTCCGCCATATCCAGTTCCTTCATCAGGTTATAGGCAATATTACCTGAGGCCAGGTTGGGGAAGATCAGGGTGTTAACGTCTTTATCGATCAGTTCACTAAACGGGTAGTTTTCTTTCATCAGTTCTTTATTGAATGCCACGCTGGCCTGCATTTCGCCATCCACCACCAGGCTGGGCATTTTCTCTTTTACGATCTTACGGGCCCGGGCCACCAGTTTGGCTTCGGGTGAATCACTGCTGCCAAATGTGGAATAACTCAGCATGGCGATCCGGGGCGTGATATTGAAATGACGGACTTCCCGGGCGGCCAGCAAAGTGATCTCGGCCAGCTCTTCCGCAGTGGGGTTAAAATTGACGGTGGTATCTGCCAGGAACAGGGGGCCTTTCTTGGTCAGCATCATATACATACCGGCGATCTTCGTAACGCCTTCTTCCGTACCGATGGTCTGGATGGCCGGACGGATGGTATCGGGATAATTCTTGGACAAACCGGAGATCATGGCATCGGCATCCCCGCATTCTACCATCATGCATCCGTAGTAGTTGCGGTCCTTCATCACCTTCTTCGCTTCATAGGCATTGAAGCCCCGGCGTCCTCTTTTGGCAAAGAAAATTTCCGCGTACTGGTTTCTTTTTTCCTCTAAGGCATCACTGCGCGGGTCAAAAATGGGCAGGTCGTCAATATCAATACCGTTTTCTGCAGCAATGCTCCGTATTTTGGCCTCATCACCCAACAGGATGGGATAACCGAGTTCTTCATCAAAAATGATCTGGGCCGATTTGAGGATCTTGACATTGTCGGCCTCCGCAAACACGATCCGCTTGGGGTCCTTACGGGCCTTGCTCCCGATCGCCCGCATGACCTGGTTATCGAGACCCAGCCGTTTGTTCAGGTCGTTCGTGTATGCATCCCAGTCTGTAACCGGGTGCTTAGCCACCCCGCTTTCGATTGCGGCTTTGGCCACGGCCGGAGCCACGGTGGAGAGTAAGCGCGGATCGAGGGGCTTGGGGATGATATAATGTTCGCCGAAACTGATATTGGTTTCATTGTAAGCCATGTTCACGATATCCGGTACGGGGGTTTTGGCCAGGTCAGCCAGCGCTCTTACCGCGGCCAGTTTCATGGCTTCATTGATCTGCGTGGCTTTTACATCGAGGGCGCCCCGGAAAATGTAGGGGAAGCCCAGTACATTATTGACCTGGTTGGGGTAATCGCTGCGGCCGGTGGCCATAATGATATCCTTGCGGGCCCCGGTGGCTTCTTCCCAGCTGATTTCGGGATCGGGATTGGCCATCGCGAAAACAATGGGGTTTTTGGCCATGGTTTTGATCATATCTCCGTTCAGGACCCCTCCTTTACTCAAACCGATAAATACATCGGCATCCTTCAGGCCTTCGGCCAGGCTCAGGTTCTTACCGCCGGATACAAAACCCATTTTCAGCTCGTCCAGGTCGGTACGGCTTTCATGAATCAGCCCCTTGCTGTCGAACACCCGGAAGTTTTCTTTACGGGCGCCCAGCGCAATATAAAGTTTCATGCAGGCCATGGCCGCGGCGCCGGCGCCACTGACCACGAATTTTACTTTATCCAGTTTTTTCTTCTGGATCTCGCAGGCATTGAGCAGGGCTGCTGCACTGATAATGGCGGTACCGTGCTGGTCATCATGCATCACCGGGATTTTCATGACCTCCTTCAGTTTCTTTTCGATGATGAAACATTCTGGGGCTTTGATATCTTCCAGGTTGATCCCGCCGAAAGTGGGTTCCAGTGATTTTACAATCTGTATGAATTTCTCCGGATCTTTTTCATTGATCTCAATATCGAATACATCAATATCCGCAAAGATTTTGAAGAGTACGGCTTTTCCTTCCATCACGGGTTTACCGGCCTCGGGCCCGATATCACCCAGCCCGAGTACGGCTGTACCATTACTGATCACGGCCACCAGGTTTCCTTTGGCCGTGTACTTGTAAACATCTTCGGGGTTGGCGGCAATTTCAAGACAGGGGACGGCTACTCCGGGAGAATAGGCGAGCGACAGGTCTCTTTGTGTTTTGGCTTCTTTGGTGGGGATTACTTCGATCTTTCCGGGTCTTCCTTTCGCGTGGTATTCGAGGGCTTGTTGTTTGCGCAGGTCGTTTTGCATAACGTATTTTATTTGGTAGTCATTGGCACAGTGCGGTCAAAACGAAGTGCAAGGTACAAAATAATAACCCGAATGCGCCTGATCGGTATTCTTGTATAAAATTACTCAGTCCCCCCTGAAGAGGGAGACAAAACGGCTTTCGGTCATGCACGTGTTAGCTTTGGGAAAATAGTTTTACCGTCAGTAGGTTACAGAAGCGCCCAGCCAGGCCATCATTCCCATACCGGTCTCAATGGCCGATTCATCAATGTTGAAATTAGGGGTATGCACTCCTGCGGTAATGCCTTTAGCCTTGTTCATAGTGCCGAGCCGGAAGAAACAGGCGGGAATTTCCTGCGCGTAATAACCAAAATCTTCAGCCCCCATCCGGAGTTCGGTCTCGCTGACATTTTCGGCCCCCATGTATTCTTCGGCTTTGGCCATCGCTTCCGCGGTGAGTCTTTCGTTATTCATCACGCAGGGATAACCGATATCAATATGCAGGTCTGCTTCTCCACCCATGGACTGCACCAGGTCATGGGTCAGTTTGCGCATCAGGTCATGGGCTTTGAACCGCCAGCTTTCATCCATGGCCCGGAAGGTTCCCATCAGTTTCACTTCATTGGGGATCACATTCGTGGTATTGCCGCCCTGGAAGGAGGTGATGGATAATACGGATGGGTTAAACGGGTTATTCACCCGGCTTACCAGTTGCTGAAGGGCGATGATCAAATGTGAACTGACCAGGATCGGGTCCACCACGAGGTGCGGGGAGGCCGCATGCCCGCCCTTTCCTTTGATGGTGAAATAAAGTTCATCTGCGCTGGCCATTACCTTGCCGCCGCGAAAACTGAGCTGCCCCGCTTCTAAGATCGTGTTCACATGCAAGGCGAGGATCGCCTGTGGCCTGGGGTTTTCCAGCACACCGTCTTTGATCATCAGGGAGGCGCCACCCGGGTTTTTTTCTTCGCCCGGCTGAAAGATCAGTTTCACGGTTCCTTCCCATTTGTCTTTTAATTCGGCCAGGATCCTTGCAGCACCGAGGAGGCAGCTGGTATGCACGTCATGACCACAGGCATGCATTACTCCTTCGTTCTTCGATTTATAAGGAATGTCGTTTTCTTCTTTGATCGGCAGGGCATCCATATCCGCCCGCAGGGCAATGATGCGGCTGCCGGGATTTTTTCCCTGTATCAACCCGGTCACACCCGTCGTGGCTTTTACCTCAAAGGGGATGCCCAGTTCAGCCAGTTTTTGCTGAACATATTTTGATGTCTCGTATTCCTGGTAGCTCAGTTCGGGATGGGCATGCAGGTGATGACGGGTAGCAATATATTCCGGGGCATATTTCTTAGCCAGGGCTTTGATCGTTGAATGCATGGGGCAAAAATAAACAAACCATTCTATAGGGGAATGGTTTGTTCAGCGAAGTCAATATTTTGAGGATCAGAGGGAAATTTCCTCTTCCCCCGGTTTGGCGGGTTTTACTTCGATGGTGTCATTCATGATAAACACGCCTTTGGGGAAATAGGGATTCAGCTTTTTCTGGTAGGTTTCGGCATCCTTGCGGTCTTTAAAATTCCCGGCTTTCACTTTATAATAGGGCGATTGGTGCCAGAGATAGGCTTTCAGTTCGGGGAAATAGGTATAGACCCTTGTTTTTGCTGTGAGCGCCTCATCCCGGCTGCTGGTACTGATGATCAGGAGCCGGAAACCCTTGTCGGTCCGGCGGCCGGACCGGCTGGTCTCCTCATTGATCTGGGCCTGTTTTTTTACCAGCAGATCCACCCGGGGATCTTTATGCACGATAACGTAATTGGTATCTGCCCCGTTCTTCCCGCTCGTGTCTTTTAAAACCGCTTTGGGAATATCCTGGGTAAGACCGTGCAGGCTGCTCAATACAATAACAAATGTTAAAATGAATTTCATATATATGTTAAAGGTGCAAATATCTTACCAAAATAAAAGATGACTGCTGATATTGTTTTTCTATTAACTGGTTTAAACCGGTTTATGAAACATTCTTCCGCCCATCAGGGTTTAATATCCTCCCCCGGCGCCGGCGATATTCTCCACCGGGTGCCAGGTGGTCTTGATCTCCTGGGTGTCCATGATAAAATAAGGCGACTGTCCTTCGGCACTGTACCAGTTTACTTTATCATAGAAATGCACCCTCTTCAGGTTTGACGCTGATTTCTCCCGTATCATCTTCTGTATATCAGAATTGTTTTCGCAGTAAAGGGTTGCATTTACGTCCATGTGGTCGGTGAACCAGGAAACCAGTTCGGCGGGTTTGCCCGTTAAAATATTGACCACGCCCCCGGGAAGATCGGAGCTGTTCAGCACTTCCGCAAAAGTGACGGCACAGAGGGGTTTGGTTTCGGATGCCAGTACCACGCAGGTATTACCACCGGCGATTACCGGGGCAATAACGGAGACCAGTCCCAATAAGGAATCTCCCTGCGGGGCAATAATGGAGACCACACCCGTGGGTTCCGGTACGGAAAAATTAAAATGAGCGCTGGCAACAGGATTTACAGCACTGAACAATTGCTGGAATTTATCGCACCAGCCGGCGTAATAGATCAGCCGGTCGGTAGCGAGGTTCACTTCTTTTTCTGCATTGGCTTTGGAAGCATCCTGCTGGATCAGTTCGTCGATAAACTGTGCTTTTCTTCCTTCCAGCATTTCGGCCATGCGGTACAGGATCTGGCTGCGGTTGAAGGCAGCGCGGTTACTCCAGCCACCGAAAGCGCCCCGGGCGGATACAACGGCGTCCCGGAAATCTTTCCGGGAGCAAAGGCAGACATTGGCCAGTTTTTTCCCGGCTTTATTCACGGGACTGTAGTAACGGCCGGATTCGGTCCGTGGGAACTGACCGCCGATGTAGATTTTGTAGGTTTTTAGTATTTCGAGTCTCATGGTTGAGTTGTTCTTTATTGTAGCATCCCTTTGTCAGGGATTAAAAAGTTTAAGAGGGTTAAGAGGTTTCACAGGTTTAAGAGGTTTTGGTATTATCTCCCGGCCTTTTTTTATACTTGATGCCTTTCGTTTCGGAATTTTCCAGGTAGCTGATCAGCTTTTGTATTAAGCTGCTTATTTTCATTGCCAGCACAGAAAGTGTATCGAATTCTTTTTGTTCGATATAGTTCCTGTCCAATGCCCTGTATAACTGTGACCTCAATTCACCGCATGAACCTTTTGCTATATAAAGAAACTGAACAAATTCTTTATTGCCGCCTCTTTCAAAACCTTCAGCAATATTGTCCATAATTGAGCCGGCCGAACCTTCTATCTGGTTAATCAGTCTGTAACTGTGTTTGAACCGGCCACCATCAATCAATTCCCCGATTGTTTTATTCAGTTTCCTGGCCTCCTTCCAGGAGATAATCTCCTCAAATTTCTCAATTGTAGCCATCGCTAAACCTTTTAAACTTTTTAAACCTTTTAAACCTCTTAAACCTTTTAAACCTCTTAAACCTTTCAGCCTTTCAACTCCAGATAAGGCAGCAACCCATGCAATCCCCCCTCTCTTCCAAACCCGCTTTCCTTATAGCCGCCGAATGGGGAAGCCGGGTCAAATTTGTTAAATGTATTCGCCCATACCACACCGGCCCGCATGCGTTTGGTCATGTTGAAGATCTTGGAACCTTTATCGGTCCATACGCCCGCACTTAATCCATAGGGTGAGTTATTCGCTTTCTCAATTACTTCGTCATCGGTCCGGAAGGTAATGATCGCTAATACCGGTCCGAATATCTCTTCCTTCGCGATCCGGTTGCTCTGTGCCACATTGGTAAACAGGGTGGGGCGGCAGAAGAATCCTTTCCCGGGAAGCGGGCAACTGCTTTCATACATTTCAGCGCCTTCTTTTTTTCCAATGCTGATATATTTCCGGATCGTGGCCAATTGTTGTTTTGAATTGATGGCACCGATATCGGTATTTTTATCGAGCGGATCACCCACGATCAGGGATTCCATCCTGTCTTTCAGTTTTCGGATGACCTCTTTGGCCACGGATTCCTGCACATAGAGTCGGGAGCCGGCACAGCATACATGTCCCTGGTTGAAGAAGATCCCGTTGATCACCCCCTCCACGGCCTGGTCAAGGGGAGCATCTTCAAAAATGATATTGGCGGCCTTGCCACCGAGTTCAAGTGTGACTCTTTTGTTTGTCCCGGCAATGGCCCTTTGTATGATCTTGCCTACTTCAGTTGAACCGGTAAATGCGATCTTATTGATATCCGGGTGATTCACGATGGCAGCCCCGGTAGCGCCGGCGCCGGTAAGAATATTCACCACGCCGGGGGGAAGATCCGCTTCCTGTATGATTTCAGCCAGTTTGAGTGCGGTGAGCGGCGTTGTTTCTGCGGGTTTCAGCACAACGGTATTCCCGGTGGCCAGTGCAGGTGCGATCTTCCAGGCGGCCATCAGCAGGGGAAAATTCCAGGGGATGATCTGTCCTGCCACGCCGAGGGGCGCTGTGCCACGGTTGGGAAATGCATATTCCAGTTTATCGGCCCAGCCCGCATAATAAAAGAAATGATTGGCTGCAGTGGGCACATCAAAATCGCGGCTCTCGCGGATTGGCTTACCGCCATTGAGTGTTTCAACGATGGCCAGTTCCCTCGCTTTTTCCTGTACCATTCTCGCGATGCGAAAAATGTACTTGGCTCTTTCTTTGGGCGGCATTTTCTTCCACACCTGCTCATAAGCCGTCCTGGCAGCAGTTACGGCCCTGTTCACATCGGCCTCATTGGCTTCGGCCACTTCACTCAGTTTTTCTTCATTGGCCGGGTTGATGGTATCGAAATATTTTTTGCTCAACGGTTTTTGCCATTCGCCATTGATAAACAGGTCGTATTGTTTATGGATCGTGGCGGCGCTTTTGCTTTCAGGTGCAGGGGCATACGGCCAGGACGTATCAAATTTCAGTTTGATCGTATTGCTCTTCGCGGTGCTGTTTTTTTTACGAACCGGCTTTTTGGTTGTTGCCATGGTGTCTGTTTATTTTCCTGGTCCCGGGTTTCACCCGGTGTTATTATTGTTGGGCCCCTCCGGGGCGGCTTGCCTGTGATACTGCCTGCCCCGGGTTTCACCCGGGGTTATTATTGTTCAGCCCCTCCGGGGCTGGTCTCAATGCTCATTTATCTTATTTCACGGCAACATTATTTGTTGCAATGAACTTTCCGTTTTTGAAAGAACTGTTTGCCGCCAGGGAACTAATCAACACTAAAATAGTTGGCTGCCTGGTACAGGCCCGTCTCTTCCTTCACCAATTGCATCAGTACATCATTGGCCAGGCTGCTGGCGCCGAAACGGAACCATTCATTGCTCAGCCAGTCTTCCCCCAGCACTTCCTTTACCATCACGAGGTAGTGCAGGGCTAATTTCGATTTGGAAATACCACCCGCCGGTTTCATGCCGATCATTTTGCCGGTCTTGTAATAAAAATCACGGATGGCTTCCAGCATCACCAGGGTTACGGGCATGGTGGCGGCAGGCTGAATCTTACCCGTGGATGTTTTGATAAAATCAGCCCCGGCCTGCATAGCGATATCACTGGCGCGGCGCACTTTATCATAGGTGCCGAGTTCACCAGTTTCGAGGATCACTTTCAGTCTTGCCTCCCCGCAGGCTTCTTTGATCATCGCAATCTCATCAAATACGAAATTGTATTCACCGGCATGGAATTTACCCCGGCTGATCACCATGTCCACTTCATCGGCGCCATTGGCCACCGCGTATTTTGTATCCCGGATCTTTACATCCCGGGGCGCCTGCCCGCTTGGGAAAGCCGTAGTCACGGAAGCTACTTTGATTCCCGATCCTTCCAGCGCTTTTTTCGCCACTTTCACCATCGTGGGATACACGCAAACCGCGGCCACCGTGGGGAGACCGGGCAGGTCATCATGCGGGTGCATGGCCTTATAGCATAGCTGTTTTACCTTCCCATCGGTATCCTTTCCCTCGAGGGTGGTGAGATCGATCATATTCAGCACCAGTTTCAACCCGTTGAGCTTGGTTTCTTTTTTGATGCTGCGTTTGGTGAACCGGGAAGCCCTTTCTTCCACCCCCACCTGGTCAATGCGGGGAGAGAGGCTGAAGTCCGGCCGTATTATTCTTTCCTTGGATACAGGCATAGTGCTGGTTTCTGGTTTTCAAAAGTAAAACTATTTATGGGGATTAATAGTGGGTAAATAATAACTATAAGCTACTGAAGGTTAACAGTTATTTTGTCGTCAAAGCAGGAACCCGGCCGTTCATCCTATTTGCGCCGGGGCAACCGGTTTTTTCTGTAAAATCGTTTTTTGATAACTTTCATTAAAATCAACAACTGTATGAGAAAGCTGAAAAGTCTGGCCGGGGCAATAATTTGCCTGCTGACGGCAGCTGCTTCCTTTTCCCAACCCACATTCCCGGAGAATGGTACAGCGGATCCCCGGCATGGTTACTATGCTTTTACCCATGCCACCCTTGTTAAGGATGCGGCCACGGTTATTTCCAATGCCACCCTGGTGATTAAAGATGGCCGGATCGTGGCGGCAGGAGCCGGGCTGCCGGTACCTGCGGGGGCCGTGGAAACAGACTGCAGGGGTAAATACATTTATCCTTCTTTTATTGATATCTACACCGATTATGGAACGCCCCAGCGCCAGCCGCCGCAAACGGGGGCATTCAATTTTTTTGCGCCCCAGCAATTAGAGACCGCCATCAAGGGTCCTTATGGCTGGAACCAGGCGCTTAAATCGGATGTGGATGTATATAAGGTTTTCAGTGTAAATGATGCTGCGGCCAAATCCATGCGGGAAGCGGGCTTCGGTACCGTACTGACCCATGTGAAGGACGGGGTGGCCCGCGGTACGGGTGCCGTGGTTACCCTCGCCAATGAAAAAGAAAACCTTGTTATTCTGAAAGAAAAGGCATCCGCTCATTATTCGTTCAACAAAGGGACTTCCACCCAGACCTATCCCAGTTCCATGATGGGTTATATCGCCTTACTGCGCCAGACCTACCTGGATGCTGCCTGGTACAAGACCAGGCCTTACCAGGAAGGGTTCAATGCCACCCTGCAATCCTGGAATGATAACCAGGGACTGCCCCAGGTATTCGAATCCAATGATAAATGGAATGACCTGCGGGCCGACCGTATCGGGGATGAATTCGGGGTACAATACATTATCAAAGCGGGGCAAAACGAATACCAGCGTATCCAGGAAATGAAAGCGACCCATGCCACTTTTATCCTGCCCCTCAATTTCCCGCAGGCACAGGATGTGGAAGATCCCAACGATGCGAAATTTGTTTCCCTGCAGGATATGAAACACTGGGAACTGGCGCCCATCAATGCAGCTGCTTTTGAAAAAGCGGGAATTCCTTTTTGCCTCACTACCGCCGACCTGCGCAGCACCAGCAGTTTCTGGTCTGCCCTTCGCAAGGCCATGGAATACGGTCTCACTGAGGCAAGGGCCATGGAGGCCCTGACCAGGATACCTGCCCAAACCCTGGGCATTTATGATAAAGTGGGCAGTCTCGATGCGGGCAAGCTGGCCAATTTTTTAATCACCAATGGTCCCCTCTTTGGCGAAAAGACCAGTATCCTGTACAATTATGTGCAGGGAATTAAATACAATGTAAAAGACGAGGGTGATATTGCCGGTACCTATCAGCTTACCGTCAATACGCCGGCCGGAGCGGAAAATTATACACTGGATGTAAAGAGTACCAGTTCGCTCACGATCTGGGGAAAAGATACCCTGGTCAGCAGGTTTAGTTTTGACGGCAAGCAGGTGAAACTCAGTTTTGCAGCAATGCCCAAAAGGCAACGGCCTGCGGGTGCAGATACCATGCAGCGCCGCCCCGGTGGCTTTGCAGGTCGCGGGGGCATGACCGAACCATCCCTGCCGGCCAATGCCACCAGGCTGGGCGGGATCAGTAACGGCACCGAATGGAATGGTACCGGCGTGGATTCTATGGGCCACCTGCTTACCTGGACTGCTGTATTGATAAAAGAAGCAGAAGTAAAGACGGATAGTGTAAAGAAAAAAGAAGCTCCGGTCATTGGTAAAGTCAGTTACCCCTTCCTGCCGTTCGGATGGGAGGAAGAGCAGCAGCCCGGGCAGGAAACCCTGCTGATCAAAAATGCAACTGTATGGACCAGCGAGAAGGAAGGTGTATTGAAGAATACGGATGTACTGGTAAAGAATGGTAAGATCGCGGCGATCGGTAAGAACCTGGATGAGCCGAATGCCCGGGTGATCGATGGAACCGGCAAGCACCTGTCTCCCGGTATCATTGACGAGCATTCGCATATTGCGGCCGCTTCGATCAATGAAGGAGCACAGTCCGTAACTTCTGAAGTACGGATCGGGGACAACCTGAACCCCGATGATATCAATATCTACCGGCAGCTGAGCGGGGGCGTAACCACTTCGCATATCCTGCACGGTTCGGCCAATGTGATCGGTGGCCAGACCCAGCTGATCAAACTCCGCTGGGGCGCCAACGATACCGATATGAAGTTCAAGGGGGCTGACGGCTTCATCAAATTTGCGCTGGGGGAAAATGTAAAACGTTCGGCCGCCACACAAGGCAATAACCGCTACCCGGATACCCGGATGGGCGTGGAGCAGGTGCTGGTGGATGCGTTTACCCGCGCAAAAGATTACAAGAAAGAATGGGATGATTATACGACCGCGAGGGATCAGTTGATAAAAGCGAAGAAACCGCTGACGGGTTTAAATCCCCCCCGCCGCGACCTGGAACTGGAGGCCTTGGTGGAGATCCTCGACCGGAAACGGTTCATCACCTGTCACTCCTATGTACAAAGTGAGATCACCGGCCTGATCGAAGTGGCGGATAAGATGGGATTTAAGGTAAATACCTTCACCCATATCCTGGAAGGCTACAAAGTGGCCGATAAAATGCTGAAGCATGGCGCCAACGCTTCAACGTTCTCCGACTGGTGGGCCTATAAAATGGAAGTGGAAGATGCCATTCCCTACAATGCGGCGATCATGCACAAAGTGGGATTGAATGTGGCGATCAATTCCGATGATGCTGAAATGGCCCGCCGGCTGAACCAGGAGGCGGCCAAGACGATCAAGTATGGCGGCTTATCAGAAGAGGAAGCGCTGGACCTGGTTACCATTAACCCGGCCAAAATGCTGCATGTGGAGGAGAAGGTCGGCAGTATTAAAGTGGGCAAGGATGCGGACCTCGTGCTCTGGTCGGATAATCCGCTGAGCATTTATGCCAAATCCCTTTACACCATCGTGGACGGCACCATCTATTTCGACCGCAAGCGCGATGAGCAGTTGCAACAGGAAGTGCAGGCCGAAAGAATGCGCCTGGTGCAGAAAATGAATGGGGAGAAAAAAAGCGGGATGCCCGTCCTGCCGGCACAGCCGACTTACGAGATCCTGCATAGTTGCAGTGATCACGGTCATAGTCATGGGTTGCTTATTATTGAGGCTGAGGATTGATAACCACTAAAATTTATTATACATGAGAAAAATATTTTTCCTTCTGCTCTCGGCTGCCGCGACCCTGGTGGGTTATTCGCAGGCGAATGTATTACCGGCTCCGGCCCATAAAGGGGTGATGTATATTAAGAATGCCACCATCCATGTGGGCAACGGCACCGTAATTGAAAATGGCATTATCCAGGTCCGGGATGGAAAAATTGAAAAAGTGGGCAAGGATATTGTGATCCCGCCAGATGCGGCTGATGTGGTGGATGCCAAAGGCAAACAGGTCTATCCCGGCCTGATCCTCCCGGTCAGTTCCCTCGGCCTGGTGGAAATCGGTGCGGTCCGGGCCAGCAATGATGCGCGGGAGATCGGGGAACTGAATCCCAACGTGCGTTCTATTGTTGCCTATAATACGGATTCCAAGGTAATCAATACCCTTCGGTCCAATGGGATCCTCGCGGCCAATATTGTACCGCAGGGAAGTTTCCTGGCCGGCTCGTCCTCCGTGGTGCAACTGGATGCCTGGAACTGGAAAGACGCTTCGCTGAAAACCGATGCGGGGATGCATTTGTTTATGCCTTCCCTGATGCCGCGTCCCAGTTTTGGCAGGGGCAGCGGATTTCCCGGTGGGCCGAATGCGGGCGCCGCACCCGACCCGGTAAAAGAAGGCGTGGAACAACTCGAAAAGCTGAAGACTTTTTTCCGGGAGGCCAAAGCATACAATGCCGTAACAGCGCATAGCGAGGTAAACCTGAAATACGAATCTGTAAAAGACCTGTTTTCTAAAAAGCAAAAATTCTATGTGCATGCCAATACGGTAAAACAGATGCTGGTGGCGCTGGATTTTGTAAAGGAATTCGGGTTTGATATGGTGATCGTCGGGGCCAGTGAGAGCTGGGAGATCGCCGGCCTGCTGAAACAGCACCATGTTGCCGTGGTATTACAGCAAATGCACAGCCTGCCGACAACCACCGATGATGATGTGGATCAGCCCTACAAAACGGCCGCCGCCTTACAAAAAGCAGGGGTATTGTTTGCCATTTCGGATGACGATCCCCAGACCCGTGGCCGTAACCTGCCCTTTAATGCCGGTACGGCCGCCGCATACGGTTTGACGAAGGAGGAAGCCCTGTCTGCTATTACCCTGAATGCGGCCAAACTGATGGGGGTGGGTGACCAGACCGGAAGCATCGAACCCGGTAAAGAGGCCAGTTTTATCATCAGCTCCGGGGATATCCTGGATATGGCCACTAATAATGTAACGGATGCATTTATCCAGGGAAGAAAGGTGAACCTGGATGATAAGCAAAAACAACTCAATGACCGGTACGAGCAGAAGTATGAGCTGAAGCAGAAGAAAGGGTTTTGAAGGCTGGGCATAACCGGTATATATGGGCTGTCTTTGCCGGAGACAGCCCATTATTATTAGCGGGAGGCCTGTCCGTGATCCTTATTGTCAGTAGGGTGGTTGTGCTCGTCCAGTTCAACCGGTTCACCGCAATGAGGACAACGGTGGGTTTTGCGTACACGGGTCAGCCGGAATTCTTCCAGGAAACCGGCGGTAATGATACCGGCCGGTAAAGCAAAAAAGGCAACCCCGGTCAGCATGATCAGCATGGCCATGGCCTTGCCGGCATCAGTCATGGGATACATGTCACCATATCCGGTGGTGGTAAGCGTGACCACGGCCCACCAGATCGTGGCCGGGATGCTGGTGAACTTGTATTGATTTACCGGGTGAAGGTGCTCCGCGAAATAGATAGCGCAGGAAGCAATGATGATCAGGAAAACAACCAGCACCAGGCTCAGCAATAATTCGTTGAACCTTTTTTTGAAAACATTAGTGATCAGGTGGGCCGACTTCATATAGGCCGTGAGCCTGAAAAGCCGGAAAAAACGCATGAGCCGGAGCATCCGCAATACCCGTAGATCAAAACCGACCAGGGCATGCAGGTAAAAGGGCAGGATGGCGAGCAGATCAATCAGGGCTCCCGGGGAAAGAATGTAACGGAGACGTCCCCGGAAGCGGCCTTTGTATTTCGGTTCATGATTGCTGCTCCAGACACGCAGTACATATTCGATGGTGAAAATAAGAACCGATACCAGGTCGAAATATCGGAAGAACTGCTGCTCCCGGTATTCATCGTGGAAGGAGGGAACCGTTTCCAGCATCACGGCGATCACATTCAGTATGATCAGGATAATGATGAAGATATTGATGATCTTGTCCCAGCGCTTGTCCCCGACGATCTCGGGATGAAGCAGCCCGTGCACTTTCTTTTTAGTGGTTCTGTACATGTACCGCCGGTTTTTGGTTCCCTTAAAGATAACGTAATATGGGAATGGTGAGTGGTGAACCTGCCTGCCGGCAGGCAGGTGGTGAATGGGGCGTTCTAAGGATCATCTGGAATAGGAGGGTATTTCGTATTCTTCGGGATAGTGGGAGTAGTTAGTTGGAAGTGGGCAGTGGGTACAATAAGTAATAAAAAAGCCAGGCTTTCACCTGGCTTCGTCATTGAATATAGTTTATCCTTTCTATTGATCAGGCATCTTTCCCGTGGCAATGTTTGTATTTCTTGCCGCTGCCGCAGGGACAGGGATCGTTCCGGCCGATCTTCGGCCCGACAGTTACCGGTACCAGTTTATCCTTTTCATTGGCCGCATAATCATCACCGGTGGCATCCACTTCTTCTTTATTGGCCCTCATATTACTCATATCCGTCTTTTGCTGGCGTCCTTCTTTCAGCTGGGCGTTTTCCTGCTGGATCGGGAGGGAGGAATGGCTCAGGAAGGAAACGATATCCTTGTTTACATCCGCGTTCATATTCCGGAATTGGTTGTACGCTTCCATCTTATAGATCACCAGCGGATCTTTTTGTTCCAGGTAGGCGGTCTGTACACTTTGCTTCAGGTCGTCCATGGCCCGCAGGTGCTCTTTCCAGGAGTCATCGATCACCGCCAGGGTGATTGTTTTTTCCAGCGCATTGCTGAGTTCCACCCCATTTGTCTGCAGGGTCTTGTCGAGGTTGGTCAGCACATTCAGTCCCTTGCGTCCGTCGGTAAAGGGCACTACCACATTTTCGATATGACTGCCCTGTGTCAGACGGATATTTTTAAATACCGGGATGGCCTGTTTATGGATATCTTCCTTGTGCAGGGTGTACCGTTCCGTGGCTTCGGTGTACAACTGGTCAATCAGTTTATTCAGGTCAGTTTTTTTGAAGTCTTCTTCCGTGATGCTGGTGTCGAGGCCGAAGTTCACAATGCAGGACATGCGGAAACCCTCGAAGTCTTCCTGTTCACGGAAGGAACTTACCAGTCCCTCGGCCATGGCGGAGAAGGAAGTGTCAATGTCCAGGGCCAGCCGTTCCCCGAAGAGGGCGTGGTTTCTTCTTTTGTAAACAGCATTCCGCTGCATGTTCATCACGTCATCGTATTCGAGCAGGCGTTTCCGGATGCCGAAATTGTTTTCTTCCACTTTCTTTTGCGCCCGCTGGATACTGTTGCTGATCATGCTGTGCTGGATCACATCGCCTTCCTTGTAACCAAGTTTATCCATCAGCGAGGCAATGCGCTCACTGCCGAACATGCGCATCAGGTCATCTTCCAGTGATACATAGAACTGGGAGGATCCCGGGTCACCCTGGCGGCCGGCACGACCCCGGAGCTGGCGGTCCACCCGGCGGCTTTCGTGCCGCTCCGTACCGATAATGGCCAGTCCGCCCGCTTCTTTTACACCGGGCCCGAGCTTGATATCCGTACCCCGGCCGGCCATATTGGTGGCGATAGTTACCGCCCCGGGCAAACCAGCTTCGGCGACCACCTGGGCTTCTTTGGCGTGTTGTTTCGCGTTAAGTACATTATGCGGGATCTTTTTTTGCTGCAGCATCCGGCTAAGGAGTTCACTTACTTCCACCGAAGTGGTACCCACAAGGCAGGGGCGGCCTGCATTCCGCAGGGCTTCTATCTCATCAATAACGGATTTGTATTTTTCCCTTTTTGTTTTATAAACAAGATCCTGTTTGTCATTCCGGATCATTTTAATATTGGTGGGGATGCTCACCACATCCAGCTTGTAGATACTCCACAACTCCGCCGCTTCTGTTTCCGCGGTTCCGGTCATACCCGCCAGTTTGTGGTACATCCGGAAGTAGTTCTGCAGGGTGATCGTGGCATAGGTCTGGGTAGCGGCCTCGATCTTCACATTTTCCTTGGCTTCAATGGCCTGGTGCAGGCCGTCTGAATAACGGCGGCCATCCAGGATACGGCCGGTTTGTTCGTCCACGATCTTGATCGCACCATCCATCACCACGTATTCCACATCCTTATCGAAGAGTGTATAGGCTTTTAATAATTGCTGGACCGTATGGATGCGGTCTGCTTTCTGCGCATAATCATTGAGGATGGTTTCTTTCAGCTGCAGTTTCTCATCGGCCGTGGAAGCGCTTTTTTCCACTTCCGCCAGTCTGACCCCGATATCCGGCAATACAAAGAATTCCGGGTCTTCACCGCTACGGGTGATCATCGCCAGTCCCTTGTCGGTCAGCTCCACGGAATTGTTTTTTTCATCAATATGGAAGAGCAGCTCATCATCCACTATCTGCATATTGCGCTGCTGGTCCTGCAGGTAATAATTTTCCGCTTTCTGCATTTTCACTTTAACCCCGGGTTCACTCAGGAATTTGATCACTGGCCCGTATTTGGGCAGGCCCCGGTATGCGCGGAAGAGGTGCAGCCCGCCGGTTTTGGGATCATCGTCTCCTTCTGCAAACCGTTTCTTGGCTTCAATCAATCCATTCCGGATGATGCGTTCCTGCTCCTGCACCAGTTGCTGGATCCGGGGTTTGTGAATATGGAACTGCTGGTCTTCCCCTTTCGGCACGGGACCGGAAATGATCAGCGGCGTCCTGGCATCATCGATCAGCACGGAGTCCACTTCATCCACCATGGCATAATGGTGTTTGCGTTGTACCATTTCCTCGGGGGTGTGCACCATATTATCCCGCAGGTAGTCGAAACCAAATTCGTTATTGGTACCATAGGTGATATCGGCCAGGTAGGCTTTTCTTCTTTCTTCGCTGTTGGGCTGGTGTTTATCAATACAATCAACCGTAATACCCAGCCATTCAAAAATAGTTCCGTTCCATTCCTGGTCGCGGCGGGCCAGGTAATCGTTCACGGTTACGATATGCACCCCTTCCCCGGGCAATGCATTCAGGTAAGACGGCAGGGTGGATACAAGGGTTTTACCTTCCCCCGTGGCCATCTCAGCAATTTTTCCCTGGTGCAGCACCACGCCACCAATCAGCTGCACATCATAGTGGACCATGTTCCAGGTAACCTGGCCCCCACCGGCCGTCCAGGTATTTTTAAAAATGGACTTGTCCCCCTCAATAGTGATATAATCCTTTTTTACACTCAGGTCACGGTCCAGTTGGGTGGCCGTGGACACGATCTCCGTATTTTCCTTAAAACGGCGGGCGGTTTCTTTTACCACGGCGAATGCTTCGGGTAAGATTTCTTCCAGGACTTCTTCTATCTTCTTGTCCCGGTCCTTTTTCAGTTTGTCCACTTCCTGGTAAATGGCATCCTTGCCCAGCAGGTCATTAAAAGGCAATGCCTCTGCAGCTGCGTTTCTCTCCGCGATTTCGGCATCAATCCCGGCCAGGTGCTCTTTGATCCTTGCCCGGAACTCCTGGGTTTTATGGCGAAGCTGATCATTGTTCAGGGATTGGTAAGAGACAAAAAACTGGTTGATTTTGGCAACATAGGGTTCAATCTTTTTCACATCCTTCTCTGACTTGCTGCCGCCAAAAATTTTCTGAATGAAACCAAGCATGGTTGTTTTATTAAAATATTATTGATTAATAACGGTTTGTTTTGTCAAAAACGGTGCTACATTAAGATTACAGGCCATTTTGACAGGGAATATTCCGGTTTTACCGGGGGCGGCAAAGATAAGTCTTAGTTGGGAGTTTACTATCAGCCGGTCCGCTGTTTCCCCCTGGTTCAGGAGCCGGGACAGCCGGATTTTAGCGGGCCCGGTTGTTTTCGGGTTACCCGGGTTCGGCCAGGACGGGTTTGAAAGGAGCCGGTACTGCCCGTTTTACATCCGCGCATTGACCTTTCTGCCAACAGCCGTTACCTGATTATTAAATAACAGGACACCGAAACCAGTCATCCCGAGAAAGGACGATGGTTCTGAACACCCGGTTGCCACTGTACTGAACAAGGTTATTAAAATCGTGGCGGGAGTCCTTCTTTAATGTAATTTGCTTTCTGCAATGAACAGGGAAGACCTCACATATCGTTTATGGGTCATCGTTATTATTTTAACCGGCGGGCTATTGTTTAATTCCTGTTCGGGGAAAGATAAAAAGACCGCGGTCATCCCGGAAGCAGGGGCGCTTTATTTCGATTGCCAGGTCAATGCAGAGGAGGGGGATGATAAACTCACCGTACTGCTCCGCTTCCGTAACGGGGAGGAAGGAATGCCGCTTACTCTTCCGGCGGGGGCCGATGTGTACCTGGATGGGGAAAAACTTATGCCGGACAGTTCCAGGCTGACCGGCAGTTTTTATGAATTGCATAAACCGATAGAAGAATTTGAGGGCAGCCATAAGATACTCCTGCAGGATAAGGGAAGGAAAATGTACGAGCAGGGGTTTGAGTTCTACCCGATGGGGCTGGTCGCCGGTCTGCCCGATACCGTAGAACGGGAAGACCTGGAACTCGGGTTAACGGGATTGCATGAGGAAGATTATGTACGGGTGATCGCCACAGATACATTATTCAGCAGCGAGGGAATCAACCGGCTGGATACCGTCCGGGAGGGCCGGCTGGTTATCAGGGCCGGGGATTTCAGCACCCTGGTCAGCGGGCCGGTTCAGTTGCTCCTGCTGCGGGAGTTTGAAACCCCGCTCAAAACAGGCTCCGGGGCTGCCGGAAAACTGTCCATCAGTTACCTGCTCAGGCGGGAATTCTTTTTGAGGGATTGAGTCCCCGGTATGGATTCCCTGGCGCCGGTTCGTCAGGGGAAAAACAAAACCACCGCCGGCGCGGGTAATAACCAGTGTGTTAACACTAAAGACGGGGTTTATTTTCCATTATTGAAGGCAGCTGTCTGCCACCGGATCCGTTCAAAAAATGTAGATGGATTTTTAGTCGCCGGCCCTTACCTTTGCGGCCAATTTAAGCACGATTTATGGCAGGTCAGTTAAAAGAGGTTCGTAACCGGATCAAATCAGTACAAAGCACCCAGCAGATCACCAAGGCGATGAAAATGGTGAGTGCAGCCAAACTGCGCCGGGCTCAGGATTCGATCGTCCAGATGCGCCCTTATGCACAGAAACTGCAGGAATTGCTGAGCAATATTGTCAGCAACAGTGAAGCCGGTACCGGCATGAGCCTGGCGGCAGAACGCCCGGTGGAAAAAGTGCTGATGATTGTCATTACCAGTGACCGGGGATTAGCCGGCGCCTTCAACGCCAATATCATTAAACTGGCAAAGTCCACCATCGCTGAAAAATATGCGGATCAGCAGAAAAAAGGCAACCTGGCGATCTGGAGTATCGGGAAAAAAGGCTACGAGAGTTTTGTAAAGAGTAATTTTAAAACAACGGATACTTTTAAGGATATTTTCCATCACCTGAGTTTTGAAAACGTACAGAAAGCCGCCCAGGCAGCGATGACCGCTTTTGAAAATAAGGAATTTGATGTGGTGGAATTAGTGTACAGCCAGTTCAAAAACGCAGCCACCCAGCGTTTCGTGGTGGAGCGTTTCCTGCCCATTCCCCGGGTGGAAAAGAAGGCCGGCACGGCCAAGGCGGATTTCATCTACGATCCTTCCAAAGACCTGCTGATTGCCGAACTGATGCCGAAGATCCTCAATACCCAATTATACAAAGCGGTCCTTGATTCCAATGCCTCTGAACACGGAGCCCGGATGACCGCGATGGATAAGGCCAGTGAAAATGCCAATGAGATGCTTCGCTCCCTGAAGATCTCTTACAACAGGGCCCGCCAGGCGGCGATTACCACTGAGTTGACGGAGATCGTGAGCGGTGCGGCGGCCTTGCAGGGATAGGGGGACGAGGTGGATTAAATAACGGACCCGGTGCAGAAGGATGAGCGCCGGGTTTTTTTGTGGGGGGAATGGTGAATGGGGCCTTCAATGAAAATTGAGAGTTGAGCATTGAGAATTGAGTCTTCGTCGGGGGAGGGGTAGTCGGTAGTCGATAGTCGGTAGTCGATAGTCAGTGTCGTTAGAGGAAGACTGTAGTATGGGGTAGCCAGCACTAACAACTAACAACTAACAACCAGCCTACGCGGCAGGCAGGTGGAAAATAGAAAATGGGGCCTTCTAAGAAAAATTACGAATAAAGGGAGGATTTTTCCTGGGTTTAAGGATTCCTGTCATCCATGCCAATCTCAATAATTGTGTATAAACTGTGAATTGCGTTTTATCATCAATAGTTATCTTGCCATTTCATTTGCCATTTTGACCCGTATAACCTATTTGACTCATTGACCTATTGACTATTATGACTATCGATAACCTGATACCACATATTGAAGCCCTGATCTTTGCGAGTGATAAACCCCTGAGCACCCTGGACATCACCGAACTGGTGAATAATGCCTTTGGCTTTATGGAAGAAAAGATATCCCTGGACCAGGTGGAGGCCGCGAGTGAGGGGATTGCTGAAAAATATGCGTCCGAGTTTTACCCTTTTGAAATGAGGCAGAGCGGGGGTGGATGGCAATTCCTTACTAAGAAGGATTTCCATAAAACTATCGCCCAGCTGAACGGAGATAAATTTCTCAAGCGCCTTTCCGCTGCAGCGCTCGAGACACTGGCCATCATTGCGTATAAGCAACCGGTGACCAAGGGCGAGATCGAAGCGATCCGCGGGGTGAGTTCCGATTACGCGGTCCAGAAATTGCTGGAGAAGGAGCTGATCATCATCACCGGCCGCAATGAGAAATTACCCGGTCACCCGCTGGTGTACTGCACTTCCAAAAACTTCATGGATTATTTCGGAATCAATTCTGCCGATGACCTGCCGCGGATTAAGGAAGTACTGGCGGAGCAACTGGTGGAGCCAACTATTATCAAAGACCAGTTGCCGGATGAAGCAGCTGCAGAAGGAGCAGAAGAAAATGAAGAACCCACCGCGCTGGCGGTAACCGAGGGCGGGGAACTGGTGATCAATGAGGAGAACGGGGAAGGAGAAGAAAGCTGAACATAGTTCTTTTATGATCTAAATTAATAAGCCGGCTCAGTCAACTACTGAGCCGGTTCTTTTTTATCTTCGCCCCTATGGCAACGGAACTCTCACACGAACAACTGGTAGCGCTGGCCCGGGAATACGGCACCCCGCTCTATGTGTATCATGCAGAACGGATCGGGCAACAATATCAGAACCTCCTGGCCGCATTCAGGGGAGCCAATGTGCGTTTTTTTTATGCCGCCAAGGCGCTGACCAATATCAATATACTCCGGTATATAAAAAACACCGGCTGCAATGTGGACTGCAGTTCGGTGAACGAGGTCCGGCTGGCCCTGCTGGCGGGGTTTGATCCGAAGAATATTTTGTACACCTCTAACAATATCGCGTTTGAAGAAATTGAGGAGGCGCAGCGCCTGGGTGTTCATATCAATATTGACAGCCTTTCCAACCTGCGGAAATTCGGGCTGAAATTCGGTCATAGCTCACCGGTAGGAATCCGCCTGCGTCCCAATATCATGGCGGGGGGGAACCTGAAAATCTCCACCGGGCATGCGGACAGCAAATTTGGCATCCCGCTGGAAAATATCAGCGAAGTGCTGGACCTGGTAAAGGAAACCGGCTTATTCATCCGTACCCTGCATATTCATACGGGAAGCGAGATCAAAGATGTGGAAGTCTTTGCCCGCGGGATCGAAGTATTATTTGAGGTGGCGGAGCATTTCCCGGAGCTGGAGGTGATAGACCTGGGGGGCGGGTTTAAAGTACCGTATGAACCCGGCGAGGCGGGAACCGATATTGTCCTGCTGGGTAAAAAAGTAAAAGAAGAGTTTGAACAATACGAAAAGAAATACGGCCGCCCTTTGCAGGCCTGGTTTGAGCCGGGCAAGTACCTGGTCAGTGAAGCCGGTTATTTTATTACCCGGGTCAATGTGCTGAAACCGGCCGGCCAGTCGGTTTTTGCAGGGGTGGATACAGGACTCAACCACCTGATCCGTCCTATGTTTTACGGATCCTATCATGTGATTGAAAATATCTCCAATCCCGCCGGGGAAAAGAAAATCTATAATGTAGTGGGGAATATTTGCGAGACCGACACTTTTGCGGAGAACCGCTCCCTGCCGGAAGTCCGGGAAGGAGATTACCTCGTATTCCGCAATGCGGGCGCCTATTGTTTTGAAATGTCATCTCATTATAACTCCCGCTTCAAGCCAGCCGAAGTGCTGGTGGAAGGCGGGAAAGCCCGGCTGATCCGGAAAAGGGATGAGCTGGAAGATCTGCTGAGGGGGCAGGTGGTTGGGGAAGTTAGTAGTCTGTAGTTTGTAGTCTGTAGTTAGTTGTCAGATGTTAGTTGACAGTTGTCAGGGGGCTTCGTGGGGATTATTTGTTTCCCAGCCGGGCCTCCCGAAGGGGACTCGGCGTAGTATCCCATTCAGTTAGTTGTCAGTTGTCAGATGTTAGTTGTCAGGGGGGCTTCGTGGGGATTATTTGCTTCCCCAGCCGGGTCTCCCGAAGGGGACTCGGCGTAGTATCCCATTCAGTTAGTTGTTAGTTGTCAGATGTTAGTTGTCAGGGGGCTTCGTGGGGATTATTTGCTTCCCAGCCGGGTCTCCCGAAGGGGACTCGGCGTAGTATCCCATTCAGTTAGTTGTCAGTTGTCAGATGTTAGTTGTCAGGGGGCTTCGTGGGGATTATTTGTTTCCCGGCCGGTTCTTCCGAAGGGCGGGCAGAATGCCGGCTTACTCCTGTGGTTTTATTTGCACGGTAATGGTACTGGTAGTTTTGGAAGTCAGGGGCAGGTTCCCGAAAGAAGATTCGGTACTGCCGCTGGATTCGGTCTGGGTTGTCTTCTGACGGATCAGTCCTGTGGCCCTGTCCACGGTAATTTTACCCGTTGATTTATGGGTCAGGGTCGTGCTGGTCTCACTTCCCATCATTTCCGCTTTGGTTACCGTGTATGCATTCCCGGTAAAATCCAGCAGGATAGTACTGTCTGTAACAGCGCTGATCACATAAGTGGTCTGATAGGTATTCGCCTGGGCGGAACCGGATTCGGTCCAGGAATCGCCAGTTTTTAACCCGCCTTCTTTTTCAGGAATGACCCGGAAAAAACTTCCTTTCCCTTTCTGGGGCGGTTGTACAATATCCACCACTTCTTTCATCATGCTGGAGATAATGGCCATCCGGTTGTCCGTTTGGGCAGCAGGAAAACTATCAGGCAGGGTCAGCAATACCTTTCCGTACGGATCAATGATCATATCATATTTCTTCTCCAGCAGCTCTTTTACCGGTTTGCCTGATTGCCCGTTGAGGTCTTTGGGAATATCGGAATCGAAAGCCTGTTTCTGCCCCATACCATCAAAAGAGAAGGTGATGCGTTTCACTGAATGCCGCAGGCTGTGATTGTCTTCCGTGGTATTGGTGACCTCATACTGGTGTTTACAGCTGGCGTCCACATGAAAGTCGATGGCTTGTCCCATGGCCTGCTGCGAAATCGTCGTTTGGGTCTGCAGGCTGATCTCAATCGCCTGCCCCTGCCGGAAGAAAAGCCGCCCGTCCACGGTTTGGGCGCTGCCTGTCAAAACAAGGGCAAAGAACAGCGCAAAAAGGAGGAAAGATTTAATTGTCATACGGGGTCGTATTTATATATATATTACCGGCTCACAAAATTGACGAATCCCTCTCACAATCGTTGCAACGAGGTGGAAAAATAATTGATATTAAATTCTGATGCGGGGTTATTTTTTCGGGCGATCTTGGTACTTTTAAAATAACATAAACCTTTAAACTGTCTTCTATGCCTATCCGAATGACCGATGACCCGGTGGATCCTGATCAACCCGATGATAATGGTGGCGGCGGTGGAGGTAACCGGCCCAATTTCCCCGGCGGCGGGGGAGGGCTGATGTCCCTGCTGCCTTTGCTCCTGGGCTTGTTTAAAGGAAAGGGAATCATCCTGCTCCTGGTGCTGGCTGCTGCTGCTTATTTCCTGCTGGGAAGGAGCGGGGGCTGCAATGTGGAACAGATTATTTCACAGTTCTCGCAAAGCGGGTACAATTTCAATCCCGCTGAATTCAATAAAGCATCGGTCTACGAGGGACTGGAAGAGGATAATGCCAAAAATCCTATTCCGGAAGCCGTATCCCTGCTGCGTTTTGCGCCGGACCGCGGTAACCAGGGACAGCAGGGCAGTTGTGTGGCCTGGAGTTCTGCCTATGCCGCCCAGACGATCCTGATCTCCGCGGCCAGCGGGTCCGATCCCAACCAGATCGCCTTCAGCCCGTCTTACCTGTATAACCAGATCCGCCTGGAAGGTTGCCAGGGTTCTTACCTGCAAAAGGCGATGGAAGCCATGCAGAAGAACGGGGGAATGGCATTAAGCCAGTATCCCTATAGTGACCAGGATTGTGAACGAATGCCCAATTCATCCGAAGTGCAGGCGGGAAGACAGAATGTGATCCATGGGTTTACCCGGATAACGAACGGGGATAATATCAATGAAATAAGTGTACGGGGGATTAAGGAACACCTGGCCAAAGATGCACCGGTGGCCATCGGGATGATGGTGGGACAGAGTTTTATGCAGGATATGATGGGCAGGGAACTCTGGGAACCCAGTGGTACGGATGCTTCGCAAATGGGCATGGGGGGACATGCCATGTGTGTGATCGGTTATGATGACCGCAAGTTTGGGGGCGCCTTCCAGATCATGAACAGCTGGGGCCCCGAATGGGGTAATAACGGGGTGGCCTGGGTGAGGTACCGCGATTTCAGCACCTATGTCCGTGAGGCGTACGGGATCGATCCTTTGCCTAAGCGCAGCGCCGTATCCAATATTCCATTGGAATGTACGATTGGCCTGGTGAACAATGCCAATAAAGAATACATACAACTTCGTTCAGCCGGGGGCAATAGTTTCCAGACCGTTTCGCCCATTACCGCGGGTACCCGGTTTAAAATGGAGATCAAAAATGAAACCGAATGTTATATTTATATATTCGGACAGGAAACAGATGGGAGGAGCTTTGTGTTGTTCCCTTATATCAAGCCGGGAGAAACTGTTTCCAAACACTCACCCTATTGCGGGATCACCGGTTACCGGCTTTTCCCGAAATCCCAGTCGTTGGAGGCGGACAGCGCCGGCAACCGGGATTATATTGCTATCGTGGTGAGCAAGGATGAACTGGATTATAACCAACTCAACCAGGCCATCAGCGGGAGTGCGCAGCCGAACTATGCAGCGAAGGTCAATGAAGCCCTGCGCAGTTTACAGATCCGTTCGGTCCGGTATAATAATACCAGCGACGGTACTATTTACTTTAAAGCAGATGCCAACGATAATAAGGCGGTGGCCATGATTGTGGCTTTTGATAAACAATAATGCACCTGTGATGAATAAGAACATGCCCGCTTTTATCCGGCTCATGAAACATCCGCTGAAATTCCGCTTGTTCCTGCTGCTGCGCTTGCCGGCCGCTTTTATCGCCGGTGTAAGGGTAAGGGAACTGGATGAGCAAAGGGCGGTGGTGACCATTCCGTATAAATGGCTTTCGCAAAATCCGTTCAGGTCCACTTATTTTGCCAGCCTGAGTATGGCAGCTGAAATGAGCACCGGGGCCTTAGCCATGGCTTATTTATATAAGATTCAGCCACCTGTGTCCATGCTGGTGGTCAGGGTGGACTCTGAGTATTTCAAAAAAGCAACAGACCGTTCCACATTTGTTTGTGCCGACGGGGATTTGTTCCGGAAAGCCATTGAGGAAACGATCGCCACAGGAGAAGCAAGAACGGTGAGGGCAAGGTCGGTGGGGACGAATAAGGCGGGGGAAGTGGTGGCGGAGTTTTATATTACATGGTCGTTTAAAGTAAAACCTGCCGACCGGAGCTTTAGCGCAGGGGGGGAGTAAAAAGTAAAAAGTCAAAAGGGCGTGTTGTTGGGAAATGCTAACAGTTGGGGACCGGGGAAGCGAATAAACGGCTATTGAGAAAAATAACTACGGCTGTTTAATGCGGTATCTTTTTTGACTACCTATGTGGCAGTTTATCTGGCCTAAGCAGCTACCGTGGTAAAATTATCAAACACAAGAATCCAGGAGGCAAATATGAAAATTTCATTTCACGGGGCGGCCCGTACAGTTACCGGTTCAAAACATGTGGTCACGCTGAAGAGCGGGAAAAAACTCCTGCTGGATTGCGGCATGTTCCAGGGCCTGGGAAAGGATACGGATATGCTCAACCGGCATTTTGGATTTGAACCGGCAGAGATTGATATGATGATCCTGTCCCATGCCCATATTGATCACAGCGGGCTGATTCCCAAACTGATCAAAGACGGGTTCAGGGGCCGGATATTTTGTACGCATGGCACCAGTGAACTGGCTTCCGTATTGCTGGAAGATTCTGCGGAGATACAGGAGGATGAGATAAAATATGTGAACAAGCGGAGAGCGGCTGCGGGACAGCCCTACCTGAAGCCGCTGTACACCGTGGATGATGCGAAGAAGGCGGTGGACTACCTCGTGGAAGCGGAGTACGGGACCTGGTTTGATGTAATGGAAGGGGTGCAGGGGATGTTTACGGATGCGGGCCATATTATTGGCAGCACCTGTGTGCATTTAAAGATAAAGGAAGGAGGAAAGGAAACCCGTATCACCTTCAGCGGGGATATCGGCCGTTACCGCGATGCCATCCTGAAGTCGCCGGAAAATTTCCCGCAGGCCGATTATATCATCATGGAGTCCACCTATGGCAACAGCCTGCATGATACCCATGTCACCACCCCGGATATGCTGCTGAACTGGATTGAGAAAGCCTGCTTGCAGAAAAAAGGTAAACTGATCATGGCCGCATTCAGCGTGGGACGCACCCAGGAGATCCTGTATTCACTGAACCAGCTGGAACTGGAGAACAGGCTGCCGGCGCTGGATTATTATGTGGACAGCCCCCTGAGTATTGAAGCCACTGAGATCATGAAGAATTACCCGGGCTATTTTAATAAAACAATCCAGCGGATCATGCAGACCGACAAAGACCCGTTTTCATTCGAGGGGCTTCACTATGTAAAAACAGTGGAGCAGTCCAAGCTGCTCAATTTCCAGGACGGCCCCATGGTAATTATTTCTGCCAGCGGGATGGCGGATGCGGGAAGGGTGAAGCATCATATCAGCAATAATATTGAGAACTCGCACAATACGATCCTGATGACCGGTTATTGCGAACCCCGTTCACTGGGCGGCCGTTTATTATCCGGGGATAAGGAGGTGGGCATATACGGAGTGCTGCATGAAGTGCATGCGGAGATCGGGTCCATCCGGAGCATGAGTGCCCATGGCGATTATGAGGATATGTGCCAGTGGCTGGCCTGCCAGGATCCCGGGCAAGTGGCGAAATTATTCCTGGTACACGGGGAATACGAAGTGCAGCAGGACTTCCGGAACCGGCTGATCAAGAAAGGATTTGCTGATGTGGAGATCCCGGCTCCTCACCAGGAGATCGGTCTTGGCTGACAGGCCTTTATACCCCCTTTTCGTTTAAAAACAATCAAATTTCATTTCATTCATTTGGGCAAAATCGCTATTTTTGCCGCCCGTTGCCGGGGTAGCTCAGCTGCCTGCCTGCCGGCCCGCTTCGCCGCGAGGCGAGTAGGCAGGGTTAGAGCATCGGATTCATATCCCGACTGTAAACGTCGGGACGGCAGTTCAAGTCTGCTGTTTAAGTTCTTTTGAAAAAATATTTGCCGGGGTAGCTCAGCTGGTTAGAGCATCGGATTCATAACCCGAAGGTCGGCAGTTCAAGTCTGCTCTCCGGTACTGTTTAAGGCTTTGCATAAATTGCAAAGCCTTTTTCTATCTGTTTGGCTGGCCGGGATTTTATAAAAACTATTCCCCACTGAGCATCGGATTCATATCCCGACTGTAAACGTCGGGACGGCAGTTCAAGTCAGCTCTCCGGTACAGTACATCTAAAGGTTCTGTATTATATTATGCAGGAACTTTTTTCTGCTCCATTCATTTCGGCCCGGACATTTTAATAGGAGAAATCATCCATCTGTGTGGTGTACGGTTACACCTGACTGATTGGATAAGATAGTGTATTTTATGCAAAAAGTCAATGACCTTTTATACTGCCGAAGAATGTTGTAAAATCTGCTTCGAAAGCAATAAGATGTAGTTCAGTTGTATTGCTGAATTTTACGGTATGAAAAAGGTAGAAACTCCGCCAGGGGACAGTTCTAAGCCCGGTAATAAGAGCGGTTTTGAGGTGGAGAAATCGAAAGCGCATATTATTGTGGAGATCATTGAGTATATGGCAAACTCTGTGGTTATCAAGACGATATTGAAGAAGTCTTCAGGTAATATCAGTGTAATGTCATTTGATACAGGGGAAGGGCTAACCGAAAAAACTTCTCCCTTCGATACATTCGCCCAGATCATAGAAGGGAAGGCGGAGATCATTATAGACAAAGCGCCCCATCTGCTGCAAACCGGCGAGGGGATCGTTATTCCCGCCCATTCATCCAACTATATAAAGCCAAACGGCAGGTTCAAGATGATTATTACGGTGATCAAAAGCGGCTATGAAGACTGACCCTGACTGCTCAATTACCTACAAAACCGAAGCATGGCTACCTTTTTAAATGCCAAGAACAACCGGCGGGAGCGGGAATCTGCCGCTCAATTATACCCGGGAACCCCGGTGGATGAACTCAGCCTGAATGGCTTTATTACCGTGGATAAGAAATGGAATGTGATGTACTGGAACAAAGGGGCGGAGGACTTATTCAAAATAAAGGCCGGTGAAATAATTGGAAAAAATATATGGGATAGATTATACCCGGTTATTCCCATTGATTTTTATGGGGCTTACGGGAAGATATTCCAGCCGGGGGGACCTTACCAATTCAGTTACTATTGGGCTGAGATAAGTACATGGATTGATATCAGTACTTTTTCGGAAATGGAAACTTACTCTATTGCGCTGCAACCCCATGTGGCACCCGGTAGTCAAACCGCTGAAAAACGTTCCAGGCTCCTGTACCCGATATACCGGATTATGACAGAAGCCAATTATGAATGCCTCTGGAACTGGAAAGCGGGTTCCGGGGAACGATGCTGGATTGATGCCGGGCTGAAACGGGTATTTGGGTATGCAATTGAGAATATACAACTTCCCCTGAGTTTCTGGGAAAACCGGATCCATCCGGATGATCTTCCGGGAGTCAGGTCCAGGATCAATCAGATGATACGACGCAAGGGGGGGGACTGGCTGCTTCAGTACCGGTTCAGGAAAGCTGATGGCAGCTATACACCGGTACATGAAACTGGCCACCGGCTCTACAACCGGAAAGATGAACTGGAAGAAGTGATCGGCGCCATGTATGATGCTGGAAAAAAAAGCGCGCCCGGAATTGAAACCTTGCTACAACAATCACCGCATCAGAAAGCGATTACAGCCGCCTTTTTAACGGCCCAGGAAACTGAAAGGTATGATATCGGCTATAAACTGAATGAGGACCTGAACCAGATACTGGCGGTTGTAAAATTGTATATACAGCTTTCTATGTCTGCCCCTGCCTTGCGGGCCGGGTATCTTCAGAAAGCGACCGGCCTGATCGGGCAGGTGATAGCAGGGATCCGGGGCATCACTTCGGAAATACTGATTCCCGATAACAAGCTGATTAGTTTGTTTGAAGGCCTGGAGAACCTTTTCAGGCACCTGGAAGTGACGCATTCCATATCGGTCAGGTTTACCCATGCCGGGTTCCAGCAGGAGGAACTAGGAGAAGAGTTTCAATTCGCGATCTTCAGGATCATACAGGAACAACTGCGGGTTATTATCGCGGGGAAAGGGGCTCAACTGATCCGGATCGATATCCGGATGAAGGGGCAAAAAATTATATTATTGATGAGTGATGACCGGCGCCTTATCGATTTGGGGATGGAAAGAAACAGGAACAGTTTTACGAATATTCAAAGCAGGGCCGGTATTTTTAACGGGGCCTCCTCCCTGTACACCACCCCGGACAGCAGTTGCACCCTGAAAGTTATATTCCCTTTAAAAGCGGGAGAACAGGAGAAGCAGGTTACTCTTCGTAACCGCTTTTGATCACAGTTGAAATAATTTTAAATTTTTCCTTGGCATTGAAACAGTGCCGGGCATGAGCGGGAATAATGATCCCGTTTCCTAATCTAAGCTGGTGGACTACTTTATTGATAGTCAGTTCTGCCACGCCGTCAATGATCTGTATGAAATTATCAAAAGGGGAAATTTTATCATCCAGTTCCTCTCCCGTATCGAACGACATGGCGGTCACATTTCCCGTCGATTTTTTCAGGATCGTTTTACTGACCACTGCGTTGTCTACATACTCGATTACTTCCACAATAATATGCGGAACAGATTTCTCTAATTCGCTGCTGTTTTGCGGTGTACCCGGGTTCAATTGCATCAGGCTGGTTATGAGTTGTGAGAGCAATGATCTACAAGATAACAATATGTTGAGAACCGCGGAAATAAAAATACAAAACAACTTATAGTGAAACAGGAGCAGGTATTGCCCTGGTAGAACCAAGATCTGCGCGGGAACTGCCGGATTCGATCTGGTGTAGCGGGCTGAGACCTTGTAATAAAGGCCTGATTGCCGCGTTGCCAATTATTTCTCATTCCGGCTATGGCCTAATAAAAAACCACCACCCGATACGAGTGATGGCTATGCTGAAAGGCAGGATTAAGGATTAATGGTACATGATAGGGTAATTCGTTTGATGCACAAGGGTTGGATCGCCTGTGTTTACTTAATAGAATAAGGAATCCGGCGAACTGATTTTTATAAAATAAGAATCAGCAGTAAGATCACTATCAGGATGGCCCCGACAGAGAGATATACGCCCCCCTTAATTTCTTTCATCTCCTTCCGGATCCCCTTCACTTCTTTGCGGAGGGTTTTCTTTTCTGAACCGGTTAAGGAAGATTTATCCATGTTTTTTATGTCATGAAGCCGGGTGAGTAACTGCTGCGCCCTGGGATCCTCTGTTTTGGTATTGTTAGCCAGCGGAACGGGGTCCCCGGTTCCGGCCGCCGAACTCACCGGTACCAGCGCTGTGATCAGGAGGGAGAGGGTGATAACCTGTAAAAATTTTCTGCTTGTCATAATTTTATTTTTTGGTTTATTAAGAGTTGAATGCGACTTGTTAACAGGCAAAGATGTTAAGGAGTGGTTAATATAGTATTACAGGTATAATTAATCTTTTTACAGTATTCATACCTGTTGACCTGTTGTATGTGCTGCAGGGTTCATAACCGGCCTGTGACACGCTGTCTTTGCACACAAAGTGCAATAAAATGATTAGTAACAGGGTATTGCATATCCCGGGCTGAATTAACTATATGTAGTCACCTGCTTATCCCGTTCCGGATATACTTCGGTGATTCTGCCGGATTTTTAGTATATTCACGGAGATAGTATAATTCTGACAATATGTTCATTTTTCTTCATTACAGGCTGTATGGGTAGTATTAAAAGCAGGCTATCCACTAACTGAATTGAAACTGTACATTAAAAATATGGTTTGTATTCGCTGCAAGATGGTGGTGAGGGATGAGCTTAAAAATTTGGGCTTTGCTACAGTCAGGGTAGAGTTGGGAGAAGCAGAAGTGGATGAGGAACTGACGCAGGAACAATTGCTACAGGTTAAAGCAGCATTGCTGAGATCGGGGCTGGAGCTAATGGATCATAAAAAAAGTATCCTGATTCAGAAGATAAAGAGTATCATCGTGGAGCTGGTTCACTATTCAGAGGAACCGCTTGTGGTTAATTTATCAGAATACCTGCACCAGAAGCTGAATCACAATTATACCTACCTGGCCAACCTTTTTTCACAAGTACAGGGAACGACCATTGAGAAATTCTATATTTCCCACAAAATTGAAAGGGTGAAGGAATTGCTGGTCTACAATGAACTGAATCTTACCGAAATCGCTTACCGGCTGCACTACAGCAGTGTGGCCCATCTTTCCGCACAATTCAAAAAAGTAACCGGCCTGACCCCCTCGCATTTTAAGCAACTCCGGGAGAAAAGGCGCACGATGCTCGAGGACCTGTAAATGCTGTAAGGATTTCCGCCTTTATTGTAATGCTGCCCGGGATGAAGTGACCGAACTTCCGGTATGCCCCTGGAATATAAAATTTGAATATGTCATTTCTATACTATGTTTTTTTTATCATGCTCCTGTCTGTATTCGTATATATTATTTATCTGCAGTTATTCAGGAAGAAAAGCCTCGCGCTGCTGCATTTTGAAGAGGCACTGAAAAATGAAAATGCCGGGTATTATGAAGCAGCCGTGGCCGGATACGAAACGGCATTAGCCGAACAACAAAAGCTCAGGTTTGATAACGGGGTGCTTACCCGGAAGATCCGGGAGAAGATCAAAGTGCTGCACACGATCATCTTGTATAACCGTAATTTTCATCCGGCCGGCTCTGGAATAGTTGTTTAACTGAATCGTTTAAAAATAGCTGAAAATGGGAAACATACTTTATATTCTTGCTGTGATCCTGGTCATTGGCTGGCTGCTGGGTTATTTTGCTTTTCATGCCGGCAGCATAATCCATATTCTACTGGTGATCGCCATAGTGGCGGTACTGCTCCGGCTGATCAGGGGACGAAGTGCTTAGCGGCTGAGCTGCTCAATTCCACGTACAGAGACAGGGTATTCCTTTAATTACGGATCCGTGCTTCGGATTCCTTTGCCCCTTAACCCCGTTAATAAAAAAAGCCCCCGTATATACAGGGGCTTGCCAAAACCAACTGTTATGAGAAAAATGTTCTTTGCAAAACCAATGCTTCGTAAAGATCGCTGTTCACCCGTTCAATTTTATTATACGGTTTAAGACCCGTGTTACAATATTCATATACAGAGAATGCTGTAAATCCCGGTCTTTTTTTTCTTTTCTAACCACAGGGGGTTCAGGGAATGCAGGTACAGCCCGGCCCTCAGCCAGGTGTATAACTTATAACGGGGAATGCTAATGATGTAAGATTATTACGGGTTAAATAGTCCATCTTCAGCGTAACTGGACAGTGTTCCCGCCGGGACCGGTATTTACCGTAAATCAACCGTTCAGGGTACAATATGATCCAGGTTAAAAAAGAAGGGATTTTGCTGGCAGGAACGGCCAATGGTTTCGAAAACGAGGGGGTGCTGAACCCGGCAGTAATTGAGGATAACGGTGTCATTCATCTTTTTTACAGGGCGGTGAGCAGGGGAAATTACTCCAGTATCGGGTATTGTAAATTAAGTGATCCGCTCACCATTGAGTACCGGTCGGACTGCCCCCTGCTGTTTCCCCAGCTGGATTATGAGTCAAGAGGGGTGGAGGATCCCCGGATATCAAAAATAGACGGGCTTTTTTTCCTCTCCTATACTGCCTATGATGGCGTCAATGCGCTGGGCGCACTCGCCATATCCGGCGACCTGCTGCATTTTGAAAAAATGGGATTGATCGTACCGCAAATTGCGTATGAAGAATTCAGTCACCTGGCGGAATCAAAAGCTGTCATAAATGAGAAATACCTGCGGTATAATGAAATCAGGAACATCCGGGAAAACCTGGGACGAAAACTGCTGATCTGGGATAAGAACGTGGTGTTTTTCCCGAAGCGGATCAACGGTAAAATCTGTTTTCTTCACCGGATCCGGCCGGATATTCAGCTGGTGGCGGTTAATGAATTACACGAATTAACGGCGGAATACTGGCAGCATTACTTTTTGCACTTTGATGAGTACATCGTGATGGCGCCAAAATATAAACATGAAGTGAGTTATATCGGCGCTGGCTGCCCCCCGGTGGAAACAGCCCATGGCTGGCTGTTGATCTATCACGGCGTTCATGATACGGTTGATGGGTATGTTTATTCGGCCGGCGCCGCTTTGCTGGATCTGCAGCAGCCGCAAAAAGAAATCAGCCGGTTACCTTATGCCTTGTTTAAGCCCGAACTGGAATGGGAGCTGACCGGGGAAGTCAATAACGTTTGCTTTCCAACCGGTTGTATCCGGCGGGGTGATCGTTTATACATTTATTATGGCGCCGCAGATGAACGCATTGCCACCGCTTCGGTGAATATTCATGAATTACTGGATGAACTTTTAAAATATAAAATTTAAGATGACTACGCTAATCAGAAAAACTATGAATAAGGAGGGGCAGGCGCCCGTTTCGTTAAGGAAAGTACCGGGTACTGTTTATGGGTATGGCAAGCCGGGAGAGGAGTATATACCCGGCGTGGTTTTTATTACTACCTATCCGCCCCGCGAATGCGGGATTGCAACCTATTCGCAGGACCTTGAAACGGCGTTGCGGTCAAAGTTTGGAGCATCTTTTACTATTTCCATCTGCCCCCTTCTTTCAGATACGGATACCACGGTTTACCAGGATGATTTCAGGTACCGTATGAATACGGACCGGCCGGGAACATTTGATCAGCTGGCTGAGCAGTTGAATAAGGATGAATCGGTTTCGCTGTTGTTGATTCAGCATGAGTTCGGGTTGTTCCGTAACAGTGGTCCTGCCTTTGTGTTGTTTCTCCGTGCATTAAAAAAACCGGTCATTCTCGTGTTTCATACCGTATTGTCGGGGCCGGATGCATCGTTACTTGACCAGGTACAGGAGATGGCCGCCGCCTGCGATGATATTATCGTGATGACCCATACCTCGGAACGGATCCTGGTCAATGAGTATGGCGTGGAGGAAAATAAGATCACGGTGATCCCTCACGGTACGCACCTGGTCCCGCATACCGGCAAAGAAGAATTAAAAAAGAGATACAACCTGTCTGGCAGGAAAGTGCTTACCACATTCGGCCTGCTCAGTTCCGGGAAGGGGATTGAAACAACACTGGCTGCCCTGCCAGCCGTAATCAGTAAATACCCGGAAGTGCTGTTCCTGATCATCGGGAAGACCCATCCGTCCGTAGTAAAAGCGGAGGGGGAATTATACCGGGAGAAACTCCAGGCCATGATCAGAGAGCTGCATCTTGAGTCACACGTCCGGTTTATTAATTATTTTGTGCAATTACGGGAGTTGCTGGATTATTTACAGCTTACCGATATTTATTTATTTACCTCGCGGGATCCCGCCCAGGCGGTGAGCGGTACATTTGCCTATGCGATCAGTTGCGGTTGCCCGGTTATTTCCACACCGATTCCCCACGCAAGAGAAGTGCTGCAGAAAAACAGTGGTATTATTATCGGGTTTAACGATGTGGTACAAATGGCAGATTCTGTTCTGAAGTTGCTGCAGGATGATGAGTTGCGTGAAACGATCAGCTCGAACGGCCTGCACCGGATGGCTTCGACAGCCTGGGAGAATTCGGCTATTGCGCATGCCTTGCTTTTTAAGAAAATGACAAAGGGCCGGATCAGGCTGAAATATACAATGCCTCCCATTTCACTTGACCACCTGAAAAAAATGACCACTGACTTCGGGATGATCCAGTTTTCAAGACTCAATAAACCGGATATTGAAACCGGGTTTACGTTGGATGATAATGCCAGGGCCCTGATCGCGTGGTGCCAGCATTTTGAACTTACCGGGGATAAACAGGATTTGAGGTACATCCGGATTTGCCTGGACTTCATATTATATTGTCAGCAGCCTGACGGCCGTTTTCTGAATTATACAGGCCCCGACGGAAAGTTTACTCCGCAAAATGAAGAGACCAACCTGGAAGACTCCAATGGAAGGGCCATTTGGGCATTGGGGTACCTGGTGTCAAAATGCGAACTCTTGCCGGGTAAGTTTTCCGCGGCAGCTTTTATCTCACTTCAAAAAGCCTCCCTGTATTTCACGGGGATACACTCCACCCGGGCCATGGCTTTTATAGTAAAGGGCTTATTCTATAAGAACAGTGTGTACCAGGATCCGGCGGATCTGTCATTTATAAAACTGTTCGCAGACAGGCTGGTTCAGATGTACCGCCATGAGTCGGATGATGAGTGGCGCTGGTATGAGGGGTACCTGACCTATGCCAACAGCCTGTTGCCCGAAGCCCTGTTATGTGCGTGGCAGGCTACCGGTAACCTCGTTTACAGGGGAATAGCGAAACGGTCATTTGATTTCCTGTTGGCAAAAACATTCCGGCATAACCGGATCGCGGTTATCCCCAATAAGATATGGCTGCATGACAGGAGCCGTACCGCACCGGAGACCATTGGCGGTGAACAGCCGATTGATGTGGCGTACACCATACTGGCGTTGAAGCGATTCTACGATGTGTTTGAGGAAGATGGGTACCGGGATAAATTGCAAGCTGCTTTTAACTGGTTCCTGGGAGACAATCACCTGTCCCAGATTATTTATAATCCCTGCACCGGAGGCTGCTATGACGGACTGGAGGAAACCTGTGTAAACCTCAACCAGGGCGCTGAGTCCACCGTCAGCTATATTATGGCAAGACTGACGATCGGTATGCACCTGGAACAGATGGAGAAACGGGAGCGGGAGCGTGAACAGATGTTGCAAAATGCGTTGTATGACCTGGAATCTGTATAATGCTGTAACGATACAGTATGAACCTGTAACAAGGCAGCCTGCCCTAAGACAGATATTGCATATGTATAGTAATCTAAAATAAATAAGCAAATGAAAAATTCAGGTGTTACCCCGCTCGTCGTTGACGAAAAGTGGGATGAACAAAAAGCGAAACTTAAGGCAAGGTATGGCTACTTAACGGAAAAAGACCTGCATTTTGCAGATGGGAAAAAGGAGGAGATGCTCAACAATCTTCAGATAAAGCTTGGTAAAACGAAAGAAGAGTTGCGTAAGATTTTATCCGGGCTCTGATCAGAAGCAGATGTATTGTTCAGCTGGAGAAAAAATGAAAAATGAACGCACCTGTAGCCACTATTTTTCCAACCCGGGCTGATTATTGAAGCAGTAAAAACCAGGGCCGTTTTCGGTAAAAACGGGTGATGCGAAACGCTCATCATTTTAAAGTGATGAGCGTTTAATGCAGAACAGGTTATTGGTTAGTATCGGCCAGGACATTTTCTTTTAGCTGGTCCAGTACAAGGCTGATCGTATGACTGAGTTCGGCTATTTTTTTATCCAGTTGATCATTAGGGGCATGGGAATCGTCCCAGGTTTCAATTTCGCGGATCAGCCCGTGCAGGGATTCGATGCCCATATTGTCGAGCGAGGGTTTCATCCGGTGCGCCGTGGAACGTACCGTAGCAAGGTTGCCATTGGCGAAAGCTTCCCTGATCTCCTTCAGATCGGCCGGTGCCTGGTTGGTAAACAGGGTGACCATCTTCCTGATGAAGGACTGGTTATTGGACGCGATTTTTTCCAATTGGGTCAGTTCGTACAGGCGGGGACTTTCCCCGTTTTTCATTTCGGGCAGCGGGGGAGCGGCAAATTTATCCGGTTCTTTACCCAGCCATTTGGCGATGGCGTTAACCAGTTCTTCTTCCCCGAACGGCTTGGAGATATAGTCGTTCATACCGGCTTTCAGGCATTTCTCGGCTTCTCCTTTAATAGCATTAGCCGTCAGTGCAATGATGGGAATAAATTCATTTAATTCCTGCCGGATGATCCGCGTGGCATCGAACCCGTTCAGTACCGGCATCTGCACATCCATCAATATAAGATCATAAAAACCATCTTTCACCGCGCGGATGGCTTCCGCCCCGTTATGAGCTTCTTCCGTAACAGCCCCGTAATTATTCAGGAGGGTGGTGGCTACCAGCCGGTTCATTTCATTGTCTTCCACCAGCAGGATTTTTTTTCCTTTCAGGATGGAACTGTCCGCAGCAGCCATTTGGGTATCCGGTATATCGGCAGCCACACCCACGGTAAACGGGATGGTCAGGGTAATGGCCGTGCCTTCCCCTTTCCGGCTCGAAACATCAATACTGCCATTCATCAGTTCGGCCAGTTGCTTGCTGATCGACATACCCAGGCCGGTACCCCCGTATTTCCGGGCAGTGGACCTGTCTTCCTGGGTGAATTTCCGGAATACGGAGGCCTGGAATTCCGGGTCCATTCCAATCCCTGTATCTGTTACGGTCAGCATCATGATCTGTTTTTTGTCTTTTTCCGGTTGTACCAGGCAGGAAACAGTAACAGATCCCTGCTCCGTAAATTTGATCGCGTTGCTTACCAGGTTCTGGAGCACCTGCGTCAGCCGGTACGGGTCGCCGATGAATATGGTGGATAAACCCGGCCCGTTCTTTTTAACCAGTTTCAGCCCTTTTTCTTCGGCCTTGTGTTTCATTACCTGCAGGCAATGATCGATGACCTCCCCCGGCCGGAACCCGGTTTGCACGAGATTCAGTTTCCCGGCTTCGATCTTGGAAATGTCGAGGATATCGTTGATCAGTACCAATAAATGTTCAGCCGCTTTGCTGATGGTTTCCAGGTAAAATTGCTGCTGCTCATCCAGGTTGGTTCTGGAGAGCTGGCGCCCCATCCCGATAATGGCATTCATCGGGGTGCGTATTTCATGACTCATATTGGCCAGGAAAATTTCTTTGGCTTCAGCGGATTCTGCAGCTACTTCCTGCAGATCTCTTACTTCCTGTCCCTGTATTTTGTGCTGCAGGTCACAGGACTCCTGGATGGCCCCGATGAATTTCTTAATGACCGGGTCTTCCCTGTACGTTTCGGGTAAACAGGCTGCTATATGGCTGTCGAGCTGCTTATTCAGGTTCATAGCTGAAAAATAAGGGGATGATGGATAAAGCCGGTTACCGGGCTGATGGGGTTTAGGGGTTACATCAGATAACGATTTCCTTTTGCTGGATCATTTTATAAATGGTCGACTTGCCGATATCCAGCTTATCGGCTACCAGCAGCACATTGTTGTCATATTTTTTCAGAAAATTCCGGATGATATAGGTACTGTATTCCTTCATGGTTTTTTCTTCCGTGAGGAAAAAGTCCTGGCTCCGGGCAGAAGCATAGCTGATATCATCTTCCGCGATCTCCTTCCCGTTGCTCATCACCGCGGCGAGGTCCATCATGGCTTTCAGTTCCCGGACATTCCCCGGGAAATGGTATTTCATCAGTTTTTCTTTGGCCCCGGCGCTGAGTACCTGGGGTTCCATTTTGTTTTCATGGCAAAAATCATCGAGGAAGCATTTTGCCAGCAATAAAATATCATTGCCCCTGTCCCGTAGCGGGGGCAGTTCCACCGGCAATCCCATGATCCGGTAATAAAGGTCTTCCCGGAAGGTTCCTTTTTTTACTTCTTCGGCCAGGTCACTGTGCGTGGCTACGATCAGCCGTACATCGAGTTTTACTTTTTCATGGCCGCCTACCCGGACTAGTTCCCTTTCCTGCAATACCCGCAGCAATTTACTTTGCAGGCTCATATCGAGTTCGGCAATTTCATCGAGGAACAGGGTGCCCTTGTTGGCTTCCTCGAACTTACCGGTCTTGCGCCCGACGGCCCCGGTAAAAGCTCCTTTTTCATGCCCGAATAATTCGCTCTCAAGCAGTTCACCGGGTATGGCCGCCATATTCACGGCCACAAAAGGTTTTTTCTTTCGCTCGGAATTATAGTGAATGGCTTTTGCCACGAGCTCCTTACCGGTTCCTGTTTCCCCGGTCACAGATACATTGATATTTGTTTTGGCGGCTTTCTCCATCAGGGCAAATATTTTCCGGATGGCCGGGGAGGACCCCTTGATAATTTTCCCGAACTCATATTTCTGGCCGAGTTCTTCTCTCAGGGTTTCCACTTCCTTCTTAAGCGACTGTGTCTCGCGGATGCGGATAATGGCATTCCACAAAAGGTCCTTGGTATTATCATCCTTAACGATATAATCCGTTACGCCCATTTTGAGAAGTTCAACGGCTGTGCTGACATTTTCCTGGCCGCTGATCACGATCACCGGTACATCGGGATTCCCGGCCCGGATATTCCGGAACAACTCGGCCCCGTTTGTCCCCGGCAGGGAATAGTCAATGCTGATCAGGTCCGGTTTTTTGTGCAGGTTGGCGAGGCAGTCTGCGGCGGATGTAAAGCGGGTGACTGCATAATCGGGATTGAGCGAAAGATGGTAATCAAGAATTTCCCCGTACCAGGGGTCATCTTCCACGATGAAGATGGAATAGTTTTCCATGAGTCGGATTTTTTCCAAAATAGAAAAGAGATTCCGGATTTTATACAGATTGCCAGGTCCGGAAAGGGTTTTAAGTATTATCCCTTATACGAACTGAGTCTTTTTTCTTATCTTTTGTAACTTTTCGTTTGATGATCCTGTCAGGCAACGCTTAAGAAACTTTATTATCTTTGATATATGTCAGTACTGGACAGTATAAGAACTACGTTGCAGCTTATTAAACCTCAACTACTTGCAAGGTATCATGTTACCTCTGTAGGTATTTTTGGTTCGGTTGTTCGCGACGATTTCTCACCGTTACACAGTGATATTGATATTATTGTCGATTTCTCCAGGCCAATTGGTATTGAGTTTATCGACCTGGCCGATTTTATTGAGACAAGGCTTAAAAGAAAGGTAGACCTGGTTTCGAGAAAAGGAATCAAGGCAAAGTATTTTAAGGAAATCGAACCGGATATCATCTATGTCTAAGCGCTCACCTTCCTTATTACTCGAAGACATGATTGAGAGCGGGGAGAAAATACTTTCCTATACCAAAGGATTTTCATTTAGTGAATTTACCGCTGATAGTAAAACGGTTGATGCCGTCATTCGAAATTTTGAAATAATCGGCGAAGCGGCTAATCGATTGCCCGGCGAATTCAAAGACAAATATCCGGGTATTGATTGGCACAGAATAAGGGGGTTTAGAAACAGAATTGTTCATGATTATTTCGGCATTGATTACAGCATTGTTTGGGAAATCAAAGAAACATATCTGCCAACTATGATTTCCCTGTTACAGGAAATCAAAAAATAACCAATTCTCACACTGCCATTAACCCCTGCCTGTATTAATTATTTCAGCAGATGAACAACCTTAAAACCAGCACCCCGATATGGCCCTGATCCGATTGGCCTGCGCGGCCGACGCAGCCGGTATGCTGGCAATCTACGCGCCATATATTGAAAACACATCGGTGACTTTTGAAACCGAAGTGCCAACGGCGGAAGCATTTGCGGAAAGGATCAGCCATTATCTTGAACACTGGCCCTGGCTGGTATGCGAGATCAACGGGCAACTGGCGGGTTATGCCTATGCTTCCCGGTACCGGGAACGGGTGGCCTACCAATGGTCGGTGGAATGTTCTGTGTATGTACACGATGATTTTCAGCGGAGGGCAGTGGCCCGGGCGCTTTATTCGGTCCTGTTCCCCATCCTGCAACGGCAGGGCTTCCGGAATGTATATGCGGTGATCAATTTACCCAATGAAAAAAGTGTGGCTTTTCACGAGCGCATGGGCTTCCGGCATTTTGCCACCTATGAACAAGTGGGCTATAAACTGGGGCGCTGGAAAAATGTGGGCTGGTGGCGGCTGATCCTGAATGAATTTGGGGATGAGCCGGGGGCGCCGGTTTTATTTAATCAGCTGGATAAAGATTTTTTACCGGGATTGTTTACGGCCGGACGGGAACTGCTGAAATCATGATGCCTGTTCCAGGCGATAAAAGCAATTTCCACTTGTTAACTCTTCTGTGAAAAACTGCGGATCCATCTTCGGGAAAGAATAAAAAAAGCCGCTCCAACAGGAAGCGGCTGTAATGATAGCAGGCAATCTTAGAAACTAAATGCAAGCCGGGCGAATAAACGGCGCCCGTTGGATCCCATCTGTACAGCATCCCAGGCTCCGCCGGTCTCTGTATTATAGGCCCAGTCCTTGGCCCCCTTGGTCACCCCGAAATCGGGATGCACATTCAGCAGGTTATCAACTCCTGCATGGAGGGTTAATTTTTTCACCAGAGGATAACTGAAATAAAGATCAGTTACCAGCTTGTTCGAATAATTAAACTGGTCCGGAACGTCCCCGCTGCCATTGTCCAGCGGCACAGTGGGAGAGATTCCCAGTCCGTCCTGCCCGTAGCCCAGGAGGGTTACTTTCCCAAAATAAGTGAGCCGGGTACCAACGGTAAATTTTTTTCTCCCATATTCAAGGTTCAGCGCTCCCTTCATACCGGGGGCTGAGGCCAGGATGAATTTTTGTTCGCGGTCGCTCAGGAATGTTTGTTTCAGGAATGCTGAGCCGCTCAGTTTATCCGGCACATTGATCTTGTTGATCTTCATTGTTTGCAGGTTGCCGGCGAGTAAAGCCCGGAACCGGTTATCGCCAAATTTTTTATTGTAATCGATCACGATATCCACCCCGGCATTAGTCGTGTTTACCGCATTGGCAAAGAACTGGGCATAACTGACGTTCAGCCCGGCCATCAGGGAACGCAGGTTGGCATCCAGGTCAGGATCACTGCCATCAAACTGCCCGCTGATCACTACACGGTCTTTGATCTTCGTGATATAGCCGTCAACCGTAATATTCAGGCTGCCGCTGGCTCTCCAGGTAAAGCCTACGCTGCCACTCAGGCTTTTTTCCTGGGTCAGGTCAGGGATACCGGCCGCTTTGGCCAGGTTGCTGTAATTGGGAGCGATCTTCACCTCAGCAATATTCCCCGCTTGTACCGTGGTAAAAGTAGAACTGAAATTGATCTGCTGTAAGGAGGGCGCCCTGAATCCTGTACTGAATGACCCCCGGATGTTTACATCCTTCGTGGCTTTTACCCGGGTGGCTATTTTGTAGTTATGGGTAAACCCGAAATCATTGTATTGCTCAAGGCGTACTGCCAGGTCCATCAGCCAGGAAGGCAGGATGTCAAATTCAGCATCGGCATAAGCGCCGAATACATGCCGTTTCGCATTCACCACATCGGCCGGCTGGTAACCCGGGAAACCCTGGGCGCCGCTGGCTTTATCCCCGCTGGGGTCATAATTCCGGTACGAAGCTGCTTCACCGGAATAGATCTTATAATTTTCATAGCGGAATTCTGCGCCGATACCGAGGTTAAAGTTTTTGATAAACTCCCGGCTGAAATTCAGGTTACTGGTATTCTGCAGGAAAGAAAACCCGCCATCATCGAAATGCTGTTGCGCAGAACCGACGGAAGCGTTGAAGGTTTTATCCCCGTAAAAATGAAAGTTATTCCGGCCGGTCGTATTGCTCAGGTCCCAGGTCCAGTTATTGAAGATGACTCCTTTCAATCCGCCGGTTGCCGAAAAATCTTTGATCCGGGTCTGAATATGGGGACTGTACCAGATCTCCCCGTCGCTGCCGGTTTTCATGATACCCGGAACAAAAACCAGGTCACCATTGGCATCTGTGGGAAAACGATCGGGCCGGGCTGACCAGTTGCGGGTAAACGCAAAAGCATCGGAAAATTTACTGTTGGTGCCGCCGAATGAGTAGAAAGAGATCTTTGAAGAAGCCGGTATTTCCAGGTTGTAAAATGAGCCAAAGGCCTCGAGATCGCCATCGCCGTGCCCGCGGCGGTAGATATTCAGGTACATGGCATCATTGTCCTGCTGGTAATTAGCGGTTTTTAATGCTTGCCGGAAGGTCTTGGTGGTTTTGATCCCATCAAAAGTAAGGTTGATAAAACCGCCTTTTTTACCGAGGGGCAAACCAAAATTGATATTACCGGCAAGGGCTTTGCCATCGAGTTTGCCGGCATGTTCATAGTCTTTGTGCAGGGAGGATTCAAAGGCTGTATTGAATTTCGGGTCATAAAAAGCGGAGACGCCGATTGAACCGGTAATATTGTTCACCGTTTTTTTAGTAATGATATTGATAACACCGGCGATCGCGTCTGAACCGTATTGGGCGGAGGCTCCGTCCCGTAAAATTTCCACGCGGTCAATGGCACTGGCGGGGATGGCATTCAGGTCCGTACCGGTATTCCCTCTTCCACGGGTACCAAACATGGCCACAAAGGCCGACTGGTGCCGGCGTTTCCCGTTCACCAGTACCAATGTCTGGTCGGGACCCAGGCCGCGCAGGGTGGCCAGGTCAATATGATCGGCCCCATCACTGCCGCTTTGTTTATTGTAATTGAAGGAAGGCGCCGTGTAATTCAGGATGGAGGTCAGGTCCATCCGCGCGGTCGGGGCTGTTACCTGTGAGATATTGATCACATCCACCGGGGCCGTGGTCTCTGTTTTAACCCGGCCGGCCCTGCGGGAACCTACGAGGACAACCTGTCCTAATTCTTCAATGGACTGAGCCAGGGTAATATTGATGGGACCAGATCCGGTCTTCACGGTTTGTTTGACATAACCCACGGAGGAAATTTCCAGTTCATCTTCCGCCGGGAGGGTAAGACTGAATGTGCCATCCGCCCCGGTCAGGGCTAATTTGCCCGACTTTTTGGCTTTGACGGAAACCCCGGCAACAGGCAGTCCATTTGTATCGGTTATTTTACCGGTAACTGTTTGTTGCGCCAGCAGGGTTAGTCCTGAAAAAAGGGTGAGAAAAAAAAGCAGGAAAGCTTTTCGCATAGTAGTTGGTTTTGGCCTGGTGTCGGCAGGCAGTTAAAAGATATCTTAAATATAAAGGAAATTATATTTATATGAACTCTTTTGCGGGATTTTGAGTCCAAACCAGCCTGGCTTGTCGCGAAACGGGGATAAATGTTGTGGCCACGCCTGCCTGCCGTGTAGGCAGGAAAGCACACAAAGGATACCACGGAACTACACGGATTTATTTGCCCATAGCACAATGTTATTGGCCACGAAAGCACTCGAAAGCACATGCCTGCCTGCCGCATAGGCAGGAAAAAGAAAAAAAAATACCATATTCCCGATAGAAAAGGCAGTGTATATTATAACGCAACCTCACTTAGAAGGGACTACAAACCTGCCTGTCCGGCAGGCAGGCTACGAACTACAAACTACAGACTACTAACTACATTCTTCCCGGATAAACCTCCAGCGCTTTTTCCAAACAATCCATCGCTGAATTGATCGCATCCAGGTTCAGTACATAGGCCAGTCTTACCTCATTTTTTCCGAGACCTTCGGTCCCATAGAAACCGGTGGCGGGAGCCAGCATTACGGTCTGGTTATTATAGTTGAATTCTTCCAGCAGCCACTGGCAGAATTTATCACTGTCATCGACCGGCAGCCGGGCCATGGCATAAAAAGCCCCGCCCGGATTCGGGCAAAATACTGCGGGCATGGCATTCAGCCGTTTCACCAGCAGGTTTCGCCGGCGCTGGTATTCGGCCTTGGGCGCATCGAAATAGCTTTGGGGAAGATCCACGGCTGCTTCTGCCATAATCTGGGCCAGGCCAGGAGGACTGAGCCGGGCCTGGGCAAATTTCATGGCGGTATCATAAACGGCTTTGTTCCGGGTAACAAAAGCGCCGAGCCTCGCGCCGCAGGCACTGTAACGTTTGGAAATGGTATCCATCAGCACGACATGGGAGTCCAGTCCTTCGAGGTGCATGGCGCTTACATATTCACCATCATAACAGAATTCCCGGTAGGCTTCATCACTGAACAGGTAGAGATTGTTTTTTATACAGAGCTCTTTCACCGCTTCCATTTCCTTCCGGCTGTAAAGATAACCGGTGGGATTATTGGGACTGCAGATCATAATGGCCCTCGTTTTGCCCGTGATTACTTTTTCAAATTCCGGAATGGGAGGCAGGGCAAATCCTGTCTCTATCCGGGACGGAATGGGGACAACCTTCACCCCGGCTGCACAGGCAAAGCCATTGTAATTGGCATAGAAGGGCTCGGGGATGATCACTTCATCTCCCGGGTTCAGGCAGGTAAAAAAACCGAACATAATAGCCTCACTGCCCCCGGTGGTGATCAGGATCTGGTCATGGCTCACATCGATCCCCACTCTTTTATAGTACTGCACCAGTTTGCGGCGGTAGCTTTCATTGCCGGCGCTATGACTGTACTCCAGCACTCTTATATCTGCATGACGAACGGCATCTAAAATGGCAGGAGGGGTTTCAATATCCGGCTGCCCGATATTCAGGTGATATACTTTGATCCCTTTTTTCTTGGCAGCCTCTGCATAAGGTACCAGTTTGCGAATGGGCGAGGGGGGCATCTGGTTACCCCGCTGAGAAATGGTTAGCATGCGGCAAAGTTAGGGAGTGATCATCAATACAAACGGATCACAGTTGATTGAAAATCCGCACGGGCCGCTTCCGGATTTCCTTTTGTAGTTGTCCCCGGTGTGAATGGATGGTACAACGAATACCCGGGTTGTATTATGTAATTGTATAATATATTTGGCCTGGCGGAGGCCCGTTTTGTTGTGACAAATCAACTATTTCTGCGCTTAATACAAGGCCTGGTTTTTTGATAAGTAGTTACGCTTACCGAAACCTGCTGATCGTAAAGAAAACAGGAATTAACTTGATAAAAGTCAGTATAATTACTGCATGTATCGATGAACTTGCTTTAGCTTTTCCAGAACCTTATCCGGCAATTTTTTAACAGTATTTGGGTATGGGGCTTATGCGTTGCATGGTTGTGTTTTTTACAAATGAAGAGCGGGTCATTTAAGTTCAGGTAAACAGGATGATAAACAAGCTGCCGGGCATGAAACTTTTTTCCACAAACCGATTTATTAATGCTGCATTGCTGCTATCCCTGCTGGCCAGCTGCTTTGTTTTTTTTATATCTGTCCGGCAATCCAAGCGGGTCAAAAGCACTTCCCGGGAGCTGACTCATACGCAGGAGGTGACTGGCAGTATCGACCGGATCATTTCAATTACCACAGAGTTGCAGGCCGGTGCGAGAGAATATGCCCGTACGGGAAAGGAGGAATTCCGGGTGCCTGTCAGGGTAGCGAGAAAGGATCTTGAAAAAAACCTGGCCATCCTCCTCGCACAGGAAGGCAAAAACCCTGCCTACACCCGGCAACTCGACTCTCTTCAGTATTATATCCGGTACAACACCGGGATGTCCGATGCGATGATTGCATTACGCAATCAGGATAAAAGGCCGGAAGCAGCCGGGCTGGCAGCTTCGGGACAGGGAAGGTTTTACACCGAACGGATCAGGAGCATTGGCGAAGCAATAAAAGAAACCGAAGAGAGGAAGCTGATGGAAATAAGGCAGGAGAATGAGTTGGGTATCTTTAACCTGAACCTGATCCTTTACTGCGGACTCGGGGCCGTGCTGTTGCTCAGCCTGGCCATTTTTACCCGGGTAAAAAGCCGGTACGAGGAGCACAGGGCCGGGGAAGAAAAGTTCAGGTCCCTCCTGGAATCCGCCCCGGATGCCACGATCATCAGCAATACCCATGGTACGATTATTATGGCAAACCGGCAGGCGGAAAACCTGTTCGGGTATTCAGGCAGCGAATTGCTGGGTATGAAAGTGGAACTGCTCATACCGGAAGAGTTACGCCAGCGGCATATCGTATTACGCGAGCAATATGTCCGTAAAACGGGAAGCGGGGTGCTGTCAACTTCCGGAAAGGAAACCCGGGCGCTACGGAAAGATCAAACCCTCATACCCGTAGAGATCAGTATATCCCCGATCGAAACCCAGGGCGGGAAATTCATCACAGCCTCTATCCGGGATATCTCCCAGCGGGAAAAGGCCCAGGCGCAGATTCAGCAACTGTTCACGCAGATCAACCAGGCCAGTGAAGCAATCTGTGTTACGGATGATCAGCTGGTCATCCAGACCTGGAACAAGGGCGCCGAGAGCCTCTACGGTTTTTCCGCGGAGGAGGCCATGGGAGAAAATTTTGTGGATTTATTAAAAGCCCAGATCAATGGGGAAGAGTACCGGAATGCTTTCGGGGGTGTTACGCAGAACGATTATTGGGCAGGCGATGTCAGGCACCGGAAGAAAAACGGGGAGGTCATTTACGTTCACTCTTCCCTTTCTGCCATCCGTAACCCGGTGGGTAAAATTGATGGTTATGTTTCCGTAGGTTTTGATATTTCGGAGGAGAAGAAATTAAGAGAGCAGGTGAATCACCTCGCCAGTATAGTGGAGCAATCCACGGAAGCGATCATTTCGGTGGACAGCAACCGGCAGGTGATCAGCTGGAATAAGGGGGCCGAGAACCTGCATGGATATACCATGGCCGAAGCAAAAGGGAAAACATTGCAGGAACTGGAACTGGCCCGGTTTACCCCGGAAGAAGTGGAGGAGAGTATGCTGGCTATGACGAAGGAGGGGGTCTGGAAAAAAGAGACGGAATTATATCATAAAAACGGCAGCTCCTTTTTTGGCGCGATAACGGGCAACCCGGTTTTTAATGAAAACGGGGAGATGCATTCGGTGGTATTTTTTGAAAAAGATATCAGCCTGCGTAAGGAGCTCGAAGTCCAGTTGCAGCGATCCAATGAAGAACTGGAAGCAAAAGTGCAGTCCCGGACAGCCGAGATCCGGCAAAGTGAAAAGCAATACCGCTACCTGTTTGAGAATAACCCGATGCCCATGCTGGTATTTGACCTGGACAGTTTTCTTTTCCTCGACGTGAATGAAATGGCGATGGAAAAATACGGGTACAGCCGGCTGGAGTTCCTGGATAAGAAACTTACCGATATACTCATTCCGGCGGACCGGGAGCGGTTCCGGAAATTCAGCCAGGTTTGGGAGATACCCTTTGCTGATGCCGGTAACCGTGTATGGCGACACTCGGCAAAGGACAGGACCGAGATGGATATGGAGGTCAATACCCATTTTATTTATTTCAGGGGGAAAAAAGCAGGGTTGGTTTTGCTGAACGATGTGACGAGCCGGCTCAAAGCAGAGCGGGAACTGGTGGCCCGTGAGAAAAAATTCCGTGCCCTGATTGAGAACAGTTATGATGTGATAACCATGCTCGATGAAAACCTGAAAGTGATTTACCGGAGCCCTTCGGCCACGCGGATCACCGGGGTTACCAATGAAGAGTCCCTCGGTATGGATGGTGTAACATTTATCCACCCGGATGATAAAGATTCTGTTAGTGTGGTGTTACAGGAATTATTGAAAATTCCGGGTAGATCCCTGAAGATTACGTTCAGGTACCGGTGCCGGGATGGCAGTTATATATGGGTCGAGGGAAACTGCACCAACCTGCTCAGGGTTAGTGAGGTTAAAGCGATTGTCTTCAACCTGAAAGATATTACCCGGATGATCAGCGCACAGGAGGAAATCATGGCCAGCGAGGAGAGATACCGGCTGGCATTGGAAAACATGATCGAAGGGGTGCAGATCATCGGTTTTGACTGGCGGTATAAGTATGTCAACCAGGCCCTGGCCGACCAGGTTCATATCACCAAGGACCAGCTGATTGGCGCGACCCTGATGGAAGCCTTCCCGGGTATTGAAGAAACGGAACTGTATGGTTCTATCCGCCGTTGTTTTAAAGAAAGGGCCCCTTTCCGGCTGGAAAGCAGGTTTGTGCTTCCTGACAAGCGTTTTATCTGGGCACAGCTGAGTATTCAGCCGGTACCCGAGGGTGTATTTATCCTGAGTGTGGATATCACGGAAAAAGTGCGGGCTTCGGAAGAGCTGAAAGAGGAGCAACAGAAACTCGAATCGATCGCTGCTTCTTCACCGGGACTGATCTATTCCTTCCAGATGAAACCCGACAGGTCGCTGAATTTCCCCTATGCGAGTAACGCGTTTGAAGACATATTCGGGTATAGCCATGACCTGATCAAAACGGATATTTCGAAGTTGCTGAATGCCACGGTGGTGGAAGACCGGCAGCTGTTTCTTGACCGCATGATGGAGTCTGCCCGGGAAATGAAACCCTGGAAACTGGAGTTTCGTTATCATCACCCGGTCAAGGGACTGATCTGGCTCGAGGGCAGTTCTATTCCTGCCAAAGACCCGGATGGGGGAACCACCTGGTACGGGATCATTATGGATGTTACAGAACGGAGGCGTATCCAGGAAAAGGTCAATGAACAAAGTGCCCAGTTGAAAACACTGAGCAATAACCTGCCCGGCGTGATGATTTACCAGCTGGCGGGTGAGTCATTCGAAAACAGGCGTTTCACCTATGTCAGCAGTGAAGTGACCCGGCTGACCGGGAAGACACCGGAAGAAGTCATTAAAGATCCCTCGATCCTGTATGAGATCATTTTGGAAGAGGACCGGCCCAAACTCCTGGCGGCCGAACGGAGGGCCTATGAGAATTTCTCGGTATTTAATGAAGAGATCCGCTGCCGGTCCGTCGAAGGGGAAATACGCTGGCTCAATATTGTTTCCTCCCCGCGCAAAACAGAACAGGGATTGCTGGTATGGGATGGTTTCCACATGGATATTACCGGGCGGAAGGTTGCCGAAGATGCGATCCGGGAAAGCGAGGAGAAGTACCGCATGCTGGTTGATCATGCATTCGACGGAATTCTTTTCTATGATGAGAAGGGGCAGATACTGGACTGTAATAACAGCGCCACCGTCAATACCGGGTACAGCCGGGAAGAATTACTGCAGATGAATGTGGGACAGCTTTTCTACGAACAGGATCTTGCCATACGCCCCCTGGATATTGAATCCGTTATCCGGGAGAAACAGTTGTTTGACTTCAGGACCATGCGGAAAAAAGGAGGAGTGCCGGCCGAAATTGAACTGCTGACACGGGTGATGCCGGATGGCCGGTTTATTGCCATGGGTCGCGATATTACGGAACAAAACCAGGCCCTTTCCCAGCAGAACCTGCTTTCTTCTATTGTCAACTTCTCGGATGATGCGATCATCAGTATGGACCTGAACGGGATCATCACCAGCTGGAATAAGGGCGCCGAACATATGTATGGATACAGTGAAGCGGAAATGCTGGGTACAGATATTGGTAAACTGGCCCCCGACCCCGGGAAGGATGATGAGCATGAATGGATGCTTAAAATAAAAAATGGAGAGTATGTTGAACATTACGAGACAAAAAGAAAGCGAAAGGACGGGAGGCTGATCTATGTATCTATTTCAGCGTCCCCGCTCTTCCTGAAAGGAGTCATAAACGGGATTTCGAAAATTGTCCGGGACATCACCCGGGAGAAAATGGATGAGGACAATCTCCGGATATCCAACGAGCGTTACGAATCGGTGGCCAAAGCCACGAGTGACGCTATCTGGGATTTTGACTATGCGACCAATAAGACCTTTATTGCCGGTACCGGGTATAAATTCCTGTTTGGCTATCCGCTCGTTAATACATTCAGCGAACCAGAATTCTGGGAATCCAGGCTGCACCCGGATGATAAGGAAAGGGTGCTGGCGGAGATGGAAAGGGCCAAATCCGATAAAACCATTTCCCAGTCCAGTATTGAATACCGTTTCCGCAAAGCAAATGGTGCCTATGCGTATCTCAATGACCGGTTTTTCATCATCCGGGATGAACAGGGAAACCCCCTGCGCCTGCTGGGAGCCAAGCAGGATATTACACAGCGCAAGGAAGCGGAGGAAGAGCTGAAGAGAAGTGTGATTGAGAAACAAATATTGCTGGAACGTTTATCTGTTATCCTGAACACCCTGCCTGCCAGTGTGGCCCTCCTCAATACAAAAGGGGTGGTGGTGGAAGTCAATGAGGCCTGGAAAGTATTTTCCGATGAAAATGGTTTTTCCGGGGAGAACTATGGTATCGGCAACAGTTACCTCACTATTTCCACACAATCCTTCGGGGATAATGAAGAAGACGGGAAGAAGATTTCAATGGGTATCCACAGCGTACTCGCCGGAAAGGTCAGCCAGTTCGAATACGAATATTCCTGGCACCTGCCCCGGCTGAAACGCTGGTTCAGGATCGTGGTGACCCCGCTGACCGGGAAAGAATTTACCGGGGCGGTGGTCATGCACATGGATATCTCCGAGATCCGGAGACTGGAACAGGAACGGATAGAAAGTAAGATCGAGGAACAGAAAAAGATTACGGAAGCGATGTTAAAAGGGCAGGAGAAAGAACGAAATGCCATTGGGATCGAACTGCACGATAACGTGAACCAGATCCTGGTCGGCACGAAAGTATTGCTTTCCGTAATGCGTGATTTCCCGGAAAGAGAAGAAGAACTCGTACCTACCTGTATTGAAAACATCAGCCTGGCGATCCAGGAAAACCGGAAGATCGCCCATGAACTGGTGACTCCTAATCTTACCGTCGAAAATCTGCTTCAGCAGATCACCCGCCTGGGACAAACCATGCTGAAGAATGCGGGGATCAATGTCTTTGTAAACCATGAAAGTTTTAACGAAACCCTGCTGACGGATGATATGAAGCTCGCCCTGTACCGCGTGGTACAGGAACAATGTACCAATATCATTAAATATGCGGCAGCCGGGCAGGTGATCATCTCCCTGACCACCAAGAAGGATTTATTTTATATGCGGATCGCTGATGATGGCAACGGGATGGATCCTGGCCAGGTTACCCATGGCATCGGGTTTAAAAATATTTCCAGCCGGCTGGGCGTTTTCAGCGGTACGGTTAATATTGAAACAGCCCCGGGCAATGGATTTGCCCTGGAAATAGAAATTCCCCTGGTGAAAACGAAATCCCTTCGAGCCGCCGGCTGAATCAGCTGATCAGTTGATGGTTTTCAACTATGTGTATGCAGAAATACAGCGTGTAATGAGCTACCTTTACTCCATAAATGCCGGCCATTGAAAAGCGCAAACCGCATAGCTTTCTTTAAAGGGTTTTTCCTGTTATTTTTTATTGGTGGAATAACTCATCGTTCCCCGGCCCAGCTCTGCACCGGCAGCCTGGGCGACCCGGTGGTGAACATGGATTTTGGATCAGCCACCAAACCTACCAGTAGTTTTACCGCGCCGGGCTATACCTACACGGCTTCTTCCTGTCCCAATGACGGATTCTATACGATTACCGGGTTCAGTACGGGTTGTTTCGGAAATGCCTGGCATACCGTGGCGGCTGATCATACCGGCAACGGGTATTATATGCTGGTCAATGCTTCTTACCAGCCCGGTGATTTTTTTGTAACCACCGTCACGAGTCTTTGCCCCAATACCACCTACGAGTTTTCCGCCTGGATCATGAATGTTCTTTTATCTCCCACAGGTATAAAGCCGGATATCACTTTCCGCATTGAGACGCCGGGGGGCACGATACTGAATCAGTACAGCACCGGGGGGATCAGTGTAACCAGCCAGCCCACCTGGGAACAGTACGGATTTTATTTTACCACCACTCCCGGCAATGCCGATGTGGTGATCCGCATGACCAACAATGCGCCCGGCGGCGGGGGAAATGACCTGGCGCTGGATGATATTACATTCCGGCCCTGTGGCCCCGATGTCAGTTCCGTGATACAGGGATTGAACAGTCCCGTGGATATATGCGTTTACGATCAGCCTTCTTATGACTTCTCCGCATCCGTTTCTCCCGGGTTCACGATCCCGGTCTACCAATGGCAACTGAGTACCGATACCGGCCGCAGCTGGACGGATATTCCCGGGGCAAACAGTCTCAGTTTTCAACGAACCCCTGCGGCTGCCGGTCATTTCCGGTATCGCCTTACCGTGGCTGAAAGCGGCAATGCCGGGATCCCGTCCTGCCGCATTGCGTCCAATGTCCTCGAGATAACGGCTCATCCCCGGCCGCTGGTAAACGCCGGCCCGGATAAGATCCTGGTAACAGGCTATAGCAATACGCAACTAACAGGTACTGTTTCCGGGGAAAATGTAACATATAACTGGATACCTCCCGACTACCTGAGTTCGGATACCGTACTGCAACCGATGGTAACGGCAGACAGGGATATGCAATATGTTCTCACTGCCGTATCGGGTTTTGGTTGTACGAACGAGGATCCCGTCAATGTGAAAGTGGTGGCCGGCGTATTTGTTCCGACTGCTTTTACCCCGAATAACGATGGTAAAAATGACCGCTGGACCATTCCCTTCCTTGACCCGGCCTGGGGAGCGAGGGTGATGGTATTTAACCGCGCAGGGCAACTGGTGTACCAGGCCCGGGGGATAGAGGTGGACTGGGACGGGAAATACAAGGGACTGCTCCTGGACAGCGGTATGTTTGTCTATTATATTCAGTTTACAGACGGGAAACCTGATCTGAAGGGAACGGTGATGCTTATACGATAATTGGGTTGCCGGCATAAAAAAATCCTCCCGGACCCGGGAGGATTTTTTTTATAGTTCAGTAAGGAAATCATCCTTTTTTAGCAGGCTGCTCTTTGGCGCCTTTCTCCTTCAAATAAATTTCATAGGCTTCCGGGGTCAGTACTTCACCGGTGATCTTTACCGACTTGGTCTGGTCCACACCTGCCAGCTTGATATATACATCTTTGTTAATGGGACCCACGGCGGCAGCATTGTAATCCACTTTCAATTTGACGGTAGTGCCGGGAAGGATGGGTTCCACAATTTTTTCCGGGGTGGTGCAGCCACAGCTGGCCCAGGTATTTTCCACTACTACCGGTTTATCGCTGATGTTCTTAATCTCGAAAAAATAGCTGACAGGAACCCCCTGTTTTACTTTTCCGAAATCATGGTTTTCGGTATTCACTTTGATGAGTTCATCCACTTTAACCTGCGCAGAAACGGCAAGGGTGAATACAAAGGCGGAAGCGAGTAAGAAGATTTTTTTCATTGGTTTTAAAATTTAGAAAGATTGTTTTTTTAATAAATCAACTGAGGCGTTAACCGGGGCCGGCCCGTCAGGGGCCTTCCACACCGTACCCTTTATTTTAATTTGTTTGGTTTGCGTACTGTTATTATAGGTGATCGTAATATACTTTTCAAAAAAACCTTCGGCGGCGGCATTATAGCCGATCCGGATTTTAGCTGCAGCACCGGGTGCAATGGGTTCGCGGCTCCATTCGGGGGTGGTGCATCCGCAACTGGCCTGCACATTGTCCAGCTTAAGGGGGCTCTTGCTGATATTAACTATTTCAAAAAAATGATACACCGGCTTTCCCTGGGGAATCTTGCTGAAATCAAATTCAGTTTCCACCAGGTTCAGGGTTTCTTCTGCAGGCGCTGCTGCAGGTTTTATGACAGTCCCGTGGTCATGCTCGTCCTTTTCTTTTTGTACAGGTTCCTGGGCCTCCACCGCAGAAAGGGTGGTTACGAAAAAAAGAAGAAGGAAAAAATTCTTCATTATGAGCGGTTTAGGGGGTCAAATTTAGGGGAAAGATGGCAGATGTCATAGAGTGGTTGCACGGGTTAACAGGTATTTTTTAACAGGGGGTTTGCACGGGGGCATTCTCCCTATTTTTGTTGTATGGAAAACACCCATCCGGACATTATGACTGATACGGGGAAACTGTCCTTCGACCGTTTCCGGGAAGAAGTATTGAATGATTACCGCATTGCCTGTATCAGCAGGGAAACCAGTTTATTAGGCAGGAAGGAAGTATTGGGCGGCAAAGCCAAGTTTGGCATCTTCGGGGATGGCAAGGAACTGGCCCAGGTAGCCATGGCCAAATTTTTCCAGCCCGGGGATTACCGCAGTGGTTATTACCGTGACCAGACTTTCATGTTTGCCACCGGTCTTACCACGGCCGAACAGGTCTTTGCCCAACTGTATGCGGACCCGGATCCTTCCCGGGAACCCTTCAGTTCCGGGCGCCAGATGAACTGTCATTTTTCCACCCGTAATGTAAACGAACAGGGCGAATGGATGGAACTGGCCACCACAAAGAATATTGCCAGTGATATGGCGCCGACAGCCGCCCAGATGCCCCGGTCACTGGGCCTGGCCTATGCCTCAAGGGCTTTCCGCCAGGTAGAGGAACTGAAAGCATTCCGGGGCTTGTCTGATAATGGAAATGAAGTGTGTTTTACCACCATCGGGGATGCGTCGACCAGCGAGGGGCATTTCTGGGAAACCATCAATGCCGCTGCCGTTTTACAAGTGCCCCTGGCCGTATTTGTCTGGGATGACGGGTATGGAATATCAGTTCCCAAAAAATACCAGACCGTAAAAGCTTCCATCTCGGATGCGCTGGAAGGTATGCGGAAAACAGCCGGGACAAACGGTATTCATATTTATAAAGTGAAAGGATGGGATTATGCCGGCATGTGTGAAGCCTTTGAGGAAGGGATCCGGCTGGCCCGTGAATTGCATATCCCCGTACTCTTTCATGTGGAAGAGATCACCCAACCCCAGGGACATTCCACTTCCGGCAGTCATGAACGCTACAAGAGCCCCGAGCGGCTGGAATGGGAGCGGGAATGGGACGGGATCAAAAAGATGAAGGAATGGATCATTGAAAATGCGCTGGCCCATGAGGAAGAACTGGACGAGATCGCGGAAAAGGCCAAAGAGCATGTACGGGAAAGCAAGGCGGCTGCCTGGGCCAAATTTATTACGCCCATTAAAAAGCAGGTAGCCCGGGCCACCGACCTGATCCATGCCATGGCCAATGCCTTACCCGAACATACCACGGAACTGCATAAGATCGCGGTCGGATTGTCTGCCAACCGCGAACCCCTGCGCCGGGATGTGCTGAAAGGACTATATGCCGCACTGAATATTGCCGGTAGTGCCGATGCCGCTTTCTGGACCCGGGATTATTATAAGGACCTGGCAGAAGAGAACAGTAAACTGTATCATTCGCATTTGTATAATGAAGGACCCCGCAGCGCCCTGCATGTACAGGAAGTGAAGGCGGTGATTCCCGCTGAAGCGCCCCTGCTCAACGGGTTTGAAGTGCTGAACCGCTTCTTTGATGAATTATTTGCTTCCAATCCCAAAGTGCTTGCTTTCGGGGAAGACCTCGGCTTTATCGGGGACGTGAACCAGGGATTCAGCGGCTTACAGCAAAAACACGGGGCCGAACGGATCTTTGATACCGGTATCCGGGAACTCACGATCATCGGGCAGGGTGTAGGACTGGCCCTTCGCGGACTGCGGCCCATTGCCGAAATACAATACCTCGATTACCTGCTGTACGGATTGCAACCACTCAGTGATGATGTGGCCACCCTCCATTACCGTACCGGCGGCCACCAGAGCTGCCCCCTGATCATACGCACCCGCGGCCATCGCCTCGAAGGGATCTGGCACAGCGGCTCCCCCATGGGAATGATCATCAACGCCCTCCGGGGTATCTATATCTGTGTGCCCAGGAATATGACCCAGGCAGCCGGGATGTATAATACCCTCTTGCGCAGCAATGACCCGGGATTGGTGATCGAATGCCTCAATGGCTACCGCCTGAAAGAAAAACTGCCGGCCAACCTGATGGAGCTTACGGTACCGCTGGGCGTACCCGAAGTACTCCGGGAGGGAACCGATATGACCATCGTGTCTTATGGTTCCACCTTGCGGATTATACAGGAAGCGGCACAGGTGCTGGATAGTCTCGGCATCAGTTGCGAAGTGATCGATGTGCAGACCCTGCTGCCTTTTGATATTCATCATACCATCCTCGAATCCCTGAAAAAAACCAGCCGGATCGTTTTCGTGGACGAGGATGTACCGGGTGGCGCCGCGGCCTATATGTTCAATAAAGTGATGGAGGAACAGGGAGGATACAAATACCTCGATGTGGCGCCGCGTACCATTACGGCAAAAGCGCACCGGCCCGCTTATGGAAGCGACGGCGATTATTTCAGCAAGCCGAATGCAGAGGAAATTGAAGCGGTGATCCGGGAAATGATGAGAGAGTAGTTTGTAGTTAGTAGTCTGTAGTTAGTAGTTCGCAGCTCGTGGCTCATAACTCACAGCTCGTGGCTCGCAGCTCATAACTCACAGCTTATATTTAACCCAGCATAGATGAAACTTACACTTTACCAGGTTGATGCTTTTTCAGACAAACTATTCGGGGGGAACCCCGCGGCAGTAATCCCGCTGAAGAAATGGCTCGATACGGAACTGTTGCAAAAAATTGCCCTCGAAAATAATCTCAGTGAAACGGTGTTCTTTGTTCCTTCTGAAAAGAAGGGAGTGGATTATGATATCCGTTGGTTTACTCCCGCGGTAGAGATCAATCTTTGCGGACACGCCACCCTTGCCTCGGCCTTTACCCTTTTTGATATCCTCGAAAAGAAAAAAAGAAAAGTGGTTTTTCATTCCCAAAGCGGCCCGCTGACCATCCGGAAGGAAAAGAGCCGGATCCTGATGGACTTCCCTTCCTGGAAACCCGAACGGGTAACCGATTACCCGGCAGCGTTAAGCCAGGTACTCAACGGGGCGGAGATTACCGGGGTGTACCGGCACCGGGATCTGCTCGTGGAATTGCAGAACGAAGAGGCGGTTAAAAAATGTGAACCGGATTTTACCCTGATGAAAAAGTACGTGGATAAAATGATCATCACGGCGCCCGGTAAAGAAGTAGATTTTGTTTCCCGTTTTTTTGCACCCGGCGCCGGAATTAACGAGGATCCTGTCACGGGCTCTGCCCATTCGCAACTGATTCCTTTCTGGTCAGAAAAACTCGGGAAAAAGAAAATGCTGGCCCGTCAATTATCCGCGAGGGGCGGAACGGTTTACTGTGAACAGTTGAACGCTGAAAGGGTGATCATGGGTGGCGCCTGCGTGTTTTATATGAAGGGCATTATCACTCTGCCTTAATCGAGGAACCTGTTTTTTAATTCAGGGGTGGGGACCATGCAGGATTCCCTTTTGCCAAACCAGCGGTAGCGGTTACGGGCAATCCAGTTATAAATGCCATCCCGGATGAACCTGGGGACAATAATGAAAACATACAGAAGAGACCAGGGCCCTCCCAGTCTTTTCAGCATCCGCAAAGCTCCGGTGGAACGGGTATAGATGCGGTCTCCCTCAGCAAGAATAAATGAATTGAATGAATCAGCCGGCAGCTTATGTTTTGCCAGCAGGGCCTGGCCCGTTTTTCCCTGTAAGGCGGCAAAGCGAAACCGGTCCTTTGTATCCCTTTTAATAATGAACTGCACGCTCCGGTTGCAGAGATTGCATACCCCGTCAAATAATACAATTGAGTGGGCTGTATTCATTTACCAAAAATAAACAAGTAAACCGTATGCCCGGTGTAAATAGCCGGTAAGCAGATGCCCTGTTGTCTGCCTTTGATTATTGGATTTGAAATTTATTTGGCATCTTCGGTTCTTGCCCGCCTGCCGTCGAGGCAGGTTTCTTGTAGCTTTCTCTCTCTACCCCATATTATGAAACACTTTCTGCACATCCTCATCCTGTTCCAGTTTCTCGATCAGCTTGCTCACATCCTCGGCCTGGGTATCAGTAAGCGGAACGGTGGTGGAGGGGATCCATTCCACTTCAGCACTGATCGGGGTGATTCCTTTATCTTCCAGGGCCTTTTGCATATTGCCAAAATCAGTAAACCCGCAACGGACCACTAAGATATCTTCCCCGTTCTCACCGGTACTTTCGCCCAGTTCCTCGAGACCGAAATCAATCAGTTCGAGTTCCATATCTTCTGCATTTAACCCCTCAGGTTTTAATTTGAATACCCCCATCTTCTTAAACTGGAAAGCCACACTGCCACTGTTGCCCAACGCACCACCTCCTTTATTGAACAGGGATTTTACATTGGCCACGGTGCGCACATGGTTATCGGTGGCGGTTTCCACCAGGATGGCCACCCCGTGCGGCCCATAGCCTTCATAGAGGATCTCATCGTAATTCACCAGTTCCTTTCCCTGGGCTCTTTTGATGGCTGCTTCCACCCGGTCCTTCGGCATGCCCACGCTGCGGGCATTCTGGAAACAGCGGCGCAGGGCGGCATTGGTACCGGGGTCGGGCCCGCCGGCTTTTACAGCGATCACAATTTCCTTACCAATACGGGTAAACTGCTTGGCCATCCGGTCCCAGCGGGCAAACATGGTCGATTTACGGACTTCAAATATTCTTCCCATAATAATTTTATTAATCCGGGTGCTCCGGAGGGGCTGCAAATTTAGGGAAAAGTCTCCAGTATGGGGTCCACGGACCACAGACCACAGCTTGCCCGCCACAGTGCAGCGAAGGTGGTACATAGTTCAGGTAACTGGCTGGGTACTTTTGCTTTTGGAAAACGAAAACCGTCTGTAGGACAATGTCAATAAGTTGAGAAATCACGCAAACCCAGGAGAGTGATCCCCCGCCTTGGGGGCCGGCTGTACGATTTGAGAGATTTTTCAAATGGGGGTGGGAAAAAGGAAACTTCTCATACCTGCGTTTGCCTGCGGCAAATATGGGTTAGCCGGGAAGGCGGTAAGACGGGGAGGAAATTTCCTTTCGCGGTTATTTTAAATCCCGCAAAGCTTTTAAGACAAAAATGAAACCACTGCGGTTACAGGCCAGTTTTATAATTCCTTGCGGGAAGACATTATACCTTTTAAACATTAGTTTTACAGTGATTATACCTTTTGAACATTAGTTTTACAGTGATTACTCCCGGTATAATACCGACAGACATTGGCGCCAGCTAATAAAGGCATTTTTAATGTCTCGTCGGTATTACTCCCGGTATAATACCGACAGACATTGACGCCAGCCAATAAAAACATTTTTAATGTCTCGTCGGTATTACAAAGCCACGTCCCCGCCGGGTGAGGGATAATGCGTCTTTCCTGATTCAACTGGCTGCCATCTGTTAAAAAGAAACCCCTGGAGCAACCGGTACTCCAGGGGTCTGTATCATTTAAACAGAAAACTATCTCTTCTCAAAATCATCGGCTGTGGGCAATATATCGGAGAACTTACCGAGTTTGCTCCGTTTGCGGCTGTAGCCAAAATAAATAACCAGCCCGATAATCATCCAGAGGAAGGCGCTTAATAATGTGGTACCCCAAAGACTGATGATCATGGCCAGGCAAACAATCATCCCTAAGATGGGCACTAAGGGCACCAGGGGTGTTTTGAAGGGGCGTTGCAGGTGCGGGTCTGTTCTTCTTAAAAGTAACACCCCGAGACATACCAGCACAAAGGCCAGCAACGTGCCGATGGAAGTCAGGTCACCGGCCACACTTCCCGGTACAAAGGCCGCAAAAAGACCGACAAAAACAAAGAGGATAAGATTGCTCTTGTACGGGGTCCGGAATTTGGGATGCAGGGCAGAGAATACCTTGGGTAACAATCCATCGGTGGACATGGTATAAAATACCCGGCTTTGTCCCATCAGCATGACGAGGATCACAGAAGAGAACCCGGCCAAAATACCCACCGTGATCAGCTTGGACAACCACATGTATTTTGACATATAGGTTTCAATCGCATAAGCCACAGAAGCTTCTTTACCGGCTTTTACAAAATCAGTGAAGGGAGCCACACCGGTCAGTACCCAGGAAAAAAGGATGTATAATACTGTACAGATGGCCAAAGAACCCAGTATCCCGATTGGCATATCTTTTTTGGGATTCTTGGCTTCCTGTGCGGCGGTCGATACGGCGTCAAATCCAATGAACGCAAAGAATACGATCGCGGCTCCTTTCAGCACGCCCCCCCAGCCGTGATTGAAAAAGCTTTTGTAGGAATACATCGTACCATCCGCCTGCAGGGCATCCGGTGCATCAGCCGGTATCAGGTAAGGAGAATGATTCTCCGGCCGGATATAGCTCCACCCGATGGCAATAAATACAATTACGATGGATACTTTCAATATGACGATGATGGAGTTTACAATCGCGGACTCCTGTGTACCCTTAATCAGCAGGAGGGTCAGTAAAATCAGGATCAGTAAGGCCGGCGCATTGATAATCCCGTGATGGAGCACATTATTGGCGTCCAGGGCCGATTCAAAGGGGGAGTGGCACCACTCATACGGGATGCTGCCCCCCGTCAGCTTATTCAGGAATTCACTCCAGGCAATGGAAACAGTGGCCGCTCCCAATGCATATTCAAGGATCAGGGCCCAGCCAATGATCCAGGCTACCAGCTCACCCATGGTGGCATAGGCATACGTATAGGCGCTGCCGGCAATGGGAATGATCGAGGCAAATTCTGCATAACAGAGGCCGGCAAAAGCACAACCAATGGCCGCTACAATAAAAGATAAAGTGACCGCGGGGCCCGCATGTTCTCCGGCAGCAGCGGCTGTTCTGACAAAGAGACCAGCCCCGATAATGGCCCCGATACCCAGGGCGATCAGGTTACCTGCTCCGAGGGTACGTTTCAGGCCTTTTTCGGTATCCGCTGCCTGTGTCAGCAAAATATCAAGTGATTTCTTCCGGAATAAACTCATAAGTTGGTTTTTAGTGAGTGACTAAGATAAGTATTGCTGTTAAAATATAAGGGTCAATTTTTTTGACGGTCAGGCCTTCTTTTGAGTGGAAATGGCGAGGTAATACAGGGGCACACCCAGTAATACAATGACCAGCCCCGGCCAGGTATATTCCCGTTTGTAAATGATCAGCAGCACACAGAAGGCAGCGCCCATTACCATATACAGAATGGGTAGTACCGGGTAGCCAAAGGCCTTGTATGGACGCTCTGCCTCCGGTCTCTTTTTACGAAGTATAAAAATCCCCAGGATGGTCAGCATATAAAACAGCACCACCACAAAGGAGATCATGTCGAGCAGCTGACCGTATTTACCACTGAGGCTCCAGATAGAAGCCGCGATGCACTGGATCCACAAGGCCAGCTGCGGTACCGCATTTTTATTTAACTCACCCACCGGTTTAAAAAACAACCCGTCTTTGGCCATGGTATAATAAACCCGGGCCCCGGCGAGGATCAGCCCGTTATTGCAGCCAAAAGTGGAGACCATGATCAGGATCGCGATGAGAATGGTACCGAAGGAAGGGAAAATTTTATTGGCTGCTGCCACCGCCACCCGGTCATCGGCGGGGAAGGCCAGCTCATTCAGCGGAAGCACATTCAGGTACATCAGGTTGGCCGATACATAAATGATGGTAACGATCAGGGTGCCGAGGAACAGGCTCAGCCCGATATTCTTCTTCGGGTTCTTCATTTCCCCGGCAATGAAGGTGACATTGTTCCAGGCATCACTGCTGAAAATAGAACCTACCATGGCAGCGGCGATGGCGCCCATCAGGGCCGAACCGGAAATACCCAGCCAGTTGCCGGAACTGATAAAATTTCCGGCTGCATCTTTCTCTACCTGCATCGCTGTAAAACCAGTCTTCCAGTTCTCGGCCCAGAAACTTTCCCGGACCAGGAGAAATCCAAAAGCGATCAGCCCGAAGAGGGCAAATAATTTGGCCGAAGTAAAAAGGGTTTGAATGAATTTGCCTTCCTTAACGCCTTTTGAATTGATATAGGTCAGCAGGCAGATGATCGCAATAGACACCAGTTGCCCTGAATATACGTTAATGATGCCGGCATCAAAGAGGAAATAATTATTCCCGAGTTCGGGTACCAGGTAGGCCAGGAATTTTGAAAAAGCCACCCCAACGGCCGCGATCGTGGCGGTCTGGATCACGGCAAAAAAACTCCAGCCATACAGGAACCCCATCAGGGGATTGTAGGCTTCTTTCAGGTACACATACTGGCCGCCTGCTTTAGGAAACATTCCGCTCAGCTCGCCATAACTCAGGGCCGCGGTCAGGGTCATAAAGCCGGTGATCAGCCAGACCGCGATCAGCCAGCCCGCGCTGCCCACATTGCGGGTGATATCGGCGCTGACGATAAAAATACCGGAGCCGATCATGGAACCGGCAACGATCATCGTGCCATCAAAAAGACCCAGTGTGGGTTTGAACGAACTTGCGTGTTCTGCCATACAATCAGTTTTGCAGTTTTGATACCCTGGTTAAAAGGGTAAAATACAGATTTCCGGCTAATCGCTTAAAAAAGAGTTATTAACGGCGGTTTTTTAATTTTTCAGATGGGTATTTTTCCCGATTTTCGGACATTCTTATACTAATCAATCAGGCTATGTCGAGCGCGAATAAACTGACCCTTTATATTTTCATCGCCATGATCGTTGGGGTACTGGCCGGGTACCTGGTGCATGAAAACTATCCGGCAGCTACCATAAAATCCTTCGCGGATAATGTAAAACTGCTCACCACGATCTTTCTCCGGCTGGTGCAGATGATCATTGCCCCCATCGTGTTCTGCACCCTCGTGGTGGGGATCGCCAAACTGGGTGACCTGAAGACCGTGGGCCGCGTGGGCGGAAAAGCCATGCTCTGGTTTATTTCCGCTTCGCTGATCTCCCTGGCGCTCGGATTAGTCCTGGTTACTTTTTTCAAACCCGGTGTGGGCGTGGATGTGAGCAATGTAGACAAAACTGCCATCGCCGACCTGGTGGATAAATCAAAAGGATTTTCCCTGGCCAAATTTGTGGAGCATGTGGTTCCCAAGAGCGTGGTGGAAGCGATGGCCACCAATGAGATCCTGCAGTTAGTGGTGTTCTCCATTTTCTTCGGTATTGCCCTTACCGCGTTGGGCAAAAGAGGGGAAACCATCATTCACGCTTTCGATACATTGGGCCATGTGATGCTGAAAATGGTGGGCTATGTGATGTTCATGGCCCCGCTCGGCGTATTTGGCGCCATGGCCTCCGCCATTGCCAAAAACGGGCTGGGGATCTTGTCCACTTTTGGAATGTATGTCGGGGAATTCTATATCGGCCTGCTGCTGCTCTGGCTGCTGATGCTGCTCGTGGGATATTTTATTTTAAAGAACCGCCTGCCGCATTTGCTGCGCCGGATTGCCAGCCCGATGGCCATTGCCTTTAATACCGCGAGCAGTGAGGCAGTGTATCCCAAACTGGTGGAAGAGATGGAGCGCTTTGGCTGCAAGGATAAGATCGTGTCTTTTGTACTGCCCCTGGGCTATTCCTTTAACCTCGACGGGAGCATGATGTATATGACTTTTGCCAGCATGTTTATCGCACAGGCCTATGGCATTACCTCCATTACCGGGGATGTTTGGCAACAGGTCGTGATGCTGCTCGTATTCCTCGTCACCAGTAAAGGGATCGCGGGTGTGCCCAGGGCTTCCCTTGTGGTGGTACTGGCCACCGGTGAAATGTTTGGTATCCCCAAAGACGGGGTTGCCTTAATTTTGGCCATTGATGTGTTTTGCGATATGGGCCGGACCATGACCAATGTACTGGGCAATTCCCTGGCCACGGCCGCGGTTAGCAAATGGGAGGGCGAACTGGAACATACCGGTCACCAGCATCCCCATCATTAGCATTCATTTTAAAAAAACAGGAATCGATTATGTTTTTACTGGACGCGTTTCACTGGACCCAGCTTTTGCAGCCGCAATGGTATGTGGAGAACGGCGGGTTATGGCTTTTGTTATTTGTGGTATTTGCCGAAACAGGATTATTTATCGGGTTCTTCCTGCCGGGCGACTCCCTGTTATTTGTCTCGGGCATCTTTGCACACGAAATTAAAACCGCTGCCGGCGAAACAGGTCCCGGGCTCGGGTACCAGTTCCTGAAGCTGTTCGGGCTGGATTATAACTACCCGCCCTTGCTGGACCTCGTCGTGCTCGTCGGGCTTATTTCGGCGGCCGGGATACTGGGGAATATGGTGGGATACTGGACGGGCCGCAAAGTGGGTCCCACCATGTATCACTGGCGTGACCGCTTCCTGTTCAAGAAAAAATACCTGCACCAGGCCCATGATTTTTATGAGAAGCATGGCGGGCTGGCCGTGATCGGCGCCCGGTTCCTGCCGATCATCCGGACCTTCGCCCCGATCGTGGCCGGTATCGTGGAAATGGACCGTAAGAAATTTCATTTCTTTAATGTAGTCGGTTGTATCGCCTGGGTATTCGCCATGATCTTTGGCGGTTTCTACCTGCAGAAATGGGTATGGGACCTGTTTCAGTTTGACCTGAAAGAACACCTCGAGATCATTGTACTCGGTATCGTGCTGGTGACAACGGCGCCGGTGATCCTGAAAATGATGTCAAAACCCAAACCTAAAACAGGGAACAAACCGCCCACTGCAAACAACTAAAGAAGCGTATGAACCAGGCCAAACCGGCAAGCATATTCAATATTGCGGTGATCGTCGCCGCCCTCGGTTATTTCGTGGATATATACGATCTGCTGTTATTTACCATTGTACGGGAGCCCAGTCTTTCGGGGCTGGGAGTAGACCTGACCAATAAAAAAGAAGTGATCGCCGCCAGTACCAGTGTTATTAACTGGCAGATGTGGGGACTCCTGATCGGCGGTATCATCTGGGGGATCATGGGGGATAAGAAAGGGCGCCTGAGCGTGCTCTTTGGTTCGATCATCTTATATTCTGTCGCCAATTTTTTTACGGGCTTTGTGCAGACGGTTGACCAATATGCGACTGCCCGCTTTGCTGCGGGGGTGGGACTTGCCGGGGAACTGGGCGCCGGTATCACGCTGGTAAGCGAATTGCTGCCGAAAAATAAAAGAGGCATCGGCACCTCCCTGGTTGCCGGTATCGGTTTATTCGGGGCTGTCGCGGCTTATTTTACCTATAAGTTTACCAGTGACTGGCGTCTCTGTTATAAAATAGGAGCCGGCCTGGGTGTCCTGCTCCTGGTTTTACGGATCTCGGTTGCTGAAAGCGGCATGTTTAAGGAAGTGAAACAAAAAGGGATCTCCCGGGGTAACCTGCTCCTGTTTTTTAACGATGCCCGGCGTTTCCGGAAATATATTCTCGCCATCCTTATCGGGCTGCCGACCTGGTTTGTTATCGGGATACTGGTGAACCTGAGCAACCGGTTCGCCACCGAGTTTTACGGGGAAAATCACATTGAGTCGGGACGTGCCATCATGTATGCCTATGCAGCCATTGCTGCAGGGGATATCCTGATCGGTTTTATCAGCCAGTATTTTCAAAGCCGGAAAAAAGCATTATACCTGTTTTATTTTTTTGCGGTGATTTCGGGGGTGTATTTTTTCAGCGGCTGGGTCAGGAACGATACCAGCATGTATGTGGTATGCGCCATGCTGGGCTTCAGTACCGGTTTCTGGGCGATTTTTGTCACGATGGGTGCGGAGCAATTCGGGACCAATCTCCGGGCAACAGCCGCCACCACTATTCCGAATATGGTCCGGGGTTCCCTGCCGCTGATCAACCTGATGTTTGTGAACCTGTTCCAGGGAAGCATCGGGTGGTCCTTTGTAAAAAGCGCCATGGTCACCGGTGTTATTGTAATGGTGATCACGATCATCGCCGCTTACTTTACCGAAGAAACCTTTCATAAAGACTTAAACTATACCGAGCCGGAAGAAATGATTCCGTAACAGACTGTGGCCAAATTCCTCATCATACGTTTTTCCTCGATCGGTGATATCGTCCTCACCAGTCCCGTGATCCGTTGCCTGAAACAGCAGATGCCGGGGGCGGAACTGCATTTCCTGGTCCGGGATAAATTCCTCCCGGTCGTAGCCCACAACCCCTATATTGATAAGATCCATGTACTGGCTCATAGCTGGGAACTGATGATCGAGGAACTGAAGACCGAGGACTACGATTATATCATTGACCTGCACCACAACAGCAAAACATTCCGCCTGAAGCAGGCGCTGAAAAAGAAATCCTTTTCTTTTTACAAACTGAATATTGAAAAATACCTGCTCACGGCACTGAAGATAAATATCCTGCCCAAACTGCATATCGTGGACCGCTATATAAAAACAGTGGAATCATTCGGGGTGAAGAATGACGGGAAGGGACTTGATTATTTTATTGCAAGGGAGGAGGAAACCAAACAGGAGGATATCCCCGTTTCCCATGCCGCTGGTTACATAGCCTGCGTCATCGGGGCAGCCCATGGCACCAAGCGCTGGCCGGTGCATAAATGGAAGGAGTTTTGTACACAACTGAAGCATCCGGTCATCCTCCTGGGCGGACCCGAAGACCGGGCGAACGGGGAGGAGATTGCTTCCGTAGATGATATAAAAGTCTACAATGCCTGCGGCAAATTCAAACTGAATGAAAGCGCTGACCTCCTGCGCAAAGCCAAACTGGTGATCAGTAATGATACCGGGCTTATGTATATCGCAGCAGCCTATAATAAACCCATCATCTCGCTCTGGGGCAATACCGTGCCCGCTTTTGGAATGACTCCTTATTACGGGGATTTTTCCATGGCTTCACTGTCCCTTGAAACAAAAACCTGGTGCCGGCCCTGTTCCAAGATCGGGTTTGATAAATGCCCCCTGGGTCACTTTAAATGCATGGAAAATATTTCCGTAGCGGAACTCCTGGAAAGAGTCAGGCAAAAAATATAGCGCTCCTCAGTATGAGAAGGATTTTGCCTGGCTCTTAGAAATGTTCAAGAGTCTTCAGTCAATTAGTTGTTGAGGAAGAATATAGCAAGCAACGTAAAAGTAACGATGAATCCACCGATTACTAAGCGGGCTTGTACATCCTCATTCTTCATCATGAGTTTAATTTTCTTCATAACCTGATTTTTAAGTTTTCAAAAAAGAATACTAACCAGGTTTTCCGGGGACTGGATATGGTAATCGGGAGGATACGAATTAACGTGAAGGTACCACAAAAATAGAACTCTGTTTTATTTCCTGCAAGAGCCGGCTGGATTTTTTGATTAGGAAAACTACGATTTAGCGGGTCTTTCAGGCGGGGCCCCTACCTTTAACCTGTAATGAGAGCTGTTTTCCTCCTGCTGTACATATGCTTGTTCGTGTTTACCCCGGCCTCCGCCCAAACGGGGGCCAGGGCGGGGCAGGCAGCCCGGATCGATTCCTTCCGGGTATGGGCTGATGTGAAAGTCACGGTCGACCAGCCGGGCCTGTTTTTGGGGAAAAGGCCGCTTATCATTTGTTTTTTCGCCCTGCCCAATGGCAACAGTACAGCCTGGACCATGGGGAAAAAAAGGGAGGCAGGGGAGGACTGGCACTATGATATCCAGCATATCCGGGCGCAAACCGCTTTTATCCGGCAGCAACTGCCCCGCCGGGATTTTATCGTGATCTACCTGGAAAATGATTACAAAAGCTGGCCTTCCTGGAAGCAAAAGCACCCGGATTTCAAAAACCTGATTCCCCGGCTTGTGGATTCCCTGGCCGGCCTCTTCCCCGGGAAAAGAAAAAGTATTTACCTCAACGGGCATAGCGGGGGCGGGAGTTTCATATTCGGTTACCTCGCGGGGGTGGAAAAGATCCCTTCCTGGGTAAAACGCATCAGTTTTCTTGACAGTGATTACGGGTACGACAGCAGCTATTATCCCAGGCTGAAAGAATGGTTAGGACAGGTAAAAGGCAGCTGCCTGAATGTATTTGCCTATAATGACAGTGTGGCCCTGTACGACGGCAAACCAGTGGTCTCCGCCACAGGCGGCACCTGGTACCGGAGTCACCTGATGCTCCGTCATCTCGCATCCGGGTATTCCTTTACCGGGACCGTTACGGACAGCCTGCAGGTTTTCAAAACCGGGGACCGGCGCATTCAGTTTTTCTTCAAGCCCAATTATAACCGCGGTATCTATCATACGCAACAGGTGGAACTGAACGGGTTTATTCATTCAGTGTTATGCGGGACAAGGGCGGAGGGCAGGGGGTACCAGTATTATGGAAAGCGGGCTTATGAAATGTTTATTCAATAAATGCGGGTGTGCCGCTATTTTTACCAGTTCCCTGTTCTTCTTACATTAGCTCACTCAGCTCCAGCCAGCGCAGTTCCTTTTCATCCAGCAACTGTGTCACTACCCCGATCCGCAGCGATAATTGCTGCAGTTCATCAAAAGGGGTGGAGCCGCTGTTCAGCTTTCCCGTGATGGTCTCCTTTTCCTTACTTAGTTCACGGATCTCTTTTTCCAGCAGTTCAAATTCCCTTTTCTCCTTATAGCTGGGTTGTTTTTTTACAGGGCTGGCAGGGCTGGCCGCTATTGAAGCCGTCCTGCTTTCTTTCTTTTCACTGGTTTCGGCCGCTCCGGGCTCTTCATTCCGGTACTGGCTATAGTTGCCCGGGAAATCCCGGATCACCCCGTTGCCTTCGAATACAAACAGGTGATCCACCAGCCGGTCCATAAAATAACGGTCGTGCGATACAATGAGCAGGCAGCCGGGGAATTCACTTAAGAAATTCTCGAGTACGCCCAGGGTCGGCAGGTCCAGGTCATTGGTGGGCTCATCGAGGATCAGGAAATTGGGATTGCGGAATAAAATGGATAGTAAATGCAGTCTTCTTTTCTCCCCGCCACTCAGTTTGCTGATATAAGTGTACTGTTTATCGGGATCGAATAAAAACAACTGGAGAAACTGGGCCGCGCTGAGGGAGCCGCCGCTGGCCAGGGGAAAATGCTCCGCCATATTTTTCACATATTCGATCACCCGCATGTCTTCCTTGATCTCCAGTCCCTGCTGCGAGTAATTTCCGAAGATCACCGTATCCCCGGTATTGACCTTTCCGCTGTCTGCTTTTTCGATCCCCTGCAGGATATTGAGAAAAGTGGATTTGCCCACCCCGTTCTTTCCCACCACGCCGATGCGTTCGCCTTTCTTGAATGTATAATCAAATCCCTTCAGGATCACTTTCTCCCCGTAGGATTTATATACTTTCTTCAGTTCGATCACTTTGCCGCCCAGCCGGCTCATTTTCATGTCCAGTTGCAGTTGCTCATCCGTGAGCTGCTGCTTTGCTTTTTTCTCCACCTCGTAAAAATGGTCCTGGCGGCTCTTGCTCTTGGTGGTACGGGCCTTCGGTTGCTTGCGCATCCATTCCAGCTCTTTGCGGTAAAGGTTGCGGGCCTTGTCAATACTGGATGCGTCACTTTCTATCCGGGCGGCTTTTTTCTCGAGGTAATTGGCATAGTCCCCTTTGTACACATACATATTGCTGCCATCCAGTTCCCAGATCTCTTCACAGACGGTATCGAGAAAATACCGGTCGTGGGTCACGAGCAGGAGGGTTACATTTTCCTTATCTAAGTAATGTTCCAGCCATTCCACCATATCCACGTCAAGGTGGTTGGTGGGTTCGTCCATGATCAGGAGTACGTGCTTGTGTTCAAAGCCGATATCGATCAGTGTTTTGGCCAGGGCCACCCTTTTCCGCTGACCGCCACTGAGTGTGTTCACCGGCTGGTTCAGGTTATGGATATTCAGCTTGCCCAGCACCTGCTTTACTTTGGAGTCAAAATCCCAGGCGCCCAGTTCATCCATCTTTACAATGGCGGCGCTGAGTTGTTCCTCGTTTTCTGTTTCACTGGCGGCTTCAAACTCCCTGATGGCATTGATCACCGGGTGGTTGTGGAAGAAAATATTTTCCGATACCGGTCTTTCCTCGAAAAAAACGGGGTCCTGTTCAAATAATACCACATCCACTTCCTTATTGATCCAGACCTTTCCCTCATCGGCAACTTCTTTGCCGGCCAGGATGCGGAGCAGGGTGGATTTACCCGTGCCGTTGCGGGCCACCAGGGCTATTTTGTCGCCTTCTTCTATATGAAAGGAAATATCCGAAAACAGGGGTTGTATGCCGTAACTCTTGGTCAATCCCTCAACTGAAACATAGTGCATGCCGCAAAGATATGTTTACCGGCCAAGAAGATAAATTATGATGCAAATAAGGACAGTGATGACCAGGACCAGCACAAAACCATATTTTTCCTGCCGGTCCCTCTTTTTGGCCTGGTGGAGAAAATGGTTCAGCTTTGAAGAAACAGCAGGATCAGCGGGCGCCAGTTTTTGCAGTTGTGCCAGCACCTGCGCAGCCTGTTCCGGTTTCAGGGGTTTCATGGCGCGGAGCATGGTTTCAAGGATGGCATGATTGGTTCCGCGATCATTGAATACCCGGAGTTTCTCCAGGGTCTCATCGGGAAAAAGTTCCAGCATGTATTCCAGCAACCCCTGCCGGTCCATCCGGAAAATATCCAGCCTCGATACATAGCGTTCCAGTTCCAGTACCTGTTTCAGCAGGGTTTCGGGGGTCATTACAGCCTGTGTCTTCCTTCTGCCCATGCTTTGATGATACCAGCGTTGCTGCAGGTAATATTCTTTTTTAGCCGGGTCGGTCAGCACCTCGTAAGCTTCCTTGATTTCGGCAAAACGGGCGGCGGAATAGGGATCATTCCCGGTTTTATCGGGGTGGTGAAGCTGGGCCAGTTTCCGGTAGGCTTTTTTGATCTCGGGCAGTGAAGCGGAAGGTTCCAGTTCCAGTATGGTAAAATAATCCTTAAGAGGCATGCTATTTGCGAAGATACGCGGGCGGGGGAGGTATTTTTTTGAAATTTACAACCAGGTGAGGGGGGAAACGGTTATGATGGGGTAATTTTAGGGTGAATGGGGAATGGTGAATGGGGCCTTCTAAGAAACTTCTGGAAATCGAGGGGCATATCGCATTCTTTGGGGATGAGAAGTCTATAGTCTATAGTCGTTAGTCGATAGTTGGGGTGGGGGCAATAATAATACTATGGATAACGGGGTATGGAATTTTGGGTGTTTGCCATTGCAGGGTATCTTCCCGCTTTCAGTTTTTTGACTCCCACCTGCGCTAAAGTTCCGGTGGGCAAGTTTTAATTTTGAGTTTCAACATTATTTCCGTAGACACTTTAATCAGCAAAACACAAACTATGAATAAAAAATTCTCAAACAGCCGTCGCGATTTTATCAAAACAACCGGTAAAGCGGGGCTGGCGGCCGGTCTTTCCCTGACCGTTCTTCCTGCTGTTGCAGCAAACCATAAAGTGATAAGTGGCAGCGCCGCAGGGGCGGAAGATATTCCGTATGAACAGCAACCCCTTGGTTATGCCTACACGGCCCTGGAACCGGTGATTGACGCCCTGACCATGGAGATCCATTATTCCAAACATGCCGCTGCTTATGCCAAAAACCTGGCCGATGCCGTTAAAGCGGAAGGAGTGGATACCGGGAAAGAAAAATTGGTATCCCTGCTGGGAAGGGTTTCGAAATTCTCCGCCAAAATGCGGAACAACGGGGGCGGTCATTATAACCATGAATTCTTCTGGAAAAGTATGCGGGCAGCTTCGGACGGCAATGCCCCGCAGGGCGCCCTGGCCGATGCGATCGTAAAGGACTTCGGTTCATTTGATGCCTTCAAAACCCAGTTTACCGATGCCGGCAAAAACCGCTTCGGCTCCGGCTGGGCCTGGCTGGTACTGAACAAGGATTCCAAACTGGTAATCGGTTCCACCCCCAACCAGGACAATCCGCTAATGGATATCTGTGATCTGAAAGGCACCCCCTTACTGGGACTCGATGTTTGGGAACATGCCTATTATTTAAAATACCAGAACCGGCGACCGGATTATATCGCTGCCTGGTGGAAACTGGTGAACTGGGAACTGGTGGGCACAAGATTCAGCAAATAAGAAATAAGGATTGAGATAGTTCGGGCTGCTTCAGAAATGGGGCAGCCTTTTTTTATGGTTCATTTATGATAGAGTTTGCTTTTTAACGGCGCAACGCGGCTGTTGGGTTTTTATTATAAAATGTTTTGTGAAAATACCCGGCAGCAGCAGGTAAAACAGCTGTCAGGCACAGGATTAGCGTCTGACTAAGGGTAAGAGTTCAGAAAACCACTTAACAATTTTTGCATGATGCGATTTACTACTAAAAACAAAAGACAATGAAACGAACGATGAAATGGGCTGCACTGGCGCTAATCACGGTGCTGGGCAGTTCGGCGCTAATGTCCGCTGTTGCCCAGGATGACGATTACGACCGTGACCGGGACCGCGAAGTCTCCTACCAGGACTTCTATGACCAGTTGAGTCCCTATGGCCGCTGGGTGGATAACCCGGACTATGGTTATGTATGGGTGCCCGATGCCGGTCCCGATTTTCGTCCATACAGTACCGAGGGGCACTGGGTATGGACCGAGGATGCGGAATGGATGTGGGTATCCGATTATGACTGGGGCTGGGCGCCTTTCCACTATGGGCGCTGGGACCAGGATCCCTATTATGGCTGGTTCTGGGTACCCGGTTATGAATGGTCTCCTGCCTGGGTGGCCTGGCGGGATGGGGGTGATTATTACGGCTGGGCCCCGATCCGCCCGGGTATCAGTATCAATGTCAATTTCAATATGGGCAGTTATGCACCGCCCTATGATTTCTGGTGCTTTACCCCGAGACGTTATATCCTCTATCCCCGGGTAAGGGATTATTGCGTGGACTACCGCCGCAATTATTCCATCTTCCGTGTCACCACCGTGATCAATTTCAATATCGGTGGCCGCTGGGGTTACCGTTCGGGTCCCCGCCGGTATGAGGCCGAGCGTTATTGCGGCCGCATTACACCGGTACGCTTCCGCGACAGTTATTCACCGGGCCGCACTTATTTCCGTGACAATGAAGTCAGGATGTACCGCCCTAATGTACGCCGGGATGAAGGCCGTGGCTATGCCCCCCAGCGCTTTGAGCGGTATGACCGCAGCAATGGATTCCGCGGCAACCGGGGAAACAACGGGAATGGCTTCGGACGTTCGGATAATGGTCACCGTGAGAATAACGGCAACGGCTTTGGCCGCCCTGAAAACGGCAACCGCAGTGACGGGCGTATCGCCGGTAGCCGCGGCAATCGTCCCGAAAACCGGGATCGCATGGATAACCGGGGTTTCCGGAGGGAGGATCCCCCGCAGAACAACGGGAATAATAACCAGCCCGAACGCCGTCGTTTCGACCGCAATGATAATAATGGCAACCGCGATTTCAATCCCCGGAATGGTAATGAGCCACCCCGCAGGGATATGAATACCGGGGGCAATGGCAACAATGACAATCGCCGTTTCGACCGTCGCAGGGAAACCGGCGGAGGCATGAACAATCCCGGCGGACGCCGTTCCGAAATGGGAGGCGGCAATGGCCCGCAGCGGCAGGCCCCGCAGGCAGAACGCCAGCCCCGGCAATTTGAGAGACGCAACGAAGGCGGGGGAAACAATGACCGTGGTTTCCGCCCGCAGCAGGGAGGGGGTGAACGGGGGAACGGGAGGAGAAGGTTTTGAGCAACAAGCTACGAGCTATGAGTTACGAGTTGCGAGCCCGCCTTCGCTGTCGCTATGGCGAGGCAGGCTGCGAGACCGATAGTTCGATGGTTCACTACAGGTATGAAAACTCCTGAAACCTGACATAACAACAGATAATGAAACCTGTCCGCTGAAGCTTTAGCGGGAGTAAAAAAAGAGGCCGCCCGGGAAGGGGGCCTCTTTTGATATCTATTCCCGGAAAGAGTTTGGAGAATATACCAGGAATTGGTATATTTAAGAAAAAGAAATGGCGAAAAATACATCGATCTTATTGGGGGAGCATTTTGAGGATTTCATTTCAGACCAGATTTCAACCGGCCGTTACAGCTCGGCCAGTGAAGTGGTTCGTACGGCCCTGCGGCTGATGGAAGCGGAGGATCAGAAAAAAAAGGATATCAATAAAGCCCTGCTCCAGGGAGAAAAAAGCGGGTTTGAGAAGGGATTTGACCCGGTACAACACCTGAAAAAACTCCGGCGTAAGTGATCATGAAAAAGAGCGCTTACGTAATCAGTAAAAAAGCGGTTGCCGACCTGGAAGAAATATGGGTATATATGGCAGCGCACTGGTCCGTTGAACAGGCCGACCGGTATTATCACCTGCTGATTGAAGAGATTCTTTATATCTGTAAAAATAACCAGGCCGGTAAATCAATGGAGCATATTCGCCCGGGGTACAGGGCGGCAAAAGTGAAATCGCACCTGATTTTTTACAGGAAGTCCGCCGATGGGATCATTGAGGTTATCCGGATATTGCATGAGCGGATGGATATGGAGGACAGGCTGGGAGGGAAGGGATAAATGAGGGTAAGAAAAAGAAAATGGCGGGTTGAAGTAAAAATTCAAAATTAAAAAGTCAAAAACTCTGCAGCGGGGAGATTCAGCATTTACAGTACATTTCAGGGGCCGGGCAATTGACTGTGTTGTACTAAATTCAAACTCCACCGCGTCAAGGATCAAGTATGACTTTCTTTTGGAACAATTCAGAAGAAACCTGGAGTAGTTTGAAGTCCTGCCCGTTGTCCGCAATGATAGCGGCAGCAGTTTCACGACAATTTGAAATAATATGTAAGTTTAGTATTAAAATATTGCTATGAACAATTCCGACACAAATAACCAGCGTATTGCCAATATGACCTTCGCCTCGGTCTATCCAATGTATCTCGCTAAAGTGGAGAAGAAAGGCCGGACAAAGGAGGAGTTGCACCAGGTCATAGAGTGGCTAACAGGCTACAATTATAAAAAACTGCAGGAACTAATAAAAGAAAAAGTGACGTTTGAAACATTCTTCCGGCAGGCTTCTATAAACCCCAATGTACACCTCATCACCGGGGTAATCTGCGGGTACCGGGTGGAGGAGATCAGGGATCCTTTAACACAGCAGGTCAGGTACCTCGATAAGCTGGTGGATGAACTGGCAAAGGGCCGGAAGATGGAGAAGATTTTGCGCGGGGCGTGAGGGCAGGAACAGGTCATAGTTGCGTGGGGATTCAGGATGATATAGGTGAGCAGCAACAAAATATATTAAGATTAAATGATTGATTTTCAATATAACTATATCTTCATAAGAAGAGTATATTGTCATAAATTTACGTGTTACCTGCAAGCGATTGACGACTCAAAAAACCGACAATGAATAAAATAGCTAAATTCTTAATTATAGCTTTATTCGGTTTAGAGGGCCAATCTTTTTGCCAGATACCTAAATTGTCCGACTACAGTCTGAAAGTTGAAAATAAAAGCAAAGTGGCCGGCTTCAATAAAACAGTTTTGCTATTCCAAGCAACTTTGTTCAATCAGTCCAAAGACACCTTAAGATATCATAGTATGTCATGTTCATGGCAGGACTATTATTCGGTTAACAATAGTAAATTGAAAATTACACCCTCTGAATGTGATAAAAATATACCAACAGTTTTAACACTTGCGCCGCAACAAGTTCGACAAGTTATTCTTGAGGTTGAAATCCCCAAGAATCAAAATTTAGCTGATCTTGTTTTCAGAATTGGATTCCACCTGCTTGTAGACAGAATATATATGGACAACTATGAGGTAGGAGAAGAGTTTTAAAAGAATGTGATATGGTCAAATGAAATTACCTTGTTACAAGACTAAGCATTGCAGTGCCTGCAGATAACAAAGGCATTTGCGAACAATGGGGTTGGACAGTTCATTTTCAGCGTTTTATAGTTAATCTTCTTCAGCTATCGGCTGGACAGCTCTGCAATTAAATTTTGCTTAACTTCAAATTCACAACGCTAACCAGGCATTTGTGGGTGGGCGGACACAGCATCAAATACCTCACCGTCGCAAATGCTTGTACGTTAGCGGTAGTTAATCGAACAACCCGGATGAAAAAGACATTTAAAGAAATATTTTTTAAATACAAACAACCGGACAATCAGTTTGACAAAAACAGGCATCGCTTTGACAGTATTATTGCAGACAATCGGTTCAGCTTCCTTGAATGCATTTATAAAAGACTTTTTGCTAAAGACACCACATTAACTGATACGGAAATTCTGGACTCTTATTTTAAATTTTCAGGCAACATTCAGACGAACACATTTGCAGCCGCAGAATTTGAGTGGGCGGCAATTTCAGTTTTATGTCATTTTAGACCAAACTTGACGGAGACTTTGATACGAAGAGGACTGTTATCAATAGTATACTCTTTAGGTGAAGACATCGATTGGTTTACAGTCGGGCAATTTATAAATAGGAGAATTTTAGCTGATAATGCGGAGCCTTATGGAGGACTACCGCCTAATGTTGGGCAGGAATGGTTGAAAAACTTATTGCCAGCCCAAAAGGATACCGTGCAGATGGTTTTAATGGATGTAATTGAAGAAAACAGAAACGAACTTGAAAATATTTAACAACCGCTAACATGGGTTTGCGTCAGGCGGGCTGAAGTGCAAAATTTGAGCGGCAGTTTTTCAATTGAACTTCTATTTCCCGCCCAGATGCAAAGCCTCAAACCGTTGAATGCAATAATAACCGAACTGCTCAGAATGTACAAAGTAGATATTGTGAACGATTTTAACGGGAAAAAAGCTGAATTGTCAAAGCTGATAAAGTCATGGAATTTGATTAACATGTCTTCTAAAGATGATTTTGAAAATCTGTCAGAGAAGATTTTGACTAACCTTTCAGCAGGACAAACTGAATTGAAAATCAAACGAATTATCGAAAGCGAATTGTGCGTGACTTATGGTTTGTTTAAAACGGATTTTGATGCAGAAAAGCTCACAGACGAAATAATGACTTGGTGGGATGAATAGTGCTAAAGTGAAAATTACAACAAGTATTGGGACTGATGTTTTCTATTCAATTGTAAGTATTTTATATATCGGGAAAGAATGAATTTAATAAATATAACCTGGGTAGAAAAGGTTCTATGGCGAAGCTCAGCAGGCGGCATTCTGCCTGACTATAAGGGGCTCTCTGTATAATTCTTCAAAGGCTGCAGGGTCTGCAGAATTAAGCGACTGATTTTCAACGCGACAACGTCTTTATAGGAAGCATATAATGTCATAAATTTACGGAGGAAGAAATTTGTGGCATTTCACTTATGGCACTAAAAAAAATTATACTGCTGGTTTTCATGGTAGTTTTGATAGTCCCTTATGTGACTGCACAAAAGCCTGCGAATTCATATAAATATCGGCTACTCACTTACGGATTGCGGGATGATACTCGAAGAAATGCAAGCAGTATTATACAGCAAAAATGGAAAATTGAAATTTACTCAGTTGCTGGTTGTATTGTGACCCAGCAATTGGAAGACAGCGTTAAGAGAGAAAATGATAAGACTTATAAGCTAATCGAAAACGAATATGGGAAAGGGTGGGAAAACAAGTTTGACGCCGAAGTAGAGAATGAATACAAAATTGAGGCGCAAATTGATAGTTTGGTTAAAAAGCAGGCATATATAGAAAATAAAGAGATCGTTAACCCTTTACCCGGAGCTCCCTTTCCAATGTATCCCGTTGGCAATAACGGAAATTATATTGTTGCAATAAGTACATATAACAGGCAATGGGAAGAGCAAAAGCTATACAGGTTAAAAGTTAATTATATAAAGGGCGCCATTGAAGTCTTGGAAGACTACATTCAAAGTAACTAAAATATCAGCGAGCAAAAGTATTTGCAAAGGGATGGTGCCATCTTACTGAAACAAATACAATCAGATAACTGATGTAAAGCTACGCCGACGGGTTATATTTAACAGGATGAAAAATAAGAAAAGCGTCTATATAATTGTCGCCATTTCCCTTTTCGTTGGGCTTTTACATTTTATAATCGGGCCTGGCTACCGGGGGATATTCAGGGATTTTATGCGGGGTTATTTGATTGATATCCTGCTGCCGATGAACCTGTTCTTATTGTTGCAAATTTCGCTGAGAAAGTACATGGCTGTTAAGTGGGCCCGTATCTCAGGGGCAATCGTTACTTTTTTCGTTGGGACAACGGTCGAAATACTGCAATTTTATAAAATTGAATTTCTTGGCCGGACCTTTGACCCCTGGGATATTGTAATGTATGGAATCGGGATCGGATTGGGGGCGCTGATTGACCTGGCAATAATTGAGAGGTTTGAAAGGCAGGAATGAAGAACAGGTTATTACGCCATCCTGCCCGGCATTGAAAAAAAATAACAGGCAAATTATGAAACATTTATTGGTTGCAACCTTATTCATTGCTGCTTTTTCCCTTCAAATGGCTGCACAGGACAGTCCCATTTTTCCCAAAGGCGAAATAGCCGCCACTGATAATCACACCGGAACAGTCTGGCTTAAAGAACTAAATGGGGCTGACAGCATCGTCAATTACAGCATTGCTGTTGCAACCTTTATGCAAGTCGCAAAACTGGACTGGCATATTCACCCGGGCGGGCAGGTCCTGCTTATTACAGCAGGCGCCGGCTATTACCAGGGAAAGGATAAGCCGGTACAAATTGTTCAGAAGGGCGATGTGATAAAATGCCTTCCCGGGGTGGCGCACTGGCATGGGGCATCACCCGGGAGTGGCTTTACGTATATTGCGGCAACCCCGGCTCAAAAGGGAAAAACCATCTGGTTAAACAGGGTAAGCGATGCGGAATATAGCAGCGTTAAATTTCCGGCTGCCTGAAAAGAAATGACGTTAGATGGCTGATAAAAATACAGATTCTTTAAACCTGCTTTTCAATGAAAAATCTGTTTTCGTTCACATGGGGGAAGCCGGGGGAAGAACAGGAAATCCATACCTTTAAAAACGAGGGAATATACTATCAGTGATCCCATAATTTCGGACAGGCCTGAACTTGCAGCTGCCCGGACTTATATGGCAAAGCGATGAGCTGTTTTAAAAATTTGGTATGGAACGATTCCGCGGGAAAGATTACTTGCAGGGCGGGGACGGGCCTTCGCGAAGATATGAAGCTGCCACAGGCTTAACAGTAGCCTGGCTGTCATCGCAGATTATCCTTTCGCAAATCATAATAACTAAATCAAAATAACGCATATGGCAAAAAAAAATAAAAAAGAGTTGTCAGGGAAACAACGCGAAGAGCTGTTCAGCCTGCTGAAAAATCGGTTTGAAAAAAATAAGAACCGCCATAAAGGGCTTGAATGGACCAATGTGCAGGCGAGACTGGAATTGGGCGCCGCCAAACTGTGGTCGCTTGCTGAGATGGAAAGAACCGGCGGTGAACCGGATGTGGTGGGCTATGATAAAAAGACGGGTGAATACATTTTTTATGATTGTGCAGCGGAAAGTCCCCTTGGCCGCAGGAGTGTTTGTTACGACCGGGAAGGATTGGACTCCAGGAAAGAGTTTAAACCGGAAAATACCGCAATGGACATGGCTGCCGGAATGGGAATCGAAATTTTATCGGAGGAAGAATACCGGGCCCTTCAGCAACTGGGAAACTTTGATACAAAAACATCAAGCTGGATTAAAACACCCCCTTCGATCCGAAAACCCGGGGGCGCCCTCTTTGCTGATTTTCGCTACGGTCATGTCTTCGTCTATCACAATGGCGCCTCTTCTTACTACGCCGCCCGGGGCTTCCGCGGCTCGCTCAGGATTTGAACGGGTTACAGAAGGAATCAGGGGAACAGTTCGTTCAGCTTGTCTTAAAAGAATTATTTCGCTCTTTGCTGGTGAAAGATATAGGGGCTTCGGCACTGCTGGTCCGGGTTAGGAATTATGATTTTATCCTGGATTGGCCCTGCCAGAGAACCCATATCGAATAATCCAAATTATCAGGGCCGGAGGCCTCAAGAGATGACAAGTTAGATTGAGGACATGAAATAATTTGTCACATTGGCCACAATAATGTCAATGTTTGCATTATAGAAACCAGCGCCATTCATACATCCGCATTCGACAATAAAATATCCATCACCACATAGGCATACATCCATTACAAAGACATCGTGGGGGGTATACTCCTGGCATCTTTCTTCGGCAAAAAGAGCAACATCAGCCGGGCAGCCTTCCTCTTTTCTCAGTTTAAAATGTTGTCTATACTTTGATGCAGCAACAACTTTTTTATTAATGATCCAAAGTCGCCATTCATAGTCAATTTTATATGGCTCTGAGACCACAATTTTACTTTCAAGCGAAAGATTGGTATTCTCAGCTACTTTAAGTCTATTATACCAATTTTCAATTTCATCAAACCGTTTTACTTCTCCTGCAAATGATTTGCTGTCATCATTTGGACGAATGAATAGTAACTTATCTGGGCTATACGGGTTGCCGTCCATCAGTTCATTAAAGGTTGTGACAGTCGCATCATAATTAAGCATATGATGGCCCCATTTTTTAAAATAGTTTTCTAGTGAGAATGTTGCCTCGTCAAAGAAAAGCCCTTTTCTTAGATTTACATCTTTAGAAGCTAGGCTGTTAAATGTAGTTGATCCATAGATAATGGATTCTCTGCTCCTGTCAAATAAAGGTAATTCCGCGGTAAATGGTATGATATCTACCGCAATAAATTTGACGCCGGTTTTATCGCATGAACTTTTTAATTGTTCAAAATCAGATTGACTTGTCAGGTTGCGTTGTACAACCCATTGGATATTCTTATAGCTTTCATTCATTAAACAAATTTAGCCTAAAAAAATGCCGCAGCTTGCAAGCGATTTTCGCAATGAAATATCGGGCTGAGGGGCTGGGACCCAGGGTTAGCCCTTGTTACACCATTAGAAAGGGCTGCCCATTCCGGACAGCCCGTTGATTTATCTTTTAAATTTCTATGTTATAAATCTTTCATTTATCCAAGCCGGCCAGTCAATAAGCACTAAGCCTCTTTCGAAGCCACTGCCTACTGCCTACTTAGTTGTCGGTTGTCAGCCTGCCTGTCCGGTAGGCAGGTTGTCAGGGCCTCCTAGGAGGCTGTCTAAAAATGTCATTTCCGATTTTCAAAACGCAATGTCCACAGAAGGCCCCATTCACCATTCACTATTCCCTATTCACTTTTTCTACCACATAGGCCAATCAGGCCACAGAGGATTTCACATAATTGAATGCTCCCTACTACCTATTGCCTAGCTGCCGGCCCGCTTCGCCGCGAGGTGAGCAGCCAAGTTCTCTATCCCCGACGAAGACTCAATGCTCAATTCTCAATGCTCAATTCTCATTGAAGGCCCCATTCACCATTCACTATTCACCATTCACTTTTTTACAACGCGGCTTCACAACGATTTAATGCTGTCAAAAAACTGCCTACTCCCCACTACCTACTAACAACCTCACGCTTCGGCCACCATATAACTCTCCACGGGCTCACAAAGGCAAACCAGGTTCCGGTCGCCGTAGGTATTATTCACCCGGGCGATAGAAGGCCAGAATTTATGCTGCGCCACATAGGGCAGGGGGAAGGCGGCTTCCTGGCGGGAATAGCTGTGCGTCCATTCGTCAGCAGTCAGCATAAACTGGGTATGCGGTGCATTCTTCAGCAGGTTGTCTTTCGGATCGGCTTTGCCGGACTCAATGGCTTTGATCTCATCGAGAATGGAGAGTAAAGCGTCACAGAAACGGTCGAGTTCCGCTTTATCCTCGCTCTCGGTGGGCTCGATCATGATCGTGCCGTGCACGGGGAAACTCAGGGTGGGCGCATGGAACCCATAATCCATCAGGCGCTTGGCCACATCCTCGGCTTCGATCTCGGCGGATTTTTTGAAAGGGTGCAGGTCCACGATAAACTCGTGGGCGCACTGCCCGTTGCTGTTGGTGTACAGGATATCATAATTGCCGGCCAGCCGGGCCCGCATATAATTCGCATTCAGGATCGCGTATTCCGTCGCGGCTTTCAGTCCTTCCGCGCCGAGGAGGCGGATATAACCATAAGAGATCAGCAGGATGGAAGCGGATCCGAAGGGAGCGGCAGAAACTGCATGATGACTGCCATTGTTCACATGACCCGGCAGGTAGCTGGCCAGGTGGGCTTTCACACAAATGGGGCCCACACCCGGACCACCGCCACCATGCGGGATGGCAAAGGTCTTGTGCAGGTTCAGGTGACAAACATCCGCGCCGATCAGGCCGGGGGCGGTGAGTCCTACCTGTGCATTCATATTCGCACCGTCCATATAAACCTGGCCGCCGTGCTGGTGAATGATATCGGTGATGTCTTTTACAGTTTCCTCATACACCCCGTAGGTACTGGGATAGGTGATCATGATACCCGCCAGTTCGTTGCTGTACTGGGCAGCTTTCGCTTTCAGGTCTTCCACATCAATATACCCGTTCTCTAATGCTTTTACCACCACCACTTTCATCCCGGCCATCACCGCGGAAGCGGGATTGGTGCCGTGGGCGGAAATGGGGATCAGCATCACGTTGCGGTGATGATCGCCGTTGGCTTCATGGAAAGCGCGGATCGTGAGCAGGCCCGTGTATTCACCCTGGGCGCCGCTGTTGGGCTGCAGGCTGCAGGCATCAAAAGCCGTGATCTCGCAGAGGTACTTGCTGAGTTCATCAATGATAAACTGGTACCCCCCGGTTTGCGAGGCCGGTGCAAAAGGATGGATCCGGTTCCAAAGGGCCGAACTCAGGGGCATCATTTCGGTGGCGGCATTCAGTTTCATGGTGCAGCTGCCGAGGGAGATCATGGAAGTATTCAGGGAAAGATCCTTGTTCTCGAGGTATTTGATATAGCGCATCATCTGGCTTTCGCTACGGTAGGTATTGAATACCGGGTGCGCCAGGAAATGCGAGCTGCGGGAAAGGGCGGCGGGAATATGTTCGGGCTCGCCATCCTGGTCAATCGCAAAAGCCACGGGGTCCTTATCGTTTTCGAAGCAATTGATCAGGTCGAAGAGATCGGCCACATCGGTGGTCTCATCGAGGGAGATGCCGATATGGGTGGCATCTATATAACGGAGGTTGATCTGCTGGCGTTCTGCTTTCTCTTTGATGGCGGCCAGTTTATCGGTTTTTACCACGATGGTATCAAAGAAATAACCGGAAGCGAGTTCAAATCCTCTTTCTTCAATAGCATCGGCTACGGTTTGGGTGTACAGGGCCACCCGTTTGGCGATCTTCTTCAGTCCATCGGGGCCATGATAAACCGCGTACATCGCCGCCATATTGGCCAGCAGGGCCTGCGCGGTACAAATATTTGAAGTTGCTTTTTCGCGTTTGATATGCTGTTCACGGGTCTGCAGGGCCATCCGCAAAGCGCGGTTACCCTGGGCATCGATGCTGATCCCGATGATCCGGCCGGGCATATTGCGTTTGAAATCGTCTTTGGTGGCGAAGAAAGCGGCATGGGGGCCGCCATAACCAAGGGGAACACCAAAGCGCTGGGCGGAACCAACGGCCACATCGGCGCCCAGTTCACCGGGAGGGGTGAGCAGGGTTAGGGCCAGCAGGTCGGTAGCCATCACCACGAAGGCGCCGGCCTGGTGTACGGTCTGAATAAACTGGCGGTAATCCTCAACCGATCCCTTATTATTGGGGTATTGCACGATGGCGCCGAAATAGGATGCATCGATGGCCGCGGTCTTATAATCCCCTTCCACGATCTCGATACCCACGGGAATGGCCCGGGTTTTTAATACATCAATGGTTTGCGGGAAAATCTCTTTGTCCACAAAGAACCGGGGTCTTTCCTTATTGTCCTGTTTATTCAGGGCATGGAAAAACATGGTCATGGCTTCGGCAGCGGCCGTGGCTTCATCCAGTAAAGAAGCGTTGGCAACGGGTAAAGCGGTCAGGTCGCTTACCATGGTCTGGAAATTCAGCAGGCTTTCGAGGCGTCCCTGGGAAATTTCGGCCTGGTAGGGCGTGTACTGAGTGTACCATCCCGGGTTTTCAAAAACATTCCGCAGGATGACGGAAGGAACGATGGTATCATAATATCCCTGCCCGATATAGTTGCTGAATAGTTTGTTTTTCTGCGCTACTTCCGCGATATGTTTCAGGTACTCGTGTTCACTCATGGCCGGCGGGACATTCAGGGCCTTCGCCATCCGGATACCGGCGGGAACGGTTTTGTCAATCAGGGAGGACAAACTGGTTTCGCCAATCGTTTTCAGCATGGACCGGGTTTCCGCTTCACGGGGACCGATATGCCGGGTTACGAATTCATTGGATTGCTGTGCAGTCAGGTTCATATGTAATAAAAATATAGGTTCTGAAAACTAAGTCAGGGCAGTCAAACGGGGCAAAACGGTCAGGGATACGGTGTAAGGCTGATTCATTTGGCCGGGGGTGACGGTTCGACTTTTTTGCCCGGCAAAGTTACGACAGGGCCCCGAGAAAAAAGGGGTCCCGCAGAAGCTGGGGATAAGCCGTGAAATACCGTTCTTTGCCAAATGGCGGGGAATATTCTGCAAAACTGGGAGAAGAAATCAAAGGAGCGGCAAAAGCTCTACAAGCAATACTTGCACCGGGCGGATAAAAACACTGTTTTACGGCAATTGCCGGGTTTCCATGAGGAGGCTTTCAGCCAGGTGGATTGCCTGCAATGTGCCAATTGCTGTAAAAATTTCTCGCCCCGGTTCAAGACACCCGATATCAAGCGCATCAGTAAACACCTGCGGATGCGGGAAAGCGAGTTCATCGAAACCTACCTCAAAGTGGATGAAGATGGCGATTACGTGGTCCGGTCCGGTCCCTGTCCCTTTCTTGGCGCCGATAATTATTGCGCTATCTATGACCAGCGGCCCTCCGATTGCCAGCGTTTCCCTTACACCGATGAGGATGTGATCATCAAACGGCAGCCGCTGACGCTGAAGAATTCCACGTTTTGCCCGATCACCTATTATGTGCTGGAGAGATTGCTGGAGGCGGAGAAGAAGAAATGAGTCAATTATTCAATTAGCCAATTAGCCAATTTTCGGTTTCCGGAATTATTTATACATCATCTGATTAGCGGATCACCTGATTGATTCATTGTTTATTTGCAGGCTGATTTGCTGGTTGATTAAGCCTTCAGGCTCCGGTCAATGGCTGCTGTATGCCATCCGTTAGCTCGCAGCTCGTGGCTCATAGCTCACAGCTCGTAGCTCAGAGCTCCCAACTCGTTCCTCTCAGCTCAAAACTTTCAGTTCCTCCCAGGCTGCGGTCAGGGGCCTTTGTATTCCATCGGACTTCCATTCTTCCCCGCCGGGAATGATCGTGGCTTTTAGAATTTCTTCCTTCGTCTTACCGGCCTTTATTTCACCTTCTACAAATTTCAGCACATTGCCGAGGTAATCGCGGAAGGCCGTTAAATCACTGGTCTTGCCGGTGATCTCATAACCCGGACCGGAGTGGCCAAATACAAAGCGGGTTTTGCTGTCGAACTGGTTCAGCGCTTTATCCAGGACCTCCATCCAGCTTTTGATATTGGCGCCGGCGGCCCGGTCCACATAGGGATGGCGGCGGTTAAAGACCAGGTCGCCGCAATGCACAATATTTGCGTGCTGGAAATGCACAAAACTGTCGCCATTGGTATGCGCCGCCCCGTAATAATACAGGCAGATATTCTCCTTGCCCAGTTTCTCACACCAGGTATCGGTATAGGTCTGGTCGGGATAAAGTTGTTGGTCCTCGTTTTTGCTTTGTTTCGCTGAATGCTCCTGGTTGATCCTCGAATTGGCATGGGCCAGCACATGTTCCACCAGGCCTTTGAAAGAAATATTACCCGCCGTATGATCCCCGTGGTGGTGTGTATTGATCAGCAGTTTAAAAGGCTTTTCACTTTTCTTCTTCAGTTCATCGATCAGGTGTTTGCTCTGGTCGGGGAACTGTGCATCCACCACCGCGATCCCTTTTTTAGATAAATAAAAAGCGATCGTGCCTCCTTTCTCAGTAAAGATCCCGATCTCATCTGTGAGCATGCTGATCTTCCAGGGTTCCTGGAACAAGGCCGTTAAAATATCCTTTTGCAGAAAGGTCAGGGCGCCAAAGCTGAAGGCGGATTGCTGGAGGAAGGAGCGGCGGTTCATATACTGGCAGGTTTTAGAGGTTTAATAGGTTCAAGAGGTTTAAAAGGTTCTGAACTCAGATCGGAGAAAAAGATGAAGGGGTTGGTCCTGATCCATTTCTATTAAGAAAGGTACAATGATTTTTTTACCGGAGAACATGCGTGTTTAGCGAGCTATCCAGAAGATCAGGTATGGTCGCAATACCCATCTTTGATACCCGCAACCTCTTGAACCTATTAAACCTTACAAACCTCTTGAACCTATTGAACCCTCTCAATTACTCAGACAATCACAGAAGAAAGTACGATGTATTTACCGGGGGACACGCTTATTTAGTGAACGATCCAAACATCAGATATGGCCTCAATATCCACTTTGATACTGGCAACCTCTTGAACCTATTAAACCTTTTAAACCTATTGAACCCTATTGAACCCTCCCTAATACTCAAACCTCCTCAGCCCCGGCGCCTTAAACCAGGTAACCACCACTACCAGCAGGGTCATACAACCGCCGAAGATTACCGAGGGAACCGTGCCCAGCGCTGTTGCGGCGACCCCGCTTTCAAACTGGCCCAGTTCATTGGATGAATTGATGAAAATGGAATTGACCGAAGACACACGCCCCCGCATTTCATCGGGCACAAAGATCTGCACGATGGTGCCGCGGATGATCACGCTGACCCCGTCAAACAATCCGCTGGCGAGCAGGGCGGCAAAACTCAGCCAGAAATTTTCGGAGATCGCAAAGACCAGGATACAAAGACCGAAGCCGGCCACTACATATAATAAGGTAAGTCCCTGTTTCTTTTTTAAAGGGTGTGAAGTAAGCCAGGCTATGGCCAGGAAGTTCCCGAGATAGGTGGCTGATACCAGCCAGCCCAGTCCCACGGGGCCCACTTTCAGGATATCGCTGGCAAAGGCGGGCAATAAGGCAATGGCGCCGCCAAACAAAACAGCAAACATATCCAGGCTCATGGCGCCAAGCAGGGCTTTATTATGAAAGACAAAACGCAGCCCTTCTTTTACGCCTTCCCATGTTTTGCTGGTTCCCTGCCAGCTGACCGGTTTGGGTTTTATTTTCTGAAAGAGCAGGAAAGAAATCCCAACCAATGCGCAGACCGGCACAAAGGCGATCGTGATATTGGTATAACCCATCAGCACACCGGCGATGGCGGGACCTGCCACAGCAGCGATCAGCCAGACCATGCTGTTGATAGAAATGGCTTTTACCAGCGATTCCTGAGGTACCAGTTGTGCAAGGAAAGCATTAAAGGCCGGGCCGGCAAAAGCGCGGACCGCCCCGGTGCCGAATACCAGGATATAAATACTCCATTCGATTACAGGTCTCGCAAACCGGGTCTGCATCCAGGGAGCGGTCACCACTCCCAGTCCCAGCATCAGGAAGAAATAAAGAGCGATACAGGTGCTGATCAGCCGGTGTTTATTGCTCCGGTCCACCCGCACCCCGGCGGGCAGGGCCAGGGCAATGGCCGGGATTACTTCCGATAAACCGAGAATACCGAGGGCCAGCTTACTCCCGGTGATCTCATATAAGCGCCAGCCCAGCAATACCGGTGTCATCCGCAGCCCGGCAATAAACAGGATACGGGCCGTGATGAACCAGGAAAATTCATTGTTGAGGAGGGGCCAGTGTTTTTTGGTTATCGCGAAAGGGTTACTCATGGAAGTGTCAGGTAATATTGTCCCTCCTCATACTCTTTATCGAGGGCATCGAGGATCACCTGCAGGTGTTTTTCATTGCCCAGGAAATCGGCATTGCTGGCATCCACGAACAGGGTTTTTATATTGTGCTGCTTGATATAATGGGTGTAGGTCTCCTGGATATTGAACAGGTAATCGTCCTGGATATTCTGTTCGTATTCCCGGTTGCGCTTTTTGATATTCGATTGCAGTTTGGACACCGGGGCATGCAGGTAGATCAGGATATCAGGCTGGATCAGCTGCTGGTGAATGATCTCAAAAAGCCGCTGGTAGAGGCGGAACTCGTCCTCGGGCAGGGTTACTTTGGCGAATAGCAGGCATTTGGTAAACAGGTAATCGGAAATGGTCAGGCTCTGGAACATGTCTTTCTGCTGCAGCAGTTCTTTCAATTGCTTAAACCGTTCGGCCATAAAAAACAATTCCAGCGGGAAAGCGTATTGTTCCGGCTTTTCATAAAATTTGGGCAGGAAGGGATTGTCCGCGAACTGTTCCAGGATCAGCCTTGCATTATAATGCTTGCTGAGTAAATGGGCCAGGGTGGTTTTTCCCGCCCCGATATTTCCTTCTATGGTGATAAAATGGTAATGCATGAACTGAATAATAAAATAGGTGCGGCCGTACAACCGGAAGTGGCCGCAAAATACTTTAAATGCAAGGGCTGCTGACTTCTGACGGAAAGATTGTGGAAAAAATCAGGATACCTTTTTTACCTCAAGGGGGTCGGGGCAGGCGGCGAGCAGTTGGCGGATGGTTTTCCCGCTGACCGGGTGCAGCAATTCAGCCGCAATTTCACTGAGCGGTAATAAGGCGAAACGACGGTTGGGTAATTCGGGATGGGGAAGTTTCAGCAGCTCATAGTGATGGACCTCGTCATTAAAGAGCAGGATATCGATATCAATCAGCCGGGGCCCGTATTTTTCTTTGCGGACCCTGCCCAGTTGCTTTTCAATTTTCAGGAGGCGGCGGATCAGTTGCCGGGCGTTTAAGGCTGTGTGAAGCTGAAGGGCCTGGTTCAGGAAAGCCGGCTGGTCCGTTTTGCCCCAGGCCGCTGTTTCATAAATGGAAGAGACAGACGGAACAGGGCCGCATTGTTCACGGATCAACTGCAGTGCACCGGACAGGAAGCCGGCCCTGTCGCCCATATTGCTGCCCGTCAGCAGGTAAGCGGTATTCATTCGTCCGCAAATATCTTAAATTTCCGCCTTGTAGCGTAAATAAATACATTTGTAACCGTATGAAACAGGAACCACTTCCTTATAGCCAGTCAAGAGCGCTATGGGCCATTACCCGGGCCAGTTTCAAAGCCATTTTTGCCCATCCCAGCGCCATTATCTTCAGCATCATCTTCCCCATCATTTTCGTGATGATTTTCGGCGCATTTGGGAACGGGGGCGGACCGAATTACCGGGTCGCCTTAGCACATGAGGCGGACACCGCTGACCTGTTCTACAAGAGTTTACTGAAAATTCCGGGAGTTAAGATCGTGAAGTTCACGGATTCGGCTGAACTCCGGAAAGAACTGATCAAAGGAAAACTGACCGCCGTCATGGATATCCGGAAAGAGCAGGACAGTACAGGAAAGCCACATTATAAGATCGGGATCTATTCCACCACGGCCAGTTCCAATACCATTTATTCTTTTATACCGGCGCTGGATCTGGCCAAGCTGCAACTGGAAAAAGCGCTGAACAGCAGCTACGGGTCCTATGTCGAGATTGAAGAACCCCGGATCGATAAAGTACGCAAGTACCGCCAGATCGATTTCATCTTGCCGGGGCAACTTGGTTTTTCTGTTTTATTTTCCACCCTCTTCGGGATTGCCTTTACTTTTTTCAATATGCGGGAGCAACTTGTATTGAAACGGTTTTATGCCTCCCCGGTCAACCGGATCAATATCCTCCTCGGTGTGGGCATGAGCCGCCTGTTCTTCCAGTTGCTGAGTGTGGTGGTTTTACTGCTCTTCGGTCATTTCTTTATGAACTTTACCCTGCAGAACGGGTTCTTTACCTTTATCGAGATCATTTTAATGACCATTGTCATGCTCTTCCTGCTGATGGGGGTGGGACTGATCTTCAGCAGCATTGCGAAGAACGATACGTCCATCCCGCTGCTGATTAATCTCTTCGGGTTCCCTCAAATGATGTTGTCCGGAACTTTTTTTACCATCGAGGTGTTTCCCGGATGGCTGCAGGAGATCTGCCGGGTCCTTCCGCTGACGCAATACAATGATGCCGTGCGCAAGATATCTTTTGAGGGACTGAGTATCTTCGATTGCGGGAAAGAGATCGGGATCCTCAGTATCTGGATGCTGATCTTTTATGCAATTGCCGTCAAAGTATTGAAATGGGAATAACCGCCTGCCCGGGCTGAAAAATTTTATCGTTTATGCGACTTCTCAAACTGGCTCTTATCAGTTTCTTTTTTTTCTTCCTGCTGATCACGGGCATTTCCCTTTTTTTCCCTTCCCATATCCGGATATCCAAAGCAGTGGATATCCGCAGCACCCGCGATTCCGTACTGCACCAGATCAGTGATCCGGCCAACTGGAAGAACTGGTATCCGGGTGCGGATACCCTTGAGTTATACAAGGCGGATGGCGTGGTGAAAGGGGTCCGGATGCCAGGCAATCAGGCATTAATGATCACCGGGTTTACGGATACAACGGTTATGGCAGCTCACTCTGCGAAAAATACGGAAAGAGCATCGATGGGCTGGAACCTGCTGCAAACAGGTAATGGCCGGCTTACCGTGCAGTGGTATATGGACTTTCACCTGAACTGGTATCCCTGGGAAAAATTCTCCAGCCTGCTGTTAGAGAAGAGATACGGTCCCCTGATGGAGCAGGGACTGGGCAAACTGAAGAAGTTCCTCGAATAAAATGCTGCGGCCCGGAATTTGATAAACGGCAAGGGGTTCGGCTTTCCGGAACTTAACTTTAATATAGCGGTCTGGCCGCTCAGTAGCGGCCTGACCATTACAAAAACAACTAACATGAAAAAACTTCTCCTCCTCCTCTCTGTCTTCACCGCCTTCGGTTGCGAGGCGCAGGACGCCACGCGGAAAAGCCCGCATGATACGGTTAGTAACGCCAATACAAAAGTTACTTACGGGCGCCCTTATAAAAAGGGCCGCGATGTATTTGGTACACTGGAAAAATTCGGAGTGGTATGGCGGGTGGGGGCCGATGAGGCTACTACGATCAGTTTCGCCCATGACCTGAAGTTCGGCGGCGCGGATGTGAAAGCCGGCACGTACACCTTATTTGCCATCCCCGGCGAAACAGAATGGACGATCATTCTGAATAGCCAGTTAGGCCAGTGGGGCGCTTTCAGTTATGGTAAATACAAGGATAAGGATGTGGCGTCGGTGAAAGTACCGGTCCAAAAAACAGGCGGGGTGGTGGAGCAGCTGACCATCCGTTTTCTTGAGTCCGGTTTTATGGTGATTGAATGGGATATGACCCGGGTGATTGTCCCCATTGTGTATTAATGGTCCGTCTGTTGAGCAGGGATAAACGTTTTAACCCGGTTGTTTGCCCGGATGATTCTCTTTTTTCTACCTTTATGGAGAAATCCGGGCTATGTGTTCCTTGAAAAATATCCCAGTTTTGGTTTTGGCTGTTTTGGCAGCCCTTCTATGCCGGGCCCAGGTGCCCGCCGATACCCTTATGTTCGCCCGGGACAGTGCCCTCGACATTCCCACTGACCCTACCACGGTCTTTTTCCAGGAAGGGGAAAAGAGCAAATCCCCCGGAAAGATTTTGCTGATCCTGAAAGACCGGAAGACCCGTTCGCTTTCGGCGCTGATGAAGAGTTTTGCACCGGACGAAAACGGCCCTTCCCCTTATGCGGATCATGCATTCTCCGATATGGATAACGACGGGAAAAAGGAGCTGCTGATCTCCAATTTTACCGGCGGCGCCCATTGTTGTGATGAGATCTATGTATTTAAAAACATTGCCCCGAACAAATACCAGCAGGCCGCTAAATTATTTGCGGGCAATACGATCATCACGAAGGAAAAAGAATTCATTTACGATTTCCACGAACAATTTGGCTATTTCTTCACCTGTTTTGCCTGCGGGTATGAAGACAGCACGGACGGGGCCCCGCTTTCAATCAGTACGATCCTGCTCCGGTATAACAGGGGGAAAATGCTGGTTCAGCCCGGCGATCCCGAACTGAAAACAATTATCCTGGATAACTTAGATAAACTGGGGGAGCAACCCTACCAGCCGCTGGAAGATGATATTGCCCAGGATAATGGTCTCCGCAAGGAAATAGCCCTGAACCTGGTTGTTTATTATTATTCCTTCGGAAAGAACCTGGCCGAAACCCGGCAACTCTTCTACAAATATTATAAACACCCGGATGTAAAAAAAACCTGGGCCGCTTTTGTGAAACAACTGCAATACCTGCAGCAGGAAAATGATTTCTGACCCGCCGCGGGGCCATGCAACGGTTGGCAGGCCCCGGTTGTCAGTCAATCTGTATACGCAAACATGGATGAACGCCAATTGGTACGGAACTGCCTCAAAGGCAAACCGGCTGCCCAGAAAGAACTGTTTGACCGGTTTTCCGGGCAGATGCTGGGGGTATGTTACCGCTATACCAAATCGCTGGCCGATGCGGAAGATGTACTGCAGGACGGCTTTGTAAAAGTGTACCAGTACCTGCATACTTATAAGTTCGAGGGGGAACTGGGCGCCTGGATCCGGCGGATCATGGTGACCACCGGGCTGAATTTTTTAAAGAAACACAGCCGGTACCGGACCGATCTTTCCTTTGACACCAATGATGCCCTGCACCCGGTCACGGACAACGATGCGGAAGTGGCGATGTCTGCCAAAGAACTGGCGGAACTGATCCGGCAGTTACCCACCGGTTACCAGGCCATTTTCAACCTCCATGCCGTGGAAGGATATTCCCATGTGGAGATCGGGGAGATGCTGGGTATAACCGACGGTACTTCCCGTTCGCAGTATGCGAGGGCCCGGAACCTGCTGATCAGTTGGGTGGAGAAAAATTCATTAATAAAAAATGGACTTTATGCGGGAAAATGAATTTGAAAAAGGGATCGCCGAAAAAATGGGGGAATTCCGCCTGCAGCCCTCTGCTCCCGTATGGCCGGAGGTGGAGCGCCGCATCCGGGAACAAAAAAGAAGAAGAATTATTTTTTTCTGGTTTACCCTGGGCAGCCTCCTGCTCTTTGGCATCGCCGGCTGGTGGTGGATGGGAAATTCCGGCCATCCCCTAACCCGTTCGATCGGCAAAAATGAATCTCCTGTTCGGGCAACCGTAATACCTGCACATACGGGAGACAGGCAACCTGAAATAAATCTTGAAAGGAAAAAGGGGGAAACAAAGGTAGCGCCTGCCGCTGGCGATGATAACGGCAACCGGCAGGATGTATTCCCGGTAACGGGCCATAAAGATGAAAAGAAGCGGGTCACTGCTGCTGCTAAAAGCAAAAACAAAATTGACCGCTTCAAAAGAATATCCGCGCCAGTTATACCTGTTGCGGTAAATAATTCTGAAAGCGGGGAGAAGAAAAAATTTCCTGCTCAAAATAATAATACCCCCGCATCGCCTCTTTTACCTGCTAAAACAGGTGAACCCCTCACGGCAGATGCCCCGTCCCCCGCAGTGCCAGCCGGGGAGCCGCTGGCTGGAAAAAAAGACATCAAACCTGTGACGACAGCCGTAAACAACGGGGAGCCGGTCCCTGCCGTGGATACGGTATCACAGGCACTTGCACAGAACGAAGCGGAGCCTCCGGTCAAAAAGAAAAAGAAGGAAGCGAAACATAAATGGGAAACCGGTTTCAGTTTCGCCATCGGTGAATCTAAGCTGACCAATGGGAACCTGGCCGTTTTCGGTGAAAAGAGATTGGACAGTTACCAGTCGGGTATGAACAATCCCAATCCCGGGAGTACCCCTTTTGTAAGTTTCGCGGATTCCATTCCGCTGAAAGGACCGGCCCTGCATATAGGAGGGTATGCCAAACGGAAACTGGGCAGGAGAACCGCTTTTTCAGCAGGGCTGAACCTGGCCTTTTATTCCGGCAAACAACGGGTGGGGGTCTTTGTAGACAGCACGAAAACCCTGGCGGGTCCCTATTTTTCGGTTATACGTGATGGTTATTATCGTACCGGGAGCCAGTCCCGGTACAACAACCGGTATTATTACCTGCAGCTGCCCCTGTTATTTCACTGGCAACTGAACCAGGGGCGGCATATGCCCGTGCTGGAATGGGAAAACGGGCTGCTGCCCTCGGTGCTGACCGGCAGCAGGGCCCTGGTTTATGACCGGCCGGAGCGGCTGTTTTTCCGGGATAAGACAGTCTATAATACGTTCAGCCTGGCTTACCAGACCGGTATTTCCGCTCTCCTGTTCCCGGGTAAAAAACATCCTTTGTCGGCCGGGCTCTACTACAACTACCATTTCAGCAAGCTGCAAAAGCAAAATCCCCCGGAGTTCAATCACCTGGGCAGCTACGGGCTGCAGCTGCGCTGGATGATTAAAAAATAAACCGTGCAACGGTTGGAAAACGCCGGTTGTCAACACTTCAAATGATCAGTATGAAAAAGTATTTGGCCCTGCTGCTGTTCTTTACGGCCTTCTTGTTTCAATCCTGTCTTAAGGATAAGATCCTGTACACATACACCATGGCCATCCCGGTGTACCAGAGCAAGGCAGCCGTATATACCAATATCCGGTCCAATGATCCGCAGCAGGTTGAGTCGCCGGGTAAGTTATTTATTACCGGGAATTATATTTTCCTGAATGAAGTGGACAAGGGCGTGCATGTTATCGATAACAGCAACCCCGCCAACCCGGTCCTGAAAGCATTTATCAATATACCCGGTAACCTGGATATCGCGGTAAAAGGTCATACGCTTTATGCCGATCTCTATACTGACTTGGTGGTAGTTGATATTACGAATCCGCTGGCCGCCCGGTTTGAGAAATACATCCCGATGGTTTTCCCGGCGCGTAACTATGGCGGCAGTTTTGTCGCAGACAGCAGCCGGGTCATTGTGGACTGGGTCCGGAAAGATACCACGGTGGATTACAGCGCTTATCTTTCCTGGCAAAGAAAGGATGTGATGCTCTACGCCACTGCCGGTGCGGGGGGAATGCAAAATAATGCGAATGGCGGCAACCAGGCGGGTATCGCCGGTTCGATGGCCCGTTTTTCTGTCGTGGACAATTATATGTATTGCCTGAACAGCCGGCAGCTGCGTACCTACTCCCTCGGCAACCCGCTGGATCCGCAGCAGGCCTCTGTGGTTAACATGCCCTGGAATATTGAAACCCTCTATCCGTTCCGAAATAAATTATTTATCGGTTCTTCTACCGGTATGTTTATCTATGATATCAGTAATCCTGCTGTGCCGGTGCAGGAAGGACAATTCCAGCATGCCCGGTCCTGTGACCCGGTGATCGCTGATGGAAATTATGCGTATGTTACCCTGCGCGATGGCTCGGCCTGTTTTGGCACCAGCAACCAGCTGGATGTGCTGGATATTACCAGCATGAGTTCGCCATTCCTGCTGCATTCCTATACCATGACCAACCCGCATGGCCTTTCCAAGTCTGGTGACCTTTTGTTTATCTGCGATGGCAGGGACGGTCTGAAAATGTATGATGCGGCCAACCCCAACAACCTTCAGTTGAAAAAGCATATTACCGGGCTCGAAACCTATGATGCCATTGCCTGGAACAATAACCTGATCGTGGTGGCAAAGGACGGCTTGTACCAATATGATTACAGCGACCCGGCCAGCCTGAGCCTGCGCAGTAAAATTTCTGTTAACCGTAATAAGTGAGTATGAAAAAAAGTTTGTTCCTGGTTTGCCTGCTGGCTGCTTCGTACACGATTTCCGCACAGGGTAAGCCCCGTTTTTCTTCTCAGAACACGGCAGGGATCCTGGTGGGGGGCCACGCAAATGCGCCCCAGGTGCAAACGATCAACGGGATCAGCTGGCAAAACTGGTTTACCGGGATCGGTACAGGGATCGACTGGTATAAACAACGCAGCATTCCCCTGTTCTGGGAAGTGGAAAGGGGCTTCCAGATCGCGCCCCGCCGGAAATTTTATTTTTCATCCGGGGCAGGCGCCAATTTTCCCTGGGGTGATTCCCGGGGGTATATCAGCTATGGGTGGGAAACAGCCGCGCCGAAAATGATTCCGGGTTTATACTGGAATGCGGGTTTCGGTTATAAGATAGGGGTCGGAAAGCAAAACGATGCAGTCCTGCTTCAACTCGGGTTCAGCAATAAAATGCACCGGGAGGAAGTAACCACTGTTTATCCCTGTTTCAACCCGCCCTGCCCGGAGAATAAAGAATCCTTTAAATATAATTTCAGGGCCCTGTCGTTGAAACTGGGCTGGGGATTCTAAGTTTCCCGGATAAATTTCAGGTTGCGCCGGATACCGGACCATTTGGCCCTTTTCAGCGGGGATTCCCGGAATATTTTCCGGAATGATGTTTCGCTCATCATCTCCCATTCTTTGGTGGAAAGATGGAGTATTTCCGGCAGGGGCGTGAAGGCTTCTTCCTGGTTGGGCCGGGCAAACCGGTTCCAGGGACAGACCTCCTGGCAGGTATCACAACCGAACATCCAGTTATCAAATTTCCCCTTTACCGAACCGGGGATCAGTGTTTCCTTCAGTTCAATGGTGAAATAAGAAATGCATTTACTTCCGTCAATTACTTTACCGGGAAGTATGGCGCCGGTAGGGCAGGCATCAAGGCAACGGGTGCAACTGCCGCAATAATCTTTCGCATAAGGGTCATCGTAGTCCAGTTCCAGGTCCGTGATCAGGGTGGCGATAAAGAAAAAGGAGCCGCTTCCCCGGGTAAGGAGGTTCCCGTTTTTCCCGACCCATCCCAGCCCGCTTTTCTGCGCCCAGGCCCGCTCGAGGACCGGGGCAGAATCCACAAAACCCCTTCCATTGATCTCACCGGTTTCGGAACGGATCGCATCGAGTAACTCTGCCAGTTTTTTACGGATCACGGTATGATAATCTTTCCCCCATGCATACCTGGAAATCCGGGGGGCTGCAGCATCCTGCTGAGCAGCGGGGAAATAATTTAATAGCAGGGTGATCACCGATTTAGCCCCGGGTACCAGCCGGGCAGGGTCCACGCGAAGCTCGAAGTGGTTTTCCATATACTGCATGGTTCCCTGCATTCCTTTATTCAGCCATGACTCCAGCCTTCGGGCATCCTCTTCCAGTTTTTGCGCCCGGGCAATACCGCAATAGGCAAACCCAAGGCGCCGGGCGGCCAACTTAATAAAGGTGGTATGCTGTTCTAAGTTGTTCAGGATAAATAAGGCTGTTTATTATTAGTCGGCCGGCTGATTTTAATCTTCCGGACTTTTTCCAACTTTTTTGTATAATTGGGCTTCGTTCTGCGAATTTAACCACAAAACCATCACTATGAGTTCAAAGCCTGTCCTCCTGTCACTGGTTATCAGTATATGCAGCCTCTGCTCGTACTCCCAGGACAAATCTCCCGTAAAATATGGAAATGTATCAGAAAAGGATTTTGCAACAACCATTTACCCGATTGACAGCAATGCCAATGCGGTGTTCATTGCGGATATTGGCAGGACGGAGATCGAGGGAAATTCCAAATTTGGTTTTTCCCTGGTTTACAAGCATTACTCGAGGGTGCATATCCTGAACAAAAACGGGTTTGAAGCAGCCAATGTGAGCCTCTCCCTTTATAAAAGCGGTAGTAATGAGGAAGAACTGGACCGGGTACGGGGGATAACCTATAACTTGGAAAACGGGAAACTGGTGGAAACCAAACTCGAAACAAAGAGTTCTGTATTCACGGATAAAATGAACAAGCAATGGATCGTGAAAAAATTCACTATGCCCAATGTCAAAGAAGGCTCGATCATTGAATATGAATATACCATCAAGTCAGATTTCCTTTTCAACCTGCAGCCCTGGAATTTCCAGGGTGAATATCCCCGCCTCTGGAGCGAATACAATGTATCCATCCCGGAATTTCTGCGGTACACATTCCTCACCCGCGGATATAAAACCTATGATATAACAAAGAAAGATACCCGCTCCACGTCCTTCGTGGTGGTGGACAATGGCGGAACCGGCGCTACGGAACGTTACCAGTTTAACGCCAATGTGGATGATTACCGCTGGGTGATCAAACAGGTGCCAGCTTTAAAAGAGGAAAATTACACATCAACACTCAGAAATCACCTGGCGCGGATAGAATTTCAGCTGGCTGAACGAAGACCGCCGCTGAGTTACCATAGCTATTTGGAGTCCTGGCCCAAAGTGGCGCAGAAGATGCTCGATGACGAAGATTTCGGGCAAAAGCTGTCGCGGGACAATGGCTGGATGAATGATGAAATGAACGCGGTTACCCTCGGGGCTTCTACAAAGGAGGAAAAGGCGAGGAGAATTTTTGCATATGTCCGGGGCAATTTCACCTGCACTGATCAATCAGCTTTGTATGCGTCACAGCCGCTTAAAAACGTGTACAAATCCCGCAATGGCTCGGTTGCGGAGATCAACCTGCTGCTGACCGCTATGCTGCGCCATGAAGGGGTCCCGGCCTCCCCGGTAATGCTGAGTACCCGTTCCCACGGGGTGAGTTATGAATTGTACCCCCTGATGTCGCAGTACAATTATGTGGTGGTGAAAGCTGAGCTGGACAACCGCACGGTGTTCCTGGATGCCAGTGTGCCGCTGCTGGGCTTTGGCCGGCTGCCTGTCCGTTGTTACAACGGGCATGCCCGGGAAATAAGCAATGAAGCCACGGCACTGTATTTTGAGAGCGATACCTTAAAAGAGGTAAAAACCACCAGCGTGTTCGTGATCAATGATGATAAGGGGAATATCGTGGGGAGTATTAACCAGGTTCCCGGTTATTATGAGTCACTCAGGTTACGCGAACGGATCAGGGAAAAAGGGAAAGAAGAGCTGGTGAAGGATATTAAAAAATCCTTCGGGCCGGATGCGACCATTTCGAATTTAATGGTGGACTCGCTGGAGAAATACGATGAGGTACTGGGACTGAAATATGAATTTGACCTGCTGGAGGAAAAGCAGGATATTATTTACTTTAATCCCATGCTGGGCGAAACGTTTAAGGAAAATCCCTTTAAGTCGGCTGAGCGCTCTTATCCCGTGGAAATGCCGTACGGGTACGACCTGACCTACAATCTCCAGATGGAAGTGCCGGTGGGCTATGAAGTGGATGAACTGCCGAAATCCATGGTGGTGAAAATGAATGAAAACGGCGACGGGGTATTTGAATACCGGGTCTCCCAGTCGGGCAACGGCATTTCTTTCCGCAGCCGTGTCCGCATGGAAAGAGCCTATTTTCTCCCCGAAGAATATGAAATGCTGCGGGAATTTTTTAACCTGGTCGTATCAAAGCAGGCGGAGCAAATAGTGTTTAAAAAGAAAAAATAAGCGCATGAAAAAGCAATTGATCTTTATCGGTGCCTGGCTTTTCATGTGGCTGCCTGCCTTTGCCGGCGACGGGGAATACGCGGTAACCAGGATCCCGGCTGCCCTGCTGAAGAATGCGAATGCTGTTATGCGGATGGAGCAGATCAGTTTTGAAGTAGTGAATACCGGGGAGGCTGTTTTGAAAAGAAGATATGCCATTACCATCCTGAACGAAAACGGTGACCGGCATGCTATGTTTATGGAATATTACGACAAGATGTTTGAAATAAAAAACATCGAAGGGTCCCTGTATGATGCCGGCGGGAAAGAACTGAAGCGTTTAAAGAACAAGCAGATCATGGATATGACCGGGTCGGATGAGAACAATCTTATTGATGATGACCGCCGGAAAGTCCACGATTTTTTTTATAAAGTGTACCCGTATACGGTGGAATACGAAGTGGAGATCAGGTACGAAGGCACGTTGTTCTTCCCGGTATGGCTGCCAAGGAAGCACGAGGATTTTGCGGTGGAACAAAGCAGCATCAGTATCATCAGTCACCCGGAATACACGGTCCGTTACAAGGCATTCAATTATCCGGGGGAGCCGGTTCTTACCACGGAAAAGAACCGGAAGATCCTGACCTGGGAAGTAAAGGAACTGCCGGCTATTAAGGATGAATATGCATCTCCTCCCTGGGAGGATATCAATACCGCTGTCTATTTTGGTCCTACTGCTTTTGAAGTGCAGAAATACAGCGGGAATATGGAGAGCTGGCAGGACTTTGGAAAATTTGTGTACGCACTGAAAGCGGGCCGGGATAAGCTTCCGGACAATATCAGGCAGGTGGTGCACCAGCTCGCTGATCCGGTCAATGATCCCAGGGAAAAAATAGCGAAACTGTATGAATATATGCAGAAAAACACCCGCTATATCAGTATCCAGCTGGGTATCGGTGGCTGGCAGCCCTTCGATGCGGCTTATGTGGCCAGCAAATCCTACGGTGACTGCAAAGCGCTGACCAATTATATGTTCAGTTTGCTGAAAGAAGCGGGGATCAATTCCTATTATACCCTGGTACGGGCCGGCCGTTCCGCCAAAAGGATCATGGCTGATTTCCCCTCAAGCCAGTTTAATCATGTTATACTTTGTGTGCCGGTTTCTTCCGATACGGTCTGGCTCGAATGTACCAGCCAGACCCTGCCGGCCGGCTACCTGGGCGATTTCACCTGTGACCGGCATGTGCTGATCGTGGACGAGAACGGGGGAAAGCTGATCCGCACTCCAAAATACGGAATGAAAGAAAACCTGCAGGCGCGCCGGGTGAAAGCGGTACTCGATGAGGATGATAATCTTTCTGTAAAATCGGAAACGATGTATGGCGGATTGCAGCAGGATAATTACCATAGCCTGATCCACGGACTTTCAAAGGACAAGGTGAAGGAAATACTGCACGAGCAACTGGATTTTGCCACCTATGAGGTGAACAGTTTTGATTACAAAGAAACCCGTTCCGTATTGCCCGAGGTGGAGGAAAAACTGGATATCACGGTCAATAATTATGCTACGATTACCGGCAAACGCTTGTTCATTGTTCCCAATGTGATGACGCGTACCTACCGCCGCCTGACCCCGAACGAGGACCGGAAATTTGATATTGAACTGGGATTTGAATACAAGGATGTGGATACGGTGGAAATTACCATTCCGGCCGGGTACACCGCGGAATCTGTTCCGGCTGATGTTTCCCTGTCCACCAAATTCGGTAAGTACCAAAGCCGGGTGAAGTTTGAGGGAAGCACAATCACCTATTACCGGAGCATCGAGCATTTCTCCGGAACCTTTCCGGCAAAAGACTATGCAGACCTGGTGAAGTTTTATGACACCATGTATAAAGCCGACCGGAACAAATTGGTGCTGGTGAAGAATGAAACTTCAGCGAAAGGATTTTAGTCAGTGTTTTTAAAACTATTCAACTTTATCAGTATGAAAATTTTATTACTGGGTATCCTGCTCGGCGCTTCACTTTTCCTCCGGGGGCAGGAAGGACCTGAAACAAAATTTGGAAAGATTGCAGAAAATGTACTGGCCCGCAGCCAGTATTCAATTGATACCGGTGCCAATGCCGTGGTCCTGGCCGAGATCGGATCTACCAGGGTAAAGGAGTCCAACAATGGTTTTTTCCAGCTTGAGTACCGGGAGTTCCGGCGGGTTCATATCCTGCGCAAGAGCGGCTATGACCAGGCGGAAGTGGAGGTGGAGTTATATACAGACGGGGAGTCAACCGAAAAGATGACCGATTTGCGGGCCGTTACCTATAACCTGGAAAACGGGAAAATAACGGAGACGAAGCTGAATACTAAATCCGGTGTATTTACCGAGAATATTAACAAGCACTGGATCCGGAAAAAATTTGCCCTGCCCAATGTTCGGGAGGGATCCGTCATCGAGTATGAATTTAAGATTATTTCAGACAGGCGGTTCAATATCCGTTCCTGGGAATTCCAGGGAAGCCTTCCCCGGCTATGGTCAGAATACAATGTAGCCATTCCGCAGTTCCTGGATTATATGCTGATTCAGCAGGGCAGCCGGCCTTATTTCGTTGAGACGAATAACAGCCGCCAGGATTCGTACCAGCTACAGCAAAGCAAAGAAGTGTATGGCGGGAAAACAGTAAGCGAATTACTGGATATCACCTGTATGGTTGCCGATTTCCGGTGGGCCATGAAAGACATACCGGCTTTTGCGGATGAAGCATACACCAGCGCTGCTGAAAATTATATAAGCAAACTGAGTTTTCAGTTAGCCGGATATAAGGCCCCCCTTGAAGAAAGGAGGATACTGAATTCCTGGCCGGAGTTTACCGCTTACTATTTAAAACAGGAAGAGTATGAAGAACAGCTGAACAGCGCCGGCGATTGGTGGCCGGCGGAAATAAAAGCAGCCCTGAAAGGAGCCGCCACGGAAACAGACATTGCAAAAACTATTTATAATTATGTCCGCCGGAATTTTACCTGTACAGGCGGCTACCGGGGGGAATTGCAGTCTTCCCTGAGAAAAATCATATCGGCAAAATCGGGTAATTCGGAGGAAATAAACCTGCTGCTGACCGCCATGTTCCGGTACGCCGGACTGTCTTCGGATCCTGTCCTGCTCAGTACCCGGGGAAATGGTTTTTCCACGGAAGAGTACCCGGTGTATGGCCAGTTTAATTACCTGATCGCAAGGGTCAGGGCCGATGGGGATGACTGGCTGGTGGATGCAAGCCGCCCCTTCCTTGGTTTTGGGAAACTGCCGTATGAATGTTATAACGGGCAGGCAAGGGTGTTGAACAAAGAAGCCTCCCTGCTCCGGCTGAATGCAGACCAGCTTACGGAATCCTCCCAGTCTTCAGTATTCATATATAAAGAGAACGGCGGCCGGTGGACGGGTTATGTTAATTACCGGTTCGGATATTATGAATCTGAGAATATCAGGAAGCTTTACCAGAAAGAAGGGGTAGCGGGCGTCCGGAAAGAACTGGGCTCGCTGGCGGGGGAAGGATTCAGTGCGGATAGTGTCCAACTCGATTCAATAAGCCATACTGAATTGCCTGTTTTTCTTAAATACCGGATACGGAACGAAGAGGAACCCGATGGAATTATCTACCTGAACCCGGTGTTTACAGATCATTTCAGGCAGAACCCGTTTAAATCTGAACAACGGCAGCATCCTGTCGAGTTGCCTTATAAAATCAGCCAGTTGTACACCCTGACCATGGAGATCCCGGATGGCTTTGTCGTGGATGAACTGCCCGAATCATTGCGGGTAAAACTGAATGAGAAAGGCGAGGCGATCTTCGATTATAAGATCAGGGAAGCAGGCGGTATCATTACGCTTACTTATAGTTTGGAAATTTTTAAAACCATCTTTAAACCGGATGAATACAATACGCTCCGTGACTTCTTTGGAAAATGGTAGCCAAACTCGATGAGCAGATCGTGCTGAAGAAGAAATAAGCCTGCGGGTACTTATTTTTCCTCCAGGTGCATCCGGTGAAACAGCCGGTGTATTGCCGGGGCAAGAATGATACCCACATTCGTAATAAAAACCACGCCACTGAACAAGGCATAGACCGACGAGAAGATTTTGCCGTTTACGGTCGGCATTTCAATCACCGGGCCCATCCCGCTGAGGATCATCGACGCATTGTGCAGGGAATCGATCCAGGAGGCCCGGCCCCAATAATGATACCCCGTAATGCCAATGGCAAGGCAGACCAGCATGATCAGCCCGGCCGTTACCACATTCTTTAATACCCGTTTGTAAAATGTGGTTTTGGGGGCCAGTGGTTGCTTGTGGTGTTCGTACATGGGTGTTTATTTACAATCATTTTTTAGTTGTTCATCGATCACCTCCTTCAATTGCAGGTGCGCTTCTGCTCTTTGTTCCCCTAATAAATTTTTCACAAAAACCAGGTACGCATACCCGCGGCAGTAATCCACCATGGGCCAGGTACCAAACAAGCCCGGGCTGGCCAGGACCGTGGCTTCCCCGTCCTTCTCTTCCACCACCCAGGCGCCGGAGGCATAGTTAAATCCCCGGGCCGCTGCAGGCGCATATTTGATCATCGAAGGGCTGGTCCGGATCTTCATCATCTCATTGACCGCATTTTCGCTCAGGACCTGCAGGCCGTTGTATTTTCCTTTGTTTAACAGCATGACCAGGAATTTCATATAATCCTCCGCGGTTGACTGGGCGCCGCCGGATGGATTGACCGCCCCGCCCTCCAGGTTGGTGAAACTGGTCCGGCGCATACCGAGGGGTATCAGCAATTTGGTGCGGATCAGTACATCAAATTTTCGTTTACTCACGACTTCCAGCACCCGGCCCGCCATATTCAGGCCGATACTCCCATACCAGAAATCGGTGCCCGTCTTGGCCCGGATCTCCCGGGCGGCAAAGGAATTGACTTCTTCTTCCAGCGTGCTGAATTTTTTGCGCTGGAATGCTTTTTTCAGGAAGCCGCCTTCGTCTTCAATGCCGGTCATATGACTGAGGCAATCCCGGAGCGTGATATATCCTTTGAAATACTTGTTCAGTTCAGGAATATAATTGGATACCTTGTCATCAAGGGAAATTTTACCCTCATCCACGAACTGCATGACCAGGGCTGCCGTCAGCCATTTACTGCAGCTGGCAATGGGCGCCTGGGTTTTGGCAGTAAAAGTTCCCCGCTCTTTTTTATATACGAGGCTGTCGCCTTTCCAGACCATAACCACAAAATCATTACCCAGTATCTTCTGTTTTGCCTCTAACTGGGCATCGAGGTCACCCCAGCTATATTGGGCGTTTAAAGGCTGCAAGAATAACAGGAAACTGGCTACAAGTATGACTTTCATGCAGATAGAAAGGTGTTTATATGACATAGTTTCGGGATTTTGGCCTTGGATTGGTATTTGAGTATTGGGTTTAAAGTTAGGGAAAGTCGGGAAGACGGGAAGACGGGAAGTCGGAAAGTCGGAAAGCGGAGTGTTCGAATAAAAGTGAATCCTCCAATAAAAAACTAATTCTTTCTGACTTACTGTCTTTCGGACTCTATATTTATAATGAATTTTTTATAACAGCTATTGATGACGGGATGACGGAAAGTCGGAAAGCGGAGTGTACGAATAAAAGTGAATCTTCCAATAAAGGACTAATTCTTTCTGACTTACTGACTTTCCGTCTTTCAGACTACATAACTATAATGATATTTTCATAACAACTATAACGTAAAAGAATATGAACCTCGGAAATTTCACCATAAAAGCCGCCGAAGCCTTTCAGCAGGCCCAGCAGATTGCGTTCAATGCGCAAAGCCCGAATATTGAGACAGAGCATATCCTGAAAGCATTGCTCGATCAGGCGGATTCCCCTGTTGATTATTTACTGAAGAAAAATAATGTGACGGTGAATCTGTTGGAAAGTAAGCTGGATGAACTGATCGGCAAACTGCCAAAGTCATCCGGGGAAGCCGCCCAGCAGATCAGCCGGGACGCCAATAATGTGGTATTAAGAGCCGGGGCGGTATTGAAAAACTTTGGGGATGAATTTGTGACACCCGAACATATCCTGCTTGCCATTGTGCAGGGGAATGATGCCGCCGCCAAACTGCTGAAAAACGCCGGGCTGTCCGAAAACGGGCTGATCACAGCTATTAAGGACTTAAGAAAAGGGGAGAAGGTAACCTCGCAAACGCAGTCGCAGGAATTCAACGCATTGAATAAATATGCCAAGAACCTGAATGAGCTGGCGCGGCAGGGTAAACTGGATCCCGTGATCGGAAGGGACGAGGAGATCCGCCGCACCCTGCATATTCTTTCCAGGAGAACAAAAAATAACCCGATCCTGGTCGGGGAACCCGGTGTGGGTAAAACCGCCATTGCCGAAGGCATTGCCCATCGTATCGTGAACGGGGATGTGCCGGAAAACCTGAAATCAAAAATTATTTATGCCCTCGATATGGGATTGCTGATCGCCGGTGCCAAATACAAGGGTGAATTTGAAGAACGCCTGAAAGCGGTGGTCAAAGAAGTTGGCGCCAGCGAAGGGGAGATCATTTTATTTATCGACGAGATACATACCCTGGTGGGCGCCGGAGGCGGGGAAGGGGCCATGGATGCGGCCAATATCCTGAAACCGGCACTGGCCAAGGGCGATCTCCGCGCCGTAGGGGCCACCACACTGAATGAGTACCAGAAATTCTTTGAAAAGGATAAAGCCCTCGAGCGGCGTTTCCAGAAAGTAATGATCGATGAACCGGGGCTGGAAGACGCGATCTCCATCCTGCGGGGGTTGAAAGACCGGTACGAGACCCACCACCATGTGCGGATCAAGGACGAAGCCATTATCGCGGCTGTGGAGTTATCCAGCCGTTATATCACCGACCGCTTCCTGCCGGACAAGGCCATTGACCTGATCGATGAAAGTGCGGCCAAGCTCCGGCTCGAAATGAATTCCATGCCCGAAGAACTGGATACCCTCGAAAGACAGATCCGGCAACTGGAAATTGAGCGGGAGGCGATCAAGCGGGAAAATGATGAAGTAAAGCTGAAGGAACTCAATACCGAAATCGCCAACCTTGCAGTGGAACGGGACACCCTGAAAGCAAAATGGAAGGAAGAGAAGGAAGTGGTGGAGAAGATTCAGAATGGAAAAGCGGAGATCGAAAATTTAAAGCAACTGGCCGAACGGGCGGAACGGGAAGGTGATTACGGCAAAGTGGCCGAAATCAGGTACGGTAAGATCAAAGAGCAGGAAAGCCTGATCACCGGGCTGACCAATCAATTGCTGAACTCAACGGAAAAACGCCTGCTGAAAGAAGAAGTGGATGCGGAAGATATTGCCGAAAGCATTGCGAAAGCCACCGGTATTCCCGTGCAAAAAATGCTGCAGGGCGACCGTGAGAAATTGCTGCGCCTCGAAGATCACCTGCATGAAAGAGTCGTGGGGCAGGAAGAAGCCATTACCGCGGTGGCCGATGCGATCCGCCGGAGCCGTGCGGGTCTGCAGGATCCGAAAAAACCTATCGGCTCCTTTATTTTCCTCGGCACGACCGGGGTGGGAAAGACCGAATTAGCAAAGGCCCTGGCCGAATATCTCTTTGATGACGAGAGCATGATGACCCGGATTGATATGAGCGAATACCAGGAAAAACATACGGTTTCCCGCCTGGTGGGAGCGCCTCCCGGTTACGTGGGATACGAAGAGGGCGGCCAGTTAACAGAAGCTGTGCGCCGCAAACCCTACAGTGTGGTCCTGCTCGATGAGATCGAAAAAGCGCACCCGGACGTGTGGAATGTGCTGCTCCAGGTACTGGATGATGGCCGGCTCACGGATAACAAGGGCCGGGTGGTGAATTTCAAGAATACGATCATCATCATGACCAGCAATATCGGCAGTCACCTGATCATGGATGCCTTTGAGGGGGCGAACGAAAAAGATATAGAAAGCGCTGCGGGAAAAGCGAAAATAGATGTGATGAACCTGCTCCGGCAGACGATCCGGCCGGAGTTCCTGAACCGCGTGGACGAGATCATCATGTTCCAGCCGCTCCTGCGAAATGAGATCAGGGGAATTGTGGGTATCCAGTTGCGCAAACTGGCGGACCTGGTAAAGGAAAGCGGTATTGATCTTCGGTTCAGCGATTATGCGCTCCAGTTCCTGGCTGACCAGGGATTTGATCCGCAGTATGGCGCCCGCCCGCTGAAGCGGTTGGTGCAAAAAGAAATTGTGAACCAATTATCTAAACGGATCCTGGCAGGAGATATCGACAAGTCCAAACCGGTACTGGTGGATGTATTTGACGGCGTTGTGGTGTTCCGGAACGAAATGCCGGAAAAGGTGAAGTAGCCTGTTTCCGCGCAAAACGGATACCGTTTTCTTTTGGTAATGAGTATATTTGGTTACACGCTGCTCAATGAGGGTAACCACTGTTTTATATCTTGGCCGCTGGGTCGCCGGGCTGACATTTATTGTAGGCACGCTGCTGATCATTGGTTACCTGGTTTCGCAGGATACACAGGCGGGTTTACTGGTTTACTTCTTCTCCGTTTTTGCGGGTATTTTTAACGGGCTGGTGATGTTATTGCTGCTGAGATCCCTGCTGCTCACAAGACACCGTAAAAAAGCCCTGTTGTACACGCTGATACTGGTCATGCTGGTCTGCCTTTCCCTGCTGTTTACCTGTTTCTATATTATTTAGCACAACTGCTATTCATGTGGCGCAGGGTATGTTCGGTCACCCGGGCGGCACTATTATTCAATCTCTATATTCCGGATATACTCTTCAAAACTGTGCAAAAACTGCAGGTTGGTTTTGGCGGCTTCAAACAGGGATTCGATATGGGCTGTCGGGCAGCAGTTACCCGTCAGGATGCGGGTCAGTTCAGGTTCGGAACGGGTCCATTCACTTTTCAGGGAATGATTCTTTAAAAAAGAGATAATGATATTTTCTTTTTCAGGGGTGGTGAAAAAATACGCGGCGGAAAACAACCCGTTCAGTTCATCCCGGACTTCCGGAAATAAATGGGGATTAAACCTGTCTGTATCTTTTATATCGTAGGCTTTATAGCCGTTCATAAGACAGAACTGTTCTTTCACAAAGGAATAAAAAAACACCCGGATAAGATATTTTTTCGGGAAGAAGTTTGGAAACTTATGTTTTCGTGCAGGGCATCCGGATTAACAGGTAATACAACATCGCCTGGCATCTTTTTTTACGCTTTTTCACTATAACAATCATGGCCGCCTGTGACCTGGCTCATGGGTAACAAGGCTGTTGACCGGGTAACTTTCCATGGGACAATTTTTTTATCATTCAATAAAAACAGGTATCATGATACAACAGGAAGAAAAAAACGCCATGGTAAGTTTACCCCGTATCGGTGATGCGGCACCGCATTTCAACGCGGTTACCACGCAGGGAACTATTTCTTTCCCGGAAGATTATAAAGGCAAATGGATCATCCTGTTCAGCCACCCCGCAGATTTTACGCCGGTCTGCACCTCCGAGTTTATGACCTTTGCCAAAATGGAACCGGATTTCGCCCGGCTGAATACGCAGTTAGTGGGACTGAGTGTGGACGGGTTGTACAGTCATATCGCCTGGTTGCGCACGATCCGTGAGCGGATTGAATTCAGGGACATGAAAAACATGGAAGTAAAGTTTCCCCTGGTGGAAGATATTACGATGGAGGTGGCGGGCAAATACGGTATGATACAACCCAATGAAAGTTCCACCAAAGCAGTCAGGGCCGTATTCTTTATCGATCCCAAAGGAATAATCCGGGCCATGATCTATTATCCCTTATCCCTGGGCCGTAATTTTAAAGAACTGAAGCGGGTGCTGATTGGATTGCAGACCGCCGACAAACATGCGGTGGCGCTGCCCGCAGACTGGCAGCCAGGAGAAGATGTGATTGTTCCCCCGGCTAACAGTTGCGGTATGGCTGCCGACCGGATGGCCGGTACCGAAAAGAATGTGTACTGTAAGGACTGGTTTTTCTGTATGAAGCCATTGCCCAAAGAAGAACTGGATCTTCCCTGAGGGCCATCTTTTTCTATATTGACTTAGTTCCCGTCGAGGTAATTTTTCAGGGAAGTCTGAAGCAGGGAGGTCCATCCTTCCCGGAAACTGGAAACGGCAAAATCCGGGTTGTCAGCCGGGAAGGACGTAAGTCCTTTATGGGTCAGCCGTAACCTGGTTTTGCCCTGTTCGTCGAAAAGTTCGAAGCTTACTTCGGAAACGCCTTTGAATCCCTGGTAGGTCCATGTGTAGGAAATTTTTCTGCCTTCAATGACTTCCGTTATTTTACAAAGGTGCAGGTATTGCTCACCGGTATGTCCCTCCCCGTAAAACTGGAATGTGAACCCGGTCACCGGCCTGAAAGCATCCAGGTCAAAATACCAGTTTTTCATTTCATCTTTATCGGTGATGGCTTTCCATACTTTTGCAACCGGTGCTTCAAACAACCGTTCAACAATGACTGGCAGACCGCTGAACGGCTGTTCCTCCGTGGCAGATCTGCCGGCAAGATAGATTTCCAGTTTATCTATGTTTTGTTTCAGTCCCTCGGCTGCATTAAATTCCTTCACCACTTTATCTCTCAGGTCAGCGCTTTCAAACAGCATTTGGATAGTAATCTGTGTTTGATCGCCCTGTTCGGTGAAGAGCACGGTAAAACGGAATACCGGGCCGGATACATGGTCGTAAACCAATTTTTCCGGTCTTTGCACGGTGGTGTAAATACTCTTGTTCTTATAATCCCGGCCATCGGGACCGTGCAGGATAAACTCCCAGTTGCCGCCGGGTCTTACATCCATTTCAAAAATGGTACTGTAAAATCCATTGGGGCCCCACCAATGCCGGATATGTTCCGGGTTGGTCCATACTTCCCAGACCAGGTCCCTGGGAGCATTGACCAGCCGGGTGATGCAGATTTCCCTGCCGGCAACAGGATCCTTACTTTCTTTTTTTGAGGTCATTTTTATTGGTTTTTGTTTTTTGTAATTGTTGCAGGTAGCTTTCCAGGGCATCCAGTTTCTTTTCCCAGAATACGCGGTATTGCTCCAGCCAGGCGGAGACATCATTCAGTTGATCCAGTTTGGCCTCACAGTATCGTTCCCGGCCTCTTTTCTTTATAGTTACCAGTCCGCATTCGGTCAGGATCTTCATGTGTTTGGATACAGCAGGGCGGCTGATCGCAAACTCTCCGGCCACAGCATTCAGGTTCAGGGGGTGACGGGCGATCAGGCCAATGATCTGCCGCCGGGTGGGATCCGCAATAGCCTGGAATACGTCTCTTCTCATTCGTAATTTTTTAAGTAACCAATCGGTTACAAATATAAGAAACCTTTTGGTTGCGCAAATATTTTTTCAGGTGTGACAGGTAACTACTTTAAAACCTCTATTCCTGTTACGGGGAACCCCTTATTTGTTCAAAAAACAGGGCAGAACTGGTTGTATATCATATCGTTTGTTCGTTTTAACCAATAGGTTTGAGTTAGGTTTTTTCGAAGGAAAGCATCCATTTTCCTGAAATAAAAAATCTGTACTATGAAAAAGCGCCTGTCCGCAGGTCTTGTTTACCATCCTGCTTTTCTTTCCGGCCATGCCGGGAGCAGTTTTTTGTACAAGGACTGTCCTCTTCCTTTTTTTACCCATTATCATTTAAAACCAGTTTATGAAAACGTTCTTTCGTTTACTCATTGCATTTTTGATTGTCGGCGCTGCTTGTATCAGCAATAGCGGCGCGCAGAATGTGGCTATCAATACAAACGGGGCATCCCCGGATGTTTCGGCCATGCTCGATATTGTAAATTCATCCAAGGGGTTATTGATACCCCGTGTTTCCCTCAGCACGACCACGGATGCCAGTACCATCAGCACACCGGCCGCGAGTTTGCTGATTTATAATACCAATGCCGGCATTACCGGGGAGTACGCCGCCGGGGAAGGGTATTACTATAATGCCGGAACATCAGACACTCCTTTGTGGAGAAGACTGGTGGGAGACGGTGAAGTCCGCTGGGATGATCTCCGGGTGGTGCTGGACAATGGATCCAATGCGGCCCAGCTCAGTTACCTGAGTGGCAGCAGCGGTCCGCAGATCTGGTATTTTCGTAACGACCAGGGGGTGGAAGCCATGTCATTTAATGTGCAATTACCACATAGCTGGAAGGAGGGTACCACTATTTATCCGCACCTGCACTGGGTGCCTAAAACATCCGCATCGGGCAATGTGGAATGGAATTTTGAATACAGCTGGGTGAATTATGACCCGGATACCCCCCAGCAATTCCCGGCATATACCACCAGCACGGTGGTGTCAACCGGTCCGTTTACGGCCACTACACATAAAATTACGGCCCTCACGGCCAGCAATGCGGGGATCAGCGGTACGGGAAAAAAGATTTCCAGTATCCTCGTCTGCCGGATCTGGCGCAACAGTGGTAACGCTGCAGATACCTATAATGCCGATGCGGGTGTGCTGTTTGTCGATTTTCACATCCAGGTGGATGGCTGGGGCAGCCGGTCAGAATATGTGAAGTAGGAATCGCCGGGAAAGTTCAATAAAGATGAACACCCGGATTTTTAAAAAATTCAAATGGAACCCTATGTTTGCCAGCTCTATTAAAAAAAATTTCCTGCAGGCTGTTTTCCTCCTGTCCCTGCCTTTTACAGGATGGGTACAGGGAATAACAACCGGCACGGGTGGCTACCTGGTAATTAACGGTACGGCCAGGCTTGTACTCAACAATGCGGGGTTTACCAATAACGGGACCTTTACCGCGGGTAGCGGTGAAGTGATCTTTACCGGTAATACGGCCACGGCGAACTCCTTTATCGGCGGGACGGCCTCCACCGGTTTTTATAATCTCACCCTGAACAAATCAGCCAACGGGATACAGCTGAACCGGGATATAACGGTCAGCAATACTCTTTTATTTACAGGTGGCGACAGCCTGTTCCTGAACACGTATTCGATTGACCTCGGCGGCACGGGCAGCCTGAGCGGCGAAACCGGCAGCAAAAGAATTACCGGACGGACCGGTGGCTATATTCAAAGCACGCAGGTGCTGAATGCCCCTGCTAACAGCAATCCCGGGAACCTGGGTTTCCGGATCAGCAGCGGGGCCAGCCTGGGAAGCACAGTGATCAGGAGAGGGCATCAGCAGCAGGCCGGGGCTTCGATCTACCGTTATTTTGATGTGGTACCCACCAATAACAGCGGCTTGTCCGCCACAGTTGATTTCTTTTATTTCGACTCGGAACTGGCCGGTTTGCCGGAACCCAATATGGGCCTGTTTTACAGTGCCAACGCAGGTGCCAACTGGACGAACCTGGGTGAAAACGGGATTGATCAGACCTCCAATTTTCTTACGGTTACCAATATCGATGTAGTGGACCGCTTCACCCTTGCCAATATCAGCGCGCCGCTGGCTGTAAAAATTATTCAGCTCCGGGCCCAGCTTTCCGGTGAAAATATCCTGCTCAGCTGGGTGACCAGTTCAGAGACAGCGAACAGCCGCTTTGAGATTGAACGTTCCGGCGACGGGATCCATTTTTATAAGATCGGGGAAACGCCCGGCTTTGGTACGACGGAACAGGAACAGCGCTACCAGTTTCCGGACCCGGCCCCCTTAGCCGGAAAGAATTATTACCGCCTCCGGCAGGTGGATAAAGATGGGACGTTCAGTTATTCCTATATCGTAATGGCTGACCGGGCCGTTACCGCGGATGCACTGATCCGGCTTTACCCCAACCCGGTATCCGGTAACACCCTGTACCTGAATTATCATTGTGTAAAAGAAGGGATCTACCTGTTCCGGGTAGTTAACGCGTCAGGCATGCTGGTAAAGTCCATGAATGTATATTGTAAACCCGGCTCCCAAATCATTGAAATAAATTTCAAACACCTGCCCCCGGGCATGTACACGGTCAGTTACCCGGCGGCCGGTAACCGGGGCGCTCATTTTATTAAACAGTAGTACGCTGGCTGGTAATTGGAAAACAGGTTGAACGAAGTCTCGTGCGGTTGTATTATTGACGGGATTGTACCAATTGGTGCAATCCCGTTTTTGCAGGCTTCAGCCCCTTTTCCACCGGGAGTATGGTGATCTCCGGGCCCTGTCCACGACTCAGCGGCATGCAGCATATTTTCCATAGATGGACTCTTTACCTGTCAGGGTAAACCATGATGAAAAAAATGATACTGGCCGTGTGTATCCTGGCCATGCACAGTTCGGAGGCCCAGCAGCAATTCCCCTACTGGACAGCCGGTCTTAATCCCCTGGGCCCGGGCGAATCCCTTTCCTCCATCGGTCCCTGTGCGGGCTACCGGGTTTCACCGGTCATCGGTTTCTGGGCGGAAGGATCCTATATTTTTTACAACCTCTATAAAGTAGCCGGCTGGGAGAAAGTCCGGGGATACCGGTTTCTCTTTCAGCCGAGGTACTACCTGGGAAGCGAGCGCCGGCTATTCCTGGCGCCGGAATTAAGGATCAAGAATTTTTCCTATCAGGCAGTATTGTCCTTCGTTAACAAAGCGACCGGGGATACCCTGCCACATTACCGGCACCGGGCCAGCCAGTTCCTGTTGGGCGGAGCGTTGGTCATCGGCATTCAGACCCGTTTGCCGGGGCGGGGAAATTTTTTCCTGGAACTGACGGCCGGAATCGGCGGGAAAATGCGTTACATTAAAAGAAGGAATATCCCGCCCGGCTACTCCTTTGAGGTACAACGGGGAGGATTCGGCCTGGCCCCTCATTATGAATGGGATCATGATGGCACACCCTATGTGCCGCTGGGTGCACGGCTAACCTGGAAACTAAACCGCCGGCATCAATGAGAGGAGGATCCGGGACACTTTACCGCTTTATTGGGCGTACTTGCCTAAAATAGATTACCTTCACCGGTATCCCTACCGGGATCCGTTATCAAACCCCGTTTTTACTTCTTACCCGGCGAAAGCGGCTATTTTCAAACTTAAAATTTAAACATGGGAGAAACCTGGAACAAAAAGGAAAGGCAGAAAAAGAAAATGAAGGAGAAGATGGACAAGGCCGAGAAAATGAAGGAGCGCAAGGAACAGGCCGGTAAAAAGAGCCTGGAGGATATGCTGGCTTATGTGGATGAGAACGGGAATATTTCTTCTACCCCGCCTGACCCCAGGAAAAGAAAAGAAATAAAACTGGAAGATATCAGCATCGGGGTTCCCGAATATGTTCCGGATGCTGAAGAACAATTCCGCACCGGGAAGATCAGCTTCTTCAATCATGAAAAAGGCTTTGGGTTCATCAAGGACCTTATCTCACAGGAAAGTATTTTTGTTCACATCAATAATTTATCCGGTCCCGTGCAGGAAAATGATAAAGTGAGTTTCAGCGTGGAAAAAGGTCCCCGCGGACTGATGGCAGTAGAGGTAAAACTGATCCAGTAATTGCGGATTGCGGCCCGGTTGATCAGGCTTCGGTCAGCCGGGTAAATGAAATGCCATTAAAGATCCGGCTGAGGTTCAGGTCTTTCTTTTGTTCCCATTCTTTCAGATGAGTCCCGCTTACAATCCGCCACAGGTTTTTTGATTTCAGCTCTTCGTAATCCGCTTCCTGGATAAAAACGCCTGTTACCGGCTGGCGGTCCTTAAAGTGAATATTGAGTTTATTGTCTTTCCGCTTTCCGGGGCCTACAAATTTCTCGATCTGTTCAGTGGTCATAATTAACTGTATTTTTTCAGGGATACCGGCAAATTATACAGGTATCCGTTTATAATAAACGTCTTTTTGTCCGGGTTATTTTGCTCAGAATTGTTTTCTCGGCTTTGCCATATTCACGACCATCGGCCGGCCTTCGCAGGAGGAGCCATTCAGGTCATCAATGGCTTTCTGCGCCTGTTGTTCTTCCGGCATTTCCACGAAACCAAACCCCCTGCTGCGATTGGTGAATTTGTCGGTCATGACCTTGGCGGAAGCCACTTCGCCAAACGGGACGAATATTTTTTTCAACTGGTCATCAGAAACCGTAAAGCTGAGATTGGAGACATAAATAGTCATACTGATTGATTTTCGGATCAGGAATTGCTTGAGACAAATGCAGGTGTAGGGAAAATGATAAGGGAAGGTGATTCACGTACAAGAGCAATAATACTCAATTTGACCCCGCGAAGGTACGTTTATTTTAGCCGGCACTGGTTTTTCTTTTTAGCCGCCATCCTGCAGGCCGGGCGATTTATTGCGGTCTCCTGCAATCATTTTTTATGCTGCGGGGTTTCTCTTGCCGGGTGCATTGTTGCAACCCGTTTGTATTCCGGGGCCGTTGCAAATCACCGGGGAGAACCAGTTACTAACATTTGCCTGCCGGCTGTGGATTTTTTTGTTAATAAGTTGATACCCCGGTTAATGGATTTTTCGAATAATTTTAAAATATGCAAGACCATTACAGCCTTCTCCACACCATTTTCGAAATTGTAAAAAACGATCCGCAGCCAGAGCGTTATTCCTGCCGCCCGCGGGAACTGATACTTCGCCGTATGCAGGAATGGTCGGATATACAGCAACAACTGCATCAGCTGGAACGTGAGGAACTGGTGGCCACGGAACAACAGGAAACCCTGGTTATCCGAATTACAATGGCCGGTCTTTCCCTTGTAAAAGAACAACAGGATCTCGCTAAGCTCAGCGGCCAATAAGAGATCCTGCCCCCCCCTTTATTTCCTGATTGTTTCTGCAAGCACCTGTAGTGAATCACTGTTGCTTGAGGGCAATTGTGTGCGCGCAATAAAATCGGATACAGCCCGGGTGTGCGCATCTGTTTCCGCTTTTGTCAGGGTGGCCAGGCTGCCGTGCCCTTCAAAAAAATAGTGCACGCTGATAAACTTCTTTACGTGTTTGCGGGTTTCGGGTGACAGGTATCGTTGCAGCACCCAGAAATCACGGCTGCCGGATTTTTTAATGGCGGAAATCACTTTGGCCGGACCGCTGTTATAAGCAGCCAGGGTCAGCAGCCAGTCATCAAACATACCATGCAGGTAAACGAGGCATTTGGCAGCGGCAACGGTACTTTTATAATTGTTTCTCCGTTCGTCATTCTTGCCGGATACCTTCAGTCCGAAACTGCGGGCGGCGGAAGGCATAAACTGCCATAAACCGGCGGCCCCGGCGGATGAAGTGATCCGGTTATCCAGTTTGGATTCAACCACGGCTAAATATTTGAGCTCCCGGGGCAGCGAGTATTCGCTGAATACTTTATCGACCATGGAAAAAACAGGGATACTTTTTGCTTTGATCTTTCCATAATAAGGACCATTCTCTTTTATATGGGCCTCAACAAAATCACGGGCCTGTTCCTGCAGGCGGATCCGGGGAGCGGATTCCTTTTCTGTCGGGGTCATTTCCGGCAGACAGGTGCAAAGCCCGGCTGTGTCGAAAATATGTCTGGATAATCCGGGGGAATCAACGGGAAAGGTCCGGGTTACCGGGGCCCCTGCTGCGGGTACGCGGATATCTTTATTCCCGGAAGCAGCGGCCATCAGCATGAAGCTGGTAATGATAAAACCAGCCTTGTGTAATTTTGTTTTTAACATGAAAGAGGATTACATTACTAAATAGTGCCGGATCGGATTTTGGGAAATGCTTTCACTAAAAAAGAAAGCGATGCGGACCGTACTGCGGGCAGGTGTCTTGTTTTTCATTTACACAGTACCGGTAGCTTCTGCATTCAAAAGCTGCGCAAAGGTAGCCCTCAAATGCAGTACAGGTAAGCCTTTCAGGGCGCAGTTATCCACTGACAGGGTAACTGTATGAGTCTCATTAAAGAATTTTGTTAAAACTGCTAAATCGTCAGGGGCGTATGAAAATATACGATGCAGCCCTTTTTTATTTGGTAATCTCACAAATGCAATATGCGAATTACGCACAGCTGACGGATCGGCCGTCCGTCATTCACTGCGGGTTGTTGTCAACATAAAAAAGGGCTGTACCGTTTTGCGGTACAGCCCTGTTGTTTTTTATGGCTGTGAAACCAGGTTGTTCTTATAATTTGGTTACCCGTACTTCTTCCACGTTCCGGTTGTTGTTATTCACCGTGTACAGCGCGGTTCTTTTGCTCTGACGGCCGGTGATCTGAAACTGGATACTGTAATCACCGATTTCTTCGAGTGCCAGCATAAATTTCTTGCTGAAGCTTTCCGCTTTGATGTTCTCAGTATGCAGGATGTTGCCATGCTCGTCCCGTACATTGATCACATAGTCTTCCTGCACCCCGGTACCGGTTACGGTCAGTTCAAATACAGGGTTGTTCTGGATTTTACCCACGTACTTAACTTCTGCCGGCAAAGCAGGGTTGTTTTCAGTAGCGACAGCGGCGGGTGCAAATGCGGCTGTGAATACAGTCATAAATGCAATAGCGATAAGGCGGTTGTTCATGAAGATCTTTTTCATAATTATACTTTTTTGGTTAATGAAACAGGTTAACTAAACTCTTATAATGGGGTTGCAATCGGGTACGCAAGCAGAAAGTCAGGGGGCGAGCAGGAAGTTAGAAATCCGGATTAATGCAGCAAGTGATTCTTGCTTTGATGATGTAAAAGTAGGGCGGGTTTTTGGTCGGTAAAAACCAACTTAAGGAGGTTTTGGGGATAGCCAAAGGATTTTGCCTGGATACAATCATTTTAAAATCAGGTGTTTATGCCGTGGGGGTTCGGGGATACCCAAGGCCCGGAACAGACCATTTTGGCCCGCTAAAACCGGTTTTTTCCCAAAATTATCCGAAATGACAGTTTATTCGGGGAAACCGGTTACCTGGACTTTAATCATCTTTTTGTATGTAAAAATTTGCAAATCAATTATTTAATAAGGTGTTGAGAAATTAATGTTGGGCGGATTTGGCAGGGTACAAAAAAACATTACCTTCAGGCGGTTCTGAAAGGTGACTGATTGGCATAAACCCCTTTCTTTCAACCTGGTGGCTGGAAATTTGTTATATCAATTCAGGTCAGGACCCTGGTTGGTACTGATTAAAAAGGAGAACTTAAAATGGCATTTAAAAAAGAGGATATAATAATTATTGAGCCCCGGGAGATTTTTGTGGGCAAAAAGGACGCGCCCGTGACCTTAATGGAGTTTGGCGAGTACGAAAGTGAGGAATGCGCCAAAGTCAATGAAGTGGTAAAGCAACTATTGGAGGAATATGAGGGGAAGATCAAATTTCAGTTTCGTCACTTCCCGCTGACCCTGATCCACCAGCGAAGCCTGAAGGCCAGTGAATCCGCTGTGGCGGCTGCGCAGGAAGGAAAGTTCTGGGAGATGCACAATGTGCTCTTCAGCAACCGGCGGAACCTGGGTACCACCAGCCTTAAATTATACAGCAAGGAGGCAGGGGTAAAGAATAAGAAATTCCTCGATGAACTGGTGAACGGGATGTACGGCTGGCAGGTGCAGGATGATATCAAGGAAGGCCATAATCGCGGCATAAAAGAGCTGCCGGCCTTTTTTATCAATGAAGTTCCCTTTACCGGTAAACCCAGTTTTGCCAACCTGAGCGCTGCAATCGACGCCGCCCTGAAGAAAAGCCGGTCAAAAGCGCCGGTTAAAAAGACCGCGGTAAAACAAAAGCAAAGAGCCTGATTTATATTCTTATTTCATAGGGATCCCGCTGTTTCCGCAGCGGGATTTTTTATATGACAGTTACCGGTAACAAAAAAGCCTCCTGGAAGAACCAGGAGGCTTTTTAAACCAGTTTATGGATTACCAACGGCTGTTGTTACCGGAGTAAGAAGGCCTGGAGGAAGACCGGGCAGGTCTTTCTTCACGGGGTTTGGCAACGCTCACTTTGATAGAACGGCCATCCACGGTAGCGCCATCCAGTTCTGCAATGGCTTTCTGGGCAGCTGCATCATCGCTCATTTCCACAAAACCGAAACCTTTGCTGCGGTTGGTGAATTTGTCCATAATAACTTTTGCGGAAGTAACGTCACCGTACTCTGCAAAATAACTTCTTAAGTCTTCATCCACAACGGCGAAGCTTAAATTTGAAACATAAATGTTCATGTAAAAAAATTGACTTTTAAAAATACTTGAGAAAAACGCAAGGGTAAAGACGTCTAACTAGTAGCAGAAAATGCGTAGCAGGAAAATCACTTACAAATTGTCGTCGAACTCAAATTAACAGGGCAAAGGTAGTGGTAAATAGCTAAACAACCCTCTTTTATTTTTTTCGGGAAAAGATTTAACACAAAGCATAAAAAAGGAGATACCGGGATCTTTTACAAAAGCCAGGCGGGTCTTTTTAGTTGTAACAGCCTGCACTTCCCCAGGCACTTTTCAATGCAATTTTAGCGACCGGTTTCGGGTTAATCGCGGAGGTAATCACTCTGCGTTCTCCGCGTCTCCCCGGCCCAATTATAGAGGCAGAACTTAACCCTGGAGTATTACAATAGGGGATAAAAGTGGCCAGACCTTTATCCGGACAGGTATTAGTCATTGCACATAAATCGCAATTTGAGTTAACCGCAGTGATGCAGAGATCGCAGAGATGACCACCTGCGGTCTTTACGCCTCAATTAAAAATTACTCCGGCCTGTTTTCCTCTTTATCTAAGGGATCCGGCGAATGCTGTACCCTTGCTTTAAACTGGTGCTTGGATTCAGCTTCATCGATTGAATGGGTGCGGTGTATGTTTTTTTCCTGCTTGGCCAGGGCGGATAGCCTGATATAGAATTTCTTTAAGGTCTCCAGTTCCTGGGCGGAAAGGTCTTCCACATCCACCAGCCGGTTGCTGGCCTTGGCTGAAGCGGCGATCAGTTCGTTCAGTTTCAGTTGCACCGCCACGCTGTCCTTGTTCTGTGAATGCTGGATCACAAAAACCATCAGGAACGTGATGATCGTGGTACCGGTATTAATAACCAGTTGCCAGGTATCTGAGAAATGAAAGACCGGGCCGGTGAGGATCCAGAGCAGGATAATAAGGCAGGCGAGTATAAAAGCGAGAGGTTTCCCGGTGGCTTTGGTGACTTTGGACGCAAAGCGTTCAAAAAAAGGAAGGGCAATCTTGTTCATACAGGTTATTTGAAGATTTATTATTTTAGACTGAACAGGCATACTGAAATTAAAACTTAATTTTCATCCTTGGTTAAGTTCACCGCCACCATACATAAGTTTGGGCAAAAGGGAGAAAAAACCGGCTGGACCTATATCGAAATCCCGGCGGACATTGCCTGCCGGTTAAAGCCCGGTAACAAAAAGGAGTTCAAAGTCAAAGGCAAACTGGATCAGTATGCTGTCAAAAGGATATCCCTGATTCCCATGGGAGGCGGTCTCTTCATCATGGCCCTGAATGCGGATATGCGGAGGGCGATTGGTAAGAAACAGGGCGCCATGCTGAACCTGCAGTTAGCGGAAGATAAATCTGATTTTATTTTCAACCCTGATTTTATAGATTGTCTCGCAGATGAACCCGCGGCTTTGTCTTTTTTCCAAAGCCTGACCGGTTCGCATCAGCGTTATTTCAGCAAATGGATCGACAGCGCTAAAACAGACCCTACCAAAACCAACAGGATTGCGAGGGCCGTGAATGCGCTGGCAAAAAAATGGGGTTATGTGGAAATGATCCGGAACAGCCGGCACCCGGAAAAATGATTCCTGACCAGGCGGAACGGGGAGGTCAGCTGCGCATTATTTTTCCCCCTGTTCCAGGTTTTCACATCCGCGGAAATAGGAGCTGTTCAGTTTTATGAGATGGTCAATATTCCGGGCAATGCCCCATGTCCCCGCATTCGGTTTCCAGTTCAGTTATTCCGTGCTGAGCTTCGTAAACGCCTCCTGGAATTACTCAGCGACCCGGTCAACCTGGTTTATCCGGTCTTTCATGGTTGTTTTTTGGTTAACTATTAAACTGGCGGAGATGGTGGTCGATATGTTTATAGGCAAAATACCCGATTTGCTCTTTTGTCATCTTCCCGAAAAAGGGATGCACGAGGCCGGGATTTGAAAAATGGGCATAGGCCTTTACCAGGGCGATCCATTTTTCTTTTTCGGCTGCTATATCGCCCGTGGTTTCTTTTACAAGCAGTTCAGGACTGCTGGCGGCCTTCCGCATCAGCGGGCTGTCGTCTTTCAGGACATTTTTCAAAACCAGTCGCCCTAATAAGCGGCCTGCAAAAACCCGTTTGCACCGGATCCGGCCGGCTGCCATTTCTTCCCAAAGCCGGCCATGTTTCAGCACCTGGTAAACAGTCATACTGCCCCAGAGGGCCCTGCTGTTTTCATCCAGTGTACGGATACGGGCAACCAGTTCTTCCCTTGTTGCGCTGTCAAAAACTGTTTTCATATTTTTTTTGAATATTTATGCTAATTGAGCGAGTGAAAACCAGTTGCCGGAGTCATCTTTAAAAATGGCTTCGGTGCCGTAGAACTCTTTGGTGGGCGGTTTGGTGAACTCGACGCCTTTTGCTTTTAATTCTTCATAGGTGGCAAATATGTCCTTGCAGGTGAACAGTCCCGCTCCAAACGTTCCTTTTTTTATCAGTTCTGTAAAAGCGGAAACGGTCTCTTTGGAATAAAGCCCCCTGTTAACCGGAGATAATATTATCTCCAGATCCGGCTGCTCCGGCGGGCAAACCGTGATCCAGCGGTCCCCATTGCCCATGGGCACCTCTTTTACTACTTTAAACCCGAGTTTTTGGGTGTAGAAGTCATAAGCACTGTCCTGGTTGATGACATAGATGCTTACATGTGTCATTTTGGTGATCATAACCTGGTTTGTTTAATGCGGGACAAAGAAAGCAGGTAATTTAAATTCCCGGTTCTTTAAAATTGCTATTCTGCAGCCAGCCATTGTTGCCGGCAAAACAACCGGGGACAAAATCCAGGGGGGACCGGGCCATTTGCGCTTTTAATTCCTGCTGCCGGGCCAGGTAGGCAGAAGGCGTGACCCCGTTTACCCGTTTAAACAGCCCGCTGAAAGTACTGAGGCTTTCAAACCCGACTGCCATACAGGCTGATGAAACAGGAATCCCGGCCTTTAATAATTCCATCGCTTTTTCCATCCGTACGGAAATCAGGTATTGATGAGGGGTTCTGCCATATATTTTTTTAAAAAGCCGGATGAAATGGAACTTTGAAAAATAGGCTTCGTCTGATATATTGCCCAGGTCAATCGGGTCAGCATAGCGGCTGTCAATGAACAGTTTCGCCTGCACGATCCGCCTGTATAAATAAACTTTTGGGTACTGTACCTGTATCATTTTACCTGTGCTGAGGGGCTTTATGTATTTCGTGAAACAGACGGTTCATTCATAAATTTAGCATATTATATATTTTTTTGCAAGAAAAGGGTATAGGCGGTGATAGTATGATTGCTTGCGGATCTGCATTTTAGAGGAAGCCTGTTCTTCCTGTCTCCCTGTAATTTCTTTTCTTTGCAGCATGATCTCTTCCATCCACGATTTCAAAAACCCCTTTTTTATCGGCGTGGCCGGTACGGGGATGAGCGCCCTGGCCCAATACCTGGAGGGCATTGGTAAAAATGTAAGCGGGAGCGACCGTTTTTTTGCGCCGGGTGTTTACAATGAAACACAGGAAAAACTGGAAGCGGAAGGAATCCGCTGTTTTGTACAAAACGGGGAGGGGATCGGGGAAGACACAGACCTGGTGGTGGTATCGACCGCGATTGAAGATACGGTGACGGAGGTGCAGAAGGCCAAACAACTGAATATTCCCATCCTGCGCCGTTCTGAACTCCTCGCCCTGATCGCGGCCAGTAAAAGGACGATTGCGGTAGGAGGGACCAGTGGCAAAAGCACTACCAGCGCCATGTTGTTTGACATACTGGAAAAAGCGGGATTGAAACCCAGCATTATCAGCGGGGCGGGACTGATCAGCATTATCAGGGAAGGAAAGATCGGGAATGCGAAAGTGGGAGCAGGAGACTTATTGGTGATTGAAGCCGATGAAAGCGACGGATCCATTGTGCAATATAAACCGGAGACCGGCCTGCTGCTGAATATAGATAAGGATCACCAGGAGATTGATGAACTGCTGAACATCTTTGCTACATTCAAAAAGAACAGCAAAAAATTTGTTACGAACCAGTCGCATCCCCTCACGGCCTCTTTATCTGCAGGAGCGGCGAATGATTTTTCTACAGATCCCGGCCAGCCTGCCGGGTACACGGCTGTTGATTTCAGGCAGGAAGGAATGGAGATTAGTTTTACTGTGAACAGCCAGCCATTCCGCCTGCACCTGCCGGGTAAACACAATATGGAAAATGCGGTGGCGGCAATAGCCGTTGCACATCAGTTGGGAGTGGATATGCCTGTTTGTGCAGCCGCCCTGGAGCGCTATGAAGGAATTTACCGACGTCACCAGTTGCTGGGTAATAAACGGGGTGTCTGGCTCATTGATGATTATGCCCATAACCCGGTTAAATGCGCGGCCGCCATAGCTGCCTGTCAGCCGGTCAGCCCCAAAGTGGTTGCCTGGTTCCAGCCGCATGGGTATAAGCCCACGAAATTTTTACGGGCTGATTTTGTAAGGGAAATAGCGGCTGTATTGCGGCCGGAAGATGAGATCTGGATGAGTGAGATCTTTTATGCCGGCGGTACAGCCGTGAAAGATATCTCTGCGAATGACCTGGTCGGTGACCTGGAAGCCCTGGGTAAATCCGCCTTCTTTGTGGAGAACCGGAATGAATTCCTGGCAGCCGTACGGCCGCATCTCAGCGATAATTGTGTACTGCTGCTGATGGGGGCCCGGGATCCGTCCCTGGAAGAGTTCGCCCGTCAAACCTGGAGGGACCTGTAATTTAATGAGCAAGCGCTGCGAGGCTTTCCCGGGTAACCGGGAGGAACATATACCAGCAGAGGGCCATCAGCAGGCCGGGTTGGGATGTTTGTCCCAATGTATGCCCTTTTTTGAAGTGGATTTCCGGGCTGCCTTTTTCGGTACTTAACCCGCAGGTAATAAGGGGCTGTGCGTTCTGATCCTTGTAGACCAGCAATTCAGTCAGCGGATTATTTTCGATGGAATAGAAATACCGTTCCCCGTTGATATCAATAAAATTCCGGCCGTTCTCATGGCCCAGTTCCCCGATTTTGATACCGTATTCACTGCGAAGCACCGTCTTGTTACGCAGGAACCCTTCTTTACGGATCTGGAATACCCTTTTTTCTGATTCGGTTTCCACCCGGGCTGACTGGGAAAAGGGATGAAGGGTGAGACTCAAGATCTTTTTTTCATCCTTGTACAAATGATACACTTCCTGGTCAGGAGTTGAAGAAACGGGTTCCCATCTCATGGCAAATGATTTTAATCGGTAGTAAGATAGACTGCTTTCAGGAGGGGATTGCTGATTTACATAAAATTAATAGTAAGTTCATATTGGGAGCCGGTTGGTGCATAAGCTGTGGAAAATGGCCGGTTAATCCACATAAAACAGTACATTTAACAGGAATAAATTCTAAATATACTAATGATGATCAGCGAGAGGGAAACCCGCTTCCTGGAGCGGGCGATTGAATTGTCCCGGGCGGGGATGCGTTCGGGAAAAGGCGGCCCGTTTGGCTGTGTGGTGGTCAAGGGGGAGGAAATTATCGGCGAGGGGGTCAACCAGGTCACTTCGACGAATGACCCGACCGCGCATGCCGAAGTGGTGGCCATCCGGATGGCCTGTGCAAAGCTGGGCAGTTACCAGCTTACGGATTGCGAGATCTATACAAGTTGCGAGCCCTGCCCCATGTGCCTGGGAGCGATCTACTGGGCCCGTCCCCGGATCGTCATTTTTGCCAATACCCGCAAAGAAGCGGGAGCCATCGAATTTGATGATGATTTTATTTACCGCGAACTGGGTGCGGATATCTCCGAGCGCACGATCCGGTTCCGCCACGAGCCGCATCCCGGCGCCAAAGCCGTTTTTGAAGAATGGAAAAACTGGGAAGGGAAGGTTCAGTACTAATTATTGGATTATTGATTATTAGAAAACGGGAGAATTTATAAGATGATCTGAATAAAAATGTTCCATACGGAGCATACAATAATTAATAACCCAATAATCAATAATCTTCCCGCTAAAGAACTCCCCGCCTGTAAAACTACTGTTGCATCAGCTTCCGTATGAACACATACGAGAGCACGACCAGGAGCAGGAGAATGAGGATGGAAATATAGATCCAGGGCTCGTAAGGGATCTTCATTTTCTCACGGCGTTTCTTTTTGACTTCGGTTCTTTTCTTCAGGTCGCGGTTCAGCATCTCCACCATGTACTGCAGTTGTTCCTTGTCCTTGAACTCCTGCAACCCTTCGGCCGCATCTTCTTCAAATTCTCCCTGCATCAGTTGTTTTTCCAGTTCGTGCACCCGCTCCGGGGACAATTTGCCCTGCAGGTAAAGCAGCAGGGTCTCCTGGTCGATGCCGGTGGAAAGATTGGATAATATGTCTTTGAGGTTCCTGGTCATTCTTAAATGAGCATTGAGCATTGAACATTGAGCATTGAACACCTGCCTGCTCGCCCCGTGGCGAAGCGGGCCTGCAGGTTGAGTCTTCAGCTACTGCCCTTTTCTTTCAATTTTTTTTCAATCAATAATTTCAGATTCCTTTTCCCGTTCTGTATATAGCTTTTTACCTGCAGCATACTAAATCCGGTTTCCTCGCTCACTTCCTGGTAGCTTTTTTTCTGAAGATAGAACAAAGTTACACATTGCTGCTGCTCGGGATTGAGTTCCTCCAGGGAACGCTCCATCAGCTCCAGGGTGCGGTCGTTTTGCAGCAGGGTCTGCTTATCGGTTTCTTCTTCGGGCCGGGCAGTCAGCCGGTCGCTGATCTCAGCGGTGATCTTGCCCTGTTTCTCCCGGATCCGCATCAGGCAATGATTCTTGGCCACCATATAGAGCCAGGATTTGAAATAAGCCACTTTGTATTTGTGCAGTTCCTGGATCACTTTCAGAAAGATCTGTTGTACACTGTCCCTGGCTTCCTCTTCGTTTTTCAGATACTTCATTGACACCCCGAGCAACAGGAGCGTGTAGCGCTGCAACAGGATACCCAGCCACTCGTTATTATGGTCGGCATAAAACTGTTCAAGCAGTTCCTGGTCGCTGATATGGGCGTTTTTGTCCGCTTTCACGGGTGGTAAAACAATTTCTTTATCTAAGATGCGGGATTTGTCCATTTCAACAAAATTTTGCCCGCAAACATTCAGTAATTTCGGGAAAAGATTTTCATGGATTATGCAATAGTGACGGTGCCTGCCGCCCCGGTGCGGAGAAAGCCCCGCCACAACAAGGAAATGGTAAACCAGTTGCTTTTCGGGGAAGCTGTAAAGATCCTGAAGACGAAGGACGAGGCCTGGGTGAAAGTGCAGAGCCTGCACGACGGTTACGAGGGCTGGATGACCCGCAGCCTGCTGGAGGAGACAGATGAAACTGCCGCGGAAACATTGCCTGTTTATGTAACAGCGGGAATGATGAACCGGATCAGTGCCGGATCCCAGTCCCTGCATATTCCCGCCGGGGCTTCCCTGCCTTTTTTTGCAGATGGAAAAACCCGGATCAACCAGAAGGAATATATGGTCGACGGGCCGGTCATCGACCGGAAAGAGCATGCCCCCGGGACCGTCCTGGTAGAAAAATTAGTGAGCCCCTGGCTCAATGCTCCCTATCTCTGGGGTGGCCGTACCCCGCTGGGAGTGGATTGCAGCGGATTTGTACAGGTGATTTTCAAACTGATGGGGCTGGATCTGCCCCGGGATGCCTGGCAGCAGGCCCAGGAAGGAGAACCGGTAAAGAAATTAAGTGAAGCACATACCGGCGACCTGGTTTTCTTTGATGACAGGGAAGAGATCGTGCATGTGGGTATTTTGCTGAATGCAGAAACCGTGATCCATGCATCGGGTAAAGTGCGGATCGACCCCATTGATAAAAAAGGGATCACCCACAGCGAAACCGGGAAGCGAACCTACCGGCTAAGGGCCATTCGCCGCTATTGGTAGATAGGCTGCATTATTATACACCATAAAACGGACCGTGATCGCCACGAGGTTTTCTTTTTCCCCGCTGGTGGACCAGGCCAGGGTAAGAATGGGGAAGAATACATTGGTAAAATAGAAATCCCGGACCTCCCCATAGACCTGCTGACCGGATTTGAGTTCCCTTGGGCTGCTGATTTCAAAAACCCGTTGATACTGGCGGGATAATTTTTCAAATTCCTTTTTTACATCCTGTTCCCCTTCTTTTCCACCGGGGGCATAGCCCACCAGTTGGTAAAGAAAAACCGTGTTGAAATCTTCTGCGGAACCTGCCTGTCCGGCCCGCTTCGCCGCGAGGCGAGCAGGCAGGTCAGGGGTCAGTTCTCTTTCTGCGAGTATCACTTTTACCTGGCCGGCCGGGAAGAAGAAAGGGCGGTGCGTGGTATAATTTCCTTCCAGGAAAAAAAGGGTGGAATCTGTTTTCCGGTGGATCGTGGTATTGCTGAGCGTGGGATCATTCATCAGCCGCTGGAGAAAGCTGCTGAATTCCTTATTGAACGGATTGATGCGATAATACTGTCGGATGATCTTTTCCGGGGCGCCGGGTATTTTCGTTTCGGGCGACTGGGATTTCGCGGCGGGGTTAACCAGGAGCCAGGCCAGCAGGAGTAAACCGGTTTTCCCTTTCATGGAGCAGAAAGTTTATTCAGTAGTAAGGTAGAATAAAAGACGGCCCCGGGAATCATCGCAAATCGCTTTTATCATTTCTTTAAGCAATGCGGAAGGTCAGAATACGGACCGGATCCATTTCAGGATCACCGTATCCCAGTGCAGCATTTTGAAAGCGGTGTACATGAGGATCACCGCGAAGATCTTTTTGAGGGATTCCTGGTCTATTGATAAGGCCAGTTTGCCGCCTAAATAACCACCCCCTATAAAACCAAGGGCCAGCAATCCTACGATTCTCAGGTCAATGGGTGTGCCCAGCCGCTGGCATTGCTGGTAATAATACAGGGAAGCCAGTATCACCACCGGCAGGGTCAGCACGGCAAGGGAAGTACCCTGGGCCTGGTGCTGGGTATAGTGCATAAAGAAGACGAGGGCGGGCACCATGATGATACCCCCGCCCACGCCCACCAGTCCGCTGAGAATACCGGCGGACAGCCCGATCAGCAGGGCGGTAATGACCAGTTGTGTTGCCATAGCAGGAGGTTTCGGTTGCTGCATTATTTTCTGAAGGTCTGGTTATAAAGATCAATGGAATCCTGGATGATCCGGAAGGCGATTCCCTGGTCCTGGAAAGTATCGATCTCCACTTTTTTATTCTCGAGTACTTTATACTGCTCAAAGAAATTTTTCAGTTCAAGCAGGAAATGCTGGGGCAGTTCTTCGATCCGGCGGATATGGTTCACCGAAGGGTCTTTAGCGGCCACGGCAATGATCTTATCATCTTCCTGCCCGCTGTCGATCATCTGCATATTGCCGATCACATTGGCTTCCACCAGGCAGAGGGAATGGATGGACTGGGAGCAGATAACGAGGATATCCAGGGGGTCGCCGTCCAGTCCCAGGGTCTGCGGGATAAACCCATAATTGATGGGGTACTGGAAAGAGGAGTAGATCACCCGGTCCAGTTTCAGCAGGCCGGTTTCCTTATCCACTTCATATTTGGAGCGGGAACCCTGCGGTATTTCGATCATGGCATTGACGGTGGCCGGGGCTTTGCTACCGTAAGAAGCGCCGTGCCAGGGGTGTTTAACTGTAGACATACTTTTTTTTTATCGGGTTAATTTCATTCCTGCATAGGTAGCCAGTAATCCGAGCAGCAGGCTGGTTGCCACATAGGAAAAGAAAAGGGCCAGTTTCTGTTCACGGATCAGGCCAATGCCTTCGAGGGTAAAAGCGGAAAACGTGGTAAAGCCCCCGCAAAGGCCGGTCATCAGGAAAAGTTTCCATTGCTCGTTGCTGTCGAAGTTCCGGAAGCTGATGCCCCAGAATACACCGATCAGCAGGCAGCCGGTGATATTGACTGCGAAAGTGCCCCAGGGAAAAGAATGGGAATAGACTTCCGCAAACCAGCGCTGGCAGAGATACCTGGCCACACTGCCCAGCCCGCCACCTAATCCGATTAAAAGCAGGTTCTTTATCATTTTATTGAGTCGGTGGGTGAGGGTTGGAGGGGTGCAGGGTCTGTCATGGCCGGGTACAGGGATTTCAGGTCCACGCGCCATTCATTATTTACCCGGATCACCCGCAGGGTGTCGGGGTCATTCTTGTAGGAATTGGAATAGACAATGACCGAGGTGGAATCATTGAGGTTGACGATGGGCTGGTGGAAGCGGATCGAGGAGGCCCGGTAGCCGTCCCTGGTATCCTGGGGACTGTTTTTATAGGACCGCTCGGCCAGGTCCAGTAAGTTATTGTTCAGGGAATCCTGTACCATATAGTCCCGGGCCTCGTTGAACTTTCCGTCGAGGGCGGCCCTGATGAAATTGCGGGCTGCATCAATATTGTTTTCCGAAGCGGCGGGGGCTTTGTCGTTTGTGCCACAGGCGGCAGCGGCGAGTAAGAAAAGCAGGAAGGAAGCGGTGTTCATCCATTTCATAGTTGCAAAATACAAAACTTTCCCGGGGTAAATAAAAACACCCCTGGGAGAGGGGTGTTTTTATCGCTTGCCAGGGGCGGGTATCAGTTCTGATTTATCTTATTCAGTTCTTCCATCGCTTTTTTCATTTTCTCCATGTCTTCGGGTTTGATGGATTTTATGGCGCTGTCAACCGCCTTTAATCCTTTTTGCAGGGAGTCCATATTGAAATCAGTGGCGCCATCGGTATTGCTTTCTCCTGTATTTTCTTCTTTCTGGGCTTTGTCCATTCCCATTTTTGCAAGGGTGGCCATACTGAAGTCAACTTTCCAGCCACCGTCTTCTTTTCTCAGCGGGAAATCAAAGGATTCGTTTTTCTTTTTGTTGGTTACGGAAACCGTGGCATTGTCGCCACTGATTTTTGCATCCCCGATCACCATATTGTTAAATTCCTCAGCAGGATCTTCTTTCGTTTTCTCGTCTTTGAATTTTTCGGCCATATCAATGCCTTTCTTCATCAGGTCGAGGGCTGTTTTACTGTCTTTGGTGGCCAGTTTGGCGGCGCCTTCCAGGTCTTTCTTGGACATGCGTTCAAAGAAGGCAGTCAGTACCGCTTTGGGATCTCCGTCCTTGCCTTTGCAACCGGTAATGGAAACAGTTAATACAGCGGCAGCCAGCAGCAGAATGTTCAGTTTTTTCATTTGTTAAGGGGTTTAAGAATTCAAAAGTAGTAATTAAGGGGAAGAATGTGTCAAAGTCCGAATTTTTCCTTTTTTACCAGTTTACAGGCCGGGTTCAGGAAAATATCATCTGTCGTAACACCAAAAGGAATGGTATCCAGGCGAAGATATTTGCTGAGCTGCCCGTTCAGGGAGCGGTTCAGCGATTTGAAAACAAATTCGGAACAGTACATCTCCCCGTCTGTATCAAAGTTGAAAAACATATCAAATTTCAGCCCGTTCATAAAATGCCGGTGTACCGTTTCCTGCAATACCTGCATTTGTAAAGAGTCCAGTTGATACCGGTAGATACCAAATGCATTATTGTCCCGGGGATTGCAGAAACTGTCTATGGGCTCCCGCAGCAGTTTCATACCCGGGTTATAACTGCCGCCCAGGGCATGGTAGATCCACACACTGTCCTGCTCGAGCAGCAGGATACCACAGTGGGAGTAGGAGGTATCGGTCCGGTTCATGCTGCGGGCAGCCTGGCTTACGTCATCCATACCGTTACGGAAAATAATATCGCCGGAGTGCACCATTTTTTTTACCTGTTTAATTTTTTCAAAACTCCGGGCCAGGTAACCCGGGGGGTAAACCACGGGGGACTTTTTGGGCGGGGTGGAACAGGCCATCACAAAAAGTAAAAGGCAGCCTGCCGGCCACCTTTTGCTGTATTGGGAAAAAAGTAAAAAAAGTTTCATGAATGCCGTTCGTCTTTCTCGTGCTCCTTCGTGTAGGCCCGGAGAATTTGTTTCACCAGGCGGTGACGCACCACATCCTCTTCATCCAGTTCGATATGCCCGATGCCGTCAATATTCTGCAGGATCCGTACGGCTGTGGACAGTCCGCTCCGCTGGTTACGGGGCAGGTCCACCTGGGTCATATCTCCCGTGATGATGGCTTTGGCATTAGCGCCGATACGGGTGAGGAACATTTTCAGCTGCAGGTCGGTGGCATTCTGGGCCTCATCGAGAATGATAAAAGCGTTGTCGAGTGTCCGGCCGCGCATATAAGCCAGCGGGGCGATCTCGATGGTGCGGGTGGTCATATAGTATCCCAGTTTATCAGCAGGGATCATATCGTCCAGCGCATCATACAAAGGACGCAGGTAGGGATCGATCTTTTCCTTAAGATCGCCGGGCAGGAAGCCCAGGCTTTCTCCCGCTTCCACAGCGGGGCGTGTGAGGATGATCTTCTTGACCTGCTTGTTCTTCAATGCTCTTACGGCCAGGGCCACCGCGGTATAGGTCTTACCCGTACCGGCCGGCCCGATCGCGAATACGATATCATTTTTCTCTGCTTCCTGTACCAGTCTTTTCTGGTTTGCCGTGCGGGCCCTGACGGATTTTCCATTGGGACCAAAGACCAGTACTTCGTTGGGATTCTTCTCCCGGAAGTGATCAATCACTTCGGCATCGTCGCCGCCCAGGATCTGTTCAAAGTAATTCTGGCTCATATGTCCGTTTCGTTCCAGGTAAGAAACAATCAGGGATATTTTTTCCCGGGCGTTTTCAATCTGTTCCGGCGCACCGCTTAATTTTAGCTGGGTACCGCGGGAGAGGATTTTCAGCAGGGGAAATTTCTTTTTCAGGATGTCGAGCTTACCGTTGTTTACTCCGAAAAATTCAATAGGGTTTACGGTTTCAAGGTTAATGATAGTGTCTGTCAATGCACTTCGGTTTATGTTTCTCAAAGCCGGCAAAAGGGCGGTACCGGATTATCACGCGTCTTCTGCCCGATTACAGAAGCCTGCCCTTCTTTTTCAATATTAATCAGCAATATTGTGACTACCTAATCTTACTTATTCACAGGCTGTGGAAAGAGAGCGCGCCGGCGAATAATATGGAATGGTTTTTTCCTGTATAGTTATGGTCGCCGTTGTTTTGATGATAGTCATTTAACAAACCAGCTGTTCAAAGGTTTGATAAAACAGGTAACACGATACCCGATTAGCAAGTCAGGCTTTTCTTGGCTGCCTGCATTGTTTATAAATGCATGGTCAATGAAGACCGCTGCGAGGGATTTCAGCCCGGGAATGCGTGGCAACGGTACTGATTTTACCAATGGTACTCATAAGGGTAAACTACTATGGGTCAATAAATAATCTACGAAGGTCTTTTTTTATATCCGGGCCATACTGTGGGATCTGAAACTAAATTCTTATATTCAGTGTCAGGCAGTTGTTGTGTTTTTAAAAAATATGTCATCACCTTATCCCCACCGAATGACCATCAGTACGGATCCTGTTAATATTGGCGGATCGGTTTATCCGTTGATGCTGGATGCCATTTCGGATGCCATCTGTATGTTTGACCAGGACGGGCTGATCGTCTGGCAAAACAAATCCTGCCTGTCCCTCTGCCAGCGGATGAATGAAAATAATCCCCCCGCCGGCTCATTAACTGATCATATGACCGAAGCGCAAAAGGCCGGCTTCCGGGAACAGCTGGCCCTGGCATCGGGCGGGGTGAAGGCATATTTTGAATGGGTTTGTTCCAATACGACCCGCGGACTCCTGATGGAACTCCGGCCCCTGCGCAATGAGCAGGCCATCATCGGCGTGATGGGTACGGTCCGGGAAAATACCGGGCTTTCTGCCCCGGCAGCCGAAGAGATCAACCGGGTTTTTGAGCGGGTAACGGATGCGTTTTTTGCCCTGGATCATCAGTGGAATTATACCTTTCTTAATAGTACAGCGGAGGAAATGCATGGTCGTTCCGCCAAAGAACTGATCGGGAAAAATATATGGAAAGAATTTCCTGATGTGATAGACGAGCCTTTTTATCACAGCCTGCAGGAGGCCATGCGGACCCAGCAGCCCATGCGGGTGGAGCTGTATTATTCCACGAAGAAAAAATGGTTTGAAGATTTTATTTACCCTTCCCCCGAAGGCGTCTCAGTGTATTACCGGGATATAACGGCGCAGAAGAACATAGAAGAGCTGCTTGTAAAAAGCGAAAAGCAATATCGCTCGCTGGTGGAACAGGCCGCGGATGCCATTATTATTGCGGATCTGCAGGGCCGTTGTATGGATGTAAACACGATGGCCGAAAAGCTGACGGGGTACAGCAAGAAGGAACTGACCGGGCTCAATCTCTTCACCCTTCTGGTACTGCCTCCCGGGGAACCGCCTATCCGTATTCCAGAGGTGATGGCGCATGTACCGGTGATGCAGGAGCGGAAGGTCCGGCGAAAGGACGGCACCACTTTTTATGCTGAACTTAATACCAAGCTGCTTTCGGATGACCGGATCCTCGTGATCGGCCGGGATGTCAGCGAACGGAAAAAGATGGAAGATGAAATACTGGAAAGCGAGTTCCGGTACCGGACCCTGTTTGAAGAAGGGGCGGACGGGGTTTGTTTTTATGATGTGGAAAAAGACTGTTACCTCTCCGTCAATAAACGGATGACCGAACTGTTCGGATACACGGAAGAAGAATTTCTGCGGTTACCTGTTACGGGTATCCTCTTCCCGGACGACCTGGTGGAAAACCCGACCCGGTACCAGGAACTGGAAAAGGGGATAACGGTGATCAATGAACGATATTTCCGGAAAAAGGATGGTAATGGGATCTGTATCGAATCCACCACCCGGCGGCTGACGGAGACCAGTTTTGTTTCTTTTATGCGGGACATCACTGACCGGAAGAACGCGGAGAACACGATCCGGGAGAATGAACTCCGCTGGAAACTGGCGCTCGATAAAAGTGAGCTGGGGGTCTGGGAAATGAATTTTGAGAAAAAGACCGCCTTCATATCCCAGAAGACCAGGGAGCAAACCGGTTTTTTAAATGAGCAGGACCTGGCGGGCCCTGATTTCTGGATCAATGCCATTTATAAACCTGACCAGGAAGCCGTTGTTGAAAAATTTATTAATACACTGAAAGGGACAGAGCCTTCCTTTGATGCCACGTTCCGGGTGGTCTGCAAGAGCGGGGAACTGAAATGGTTTCGTTTTACCGGGAATGTGACCGGGAGGGATAATAAAGGAAAGGCCCGGCGGATCATTGGGGTACATGAAGATATTACCAAACGCGTGCTGAACGAAAAGGAGCTGCGGCTCAAGGAAGCGGCAATTGAATCCACGATCAGCGGGGTAGGGATGGCCGATATGGAAGGCAGGATCACCTATGTGAACCAGGCCAGCGTACGCATGTGGGGAGCCCGGGACAGCCATGAACTGATCGGGAAAAAGCTGGCCGATGTTTTTTACGGTGATGGTTTCCTCCGTTCAATGGAAGCCCTGCAAACGCGGGGCTATATCAGCGGGGAGGACACGGCTATCCGGGCGGACGGTACTTTATTCCCGGTTGAATTTGTGGCCCATGTGATCCGGGATGATGCCGGCGAGCCGGTCTGTTTATACGGCTCATTCCTCGATATCAGTTCGAGGAAGCTGGCCCAGGCAAGGCTCGCTGAAAGTGAAACCTTATTCCGCGAAATTACCCAGCATTCGCCCAGTGGTATTGTCCTGCTGGGCAAGGACCTTACTTTTAAATTTGTCAGCGATTCAGCCCGCCGGATCACCGGTTACCTCGAGGACAATATTGTCGGGGTGAACCCGGAAGCGTTTACCCACCCGGATGACCTGCCGGAACTCCGGGTGATCCTGCAGGAACTGCTGCAGGAGCCGGGGAAAGTGATTACGGCACAATACCGCTTCCTGTATAAAGATAATAGCTGGCATTACCTGGAAAGTACTTTTTCCAACCTGCTGCATATAAAAGATGTGGAAGTGATATCCATCAACTTCCGGGACATACACGAAGAACGGATGGCGAGGATCCGGTTGCAGGAAAGCGAGGATAAGCTGCGTTCATTTTTTGAACAAAGCATGGATGGTATTGTACTGGGTAATGAGAATGGGGAAGTCCTGGCGGCCAATTATGCGGCACAGCTCATGCTTGGTCTGACGGAAGAGGAAATGAAGCAACGTGGCCATGACGGGCTGCTCGATACTGCGGATGCCAGCTGGACCGGGCACCAGCTGAAAAGAGGGGACAAGGGATTTGCCACCAGCGCGGTTTATATGATCTGCGGGGACGGTTCCCGGATCATGGTGCAGCTTTCCTCATCTGTGATCACCGATGCCGGGGGCGGGAAATTATTCAGTCTCATCTTTCATGATATTACGGAACAAAAAAGGATTGAAGCGCAGATCCGCCAGTTCAATGAGCGGTTCCAGCTCTTGTCCAAAGCCACCAATGACGCCGTGTGGGAATGGGACCTCGTCAATGACAGCACCTGGTGGAATGAAGCGTTTTATAATATGATGGGATATGATCCGGCACAGCCCGTACCTGATCTGAGGGACTGGTCGCAGAAAGTACACCCGGACGACCGGGAGAAAGTGATTGGCCGTATTCAGCGGGCCCGCCGCAATATGGTGGACTCCTGGCAGGATGATTTCCGTTACCGGCTGCCGGATGGTTCCTGGGGTACCGTGCTCGACAGGGCTTATGTGATCCGCAATGAAGAAGGACTGCCGGTACGCGTTATCGGGGCATTTGTGGATATCACGCAACAGAAACTGATCGAAGAGAAACTGCAGTTTGAGAAAATGCTTTCGGATTCGCTGATCCAGAAAATGCCAGGCCTTTTTTACCTGTATACCAAAGACGGGAAGTTCATCCGCTGGAATAAGAATTTTGAGACCATCACCGGTTTCAGCGCCCGGGAGATCAGCCATATGCACCCGCTTGATTTTTATGAAGGGGATGAAAAGGAGAAGGTCAGGACCCGGATCAGCCATATTTTTTATGAAACCCTTCCCGGCACAGAAGTGCAGCTGATTACAAAAGATAAACGGAAAGTACCCCTCTATATTAATTCGATGGCGCTGATCTACGAGGGCATGCCCTGCGTGGTGGGGATGGGGACCGATATTACGCAGTTGAAACGGACCCAGCTTGAACTGGTAGAGAGTGAGCTGGCTTTTCATCGTTTATACCATGAATCCAGTGAAGCGATCCTGCTGCTCGACGGAAGGAATTTCATTGATTGCAATGACGCCACCGTTTCCCTGCTGGGTTATTCTTCCCGGGAAGAATTCCTGAACCAGCCTCCCTGGAAATTGTCGCCGCGCAAACAACCGGACGGCGCTTATTCTGCGGAAAAAGCGAAGCGGATGATCCGGGAGGCCCTGGAAAAAGGGTACAATCATTTTGAATGGATACACCGGAAAGCGGATGGCACCAACTTTCCCGTTGAAGTAATGCTGACCCCGATTATCGTGAAAGGGAAGCAATTGTTCTACACCATCTGGCATGATATTACCGCCCGGAAAAAGGCGGAAGAAGCCCTGCAGCAGAGTATCAAGGAGATCTCCGCGTATAAATATGCCCTGGACCAGGCCACGATCGTATCGTTCTCCGATTTCAACGGGAATATCACCTATATCAATGATAATTTTCAGAAACTGTATGGCTATTCAAAAGAAGAGATCATCGGGGTGAATCACCGCGCCCTTAATTCAGGGCAACACAGCAAACAATTCTGGGAGAATTTCTGGAAAACGATCAAGTCCGGGAAGGTGCTCAAGGCGGATGTTTGTAATAAAGCCAAGGATGGCAGCATTCACTGGGCCGGGACCACGGTTGTCCCCTTCCTGAATGAAAAGGGAAAGCCCTACCAGTTCCTTGCCATCCGCAATGATATTACGGAGAAAAGGAAACTGGAGGAAGAACTCCGGGAAAGACAAAGGCTGGAGCAAATCCGCATCACCGAAACCGCCCTGGATGCCCAGGAAAAAGAACGGAACTTCCTCGGGCAGGAACTGCATGATAATGTCAACCAGATCCTGGTAAGTACCAAAATGATCCTGTCCGTAGTGGCGGAAGACCCGGAAAAACATAAGGATTTCCTGGGCAGCAGCATTAATAATATTCAGCAGGCCATAGAAGAAAACCGGAAATTATCCCATTCGCTGGCTACACCCGACCTGAAACTGATGAGCCTCCCCAGGCAAATTGCATCCCTGGCCCATGAGATGTTCCACCAGCAGCATATCAACGTTTCCTTCAGCCGCAAAGGATTCAGGGAGGACCTGCTCGATGATAAAAAAAAGATTGCACTCTACCGGATCGCTCAGGAGCAATGCACCAATATTATCAAGTATGCCCAGGCAACCCGGGTGGATATCCGGCTGCAGGTTAAGAAGGATAAGGTACAACTCCGGATTAGGGACAATGGAAAGGGGATGGACTCCGGTAAAAATTCCGATGGCATCGGTATCCGCAATATGAAAGGCCGGCTCAGTATTTATGGCGGCCGGCTGGATATCCAGACTTCCCCGGGAAAAGGATTTGTTCTCAGTGCAGAGATCCCGCTCTAATACTTTCCCGCATTCCCGGTCGCCCGGGAGGAAATGAATACGGTGCAGAATAATCAGCTATTTTTGCAGGAGAATCCGGGTAAATATTCCGGCGGGCAGGCTGTTAAATAAAGTTAAATTAACCCGTTTGCCCTTCAACAAACGGATCAATTTGCAACATTTGCAGTTTAACCTGTAATTCTCACCCTGAACATGAACAGAAAACCTATCCTCTTATTCCTATTCCTCTTTTCAGCCTTCCTGGCGGACGCACAGTTGTATAAAGTATCGGGCGTGGTAATGGACAGCAAAAAAGAACCCCTGCCCCTGGCCAGCGTGGAAGTCAAGGAACTCCGCAAGGGCACGGTCACGAAGGATGACGGTTCTTATTCCTTCTTTCTTGAAAGAGGCCGGTATGACCTGGTGGTGAGTATGGTGGGCTTCAAAACGAAAGTGGTCACTTTCTATATCAACAATGAGGATATCACTGAAAATGTGATGATGGAGAATGATGAGGGCGCCAGCCTCGGGGAAGTGGTGCTGAGGGTAAAGACCCGCGACCGGGCCGAGGAGCTGATCCGGAGAGTGATTAAAGAGAAAGATCCCATCCTGAACGCCATTGGTTCCTATTCCTGCAATGTATACATCCGGGCTTTTCAGCTGGATTCGGCAGTAACGAGGCGAAACAAACCGGAAGAGACGGATAGTGTGCCCCGCGAAAATTTCGAAGGCATGTCGATGACCGAAGTTTCCCTCCGCCTGGATAAAAGCGCCGGCGGACAGATCCGTGAAGAGCGGATCGGGGTGAATAAACGGGGCGGGCACGAGGAAAGCCTTTTTTACCTGACCACCACGGATGGTGATTTTTATATTTTCAACAATATGATCCAGGCGCCACCGGTGTCCAAGATTCCCTTTGTGTCCCCCCTGAGTTATAGCGGACTGGTGGCATATAAGTTTAAGACCATAAAGATCGACCGGACGGTGAAGCCCAAGATCTATACGATCGCCATCCGCCCGCGCCAGCTGAGCAATGCGACGATCGAAGGGGAGATCCGCATCCAGGACAGTACCTGGACTGTATTCAGCACCGAGTTCCGGATCCCTTCGGCGCATATGCCGGAATTCGATTATATGGAAGTGAAGCAGGAGTATGGCAGTGTAGGCGACAGCGCCCGGATGATCACGCGGCAGCAGTTTAATTATTACACGAAAGTGAAAGGGGGCCGGCGCTACGGGGAAACCATCGCCGTCTATTCCGGCTATGACCTGAAGAAAAATTTTAAAAGAGGACATTTCGGCAATGAAGTGAGCACCACCACGCAGCAGGCCTACGAAAAGGATTCCCTGTTCTGGCAACAGGTGCGGGCTGAACCGCTGTCCGTACAGCAGGCCAAGTATGCCCGTTACCAGGACAGTATTTACAAGTATATGCGCAGCGAATCCTACCTGGATTCCATGGATCGTATCCTGAACCGGATCACCTGGACCAAGATGCTGGTATTCGGACAGGTGTTCAATGACCACAAGAAGGAACGGATGTGGATCCTGCCGCCGATCACCTCCCTGGTACAGCCGATTGCATTTGGCGGGGCCCGTTTGAAGGTATCCGGGGCTTACCGGAAGACCTATCCTTCGAGGAAAAACCTTTCCTTAGAAGCGGATCTCAGTTATGGGTTCCGTAACCGGGACCTGAACGGCACCATTGGATTCCGGAGAAAATACAATCCCTTTAACCAGGGGCAGGTCAACATCACCGCCGGCCGCAATTTTGAATTCATCTATCCCGGGGACGCCTGGGTGAATGTGCTCAAGCGCAGTAATATCTACCTGAATAATTCAATAGAAGTAGGGCATGAACTGGAGATCTTTAACGGGGTCCGGCTGATGAATAAATTTGAAGTGGCATTCCGCCGCTCGGTGGCCGGTTATAAAGTGGGGAACAATGCCGACAGCATTTTCGGGATACCCAATGAGCCGCCGGTGGATTTTGAGGCCTACAACGCTACGTACAATGAGATCAAACTCTATCTTACCCCCGGGCTGAAATATATCCGGGAACCGAAGGAGAAAATATTCCTTGGTTCCAAATGGCCCACTTTTTATGTGATCTGGAAAAAAGGCATACCCACCCTGTTCGGAAGTGAGATCAGTTTCGATTATTTCGAATTCGGGCTGGAGCAGAGCATCAACCTGGGTATATTGGGGAATACATCCTATTATATCAAGACGGGTGATTTTGCCAAGATCAAGGACCTCCGGATCATCGATTACAAATTCATGCGCCAGGGGGACCCGCTTTTCTTCCAGAACCCGCAAAATTCTTTCCAGGCGCTGGATTCCACCTTCCCGGTCTTTGACCGCTTTTTCCAGGGAAACCTGCTGCATGAGTTCAACGGGGCCCTGATCAATAAAATTCCCTTTCTGAAAAAACTCAAGATCCAGGAGATTGCCGGTGGCGGCTTCCTGATCACGAAGGAAAGATCCCTGCGGTATTTTGAATTTTTTGCCGGGCTGGAGCGGGTTTTCAAATGGCCCTTCAACCCGTTGGCCCGGGTCAAACTGGGTGTTTATGTGGTGGGTTCTGTGGCGAATAAATTCAATAACCCCGTTCAGCTCAAGATCGGGCTGACAACCTGGGACCGGTTCAGGAATAAATGGAGATGATGGAATAGTTAGTAGTTAGTAGTCTGTAGTTAGTAGTCATCGATATCGCTTCAACTTTGCTTCTTGTTTTCTGCGCCGGGTCTCATAAATTGCAGATGATAAGTGTACAATATTGCCATGGACCCGGGGCGTTCAGGATATGAACTGGCAGGAGTCCGGAGTCCGCGGGTGCATTCGCCCCGCCCAATAAATTCGTTTGAGAAACGCTGGCCGGAATAAGAAGGTATAGGACGGCCCTGCTAAAGGTTTCTTTTTTCTAATTCTTTTATGATCCCTTTCAGCATGACCGGTACGATCCTTTTGTGGAAGATCCGGACCGGGAGGAAATAAAGGCGGCCAAACCAGTTATTGAAGACCACCGTTGTCGTAATGGTCAGTTCTTTTTGCCGGCTACCGGTTTTGCAGGGTTCCATAAATAGCGAGACCCGGAAATCGAGGTGCTTGTCATCCTCCCCGAGGATCACTTCCTTTTCGGTCCGCTCATAAACTCTGAAGAGCCCCATCTGTTCTCCCGGTTCACCCTTAAAATTTTCGAGCTGACTTTGGCGGTCACCCGCAGGACCCGCTGTTTTCAGCCCAAACAGGGGAGCTATTTTATTCCGCAGGGCGAATAATTTCCCTACCCATTGAGGGCCGCTGGAGAAAAATGCTTTCGCGGCATCCCCGGGAGTGAGTTGATTATTGTTGTCCTGCAGGATGCCCCGGTAACTATCCGTATAGTCGTACTCTTTCCGGGCGGTATGCAGCAGCGATTTCGGGGGAATCGTGGTTTTTACAGGGTTCATTTTTTGTCCTTTAATAAGGATTGGGCCCATATCAGGAATACATCTGAATCGACCCGTATCACATTACCGGGTTTTGGCGTTAGCCACGTAAACTTTATTTCTTTGTCTCCATAATAGTAAATTTCGAAATTCAGCTGTGCATAGAAAGGGGTGCCTTCAAATGATTCGCCTTTGGAGAATTTTATGGCTTCGTCGTTGTGATAATAGGCCACCATATCGTTTCGCCAGCTTCCATACCTGTTCCAGGCGACAATCCTGGCGATTCTGCCATTTCTGTATACATATTCCCGGTGGCTAAAAAGGGAGTCCCAGCGAACGCCGCCATCCTCCTTTATGTAACGGGCTGTATCATGAACGGTCTTGAGTACGGTCTGGTCCTTTTCAATGGCTGTGATGATACTGTCAATGGTACGGACGGAGGACATATCCTGACCAGGAGAAAGGAGAGGGGCGAGGCAGGTGAGGAAGATAAAAAATCCTTTCATAGCGGATGCCGTTATTCTTTCAGAAGGATGATGTACGGGCGGGGCCATATCCCCGGAAATTGGTTAATTATTTTATCCCCCCAAAAGCGCCGAAGCACATGTTTTTGTGAAGAATTTCAACGCTGCGGAAGCCCATTTTTTTCATGAGATCCAGCTGGTAATTCATAGACCGGGGTGAATCTTCTTTCGCCACATAGTCCAGCACTTTCCGGCGATATTCTTTGCCCCCGGCCTGTTCCAGGTAATCGCCATATCGTTCCCAGGTATAGTCGTTGAGTAATTCAGTATCCTGGGCGACCAGGTCAGAGATCATAAAGCAGCCGCCCGGTCTCAGTAAGCTATAGATCTTCCGGAATGTGGTTTCCCAGTCCTTGTCATCTCTTAAATGATGCAGGACCGCGCCGGCCAGGATGATGTCAAAATGATTTTTTGGCAATTCAACATCCCGGATATCGCCCTGTATAATTTCAACCCTGCCATTTGTTTGCGGGGACACTCTCTCCAGTGCTTTGTCGAGCATGGGTCTGCTCAGGTCCACCAGCGTGCAATGGAGGTTGGGGACTTTTGTAAGCATCATCAGCGTGTAATTACCGGCGCCACAGCCGATATCCAGCAGGTTTTCCGCGCCTGGGACGATTCTCGCCGAAGCTTCTGTAATCAGTTCCAGGGAAATCCGGGCATCAATGGTGGAAACCTGGCCGGTTTCCAGGTTGGAGAACCGCTCTACATCATTGTCAAATCTTTCCCGGATTTCTTGTATGGTCGATTTATTCATATGTTGTTTTGCTTAACCGGACCCGCCGGTATAATTATTTTAGCCCTGGTAATCCCTGTTGTTAACGGGAGGCTAAAAATACAGCTAATCCAGGAATTTTTTTTCGGCGCCGGATCTCATCATGTACAGTTGTTAGCCTGCCTGTCCTGCCCGCTTCGCCGCGAGGCGAGTAGGCAGGTTGTCAGGTATCGATACCACTTCAACTTTGCTTCTCCGGCATTAATATTCAGTTGATAAGCGAACAATATTACCTATGACCCGGGGACTTTCATCTTGTTTTCGGCGCCGGGTCTCATTAATGTATAGTTGATAAGTGTACACTATTACCATGGACCCGGGGCATTCCGGATATAACTTGCATGAACCCGGAGTCCACCGGAGCCTTCAATACCCCGGAGAAATTCGGTTGTGAGACTCCGGCCGGAAAGGAGACCCGGCGAAAAACGGATTCAACGGCGCCGCTCACCCGAAGTAGTGACCGCTCGTAACAGCGTGTAGTTCCCCAACTCTTATTATTTTGTTAATCGGCCGGCTGCACGTTTCTTGAAATTTCCGGGCTATTTACTTTTGCAAAAAAACAGGATGAAAGGAAGATTGATAAAGGGTTTGCAGGTGTTCTTCTCCGTGATGATTGCGGCGGGCATTGTTTCCTGCAAAAAGGAGAAGCTGCCTGTTGTTCCGCCCCCGGAACCTCATCCCGAAATGGAATATTTTGACCTGGCCAACCGGGAGATCAAACCCAATGCGGCGGGATTTGCGATCGACCTGAATCATGATGGCCGGAAGGACCTTAACTTCTATATCCAGTTAGTGGGCGACCCGGCTGCGCAGGTGGACAAGCGCCAGTACATCGTGAACAGTAATATTGCGGCCAATCTTCCTGTCAACAGTGCAGAGGAGATCCCGGTGATGAACAGCGGGGACTCTATTGTAACGGGAAATTTTCAGGGTTACCAGTGGTTTGAAATATCGGCCATTGTATTGGTCCAGAAAGTAATTTCCGCAACGGCTCCCGATCGCTGGGAGGGGCACTGGAAGAACGCCGTGCACAAGTACCTGCCCTGCCAGGTAATGGTAAACGACCAGCGCTTTAATGGCTGGGTGGAATTAACCGTGGATACGGCCGGCGAGCGGATCATCCTGCACCGGGCGGCCCTGAGTAAGGAGGCGGATAAAACGGTGAAGGCGGGGAGGTGATTGGACGGAGGGGGGGGCAGGCCGGATAGTTTCGAAAGCAGTTTTTTATGACCACTTGCTGGTTTATTTAGCGAATTCTCCGATATGCCAGAGAATCCCTGAGGGGTCATGCAGAAAACATTCCCGGCCCCAGTCATAATTCCGGATGGGGATCAGCTTTACGTTTTTATAGTTGGCCGTGAGATTCAATGCTGATAATTCACTCCAATATCGGGGGAGGTCTTCGACTTCGAGAAAGATCATTGAATTATCCACCCAGTCCTGGACATACGCATCCTGTAAATAAAACCCCAGCCCCTGGTTTTTGAAATAAGACATTTTGGGTGTGAGAACAGATTCCTGGAAACCCAGGTCCTGGTAAAAGCGGCGTGACAATTCAAAGTCTTTAGCCCCGATGAATGGGCGGATGGAGATAGCTTTTTGGTTCATTTAATAAATTTATCATGTATTAATGTTAGGGCTTTGCGTTCGGCGGGGTAATTGGAAAACGTTCAGCCCGGTACTGCAGCCGATGTAAGTTACAAAAGTTGAAAACATATTTTGTTGCTCATCCGTGTTCGGTCAGCCGGATATGTAGATGATAGTAGCACTAAGATGAGGATTTGTTCGTCGCCCCCTGCTGACGCAAAACTGCCTGTTGCAGGCAGGGCTTGCAAAGTTATCTTTTCCGCTTTAGTATGTGACGATATTTTGATGAATTATCAGCAATATTTATTTCTATCAACTTATTACGTCTTATAAGATAGTTCTGATTTTCTAAAAAAATTCCAGATTTTAGATTTTTCGTGTAAATAATAAAATAATTTGCTTTCGGATTTAAAATGTTATAACGGATAGATATTAACATTGGGTCCGAACAAAACTGAAATTCAACCATTTTGATTGAAGTTCTTGAAATACTGAATTTTGATACTATCAATTTATTTGGATATATAGAAGCGCCGTTTATTAAAACAGAGCCACAGTCATTTTTAAATTCAAAATACATTGAATCGGAATCTATTGTTTTTTCTTCAATTTTATCAATCCTGTCTTTTTGTTGCTCAAATGAGTTAAGAGTAAGAGTATCCTTGTTTAACACCCATTTTCCCTGAACTTCGGAATTGCCACCAACATCATAAAATTGACTATATACAAATGTATTATTTCCTGATAATTGAATTTTGTTAACCGCATGACAGTGATTTGTGCAATCAGCATAAACCCCAACTATCTTGCTGCTATTACAGGAATATAGAATGATAAAAAGTGATATAAGTGTTGGAAGTTTCATTATGGCGTACAACGTTCGAGTGTTTGCGAAGGCTGGGAATTCATGCTCCTCCAGCCGTGAACAAATACCCATTTGAAAATATGTAGTTGAAGTTAAGAACTAAAGCTGAAAATTGAACGTCAAGCCCGAACCGCTGCTGATGCTGCAGGGGGTGATATTACTATGCCCAGCCCTGTTTTTGCAAATACTTTTGATGGCTGCAGTTTTATTGAATCACTATGTCTTCGAATCTATAATCGTCTGGCATGTTTAGAAACTTGTCCTTTGTAATTTTAATTTTAGATTTTTTATCTTCAATGTTGAAGTAATATACAGAGTAACCATACATGAATTGCCTGACTTCTCCATGAATTGTAACAGTGCTAAAATCTGTTCTGGAATGAGAGTTTCCCCCGCTTACCCCGTCAATTGAATAACTGTCTTTAAATTTTACAATGTCGGTGTACTCTGGCTCTGTTGTAAATGTTATTGAGTTGTCAGACTTTTTAGTTGTTTTGCTATTGGCTGGAATCCGTTGTTCAATTATTATGCAAAATGTTGTTTCACTAGTCATTACCTTTCTGAACCAAACGCCTTTGTCTGTGTTTGGCAAAGAGTCGATTACTTCAAAAGCTATTTTGTTAGTAGTATATTTAGTTTTGTCAAGAAAGAACTCCAAAGGGCCAATTTCAGATTTCCCCTTTTTAATAGCATTGACATTTATTGTTAATTCACCGTTGCCGGTAGCACTTATGTCGTTGGATAATTGAACTTTACCAGCTAAAGATTTAAAAATATTTGCTCTCAGATGATTGATGTCTAAAGATATTTGGAATGTTTCTTTAAGGCGTGGCTGCGGTGTTGAAATTGTCAACTCTATTGTTTGTGGTTCTGCAAGTATTGAATCAATATTCTGTGCCCTGCCAAGGGTTGCAAGTAGAATAAAGCAAATAAATAAAATGGTCTGTTTCATATTTAGAAGGGTTAGAAGAATTACCACCAATGAATGCATTGGCGACTTCTACGAATTTACAAAAATTCTATCTACCTGAATGCCAGGATTCCAGTTTCTCTCTTGTCTTAGCCACAATACCCGATTTTAAATGCTTTGAATTTTACAGAGAAAAATTACAGGGGAAGCGGCTTTCAATAGTGTGGGATCGCAGAATAACGGGTCAGGCAGCCAGCAAAAAAAACGCCCCGGAAAAATCCGGGGCTGAATATGGTCCCTTAAAGTATTCAGAAGTTGATTGATTCAAAGGATACGGGGCCATATCTTCTTCACAGGAATTGATTTCTCTGTTGGGTCAAAACTAATAAGCAAGCCGGCGGAAGTGAAATGTTTACATATTTTCTTTCAGGGTTTCGGGGTATTCCTGCAGAAATGCTACGTATTGATACGTAGTATGCTAAAGGGTAACTGTATGCGCTTTACTCACCACCTCGCTATGATCTTGACATTCAATAACCGCGGGGTCAGCCGGTTGGGCATCAGGTAAACGGTATTGGAGAAATCCTTGATAAAGAGATAAGAAATGGTATTGGCCCGGTCAATGATATTAAAAACCTCGAGACTGGCCCAGATATTATCAAAATTCCGGAAAGGGGAATGACTGCGCCGCCTGCTCCGGTCATCATCCACTAACAATGCACTAAAACCGATATCGGCGCGGATATAAGGCTCGATGACAGCGGCATTGCGGTAGCGTACCGCTCCTGGAATATTGTAAGGCAGGTTGCTCCCATACAAGAGGTTCAGGAACATCCGGAAGTTCTTATTCGTGGGCAGGTAGTCCTGAAAGAACATGCCAAACGTGATCCGCCGGTCCGTGGGTCTTCTCAGCCAGCCTACATCAAACCGGCTGCTGTCTGCCACCACCTGGTCACTGCTCTCAGCCGTGATATATTCTCCGGCAGCATTCTTGTACCGGTAATAATGATCGTCCCTGATGTCTTCGGCTGTTTTCATAAAGCCGATACTGACCCAGCTCTCGGCATCGGGCACCAGTTCCCCGTGCAGCCGCATTTCAATACCGGCGGCATAGGCTTTCGCATTGTTTTCCCCGGAATAACGGACCCGCACATTGTCCACATCATAGGATACCGCATCGCTTATCCGTTTATAATAGAATTCGGTGGTCCAGCGCATGGGCCGGCTGCTCAGCCCGATAAAATTATAATCAAACCCGGCAACTGCCTGCCAGCTTTTCTGTGATTTCAGACTGGTATTCACCGTGCCATCATACCTTCTCAGTTCACGGTAAAAGGGTGGCTGGTGATAGGCGCCGAGCGCCAGACGGTAAATAATATCTTTTTTAGAAGCCGGCTTCCAACTGGCGCCGATACGGGGGGATGCGATGAATTCCTTGTTCAGGGAATTATAATTGAAACGGGCGCCGGCACTCAGGGTAAAAGAATGGGAGGAGTCCCCTAACAAAATATTGTCCTGGATATAGCCGGAATATTTATTGACATCCAGGTTTGCATTTGACCGGACCTGCTTGCTCAACTGCAGCAGGTTGGGCCGGTAGGGCAGGGCATAACCGGCTGAATCCTGGAATTCCCATTCGTTGAGTTTGTCAGCAATGGATGTCCTGTCATAACCCAGTCCCCATTGCCAGGCATGTTTGCCCTGTTCATAATTTCCCTTGTGCGAGATATTCCAGTTCTCCATGTTCAGTTCGTTCCGGGCCCAGTTCTGGAATACACCCGCACCCAGCGGGTTTATGATCAGCCCATACGTGGGATTGCGTTTGTCAAAATCCCGGTCCCCGAATAAATAGGCGCCGGTGATATCAATATTCTCCGACTCATCATTGGAGAAACGGGAGGCCATCCATTTCAGTTTCAGTTTCTTTGTCGGCTGGTTCACCAGGGCGAAACCCAGCATATTGGTCTGGTAACGGTCTTTTTCCCTGCCTTCAAAATAAATATCCACCCCGAGTGTGGCGGTAAAAACGGGGGAGAAGACCGAGGTAGTGAGCTGGCTGAACTGGGGGATTAAGGTGAACCGGGTTTGTGAAATATTGCTGAGCAACTCGGCCTGCCATTTGGAATTGAACTGGTAATTGAGCAGGGCCTGGAAATCGGCAGAGGAGGGGACATAGTTGCCCTTCGTGTCCTGCCGGCTTAATAAGTTCCGGTTGCTTCGGTTGCGTACCCCAAGCAGGTAACTGAATTTTGATCTTTTGCCGCTGCCTTCGAGTTGCACCCCCTGTTCCAGGATGCCCACATAAGCAGATCCCCCCGAACGCCTGGATTTTTTATACTGGATATCCAGTACGCTGCTCATCTTATCGCCATATTTTGACTGGAAGCCGCCATTATAAAAACTGATATTGCGGACCATTTCGGGATTGATAAAACTCAACCCTTCCTGCTGGCCATTACGCACCAGGTAGGGACGGAAGATCTCAAAATCGTTTACATAGATCAGGTTCTCGTCATAACTGCCGCCGCGTACGGAATACTGGGAGGTGAGCTCATTGTTGGAACCCACAAATATTTTGATCAGGCTTTCCACCCCGGTTACCGCGGAGGGAAGGTTGAGGATGGTCTTGGGATTGGGACGGATCAGCCCGGTCTCCCTTCGGTCGCGCTGATCGGTCACGATCACTTCCTGCAGCGTGTTCTCACTTTTTTCCAGGCGGATCGTTACTGTTTCTTCTTCGCCTTCATTCAGGAGGAAGTTCTTCTGTTCGGCTTTCCGGCCGGTATAGCTGAATACCAGGGCGAAGGCTTTGTCCGCCTCCACTTTGACCCGGAAATAGCCGGAATCATTGGTGGTTATGCCCCTGGCCTGGCCCAGGATAACCACGGATACTTTTGATAAAGGGTTTTCATTCTCGTCCACCACTTTGCCGGTAACCGTCGCGAATTTTTTTTGGGAGAAGCCAAGAATACCAAGCAGGAGGAGGAAACTCGTCAGTATGAATCGGCGGTTATTTATTTTCATAAGAGAATGATGAGCCAAGATACGAATTGTTCAGGGCCCGGGAAAAAGGATCAGCGGGAAAGGTAAAAATAGTTGAACCCCTGTGGAGAAACGGGCTGGTTGTCCAGTTTCAGGCTGCCGATCCGGTTTTCGCAGCCCACTTTTACATTGTTGAAAATGGAATGCCGGATCTCTCTGAACTCTTCGGTGATTTCTGTCAGGCGACAGGTTTTGGCAGCGCCCGGGAAATACAGTTCATAGTCATAGCTGGAATAGATCAGCCCACCTGAAGTGACGGAAGCGGCTTCGAGGGTATCCTGCTTACGGGTGAAGCCCATTTGTAAAGGGACTGTATCGATCAGGATGGTGAAATTCCGGTTCTTCGCAAACCGGCGAAGGATGATGGTATCGGCTTCGGCGTCGGTAAAAGAGACCAGTCCGAAACCCAGTGAGGCATTGAAACAGGGGGTACGGGTACAATCCTGGAATAGCAGGGTCATGGATACCAGCAGGAGGGGGACGGGAAAATAGTTACGCATACGATACTGACAACAGGATTGTCATCATAGTTGCTTCAGTTGCCGGATCATGGCCCTGGGATCGGGGGCTTTGAATACCGTATTCCCCGCTACCAGTACATCGGCGCCGGCGGCCAGGATGGAAGGGGCGTTTTCGAGGGTGACGCCGCCATCGATTTCAATCAGCACCTTCAATCCCCGTTCATCAATCATCTTTCGCAGTTGTTTGATCTTTTCCAGGGTGTAGGGAATAAATTTTTGCCCGCCGAAACCGGGGTTTACGCTCATCAGGCAGACCAGGTCGATATCCCCGAGAATATCCCCCAGCGCGGAAACGGGGGTATGGGGCGTTACGGCCACACCGGCCTTCATGTCCAGGGCCTTGATCTGCTGGATATTCCGGTGCAGGTGCCGGCAGGTTTCGATATGCACCGATAAGATATCCGCTCCGGCCTTTTTAAATTGCTCCGCATATTTCTCCGGCTCCTCAATCATCAGGTGTACATCGCAGGTTTTGGTAGTGGCTTTGCGGAAGAATTCGATCAGCATCGGCCCGAAACTGATATTGGGAACAAAACGGCCGTCCATCACATCCAGGTGGTACCAGTCAGCCTCACTCTCGTTTAACATAGTGCAGTCGGCCTGCAGGTTCAGGAAATTGGCAGAAAGTAGAGAAGGGGCGATGATGGGCATATTGATGAGTTGCGGGCGAAAATACGGATTTTTTGTAGTATGGTTGATTGGTTGACGGGTTAGCAGGTTAACGGGTTAATCAGGATCAGGGAAGCTCCAATCTCCACCAATTCTCGGGATGACGCATTGGAACTTTTAATTTGGTACTTTTTTGGTTCTTGATATTTGGTGCTTCTTTGCCTGCCTGCCGGTAGGCAGGGATCTTGGCATCTTGGTTCTTGGTTCTTGAATCCACCACCCCTACCTTATTTTATTTTTTCCGCTGAATCTTTCGCGGTCTGGAAAGTGTTATCCAATCCAAAAGCCCGCTGGTAATTCAACTTGGCGTCTTCCATTTGCCCCAGGGCCTGCTGGCATTTGGCGATCCAGTAATAGGTATCCGCGAATTTGGGCGAAATGGTCAGGGCCAGGTTGAAGACGGCCAGGGCATCCTTGTTTCTTTTCATTTCAAACAAAAGAGCGCCTTTTTCAATATACGCGTCGAGGAAATAATAGTCCTGTTTAACGGCTGCATCAAAAAGGGAAAGGGCTTTGGGTTTATCATTTATAGTGGAATAATAAATACCCTTGTAATAATAGGGTTCGGCATGGGTACCGAGGGAATCCGCCCTGATCAGGGAATCGCAGAGATTCAGCACCCGGGGATTTTTGGCTTCGGCGTATTTCAGGGCCAGGATATAGTTCAGTTCCACGTCAAAGGGGGCCAGGTTATATGCTTTTTCGAAGATGGATAAGGCCTCACTGTCATTCCCTTTTTTACCGAGGAGATCCGCTTTCATTTTCAATACGTCTACTTGTTCCGGGTTTTTGTCCAGGACCCGGTCGCAGGTCTGCAGGGCCTCCTCCGTTTTTCCCAGGGCATCATAGCCGCGGGCCAGGGTCAGGTTCAGCAACCGGCTTCCGGGGAGGATATTTATGGCTTCCTCCAGGAATAAGACCGCTTCGTCCGGTTTGGATTCGAGCAGGAGGGAGCCGATGCCGAACGCGTATTTTTCGTCTTTCTTTAGTGACCAGGCTTTCCGGAAATCGGCCAGGGCCGGTTCGGGGAGCCCATTTGTGTTGAGCTGGATGGCCCGCCGGAAATAAAGCTCATCCCGTTTGGGTTCATTTTTAATACTGTCCGTTATCACGGTATAAGGAGGCTGGCCCAGCAATTCATCAAACGGGCTGTTTCCCTTGTCCTGATCTTTGCAGGCACTGATCAAAATCATAAGTAAAATGAAAAGGGGCGTTATTTTTGCAGACTTGTTCATCTCAGATTCTTTATTTCTTCAGTCAAATCTATATTATTTTTGGCGGCGAGGTATGACAATAATCTGACAAACCAACGTAGTAACAAAAATACCTTTACAAACCGGCCGGTGCCGGGTTCCAAAGACATCATTCGTATGAAAAAACTTGCATTGCTTTTAGTTATGGCCGGGGGAGTACTTTCCTTTTCCGCCTGCAAAAATTCCTCGAAATTATCCGGTTCAACCCCGGTGGCCGATACCCTCCGTTACCCGGATGAGGTGCACCTGAAGAATATCCGCCAGCTTACCTTTGGCGGGGATAACGCGGAGGCCTACTGGAGTTTTAACGGGAAGTATATTGTGTTCCAGCGGACCAATCCTAAAGAGGGCCTGAACTGCGACCAGATATTCATGGGTAAAGTGCCGGCCAAACCAGGGGAAGCGTTTAACTATAAACTGATCAGTACCGGCAAGGGCCGTACCACCTGTCCCTTTTTTACCAAAGACGGTAAGCATATTATTTACGCCTCCACCCACCTGGGCAGTGCGGATTGTCCCCCTGTTCCGGACCGCAGTAAGTACGGCAATAAATATATCTGGCCCTTGTACGACAGTTATGATATTTTCATGGCCGACCTGGAGGGTAATATTGTAAAACAGCTGACACATTCAAAAGGTTATGACGCGGAAGCCACTTTATCGCCTGACGGGGAGAAAATGCTCTATACCAGTGATAAGGACGGTGATATTGATCTGTATATTATGAATCTCAAAACCGGTGAAGAAAAAAGGGTGACCAACCTGCTGGGTTATGACGGCGGCGCCTGGTTCAGCCCGGATGGCAGCAAGCTGATCTGGCGGGCTTCCCGTCCCAAGACAGAAGCCGAGATCAGTGAGTATAAAGAGCTGCTGGCGCAGAACCTGGTGGCTCCCACCAATATGGAAGTATGGGTGGCCAATGCCGATGGCAGCAACCCGCACCAGGTTACTTCCTACGGGCAGGCCAACTGGGCGCCGGCCTTTATGCCCGACAGCAAACGGATCATTTTTGCCAGCAACCATGAATATAAGAGAGGGTTCCCGTTCAATCTTTATACGATCAATGAGGATGGAAGCAACCTGACTAAAGTCAGCCGGGATAAGGGCTTTGATGCCTTTCCTATGTTTTCGCCGGACGGGAAAAGGATTGTATTCTGCAGCAACCGGAACAACGGGGGAACCCGTGATACGAATGTATTCATTGCCGACTGGGTTGAATAGCGGGGTCATTTGCAGGAGAAACCTATATTTGCTTAAATTTTTTTAATATGGAAACAGGAATGCTTCACCTGCACAGTTTGCTTCGCTGGGTTTTACTGGTATTACTGCTCCTGGCCCTTTACCAGGCGTTTACCAAAAAAGAAAGTATCCGCAGCAGCAGTCTCTGGCTGATGATTGCCGCGCATGCCATGCTTCTGATCGGTTTGTACCAGGTCTTTGCCGGCCGTTATGGAATTTTAAACGGGTTGCCGGAAGAAGTGCCTTCCTTAATGAAGAATTCCTTTTACCGTTTTTACTGGGTGGAACATCCCCTGCTGATGCTGGTGGCCATTGTACTGATCACACTGGCGAGGGGTAAGGCCAAAGCGCTGAATTATAAAAACACCGGCTGGCTGCTGCTGATCGCCCTTATTTTTATCCTCGTGGCTATTCCCTGGCCGTTTCGCGAGGTAGGGGCGGGACGTGCCTGGTTTCCCGGGATGTAGGGAGGTTTAAGAAGTTTAAAAGGTTTAAGAGGTTGTTGTCCACGGATGAACTTCTTAAACCTTTTAAACTTTTGGAACCCCTGGAACTTATCTGTTCCCCAACTCGATCACTTCACAATTCTTTATATCCTTTCCATCAATCACAAACCGGACCAGGGTTCTTACTTTATGCCATCCCTGCTTACCGGCTGCACCGGGGTTCATGTGCAGGCATTGCAGCTTTTCATCGTACATGATCTTCAGGATATGTGAATGCCCGCTGATGAATAATTGTGGTTGATGCAGGAGTAATTCCTTTTTTGTCGCGGGGTTATACCGAGGAGGGTAGCCGCCGATATGGCGGATCAGGACCTTTACTTCCTCACAGGTAAATACTAATTGCTCCGGGTAGCGGCTGCGGATATCATTACCGTCAATATTGCCGTAGACGCCTCTTAGAGTGATCTGGCCGCCTGGAGCGGCGGGATGGATCAGGCCGCTTTGAGCGGCCAGATCATTCAGACCCCAATCCCCCGCATGCCAGATTTCATCGCAGCCGGCGAAATGCCGGGGGATCGCTTCATCGAAATAGCCATGGGTGTCTGATAGGAGTCCGATACGTGTCATAAGGATGATTCAGGCAAAATTCGGGGAACCGGGGCAATTTCCTATTTTTAAGTAACGATTGCTTATGCCATATCACCGCAACTTCACATATTATATCGATAAAAGACGATGGAAGTATTACTTCCTGGTGGTTGCCTTGGCATTGGTACGAAAGTAGGAAGTGTTGAAGGTTCGAAGACGGGAAGTCGGAAGACCGAAAGTCGGAAAGTCTGGAAGTCGGGAAGTCCGGAAGACCGAAAGTCGGAAAGTCTGGAAGACGGGAAGTCCGGAAGATGTACCAGTCAATTAAACAAATGAATTCTCAAACGGAGTCTTCCCAGCTATTTAGCTCTCCCGGCTTTCAGGCTCTCCAACTACAAACCACTAACTACTAACTACAAACTAAATCATGCCCCACTATTATAAACTCGGGAACATTCCCCACAAACGCCACACGCAGTTCCGTAAACCGGATGGTGGCTTATACAGTGAACAATTATTTTCTACGGAAGGGTTCAGCGATGATTATGCCCTGCTCTATCATTGCCACCCGCCAACGATGATCATCAAAACGGAGCCGCAGGTGGATGTGAGTCCGCAGGTGGCAGAGGAGAAAATGCTGAAACACCGCAGCCTCGAGGGCTTTAGGGTAAAACCGGTAAAGGATTACCTGCAGAGCCGGGTGCCGGTGCTGGTCAACAGTGATTGCCATATTGTGCTGGCGGCCCCGCAGGAAAGCATGACGGATTATTTCTACAAAAACACGGATGCGGATGAAATGATCTTTGTCCATGAAGGCAGCGGGATCCTGCATACCCAGTATGGCCAATTGCCTTTTTCTCCCGGCGATTATATCGTACTGCCCCGCGGCACGATTTACCAGGTCCGTTTCAATACCCCGGATAACCGCTTATTTATCGTGGAATCATTCACCCCCCTGCGTTATCCAAAACGCTACCTGAGCAAATATGGCCAGCTGATGGAACATGCGCCCTATTGTGAAAGGGATATCCGCCCGCCGCAGGATTTAATCACCCTTGATGAAAACGGAGATTTCCTGATCAAGGCAAAAAAGAAGGGAATGTTATACGGGCTTCATTATGGCACGCATCCTTTCGATGTGATCGGCTGGGACGGTTGCTGTTATCCCTATATTTTCTCTATTCATGATTTTGAGCCCATCACCGGCCGGGTACATATGCCGCCCCCCGTGCACCAGACCTTTGAGACAAGCGCTTTTGTGGTCTGTTCCTTCGTACCGCGTTTGTATGACTATCATCCGGATGCCATCCCCGCCCCGTATAACCACAGCAATATCGACAGTGACGAAGTATTATATTATGTGGAAGGTGAATTTATGAGCCGGAAGCATGTAACAAGGGGAATGATCACGCTGCATCCTGCCGGTATCCCGCACGGCCCGCACCCCGGGGCAGTCGGGAAAAGTATCGGCGCCAGGGAAACAAAAGAACTGGCCGTGATGGTGGATACCTTCCGTCCGCTGATGCTCACCAAGCAGGCACTGGAGATCGAGAACCAGGATTATGTGATGAGCTGGGCGGAATAGTTATTAGTTAGTAGTCTATAGTTAGTAGTTAGTAGTCTCGTGATTGGGCGAGATACTTCATAGGTGGGTAGCGTATGCAGTTCGAAAAGTTTTTTTTGCAGGGATATCTATTTGATAACAAGGTTACAGAATAAATTTTCTGCTTACCCCGTGCTGCAGTAGCTGTTCGGATATTGCCGGAATTTACCGGCACTTCAATTTGGCAGTTAAATAGTGAGTTGCAAATGTGAAATTTGTGTTTCTGCGAGATATGTTACCCGCAACATGAATGCCTCTTCGCTCTCCGCGGCCGTTGGCATAATGCCAGAATTTGCTTGTACTTCAATTTAGCAGTTAGGTAGTGAATATTGCAAATAATGAAATTTGTGGTTCTTCGTGACACATCGATTGCAGCATGAATATCTCTGCGTTCTCCGCGTCTCTGTGGCTCTGTTCCACAGCTTCCTTCCTGAAAAAAAACAATTATTCCTGTTGAAAATCCCATGGTTGCTTTTTGGGCCGGGGCTACTTTCGGTTTGTCAATGACAGATACCTTATCCCCTGCTGCGGTTCCGCTTTGCAGCAAGCTATACGGGTAAGCCGGAATGTTCACTGACCCGGGAATGCCGAAAACGGATTTGAGAGTAGGCGAAAAAAGTATAGCCATGAAAAAGTTATTGTTTTTTTTTCTTATTTTAATGTCAGTTAACAGCAGGGCACAAACGGACGAAGACGCCCTGTTGCAGGAATTCCTGCGATCTCCGGATTATGCGGGATTTATGGCCGGGTCACAGTTTGCGGGTTCCGGCACCCTGGATCTGCAGCGGAGTTTCGTATCGTACAGTACAGCCGTAAGCGGGGAGATCCAAAAACAGGTACCCGTTTTATACCTGTCTTTTGCAGGTGTGCAGAACGGGAAGAAAAAGGTGACCGGCCAGATCCAGGCTATAAAAGTAAAAGACGACTATGCCGGGTTGCCCAAAAATGGCAGGTACCTGATGTTGTACAAAAATTTTGTACAGTATAATACAAATGACAGCACGGGCACTATCCGGGTTTATGATTTGAACTATGATGAGTACCTGGCCGGGGAGGCTACGGTAGTCAATGGAACGGTGAACAACTATATTCCCTACCCGCTGCCGGACAATATCGCGACGAAATATAACCTGACCGGCAGGGCTGCTCACCCTTGTGACAAAAACGGGAATGGGGATGTTACGTACGGGGAATGCTTTAATTGCATGCTGAGATCCTGTATGCTGGACAGTGAATGCCGTCTCTTATGTTTCCTGGCCAATCTGTACCGGGCCAGTTGCTTTAATAGTATGCGCGCTTCATGTGCTATACTTGCGATAATCTATTAATAAACAGATTTGCCGGGTAACAGCAACTACCTGTTGTTACCCGGTTTATTAAGCGATTAAATTGATAAATATGGAAACAGCATCCCTACTGATTCTTGCCGTAGCAGCCATTGCCCTGGGTATTTATCTCTGGGCGGTTATTGATCTGAACCGCCGGGCGTTCAGCTCGGAATCCGAACGCCGTAACTGGGTCAACCTGATCTATTTCCTGCCTTTGCTGGGGGCGGTCTATTACCTCTTCAGGCGAAATAAAAGGAGGAGATCAATATGAAATTCTGGGCTGGTTTTTTCACAGGTATCCTGGTATGTATCATCCTGCTGGTTGGGTATATTGTCCTGATTATTGATAAGTTCGAAAATATGAGGGGTGATGATTTGCCGGAGCTTCACCGGGCAGACAGCCTGCATAAGACAGACTTCCAGTTACAGCTTCATGAGCTGCGAACGGATTCCATACTGGATAATGCTGTATTCCGGGATAAAGTAGTAGTGCTGAATTTCTGGGAATACTGGTGTGAGCCCTGTAAGGCGGAAATGCCCGGGCTGGAGCGCCTGTATAATTCCGTAAAGGATGACTCGGTAGTATTTGCCTTTATCACGACAGACCAGGTGGATAGTGTGCGCAGGAGCCCGGTGGTGAGCCGCCATTCGTTGCCCTATTTCTATTCCAATACAGTTTTGCCCGGCCATTTCCAGGGGCAATTTGTCCCCCGCACCTACATTATGAATAAAAGGGGGGAGATACTGGTAATGGAGGACGGCAGCCGGAAATGGGATGATCCTTCGGTATTGCATTTCCTCGATAGCCTGAAAAAATTATAGAGTCAGGCGCTTTTTTCTTTCTTCAATCGCCGTTATCCCGGGAATTACCGGGAGGGGTTGTTATTTTATTTATTCCACATGCTGTTTTATTATGAAACCTGTCCTGTTATTGTGGCTTCTCCTGCTGCCGGACCTGTTATTGCCACAGGGGGCGGTGGCGGTACAGAAAACAGCTGACAGTTTACAGCCAGCCCGGTCCGGGGCTTCAGGCAACCCGGTATCTCCCGGTTATAAACCGGAAATCTTCACCAGTGGCTTTATTGATATTATTAACAGCGGGCAGGTCAATGCTTCGGCCCGTTTTATCCGGTTGTTCATTGGTGAACCGGGAAAGTTTGCCCTCCCGCTTTCTTTTTATTCCGGGGTCTCTTCCAATAATTTCCAGCATTTACAACCGGGCATCCAGCAAAGCAATGAGGTGCTGGTTACCAATTTTATCAATCCTTTAAGCGGTATCGCCAATTTGTCGGTGGACGGAGTTATTTTCCTAACCCGGAAAAAGGAGAAACTGACCAAGATGGGTTTGCTCTATCATTTGGGGGAAAGAGTACTCAGCGGTGTGCGTACCGGGGAAATCACCGATCCGCAGACCGGTAAGCCCGTGAACTTTCTCAACAGTTTTGGCTCACTCGGGCTGTACCTGCAGACCGGCGCCTGGGAACGATCCAATAATAAGAACCTCGGTGTATCCTGGCTGGCCTGGCGATATATTGGCTGTTATACCAATCCTTCCCAGCTAAAAGAGTTCATGCCTGGTATCCGGACGAATGGATCCTATACGGGTTATTCCATTGCCTGGGGGGTGGAGATCACCCGGCTGGTGAATATCCGCGTCGTATATTATAAATACACAAAAAAACCGGAGATCGATTATTACCGGCCGATTTACCAGTTCTCCTTTAATTATTCGTTGAAATAGGTGTTAGCTGTTGGGTGTTGGCACGTCCTGACGATGAACAGCAGCCCTGAAATAAAAATTTGACCATTTGGTTAATTTTGTTCATCTTTGTTAACCATTTGGTTAAAAATGACAATTGTAAAGAAAGATAAAAGTACAGAAGAGAAAATCCTGGCTGCCGCCAAGAAAATCTTTGTACAGCAGGGAATGGCGGGTGCGCGGATGCAGGATATTGCAGATGAAGCAGGGATCAACAAGGCCCTGCTCCATTATTACTTTAAAAATAAGGAACAACTTTTCGAAGTGATCTTTATGGAAGCCGCCGGCCGCCTCTTTCCCCGGATCAACGAGATTTTTTTATCCGATCAGCCTCTCTTTGAAAAGATCGAGCGGTTTTGTTCGGAATATATCAGTATTGTATTGGAGAATCCTTACCTGCCGCTGTTTGTGCTGAATGAGATCAACCGTGACCCGGACTATTTCCTGGGCAAGGTCTGGAAGGGCCGGAATGTGCCGAAACCCGAGAAATTCCTCGCCCAGATTGAGCAGGAAGTGGCAAAGGGTACGATCCGGCGGATCAGCCCCCTGAACCTGCTGATGAACCTGATCTCAATGACCATCTTCCCCTTTGTGGCCAAACCCATGTTCCAGAAAAACCTGGGATTAGACGAATGGCAGTTCCGGGCCACGATGGAACAGCGGAAAAAAGAGATTCCGAAATTTATAATTGACTCGATTAAGAAGTAATTTTTTTACCCGTGAATTAACTAATTGGTTAATTAAATAAAAGAGGATGAAACAAATCGTATTAACCGGGTTTCTCTGGTTCGCCCTCCAGGCCGGCGCGCAACCCTTGCAGGAGCTCAGCTTGCCTGAAGCTTATGTACTCGCGCAAAAGAATTACCCGGCTGTCCGGCAAAAGGATCTTGTCCGGCAAACAGCGGGTATCAGCGTGGAAAACCTGCAAAAAGGATTTCTTCCCCAGTTTTCCCTGAACGGGCAGGCTACTTACCAGTCCGATGTGACCAGCGTCCCGGTCTCCATCCCCGGATTTGCTATTGAATCTCCCAATAAAGACCAATATAAAGTAGTGGCGGACGTAAATCAGCTGATCTACGACGGGGGGCTTACGAAAGAACAAAAAGCCCTGCAGCAGTTAAATGCTTCGGTGGAAAACCAGAAGGTGGAAGTGGAATTATACAAAGTCAGGGAGCGGATTAACCAACTCTTCCTGGGCATTCTTTACCTCGATGAGCAACTAAAGCAAGTTGAGCTGGTAAAAAAAGATATTGAAACCGGTATTAAGAAACTGGAAGCCCAGGTGCAGAACGGGGTGGCTTTTAAATCGAACCTGAATATGCTGAAAGCCGAATTGCTGAAGGCGGAACAACGGGCCATTGAGACCAGCAGTTCAAGGAAGGGCCTTGTGGATGCATTATCCCTGTTCGTGGGACAGGAATTAAATGAGACGGTAAAACTGGAACAGCCGGTTGCCCCGGTTGCAGCAGCGGATCCTGCTATTGACCGGCCCGAACTGAAATTATACAAGGAACAGGAAAAGCTGATCGGGCAACAGGATAAACTGATCACGGCGAAGAACCTGCCAAAGGCCAGTTTATTTGCCCAGGCAGGATACGGGCGCCCCGGACTGAATATGCTGAAGAACGATTTCGCTTTTTATTCAGTTGGCGGGCTCCGTTTCAACTGGTCGCTCGGAGGTCTATACACGAAAAAAAGAGAAAAAGAACAGGTGCTGGTCAACCAAAAAATGGTGGAAGTGCAAAAGGAGACATTTTTGCTGAATACGAATGCACAACTGAAACAGCAAAAGGCAGAGATGGACAAGCTGCAGCGGCTGATCGGTTCGGACCATGAGATCATTTCCCTGCGCAGCACCGTGACCGATGCCGCCAAAGCGCAGCTGGAAAACGGCGTGATCACGGCCAATGATTATTTAAAAGAAGTCAATGCCGAAGACCAGGCCCGGCAGACGCTGATCACGCACCGGGTGCAATTGCTCCAGGCGCAGATCAATTATCAAACCCTTTTAGGAAAATAACCCGGCCTCCGGCAGAGGCAGTCATTAAAAGTTTTTCTATGAAGTATCTATCCAGTGCAGCCTTTATTGTTTTATTCATTTTTTCCGCCTGTACTAACGGGAACGGGAAATACGATGCCAGCGGCACCTTCGAAACCAATGAAGTGATCGTTTCTTCCGAACTGACGGGAAAGCTCATTCGCTTTTCTGTGGAAGAAGGACAGTCCATCGCCCGGGACAGCGTGGTGGGCCTGGTGGATGCCACGAATATAGCCCTGCAAAAGGAACAGGTGGAAGCCAACATCGCGGCGCTGGGGGAAAAGACCGCCGACGTGTCCCCGCAGGTAAGGTTGCTGGAGAACCAGCTGGCCGTCCAGCAGTCACAACTGAATAATTTCTTGCATGAGCAGGCCCGTATCCAGAACCTGCTGAAACAGGATGCGGCTACCGGTAAACAGCTCGATGATATCAATGCCCAGGTTGATGTGGCCCGGAAAAATATATCGGTTACGGAGCAACAGATCAATGTACAAAAAAACAATGTGGCCACCCAGAACCGGAGCATACTCAGCGAAGGGAAGCCGTTACAGAAAAGAGTAGCCCAACTGGATGACCAGTTAAAGAAATCCGGTATTGTGAACCCCGTGGCAGGTACGGTCATAGCGAAATACGCAGAGGAAGGGGAAATGACCGCTGCCGGCAAAGCCCTGTATAAGATCGCCGATCTGTCCACGATGACCCTCCGGGCTTATGTAACCGGTACGCAGTTGTCACAAATCAAACTGGGCCAGGCGGTAAAAGTACTGGTGGATGAGGGCGAAAAAAAATACAAGGAAATGCCGGGTACCATTACCTGGATATCCGATAAAGCGGAGTTTACACCCAAGACGATTCAGACAAGGGACGAAAGGGCCAATCTTGTTTATGCAGCAAAGATCAAAGTGAAGAATGACGGGTACCTGAAGATCGGGATGTATGGGGAAGTGAAGTTTGGGGGAGAGGGAAGTCGATAGTCGGTAGTCGGTAGTATGGGGCATTCAAAAAGGATAAATACTTCTGCCAGGTAGTCAGCGGATGATTTTCGATTATTATTTAATTATTGATTATTGACCTGGGTAAATGAACGGAGAAAAAGAAACCCCGGAAGGGTTTAGTTAAACAATGAACAGGATTTCTAAATGACAGCAGTAACAGTAAACAATATCATCAAGCGATACGGAAAAAAGAAATCCGTTGTCACAGCCCTGCACGGTATCAGCTTTGACGTAAAGAAAGGGGAGCTGTTTGGCCTGATCGGTCCTGATGGGGCGGGAAAGACTTCCCTGTTCCGGGTGCTGACTACCTTATTGCTGGCCGAAGAAGGTTCTGCCACCGTGGACGGATTTGATGTGGTGAAGGATTATAAAGAGATCCGGAAACGGGTGGGTTATATGCCGGGACGTTTTTCCCTGTACCAGGACCTGACCGTAAAAGAGAACCTTGATTTTTTTGCTACCATTTTTAATACTACGGTTGAAGAGAATTATGACCTGATAAAGGATATCTACTCACAGATCGAACCTTTTAAGGACCGTCGTGCAGGCAAATTATCCGGTGGTATGAAGCAAAAACTGGCCCTGAGCTGTGCCCTGATCCACCGGCCTTCCGTTTTATTCCTGGATGAACCCACCACCGGGGTGGATGCTGTTTCCAGGAAAGAATTCTGGGAAATGCTGAAGCGGCTGAAGGCACAGGGCATTACGATCCTGGTCTCCACGCCCTATATGGATGAAGCCAGTCTCTGCGACCGCGTGGCGCTGATCCAGTCAGGACATATCCTGTCCATTGATACGCCACAGGGGATTGTACAGCAATTTGGAAAAAAGCTGCTGGCCGTGAAAGCGGGGCAAATGCTGCCCCTGCTCCAGGCATTAAAGGAACACCCTGCTGTTGCGGATGCGTATCCCTTTGGGGAATATCATCATGCCGTGATGAAGGGAGCGGGCAGGCAGGAACTGGAAGCTTACCTGGTAAAAAGAGGATTCGAATTCGAGCTGAAGGATGCGGAACCGGATATTGAGGATTGTTTTATGGGGTTGATGAGGGACGGGAGGTAGTCTGTAGTCGGTAGTTAGTAGTCGGTAGTCGGTAGTCGGTAGGTAGTAGGGGCTGGGCAAAATAGCGAAATCTTCCCGCTTTAGGCTTTTTGGCTCCCGCCTGCGCTAAAGCTCCGGTGGGCAGGTTTTACTTTTGATTTTATATGTCAGACAAAGTTATTATAGCAGAAAAATTAACAAAGCGCTTCGGCGATTTCACGGCAGTGGATGCGATTTCCTTTGAAGTGAACCGGGGCGAGATCTTTGGTTTTCTCGGCGCCAATGGGGCCGGCAAGACTACGGCCATGCGGATGTTGTCGGGCCTGTCCATGCCCACATCGGGAAAAGCCACGGTGGCAGGCTTTGATGTGTACCGGGAAAATGAAAAGATCAAACGGAATATCGGGTACATGAGCCAGAAATTTTCACTCTATGAGGATTTAACAGTGAGGGAAAATATCCGGTTCTATGCAGGTATCTACGGGAAGAGCAGTTCCTTTATCCGGGAGAAAACAGGGATCGTGTTAAAGGAACTCCACCTTAGCGGGGAAGCCGATAAACTGGTGAAGTCCCTGCCCCTTGGGTGGAAACAAAAACTGGCTTTCTCCGTGGCTATTTTCCACGAACCCCGGCTGGTATTCCTGGACGAACCCACGGGCGGGGTGGATCCTGTTACCCGGAGAGAATTCTGGAACCTGATCTATGAAGCCGCCGCTTCCGGTATCACCGTTTTCGTAACCACGCACTATATGGATGAGGCAGAATATTGTAACCGGGTGAGCATTATGGTGGATGGACGGATTGATGCGCTGGATACGCCGGGCGGGCTGAAAAAGACTTTTAACGCGGTATCGATGGATGAGGTTTTTCTGAAACTCGCGAGGAAGGCAGTGAGGACTGCTGATTAATTAGCTAATTAGATAATGTGCCAATTAGCCAATTAGCCAATTGGAGGAGTCTGAAAGTTTGTAAATGTACTATGGGGGGAAGGGTTTATTAGTTAGGATTATCTATCCTTTGCACCGAAACGCTGCTTAGAAGGTTTTGGAATTTAAATATTGGCCTTATTTGGATCTTGATATTTGGTTCTTATTTGCCTGCCTGCCGGCCCGCTTCGCCGCGAGGCGAGCAGGCAGGGTTCTTGGGCATCTTGGCATCTTGGTTCTTGATAATATATATGAAACAATTCCTGTCATTCGTAAAAAAAGAATTCCACCACATCTTCCGCGATATACGGACGATGTTCATCCTGCTGGCCATGCCGGTGGCACAGATCATCATTTTTGGATTTGCGCTGACCAACGAGGTGAAGAATTCGAAAATTGCCATCTGGGATCAGTCGGGGGATGCGGCTACTGCTTCTCTCGTCAGCGAACTGGAAGCCAGCCGTTATTTTGAAGTGGAGCAGGCGATACATTCGCCCGGGGAAATCGGGGCCAGCTTTAAAAAAGGGAAAGTGAAACTGGCGGTTATATTTCCCCCGCATTTCAATGAAGACCTGCAGCATTTCAATAAAGCGCAGGTACAGCTGATCGCCGATGCTTCTGATCCCAATGTGGCTAATACGCTGACGAACTATGCATCGGCCATTATCATGGATTACCAGAACCGGATCACGCAAAACCGGAAAATGCCCTATACCATAACCACGGAGATGCGGATGCTGTATAACCCGGAGCTCAAAGGGGCCTATAATTTTGTACCGGGGGTGATGGCCATGGTGCTGCTCCTGGTTTGCACCATGATGACAGCCATCACCATTGTACGGGAAAAGGAAATGGGGACGATGGAGGTCATGCTGGTATCACCGATGAAGCCGTTCCGGATCGTACTGGCGAAAGCGGTTCCGTACCTGTTATTATCCTCGGTAAACATTGCGAGCATTCTGTTATTAAGCAAGTATGTGCTGGATGTGCCGGTCAACGGGAGCCTCTTATTGCTCATTGGTGAAAGCTTCTTATTCACGCTGGTGTCATTGTCACTGGGTTTGCTGATCTCCTCGGGGGCTGAGTCGCAGCAAACCGCCATGTTCATTTCCCTGGTCGGCATGTTTTTGCCAACGGTGATGCTCAGCGGCTTTATGTTCCCGGTGGAGAATATGCCATTGCCCCTGCGCACGGTATCCAATATTGTCCCGGCGAAATGGTACTATATCATTGTAAAATCGGTGATGATCAAAGGCACCGGCCTGCATACGGTATGGAAGGAAACACTGGTACTGTCCGGCATGCTGGTTTTTTTCCTGGGGCTGGCGATCCGGAACTTTAAAATTCGGTTGGCATGAGAACATTGCGCTTTTTACTGCAAAAGGAATTCCGCCAGATCTTCCGGGACCCGGGGATCCTGCGGCTTATTTTTGTGATGCCGGTGATGCAGCTGATGGTATTGCCCTGGGCGGCGGATTACGAGATCAAGAATATCAAACTCGCCGTGATCGATCATGATCATTCTTCTTATTCCCGTAACCTGGTCAGCAAGGTTACCGCTTCGGGGTATTTTATCCTCACGGATTATACAGGGTCTTATGCCGGGGCCATGGAACGGATCGAGCACGATAAGGCCGATATCATCCTGGAGATACCGGCCTCTTTTGAGCGGCAATTGGTAAAGGAAAATGAATCGAAGCTCTTCCTGGCCGTGAATGCCATCAACGGGGTGAAGGCGGGGCTCGGGAGTGCCTACCTGCGCAGCATCATCCAGGATTATAACCGGGAAGTGCGGACCGAATGGATCCAGTTTCCCCGGTTCAGCCCCGAAACAAGTATTGAAATCACTTCTTCCAACTGGTTCAACCCGCTGATGGAGTACAAGGCATTCATGGTGCCGGGTATGCTGGTGCTGTTGCTGACCATGGTTGGGGCCAATCTCACGGCGATCAATATTGTAAAAGAGAAAGAGATCGGTACGATCGAGCAGATCAATGTAACCCCGGTGCGGAAAGTCCATTTTATACTGGGAAAACTGCTTCCGTTCTGGGTGCTGGGCCTGCTTGTATTTACAGTGGGCTTTGTGATTGCCCGGTACTTTTACGGGATTGTCCCGGTGGGCAGCCTGTTCACTATTTATGCGTTTGCGGGTATCTACCTCTTTGCCGTGCTTGGACTGGGTTTGCTGATCTCCACCTATGCCAATACCCAGCAGCAGGCCATGCTGATCTCTTTTTTCCTGATGATGATTTTCGTATTGATGAGCGGCCTCTACACATCTATCGACAGCATGCCGGACTGGGCGAAAGCCATTACCCGGGCCAACCCGGTCACCTACTTTATCCGGGTGATCCGGATGGTGGTACTGAAGGGGAGCGGGCTGGGGGATATCCGGGGAGAGCTGCTGACCGTCGGGGGATTTGCCCTGGTATTAAACGGCTGGGCGGTCCTGAATTATCATAAGCGATCCTGAGGAAAATCCCTTTCAAAAGCGGGCAAATAATTCTATATTCGGATAACCAAAAACGTTTGCCATGTTAAAAATCAACAATCTCAGGGAAGGAGACATCATTACCGTGGATGATGAGGGTGTCATGAGAGAAGGGACTGTGGTAAAAGTGAGCCGGGAAGAGCATCAGGCACTGGTGGACAACGGGATCCAGGAATTCTGGTACACCCAGGAAGACATGCACGGGGTTCCGCTGAACGAGGCCCGCTTGCTGCGCCTGGGTTTTACCCGGGAAGAACTGGAAGGCGGGGTGAAGTATAAAAAGGACTCATTCAGGGTGTTTATACCCCAAAAAGACAATTTTTCCCACATGGAAATGTGGTGGAGGGAAGACCGACGGCATTTCGACTTTCCGCTGTCGCTGCATGAATTTCAAAACCTCTACCTGGACATGACCAAAGTGCCTCTGGAAGAGGCCTGAGGCAGGCAGTCTCATATTTATTGATCCTGATCAAGCAAGTTTTCCACATAACCCCGAAAAAAAAGCGGGGTTTTTTCATTATTCGGGCATATACGCCTATCTTTGCAGCCCTAAAATTTATGTCGAAACAACCGCTCATCAAACAGGATGGTATTATCCTCGAAGCCCTCTCCAACGCAATGTTCAGGGTGAAGTTGGAAAATGGCCACGAAATACTGGCCACCATCTCTGGAAAAATGAGAATGCACTATATCCGGATCCTTCCGGGTGATAAAGTGGGAGTGGAGCTTTCGCCATATGATTTAACCAGGGGACGAATCAATTTCAGGTATAAATAAATAGCCACGAGCTATGAGTCGCGAGCCATGAGCTCGAAGCTCGCAGCTCAACGCTCAAAGCTAAACAAATATGAAAGTAAGAGCATCCATTAAAAAGCGTAGCGTCGACTGTAAAATTGTACGTCGTAAAGGCAAGCTGTACGTGATCAACAAAAAGAATCCCCGCTTTAAGCAGCGCCAGGGATAAGAAAGTCGGGAGTCAGTAGTCGGTAGTCAGGAGTACGACCCCGCTTTGCGAAAAGTTCCTTCGTCATACGGTCTTTCAGGCTTTCGGACTTACGGACTTTCAAATTAAGTAATAAATAAAGTAAAATAAAAACAGACTATGGCTCGTATTGCCGGTGTTGACTTACCTAAAAATAAAAGAGGCGAAATTGGTCTTACCTATATATATGGTATCGGCCCCTCCACGGCCAAATACATTCTGGACAAGAATAGTATTGACCGTAACAAAAAAGTGAATGAGTGGAATGACGATGAGCTGAATCTCATCCGTAATACCATTACGGAAGAACTGAAAGTGGAAGGTCAGCTGCGTTCTGAAGTACAGATGAGTATCAAGCGTTTGCTGGATATCGCCTGCTACCGGGGCCTTCGTCACCGGAAAGGCCTGCCCGTTCGCGGTCAGCGTACCAAGACCAACAGCCGTACCCGGAAAGGGAAAAGGAAGACGGTGGCCGGTAAGAAGAAGGCGCCCAAGAAGTAATGCTTCGGCTAAGCTCAGCATGACAGCTGTCAGACTGAGCTTAGCTGTATTCATACAGGACTTACAAAATTTGAATCAGCACCGGATCGCTTCGTAAGCCCGCCTGTCGCGAGACAGGTCAGCAGGAGGGTTGATTCAGTCCGCCACGGCGGATCATTTTTAAACCAGTAGACTACCTCGGATCAAAAATTATGGCAAAAGCACAACAACAGGCCCCCAGCGCCAAAGCGGCGGCCAAGAAAAGAGTGGTAAAAGTGGACGCTTATGGCGATGCCCACATCTCTGCCACATTCAACAACATTATCATCAGCCTTACCAACAAATCGGGTCAGCTTATTTCCTGGAGCAGTGCCGGTAAAATGGGCTTCAGGGGTTCCAAGAAGAACACGCCGTATGCGGCCCAGATGGCTGCTGCAGATGCGGCTAAAACGGCATTTGACGCAGGCCTGAAAAGAGTGGATGTATTTGTAAAAGGCCCCGGCGCCGGCCGCGAAGGTGCGATCCGCTCCCTGTCACAGTCCGGTATTGAAGTGGTGATGATCAAGGACGTAACCCCGCTGCCGCACAACGGTTGCCGTCCGCCGAAGAAAAGAAGAGTATAAAGAGAAGCATCGAGCGTTGAGCTTTGAGCCACGAGTCTGACTCGTTACCCGCAACTCGCTGCTCGCAACTTCCTCCCGACATATTTGAGCCAGATTGGTTTCATTTTAAAAAGGGTACCAGATTGATTTTTTAAAGCTTTTTACTGATCTGCGTACCGGTTTCTAAAAAAGCTTAAATGAAAGTAAGATTATGGCAAGGTACAATGGTCCCAAGACCAAGATTTCCCGCATTTTTGGAGAGCCTATTTTAGGCAATGGTAAATGGTTGGGTAAAAACAGTAACCCTCCCGGTCAGCATGGTGAAAAACGCAAGCGTAAAACCTTAGGGGAATACGCCCTGCAGCTCCGCGAAAAACAAAAAGCCAAATACACCTACGGTGTACTGGAAAAACAATTCCGTAAAACATTTGAGGAAGCCGCCCGCCTGAAAGGGGTAACCGGTGAAAACCTCATCAAGTTACTGGAAGCCCGCCTGGACAATACCGTGTTCCGGATGGGTATCGCCCCGAGCCGTCCTGCTGCCCGCCAGCTCGTCAGCCACAAACACATCGAAGTAAACGGTGAAGTGGTGAATGTGCCTTCTTTCCAGCTGCACCCCGGTGACGTGGTCACCATCAAGGATGGCAGTAAAGAAAGAACGTCCATCACCAGCGTGGTGCGTCCCAAGAACCCCCGGTTCAGCTGGGTGGATTGGAATGAAACCGAGTTTAAAGGTACTTTCATTACGTATCCTGAAAGGGAGAGTGTTCCGGAAAATATCAAGGAACAACTGATCGTCGAGTTATACAGTAAGTAATAGCTTAGCGGTTTGAGCTGCGGGTTGCAAAACTCGTGGCTCATAGCCCGCAACTCGCAGCTTTCCCTAATACCATTCAAAAATTAAAGCGTAAAATATGGCAATCCTCAATTTCCAAAAACCTGATAAGATTATTCTGCAAAAGGCTACGGATTTTGAAGCTCAGTTTGAGTTTCGTCCCCTGGAGCCTGGTTATGGCGTAACCATCGGTAATGCACTCCGCCGTGTATTGCTGAGTTCCCTTGAAGGTTATGCGATCATTGGTGTGAAGATCGAAGGGGTGGAGCATGAATTCGCGACCATGAAAGGGATCAGCGAAGACGTGGTGGAAATTTTCCTGAACCTGAAACAGGTTCGCTTCAAAAAGACTGCGGATCATGAAGTGTCAAACGAAAAGATCATTTTATCCATAAAGAACCGGACAGAGTTTACAGCCGGTATGATCAGCGAAGGAACACAAACCTTCCAGGTGATGAACCCGGACCTGCTGATCTGTACCCTGGATTCTTCTTCCCGGATGGACATTGAATTGACTATCGGCAAGGGCCGCGGTTATGTACCTGCGGAAGACAACAAACCCAAGGATGCCCCGCTGGGTTATATCCCGATCGATTCCATTTTCACCCCCATCAAGAACGTGAAGTACACGATCGAGAACACCCGGGTGGAACAACGCACCGACTTCGAAAAACTGATCATGGAAGTGTCCACCGATGGAACAATCCACCCGGAAGAAGCCGTTAAACAGGCTTCCCGCATCCTGATCCAGCACCTGATGATCATTACGGACGAGAACATCACATTCGACAATAAAGAAGAGAAGAAAGAGGACCTGGTGGACGAACAAACTTTACAATTACGTAAAGTGCTGAAGACACCGCTGGAAGACCTCGACCTGTCTGTTCGTGCCTTCAACTGCTTAAAAGCGGCCAAGATCAACTCCCTGAGTGAACTGGTGCAGTATGAGCAGGAAGACCTGATGAAGTTCCGCAACTTCGGTCAGAAATCACTGGCTGAGATTGAACAGGTGCTGACCGAAAGAGGCCTGCACTTTGGAATGGACCTGGTGAAACTGGGTATCGACCTGAGCGAATTTTAATTAGATAGCTGCGAGCAGTGAGCTGCAGGCTATGAGCCTCGCAGCTCGCAACTCATAACTCGCAGCCTTTTTCATAACGTAGGCTGTAATTCCTGACACGGTACAGCTGAATAAATTTAAACGTCATGCGTCACGGAGACAAAGTAAAAAATCTCGGCCGGAAGAAAGCCCACAGGGATGCCCTGCTGAGCAACCTGGCCTGCCAGCTGATCCAGCACAAGCGGATCGTTACGACTACCGCCAAAGCAAAAGCCCTGCGTGTATACGTGGAACCCCTGATCACCAAGGGTAAGGATAACACCACGCACCAGCGCCGGGTGGTATTCAGCTACCTGCAGGATAAAGAAGCTGTAAAAGAACTGTTTGGTTCAGTAGCCGAAAAAGTAGCCGGCCGTCCCGGTGGTTACACCCGTATCATCAAGCTGGGCTTCCGCCCCGGTGATAACGCGGATACAGCCATGATCGAACTGGTGGATTTCAACGAAATCTATGGCAAGGGTAAAGGGGAAGCGAAAGCTGCCACGAAGAAAACCCGCCGTGCCGGTGGAGCGAAGAAGAAAGCTGAAGCCGCCGCTACGGATGCAACTGCAACAGAAGAAAAAGCCGCTGAATAAATAAAGCTAACACCTGTTTGACAGAAATGCCTCCGGATTGACCGGGGGCATTTTTTTAGCAGGTACTCATGGAATAGACGGAACTATCCGGTAAATGAAGTATTTTCATGGGCCTGCTTGCTATATGCCTTTTGAAACATTATAAACTAACCAAATGGATCACCCTTCCGGCAGGGCCTTACAGCAATTCAGAAATGAAGTGGGTATCCGCTTCCAGCTGTACAACAGTCTTTTTACTTCATTGCCTTTCCACCGCATAGAGAAAACGGGTATTCTCCTGTCTTTGCTTTCCAATAACTGCGAGGAAGGATATAAACGGAAATCAAGCCCTTCGGCTATAATCCAGGAATTTTTTGACAAGCATACCACCTATGCCAAACCCGATGAGCGGAATGACCTGCTGTTTCGTTTTGTGCAGTATATCGAAAGACAGGTGGTGCTCTTTGATGCCCTCGAAGATGCGGCTTTTAAAAATGTAAATGACCTGAATGGGGTGGGATCGCTCAAGCACCTGGAATCAGAAGTGCTCCAGGGCAACAAGCAGGATGAACTGGCCGCCAAACTGAATGATTTTGCCATCCGCCTCGTACTCACGGCGCACCCGACCCAATTTTACCCGGGCCCGGTATTAGGAATCATTAACGACCTGTCGAAAGCCCTGGCGGAGAACAATACCAGCCTGGTCAATACCTACCTGATGCAGTTAGGGAAGACTCCTTTTTTCAAAAAGAAAAAGCCCACTCCTTATGATGAGGCGGTCAGCCTGATCTGGTACCTTGAAAACGTTTTTTACCCGGCGGCGGGAAGGATCATTACTGTGCTCAAAAGCCAGTTTCCGGATGCGATGCACAACAGCAACCCGGTGATCCGGATGGGTTTCTGGCCCGGCGGCGACCGGGATGGCAACCCGTTTGTCACCAGTGAAACTACCCTGCAGGTAGCCAATGCCCTGCGAGGAGGTATCATCAAGTGCTATTATATGGATGTGCGCAAACTGCGCAGGCGGCTGACTTTCGAAGGCGTGGATGTACTCCTGCAGGAACTGGAAAACAAATTATACAACAACCTCTTTATTCCCGGGTTTAAAACAAACCTCGATACTAAGGAGATCCTTTCCACGCTGCACGGGATCCGGGAGATCATTGTTCACCAGCATAACGGCCTGTTCCTGCACATGGTGAATAACCTGATCAACAAGATCGGGGTCTTTGGTCTGCATTTCGCCTCACTGGATATCCGGCAGGACAGTTCCGTTCATGGGAAAGTGCTGGAGAACCTGGCGGGTACGGCCAATGGACTGCCGGTTGATTATATTTCCCTTTCCGATTCGGAGAAAATCAATTTACTTGCTGCTGTTAAGGGACAGGCAGATGAGGGAAAGATCCAGGACCCGCTGCTGAAAGATACCCTGCAGACAATCCGCACGATAAAAGATATCCAGCAGTACAATGGCGCTGATGGTTGTAACCGCTATATCATCAGTCAATGCAACAGCGCCCTGAATGCGATGGAGGTCTATGGCCTGTTCCTGCTGGCCGGCTGGAAAAAGGAAGAAATGAATGTGGACATCGTGCCCCTCTTTGAAACCATTGATGACCTGAAACAGGCGGCTGCGGTGATGAATACCCTGTACACCCACCCGGTGTACCGGGAGCATTTAAAACGCCGCGGCAACCAACAAACGATCATGCTGGGCTTCTCTGACGGCACCAAGGATGGCGGTTACCTGATGGCGAACTGGAGCATTTATAAAGCCAAGGAAGAACTGACCCGGATCTCCCGGGAAAATGGCATGGATGTGATCTTTTTCGATGGCCGGGGCGGTCCTCCTTCCCGCGGCGGTGGCAAAACGCATAAGTTCTATGCTTCCATGGGACATAATATTGCCAATAAGGAAATACAGCTCACCATACAGGGGCAGACAGTCAGTTCGAATTTCGGGACGATTGATGCCGCACAGTTCAATATCGAGCAATTGCTCAATGCAGGAATCAGCAATGACCTGTTCTCCAACCGTGATATCACCCTGAGTGAACGGGAAGAGACCCTGATACAGGAGCTGGCACAGGAAGGATTCAATGCGTATAAATCACTGAGGGATCACCCTTACCTTGCTGATTATTTATTGCAGGTAAGTCCTTTGCGGTTTTACAGTGAAACAAATATCGGCAGCCGTCCCGCCAAAAGAGGGGCTGCTTCCGGTTTATCCTTAAAGGACCTGCGGGCCATTCCTTTTGCCGGTTCCTGGAGCCAGCTGAAACAGAATGTGACCGGTTATTTCGGGGTGGGCGCTGCTTTGCAGGTAATGGAGAAAAGAGGGAAGCTGCTGCAATTGCAGAAGCTATATCACCAGTCGCTGTTCTTCCGCACCCTGCTTGATAACTGCGAGATGGCGATGATGAAGTCCTTTTTTCCGCTTACCGCCTTCCTGGCACAGCATAAGCAGTTTGGGGATCTCTGGCAGATGATCCATGACGAATACGAACTCACGAAGCAATACCTGTTTAAGATCACCGGCAATAATGAACTGATGGCTGATTATCCCGTGGAGCAGGCATCCATCCAGATGCGGGAACGGATCGTGCTGCCGCTGGTCACTATCCAGCAGTATGCGCTTACCCGGATCCGGGAACTGGAGGAGCAGGGAGCCCCGGCCCAGGTGAAAGAGACCTATGAGAAACTGGCCATGCGTTGTTCCTTTGGAATTATCAATGCGGGGAGGAATTCTGCCTGATTATTGTAAAAGGTGATTCTATCTGCTATTTTTGCATCTCAACTTTCCCACTATGAGTAAAGTCAACGTCGGCCTGGTGCAGATGAGCTGTACCCATGACCAGTCAGCCAACCTGGCCAAAGCCATTGAAGGAGTGAAGAAAGCTGCGGCAGGAGGTGCACAGATCATCTGCCTGCAGGAGCTGTTCACTTCCCTTTATTTCTGTGATGTGGAGGATTATGAAAACTTCAGGCTCGCAGAACCTGTTCCCGGTCCTTCTACGGAAACCCTGCAGAAAGTAGCCGGCGAACTGGGTGTGGTGATCATTGCCTCCCTGTTTGAAAAAAGAGCCCAGGGGCTTTATCACAATACCACCGCGGTGATTGATGCCGATGGTTCTTATCTCGGCAAATACCGGAAAATGCATATCCCGGATGATCCTGCCTATTTCGAGAAATTCTATTTTACTCCGGGTGACCTGGGTTATAAAGTGTGGAAGACGCGGTTTGCGACCATTGGGGTATTGATCTGCTGGGATCAATGGTATCCGGAAGCAGCCCGGATCACAGCGCTGATGGGAGCGGAGATCCTGTTTTATCCCACGGCGATCGGCTGGGCCACGGCGCAGGATGAAGCCACCAATACCGAACAATACGGAGCCTGGCAAACCATTCAGCGCAGTCATGCAGTGGCGAATGGCGTGCACGTGGTGAGTGTGAACCGGGTGGGACTGGAACAGAACGGCGCGATGAAATTCTGGGGCGGTTCCTTTGTGTCGAACCCATTTGGGACAATACTTTATAAAGCGTCTCACGACGACGAGGAGGTTAAGGTGTTGGAGCTTGATTTAGCAAAAACTGATCAGTACCGGACGCACTGGCCGTTTATGCGGGACAGAAGAATTGATTCTTATGAGCCTATTACCAAACGATTTATCGACGAAGATTAATGACACAACATACACCCAAAGACCTGGGCTATTATTTCCCGGCTGAATTTGCACCGCATACGGCAACCTGGCTCAGCTGGCCGCATAAGGAAGCTTCCTGGCCGGGGAAGATCCATACGATTTATCCGTCTTATTCGAAGTTTATAAAAGAGCTGGCGAAGGGAGAAAAAGTGAATATCAATGTGGCGGACGGGTCCATGAAAGCGTTTGCCACCGGGCATTTACAAAATGAGGGAGTGGATCTCGGCAACGTGGAATTCTTCTTTCATCCCACCAACGATGCCTGGTGCCGGGATCATGGCCCCTCCTTTCTGGTCAACCCGGCGGCGGATATTAAGAAAGTGATTGTGGACTGGGGCTATAATGCCTGGGGCAATAAATATCCTCCCTATGACCTGGATGATGTGATTCCCACATTGATCGGCAAACATTTCCATATACCCGTGTACAACCCGGGCATTGTGATGGAGGGCGGTTCCGTGGAATTCAACGGGAAAGGAACCGTGATGACCTCGACCGCCTGCCTGCTGAATCCCAACCGGAATCCGCATTTGAACAAAGCGCAGATTGAAAAGTATCTCTGTAATTATTATGGGATGGAGCAGGTGCTTTGGGTTGACGAGGGAATTGTGGGCGATGATACAGACGGGCATATTGATGACACCGTCCGCTTTGTGAATGAAGATACCGTGATCACCGTGATCGAAGAAGATAAGCAGGATGCGAATTATGCGTTATTGCAGCAAAATCTCCGGCAGCTGAAGGAAATGCGGTTGATCAACGGGAAGCAGCTGAATATTGTGGAACTGCCTATGCCGGAAGAACTAGTTTATGAAGATCAGCGGCTGCCCTGCTCCTATGCGAATTTTTATATAGCAAATAAGTCCGTGATCGTACCAACCTTCCGTTCAGGCCGGGATGAGCGCGCCTTGCGGATCATCCAGGATTGTTTTCCCGGCAGGGAAGTGGTGGGTATCGATTCCACCGATATTATCTGGGGACTCGGCAGTTTCCATTGCCTGAGCCAGCAGGAACCCCTGGTATAAAAAAGCCCCCTGTGGAAACAGGGGGCGGCTAACGATTGCTTGCCACTTAGATTCTTCCAACTGGTAAGACGGCCAGTTACTATTTTTGAAGGGTTCATGGTGATTAGTCCACGAACCCTTTTTTAATCAGAAGGAATAAATGGCTGCGATCAGGAAACTGGTGGCTGATTTGGTATAAGCGCCGTCTTTGTCCGTAAACAGCACTTTCTTATTCGAATTATCAATTCTCAGTTCTGGTATAAATGTAAATCCGCCGGTTTTGAAATTTGCAGACAGGGTAGTGGCCATTATGGTGCAACCCTCCATAGCAAAGCTGGCAGTTTTGAACTGGTGTTTGTCATTAAACATTTCTTCACGCAGGGTCAAACCAAACCAGGGTTTGGGGTCCAGGTTCAGGTAAATGGCGGCCCCGCCCCAGGCTTTTGCATCCAGGTTTTTGCTGCCATCCCATACCTTGGTATTATTGATCGTACCGTTGAAACCAATGTTGAACTTGTCAGAGAATTTGGCAGTAACCACGGCATCAAACTGGCTGGTCTTGGAAGTATCGGGGTTCTGGCCGCCTACATAGTTTACATACACTTTTATGTTATCCGTGGGGGCGATGGAGTACTGGGCGATCAGGAATTTCTTATTGATATAGCCGGAAGGAGGGATCCTGAAATCGGTCGCATTGGCCACACCGAGCATAAACCCGTGTTTGCCTTTGCTGATTTCTGCTTTCAGGCCTGTATGGGAGAAAGGCCCGTTGGTGAACATATAGCTCATGCTGTAGTTCCGGTTCAGTTGGGGATCCAGGAGTTCATATCCAACATGTGTACCCCAGGTACCGAGGGTGAATTTCAGCCAGTCAGCCGGGGAGTAGCTCACATATAATTGTTTGACCGCCTGGGTGATCCCGGCATCCGCATAGGAGAAATCCTTGGCACGGGGGCCGAAACCGAGGTCGGCCACAGCGCTTACTTTATCCCCTTTGTGCTCAAATTTCACACTGGCCATACCCAGGGAAAAGGCATTATGTGTTTGGGTAAAACTGGTCAGGCTGTTGGCCGTGGTTTTGGCAAAATCCAGTTTGTAATAGGCATCAACAGATCCGGTAATGACTAAAACGGGCTCTTTTTTTGCATCTTCGGGTACGGAAGTTGTTACCGAATCGGTTGTGACAGAGGCAGTTTGTGCAAAAGAACTGGTTATTGAAAGCAGGCTGATCGCAGCCACAAAATATTTTTGTAACATTGTATACATTTTTAGATGTTAAGAAAAGGGCACAGCAGGGATACGCTTTTGCGAGAAGTTTATCCCACTCATGCAGTGCCTTTTTCGATTTTATTTAGATATCTGCAGGTTTTTCTTCAAAAGCACCATTGTTATGTACCAGTAAAGTGCCCTGCATGTATTTCTCATCATGTTGTGAAGAATCCAGTCCTTCCTCTTCCTCGCTTTCGCTTACACGCATCGGAACGATGAAGTTGATGAATTTAAAGATGCCATATGAAACCACAAAGCTGTATATAGCTACAATGGCCATCGCCTTAAACTGTATGAAGAGGAACTCCGGGTTACCATAGAACAGGCCATCCGGTCCTGCTGAATTTACCGCCTTACTGGCGAATACGCCGGTAAGCAGCATACCCACCATACCACCTAAACCGTGACAGGGGAATACGTCCAGGGTATCATCCAGTTTGGATTTCTGTTTGATACTAACCGCTATATTGGAAACGAGGGCGCCGATGAGACCAATGATGATACTCTGGGGAATCCCTACAAAACCGGCAGCAGGTGTAATAGCCACCAGTCCGACAACGGCACCAATACAGAACCCGAGTACGGAAGGTTTTTTCCCTTTGATAACATCAAAGAACATCCAGGCCAGACCTGCAGAAGAAGCAGCAGTGGAAGTAGTGCCAAAGGCATTTACCGCCAGTGAATTTGCTCCAACGGCGGAACCGGCATTGAACCCAAACCATCCGAACCAGAGCAAACCGGTACCGATCAGTACATAGGGTACGTTGGCCGGGGGAATTTCTTTTTGTTCAATATGTGATCTTCTTCTTTTCAGCACCATAGCACCGGCAAGGGCGGCACAACCGGCCGTGATATGTACAACAGTACCCCCGGCGAAGTCAAATGCACCCATTTTAGCCAGGAACCCTTCCGGGTGCCAGCTCCAATGCGCGACCGGTGCGTACACCAGCAGGGAGAAAAGAAAAATAAAGAGCAGGTATGAAGTAAAACGAATACGCTCTGCCACCGCGCCCACAACCAGCCCGGGGGTGATGATCGCAAACATCAGCTGGAACAGGGAGAACAGGCTCAGCGGGATCGTATTGGCAAATGGCCAGGCGGCGCCTGATTTTACACCGTTGAAAAATGCAAAGGTTTGAGGATTTCCAATAAACCCTTTCACGGTTTCACCAAAAGCAAGACTGAATCCGCATACCACCCACAGTATACCCACCACTCCTGCGGCTACGGTACTTTTGATCATCGTAGAGATCACATTTTTGCGGTGGACCATTCCTCCGTAGAAGAAAGCCAGCCCGGGAGTCATTAAAAATACCAGTGCGGTGGACACCAGCACCCAGGCAATGTCGGCTGAACTGTACTGGGGGTCGTTGGTCCCCGGAACATAATCAGCAGCGGGTTTAATAAACATGGCAAAAATGGCAACCGCCACCAGGAAGACAAACGGCAGAATTTGTTTTGCTTTTCTCTTACTCATGAGCTAGATTTTTTAGTTAAACATTAGAAAAAGTAACTATTTGATAAATTCTACCTAAAAATAGAAAAATACGAGGTTAACATGTGTTAGTTTTATAGATATTTTTGATAAATAATATGAAAACTTGGATAAAATCAAGAAAATTGACAAAAAACATTACATATTTAAATTTGTAATACGATGTATAAGTGAGCTATAATGGGGATGAATGGAGGTGATATTCAATACAAACCCGGTTAACCTGGACCGGTTAGAAGCAAAAAAAGGAGGTGTAGCTTGTTACAAATCGGTGAAAGGTTCTTTTCTTCAAACCCAGGCAGCGAAAAATTTACTCAAGCAGGAAGTGATAATAGTGGGGAAGGATTTTGGAATACGCTAAAGCCGGGAAAATTTAAAGGACTGGATAAAAAAATGTCCCCCGTATTTTCCGGAGGACATTTGGTTGAAATTTTTTGTCAGCACATCAGCCCAAATGAGACAGGATGGATGCATCCTTTGTTTCCAGTACCGAGCCGGCCTGGTTATTCAGGAATTCATCCACTTTACGGGCTGCTTCGCGCCCTTCGCTGATGGCCCAGACCACGAGGCTCTGGCCACGCCGCATATCGCCGGCCACAAATACTTTGGCAATATTGGTGCGGTATTCTTTTTCTGTTGCCTTTACATTTCCTCTTTCATCCAGTTCCACGCCCAGGTCATTGATGAGTCCTTCCTGTTGCGGGTGCACAAAACCCATGGCGAGTAAAGCCAGTTCGCAGGGGATTTCCCTTTCCGATCCGGCCACTTCGGTGAAACTGGCCGGGCGTCCGTCCACGATCTTCCATTCCAGGTCCACGATCTTTAATGCTTTCAGGTTGCCCTTCCCATCCCCGATGAATTCTTTGGTTGCCACGGCCCATTGGCGGCTGGCGCCTTCCTCATGGGAAGTAGTGGTCTTTAATAACATGGGATAAGTGGGCCAGGGCATGAAATCATTTCTTTCAGCCGGGGGCTTGGGCAATAACTCGAACTGGGTGACTGACCTGGCCCCGTGGCGGTTGGAAGTGCCCACACAGTCACTGCCGGTATCACCACCCCCGATCACCACCACATTCTTACCGGTGGCTTTTACTTCTTCTTTTAAAATATTGCTTTCAATATCCCCGTGCGCCAGGAAATCCTTCCCGGCCACTCTTTTATTATTTTGTTTCAGGAAATCCATGGCAAAATGGACCCCTTTCAGTTCCCGCCCGGGAATGGGCAGGTTGCGGGGAACTGTGCTGCCCCCGGCCAGTACAATGGCATTGAATTCCCGCAGCAGGTCATTGATGTGAACATTCACCCCGACATTGGAATGGCATTTGAAGACGACGCCTTCGTCTTCCATTACCCCTGTCCGGCGGTCAATCACCCATTTCTCCAGTTTAAAATCGGGTATGCCATACCGTAATAGACCGCCCGGCGCCTCGTCCCGTTCAAAAACGGTCACCGAGTGTCCCGCGTAGTTCAGCTGGGCCGCCGCCGCCATCCCGGCAGGACCGGAGCCGATCACGGCCACTTTCTTCCCCGAGCGGAGATTGGGTTTACGGGGTTTGACAAACCCTTTATCAAACGCGATTTCGATAATATGTTTCTCGATTTCTTCAATCGTGATAGCCGGCTGGTTGATCCCCAGCACACAGGCCGTTTCACAGGGAGCCGGGCAAATGCGCCCGGTAAATTCGGGGAAGTTATTGGTAGAGGTCAGGATATCGTAGGCCTCTTTCCAGTCCTTCCGGTACACGGCATCATTAAACTCGGGGATCACATTTCCAAGCGGGCACCCGTGGTGGCAAAAGGGCACCCCGCAGTTCATGCAACGGGCGGCCTGGTGATTCAGTTTCTCTTCACTGTAACGGCCCACAAATTCATGGTAATGCTTCAGCCGCTCTTCCACCGGTTGCTTGCCCGGCAGTTCCCGGTTAAATTCTTTAAATCCTGTTGGTTTACCCATGTTATAAGTTTGTAGTTAGTAGCCTGCCTGCCGGCCAGGCAGGTTTGTGGTTAGTCCGAAAGTCGGGAAGTCCGAAAGTCGGGAAGTCGGGAGGTCGGAAGGAATTAGTCTGAAAGTTGAAATGTCTTACTGTCTTTCGGTCTCTCCAATGTTCCAGACTTCCCGGCTTTTTAGTCTTTCCGGACTTTCGGTCTCCCCGCTATCCGGTTTTGATCTTCGATTTACTATTCTGCATCAGCACTTTCTTATAATCCTTCGGGAATACTTTTACAAAATGCTGTAACTGGTTATCCAGGTCTTCCAGGATGAACCTGGCTGCCGTGCTGCCCGTGTATTCCACATGTTTTTGCAGCAGGGTAAACAATTCATTCTTGTCATTCAGGTCACAGGGATCCAGGTCTACCATTTCCTTATTGCAGTTCCCGGCAAATTTTCCTTTAACATCATAGATATAAGCAATACCACCGCTCATGCCGGCCGCAAAATTTCTCCCGGTACTGCCCAGGATCACCACTTTACCTCCGGTCATGTATTCACAACCATGATCGCCCACGGATTCCACCACGACATTGGCCCCGGAATTTCTCACGCAGAACCGCTCCCCGGCCTTGCCCCTGACAAAGGCTTCCCCGGAAGTGGCGCCATAAAACGCCACATTGCCAATGATGCTGTTGTCTTCGGGAGTATAAGTAGCAGTTTTCGGCGGGTAAATAATCAGCCGGGCGCCGCTCAACCCCTTTCCGAAATAGTCATTGGCATCTCCTTCCAGTTCCAACGTGATCCCCTTTGTATTGAAGGCGCCGAAACTTTGACCCGCTGTGCCGGTGAAATTGAAATGAATGGTATTATCGGGTAAGCCTTCCGCCCGGTATTTCTTCGTGATCTCATTGGAAAGAATGGTACCTGCCGTGCGGTCCGTATTCTTAATAGCGAAATGCCCTGTGACTTTTTCTTTCCGCTCAAGGGCTGGCGCCGCGGCACTCAGCAGTTTCCAGTCAAGACTGTCCGCCAGGCCGTGATCCTGTTCCTCACTGCAATGCAGGGTGGTGTACATGGAATTGGGTTCTTTATACAACACCGCAGAAAGATCAATATTCTTGTATTTCCAGTGTTCAATATGATCCCTCATTTCCAGGTTGTCCACCTGGCCGATCATTTCATCCACGGTCCGGAAACCAAGTTCCGCCATGATCTCCCTTAATTCCTGGGTGATCATTTTGAAGAAATTCACGATATGGTCGGGATTTCCATGAAACCGGTTACGCAATTCGGGATCCTGGGTGGCCACGCCCACGGGGCAGGTATTCAGGTGGCATTTGCGCATCATGATACAGCCTTCCACTACCAGGGCAGCGGTGGCAATACCCCATTCTTCCGCACCCAGCAAAGCGGCTACTGCAATATCCCGCCCGGTTTTTAACTGGCCATCTGCCTGCACGACCACACGGCTTCTCAGTTTATTTTTTACCAGGGTCTGCTGTGTTTCCGCCAGGCCCAGTTCCCAGGGCAGCCCCGCATGTTTGATCGAACTTACCGGGGATGCCCCTGTACCGCCATCATGACCGGCAATCAGGACCACATCCGCTTTTGCTTTGGTAACACCGGCTGCAATGGTTCCAACACCGGCCTTACTTACCAGCTTCACACTGATGCGGGCGGCCCGGTTGGCATTCTTCAGGTCATAGATCAGCTGGGCGAGATCTTCAATCGAATAAATATCGTGATGGGGCGGGGGAGAGATCAGTCCCACACCCGGTGTGGCATGACGAACCTTTCCAATCCATTCATCTACTTTATGGCCGGGCAATTGTCCTCCTTCACCGGGCTTGGCTCCCTGCGCCATCTTGATCTGCAGTTCATCCGCTTCTGTCAGGTACAGGCTGGTCACCCCAAACCGGGCGGAGGCTACCTGCTTGATCGCGCTGCGCATAGAATCCCCATTGGGCAGTTTCTTATATCTTCTTTCATCTTCTCCTCCCTCGCCGGTATTGCTTTTGGCGCCGAGGCGGTTCATGGCAATGGCCAGGGTAGTATGCGCCTCCCAGGAAATAGAGCCAAAACTCATGGCGCCGGTGGCAAAACGCTTATAAATATTCTCCGCGGCTTCCACTTCGTCAATAGAAACAGAGGGCCGTGTTTTCCGGAACTGGAACAGGCTGCGCAGGGTACAGGCTTTTTCACCCTGTTCATTCACCAGCTTCGAATACTTCTTGAATGTATTGAAGTCATTCATCTTCGTGGCATGCTGCAGCAGGTGAATGGTCTGCGGATTGAATAAATGGAATTCCCCTTTTCTTTTCCATTGGTAAAGTCCGCCCACGGGCAGGCGATCGGCCGGGATATCTTTTTTGCTGAAGGCGAAATAATGTTTGGCCAGTACTTCCCGTGCAATCTCATCCAGTCCCATCCCTTCAATACGGGAAGTGGCGCCCGTGAAATATTTATTAACCACGTCCTTGTTCAGTCCAAGGATTTCAAATATCTGCGCTCCCTGGTAGGACTGCAGGGTGGATATGCCCATTTTAGAAAATACTTTCAGCAACCCGTCATTGACGGCCTTGATATAGTTTTTCTTGAGTTCTTCTTCGTTAAGTGTTGTTTGCAGTTTACCGCTTTCCAGCAGATCCCGGATGGAGGAAAGTGCGAGATAGGGATTCACCGCCGTGGCGCCAAAGCCGACCAGGCAGGCGAAATGATGGACTTCCCATACATCACCGGCTTCCACAATGATACCCACTTGTCCCCTCAGCCCTTTGCGGATGAGGTGATGGTGGATCGCCGAAGTAGCCAGCAGGGAAGGGATCGGGGCATGGTTCGAGTCAATGGCCCTGTCCTGCAGGACTAATACTTTGAACCCGTCCTGTACCGCATCCACGGCATAATTGCAGATACGATCGATACTTTTTTTAAGCGATCCCGGTTTGCCATCCGCCCTGAAATAACATTGAATGGTCTTTGCCTGGAATAAGCCGGTATCAATACTCCGGATCTTTTCCAGTTCGAAATTGCTCAGCACCGGGTGTTTTAATGCCACGCTGTGACAGGTCAGCGGGTCTTCCAGCAAGAGGTTGCCGTTGTTGCCGGCAAAAGTAGCGAGTGACATGACCAGCCGTTCCCGGATCGGGTCGATCGGGGGATTGGTGACCTGCGCGAAAAGTTGTTTAAAATAACTACTGAGGTGCTGGGGCTGGTCGCTCAGGATAGCGAGCGGCACATCGCTGCCCATCGAACCAATCGGTTCTTTTCCTTCCAGGGCCATCGGGGCAATGATCGTATCCAGGTCTTCGGTGGAAAATCCAAAAGCCTTCTGGTATTTGAATACCTGTTCGTGTTCCAGGTGCGTGAACATGATCCGGGGTTGCGGTAATTCTTCCAGCCGGATCTTATATTTATTCAGCCATTCGCCATAGGGCTTTTGAGAACAGATCTCTTTTTTTAGGTCCTCATCGCTGATGATTTTTCCTTTCTCCATATCCACCACGAACATCTTACCCGGTTGCAGTCGGCCTTTTTCCAGGATAATGGCGGGATCAACCGGCAAGGCGCCGGTTTCGGAGGCCATAATCACGCGGTCATCATTCGTTACGCAATACCGGGAAGGGCGAAGACCATTCCGGTCGAGTGTGGCGCCGATGATCTTACCGTCGGTGAAAGAGATCGAGGCCGGCCCGTCCCAGGGTTCCATAAAGGAAGAGTGAAACTCATAGAAGGCTTTTTTCACCGGGTCCATATCCTCATTGCCGTCCCAGGCTTCCGGGATCAGCATCATCATCACATGCGGGAGGGAACGGCCGGTCAGGGTCAGCAGTTCGATCATATTATCAAGACAGGCGGAATCGCTCTGGCCTTCGGTTACGATCGGTAAGAGCATTTCCATTTCTTCGGGAGTGAAATAAGGTGTGGTAAACCCTTTTTCACTTGTCTTCAGCCAGTTCAGGTTACCCTGCAGTGTATTGATTTCCCCGTTGTGCGCAATGAAGCGGAAGGGCTGGGCCAGTTTCCAGGAAGGAAACGTATTGGTGGCAAAGCGGGAGTGTACGAGACCAAAGGCGCTTACCACTCTCTTATTGCTCAGGTCGGGGAAATATTCCCTTACCTGGTGACTGGTCAGTTGTCCTTTATAAACGATGGTCTTGTAGGAGAGTGATGCAATATAAAAACCGATCTCATCTTTGCGGACCGTGTTGTTGATCAGGTGAGAGGCGTAATTCCGCAAGATGAATAATTTCCGTTCAAAATCATCCGGGTTGGCGATATAATCGGGGCAGGCTACAAAAACCTGTTCGATCTCCGGTTCCACGCTCAGGGCCGTGGGGCCGATACCTGCCGTATTGACCGGAACCTTGCGGTAGGCCAGTACTTCAATCCCCAATTGCTCCGCCGTGCGGTTGAGTATATCGCGGCATTCTTCGCGGAGGCGGATCTCTTTCGGGAAGAAGACCATACCGGCTGCGTATTTTCCAAAAGAAGGAAGATGAACACCGAGTTTCAGGCATTCATCGAAGAAAAATTCATGCGGGGTCTGGATCATGATACCGGCGCCGTCGCCGGTATTGTGCTCACAGCCACAGGCACCGCGGTGCTCCATGTTCTCCAATACCGTCAGTGCATCGGAGATATGCTGGTGAGATTTATGACCTTTGATATTCGCGACAAAGCCAATGCCGCATGCATCATGTTCGTAGGAAGGATGATAGAGTCCCTGGTTGCCTGCCATGTGGTGCAATGTTAAGTTTAAGTGAATACAGCCGTTAACTATATTTCATTCAGCAAGCAAACGACTGAAGTTACGAAATAGCTTTCATGAGAATACAGGATTCAGTGGTAAATTATCCACAATTTGATAGAGATCAAATCTTTACACCAGGTATCCGAACAACTGGTCGTTTTTATTTATCTCCGAGAAACCGATATTGGAATCTTTCAGCTTGTTCAGGAGCTGCTCATAATCCGAACGGCTCTGCAATTCAATACCCACCAGCGCCGGGCCGTTTTCTTTATTGGTCTTTTGCATGTACTCAAAGCGGGTGATATCATCCGTGGGCCCCAGTACATTGTTCACAAATTCGCGAAGGGCGCCGGGCCGCTGGGCAAAACTGATGAGGAAATAATGTTTCAGTCCTTCGTACTGGAGGCTTCTTTCTTTTATTTCCTGCATGCGGTCGATATCGTTGTTACTCCCGCTCACGATACAAACCACGTTTTTGCCTTTGATCTCTTCGGCATAATCATCCAATGCGGCGATTGACAGGGCCCCTGCGGGTTCCGCCACGATCGCATCTTCGTTGTACAGTTTCAGGATGGTGGAACAGACTTTTCCTTCCGGAACGAGGTGCATATCATCCAGCACTTCTTTACAAATGGAAAAAGTGAGGTCGCCCACTCTTTTTACGGCAGCCCCGTCCACAAAGCGGTCAATACGGTCTAAGGTTACCGGGTGCCCCGCTTTCAGCGCTTCAAACATGGAAGGAGCTCCTTCGGGTTCCAGTCCGATGATCTTTGTCCGGGGTGACCAGTTTTTGAAATAGGTACCCACGCCGGCGCTTAAGCCGCCGCCGCCCACCGGGATGAATACATAATCCACTTCGGTGAGATCCTCCAGTATTTCCAGCCCGACCGTTCCCTGTCCTTCGATGATCCGGTAATCATCGAAGGGAGGGATGAAGGTCATTTTATTTTCTTCCGTGAATTGTTTCGCCGCTACCGCGCAATCGTCAAATGTATCCCCGATCAGTTTGATCTCGATATGGCCATCCCCGAACATCCGGGTCTGGTTCACTTTCTGTTTGGGGGTAATGATGGGCATAAAGACCACGCCTTTGGCATGCAGTTTCTTACAGCTGAAGGCGAAGCCCTGTGCATGGTTACCGGCACTGGCACAAACCACGCCCCGCTGCAGTTGCTCCGGGGAGAGTAAGCTCATCATGTTGTAGGCGCCCCGGAGTTTGTACGAACGTACCGCCTGCAGGTCCTCCCTTTTCAGGTAGATCTTGCATTGGTATTTCTTAGAGAGCCCTGCATTCAGGATAAGCGGCGTGCGCTTCACGACTTTTTTCAGCCGCTGGTGCGCCGCTGCAAAATCCATCCGGGTATCATTCACGGTTGATTCCATAGTTTTTATCCTACTGATTCAGATTTAGCGGACAGTTTGCTGAATACTTCCTTGGTAGAAGAAGCGGGGGCGGCCGTGTCTGACTTCGGCTGGTTCTCGGGGCGCAGGCTTCTTACGGTTTTACCGGCCTGCCAGATCTCGCTGTCCCTTAATTCTTTCAGTTCCACTTCCAGTTTCTCGCGGTAATCCGCCTTGCTGTTGCTGTCAATGGAACGTTGTGATTCCTTACCGGTGGCCACGCTGGTATAAAGATCATTGAAGACCGGCAGGGTGGCATCGCGGAATTTTTTCCACCAGTCGAGTGCGCCGCGCTGGGCCGTGGTGGAACAGTTGGCATACATCCAGTCCATCCCGTTCTCCGCCACCAGCGGCATCAGGGATTGGGTCAGTTCTTCCACGGTTTCATTGAATGCTTCTGAAGGAGAGTGTCCTCTTTCCCGCAGTACCTGGTACTGGGCGGCGAAGATACCCTGGATGGCGCCCATTAATGTGCCCCGCTCGCCGGTCAGATCGGAGAAAACTTCTTTTTTGAAATCTGTTTCAAACAGGTAGCCGCTTCCGACCGCGATACCGAGGGCGATGACCCGGTCAAATGCCTTTCCGGTTGCATCCTGGTAAATGGCATAGGAACTGTTCAGGCCACGGCCCTGCAGGAACATCCTGCGAAGCGAAGTACCCGAACCTTTGGGGGCCACCAGGAATACGTCCACATCTTTCGGGGGAACGATACCGGTTTGCTCATTGAAAGTGATCCCGAAACCATGGGAGAAGTACAGGGCTTTCCCGGGAGTCAGGTGTTTTTGTACTGTCGGCCAGAGAGCGATCTGGGCCGCGTCACTCAGCAGGTAACAGATAATAGTTCCTCTTTGCAGGGCTTCTTCAATTTCGAATAAGGTTTCACCGGGAACGAAACCATCAGCCACCGCTTTATCCCAGGATTTGGAATTCTTGCGTTGCCCGACGATTACATTGATGCCATTGTCTTTTTGGTTCAGGGCCTGGCCGGGACCCTGTACGCCGTAGCCGATCACCGCTACGGTTTCATTTTGCAGCACTTGCTGTGCTTTGCTTAAGGGAAATTCTTCCCTGGTTACTACGTTTTCTTCAACGCCACCGAAATTTAACTTTGCCATGATTATCTGTTTTGTGTTGTTTATTTAATGATAAGTCTGGAAGACCGGAAGACCGGAAGTCTGAAAGTCCGGAAGAAGTGAAGTGTTTTCCCCTTTAAAGAATAACACTTTCCGGCTTCCCAACTTTCCGTCTTCCTTTCTACATGGTGAAAATCTCTTCATTTTTATCCAGGAATTCATTTTCAATTGCTTCTTCCCCCGGTTCCATGTGTTCAAATTCCTTGAGTCTTTCGTGGAAGCCGCTGCTGCCTTTGATAATGGCCACCCGGGCGCTCCGTACAAATTCGATCAGCCCGTAGGGTTCCAGTACTTTGATCAGGGCCTCTGTTTCTTCCCGGTGACCCGCTACGGCAAAAACCGTATAGTCTTTCCGGATCACCACGGTATGGGCGCCGTTCTGTCGCAGAAGGCGTTCCACTTTTACTTCTGTTGCGATCACGTCCGTGGGCACTTTATAGAGCGCCAGTTCCTGCCATACAATCTCCTCCTCGGTATTGTAATACGCTTTCAGCACTTCCACCTGTTTTTCGATCTGGCGGCAGAGCTTGCGCACCACGTCCTCAAATTCATTGATCACAATGGTGAACCGGTGTACACTGTCCACTTCCGTGGGCGAGGTGTTCAGGCTCTCGATATTGATCTTTCTCCGGGAGAAAATGATCGCGATCCGGTTGAGCAGGCCCACCTGGTTCTCGGTGTAGACAGTGATGGTGTATTCTTTTTTGGTTTGCATATGCTGGGAATTCAAAAGTTAAAAGTTAAAAGTCAAAAAGAGTCCTAAAGCGGGAGTATCTTTTCACTTTGGAACCTGTTGAATATTATTTTTTAATTTTTCAAAAGTTGAAGTCAGTTTCCCAAACCCGGGTTAATCATTTCAGTAATGAAATTTCCTGCTATGATTTTTTTGACTCCCCCTGCGCCAAGGCTCCGGCGGGCAGGTTTAACTTTTGAATTTTTACTTCATTTAAATCTCCTCTTTACTCAGCACTATCTCCGCCACTCCTCTTCCCTGCGGCACCATCGGGAATACATTGTTCTCTTTTCCCACCATGACTTCCAGCAGGAAGGTTCCCTTGCTGTTCAGCAATTCTTCCAGTGCTGTTACCAGGTCCTCCCTTTTCGAAATGCTTTTGCCGGGGATGCCAAAGCCTTTGGCCACCTGTACAAAATCCGGGCTCTGGATGTCCACGAAGGAATAGCGCTTCTCATGGAACAGTTGCTGCCACTGGCGCACCATTCCCAGGAAATTATTATTCAGGATCAGCAGTTTCACATCCGGTTTAAACTGCATGATGGTTCCGAGTTCCTGGAGGGTCATTTGAAAACCCCCGTCTCCAATGATGGCAACAATGGTCCGGTCCGGCGCTCCATAGCTGGCCCCGATAGCGGCCGGAAGAGCATAGCCCATGGTACCGAGACCACCGCTGGTGATATTGCTCCGGCTCTGGTTGTATTTGGCGTAGCGGCAGGCCACCATCTGGTGCTGTCCCACATCAGTCACGATCACGGCATTCCCCCGGGTCAGTTCATTCAGGGTCTTGATGACTTCACCCATGGTGAGGATTTCCGTAGTGGGGTTTAGTTCCTCCTGAATGACTTTCTCTTCTTCTTTCTGCTGGTATTCCTTGAATTTTTGCAACCATTGCGGGTAGACTTTTTGTTCCACCAGCCGGGTCAGCAGGGGCAGCGTTTCTTTACAGTCGCCCCAGACCGGGACATCCACTTTCACATTCTTGTCAATTTCGGAAGGATCAATATCGAGATGGATCACTTTGGCCTGTTTCGCGTATTTATCCAGCCGGCCGGTCACCCGGTCATCAAAGCGCATTCCTACCGCGATCAGCACATCGCATTCATTGGTCAGTACATTGGGACCATAATTGCCATGCATCCCCAGCATCCCCACTGCCAGCGGGTGATCTGTCGGGATCGCACTCATACCCATGATGGTCCATGCCGCGGGGATACCGGATTTCTCAATAAATTGTTTGAATTCTTTTTCGGCTTTACCAAGAATCACGCCCTGCCCGAAGATCACAAAGGGTTTTTCGGCTTTATTGATCAGGGCCGCCGCTTCTTCAACATATTCCTTTCTTACGATCGGCTTGGGCCGGTAACTGCGGATATGCGTGCACTTCTGGTAACCACTGTATTCAAACAATTGCAGCTGGGCATTCTTGGTGATGTCGACCAGCACCGGGCCGGGCCGGCCGCTTTTCGCAATGTAAAATGCCTTGGCCAGCACATGGGGGATCTCGGTGGCATCCGTTACCTGGTAATTCCATTTGGTAACCGGGGTGGTGATATTGATCACATCCGTTTCCTGGAAGGCATCGGTGCCGAGGAGATGCGCAAAAACCTGGCCCGTGATGCAGACAACCGGGGTAGAATCGATCATGGCATCTGCCAGGCCGGTTACGAGGTTGGTGGCGCCGGGTCCGCTGGTGGCGAATACCACACCGGTACGGCCACTGGCACGGGCAAATCCCTGGGCCGCATGGATCGCTCCCTGTTCATGACGCACGAGGATATGCTTCAGTTTTTCATTATAATCATACAATGCATCATAGATAGGCATGATGGCACCGCCGGGATAACCAAAAACGGTATCCACGCCTTCGGCTAAAAAAGCTTCTAATACGGCTTTGCTCCCGCTGATTGTTGTGACGGCCGGGGCGGATACTGTTTCTTTCTTTGGTGTTAGCGTTTCCATGTTCAACTTATTTAATACTGATGTTCGAATGTTCAATGTTCAACCTGCCTGCCGGCAGGCAGGTTTTCAATACTCAATGATTGTCACCCAGATGCTATTCATAATCCTTCGTCGGTCACGCAGCCCTGGTCGGCCGGTCTCACTGTTTTTGCGTACTTATACAAAACGCCTTTGGTTGCTTTTAACGCGGGTTGTTTCCAGTTCTTCTTTCTTTCGGCGATCACGGCCTCACTTACTTTCAGGGTAAGGGTATTTTTCACCGCGTCGATCTCAATGATGTCATTATCTTCCACGAGGCCGATCAGTCCGCCGTCAAATGCTTCGGGGGTGATATGTCCCACCACGAAACCATGGGTGCCCCCGCTGAAACGGCCATCGGTGATCAATGCCACGGATTTTCCCAGGCCTGCGCCGATGATGGCGCCGGTGGGTTTCAGCATTTCCGGCATACCCGGTGCTCCTTTCGGACCGATGTACCGGATCACCACCACATCGCCGGCATGTACCCGGCCGGAAGAGATTCCTTCAATCAGGTCTTTCTCCCCGTTAAATACACGGGCTGTTCCTTCAAACCGTTCCCCTTCTTTACCACTGATCTTAGCCACGCTGCCCCTTTCGGCCAGGTTGCCATACAGGATTTGCAGGTGCCCCGTTTTTTTCAACGGTTGTTCTAAGGGGCGTATAATGTCCTGGGCGCTAAAATCCAGATCCGGGACACCTGCTAAATTCTCTGCAACCGTTCTTCCGGTTACTGTCAAACAATCGCCGTGCAATAAGCCATTTTTCAGGAGATATTTCATCACGGCAGGAACACCGCCGTGCTGGTGTAAATCTTCCATCAGGTATTTACCGGATGGTTTGAAATCAGCTAGTACCGGGATACGGTCACTGATTTTTTGGAAATCATCGGGGGTGAGCTGAAGGTCCACGCTTTTGGCCATCGCGATCAGGTGGAGTACCGCATTGGTACTGCCACCCAGCACCATGACCACGGTGATGGCATTTTCAAAAGCCTGGCGGGTCATAATATCTTTCGGGGTGATATTCTTCTCCAGCAATACTTTGATCGCGGCACCCGCTGCTGCGCATTCTTTTTGTTTGTCTTCGCTCAGTGCAGGGTTGGAGGAAGAATTGGGTAAACTCATGCCCAGCGCCTCAATGGCCGAAGCCATGGTATTGGCGGTGTACATACCACCGCAGGCGCCGGCGCCGGGGCAGGAATGCTGAACGATCCCTTTGAAGTCGCCTTCGCTTAATTTCCCCGCGATCTTTTGACCGAGCGCTTCGAAAGCGCTCACGATATTCAGGTCTTCTCCCTTGTAATGACCGGGTGCGATCGTACCGCCATAAAGCAGGATAGAAGGACGGTTCAGTCTCCCCATAGCAATGATCGCACCGGGCATGTTCTTGTCGCAACCGGGGATGGCGATCAGCCCGTCATAATACTGGGCGCCGGCATTGGTTTCAATACTGTCCGCGATCACATCCCGGCTTACCAGGCTATAACGCATGCCATCAGTACCCATGCTGATCCCGTCACTTACCCCGATTGTATAAAAACGGAGACCCAGTAAGCCTTCGGTGGCATTCACACTGTTCCGTACCGTGGTGGCCAGATCGTTCAGGTGCATATTGCAGGTATTGCCGTCCCAGCCCATACTCACAATGCCGATCTGTGCTTTATTAAAATCTTCTTCTTTGAACCCGATGCCATAGTACATGGCCTGGGCCGCAGGCTGTGTCGGATCCTGTGTTAATGTCTTGCTGTATCTGTTTAATTCGCTCATGTTATTTATTTGTTTACCGGCTGCTCATCAGGCCAGTCCCGCAGTTTCAGCGGTGGTACGGTATGCTTTTTCGGTTACTTTATGTTTATAGGCCTCCTGGATAATCTTACTTACACTTTGTTCCCAGGGCAGGGGGAACAAAGTATCGTCCAGGTTTTTCCACCCCACCACTTCGGCCGCAGTGCCGCAATAGAAAACAGCATCCGCCTTTTTCAGTTCTTCCAGGCTGATTTGTCTTTCTTCCGCGGTTATGCCCAGTTCATCGCAGAGCTCAAATACAGTGGCCCGGGTAATGCCGGGTAAAATATTCCCGGTGGAAGGAGTGAAGAGTTTCCCGTCTTTCTCGTAAAACAAATTCGCGCCGGGTCCTTCTGCCACAAAGCCACTCATATCGGTCAGTAAGGCCTCATCAAACCCGGCGGCCTTGGCTTCCTGGCTGGCGAGAATGGAGTTTACATAATGACCCGCGGCTTTGGCGGTTATCTTAAATCCTTTCGGATTGGGACGCTGAAAGGAACTGGTCATCACGCTCAGCAGTTTATTGCCGAGAAAGGGTTGCATTTCCCAGGCTTCGATAAACAGGAAGGATTCTTTGTTTTCCGCGAAGCTCATATTGGCCGGTGCATAGACCACGGGGCGGATATAGGCATCCTGCAGGTTGTTTCGCTCTAATACTTCATACGTGATCTCCGCCAGGTCTGCCGTATTCCAGTGATAGGGCATGTTCAGGGCCGCTGCCGATTGCTGCAAGCGATCAAAATGTGCTGTTGCTTTAAAGATCCGGGTAGCGCCGCTTCCTGTTTTGTAAGAGCGGATGCCTTCAAAAACGGAATAGCCGTAATGAAGCGACTGGCTGTAAAGATCCATTTTTGCTTCGGCTGCTTTTACAAAGCTGCCGTTCAGCCAGAGTACCGTATGTTCATTATAATAGTTCGCCATTTTATCCTGCCTTAACCCGCGTTTTGCCGGGTTGTGTTTAAATACTGTTATTTCAATTTATCTGCCATCCTGTTCTCTCTTCCGGTTCCGTTTCGCCTGGTGAGCGGCGGGGCCCAAAAAAACCCGCCTTTCAGGAGGCGGGTTGCTGTATTTAGTTTTTTTACTTTTATTACCAGGCACCACCTCCGTTTGAAGATATAATAATGACCACCACAATAATAATTGAGGCCAAAGCGGTAATGGTATTATATATGTTATTCTTCAACATGAAGGATGTATGCTTTGTAAATATACACCCGCCGTTTCAAAAAAAGAACTCAGCAAGCCATAATTATTTTTAAATGGACAAACCGCCGTTAGTTGTTCATTTAAAATATCAGATGATGGTTGATTTTCTCAACTCAATGTTCTCCGTATTGACCGTGCCGGAAATTTTACCACTCACAAAATCACTGATCAGTTCGCCGATGGTGGAGGTGAAATAAAAATTAACAGGGTCAATATCTTTTGTCACAAAGGAATTCAGCAGGGTCCAGTTTACCGCGTCGCGTACTAATTGCGCTTCCTCTTTCATCTCCAGGTGATCCAGCAGCATGGCCGCAGACAGGATGGACCCGATCGGGTTGGCAATATCCTTACCGGCTGCCTGCGGGTAAGAACCGTGAATGGGTTCGAAAAGGGCGGAGCCTTTCCCGATCGATGCGGAGGGCAATAAGCCCAGGGATCCGCTGATCACGCTGGATTCATCGCTGAGGATATCACCAAACATATTTTCTGTGAGGATCACATCAAACTGTTTCGGATTGACAATAATCTGCATGGAGGCATTGTCCACGAACATATAATCCACCGTTACTTCGGGGTAATGCGCTGCCAGTTCCTGTACCACTTTTCTCCAGAGACGGGAGGTTTCCAGTACGTTGGCTTTATCCACGAGGGTCAGTTTCTTTTTTCTTTTCTGTGCATGCTGGAAAGCGAGGTGGGCGATCCGCTCGATTTCTTCCCGGCTGTAGCTGCAGTCATCGGATGACAGGTTGCCATCGGCGCTGGTTTCTTTTTTCCCGAAATAAATACCACCGGTCAGTTCGCGGTAGATCACAAAGTCAACTCCTTCAATATGCTTGCTTTTCAGCGGTGACAGGTGAAACAGGGAGGAGTAAGTGCTCACGGGCCGGATATTCGCGTAGAGCTGGAGGGATTTGCGCAGTTTCAGCAAACCCTGTTCGGGTCTTACTTTGGCGGTCGGGTCATTATCGTATTTCGGGTGGCCAATGGCGCCGAATAAAATAGCATCGCTGTTCAGGCAGGTTTCGATGGTCTCATCCGGCAGGGGATTGCCGGTTTTGTCGATCGCGTCGGCCCCCATCAGGCAATAACTGTATTCAAATTCATGATGGAAAGATTCGGCAATGGCATTCAGCACCCGGATGGCCTGTTTGGTTACTTCGGGACCGATCCCATCTCCTTCAATTACGGCAATTTTCTTTTTCATAGTGTTTATCCTCTTTCGGTTTCGAATGTTTCGATTTCTGGTTTAATACTCAGTAAAAAATCAATATCATCATACCCGTTGAGCAAACAGGTTTTCTTGTAACTGTTTATGTCAAAGGATTCGCTTTCGCCAGAGGCGTTTATCGTGATGGTTTGCCGGGCCAGGTCAACGGTCAGTTCGCTTTCCGCATCCCGGGCAAAGATCTTTTGCAGGAAGCCATCGCTTACCTGTACCGGCAGGACTCCATTGTTCAGGGCATTGTTTTTAAAAATATCGGCGAAGAAACTGGATACCACCACACGGAATCCATAATCCAGGATGGACCAGGCCGCATGTTCCCGGGAAGAACCGCATCCGAAATTTTTCCCGGCTACCAGTATCTCCCCGCTGTACCGGGCCTGGTTCAGGGGAAAATCCGCTTTGGGTTTTGTTTCGTCATCGTTCTCGTATCTCCAGTCGCGGAACAGGTTTTTACCAAATCCTTCTTTTGTGGTGGCTTTTAAGAAACGGGCAGGAATGATCTGGTCTGTATCGATGTTTTCGATGTTGACCGGGATGAATCTGCTTTTCACTATACTAAGCGGCTTGGACATCTCTACTAATTAATTGTTATGCTGAAGAAGTTCTCTGATATCACTGACCTTTCCGGTAATAGCTGCTGCCGCAGCGGTTAAAGGACTGGCCAGTAAGGTCCTGGCGCCGGCTCCCTGCCTTCCTTCAAAGTTACGGTTAGATGTGCTGATACAATATTTTCCGGCGGGAATCTTGTCTTCGTTCATACCCAGGCAGGCGGAGCAGCCGGGCTGTCTCAACTGGAATCCGGCTTCCTCGAATACTTTGTCAATTCCTTCCTTAATCGCCTGGGCTTCCACCTGTTTGCTTCCCGGTACAACCCATACTTCCACCGAATCATCCTTCTTTTTCCCTTTTACAAAAGAGGCCACCATGCGCAGGTCTTCGATCCGGGAGTTGGTACAACTGCCGATGAACACATAATCAATCTTTTGTCCTTTGATCGGCGTTCCCTCTCTCAGTCCCATATAGGCCAGCGATTTGGCCAGCCCGGAGCGGTCCGTTTCGTGGATCGTTTCCGTGGTGGGGATGTTTTCGTTCACGCCAATGCCCATACCGGGGTTGGTCCCGTAGGTGATCATCGGCTGAATATCTTCTGCATTGAAATGGTATTCTTTATCGAATACTGCATCTGCATCGGAATAGAGTTTTTCCCAGCTTGCTGATTCACGGTCCCAGTCAGCGCCCTTTGGAGCAAATTCCCTTCCTTTTATATAATTGAACGTGGTTTCGTCCGGTGCGATCAGGCCGCAACGGCCGCCCATTTCGATGCTCATATTGCAAATGGTCATCCGGGCTTCCATGCTGAGGGAGCGGATGGCGGAGCCGGCAAATTCGACAGCATAGCCGGTGGCGCCGCTGGCTGAGATCTTTGACAGGATATACAGGACAATATCTTTGGAAACAACACCCTTGTTCAGGGTGCCGTCCACGGTAATCCGCATCAGTTTAGGTTTACTCTGCAGCAAACACTGGGTGGCCATCACCATTTCCACTTCACTGGTACCGATGCCAAAAGCTATGGACCCGAAAGCGCCGTGGGTGGAAGTGTGGCTGTCGCCGCAAACGATGGTCATGCCCGGCCGGGTGATGCCGAGTTCGGGCCCGATCACATGAACAATGCCCTGGAAGGGGTGTCCAAGGCCATATAATTCGATACCATGTTCGGCGCAGTTCTTAATAAGGGCTTCTACCTGTTTGCGCCCGAGTTCTTCTTTGATCGGGAGGTGCTGGTTCAGGGTGGGCACATTGTGATCGGCCGTGGCCACAACCTGTTTCGGGCGGAAAACCTGAATGCCTCTCTTGTTTAGTCCCGTAAAAGCCTGCGGGCTGGTTACTTCATGAATCAGGTGTTTGTCAATATATAAAACAGATGGGCCGTCGTCAATGGTTTTGACGACATGCTTCTCCCAGATTTTATCAAATAAGGTGATTCCCCCTGCCCCCGGGGAAGGGATTGAAGAACTGTTCTTATGCTTGTTAGATTCCATGTTATCTGTAAAATCGTTCACTTGTTTTTTTATTGACCCTTACCTGTATTTTTCAGGAGACTGCTTTTCTGTAAAATTCCGGGCAGCCTTACTACTTCTTTAACTCTTTTCTCTTTATCTCTTAGCTTATGCAACCGAAGCTTTCTTTTGATAAGAAAGGGCCATGGCATGCAGGTCCGCATCTTCCACTTCTTTCTTACTATCTGCCACTTTCACAAATTCATTGTACAGCACATCCACATCATTGCGGTCAAACTGGAAACCCAGTTTCTGGAACCGGTAGGCAAGGGCGCTGCGCCCGCTGCGGGCGGTGAGCACGATTTTGGAACTGTCGGCGCCCACTTCTTCGGGATTGATGATCTCGTAGGTCTGCGCGTCTTTCAGGAACCCATCCTGGTGAATACCGGATGAATGCGAGAAGGCATTGCTGCCCACGATGGCTTTATTGGGCTGCACCGGCATCCGCATGGTATCAGACACCAGGCGGCTGACTGGATTCAGCCGTTCTGCTTTAATGGACGTATGAAGACCCAGGTGTTTGTGCTGTTTCAGGATCATCACCACTTCTTCGAGCGAAGTGTTACCCGCTCTTTCCCCCAGCCCGTTGATCGTGCACTCGATCTGGCGGGCCCCTGCGATCACGCCCTCGATGGAATTGGCCGTGGCCAGTCCCAGGTCATTGTGGCAATGACAGGAGAGTACGGCTTTATCCATATTGGGTACATGGTTGATCAGGTAGGCCATTTTTTGCCCGTACTGGGAGGGCAGACAGTACCCCGTGGTATCGGGGATATTCACGGTAGTGGCGCCGGCTTTGATCACGGCTTCCACCACGCGGGCCAGGTATTCGTTATCGGTACGGCCGGCATCTTCGGCATAGAACTCCACGTCATCGGTAAAGTTGCGGGCCCATTTCACGCATTGCACGGCCCTTTCGAGAATCTCTTCCCGGGTGGAATTGAATTTGGATCTGATATGGTAATCGGAAGTGCCGATGCCGGTATGGATCCTTTTGCGGACCGCATGTTTCAGGGCTTCGGCCGCCACTTCAATATCTTTTTGTACCGCACGACTCAGGCCGCAGACCGTGGCATTTTTAATGGCCCTTGCGATCTGGTTCACCGATTCAAAGTCACCGGGGGAAGAGATGGGGAAACCGGCTTCAATAATATCCACGCCCAGGTCCTCCAGTTCGAGGGCGAGTTCCAGTTTTTCCTTGGTATTCAGCTTGCAACCAGGCACCTGTTCTCCGTCGCGGAGTGTGGTATCAAAGATGAAAACTTTTCCTGCAGCCATAATTAGTTGATAAATTGAGGGATATAAAAATTGCAGGCTGCTTACTTTTGTAGGGCCTGCCCGCCTGCAATAATTTTTCTAAGTGGGAACCAGGCGGGCTTGCTTTGGTATATTGAATAAACAACCTGCGGCGTTAAAAGTACCCTTAATCGGGCGGCCGGGGAAACCAAAATAAAGGGTATTTTACAGCTTTTAAACAGGCCTGGACCCGCTGAAACCATTGCCTGTACTGGATTTGGTGAAATTTTAATTACGATGGCCAACCGCGCAACCGATAGCCTTTTTCAACTGGTCAAATCGCTCGAAAAGAGCGAAAAGCGGAATTTTAAGCTCTATGTGAAGCGGAACACCGATACGGAGGACCTGAAAGTGATCCAGCTCTTCGATGCCCTGGATAAAATGACCGACTACGATGAGGCCCAGGTGCTGAAGAAAGCCCGGAGCATCAAAAAGCAGCAGCTTTCCAATATCAAGGCCCATTTATACAAACAAATACTCTCCAGCCTCCGCTTGATCAAGGAGGAAGACAATATCGATATCCGCCTGCACGAGCAGATGGACCAGGCAAGGATCCTCTTCAATAAAGGCCTTTACCTCCAGAGTCTGAAAGTGCTGGAGCGGCTGAAGGAAACGGCAAGGGCCTACCAGCAACTTACTTATTTACAGCAGGCGCTGTTTTTTGAAAAGAAGATCGAGACACTCTATATTACCCGCAGTATGCAGGATCGGGCCGACAAGCTCACCGAAGAATCGGAGGCCGTCAGCAGCCAACTGGCCCTGGTGAACAAACTTTCCAACCTGGCCCTGCAGTTGTACAGTTGGTATATCAAACATGGTCATGCCCGGCATGAGAAAGATATAAAGAGTGTGGAGTCTTTTTTCAGCAAACACCTGCCTCCCGGCACCGAAACTGCCCGGGGATTTTATGAGCGCCTCTACCTGTACCAGGCCTATGTCTGGTATGCTTTTATCCGGCAGGATTATTTGCAGTATTACCGCTATTCGCAGAAATGGGTGAGCCTGTTCGGGGAGTTTCCCGGGCTGCTGAAAGTGGAGACGGCAAATTATATCAAGGGCATGCACAACCTGATGAGTGCGGAGTTCGCCCTGCTGAATCACGGGAAACTGGCGGAGAGTATTAAACAGTTTGAACAGTTTGTAAAGCAAAAACATTTAGAGGAGAACGAGAATAACCGGATTCTTGCCTACCAGTATTTATATACAGCCCGGATCAACCTCTATTTCCTGCGGGGCACTTTTACCAAGGGACTTCGGCTGGTGCCCTTCCTGGAAGATATGCTGAAGGAGTACGGGCTTTACCTCGACACGCACCGGGTGCTGGTCTTTTATTATAAGATCGCTTCCTTGTATTTCGGCAGCGGGAACAATGAAAAAGCGATTGATTACCTCAACCGGATTATTAATCAGAAAGGCGACCTGCGTACCGACCTGCAATGTTATGCGCGCCTGCTGCACCTGATCGCCCATTATGAGCTGGGTAATTTTGACCTGCTGGAATACCTGATCAAATCCGTGTACCGTTATATGGCGAGGATGGGTAACCTGAGCAAGGTGGAAGAGGAGGTGTTTGCATTCCTGCGCCGCTCCTTCCGCGTAGGCGCCCATGCGCTGAAGCCGGAGTTTGAAAAATTACTGGTCAAGCTGAAAAAATATGAAGGCAATCCCCTCGAGGCCCGCACCTTCGCTTATCTCGACGTGATCTCCTGGCTCGAAAGCAAGATCAGCGGGGTGCATGTGCAGGATGTGATCAGGGAGAAGTTTTTGCTGGGAAAGAGGAAGTAGTCTTTAGTCTGTAGTCTTTAGTCTGTAGTAGGGCGCTCGCAGCTCATAGCTCGCACCTCGCAGCTTCATTACAACCCCCTTACCGACATATTTGTGAATAACTCTATGAAAATTTCATCCATCCAAATCCCCTCGTTTGCCCTACATTTGCACAATTTGTTTTTAAAAGAACAAAGCGCTGAAAATGTCAAATCCCGCTATTCCCGCTGTTTTATTGTTAGCCGACGGAACCCTGCACCATGGCCAGGCTTTTGGCGCCATTGGCACCTGCACCGGTGAGATCTGCTTCAATACCGGCATGACCGGCTACCAGGAAGTGTTTACCGACCCCAGTTATTTCGGTCAGATCCTGATCATGAACAGCGCACATATTGGAAACTATGGAGTTAAGGATGCGGATGTGGAGTCAGACAGTGTGAAGATCAATGGATTGATCGGGCGCAACCTGGAAGACCAGTACTCCCGCAAAATGGCCAATGGTTCACTCAACGAGTACCTGAAAGCCAATAAGATTGTCTCCATTGAAGGGGTGGATACCCGGGCCCTGGTGGCCCATATCCGCACGAAAGGGGCCATGAACTGTATCATTTCTTCCGAGATCACGGACATTGATGTCCTCAAAAAGAAACTGGCTGAAACACCCAATATGGACGGGCTGGAACTGGCTTCCAAAGTGAGTACGGCCAGCAGTTATGAACTGGGGAACAAAAACGCGGAACTGCGGATCGCTGTGCTGGATTACGGGGTAAAAAAGAATATCCTGCAATGCATGGTGGACCGCGGGGCTTATGTAAAAGTATTCCCCGCCAAAACCCCGCTGGATGAAGTGAAACAATTTCAGCCGCATGGTTATTTTATTTCCAATGGTCCCGGCGACCCGGCGCCGATGGATTACGCGGTGGCTGCAGTGAAGCAGATCCTGGAAGAAGAGAAACCGGTGTTTGGTATCTGCCTGGGGCACCAGTTACTGGCCCTGGCCAACGGGATCCCCACTTTTAAAATGCACCACGGGCACCGGGGACTTAATCACCCGGTAAAAAATATTATCACCGGTCTTTCCGAGATCACCACGCAGAATCATGGATTCGGGGTGGACCCGGAAGCAGTGCGCAAGGCAGATCATATTGAGATCACGCATGTAAACCTGAATGACCAGAGCATTGAAGGGATCCGGGTAAAAGGCAAACCGGCTTTCTCCGTGCAATACCACCCGGAAGCCACACCGGGGCCGCATGATTCGAGGTATTTGTTTGACCAGTTCCTGGAGATGGTGAGAATACACAGGGGCTAAAGATTTACCACCTGCCTTGCCGGCAGGCAGGCATAGGTCACAGTAGGTCACATAGATTGCACATAGAAAACGATATATGGTTCCAACGTTTGTTTCTTAGAACGCCTATGTGCAAACCACAAGTTCTATGTCAGCTTTCAGCGTTTTTCCGCTTTAAGAAGTTTGCCAACCATGGTACCCTGCCCGCTTTAGTATATCAGTCATTTCTATGCCTGCCTGCGGCAGGCAGGTGATAAAAAATAACCTCTCCCGATGAGTGGTTGCTGCGCAGCAGATTTCTGACCTGAGAGGCTCATAGAAAATTACTTTCTTAAACAATCACCAGTACAATCACCAATACCAGCAGCACAAAAAACGGCAGCAATATTTTTTTATTCGCTTTCTTCTGTGTTTCTGCTGGGTAAGCGAGGAAGGCCTCCACTCTTTTCCTGAAATTCGGTTCGCTTCCGGTGGTAGCCCGGATGGCCTGGTACACTACAAAAAAGAGGGGGATGGTCAGTAGTTTTCCCGTTGATTTACCACTCATACCGCCGAAGAATTTCCTGGATTGCCGGGTGACCGTTTCATTAAAACCGGGGATAAACCGGGTGCAGCAAAGAAAGAGGGCGACCAGGGCCAGGATCAGCAGGGCGGAGAGAAAGAGATTTGCATTCAGGCGGCCCTTGCCGCCATCGCCGCCCCGTTGCTGTATTTCCTGGTATTGGCTACCGTAAAGTGCTTCCAAAAAGGTCATATTCAGATGTTGAGGATTTGAATTATTTTAGGGGCATGAAGATAGCTATTATCAATGGTCCCAACCTCAACCTGCTTGGCAAAAGGGAGACGGATATCTACGGAAATATGTCCTTTGACCAGTTTCTTGAAATCCTGCGGAAAAAATATCCTGCACAGGAGATCCATTATTTCCAGAGCAATGTGGAAGGTGAACTGATCAATGAACTGCAGCGGGTGGGGTATGAGTTCGGCGGGATCGTCTTGAACCCAGGTGGATACACGCATACTTCTGTGGCCATCGGTGACGCGATCGCGGCCATCAAAACCCCCGTGGTGGAAGTACATATCTCCAATGTACATGCCCGGGAGGATTTCCGGAAATTATCGCATGTGAGCGCCAAGGCAGCCGGCAGCATTTTCGGCCTGGGACTGCGGGGCTATGAACTGGCGATCGACTGGTTAATAACTCATTGATTCTACTGATTCTTATCAATCCCTGAAATAAGCATAATCATTTTATAAACTGTAATTAGCAATAGCTTTGCAGCATGAGAACTCCATTTGAATTTATAACTGCGGAAGCCGCCCTTTCCGTGGTAAAATCCGGTGACCGGGTTTTTGTGCAGGGCAGCGCCCAAACACCATTGCATTTACTGAGAGAACTTGGCAAAAGAGCACCTGAACTGCGGGATGTGGAACTCACTTTCATCACCGTACAGGGGGATATCGAACTGGACAAACCGCAGTACGCGGAGGCATTCCATATCAACTGTATGTTTGTGTCCGAGTCTGTCCGGAAGGCCGTGAACGAGGGTCGTGCTGATTTTATCCCAGTCTTTTTAAGTGATATCCCTGACCTGTTCCGTAAGCAATTACATATAGATGTGGCCCTGGTACAGGTATCGCCCCCCGATAAACACGGGTACTGTTCCCTGGGGGTATCGGTGGATGTGGCCCGCAGCGCCGTAAATACCGCCACGCATATCATTGCCCAGGTGAACCCGCGGGTACCCCGTACCCATGGTGACAGCCTGGTTCATACCAACCGGTTTACCGCCATGGTGTACTACGAGGAAGAACTTCCCGAAGTGGATTATGGTACCAAGGTGAAGGAAGACGAACTGAAGATCGGGCAGCGGATCGCCGGGCTGATTGATGATGGCAGTACCCTGCAGATGGGGATCGGCACCATCCCGGATGCGGTGCTGAAATCACTGTATAATCACAAGAACCTCGGCGTACACACCGAAATGTGCAGTGACGGGATCATTGACCTGTTTGACAAGGATGTGATCAATAACTCCAAAAAACGCATTCACCCCAATAAGACCGTGACCGGGTTTGCCGTGGGTACCCGCCGCCTGTATGATTATGTGGATGATAACCCTGCTTTTGTGTTTTTAGATATTGATTATGTAAACGACCCGCATGTGATCCGGCGCAACCCCAAGGTTATCGCGATCAACAGTGCTATCGAGGTCGATATTACCGGGCAGGTTTGTGCAGACTCTATCGGTACCACCCAGTACAGCGGTATAGGGGGACAGATGGACTTTATGCGGGGAGCCGCGCTGAGTGAAGGAGGCAAGCCCATTATTGCCCTTACCAGCCGGACCAATAAGGGCGTGAGCCGGATCGTTCCTTTCCTGAAACAGGGAGCCGGTGTGGTAACCACCCGGGGGCATATTCACTATGTGGTTACCGAGTTTGGGGTAGCCTACCTCTTTGGCAAAAATCTGCGCCAGCGGGCCAAGTCCTTAATTGAGATCGCCCACCCGGACGACCGGGAGATGCTGGAAAAAGCCTGCTTTGAAAGGTTCCATAATTTTTAGGATTTGCTGCTATTTATATAAAAGGAATGGCTGCCTCTTTACGGCAGCCATTCCTTTTATATAAGTTCATAGTCCGGGAGTTTACAAGTTTGCAAACCCGGAAGCTGCGAAAGAGAAAGATATTTCAACTTTCATAGTAAATCTTTCTGACTTTTCGACTTCCGGTCTTACTGCCTTTCGCACAATTTTTTACATTTCCGGCCCGCTCTCATCCTCCTCTTCCTCCTGTTTATTTACTTCCTTCTTAGGTTTTTCCTTTTTCTTCATCCAGTCAGGGTCTTTTTTCAACGCCTGTACATCATCCAGCCTGGATACATATAAACTGCGGCCATGGGTGCCGAGTATAATTTCATTGTCGCGTGGCTGAATAGCGATATCGTGTACAGGAACCGATTCGGGCATCCCCGCATTCCAGAGCATGAAACTGTTACCGGCATCGAAACTCACATAAAGCCCTCCATCCGTGCCCACATAAAGAATGCTGTCATTCTTCGGGTCTTCCTTCACCACATTAATGGGTTCAATGGGAAGGTTATTACCGGTTTTTTCCCAGCTCACCCCGTAATCATTACTTACATAGAGATAGGGCGCAAAATGGTCGAAGCGGTACCCGTTTAATGCAACATATACCCTGCCTTCTTTATATTGCGAAGCTGTGATACGGCTTACCCAAAGGTTTTGAGTGTTCAGCCCGGGGGCCGGCTTTTTGGCTTTTGGCTTTTGATTTTTTATTTCTGTTCCAGGCCTGCTGTTCAACTGCTCCCAGCTATAGCCGCCGTCTTTTGAAACATGAATATTTCCGTCATCCGTACCGGTATAGATCAGTCCGAAACGAAGCGGCGATTCGGAAATGCTGGTGATGGTTCCATAAGGCACATTGCCGCTGACCCGGCCATTGCTCTGGTCAGGACTCATGGCAAGCAGGGTATCACCTTTATTGAGCGATCGGTAGAGTCGGTTGCTGCCAAAATACAGCACATCCTGGTTGTGTTTGCTCAGGAGGATTGGCGTTTGCCAGTTGAAGCGCAGTGGTTTTTCGCCCAGTTCATGCTGCGGGTGCAGGGATTTTTGCGACCCCCGTTTGTCTTTGTTATAGCGGCCATAAAAGCCAAACTGCGAGCCGGAATACACGGTGGCATTGTCACGGGTGTCCACCTGGGCCTGCATGCCGTCGCCGCCATTGATCACCCGGAAGCTGTACTGGCCATTGTCGATCCAGTCGATACTTTCTTTATTGGTGGAGGGCCCCCACCAGCTGCCATTGTCCTGCATCCCGCCATACACGTTATAAGGCTTTGCATCATCAACGGTGATGGCATAGTATTGCCCTACGGCTGGTGTATTGGCCTTGAACCAGTTTTCGCCGTCATCATAACTGATATTGGTGCCGCCATCATTCCCGTTGATGATATGGGAATCCCGTTTGGGGTCCACCCACAGTGCATGGTGATCCGGATGGACATTACCCTTGTCCATTGTTTTGAAGGTTTTGCCGCCATCCGTTGAGTACTGGGCATAAAAACCGAGGATGAATATTTTATCCGGGTTATAGTGGGAGACATAGATTTTGCCGAAATAATAACCATAGGTATTGAAGATGCTGATCGGTTTTTCGTTTGTTTTTTTCCAGCTGGCGCCGCCATCCTCACTGCGATAGACTTCGCAGCCGGCGATGCCGGTGTTCTGGAACCCGTCATCACTGTCGAGGTAGTCCCAGAGGGCGACAGGGCTGACTTTGTCCGCCGCCACCAGTTCCATGACGCTTTTGGCATTGTATTTCCGCGGGAAGCGGTTGGCTCTTAAAAAGGTATCCAGCCACTTCGTGCTTAACCCGGCAAACTGTTCTTTCGAGATATTTTTAAAATCATCTTTTTTATAACTGGAATCCTTTTTCTTTTCGGGGGTGGCTTTGGGGGTATTATTGTCCACGATCGCATAAACAATACGGGGATTTTCCGGGTAAACGGCGATGCCGATCCTTCCTGTTTTGTCCCCGGTCATAAAGCCCGAGCCGGCCTCTGTGACCCGTTTCCAGGTTTCCCCGCCATCATTGCTTTTGTAAATACCACTGGTCTTTCCGCTTTCTTCAAATTTCCAGGCGCGGCGGGTACGGTACCACATGGCGGCATAGACCTCGGAAGGGTTGGACGGGTTGATGTCGAGATCCACGCAACCGGTATTCTCATCAACAAATAAGGTTTGTTTCCAGCTCTTGCCACCATCGGTGGTTTTAAAAACCCCGCGTTCTTTATTGGGTGAATATAAATGTCCCAGTACAGCCACCCAGGCGGTGTTTTCATCGGCGGGGTGCAGCTGTATCTTGCCAATATGCTGGGATTCGGGCAGGCCAAGGTATTCCCAGTTTTTGCCATTGTCTTTCGATTTATAAATGCCGAGGCCGGCATAGGAGGATCGGCTGCTGTTCACCTCGCCGGTGCCGACCCAGATGGTCCTGCTTTTCCAGTTGATGGCGATATCCCCGATAAAGAGCTGTTCGAGGTTGTCCATGACGGGCGTAAAACTCTGCCCGTTGTTTTTGGTATGCCAGAGTCCCCCGGTGGCATAGGCTACATAAAATTCAGTGGGGTCTTCGGGATTGGCTTCAATATCCGCCACGCGGCCGCTCATGATGCTGGGCCCGATATTCCGGAAAGGGATCTCATTCAGCAATGACCGGTCTTTAAGCGCTTTACGCTGTTCAATGACTTTCAGTCTTTCCGCAGCGGGAGTGGGGGCGGGTTGGGAATATGCCAGTGTAACAAACAACCCATTAATCATCACTGCTGCGACCCAACGACCTGGAATGCGGGGGAAAGCGATTTTTTTTAACAACATACTCATAAAAGCAGTTAATTTTCGTTTGTAATTTGCAGTTTGTCAGCCCGCCTCGTGGCGAAGCGGGCAGCTCGCGGCTTTGCAATTACCAAACTTACTAAACTATGCGGTTTATAGTCTTCCTTCTCCTGTTTATTTCCACCAGCGGTTACGGCCAGCTCAAAAGCTATATCCTGACGAAACGGGGGGATACCCTGAACCGCGTGGATATGAAAGGACTGAAGCAGGGCCCCTGGTCGGTGCATGTGGATGAACTGCGGGGGGAAAGGGGCTATGAAGAAGAGGGATATTATGAAAACGACCAGAAGGAAGGGGTTTGGAAAAAATATTCCCTCGAAGGCGTAAAGATCGCCGAAGAGAATTACCGCTGGGGAAAACTGAACGGCAAGCAACAGTATTTTACCTACAACGGGGGGCTGCTACGGGTGGAAAACTGGCGGGCCATGGATCCGAAAGTGGCTTTTGATACCGTGGCCGTTTATGATATTAAGGATCCGTCAAAGATTATCGACTGGGTGATCGTTAAGAACGAGGGTGTTTCCATGAAACATGGTAAATGGATATACTATGATCCCCGGGAAGGAACGGTGGAGGCCTCGGAAAATTATGTAATGAACAAGCTGCAGACCGAAGATGGCGGCATGATCGATGACGAAAATATCCGGCCTCTTTCTGCCAGCACAGGCAATACAAAATCAGATACCAACAGTATTAAAAAACCCGCCAAGCCCCAGGCCATTCTTGATTATGAGAAGAAGAATTCCGGGAAGAAGAAGATTAAAGTACGGGATGGAAATACGGGGAATTAGTTTGTAGTCTGTAGCCTGCCTGCCGGCCAGGCAGGTTTGTAGTCTGTGGTTTGTAGTTTGAAGTTGGCTACGCCAGGCTCGTAGCTCGCAGCTTATGACTCATGGCTCATCGCCCGTAGCAGGGACTCTGACGAATTCATCCACAACTTATTTTAGTGGATGGGCTGGCTATTAAAATAATTCCTGAAATACAGCAACTGGTATTGCACCGCATTCCGCCAGTAGCTCCATTCGTGCCGGCCGGGGCGTTCGATATAGTCGTGGGGGATCTTCAGCTTTAGTAATTTCTGGTGCAGGGCATTGTTCACACTGTAAAAGAAGTCTTCGGTCCCGCAATCGATGATGATACCCAGGCTGTCGCTGGGCGGGGTTTCAATCACATGAATCACTGAATAGTTTTTCCAGTTCTCCGCATACAGGACTGTGTCACCGATCTTTTCGGACAATTGCCAGTTTTTTTTAAAGGGCTGCAGGTCTGCCCCGCCGCTCATGCTGCCACAGGCGCCGAAGGTTTCTGCATGGCGAAAACCGAGGAATAAGCCGCCGTGGCCGCCCATGCTGAGCCCGGTGATGGCGCGGGCTTTGCGGTCTTTGAGGGTGTTGTAGTGTGCGTCAATATATTCCGGTACTTCTTTGGAGATATAGGTCTCAAATTTTACAGCGGGGTCTACGGGGCTGTCGAGATACCAGCTGTTGTAGCCGCCATCGGGGCAAACGATCATCAGCTGGTATGCATCGGCCCAGGTTTTCAGCTCCGGTACCCGCAGGAGCCAGTTGGCGTACCAGCCGCCGTGGCCGTGAAGGAGGTAGACAACCGGGAATGACTGACCGGCTTTGACTGTGTCCGGTCTAATGACAACGCATTTATAATCCTTGTGCATGGCATTGCTGTAAATAGAGACGGTGTCCGAAAAGGCGGCAACAGAATAGGAGCGGGGTGAAAGTAATGCGAGCAGCAATAGGACCAGGGGCAGGATGGGTCTAACACATAGGCACATAGGACCACAGAGGGCCACATAGTTATTCTCCTGGCAGGCTGGTGTAGAATTCATTAACAAGTGTTTTTTGGCCTTCCCTAAAGATATGGGTACAATTGAAATTGATCAAAATCCCTTTTGGTTTCTCAAGCATTCACATATAAGTCAATAGTATGGCACTATGAATAGGGTGGAGACCGTCTTTCGATTTCAGCTCTGTTATTATAAGGTCTTCAACCAGTACATCATAGCGCAATTCGGTGTCTACTGTGATGCCCTTATAGTCTGTGTAAATACGCTGTTGCCTTTGGTAGGAAAGGCCCTGATCCCTAGCTCAATCAGAAAACATTTTTCAGAAACACTCTCCAACAGTCCGGGACCAGGGAATCTATGGACTTCAATAGCGCAGCTGATTATTTTATAAGTTAATTCGTCTATATATTTCTGTGAATTTTCATCTGCTATGTGCCTGCTATGTGATCTTATGTGTCTATGTGTTAAAACAGTAAGATACACTGGATCACAAAAAAGCCCCTGTTGAAGAAACAGAGACTTTTAGTTTTTTTCGGCAGGAAGCGGAGTGTCAGAACCCTTTCTTCTTATCCTGCGCCCGCTGCATCGGGTTGCCAGCCTGTCCGCCCTGGTTTCTCCTGCCACCGCCCTGGGCCTGCTTGAAGATCGTGAACCGGGAGGGCTCGGGTATGGTATTCCAGCTGTTATTGCTTTCGTTGATATCAGCGGTCTCCCGCATCGGGTCGAGTTTTACCGAAGCCACTTCCTTGTCCTTGATAAAGGATTTGGTCACTTTACTTTCATTCAGCCTCCAGACCTGCGCCGGTATTCTTTCGATTTCCTTCGTACCGTCTTTATATGTCCACTCGATAATGATCGGCATTACCAGCCCGCCCTTGTTACTAAAGGTAAGTTCGTACATGTGCCGGTTACCATATTTCTCCCGCTCGGCATCGTTCAGTTTTTCGGGTTTATTACCGGGTATGGTCACTTCCAGTTTGGAACTGTCATAAGGCTCCAGTCCCCGGCCGTATCTCCAGTAGAAATCACGCAGGGTGGTATCGGCATCTGTCCGGAAACTGATATTCTTATCTTCCCGGTTTCTTATTTTGGAAATGTCATCAAAAGTTGGCAGCAGGGGCTTGTCAGCGCTGCGCTTTACCGTCATTTCATTGCTTGCATTGGGTTCAGCCGCCAGGTCGGGACGGGCATACTTCACCGTGTCGAGCGAGATATCGCATACTTCCGTGCTGAAGAACCATCCTCTCCAGAACCAGTCGAGGTCCTCGCCGCTGGCATCTTCGAGGGTGCGGAACAGGTCAGCCGGTTCAGGGTGTTTGAAGGCCCAGCGACGGGCATATTCCCGGAAGGCATAATCAAACAGCTCACGGCCCATGATGGTTTCGCGTAAGATATTCAGCCCGGTTGCGGGTTTGGAATAGGCATTGGGTCCGAACTGCACAATATTTTCACTGTTGGTCATAATGGGCTCCAGTTGTTCTTTTGGCAGTTTCATATAATCCGTGATAAAAGCGGCAGGCCCGCGGCGGCTGGGGAATTTATTATCCCATAATTCTTCGGTGAGATATTCTACAAATGTATTCAGCCCTTCGTCCATCCAGCTCCACTGGCGCTCATCGCTGTTGATGATCATCGGGAAGAAGTTATGACCCACTTCGTGAATGATCACCCCCAGCATGCCGTTCCGGGTGCCCTCGCTGTACGTGCCGTCTTTTTCCGTCCTTCCGAAGTTGAAGCAGATCATCGGGTATTCCATCCCGCTGGACGCTTCGATACTCTGGGCGACCGGGTAGGGATAGGGAATGGTGAATCTGGAATAGGTTTTAATAGTATGTTCAACCACTTTGGTGGAGAATTTCCGGTAAAGGCCATAGGCTTCCTTGGGATAACCGCTCATGCACATGATCTTTTTGCCTTCGATCTTCGTACTCATGGCATCCCAGATGAATTTGCGGGAAGAACCCCAGGCAAAGTCCCGGACATTATCGGCTTTGAAGATCCAGGTTTTCTTCTTCGTATTTTTTTGCTTTTCGGCCGCTTTGGCTTCATCGAGTGTCACCACTTCAACGGGTTCCGTGGCAAGCTTCGCCTTGTTCCAGCGGGCAAACTGGGCGGGAGAAAGCACTGCCTGGTAGTTCTGGCATTCGCCGGTCCCCAGGATTACATGGTCGGCCGGTACGGTCATCTGTACTTTGAAGTTGCCAAAGGTCAGGGCAAATTCGCCGCGCCCGGTAAACTGGTGGTTCTGCCATCCCTGGAAATCACTGTACACGCAGAGCCGGGGATACCATTGGGTCATGGTAAATACATGGTTGCCGTCTTCGGGAAAATATTCATAACCGCCGCGACCGCCCCTGTTCATCCGGTCAGAAATTTTATAACTCCAGTCGAGTTTGAATACAAAACGCTGTCCCGGTTTCAGGGGAGCCGGCAGTTCCACCCGCATCATGGTTTTGTTAACTGTGTATTTAATGGCCTTGCCGCCGGCATCGGTCAGGGTACTGATCTGGAATCCGTACCCGTTATCCGATTTGGCTTCATCCACCCGGTCGATCTGCTGCGGGCTGACCTGCCGGTTCATCGGATTACTGGTTTGGTAATTGGCATTGTTTACGGTGCTGTGCTGGTTTTCGTCTAACTGCAGCCAGAGGTACACCAGCTCATTGGGCGAATTGTTAAAATAGGTCACCGTCTCGCTGCCATTCAGCTTCAGGTTCTGTTCATCCAGTTCGCATTTGATATCGTAATCGCAGCGTTGCTGCCAGTATTTGGGGCCCGGGGCGCCGCTGGCAGTCCGGTATTCATTCGGCGTAGGCAGGGTCCCGCCCAGTTGCTCAAACTTGTTGCCGTGGTTGCTGTTGGGGTTATTATAAATGTTCTGGGCAACAGCCGTTGTGCCCAAAGCGATGGTCAGCAATAAGCAGGGAAATAACGGTTTCATTTTGTATGTTAATTTTTAATAATGGACTTTATTCCGGGGAGCTTTCCAAAACTAAGGAATTCGACCAGTATCTGCCCGGGACGGAAAAATAAAAAAGCCGCTTTGTGATAAGCGGCTTTTAATTCAGTGTTAATGGATCAGAATGCTTTCTTTTCCTGCGCTTTCTGCATCGGGTTGATGCCGGGGGCCGGGGTTACATTCTGTTTTTGTTTGAATAATTTAAACCTGGAAGGCTCTTTGATATCCCCGTAGCTGTTATTGCTTTCGTCGATATCGGCAGTCTCCTTATAGGGGTCCAGTTTGACGGAGGCCACTTCCTTGTCTTTCATAAAGGTTTTTACCACATTCTTTTCGTTCTTGCGCCAAACCTGTGCGGGAATGCGTTCGATTTCCCTGCTGCCATCCTTATAGGTCCATTCGAGGATGATCGGCATCACCAGGCCGCCTTTATTGCTGAAGGAGACCTCGTAAAAATGTTTGCCGCCGTATTTCTGTTTCCCCTCTTCATCCAGCGCTTCCGTCTGCGGACGCATGGTCACCGGGTATTTGCTGCTGTCGTATTTGGCAATCTCCCGGTCGTACTTCCAGTAGAAATCCCGGAGGGTGGTATCCCGGTCGGTCTCAAACAGAATGTTTTTGTCCTGCTTGTTGCGGATCTTGGAAAGGTCTTCAAAATCGTTTACAGCCGGCTTCTGCAGGGGACGCATCACTACGCTGTCTTTCGTCAGCGGGGGAACCGCGGCCACATCCGGTATGGCATGTTTCACCGAATCGATGGAGATATCACAGGCATCAATTCCGTAGAACCAGCCGCGCCAGAACCAGTCAAGGTCTTCACCGGTGGCGTCTTCGAGGGTGCGGAAGAGATCGGCCGGTGTGGGTGACTTGAACATCCAGCGTTTGGCATATTCACGGAAGGCATTGTCAAATAACTCGCGGCCCACGATGGTCTCTCTTAAAATATTCAGACCGGTAGCTACTTTGTCATAGGCATTTGACCCGAAATTGTTGATGTTTTCGCTGTTGGTCATAATGGGCTCCAGCTGGTCCTTGGGGAGTTTCATATAATCCGTAATAGACCAGGCAGGTCCGCCATGGGAAGGAAATTTATTGTCCCATAATTCCTGGGTGAGGTATTGCATATAGGAATTCAGCCCTTCGTCCATCCAGGTCCACTGGCGTTCATCACTGTTCACGATCATCGGGAAGAAAGTATGTCCCACTTCGTGAATGATGACGAGGATGGCCGCATTCTTGGCGCCTTCACTGTAGCTGCCGTCTTTTTCCGCCCGCCCGGGGTTAAAGGAGATCATCGGGTATTCCATTCCCTGGTTGCCTTCCACGCTGATGGCAACGGGATAGGGATAGGGGAATGCGAAATGGGAGTAACTCTTCAGGGTATGCGCCACCACCTTGGTGGAATACTTGCTGTAAATGGGATAGGCTTCTTTGGCGTAATAACTCATGGTCATTACTTTCTTTCCCTCCACCTGGGCCGCCATGGCATCCCATACAAAACGGCGGGAACTGGTCCAGGCAAAATCCCGGACATTGTCCGCTTTAAAGATCCAGGTTTTTTTTGCTTTGCTTTTGGTTTTGGAAGCATCGAGGGCTTCATTCAGTGTCACGATCTGCAGGGGTTCTTTGGCTGTTTGCGCTTTCTGCCAGCGGGCCAACTGCACCGGTGACAGGGTTTGCGCATAATTCTGGCACTCCCCGGTACCGCCCACAATATGATCAGCAGGTACGGTCATCTGTACTTTAAAGTTGCCAAAGCATAAGGTGAACTCGCCGGTCCCGGTAAACTGGTGGTTTTGCCAGCCCTGGTCATCACTGTAGCGGCAGAGACGGGGATACCACTGGGTCATGGTATAATTGTTATTGTCATCCTCCGCAAAATGTTCATACCCGCCACGGGCCCCGCCAAAACGGATAAAATCACCCCGGTTGGCGATCTTATAATTCCAGTCGCAGTTGAAAACAAATTTCTGTCCCGGCTTCAGCGGCAGGGGCAGGTTTACCTTCATCATGGTTTTATTGATCGTATAGTCCAGGGTTTTGCCGGCCGCATCCGTGAGTTTGGTGATATTGACCCCGTACCCGTTATCCGATTTCCGTTCCTGGTAGCGGTCCAGTATCTTATCCGTGGCCTGCACCGGCATCCGGTTGCTGTTCTGGTAATCGGCATTCTTTACGGTGCTGTGCTGGTTCTCGTCGAGCTGCATCCAGAAATAAGTGAGCACATCCGGCGAATTGTTGAAATACGTGATGGTCTCGCTGCCGGACAATTTGTTATTGGCTTCGTCGAGCTCGCATTTGATATCATAGTCCACCCGTTGCTGCCAGTATTTGGCGCCGGGGGCGCCACTGGCCGTACGCTGCTCGTTGGGGGTGGGCAGGATCGTTCCCAATTGCTCAAACTTGTTGGCATGATTGGAACTGGCATTGTTTTGCTGCTGTGCCCGGGTCAATCCCCCCAGGGACAATAACAGGCAACTTAATAACAGGATTTTCTTCATGGCTGATTATATTTTATAGAGGTAAACGTGTTAAGGCCATTTGTAAGGAAAGACTGAAGATGGCGGCTGATAAAAAGATCACCCATTCCCGGCGGTTGATCTTAAGGACGGTAACCAGGACCTGGGTAACCAGGAGCAGGGTGCTCACGACCACGATCTGCCCGGCCTCCAGGCCGAGATTGAAACCAAAAAGTCCCCAGCCAAAACTCTGGTCCTGCGCCAGCATGAAACGGATGGTATTGGCAAAGCCCATTCCGTGGATCAGCCCGAAAAACAGGGCCAGGAAATAATTGATCCGGATGGATTTTGCGGTGAACTTTTTCTGGAAGAGGTTGCTGATGGCCGTCAGCACAATGGTGCAGGGAATCAGGAATTCCACCCAGTTGGCAGGAAACCGGAATATATCCATCACACTCAGGGCCAGGGTCAGGGAATGGCCGATGGTAAAAGCGGTGACCAGGACCAGGACCTGTTTCCAGTCCTGCAATATATAGATGGCTGCCAGGGCCGCAATGAACAACAAATGGTCCAGGGCATCCCAGCTCATAATATGTTCCCAGCCGAGCCCGAAATAAAAATTGAAATCGCTCATCCTTTTTTGGGTTTGATCATCGAACCAATCGCCTATTTTTACCGTCAAAGCTTAGGTCCGCCAAAATAAGGACCAATTGGGTAATCCTGAAAAATAATAGTGTCAATGGCATCATCTGTCTATAAATGGCTGTTTATTCCGTTGGTTTCGGTTCTGCTGGCCGGCAAACCCGCCCCGCACCCCTTCCATGTAAGCGTTATCGAGATCAATCACAATGCGGCGGACCGGACCCTGGAGATCAGTTGCAAAATATTTACTGACGATTTTGAGAAGATACTGGCCAAAAATTACAAAACCAAAGTGGACCTGATCAATCCCGCGGATAAAGCGCCCATGGATTCCCTGGTAAAAAAATACCTGTTGAGTCACCTGTCCATTACGGCCAACAATAAACCGGTTACCCTGCAATTCATCGGCTTTGAAAACGAAAAGGAAGCCGCTTATGGGTATTTCCAGGCTGATAATGTTCCTGTGTTAAACAAAATCAGTATCTCCACCAATATCATGTACGACCAGTTTGAGGACCAGGTAAATATTATGCATGTGATCGTGAACGGGAACCGGAAGAGTACGAAGCTGAATTTCCCGGAGACGGAAGCGGCTTTAGTTTTTAGTCTATAGTCTTTAGTCTTTAGTCGTTAGTCTGTACTATGGACTAATGACTAAAGACTAACAACTGCTCACTCCTCCATATCCTCCTTCAGCTCCCGGCTCAGTGTCACCAGCACTTTATCAATCCGGTGACCGTCCATATCGACGATCTCAAGCGTGAATCCCTTCCAGTTGAGTTTGTCGCCGGTCTTGGGAATCCGTTCCAGTTCGTGCAATACAAAACCGGCCAGGGTGTCGAAATCATGTTCCCCCTCATTCATCCATTCTGTTTTCTCAAAGCGGGTGAGGAAATCGTAAAAGGGGATCTGGCCATCCACGATAAATGTACCATCCTCTCTTTCCACGATCTCATAATCCGGCACATCCTGCTGGGGAATATCGCCCACGATGGCTTCCAGGATATCATTCAGGGTGAGCAGGCCCAGGATGCTGCCGTATTCATCCACGATAAAGGCCGAATGGATCCTCGATTCCTTGAATTTTTCCAGCACCTGGTAGGGTGAATTATTTTCCGGGATAAAAAGAGCCGGCTGCATCAGCTCTTTAAAATAGGTGTTGTCCGGGCTGATATATAGGTCCTTGATGGAGACCACGCCCCTGATATTATCAATGGATTCCTCGCAAATGGGATAGGCCGAATGGGGCTCCTGCAATATTTTTTCCTTGATCTTGTCTTCGTTGTCATCGAGACTGAACCAGATGATATCGCTCCGGTGGGTCATCAGTGAAGTGATATTCCGGTCACCCAGGTGAAAAACCCGTTCAATGATCTCCTGCTCGGCCTCATCAATCGTGCCCGCTTCGGCTCCTTCGGTGATCAGGGTCTTGATCTCTTCTTCTGTTACAGCATCTTCCTTGGATCGTTTGATATTGAAAATGCGGAAAAAGATATTGCCGGTTTTATTGAGCAGCCATACAAAGGGATGGGTGATCCGGGCAAAGGTCTTCATCGGGCCGGCCACCATTTTGGCGATTTTTTCGGAACGGAGCAGGCCGATGCGCTTGGGGATCAGTTCCCCGAAAACGATGGAAAGATAAGTAACCAGGATAACGATAAAAGTGGTGGAAATCGTTTCGGCATAAGGTTTCAGGATCGCCATTCTCTCCACATAGGGTTGCAGGTCCTTCCCGAAACGTTCCCCGGAATAGACCCCCGTGATGATGGAGATCAGGGTGATGCCGATCTGTACCGCAGATAAAAATAATTCGGGATGATTGGAGAGGGCCAGGGCCAGTTCCGCTTTTTTATCTCCCTTGTCTGCCAGGTACTCCAGCCGGGCTTTCCGGGCGGAAACCAGTGCAATTTCCGACATGGAGAAAAGGCCATTCAGTAAGATAAGAAAGAATAGAATAAATATGTCCATTAAACGGATACCGTTGATTGATTACCGAAGATAGCGAATCTGAAGCGCTTGTTGAAGAGGGTGCCGGTACTGATGCCGAAGAGGGTGCCGAGCAGGGCGCCGCCCGTTACATCTGATGGGTAATGCACGCCTACATAAACCTGTGCGTACGCGACGGAAAAGGCCCAGATCAGTCCCAGCCAGGCCCATTTGCCAACCAGGTGCCGGAGGGTGATAAAACTAAACACCCCCATACCGAAATGATTGGCAGCATGATTGGATACAAAACTGAAGCCGGATCCGCAGTGCTGAAGGAGCAACCGTACATGCACAAAAAAATCGGGGTCATTGCAGGGCCGTATCCGTTCAAAATTGTGTTTGAAGACATAATTACCCGCCAGGTCGCAAAGCGCCACGGTACTGATAAAGAGCAGGGCCCACCAGATTCCCTTCGCCCTGAAATTGACCAGTACGAAAAGAAGCAGGAACAGGTACAGCGGCGTCCAGTACAGGGGGCTGCGCCAGAGCGGCATGATACTGTCCAGCAGGGGATGGGTCCATTGGCTGTTGATCTTTATAAACAGCCATTTGTCCCATTGCAGTAACTTATCCAGGAGGCTGATCGCAGTAAATATCATCCCTGCAAAAGTAGGGGATGCGGCTGTAGGACCGGCCCCTGTTTCGTCAAATAAGTGACAGAGGGTATTGCGGGTAGCGGATTTAGTATTTTCTTTGTGCCTTGTTTCACCTGATATTTCCCGGAAAGGGCGACCGCATGCTGGTAAAATACAAAATACCCAAAACACTCCTCTGGGTGGCAAACCTGTTTGTCATTTTCCTGCTGATCTTTACCGCGTTCCGGCTGGCTACGTTTATTGCGTTCCGCCCCAAGGGGACCTCCTTTCCCGATGTCATTCCTGCTTTTTTGATGGGGATCCGGTATGATCTCCGCTGGATCGCTGTCATTTTATTACCGGTGGTCCTGCTGAGTACGGCTCCCGCAATGACTCCTTTTTATTCGGCCCGCAATAAGAAATGGTGGACCTGGTACCTGGCGATCGTCACCTTTATCGTTTTTTTCTTTTTTGCAGCAGGTTTCGGGAGTTTTTCTTATAACCGCACCCCGCTGGATGCCGGGGCGATGAATTTCGCCGAGGATTTCAGCATCTCTCTGAAAATGATCTGGCAGACCTACCCGCTGATCTGGATGCTGCTGGGACTGGTGGTGGCTGTCCTTTTTTTCCGCTGGATGTATCACCGCAGCCACTGGCAGGTGATCAACCGCACGGACGGGAAGGGCATTGTTCACCGCCGGAAATTTTTCATCATCACCAGTTTATTTTTCTGCTTCCTGATCTACGGGTCCCTGACCTGGCCACCGCTGAGCCGGGCCGATAGTTTCCGCTTCAATAACAGTTTCAAATCCTATCTTGCGATCAATCCCCTGCAGAATTTTATTGCCACGCTGCGGCTGCGTAACCCGGATTACAATGAGAAGAAGGCCCGGGAAGTATTCCCGCTGATGGCGGAATGGATGGACCTTCCGGACCCTTCTGTTTTTTCCTACCGCAGGGAGACCGGCCCGCGCAGCAGTTCCTTCGAAAGCCGGCCCAATATTGTATTGGTGCAATGTGAATCCTTCAGCATGTACAAGAGTACGATGAGCGGAAACCCGCTGAACGCCTCCCCTTATTTTGATTCGTTGTGCCGGCAGGGTATTTTTTTCGACCATTGCTTTTCCCCGCATTTCTCCACCGCCCGGGCTTTGTTCGCCATCCTCTCCGGTATTCCCGATGCCCAGTTGTTTAAATTCTCCACCCGGAATCCCCTGGCCCTGCAGCAACACACGATTGTGAACGGGCTGGAAGAATATGATAAACATTATTTCCTGGGGGGCAGCCCGGAGTTCAACAATTTTGAAGGACTGCTGAAGAATATAAAAGGTCTGCAGATGCACACCGGCGATTATTTTAAAGCGCCGAAAGTGAATGTCTGGGGCGTGAGTGATAAAGACCTGTTCCTCGCGGCCAACGAGGTCTTCCGGAAAAAGGGCAAACCCTTTTTTGCCTATATACAGACTTCGGGGAACCACCGCCCTTACAATAAAACCATCCCCGAAACCGAAACGGATTTTGTGCGGGTCACGCTGCCGGATGAGGAATTAAAAAAATACGGGTTTGAATCACTGGACGAATACAACTGTTTCCGGTATTCGGATTATTGTTTCCGCCAGTTTATCGAAGCCGCCAAAAAGGAAGATTATTTTCAAAACACCATTTTTGTTTTTGTGGGAGATCACGGGCTGGCCGGCAACGCGGAACCGATGTACCCGCCGGTATGGAGCGAGCAGCGCCTGACCGACGAACATGTGCCCTTGTTGTTTTATGCCCCCGGCCTGCTGGCCCCGCAGAAAAGAACGGAAGTGGTTTCACAGATCGATGTACTGCCCACCCTGGCGGGGATGCTCCACCAGTCGTATGTTAATACCACCCTCGGCCGCGACCTCCTGGACCCGGCCAAGAAAAATCATTTCGCCTTTATCACCAATACGGCAGACCGCATTGGCATCGTGACCAATGATTTTTATTTTACGCGGAATATCAATTCAGGGGAGGAACAGCTCTCGCCCCTGCATCCTGGTTCCTCCCTTTACCGGCCTGAACAGGTGGATTCGATCCGCAAAAAACTGTCCCTGTTTACCACCGCGTTTTATGAAACATCAAAGTATATGCTGATGAATAATGAGCGGGACTGATCCCCTTATTTCCTTGCTACCAGGATCAGCCGCGGCGATTTCCGGACATCATAGGCGCTGAACCCGTAATCCCCGAATACTTCCTGCACCTGCAAACCCTGGTAACTGAGCATATCGGTAAAATCACCCAGGGAGAATTTAGCGACCTGTTCCGTGTATTCCACCGGCTGTTTCAGTAAAGGATCCGTAACCGTTATTTTTTTATAGAAATGGGTTTCATCGTCCCAGCGGTGAATGGCATAATGGGTGCCGCTGATCTCCCGGGTTTCATGGGGGACCAAATGGTCTTCTGCATAATGCACATTCAGGTAATCGATCACAAAAATACCGCCGGGCTGCAGGCTGGCTGCGATGGTCCGGATAGCGTCATCGTGTTCGCGCCGGGTGCGGAAATAACCGAAACTGGTGAAAAAATTAAACGCATACCGGAAATAATTGCTCCGGAAGGGAAGGCGCATATCATGTACGAAAAATTCCAGGTTGTCATTTTCCGATTCCTTGGCAAGGGCAATGCTGTCGGGGGAAATGTCAATACCGGTTACGCGGTATCCCAGCGAGGAAAGGATCTTACTGTGCCTTCCTTTGCCACAGGCCACATCCAGCATAAGGCTGCCGGCCGCGGGTTGCAGGTGACCGATCAGCTTATTGATAAAAGCGGCTGCTTCTATTTCATCCCGGTCAAAATACAATTTATGATAGAAGGAAGAGTTGAACCAGTCTTTGTACCAGGCGGTGGCTGTCATACGACAAAAATACGCAGGCTGTGTAAAAAGCAGCTATTGATTTTGAAAAGCGTATTTTTGTCGCCTTAAAAAAATAATGTGGCATTAATCAAGAGTATTTCGGGGATCCGGGGAACGATAGGAGGGAAGCCGGGCGGGAACCTTACCCCGGTGGATATTGTGAAATTTACGGCGGCCTTCGGAACCATTGTGTCGGAAGGAAAACAAAACATCCGGATCGTGGTTGGCCGTGATGGCCGGATCAGCGGGCCCATGGTCCAGCAACTCGTCATTCATACACTGACAGGCCTGGGGATTGATGTGGTGGATCTTGGACTTTCCACTACCCCAACGGTGGAAGTGGCGGTCAAAATGGAAAATGCGGACGGGGGGATCATCCTTACTGCCAGCCATAATCCCAAAGAATGGAATGCCCTGAAATTGCTGAACGAAGACGGGGAATTCATTTCCGCGGAAACCGGGGCCCGGGTACTGGAACTGGCGGCAAAAGAAGAATTCTCTTTTGCCGGGGTGGACAAGCTCGGTACGGTGACCACCGACGACAGCTATGGGCAAAAACATATTGACGCGATCCTGAAATACCCGCTGGTCAATGCGAAAGCCATTGCCAAAAAGCATTTTAAAGTGGTGGTGGATGCCATCAATTCCACCGGGGCCATCTATGTGCCCGCCCTGCTGAGGGCCCTGGGTGTAACGGATGTGATCGTGCTGAACGGGGAAGTGAACGGTAAATTTGCACACAATCCCGAACCGCTCCCGGAACATCTTTCCCAATTGTGCAATGAAGTGGTGCAGCAGAAAGCCGACCTCGGCATTGCAGTGGACCCGGATGTGGACCGCCTGTGCTTTGTAAATGAGGACGGTTCCTTGTTCGGGGAGGAATATACCCTGGTGGCCGTGGCAGACTATGTGCTGGGTAAGCGGAAAGGGAATACGGTCAGCAATATGAGCAGTACGAAAGCGCTGAAGGAAGTGACTCTGAAACACGGGGGGGCCTATTCTCCTTCTGCCGTTGGTGAGGTAAATGTGGTAAAGAAAATGAAGGAAACCGACGCGGTCATTGGCGGTGAAGGGAATGGCGGTATCATTGTGCCTGATTTTCATTATGGCCGGGATGCCCTGATCGGGATCGGGCTGTTCCTGAGTCACCTCGCCAGTCATAAAAAAGGCATTAAATCCCTGCGGGGAACCTACCCGGATTATTTTATCTCCAAGAATAAGATCGAATTACAGAGCGGGGTGGATGTGAAAGCCATCTTTGAGACGATCAAAGAAAAATACAGGAACCAGCCCATCCATACAGAGGACGGGTTGAAGATAGAATTCGATAACGACTGGGTGCACCTGCGCACGTCCAATACGGAACCCATCATCCGGATATATGCGGAAAGTGATTTTGAAACAAAGGCGAATAATATCGCTATGCAGCTGATGCGGGATATCCGGGAATTCAGTTAATACAGAACGCATAAAAAAAGCTGATCCTTTCCCGGATCAGCTTTTTTTATGCGACAGTTTCCTTTTAGAGATGCAGGACCAGCCGGGCTCTATTTGCACTTATTCCTAAATTTACTACAGGTTTACGACCGCTGCTTTTTTGCAGGCTGCTGTTATACAGGCTGATCGCATTCTTAGCCTTTTTGTTAAAAGCGATCTCAAACGGAATTGCAATGGCTACCAGCCCCGCGCCAACAGCGGCCAGGGTCCAGTTGGGATCCCCGCCACCAGCGGCAGTGCCAATGGGCCAGCCGATCAAGGCGCCGCCGGCAAAAGAAAAAACGGTTGAAAATGCCTGGTTGGCCCGGGCCTTTTTCATTTCGGTATGGGCAGCGGGATGGGCAGAAAGGGTGTTCATCAGTTCCGCATTGGTCAGTTTCCGGTCATTTCCCCAAAAGCCCGTTCCAAAAAAGTTCTTGTGAATTTCAATCGGACCCCGGTTGATGACCTGGCCATTCCCATTTAAAAACAACAATAAGAGAAATGCCGCGCATACAGGTTTCATGAAACAGTTTCTTTAATTGATCGTATAAATAAAATTATGCTATACCAGCATTCCCGGTTTGATGGGCAGCCTGTTTACTCTTTTCCCGGTGGCGTTGTATACCGCGTTGGCCACTGCTGCGGCAAACCCGATCAGGGCAATTTCTCCCACGCCTTTTGAGCCCATGGGATTGATCAGCAGGTCCGGTTTGTCGGGGAACCAGGTATCGATAAACGGAACATCCCGGTGCCGGGGCACATGATAAGTACCCAGTGTATCCGTCAGGTATTTGCCAGTTTGGGTATCGATCAGCGCTTCTTCAGTCAATGCCATTCCAATTCCGCCCACCGCACCGCCAATCATCTGGCTGCGGGCGGTTTTGGGACTGACGATCTTTCCGCCATCACCGGTACAAACAATTTTTTTTAGTTCGATAGCGCCGGTAACAGGGTCCACGGCCACTTTTACGAAATGTGCGGAGAAGGAATTCATCGCGTATTTACTCCGTACAGCCGGGTCAGGACCTGTTTCTTTCAGGATCTCTAATTGGGGTTTTCCACTGGCTGTGACAAGCGCCCCCAGGCTGATTTTTTTGCTTTCGTCTTTTTTTGCATAAACCGTTTCATTGCCACAGGCCAGTTCCTCCGTACTGAGTCCGCTGAAACCAGGGGATTTCTGTGCCAGTTCGATCAGCTGGGCCTTCAGTGTTTCACAAACCATGCTCACCGCTGTACCCACGGTGGATGTGGTGGTGGAACCTCCCTGGGTCGGGCCAGGCGGGAATTCCGTATCTCCCAGGAGAAAACGGATGCCGGAAGCAGGCATCTGCATAACGCCGGCTGCAATGCGAACCATGGCTGTAGCTGTGCCGGGGCCCATATCGCTTACGGCACTGTAGAGGGTGAGTTTGCCTTCGCTGTTCAGTACGGCTTTCACGGCTGCAGTGCCACGGGAGGCGCCGAATACGCCCCCGCCCATACCATAACCGATCAGTTTGCCGTCTTCGGTAAGTGTACGCGGTACAGCAGGCCGTTTTGACCAGCCCACCAGTTCACGTCCCTTATCGTAACATTCTTTCAGGAATTTACTGGTCCAGGGAAGTTTATTCACCGGGTGCAGTTCCGCGTAGTTTTTGATCCGCAGTTCCACCGGGTCCATATTCAGCTTATACGCCAGTTCATCAAGGGCCGATTCCAGGGCAAAAGCCCCGGTGGCTTCTCCTGGTCCGCGCATCCAGGTGGGAGTGTTCACATCCTGCGGCAGTATTTTATAGCTCGTGTTGACGTTGGGGCAGTCATATAAATACTGGGACGCGTTTACGATCCCTTCGCGGAAATCTTCATACCGGGAGGTGATGCTCACGGCATGATGGGTGATACCTGTGAGTTTGCCTTCCCTGCTGGCGCCAATGGCGATATACTGCCAGGCCATGGGCCGGTAGCCAACCATGGTAAACATCTGCCGGCGGGTGAGCTGCAGCCTTACGGGGCGTTTCACCATTTTTGCAGCAATACAGGCAGCGGGTACATGGGGCCAGCTGCGCAGGGCAGAACCGAAAGCCCCGCCCACAAATTTGCTGATGACCCGTACATTCTTTTCATCCAGCCCGAAGTTGCGGGCCAGTTCTGACTGGGTGCCCTTAGGTCCCTGCGATTTATCGTACACGGTGAGTTTATCATCGCCGTCCCATACTGCGATGGTGGCATGCAGTTCAATGGGATTATGTGTTTCAATGGGCGTATGGTATTCCCGTTCCACAAAAACCTCCGCCTTTTTAAAGGCATCGGCTTCCCCGCGTTTGTATTCGCCGGATGGTTTCAGCCGGGAAGGATCGGTCCTGAATTTTTCAAAATCAGTTTCCGCTACTTCCGCCACATATTCTGCTTTTACCAGTGCGGCAGCCTTCACCGCTTTTTCCCAGGTAAGGGCCACCACTAATGCAATCGGCTGGCCGTAGTACCAGACGAGATTGTTCTGGAAAGGTTTTAACCCGCGCCATTCAAATCCCTTTTTATTGGGGTCTTTGGCCCAGGGCTGGTAACCCGGAACGGGAGGGCAGTTAAGGTGGGAAAGAATTTCCAGCACACCCGGGGCGTTTTTCGCATCGCTAAGCTGCAGGTTTTTGATGGCGCCGCGGGCAATGGTACTGGTTACAAATACCGCGTAGACCATATTTTCGGGTTTATGATCGGCCGTATATTTGGCACGCCCGGTTACTTTTTCTATCCCGTCTACCCGGTCATCCTCTTCTCCGGAGGGGGTAAAGAATTTTTCCTTATCCATGGTATTGTATTGAAATGGTTCAGGTAATCAGTTACAGGATCAGATCTTTTGCCCGCTTTTTTTTGCTTCAAGTATCGCAGCCACGATATTGGGGTAGGCTCCGCAGCGGCAGATATTATCACTCATATATTCCCGGATTTCGTCCGGAGTATTGGCCTGTCCATCCCGGATGCAGGCCACGGCCGACATGATTTGTCCCGGTGTGCAATAACCGCACTGGAAGGCATCGTGTTTAATAAAAGCTTCCTGTACGGGATGCAGCTGGTCTCCGTTCGCCAGTCCCTCGATCGTCGTGATCTTTTTACCATTATGCTCAGCGGCTTCACTCAGGCAGGAATTGACCCGTTTCCCGTCCACATGAACGATACAGGCGCCGCAATGTCCCTGGTCGCATCCTTTCTTGGTACCGGTCAGCCCCAGTTGTTCACGCAGCATGTCCAATAAACTGACCCCCGGATCCACCAGTACCTGTACGGTTTTCCCGTTTACTTCCAGTTGCAGGGGTGTTTTTTCAAGGAAGGAAGCGATGGCTTCATGTTGTTCGCCTGCTTTTACCAGGACGGAAGGGACAACGGTCAGTGCAGTCAGGGCCGTGGTTTGCTTAATGAAATTGCGCCGGCTTTCGCCCGGGCAATCCGGGGAATGTTTTTCCATATGCATCAATTGTACTTCAAGGTACTTCAATAAAGGACAGGGCGGTTAAAATCAGCTCCCTTTTTACGCACGGGGGCGGTGGATCAACCCCGCTTTTATGCGCCCTAATGCTTACCTTTGCGGCTTATTTTTCACCGGTACCGGCAAACACATGAACCGCATCTATTTAGATAACGCAGCGACCACTCAATTGGACCCTGAGGTCCTGGAGGCCATGCTGCCTTATATGACCACTCATTTCGGGAATCCCTCCTCCGTTTATTCGTATGGAAGGGAGAGCCGGCTGGCCATTGAGAACGCCCGGAAGACCGTGGCCCGGATCCTGCAGGCCAATCCCGGCGAGATTTTCTTTACCAGTGGCGGCACCGAGAGCGATAATATGGCCATTGCCGCTTCCATCCGTGACCTGGGCTGCCGGCATATCATTACCTCACCCATCGAGCACCATGCGGTATTGCATGCAGTGGAGCATTTTGATCACCAGGATACCGTGACCAGCAGTTTTGTAAAGATTCTGCCCGATGGTCATGTGGACCTGCAGGACCTGGAAGACCAACTGGCCGCCCGGGCGGAGCGCTGCCTCGTAAGCCTGATGCATGCCAATAATGAGATCGGCAACCTGCTGGATATTTACGCGGCCGGCGAAATCTGTAAGAAATACAGTGCTATTTTTCATTCGGATACCGTGCAGACGATCGGGCATTACAAGATCGACCTGAGGGGAAACCCGGTGCATTTTGCTACCGGCGCCGGCCATAAGTTTCATGGTCCCAAGGGCGTGGGTATTTTATATATCAATGATAATATCAAAGTCAGCCCGGTGATCTTCGGGGGAGGGCAGGAGCGGAATATGCGGGCCGGTACGGAGAACCTGTATGGTATCGTCGGCTTTGCCAAAGCGCTGGAACTGGCGGACCGGAACCAGGAAAAGGACAGCGCCTATATCCAGTCACTGAAAACATATATGATTGAGCAATTACAGCAAAGAATTCCGGGTGTGCAGTTTAACGGAGATTATGCCGGGAAGAGCCTGTACACAGTGCTCAATGTAGCGCTCCCCAAGACGGAGAAATCCGAAATGATCCTCTTTAACCTGGATATGCTCGGCATCTGTGCCTCCGGCGGCAGCGCCTGCAGCAGCGGGGCAGATATCGGCAGCCATGTGATCCGGGCCATCAATAACAATCCCAACCTGGTGCCGGTCCGCTTTTCTTTCTGCAAACACAATACGAAGGAGGAGATTGATTTTGTTGTGGAGAAGATGGTTGAGTTAGTAGTTAGTAGCCTGCCTGCCGGTCAGGCAGGTTTGTAGTTAGTAGTTTATAGTTAGTGGTTAGTAGTCCCATCTAAGAGAGTTTCATTTAATAAATGGGAATACGGCTATTCATCAAAATTCGTGTGCTTGGCCCCCTAAACCTGCCTGCGGTAGGCAGGTCCCCCGACCCGCTGCGCCTGGCTTAGCGAGGCGAGAGGGGGACTTTAGCCTCCGCCAATTGTAGGGCCATTTTAATAGCTACAGCAAAAGAATTCAATGATTGTTATATATAACGGCCTGTGCTTTCCTGCCTACTCGCCTTGCGGCAAAACGGGCTCGCCCATGGCGAAGCAGGCCGGACAGACAGGCGTGGCCCTAACAGTTGCCATGGGCATACAAATCCGTGGTTATCTGTGCAATCTGTGGCCCCCAAAAGGCCGGGAAGATGGGAAGTTATATTCCTTTCGTGTGCTTTCGTGCCTTTTTGTGGCAATAACATTTGCACCGGCAAATAAATCCGTGTTCATCCCTGCCTTTGCCGGCCCGCTTCGCAGCGAGGCGAGCAGGCAGGCGTGCAATCAGTGGCCAAAAAAAAGTTGCCGGCGGGTAGAAACGCAATTTTCACAGAAGGCCCCATTCACCATTCCCTATCCCCTTTCCAGCATCCTGCCCATCCTTCAGATAAGTTTAACAAAATAAATTTGGCTAATTACGAAATATTCGTAGGTTTACGGAAATTTCGTAGATATGGAAAAACTCACCCATGCCGAAGAGGAAACCATGCAGGCCGTCTGGCGCAGCGGTGAAGGCAATGTAAAAGCCTTTATGGAATACCTTGATGCCGGCATCCCCTATACCACCGTGGCTTCCACCATCAAAAACCTGGAAAAAAAGGGCTATCTCCACAGCCGGCTCCTTGGCAATGCCTACCTGTACAAACCGGCCGTGAGTGAAGAGGAATACAAGAAGAAATTCATGGGCAAAGTGGTGAAGGAGTATTTTGATAACTCCTACAAGGAACTGGTGAACTTTTTCGTGGAGCAGAAAAAACTCTCCGCCAGGGAATTGAAGGAAATTATCCGGATGATTGAAAAGGAGAACCCTAAACCCTAACCCTCAACCCTCAACCCCAAACCCTCAACCCCATTTATGCCCTACCTCTTCGAATACCTGTTCAAACTTTCCCTCAGCCTCGGGGTGGTATTCCTGTTTTACCAGTTCGTATTGCGGCGGCTGACCTTTTACAACTGGAACCGCGTTTACCTGCTGGGATACACCCTGTTAAGTTTCTGGCTGCCCTTTGTGGATATTTCACGGACCCTGGAACAGACGACTATTAAAGACAGCATGGTGATCAGCTGGGTGCCGATGATCGGGCAGCAGGCAAAATTTGCCAGTGAAAAAAATGGACACGGCACGTTCTCCGCCTGGGATTATGGGGTGATGGTATTGCTGGCAGGTGTGCTGTTCCTGCTTGCCCGGCTGGGGATCCAGTTATGGTCCATCCGGCAGATGCGGAAAAAATCCACCCTGCTGAACCATGACGGGATGCGCATATACCAGGTGGGGAAGCCCATTATCCCATTTTCTTTCGGCAATTCCATTTTTATCAATAAGGAGCAGCACAACAGCGATGAACTGGAAGAGATTATCCGGCACGAGTTTGTGCATGTGAAACAAAAACACAGTGTGGATATTATCTGGGGCGAATTGCTCTGCCTGCTGAACTGGTACAATCCTTTTGCCTGGCTGCTGAAGAAATCCATCCGGCAAAACCTGGAATTTATCGCGGACCGGCAGGTGCTGAAACAGGGGATGGACCGGAAGCAATACCAGTATCTCCTGTTAAAAGTAATCGGTAACAATCATTTTAGTATAGCCAATCAGTTCAATTTCTCATCATTAAAAAAACGTATAGCCATGATGAACAAATTCCGCTCAGCCAAAGTCCATTTGGTAAAATTCCTTTTTATGCTGCCCCTCCTTTCGGTCTTGTTACTTGCCTTCCGGAATAACTGGAAGGATGCAGGAAGTTCCGGAAGCAGGAGCCTTAGCAGCCTTGCCGGTTCTGAACCAGGAAAGGGTATTGATACCATTCCGGATAAAGTAATGCCAGCTCCGCCTCCGCCGCCAGCAACGCCGGTTGCTAATCCCGTAAAAGAATTCCTGGATAGAAATCCGGAGGTAAAAGAAGCCGGATGGGTATTTCGCCAGGATAATACCGTGGCCATTCTTCATCTTACTAAGAAAGACGGGACAGTTGAAAGGATTAATGTGGAATCTGAGGAGGAAAGAAAAGCAGCAGAAAAAAAATACGGACCCCTGCCTTATCCGCCGCCGCCACCTGCACCAGCCGGGAATATCGTTGCCGGCATGCCCTTGATGCCACCCCCGCCGCCCCCTGCTCATGGGGGGATACTGGTCCCGGGTTACCCGGCTGCGCCCAAACTGCCGGAAAATGTTGAGTCCATTGAGATCAGCAATGGAAAAGCAAGGGTGAGCTTAAAAAATGGTACGGTGGAGCAGTACGATTTTGCCAATCCTGCGGAGAAAAAAGCATTTGAGAAAAAATACGGCACCCCTCCTCCGCCCCCGCCAGCGCCGGCAATGCCAAAGGGGGTCAGGAATATCAGTATTCACAAGGACAATAAAGCAACTGTCTTTTTGCAGGATGGTAAACAAGAGAATTATGATCTTTCTGTCCCTGCTGAAAAGGAGACTTTTATAAAAAAATATGGAACGCCGCCGCCCCCGCCTCCTCCTCCAGGCTGGTCGGAAGACGCAGGGACTGCCGGTATAAATTCAACAGGGAGCCGCACCCCCGTCCCACAGCCTTACCCGGGTAATGTTTTGTATATTCTCAACGGAAAAATTTCCGGGAAAGCGGAAGTGGAGGCCCTGAAGCCGGAAACGATAGAAAAGATGGAGGTATTGAAGGGGGAGTCCGCCACCCGGCTCTATGGAAAGAATGCAAAAGAAGCGGTCATCCGGGTTACTACGAAAGATGCCCCGCTGCCCCTTTATGTTGTCGATGGGGTGGAAAAATCAAAAGCTGATGCCGATAAAATAAACCCTGCTGTCATTGTCTCCGTGGATGTGGTAAAGGGTGAAAATGCGAAAGCCCGGTTTGGACAAAAAGGGAAAAACGGCGTGGTTGTCGTAACGACCAGGAATTAAGAAACCAGCCTCCCATTTATTGCAAATGCCGTTCCGGAAGGGGCGGCGTTTTTTTTACAGGTAATACCAGGGATTGCGTTTGGCGGCAATTACATATTTCCGCACATTCCGGAAAAAGGCCAGCACCATATACAGGATAATCGGGGAACCCATGGTCAGGATCGATGCATACATAAAGTACTGCCGGATCTTGCTGGTGGCGATGCCCAGCCGGTTTCCGATGGCAGAACAAACACCAAAGGCATTCCATTCCACAAAGTCTTTGAATCTGTTCATAGCCCTAAATTAGAAAATTTGAACAATTGCTGCAAACCGGAGTTATACAGACCCGTGATTTTCGTACTTTTGCAGCACATTTTCAATCAGCAAATAGTCAATTTGCCAGTATCCAATGGTTTCTCCCGGCCCTTTCCCCCAAATCAGCAAATTGAACTAAAGCGCAGGTTGTCAATACTAAATTGCCGAATTTTCTAATTATCAAATTGTCTGATTACCATGGTATTTGATCTCGACCTCATTAAAAAGACGTACAGGGAAATGCCTGCCAAAGTGGATGACGCCCGTAAAGCACTGGGACGTCCCCTGACCCTGGCTGAAAAGATTTTATATGCCCACCTCTCTGAAGGAAGCCGCGTGAAAGATTTTGAAAGAGGAAAGGCCTACGTGGATTTTGCCCCCGACCGGGTAGCGATGCAGGATGCCACGGCCCAGATGGCCCTGCTCCAGTTTGATACCACCGGCCGCAAAAAAGTAGCCGTGCCGAGTACGGTACACTGCGATCACCTGATCGTGGCAAAAAATGAAGGCAAAGCGGACCTGAGCAAAGCGGTCACCGATAACCAGGAAGTCTATAATTTTCTTTCTTCCATTTCCAATAAATACGGGATCGGGTTCTGGAAACCCGGCGCCGGTATCATCCACCAGGTGGTGCTGGAAAACTATGCGTTCCCCGGTGGTATGATGATCGGTACCGACTCCCATACCGTTAATGCGGGCGGACTCGGTATGATCGCGATTGGTGTGGGTGGCGCGGATGCTTGTGATGTGATGGCGGGGCTGAGCTGGGAATTGCTGATGCCTAAACTGATCGGGGTAAAACTGACCGGGAAGCTGAGCGGCTGGACCGCACCGAAAGATGTTATCCTGAAAGTGGCGGGTATTTTAACCGTGAAAGGCGGAACCAATGCCATCGTTGAATATTTTGGAGAAGGCGCCACCAGCATGAGCTGCACCGGTAAAGGCACGATCTGTAATATGGGCGCCGAGATCGGGGCCACTACTTCCACATTTGGTTATGATGAAAGCATGAGCCGTTACCTGAAAGCCACCGGCCGTGCAGAAGTAGCGGAAGCCGCGGATCAGATCAAAGAATACCTGACGGGTGACGCGGATGTTTATGCCAACCCGGAAAAATATTTCGATAAAGTCATTGAGATCAACCTGAGTGAACTGGAACCGCACCTGAACGGGCCTTTCACCCCGGACCTCGCCACCCCCATTTCCCAAATGAAGGAAGCTGCTGCTAAGAACGGCTGGCCGACCAAAGTGGAAGTAGGCCTGATCGGGAGCTGTACCAATTCTTCTTACGAGGATATCAGCCGCGCGGTAAGCCTGGCTAAACAGGTAGCGGAGAAAGGACTGAAGACAAAAGCGGAGTTCACCATCACCCCCGGTTCAGAACAGGTTCGCTATACCATCGAAAGGGACGGGTTCCTGGAAACATTTGCAAAGATCGGAGCCACCGTATTTGCCAATGCCTGCGGTCCCTGTATCGGGATGTGGGAACGGATGGGCGCTGAAAAGCAGGAGAAGAACACCATTGTGCATTCCTTCAACCGCAACTTTGCAAAAAGAGCGGATGGCAACCCCAATACCATGGCTTTTGTGGCCAGTCCTGAACTGGTAACGGCTCTGGCGATTGCCGGTGACCTGACCTTCAATCCCCTTACCGATACGCTCACCAACGAAAAAGGGGAGCAGGTGAAACTGGATCCCCCGACCGGGGATGAATTACCGCTGAGAGGATTTGCCGTGGAAGATGCCGGTTACCAGGCGCCTGCAGAAGACGGAAGCGGGGTGGTATTAGATGTAAAATCTGATAGCAAACGCCTCCAGTTATTATATCCTTTCGCTGCCTGGGAAGGCACCGACCTGAAAGGACTGAAACTGCTGATCAAGGCCAAGGGAAAATGTACAACGGACCATATCTCGATGGCCGGCCCCTGGCTGAAATTCCGCGGCCACCTTGATAATATCAGTAACAATATGCTGATCGGCGCCGTGAATTTCTTCAATGAAAAAACAGATCATGTAAAGAACCAGCTGACGGGTGAATACGGACCGGTTCCGGCCACGCAAAGAGCCTATAAAGCAGCAGGAGTTGGTTCTATCGTAATCGGGGATGAGAATTATGGGGAAGGATCCTCCCGCGAACACGCGGCCATGGAGCCCCGTCACCTCGGCGTTCGCGTGGTACTGGTGAAATCCTTTGCCCGGATCCATGAGACCAACCTGAAAAAACAGGGTATGCTGGCGCTGACCTTTGCCAATAAAGAGGACTATGATAAGATCCGTGAGGATGACAGCATCGATATTACCGGGCTGACCAGTTTTACCCCGGGTACCCCGTTGTCTGTCGTGCTGAACCATAAGGATGGCAGCGTGGACACTATCACCGCGAACCATTCTTATAATGCCCAGCAAATACATTGGTTCAAAGAAGGTGGTGCACTGAATGTGATACGTAAAGAAGCAGCTGGTAAATAAACGCCCATTTGCTGAAGCAAGCGGGTTCGGGACAGGAATATGCTGAAACTGAACCGGTCCGTTTTACGGATAAGCGTAGTTTCATAAGTTATAGCAGCCCCGGCGATGGCCGGGGTTGTTTTTAACTAAATCTTATCGATGTTTAAACATTGAATAAATTAATTTCCTATATCTTTGTACTGTAAAATCCACGCAGGTTATGATATGTTCGAAACGCCGCCCGAACTCGCAGCTCGCAGCTCACAGCTCACAGCTCACAGCTAACATGTGGCAGTTCAAAAGATAGTTAACTTAACAGTCGCTCATAATACACAAAGACAAGTCATGACAACATTAGCCGGCTTGAAAAAAATAACCGATGAATACGTGCAGGAGGATTCGCTGATGCCAGTGCTCTTCGTCGGTCACGGTTCGCCGATGAACGGTATTGAAGACAATGGCTTCAGCCGGCAATGGGAGCAGACTGCGAGGGGAATCCGTACGCCCAAAGCGGTGCTGGTGATTTCCGCTCACTGGCTGACGAGGGGTACCTTTATCACGGCCATGGATCATCCGAAAACCATCCATGATTTTGGTGGCTTTCCGGATGAATTATACGCGGTACAGTATCCGGCACCGGGAAACCCTGGTCTGGCGGCGGAGACCAGGGCCCTGATCAGTTCTACGAATGTGGGACTGGATCATGACTGGGGGCTGGATCATGGCGCCTGGACCGTCGTGCGCAGCATGTATCCGGAAGCGACCATACCTGTGCTGCAACTGAGTATTGATTACGGCAAGCCGGCTGCTTATCATTATAAGCTGGCAAAAGAGCTGGCAGCTTTACGGAAGAAGGGAGTGCTGGTCATCGGCAGTGGCAATATGGTGCATAACCTGCGGATGCTGGCCTGGGATAAACTGGATCAGCCTGGTTTTGGGTACGACTGGGCTATAGAAATGCATGAATTGTTCAAAAAGAAAATTACCGAAGCAGATCACGCCGCCCTGATCAACTATGAATCATTGGGTGCAGCGGCAAAGCTGGCTATCCCCACACCTGACCATTATTTTCCCCTGCTCTATGTACTGGGCCTGCAAAACAAAAATGAATCCCCTGTATTTTTTAACGACCAGTTGCTGGCCGGTTCATTGAACATGACATCCGTGCAATTCGGGTAAGCCCGATACATCAGCTCAGCCCGGTGATTTTACCATTGGCGTCAATGTCAATACCTTCTGCTGCCGGCACCACGGGCAACCCCGGCATCCGCATCATGTCCCCGAGAATGGGAATTACAAAACCGGCCCCGGCTGCGAATTCAAATTCACGGACGGTCACGATAAAGTTTTCAGGTCTCCCGGTCTTGCGCTCATCATCGGAAAGACTTTTTGGGGTCTTGGCCATGCAAACCGGCATCTGTTCAAAACCCAGTTCCTTGATATGTTTCAGCTGGGTTCTTGCTTTTACGGAATATTCCACGGCATCTGCCCCGTACACCTTGGTAGCAATGCGGTGAATTTTTTCTTCGATAGATAATTCTCTTTCGTATAGGGGCCTGAAATCACTTTCGTCTCTTTTGATCAGTTCGGCCACCGCATGCGCCAGTTCGGTCATCCCGCTGCCGCCGTCTGTAAAACCGGTGCAACTGATGGCTTCCACTTCGTAGCGGTTGCAATATTTTTTAACCGAAACGATCTCTTCTTCAGTATCCCCCGGGAAAAGGTTGATCGCCACCACGGCTTTCATCCCGAATAATTTCATATTCTCAAGGTGTTTGCCCAGGTTGGCCAGGCCCTTTTCCACTTTTTGTACAGCGGGAATGGTCAGCTCATCCTTCCTCGCTCCCCCATGATGACGCAGGGCGCGTATGGAAGCCACCAGTACCACGGCCTTAGGGCGCAGTCCCGCGCTTACACATTTGATATCAAAGAATTTTTCAGCGCCGAGATCAGCTGCGAAACCGGCCTCGGTCACCACGTAGTCGCTTATTGATAAACCCATCTTTGTGGCGAGGATAGAATTGGTCCCCTGCGCAATGCTGGCAAAGGGCCCGCCATGAAGAAGGGCCGGGTTGCCTTCGAGGGTTTGCACCAGGTTGGGTTTGATGGCATCTTTCAGCAGGATGGCCATGGCGCCAACGGCATTCAGGTCACGGGCAAAAACCGGTTCTCCGCTGAACGTGCTGCCAATATAAATATTACCGAGCCTTCTCTTCAGGTCTTCCATCCCGGTGCTCATACAAAGGATGGCCATGATCTCGGAGGCAGGGGTGATATTGAACCCGTCCTCCCGCGTGATCCCGTTGGCCGTACCGCCCAGCCCGATCACGATTTGGCGCAGGGCCCGGTCATTCATATCCATCACTCTTTTCCAAACAATGGTCCGGGGATCGATCTGCAGGCTTCTTTTCTTATTCTGCAGGTTATGATCAATCAGTGCGGCGAGGAGATTATTCGCTTTTTCGATGGCCGCGAAATCGCCGGTAAAATGCAGGTTGATGTCTTCCATGGGGATGATCTGCGAATAGCCCCCGCCGGTAGCTCCGCCTTTTAACCCAAACACGGGTCCCAGGGAGGGTTCCCGCAAAACAGCCATGGTTTTTTTCCCGATCTTGTTGAGCCCGTCTGCCAGTCCCACAGAAATCGTGGTTTTTCCCTCTCCCGCCGGGGTGGGGGTGATGGCGGTGACCAGCACCAGGTGGTGCTGACCGATCCGTTCCTCATCGATCAGTTTCAGGGGGAGTTTGGCCTTGAATTTACCATAGTATTCAAGATCGTTATTGCTGATCCCGATCGAAGCCGCAATTTCTTTGATATGACGGATCGGGGCCGATTGGGAGATAGCGATATCTGTAAGCATAGCAAGCCGTTTTTTAAACCGCTGCAACATACACTGGCCCCTTCCCGCGGGGAATGACCTGTATCATTGAACGGCCTGATAAAAAGATAAAACAGCAGTGATTATTATGCGAAAAGAAAACCCCTGCACGGGCAGGGGTTTTTCAGGCTGTTGTTCAGTTACCGGTTGATAACGAAGCGGCCTGTGATCTTTTCAGTGGTCCCCGGCAAGGTCACGGTAAGTGTATAAATACCGGAATGAAGACCCGTGATCTGCAGGGAAGGCTGCTGGTAATTCACGCGTTGATGAACCAGTTTGCCCTGTATGTCGTAAATGCTGACCTGGTACGGTGTACTGACTTTATTGACCAGCACCGTGATCTCCCCGTTCGCAGACGGGTTTGGATAGATCAGCAGTTCACTAACCTGGCCATAGCCTTTCACCAGCCGGACTGCACTATAACTGCTGTTGCCCCGGATGTCTGCCTGGCGCAGGCGGTATTCTGTAACGGCAACCCGCTCGTTTCTTTCTGAAAAATGGTAGGACAATGCTTCCTCGCTGTTGCCATCCTGTGCAAGGGTTGCTACAAACCCCGCCTCTGTCCATTCTTCCTCACCGGTTCTTCTTTCTATATAAAATCCCTTGTTATCGGCTTCTGACAAAGTAGTCCAGTTCAGTTCCACGTAGTCCTGGTTCCGGGCCGCCCTGAACTGACCGAACCGGGCCGGTAACATAATGCAGGAATTATAAAGCAGGGCGTAGATCTCATTAGGTAAATCCGGGCTGCTGATCACCACCCATAAGGACTGGTCGGCATACGGCTTCTGTCCGGAGTAGGGGAGATAACCCAGTCTCCCTGAATTAAAAGTGAAACTGTTGGCTTCGTTAAGAACAGTTGACCCGGTATTAACATTCAGGGTGTCCTTGCTCCTGTTGAACAGGCCATCCCCGTTATCTACAAATACATCATAATTAACACCCAGGCTCCCGGTGGTCCGGATAGAATGAATATTAAATGAATATTCCCTCGGTACCTGGCAAAAGAAGATACCGTTTAACCGCGGGTCGTTCACATATAAACTGGTTCCTTTAGAAACACAGGCGATCGTTTGCGCATTCGCGGCCTGGCTTTCCCAAAGGTCTGCGGTGAGCGACTGGGGAACCGTACAGGCCTGCGGCAGGAGCAGGGTGATGCCTGTTATGGTGTACCGGTCAGCTCCCGGCAGTACCCCCCCGTTTTCTATTTCATGGATCGTATAGGCGGATTGGAAATTCGGGGCGCTGTTATCGGGCGGATAACTGAGCTGAATATCCAGGGTTCCGCCTTTATGGTAAAAGCCCAGCGTGGCTACCGAATTATCCAGTGCGCCGTTTCCGCCCGGGATCGCAGAGGTAGTGGGCGGGTCGGAAGTAGGATAATTGTAATCGGGATAAGAAGCCGTGGGCCAGAAGTGAATCCAGAAGTATTTCCCGCCGGGATTGTGCAAAATATCAAAACTCATTTCAAGTGTTACAGAACACTGACCGCCGGGGGTAGTGATCGGCGGAGCGATCAGCCGGATACCCGGGTTGGCAAAGGTACATTGGGCGGATACAGATGCGGATGCAACCAGGAGCATCCCGGCTAACAGGGTGCGTAAAATCTTTTTCATAACAAAGATTTTTAAAGGTTACGAATAGCGTTAAATCAGCTATTGCTTTGTTCACGGTAAAGCAGGTGATGAAGAAGTCTATCGCCCGCGGCCGGCTGGTTAGCCTTACATGGGATCAGTGGAGCGTTCAGCAGGGAATATGGATTAAATAATCAATCAACTGCTGGTAATTTACGATGTGGAAATACGCATAAATATGATGCATGTTGGCTGCTTTACTGACGTTGATCAGCTTGTTTATCGGGAAAGATGAATTTTGTCAACAAATACAAAATCATACTGTTGCACTGATAAAATTTGTACCTTTTACCTAACTAAAACCATCATTTATGAAGCACTTCCATATTATTTCAAGAATTGCCATCTATATCCTGGCAGTCGTCTTGTTTATCTTCGGGATCTTTCATTTTATGTATCCAAGAGACCTGTTGGTTTATGTGCCTGACTTCCTGCCGCTGGGAATTAAATGGGCGTATATCGTTGGCAGCGCTTTTATCCTGGTGGCCCTTTCTTATCTTACCAACCAGTATGTAAAATTCTCCAGTTACCTCCTGTTTGTATTGCTGATTATTTTTATTCTGACCATTCACCTGCCCAATTACTATAATGCAGGAGATAAGGAAATGAGACAGTTAGCACTTATCAATATATTAAAAGACACCGCTATCGCTTCATTCGCCTTGCATATCGCAGCCAGTGCCTATCACCAGCATTTTCAGCTGGACAATAATGATTAGGGAGCTGCCTGTTATTCATTCATAAAACTGAGAAGTTACCGGCATGGCTGGTGACTTTTTTTTTCGCCGGCGGGATGCCGGAATGCGGGACCCGGGAACTGGCGGGTATATGATATATTTACAGCATGAAAAGAATACGCCCGGATGTGGACATCATAAAAGATATCCTGGAGGCTGTACTGGCCGCCCGGCCGGATTCTGCATTTACCCAAAGCCTTTTATTTCAGTACCAGGAACGGGGAGGACTCAGCAAAAAGCAATTGCAGGGTTTATATGGCAAGGCTTCAAAGGTCAGCCGCATTCCCCCCGCAAAACTGGCCACCCTGGAAGCGATCATCCTCAAAAGACCCACCCGTGAGAAATCGGTCCTCCCGGAAATAACACCGCTCTATACAAAGGATGAGGGAACCGGGAAACGGATCGATGCTATATTGGCCCGGTATCCCGGGCACAAAAGGGTTTTGTTTTTCAAATCGAAGTTTGATAATAATGAGCAACTGAATGCAGCAGAGCTCACCGAATTACAACGGTTTGAGAAATTACTGGCTGCCAAATCCTGAAACGGTGCCCGGGCCCGCCATCCTGATCCTGCTTTTCCAGGCTGTTCATTTGACTGATTCCCCGGGAAACCGGAAGCCCGGAACCCCGGAACCCCTTACAGTTGATCATACAGGACTGATCAGGCAGTCCCGGTTGTTTTTTGGAAGGGGACGTCCGTAACAGTATAAACATTTAAGTGCCAGGGCTTTTGAGGAACTATAGCTGCCGCCAGCCAGTCGGGGGGCTAAATGACTTCAGGTCAACCGGTTATATCTTCGGTTGTCGTGGTTACCAATTCATTTAATTTGTTTATTTTACTCTTAATCAGGCAACCAGGGCCAGTCCTGTTTCGATATGGAAACGAAACACTACACTCAATTGTTAACGGCGGATGAACTAACCTACCATGTTGAGGCCTGCGGGCTCAACAGCCGGGAGAGCCAGAAGGTAATTTACAGCTCTTTCTATGGCTATGCCATGGCAATTTGCGACCGTTACGTCAATAACCAGGACGATGCCATTGAAATTCTGAATGATGGGTTTCTGAAAATTTTCCGGGAAATCCATCACTACAAACCGGCTTATGCTGATGTGATCAGTTCTTTTAAAGGCTGGCTGCGAAAGATTATGGTGTTTACAGCGATCGATCATTACCGGAAATACCAGAAACACCAGATGGTGACTTCACTGGATAATATGGTGTATCATATGCCTTCTGTAAATGAGGATGCGCTGGGAAAACTGACTTATGATGAGATCATACGCGCTGTCCAGGATTTGTCCCCCGGTTACCGGACGGTATTCAACCTGTTTATCATCGAGGGACTGAGCCACGAAGAGATCGCTAATCACCTGGGTATTTCAGCCGGGACCTCGAAGTCGAACCTGTCGAAAGCGAGGAGACAGCTGCAACAGATCCTATTCAAAAAAAACGAAATTTCAATAGCTAAAAATGCAGTTTGAAGAATTTGATAAGAAGATAAAGGAAGCGGCGGATAATCACCACCCGGCTTACAATGAGGAGGCCTGGGGACGGATGAACAAACTGCTCGACAAGCACCTGCCCCGGAAAGAGGACAGGCGGCGGCGGTTTATCCTGCTCTTTTTATTGCTCTTTATACTGGGCGGGGCGGGTATTGTCTATACGATACAATCGGCCTTGGATAAAGAAAACCCGCTCACCAATACTCCGGCGGCTGCAAATGAAAGTAAAGAGACGAAAAGTAAAGAGACGACCGTTCTTCCCGCACCCCGCGGCCCGGGGCCGGCTGCTGAGGATGCTCCTGTTCAGAAAGAAGAGGCCAGCACAACTCAAACTAATATTGATAATAACCCGGAACCCGCGGTTGAAAAACCCGTTCCGGTTGTTTCAGTAGCTGCTGAGAGCCGGAAAAAGCAGATGACAAATCCTGTGGGTACATCCCTGCTTCCTGACTATGCTAATAGGAACCCGGTTGTAATGATCCCGGGTATTACCAATAAGAAAAAGAAAGAGGCTGTTCTGAGCCCTGGTAACCGGCAGCCTTTACCGGATCCCCTGGCGCAGGTTTCAGTGGCTGCGGATCAGCCGGCAAAAAACCAGGATGTTCCCGGAGCAAAGGAAAAACAGGTCCCTGTCTCAACGGCATCCATCCCTTCATCGGCTGAAACAACGGAGGATAAGAAGAGTGATAAGGCGGCGGAGATCACGGCCGTCACAGATAAAAAAGCGGACAGCGTGGCTATGGCAGCAACCGGCAGCGAATCCCTGCAAAAGAAAAAGGCTTCGGGCAAACAGAAAAAAAATAGTTTATTCATCACCGTTAGCGCCGGACCCGATGCCAGTTTTACCCAGACCGGTAAACCGGGCCGTATCAACCTGGTAACCGGGGCCGGTATCGGGTATACGATTAAAGACCGGGTTTCCTTCCGGGCCGGTTTCTACCAGGCTGTCAAGATGTACTCGGCTTCACCGTCAGATTATAATCCCCCGGCCAATTTCTACAACTATTACCCTTACTTAGAGAAAGTGGATGCCAATTGCCGGGTCTATGAGATCCCCGTATCCGTCGGCTATCATTTCGGGGCCCGTAAAAATCACAGTTGGTTTGCTTCAGCCGGTCTCTCTTCCTACCTGATGAAAAGGGAGACCTATGATTATTATTACAAGACCACGGCCGGTGGTTCTCTCCAGCAAAAGGAATGGACCATACGCAACCGCAACCAGCATTTGTTCTCTGTACTGGGTCTCTCAGGCGGGTACCAGCGCAAAATCACGGACCGGATATCCTTTGTTGCGGAGCCCTACCTGAAACTGCCCTTCACGGGTGTAGGCTATGGAAAAGTAAGGCTGAACAGTGCCGGCGTTTTATTCTCTGTCACCGTACAACCGGCTGCACTGGTTCCCCGTAAACAAAAAAAATAGTTCGCAATTTTTCAGGCAACCCCTGTTTCCTGTGCTGCGATTGAGTATATAAAACCAGCATCAGTGAAACAAATTTTTACCTCCCGCATCAATGCGGTAATCCTCGTATTATTATTAGTTGTTTATTCCTGCAGCAAAGGCGGTGGCGGCGGTACCATTCCGGATCCCTGTAACGGCGTTACCGTAAGTGTAAACGGATCGGTGACTAACCCGACTACCGTGGGCGGCAGCGACGGAAGTATTAATGTAACGGCCAGTGGCGGCAGCGGGTTTACGTATAAGATCGGCGCCGGCGCCTACCAGTCGGCCACTTCTTTTACAGGACTGGCAGCAGGTACCTATACCGTGACCGCTAAAAATTCGAATGGCTGCACCGGGACTGCCACGTTCACGGTGGCGAATCCCCCCAATCCCTGCAGCGGGGTTACTATAACGGTAACGGCTACCGTAACCAATCCAAGCACCCAGGCAGGAACAGACGGCAGCATCAGTGCCTCAGCAGCCGGCAGCAGCAATTATACTTACAGTATCAATAACGGTGCTTTCCAGGCCAGCGGAAATTTTGCCGGGCTGGCGGCCGGGGCTTATACCATTGTCGCCAAGGATGGCAATGGTTGCCTGGGCAGTGCCAGCTTCACGCTTACGGCGCCCAATCCCTGTGCAGGTGTTACGATCACGGTAACGGCAACTCTTACCAACCCAAGCGGGGCCGGCACTTCGGATGGAAGTATTTCCGCCACCGCATCCGGCAGCACCGGGTTTACGTATAATATTAATGGAGGCGCTTTCCAGGCTACCGGTAATTTTAATGGCCTGGCAGCAGGCGTTTATACCATTGTTGCCAAGGACGGGAATGGCTGTACCGGTACAAACAATTTTACACTGACGGCACCCAATCCCTGCGCCGGGGTTACCATTACGGTGACTAATGCAGTGGTAGGCAATACACCTTGCCAGCCCAATAACGGGTCTGTTACAGCCACAGCCTCAGGTGGTACCGGTCCTTATACCTATAGCCTGAACGGGGGTGCCTTCCAGGTGTCCAACTTATTCCCGAACCTGGGTGCGGGGAACTATACAGTACAGGCAAAGGATGCCAATGGCTGTAATGGGAACAGTCCTTCCACAACCGTATCCAACCTGCCCGCCGGTCCCCTGTTCCTGGAGGTAAAAGCCGTATTGCAGGCAAACTGTGTACCCTGTCATAATAACTCCCAACAGGAGGGGGGAATGAACTGGACCGTGGATTGCAATATTGTAACGTTTAAGGACCGGATCAGGTCAAGAGCAGTGGATGCCAATCCTTCCGCCATGCCGCCCACGGGGTTGTTACCCTCAGCGGAAAGACAAAAGATTACAAACTGGATTAACGCTGGTGGTAAGTTCACCGATTAGTTGGTTCATGATGGTGTATGTTTGGGCTGTACCAGGTCACTGGTGCAGCCTTTTTTATCATGGAGCGATCTGTTTGGGTGTTGCTATAATGATACAATGTTATAGCGGTCTGAAGGAGTATGATCGGGCTTCCCCGCCACTATTGTTGGCCGCGGATTTTTTTGTGGATGAATCAGTAAATTGTTTCGGCTTGCCGGCTTTATTTCCCCCAACGGTAGGTATCGATGCGGATTCCCGCGATATCCAGCACCCGGTCCACCACCGTGGCGGCAGCTTCTTCAATGCTTTGAGGGCGGCTGTAAAAAGAGGGGGTGGCGGGGCAGATAATGCCACCGGCCAGGGTCACCGTTTCCATATTGCGGATATGAACCAGGTTGTAAGGGGTCTCCCGGATCACACAGATCAGTTTTCTTCTTTCTTTCAGGATCACATCGGCAGCCCGGGTGATCAGGTCATTGGAGATACCCGAGGCAATACGGCCCAGGGTTCCCATGGAACAGGGAATGATGATCATGGTGTCATACTGTCCCGAACCCGAGGCGAAGGGCGCCGAAAAATCAGTCGTTTCGAATGAACGGACCGGGAAATCCTTCCAGGAGTCATGGCCCAGTTCGGTCTTCCACACTTCTTTGGCATTCGTGGTCATGACCAGGGAAAGGGCTTCCCACTGGTCCTTCAGGGGAAGCAGTTTCTTCAGTAAATTATCTGCATAAACCGAACCACTGGCGCCGGTGATGGCCACAATTATTTTCTTCATGACTTGTTTATAACCCTGTAAAACTGGATAAAGTTGATGATACCTGGCTCAAATTGCGCAATCGATTGCATGTTGTGATTGTAGTATCAAAGCTACAAAACTCATAATGAGCAGGTTGAGTAAAATCAAAAAAAGATCGTTTTTGTATGATTTTGGCCCATTATGACAAAAAATGACGGGTAAATGTTTTGTGATTTCGCATTATTGACGATATTAGCAATGAATTTTCATAGGATAAGGTTTAATGGTTAATGGTTTTTGATTAGGGCCCCCCGATTTTACATCGGGGGTTCTTTTTTTGCCCCCTTCCCGGGCCGGGTAATTAGCTTTCTGCCACCCGGTCTTTACAGCGAATTTGTTAGCCACGGCTGCCTACCCTGTGGCCAAACCGGACAGTCCGGCCTGCTTCGCCACGGATTTATTTGCCTTTTGAAAAATGTTGTTGGCCACGAAAACACACGAAAGCACACGAAAACTCACGCCTGCCTGTCCGGCCTGCTTCGCCATGGGCGAGCCCGCATCGCCGCGAGGCGAGTAGGCAGGAAAGGGCACGCCTGCAATGCAGATAGGAAAAGGAATAAACTTCCCGTCCTTCCCGTCTTTCCGGCAATTTCTTTTTGCCACGCCTGCCTGTCCGGTAGGCAGGAAAGCACACAAAAGCACGCGAAAAAATTATAACTTTTCGGCTTCCCGGGAATTTTTTGGACACAGATGACACACCTGCCTGCCGGCAAAGGCAGGGATGAACACGGATTTATTTGCCTATGGCAAATGTTATTGCCACGCCTGCCTGCCGAGTAGGCAGGAAAGGGCACGAAAACACACGAAAATTCAAACCTGACTGACCGGCCCGCTTTGCCACGGGCGAACCCACTTCGCCGCGAGGCGAGTAGGCAGGAAAGTGAAAAATTACTTCCCGCCCTTCCCGTCTTCCCGGCAATTACTTTTTGTCACGCCTGCCTATCCGGCCTGCTTCGCCATGGGCGAGCCCGCTTCGCCGCGAGGCGAGTAGGCAGGAAAGCACAGGAATTTTGATGAATAGACGCAGCCTCATTTTTTTAAAAACTTTCTTAGAATGGACTACCGACTACCGGCTACCGGCTACTGACTACCGACAAAATACACTTCTCTAAAAAGATCAAAACGCCCTGGGCTGTTTCCCCTGGCCCCCCGCTTTTTGCGTATTGGCATTGCCCATATTGTTCAGGATCCAGTTGGTCATCTTGCTCCAGAGATGGAAAGTGGTATTATCCGCCTGCCCGCCGATACCGTGATTCTTATTCGGGTAATAAGCGCTTTCGAAGTCAATATTGCTTTTTACCAGGGCGGTGATCATCTGAGTGGCGTTCTGGAAATGCACATTGTCGTCCGCGGTACCGTGTATGAGCAGGTATTTCCCTTTAATGCGGTCGGTGAAATTCACCGGGGAATTGTCATCATATCCTTTCGCGTTTTCTTCCGGGGTGCGCATATACCGCTCGGTATAGATATTATCATAGTACCGCCAGTTGGTTACGGGAGCAACAGCCACCGCGGCGCTGAATACTTCATTTCCCTTGGTGATGGCCAGCGAACTCATGAACCCGCCAAAACTCCAGCCCCAGTGACCGATATTCTCTTTGTCTACATAAGACATCGTACTCAGGTACTTCGCCGCATCGATCTGGTCTTCTATTTCGAATTTACCCAGCTGGAGATAGGTTTTCTTTTTAAATTCCTCACCCCGGAAACCGGTACCGGTATTATCCACGCTGACCACGATAAATCCTTTTTGTGCGAGCAACTGGTGCCAGGAGCTGACGGCCCCGAAACGGTTTGCCACCTGCTGTGAACCGGGTCCGCCATAGTTGCAGAACAGTACCGGGTATTTTTTTGCCGGGTCAAAACCGGCGGGTTTCAGCATCCAGCCGTTAAGCGTGTCGCCCTTGCTGTTGGGTACCCGTATAAATTCAGCCTTGCCATACCCGTACTCCTCCATTTTTCCCCTGAGTTTAGTACTTTCATTCACGGTTTTTTCCAGTACGGCACTGATGCCTTTTTTCTTATCCGTCACTACCTTGTTCAGGGTTACGGTTTGCGGGGTATTCAGGTCTGAGCGGTAATCGAAGAATTTGGTAAAATCATCATTGAATTCCACCCGGTGCCAGGCTTCTCCCTGGGTAAGGGGCCAGGTTTTCTTCCCGGCAAAATCAGTCACGAATACATTGCGGTCCATGGGACGGGGCCAGGCCATGGTAAAATAGATCCGCTTGTTCACTTCATCCACGCCATTGACATCGGTTACCTCGTAATTGCCTTTGCTGACCTGGATCCGGGTCTTGCCATCCAGGCTGTAGAGATATAAATGTTTATAGCCGTTCATCTCGCTGGTAAAAAGGAAATGCTGGCCATCTTTGAGGAACCACCAGTCGTCATTGATCTCCACATAGTATTTGTTGGTTTCCTGGTAAAGCAGGGTGCTGGCCCCGGTAACGGCATTGGTGGCGAGGAGTTTCAGGTCATTCTGGTGGCGGTTCATCCAGTAAACCACCAGGGTATTGTCATCCCGCGTCCACTTGATACGGGGGATATAAATATCGCCCTGTTCGTATTGCGCTTTGGCTTTTGCCTGTTTGGCCACATCATAGATATAGATATCCACGGTGGAATTCCCGTCCCCGGCCTTGGGGTATTTGTAGCGGTAGTCCTTGTTGTGGGCGTTGTCGTAGATCGTCAGGTTGTATTCCTTCACCTTGCTTTCGTCAAACCGGTAATAGGCCAGGTAATTTCCTTTGGGGCTCCATTCATATGCCCGGGTGAATTCGAATTCTTCCTCATATACCCAGTCGCAGTTTCCATTGATAGCCTGGTTCCATTTGCCATCGGTGGTAACCGCGGTGGCTTTCCCGGCAGCAATATCATAGATGTACAGGTTATTTTCTCTGATATAAGCGATCCGGCTTCCATCGGGGGAGAAACCGGGATGCAATACTTTTTCCTCCGCCAGTTTACTGAGTTTGCCACTGTTCGCATCATAGAGATACACGTAAGATTTGGAAGAACGGCGGTAGATCGGTTCAGTTCCTTTTTTCAGGAGCCAGAGACCGGCACGTACCGGGTTCGCCATTTCCTCATCAGGCTGCCCGAAGGGCTTCTCGTTTTCATCATTCAGTCCCGCTGTTTTCAGTTCGGGTTCTTTCTTCGTGCTATCAAAAACCGCGGGGACAAATTCGCCCCGGAAGGTTCCTTTCTTATAAATATCCTCTAAAGTGATTGGTTTGATCTGTGCCATGGCCGCAAAGGGCAACAGGAGCAGCAGCATAAGGAGCTTACGCATAGTGAGATAATTTTGATAGGGTAAATGTAGGGGAAAGGGGGGAATGACAGCTACCGCAGGTGGAAAAGTTGGCGGGTTGATAAGTTGAAAGGTTATAAGTTGACGGGTTGACAAGGGCGCGTTCCTCCCTGTCAACTTATAACCTTTCAACTTGTCAACCTGAAATATGGCCAGTAAAAAAAAGAGGTTACTCTCTTAAAGAGTAACCTCCCGTATAAAGTAATCACCGGCTTACTTATTTTCCGCCATATCGGGGATCGCTTCTACCTTGTACTCACCGGCATCCAGTTTTTTCTTGGTTTCCGAGAAGGCTTTCAGGGTCAGTTCGATGTCCTCGTCCGTATGGATGGCGGAGGGGATCAGGCGATAGATGATATGTCCTTTCGGGATCACCGGGTATACCACGATGGAGGCGAAAATGCCATAATTTTCCCGCAGGTCCATGACCATGGCGGTGGCTTCGGGCACATCCCCTTTCATATATACAGGGGTTACCACGGAATCCGTATTCCCGATATCAAATCCTCTTTCCTTTAACCCGTTCTGCAATTTCCGGGCATTGCTCCAGAGTTTCTCTTTCAGTTCCGGGCGGGTACGTAACAGTTCCAGTCTTTTCAGGTTACCAATTACCAGCGGCATGGGTAAACTCTTGGCGAAGATCTGGGAGCGGATATTGTACCGGATATAATCAATAATGGCTTTTTTACCGGCAACAAAGGCGCCGATCGAGGCCATTGATTTGGCAAAAGTGGAGAAATAGAGATCGATCTCATCCTGGCAGCCCTGTTCTTCACCGGCGCCGGCTCCTGTTTTACCCAGGGTCCCGAATCCGTGCGCATCGTCCACCAGCAGGCGGAACTGGTATTTCTTTTTCAGGGCGGTGATCTCTTTCAGTTTACCCTGATCGCCAGCCATACCGAATACTCCTTCCGTGATCACCAGGATACCGCCGGCCTTTTGTTTTTCAACCAGGGCGGTGGCGCGTTGTAATTGTTTTTCGCAATCTTCAAGGTCATTGTGTTTGAATACAAACCGGTGACCGGGATGCAGGCGTACGCCGTCAATGATACAGGCATGACTTTCGGCATCATATACGATCACATCATGACGGCTGCAAAGCAGGTCGATAATGCTTACCATACCCTGGTAACCATAGTTCAGCAGGGCGGCGTCTTCCTTATGTTCGAAAGCAGCGAGTTCAGCTTCTAATTGTTCATGCAGGTTACTGTTGCCACTCATCATCCGGGCGCCCATCGGGTAGGCCAGTCCGTATGTGGCGGCCCCTTCCGCATCTGCTTTTCTCACTTCGGGATGATTGGCCAGTCCCAGGTAATTGTTCAGGCTCCATACAATCATGTCTTTGCCCCGGAATTTCATGCGACTGTTGATTTCCCCTTCCAGTTTTGGGAAAGCGAAATAACCATGGGCCCTTTCACGGTGCTGGCCAAGAGGGCCGGCATTCTTTAATAAACGGTCGAAAATATCTGCCATATCTGCTTGTTTTTTAATGAATATTGTTAGAAAATCCTTGCTTTTCGTCTGGTAAAGAATGCGGCAAAGGTAAGGTTTTCAGCGGTTTGCGGCGACTGATCTTTGTTAAGGAGCAGGGGTTTGGGAATGAGGGAGTTAGTTAATTAGTCGGTAGTTTGTAGTTAGTAGTCTGTAGTCGGGCACCCGGAATAGTTGGCTTCGGGTTAGTCCACGGTCCACAGTCGACAGACCACGGTCCATGATCCACGGTCGACAGCTCTCACAGCTCGCAGCTAGTAGTTAGTAGTCGGGCGTCCGGAATGTTGGCTTCGGGTTAGTCCACGGTCCACAGTCGACAGACCACGGTCCATGATCCACGG